>NZ_JABGCC010000003.1:0-634945 GCF_013149315.1 Novosphingobium sp. SG754 | reverse complement strand
GATCAACGGGCTCTACAAGGCCGAGGTGATCTGGCGCCAGCGCTCCTGGTCGGGCGCATCAGCCGTCGAAATGGCCACCCTGCGCTGGGTGGACTCGTTCAACAATCAACGCCTTTTCGGCCCCATCGGCTACATCCCGCCCGCCGAGGCCGAAGCCAATTACTATGCAGCACTTGAGAACCGCGATATGGCTGCATAACCCTATTGAAACTGCCTCCGGAAAACCCGGGACGGTTCAATCGTTTCCCATCCGCCCTCGGTGGGCTTCTATGAGGCGATGGGCGCGGTCGTCGTCGGTACGAAACCACTGACTGCCAAGGCAACGTGGAGCCGCCCGATCCTGTCGCTGGCGATCTAGCCGCTTTTCTCGATATTCGATCCTTTTCGGGAACGGCAATTATCGCCACCAGCCTCCTCAAAGCTGCCTGTCCGTTCCCCACCATTTTTCGACGCTAAGCGCCGTTCCGGACACGGAGTCATAGCCGTCATTTCAATTTCGACGGTGGCCAATCTGACGTGCTCCCCTGATTGTTACCAGTCAGAGGTAGAGTCCGGCCCCCTTCATGATCCGACACCGTTCTCTGGTCAGCCACTTCACGGACGTCTACGGACGTCCGTGGAATGAGAGATGGTGCCCAGGGTGGGCAACGAATGGGTCGGGCGGCTGTTCCGCCAGCTTTTCCCGACGCAGGAATAACATGAAAGCACAGGCAAATGCCTATACGAGATAGCGTGCGATCGAGGGGAGGGCATAGCATGGGGGCAAAGAACACAGGGCAGCGCGCCAGGAGGATCATGTCACAGGAAACCGGGAAAACCGGTACAGTCGGCGCCGGTGCGCGCCGGGCAAGGCGCCTGATGCGTGCCAGCGCGCTGCTGGGCCTTGCCATGCTGACTGCCGCCGCTGCGCCGCCTGCCAGCAATGCGCCGGGCAAGCTGGCCATCGGCCTGGATCAGCCAGAGCCCGGCCTGCCCGAACTGGCTGCGCCTGGCCCCTATGTACCGGGCACCATGACGCGCACGATCGTGGCCTCGGGGCAACTGGATGCGACGGCGTCGGTCGCGGCGGGGCAAGTCGTGCGCGGCACGCGCACCCTGCCGTTGCGCATCTGGTATCCCGCGCGCGGCGCGGCCGGCGCGCACACCGTGACCTATTCTGCCAGCCTGACGGCAGAGCCGCCGCAGCCGCCGGTGCACTTCACCATAGCCGGGCGCGCGGTGGCCGATGCGCCGGCGGCGGGCCAGGGCTTTCCCCTGGTGCTGCTCTCGCATGGGTTTGACAACGATCCGGTGATGCTGCGCTGGCTGGGCGAAAACCTGGCGAGCAAGGGCTATGTCGTGGTGGCCATCGCCCATCATGATGGGCCGATCACCGATCCGCGCGGCGCCGTGCCGATGATGCTGCGCCGCCCGCTCGATATCGTGCTGACGCTGCAGCGCCTGCGCGCCGGGCTGCTGGGGCCGCTGGCCGATCCGGCGCAGGTGGCGCTGATTGGCTATTCGTTTGGTGGCTATGGCGTGTTGACGGCGGCAGGCGCCCGGCTCGATCCCGCAGCCGCGTGGCTGGCGCGCATGCCGGCCGCCCTGCGCGCCGCCTATGCCGGCAATGGCCCGGCCGCGGCCGATCTGCGCGCCGATGGCATTGCTGCTGTCGTGGCGATTTCGCCTGCTGGCGGCGGGCCATCGCCGGTGTGGGGCAGCGGCGTGGCGCAAATCCATGCGCCGCTCATGGTGGTGACCGGAACGGCCGATCGCACGGTCGGCTTTGATCCCGGCCCGGCCACGATCTTTGCCGGCGCCACGGGCAGCGATCGCACCATGCTGGCGTTCGAGGGGGCCGGCCATTCGATCGGCACCGATCCCGCGCCGCCGCAGATGCGCCAGGCCTTGTGGGACATGGACTGGTTCGAAGATCCGGTGTGGCGCAAGGCGCGGCTCAACGGCATCAGCCTGCATTTCATTACCGCCTTTCTGGCGGTGCATCTCAAGCATCAGGCGGCGATGCAGGCCTATCTCACCGTGCCGGCCGAACGCTCTGACCGGGCGGGGTGGACTGGCCCTGGCACACCCTATGCAGCGGTGAGCCAGGGGGGCGACAACCCCACCTGGAAAGGCTTTGTGCGCAACCATCAGGACGGCCTGATCCTGCGCCACCTGGCCCCCGCGCCATGAGCCTGGCGCGCGCCAAGGCCCTGCTGTCCAGCGATCCTGCCCAGGCGCGCGATCTGGCCCTGGCGGCAGGGCAGGGGTTGGAGGCGCGCTTCGTGGCGGCGGCTGCCATGCGCCGCTGCGGCGATGCCACTGGGGCGCTGCGTCTGCTGGCGCCGCTGGCGCAAAGCACGGCCTGGGGCGTGCACTATGAACGCGGTGCTGCCCATGCCATGGCGGGGGAGGATGCCGCTGCGCTGGATGCTTTTAGTCTGGCACATCGCTTCAACCCGCAATCGGCGATCGCAGCCCATGCCCTGGCCGGCCAGCACGCCGTGCTGGGCCAGGCGCTGCCCCCGGCGCTGGCGCAGGCACAGCAACAGATCGTGGCGCAGGGCCATGCGCTCGCGGGGATAGACCGCGCCGATCCATGCTGGCTGCGCCTGCTGGCGGCGGCAAGCCTGGTCCAAGGTGGGCAGGATGCCGCCGAAGAATGGCTGCTTGCCGCCCTGGCCCGCGCCCCGGCCTTTTCTGCCGCCGCGCTCGATCTGGCGCTGCTCTATGAACGGCAGCAGCGCGGGCCAGAGGCGCTGGCCCTGGTGGCGCCGCTCGCCGCTCGCCATCCCGGCAATCCGGCACTACACGGCCTCGTGGCGGCAGCGCAGCTGCATGGCGGCGATGTCGATGCCGCCCTCGCCGCGCTGGATGCGGCCCTGGCATTGTCGCCTCATGACGCCGGTTTTTGGCACGTGCGTGGCCATGCCCTGGCCGCAGCCGGCGATGTGGCCGGCGCGGTCTTGGCCTACCGCCGCGCGCTGGCGCTGCGACCCGATCAGGCAGAGCCGTGGTGGAGCCTGGCCAATCTCAAGACCTTCCGCTTTGCGCCCGAGGATCACGCCGCGATGACAGCGGCACTGGCCGCGCCGGGCCTGGCGCCGGCCCAGGCCGCGCATCTCCATTTCGCGCTGGGCCGCGCGCTGCTCGATGCGCAGGAGCCGGCCGGGGCAGTGGACCATCTGCACTGCGCCAATGCTCTGCGCCGCGCGCAGGTGCCGTTCGATATCGCCGCGCACGAGCGCTTTGTCGCCGATACGATCGCCGCCACTCCCGCGTCGTTTTTCGCCGCGCGCGCCACCTGCGGCGATCCGCGCCCTGGCCCGGTATTCATCGTCGGCCTGCCGCGCAGTGGGTCAACCCTGATCGAACAGATCCTGGCCAGCCACCCGGCGGTCGAAGGTCTTTCCGAGCTGGCCGATTTCACGCTGCTGGCGCGGCAATGGACCACGCGGCTGATCCGCGAAGGGCGCGCCCACGATCGCGCGTCGGCCCTGGCGGCACTGACCGCACCCGAAGCGCGCGCGCTGGGCGAAGCCTATCTGGCGCGGGTGGCGCGCGTGCGGCAGACCGATCGGCCGCTGTTCATCGACAAGGCGCCGGGCAACCTGTTCAACCTGGCGCTGATCCGCGTGGCGCTGCCCCAGGCGCGCATCATCCACGTTTCGCGCGATCCCATGGCCTGTGGTTTCTCGCTTTATGCCCAGGATTTCGCGGACGGGCAGGGCTATAGCTATGATCTTGTCACGCTGGGCCGCTATTGTCGCGCCGCTGCCGCATTGGCGGCGCATATGCACAAGGGTTTGGGCCAGGCGATGATGGCAGTTGCCTATGAAGAGCTTGTCGAGGACGCGGAAGGCACGGTACGCCGCCTGCTGCGTCATTGCGGGCTGCCCTTTGCGCCCGAAACCCTGCACTTTTTCGACAATCCGCGCGCCGTGCGCACGATCAGCGCGCAGCAGGTGCGCCAGCCGCTGCACCGCCAGGGCCTGTCGCGCTGGCAGGCCTGTGCGCCCTGGCTTGGCCCGCTCGCTCAGGCGCTTGGCCTGGCGGATGACAAAATCCGATGAGCGCATGCGATTAACACAGTTGTTGCACGCCAGCTTGGTGCGAAGCTGGCAAGGCTCAAGACGAGTACCGGCCCAGACGCGGTCGAGCGGGTGGCGAGCGCCCGCACGGGGAGTCAAATCAGAAAGTGCGAGGGGTATAATGAACAATAGCGACCTCCTGTCCGCCATGCACCGTGCGCGCCTGTCCGCGCGGCTCCTGGCATCCACCGCCGTGGTTTCCGCCGCGATGCTGGCCACGGCGCCCGCCTGGGCCGATGAACAGGCCACCCAGCCCAGCGGCAAGATCGAAGACATCGTCGTCACCGCCAGCCGTTCGGGCGCGGAATCGGTGCAGAAGGTGCCGATCGCGATTTCGGTGGTGAACGTCGACACGATCACCAAGTCTGGCCAGGGCAACCTGTCTGATCTGCAGCGCTTTGTCCCCTCGCTCTCGATCACCGAAAGCGCGCCGGGCTTCAACAAGTTCAACATGCGCGGCCTGTCGACCGGCGGCTATCGCACGTCCGACACCTCGGACCGCTCGCTCGTGGCGGTCTATCTCGATGATACGCCGATCTCGGTGCAAGGGCAGACGCCCGATCTCAAGGTCTATGACCTCGAACGCGTGGAAGTGCTGCGCGGCCCGCAAGGCACGCTCTACGGCGCGGGCTCGATGGCCGGTACGGTGCGCTTCGTCACCGCCAAGCCGCGTGCCGATGAAGTGTCCGGCTCGATCGAAGGCACGGCGGCTTCCACCGAGCACGGCGCGGCCAGCGGCAGCGTGCGGGGCATGATCAACCTGCCGCTGGTGAAGGACCAGCTGGCCGTGCGCGCCAATGTCTATGTCGGCCGCGATGGCGGGTTCATCGACAATGTCGGCGCCTATGCCGGGCAGAACCGCAACAGCAACACCACCGAACAGGCGCGCGTTGCCCTGCGCTGGACGCCCAGCACCGCCTTCACCTTTGACGCCGCGTTCACCTATGAACACAGCAAGGCCAATGGCCTCAACACCGGCATGAGCGGGTTGGCGGACTACACCACCTTCACCAACGGGCCGGAAGGCACCAGCGACAAGTTCCGCCTCTACCAGGCCTCGGGCGATTATGACCTGGGCGGCGTGCACCTGATCATCAGCGGCGCGCATACCGATCGCGAGGTTGGCTATCTGGCCAGCACCGAGCCGACCATCGGCTATTTCTTCCAGGATTACAGCGGCGGTACGCTGCCGGTCAGCAGCACGACCTATCCGCTCTACAAGGCGCCGACCAGCTTCGATCCGGCGGTCAGCAAGCTGATCCCCTATGAACAGTATTCGATCAACCAGAAGATCAAGGACACCATGCTGGAAGCGCGCCTCGCTTCCGACAATACCGGCCCGGTGAAATGGACCGCCGGCGTGTTCTATGAAAAGCAGATCCGCCACCTGGTCCAGGACATTCCCGTCGCCGGGTTCGATACCCTGTCGTACATGAACTATTTCTATGGCCCGTTCCCGCAGACGGCCAATGGCCTTTATGATTCCAAGGCTGTGGACAAAGCGTTCAATTCCAATGACATCTTCTCGGGTCTTCAGGATACGGACGAACATCAGTTCGCCGCTTATGCCGATGCCACCTGGCACATCACCGACAAGCTCGATCTGTCGGGCGGCCTGCGCTACTTCAACTTCAAGGAAAAGTATTACCTGTTTGAAAGCGGCGTCTATGGCGTGATCAATCACGTGCCGCTGGAACAGAACGCCACGCTCAAGTCAAACGGCGTGAACCCGCGCGCCAACGTGTCGTACAAGGCCAGCCAGGACTTCATGGTCTATGCCGAAGTCGCCAAGGGCTTCCGCTATGGCGGGGCCAACCAGCCCGTGCCGATCGGCGACACCGGCATCTCGCAGACCTGCAAGAACAACCTGGCGTCCTATGGCTATTCCTCGGCCCCCAGTACGTTCGGCCCGGACAAGCTGTGGAACTATACTATTGGTGAAAAGGCGCGCCTGGCCGATGGCAAGGTGACGTTCAACGCCAGCGCGTTCTGGATCGACTGGAGCGACGTGCAAACGCGCCTGCTGCTCGATTGCTCGTACTTCTTCACCGACAACAAGGGCAAGATCCGCTCCAAGGGCCTGGAGCTGGAAACCACGGTGAAGCTTAGCCCGGAAATCACCTTCTCGGGCTTTGCCTCCTACACGGACTCGCGCGCCAACGGGAATATCCCCACGGTCGGCGCGTTTGACGGCAACCGCACGCCCTATTTCCCGCAATGGACCGCGTCGGCCTCGCTGTTCTATGATGCCAATGTTGGCACCGATCAGTCGATCCACCTGCGCGCCAGCTATCAGTACCAGGGCGACCAGTTCACCACGTTCAACCCCTACAAGACCACGATCACCAATGGTCAGCTGGTGACCGATGGCCCCAGCGCCACTTATGCGCGCATCCCCGCGCAGAACAATGTCAGCGCCTCGATCAGCTATGACATCGGCCGCCTGGAAATTGGCCTGTTCGGCAACAACCTGATCAACGGCGTGAAGTATGTCGATGTGGCACGGGCAACCTATTACAAGGTCTATCAGCCCGGCGACCGCATCTCGTGGGCACGTCCCCGCACGATCGGCGTGCGCGCGCGCTACGCGTTCTGATGATGTGATCGGGGGAAGCGGCTTGTGCCTGCTTCCCCCTGACATTGCCGCCGGCCGGGCCTTGGCATAGGGTCAGGGTCATGCCGGCGCCCGATCCTTTGCTGCCCAATCCCTTGTTTGCCACCCAGGTCGATTGGAACCTGCTGCGCCTGTTTGCCGATATCGTGAAGGCAGGCGGCATCGGCGCGGCGGCGCGCCGCCTCAACAAGCAGCAGCCCACAATCAGTGCCGCGCTCAAGCGGCTGGAAGAGCACGCTGGCGCGCGCCTGCTGCATCGCAGTGCCAGTGGCGTGGAACTGACCGCAGCCGGCCGCGCGCTTTATCTGCTGTGCGAAGACATGGCGCAAGCGGCCCGTGCCGCGCCCCATCGCATTGCCCAGGCGCTGCAGCAGGTCGAAGGGCTGGCGCGCATCCAGGTCGTGTCCTCGATCGTGTCGCCCGCCTTTGACGCCGCGATCGCCAGTCTGCATGCCCGCCACCCCGCGATCCGCATCGAAATCCGCGTCTCGCCCTGGCGCAGCGTGCTCGATGTGCTGGAACGCGGCGAGGCGGAACTGGGCGTGGGCACCGACAGCGGCGTGCGCGCCGGGCTGACCTACGAGCCGCTGTTTACCGAAACCCAGCAACTCTACTGCGCGCGCAGCAGCCCGCTCTACGGCACGCGCGTGGCGACCATGGCCAGCCTGCGCGAACAAGGCTTTGTGCTGACCGGGCAGGACGAGGTCGACACGATCACCCACCTGCGCCAGCGCTATCGCCTCGGCACGGTGGTGACGGGCCTGGCTGAAGACATTCACGAGGCACTGCGCCTGATCCGGCTGGGCACCGGCATCGGCTTCCTCCCGACCCTCGCCGCCGCGCCCGCCGTGGCGAGCGGGGACTTGTGGCCGCTGCTGCCCGACGACCTGGCGCCATCCTATCCGATGTACCTGCTCACCCGCCAGGCGCCCGAGCGCGGCACGCCGGCGCAGCTGTTCCTCGACGAGATCACCGGCCACCTGCGCGCGCGGGAGGTCTAGGTAGCAAGGCAGCGGGACGCCGTATCAAGTCCGGGGTGACGTAGGTGCATGTAATATATTGTATTTTTCGTCACCCCGGACTTGATCCGGGATCCCGCTTTCTCAACGCAAAACCCGCGCATTGCGCTCCAGATGCCCGCGTTCGGCCTCCAGCCAGGCTTGCCCCTCGGGTGTGGTGGGCGTCTGCGTGACAAAGGCGAAGTCGGGCTCGTGCACGTCGATGGTATAAGCCAGCGTGCAGGCCATGCCGTCGATCGTGCAGTGCTGGTGCACCTGGCCATCGGCCTGGAGCGCGAAGTCACCGTGGAGCAGCAGTGCCCCGTGCCGCGCCGGGATGGTGGTATGCGTGATGTGGGCGCCGTCCAGCGCGACCGAGACTTCGTAGCTGGCGACCTGCGCCGCGCTGGCGATGCCCTGGGCCAGGGCGTGGTCCAGGCTCGGGGTGCTGGAGAGCGCGGCGTCGATCGCTGGCAGGCGTGATCGCGCGAGGGCCATGTGCGCGCCGGCCACGATCAGCCCGCCGTCCATGGCATGGTCTGTCCCGGTGGCATGCTCGCGCAGCAGATGCAGCCGCAGCCCAAGCAGCCGGCCAGGCGCGGCGAGTTGCCGCCAATCCTCGACATAGGCGCCCGATGGCGCAAACTCGAGCACGCTGTTGCCGATGAACGCCAGGCGCGCCGGTTCGGGCCACTGGTTGCGCGGTTGATAGCTGCGCGCCACCGACCACGACATTTCGCCGCGCTGCGCATCCCACAGCGTGTCGCCCACCCAGCCCTGGCGGTGGGTCAGTGCCGTGTCATCTAGGCCGGGCAGGCGCAGGTCGAGCGTGAAGCTGCGTGACTGGAACCAATAAACCGGCGTTACCTCGTCAGTCAGCCCGGTGCAGAAGGTGATGCTCTTGCGCCGGAACGCGCCGAGCAGGTGGCGCGGAAACGGCACCGCGCCCAGCGGCCGGGGCGGCAGCGCGGCCAGTAGATCGGCAACTTTCATGCACCGGCCTCTGGCCGGCCGAACGAGGCCAGTGGCACTGGATCGTTGAGCGCCAGGTCGCCGCGCGCAATGCGCTGCTTGAGATAGGCGAAGGTCTGCGCCGTCTGGTTGAACAGGTGTTCCCCGCCCTTGATCGGGCGATAGCGCGGGGCTTCGCCGCGCACCACCGGGGCGATGACGTGATCGTAATCGCACGAGCAGAACAGCGGGAAGGAATAGCGCTCCTGCGCCACGGTCTTCACCCGGTGCTTGGTGGCCAGATAGCGGCCGTTGGACATGATCTCCATCATGTCGCCTACGTTCATGATCAGCGCGCCATCGATCAGCGGCACATCGAACCAGGCGCCGTGCCGATCCACCACCTGCAGCCCCGGCGCGGTAACGTGCAGCAGGGTGAAGCATTCGTAATCGGTATGCGCGCCAATCCCGGGGCGGTCTTGCGCGGCGGGATCGTGGGGATAGTGGATCAGCCGCAACTGGCTGGGCGGGTGGCGCAGGTGCGCGTCGAAATGCGTTTCATCAAGGCCCAGCGCCAGGGCAAAGGCACGGAACAGCTGGTGGCTGATCCCGGTAAGATGGGCATACCAGGCCTGCACATCGGCGCGAAAGCCGGGCATCGCCGGCCACAGGTTTGGCCCCAGCAGCGGGCGGCGCTCGCTGCCGTGATAGTCTATGTTGATGTCATAGGCTTCCTTGAGATCGGGCGGGCCGCTGCCGAAATGTTCCTCGCCCATCGGCACATAGCCGCTGTGGTTGTGCGACAGGCCGATATAGCCTTGCATCTTGGTGGCGAGATCCTGCGCGAAATAGTCCTGCGCCCGCGCCACCAGCCGCGCGCGCAGCCCGGCGTCGATCTGCGATCCGGTGACGTAGAGAAACCCCGCCTCGACACAGGCGCGGTCCAATTCCTGCGCCACGGCCAGGCGATCGGCGCGGTCCGGGCTTTGCAGGCGGGAGATATCGACAAGGAGCAGGGCGTGATCGGGCATGGCCGATCTTCTTCCCCTTCTGCCTGCCCCACGCCAGCCGGCAAATGCCGATGCCGGCCATCAATCTGGTCTATGGGCTCAGGCGGCCGCGAAATAGGCGGTGCACATCCGCCCGAGCTCACGCTTGAGCACGTTCCAGTCATAGTTGGTGACCGACTCGCTGCTCGAACCCAGGCTCAACTGGCGGGCAAGGGTGGCAAAGATGATATGGTGCGCGGCCTTGGCGCACATTTCCGGGTCTGGCCCGGCAATTTCATCGCGATAGCGCATGAACGCCGCCAGCGCCTTTGATTCGGCGAGCAGCGCGGCGCGCTTGCCCAGCGCGGAAATGGGCGGGTCGTGCTCGGCCCGCATCATCGTCAACCGCAGCAGCGGCGCGTTGCGGCGCAGCACTTCGGAATAGGCTTCCACATAGTGCGGAACGAATTCCTTGAGCGTGGCGCACGAGGCGGCCAGCGCGGCCTGCATCGTGTCTTCTTCCTGCGCCAGGGTCTGCGTCGCGCGATAGAGCACGGCGCGCACCAGGCTGTCCTTGTTCTCGAACCGCAAGTAGATCGACCCGATCGAGACCTTGCCCCGGCTGCTCACCTCCTGCAGGGTGAAATCCTCGTTGCCGCGCTCCACCATCAGGGTTCGCGCGGTGGCCAGCATACGCTCGAGCGAGGCCTTGCTGCGCCCCTGCAACGGCGCACGGCCCATGGATTCAAGCGACAACTCGACGGCATCCGCCAAGGCGGACATGTCCTGCGGCATCAAGGCAACCCCATGCTGGCACACGCTGAAACGGCGCGCGCATCCCTCTGCGCCTTAAAGGCATTTGTGGCGAACGCCAACCGGCCTGTCATACCGCTGCCACAGGACGCCGCCAGGCCCGGCCCAAGCCCATGCCCAGGCCCGGTGCGCCGCGTGGCTGCGGCGCTCAAGCGGGCTGCAACGCTGCTGGCCGGCGCAGGCCCAGGACGCCGCCCGCAATGGCGGCGATCAGCGCGACCACGCCGGCGACCAGGAACGCACCCTGCATCGATCCCGCACCCCGCGCCACCAGGCCCACCACGACCGGCGAGACGGCCTGGCCCAGGAAGAAGCAGCTGGTCCACACCCCCATGCCCCGGCCGCGATGGCGGAACGAGAACTTGGTCTGTGCCCAGGCGATCAGCGCCGGCACGGCCATGCCCGCGCCGGTCTGCTGCACCGCCAGCGCCAGCTGCATTTCCAGGATCGAATGCGCCAGGCCCACGCCAGCCAGGCCGAGGGCGAACAGCACCAGGAACGTGGCGATCTGCACCGCATTGCCAAAGCGCGAGACGATGCGGAACAGCACCGCGCCGGCCAGGATGAAGAAGCTGGGCACGAAGGTGGCCTTGCTGACCGCCATCGGGCTGGTCACGCCCACTTCGGCCCAGGCGATGCTGCCATTGACGATGAACACGTAATAGAGAACCGAGCAGAACAGCGTCAGCCCGCCGACCAGGAAGGCCGTGCCGAACGGGAACGGGCCATCGGCCGCCGTGGTCGCCGGTGCACCGGCCGTACGAGTCTTGTCCTTAGCCTGGTCGGGCTCGAAAATGCACAGATACATCGCAACAAAGATCGGCAGGGCGATGAGATAGACCAGGAAGCTGCCGTTCCAGCGCCACGCCGCCACCGCTGCCACCAGCAGGAACACCATGGACTGGAACGCCGGACCGACCAGGCCCTGCAGCATCAGCCAGGTGCGGCGCTGGCCATCTTCCCAATAATCCGCGATCAGGGTGTTGACGATGGTGAGGATGCCGGCCTCGCACACGCCCAGCAGCAGGCGCGTGGCAAAGATCACATCAAGGTTTTCCAGGAAGAACGGCAAGGTGCCGACGATGCCGTAGAAAAACGTGCAGATCAGCAGCAGCGGCCGCCGGCCAAAGCGATCGACGAACAGCCCGGCAAACGGCGCCAGCACGGCAATGGCATAGCCGGGTGCGGTGACCATGGCCGGCACGCGGATCGCGGCATCGGGCACGTTCTTGAAATGGGTGATCATCGCGGCAACCACCGGGAACATCGCGATGATGGCAAAGACCGGCAGGAAGCCCGCCACGATCATCGTGGCGCCCTGGGGCTTGAGCGTGAGCGAGCCGTAAAACTTGCGGGCGAGCTGCATTCGATATTCTCCCGTCGGGGCCGTTCAGCCGCGGCCATTCCTGCTTGACGACGCAGGCCCTATCAAACTAGAATTTGGATTACAAACGAAACTGCGCGGGGAGAGTGACTTGCAGCGTCTGCGAATGGGCATGATCGGGGGTGGGCCAGGCGCCTTCATCGGGCCGGTGCACCGCTATGCGGCGGAAATGGACCGTGAGATCGAGCTGGTTGCCGGGGTTTTCTCCAGCGATGCCGCGCGTGGCAAGGCTGCCGCCGATGTCTATCGCGTCGATCCGGAACGCGCCTATCCCACGCTTGAGGCGATGTTTGCCGCAGAACGCGAGCGGACCGATGGCATCGATTTCGTGGCGATCGTCTCGCCCAATCACCACCACTTGCCCGCCGCCCGCGCGGCGCTGGTCGCAGGCCTGCCGGTGATGACCGACAAGCCGCTGACCGCCACGCTGGACGAGGCAGACGAACTGGCTGGCCTGGTGCGTGCCGCCGGGCTGCCGTTCGGCGTCACCTATACCTATTCCGGCTATCCCCTGGTGCGCGAGGCGCGGGCGCGGGTGGCGTCGGGCGCGCTTGGCACCGTGCGCAAGATCGTGGTGGAATATCCCCAGGGCTGGCTTGCGACGGAGGCCACCGGCAAGCAGGCCGAATGGCGTGTCGATCCCGCGCGCGCCGGGCTGGGCGGCTGCATCGGCGACATCGGGGTTCACGCGTTTCACCTGGCTGAATTCATCAGCGGGCTGAAAGTCGCCTCGCTGCTGGCCGATCTGGGCACTGTGGTGCCGGGCCGCGCGCTGGATGATGATTGCACGGTGCTGCTGCGTTTCGACAACGGCGCGCGCGGCGTGCTGCTGGCCAGCCAGATCGAAGTGGGCGAGCGCAACGGCCTGCGCATCCGGCTCTATGGCGATCGCGGCGGGCTGGCCTGGCGCCAGGAAGTGCCCAACATGCTGGAACTGACCACGCTGGACGGGCGCACCGAAATCGTTCACGCCGGCAGTGGCCAGTTGGGCCCCGATGCCCTGGCCCGCACGCGCACGCCGGCTGGCCATCCCGAAGGCTATCTCGAGGCCTTTGCCAATCTCTATCGCGATTTTGCCGCCCGGCTGCGGGGCGAACCCGCGCCCTTGCTGCCCGGCCTCGATGACGGGCTGCGCGGCATGGCGTTCATTGCCACTGCCGTTTCCGCCAGCCGCGCCGGTGCCGGCTGGGTGCCCCTGACTGTTCGACGGAGCCTGACACCATGAAGACCATCAAGGGGCCAGGCATTTTCCTGGCCCAGTTCGCCGGCGACGCCGCCCCGTTCAACAGCCTGGATGCGATCGGCACCTATATGGCCGGGCTGGGCTACAAAGGCGTGCAGATCCCCAGCTGGGACAAGCGCCTGTTCGATCTCGACCTTGCTGCGGAAAGCCAGACCTATTGCGACGAGGTGAAAGGCATGCTGGCCGACAAGGGGCTGGCGATCACCGAGCTTTCCACCCATTTGCAGGGACAGTTGGTCGCGGTGCATCCCGCGTTCGATGCGCAGTTTGACGCCTTTGCCCCGGCTGCCGTGCATGGCAACCCGGCCGCGCGCCAGGCCTGGGCGGTGGACCAGGTGAAGAAGGCGGCGATCGCCAGCCGGCGCCTGGGCCTGTCGGCCCATGCCACCTTTTCCGGGGCACTGGCCTGGCCCTATTTCTATCCCTGGCCGGCGCGCCCAGCGGGGCTGGTCGAGGATGCGTTTGACGAACTGGCGCGACGGTGGAAGCCGATCCTGGATGTGTTCGAGGACAATGGCGTTGATGCCGCCTATGAAATCCATCCCGGTGAAGACCTGCACGATGGCGTGACGTTCGAGATGTTCCTGGAACGCACCGGCAACCATCCGCGCGCCAAGATCCTCTATGATCCCAGCCACTTCGTGCTGCAGTGCCTGGATTACCTGGCCTACATCGACATCTATCACGAACGCATCGCCTGCTTCCACGTCAAGGATGCCGAATTCCGCCCCAGCGGCCGCAGCGGCGTCTATGGCGGCTATCAGGCCTGGGTCGATCGGCCCGGCCGGTTTCGCAGCCTCGGCGATGGGCAGGTCGATTTCCCCGCGATCTTTTCCAAGATGGCGCAATACGATTTCGCTGGCTGGGCCGTGCTGGAATGGGAATGCGCGCTCAAGCATCCCGAACAGGGCGCGGCCGAAGGCGCCCCGTTCATTGCCCGCCACATCATTCGCGTGACCGAGCATGCGTTTGATGATTTCGCCGCGGGTGGGGCCGATCGCGCGCTCAATCGCCAGCTGATGGGCTTTTGAGCGCGCCACGATCAAGTGCCTGTCATGCAAGCGTTTGCCCATTTGTGTCGGCGGGGCAGGCTTGACAGGCATGATGCAGAACAATAATTGAAATTCTAATTAAACGGGCGCACGTGCCGCGCTGGCGCCCGCACGATCGTACACCGGGAGGATGCATGACTGTCGCCGCCGATTCTCCACATCCAGCCGATACGGGATGGCAGCGCCGGGATTTCCTCGCCGGGTTGGTGTTGCTGGGCCTTGCCGTTGGGCCGGCCGCTGCAGCCGTCGCCGCTTCTGCGCCGCAGGACGCGAACATCGTGCGCTACCAGGGCCTGATGCGCGATGTGGCACAGATCGTCATTCCGCGTACCGACACGGCGGGCGCGGGGGATGTGGGCGCAGGCGCTTTCGTCTTGCTGGGCCTGGCGCACGGGCTGGGCGGCGCGCACCAGCCGGTGACCACATCGGGGCTGGAGGGCTTTTCCAGCGCCGATGGACGCTTTGACCATGCACGCTGGCTGGCTCTCGAACTCGATCGCCGCGCCGGCGGTGATTTTGCCCATGCCGGGTTGCCGGCGCGGCAGGCGGCCGTGGCGGGCCTGGATCGCGATGCCTTTGCCGACGCGCCGATGGCGCAGCCCTGGCACACCATCAAGAACCTCGTTCTTACAGGCTATTACACCTCGGAAATCGGCGGTTCCAAGGAACTCAACTATGAACTCGTGCCCGGCCGGTGGGACCCCGACGTGCCCGTGACGCCCACCACGCGCGCCTATTCCAGCGACTGGACGGCGATCGACTTCGGCTGATGAGCAGACAGGATTTTCCCATGGATTTCGATGCAATTGTGGTGGGCTCGGGGATCAGCGGCGGCTGGGCGGCCAAGGAGCTGACCCAGGCCGGGCTCAAGGTGCTGATGATCGAGCGGGGGCGCGAGATCCGGCACCAGCAGGACTATGACACCGAGATGAAGGCGCCGTGGGAGATGCCGTTTCGCGGGGAGGGCGATACTGCGCTCTATGAACGCGAATATCCCGTGCAGATGCTCAACCGCCATTTCAACGAATTTACCGAAGGCCACTTCGTCAACGACGCGCAGAACCCCTATCAGACCGGGGACGGCACCGATTTCACCTGGTTTCGCAGCTATCAACTGGGCGGGCGCTCGCTCACCTGGGGGCGGCAGTGCTATCGCTGGTCAGACTATGACTTTGGCGCCAACGCGCGCGACGGGCACGGCACCGATTGGCCGATCCGCTATGCCGATCTGGCGCCGTGGTATGACAAGGTCGAGCGCTTCGTGGGCGTTTCGGGCGCGAACGAGGGCCTCAAGCAATTGCCCGATGGGCAGTTCCAGCCGCCCATGGCGCTCAACGTGGTGGAACAGCACGCCCGCGCCGAAATCGCCAAGCGCTGGCCCGAACGCTGCCTGACCGTGGGGCGGACCGCCAACCTGACCGAGGCCAAGACCGAGGAAGGGCGCGCGCCGTGCCAGTATCGCTCGATCTGCGCGCGCGGCTGCTCGTATGGCGCCTATTTCTCCACGCAATCGAGCACGTTGCCTGCCGCGATGGCCACCGGCAACCTGACCGTGATCACCGACGCCGTGGTAGAGGCGGTGGATTTCGATCCCGCGACCCAGCGCGCGCGGGGCGTGCGCTATTTCGATACCAAGGCCCGCGTGCACAAGACCGCGAGCGCGCGGCTGGTGTTCCTCAACGCCGGTGCGTTCAATTCGGTGCACGTGCTGCTCAATTCCGCCACCGATGCCATGCCGCAGGGCCTGGCCAATTCCAGCGGCGTGCTGGGCACGCACATCATGGACCACGCCAATACCCTCTCGGCCGCGGCGATCATGCCGGGGTTCGAGGGCCATACTTCGTTCGGCAATCGCCCGACCGGCATCGTCATCCCGCGCTACCGCAACATGGACACGCTGGACGGCATTGGCCACACGCGCGGCTATTCGTTCCAGGGTGGCGCGCTGCAAAGCACGTGGACGCAGGGCAAGCGGCTGGCGGGCACCGGCACCGATTACAAGAACACGCTGCGCAAGCCCGGGCCGTGGCGCATGGTGTTGGTGACCTTTGCCGATTGCGTGCCGCGGCCGACCAACCGCCTCACGCTTGATCGCGCCAAGACCGACGCCAATGGCCTGCCGCAGCTCAAGGTGGACTTTGCCTATGGCAAGGAAGAGCATGCCGCCCTGGCCCAGGCCAAGGCCGATGCAGCCGAAATGCTGACGGCGGCCGGCGGCCATGTGATCATGGGCTTTGACCGGCCGGGCGCGGGCGGCAGTTCCATCCACGAGATGGGCGGCGCGCGCATGGGCCGCGATCCCAAGACCAGCGTGCTCAATCAGTGGAGCCAGGCCCACGACGTGGCCAACCTGTTCGTCACCGATGGCGCGCAGATGAGCTCTTCGGCATCCCAGAACCCGTCGCTCACCTATATGGCCTTGACCGCGCGCGCGGCCGATGCCGCCGTATCGATGTTGCGCGAAGGCAAGATCTGAGCGTGATCGACCCCCATAGCCTGACCCACCGCCAAAAGACCCTTGCGCTTGCCACCCTGATCATTGCCCTGGTGCTTGAGATCGTCGACATGACGATCGTCAACACCGCGTTGCCGGCAATCAAGGCCAGCCTGGGTGCCGATGCCCAGGCATCGCAGTGGATTGTGGCGGGCTATTCGCTGGCCTTTGCCGTGCTGCTGATGGCTGGCGGGCGGCTGGGAGATACCTTTGGCTATCGCCGCATGTTCCTGGTGGGGGTCACCGGTTTTACCCTGGCCTCGGCCGCCTGTGGGCTGGCGCATACCGGCACTGCCCTGGTGGCGGCGCGCCTGTTGCAGGGCGCGACCGGGGCGGTGATGGCGCCCCAGGCGATGGCCATGGTGCAGGTGATGTTTTCCCCGCTGGAGCGGGTGTCGCGCATGGCGCTGTTCGGCGTGATCGGCGGGCTTGCCGCCATTGCCGGGCCGGTGCTGGGTGGCCTGCTGATCGAGGCTAACCTGTTCGATCTGGGCTGGCGCGCGGTATTCCTGATCAACCTGCCGGTGGGCGTGGGCGCGGTGATCGCCGGGCTGGTATTCCTGCCCGAGGCGCGTTCGGGCCGGCCGGCGGGGTACGACCTGATCGGCATGGCGCTGTTCGGCCTGGCCATGGCGGCGCTGCTTCATCCCCTGATCGGCGCGGCGGAAACCGGGCATGGCGGCGCCATGCTGTGGCCCCTGGTGGCGGTGGTGCCGTTGGGCGTGCTCGCCTGGCGCCACGCCGGCAAGCGTGTGCGCGCCGGGCGGCCGGCGCTGTTCGATCCGGCGCTGTTCACCATTGCCAGCTTTCGCCAGGGGCTGGCGCTGGCCATCGTGTTCGGCGCGGTGGGCGCGGGCTTTCTGCTGGTCTTTGCCTTTGCCATGCAGGCCGAACGCGGCCAGACGCCGCTGTTCACCGGGCTGCTCCACGTGCCTTATGGGCTTGGCGCGATGTTTGGCATCGGGGTGATGAGCCGCAATCTGCTGCCCCGCCTCGGCCGTTGGGTGCTGGTGCTGGGTGCAGGCGTGATGCTGCCGGCAACGGCGCTGGTGCTATGGGGGATTACCATGGCGCACTTGCCCTGGCTTGCCGTGGGGCTGTGCCTGATGCTGGCAGGCGCAGGCATGGGCATGACCTCGGGTTGCGTCGGCCCCGTCGTGGTCTCGCGCGTCGATCGCGATCATGCGGGGGCGGCCAGCGCGCTGTTGAAGACCAGCCAGCAGTTTGGCGCGGCATTGGGCGTGGCCCTGGTCGGCAGCCTTTATTTTGCTGCCGGCGCAAGGGCATTCGCCCCGCCCGCCATGGCCGCCCTGGCCGTGATCGCGGCATTGCAACTGGCGTGCATCGGCCTTGCCTGGCGCCTACCGCACCGGCTGTTCGACTAGGCCGAAAAACGCCGGGATCGGCCTGCGCCCTGGGGCATTGAAGCGGCCATGGACAAGCAAGCGGCAGACCCGTCGATCGAGCAGGAGCGCCTGCGCCACATCATTGGCGGCCTGAGCGAGGGGGTGCTGCTGGTTGACGCGGAGCAGCGCATCGTCTGGGCCAACCCCGCAGCCCTTGTCATGCATGGCGTGGAACGGCTGGCAGATCTGGGCGCGGACGTTGACGATTATCGCCGCCGCTTCCAGCTGCGCTATCGCAACAACCACCGCCTGGAGCGCGGTGACTATCCGCTCGATCGCGTGATCGCCGGCGAGGCGTTCGACGAGGTGGTGGTCGAGGTAATCCCGCAAGGCGAGGACGAGCCGCGCTGGATCCACCAGATCCGCAGCCTGATCCTGTCTGACTCTGGTGGCACACCCGATCTGCTGGTGCTGATCATCCAGGACGTGTCCTTGCGGTATGAGGCCGAGTTGCGGTTCGAACGGGCATTCAACGTCAACCCCGCGCCGGCGGTGATCATGCGGCTGTCTGACCTGCGCTATGTCAAGGTCAACCAGGGTTTCCTCGATCTGACCGGCTACCAGAAGGACGAAGTGCTGGGCCGCACGCTCTATGAGATCGACGTGCTCAAGGACGCGGCCGATATCGACACGGCCAAGGAGCGCATCCGCGAAGCGCGCACCGTGCCGCAGATGCAGGCCGATTTGGAATTGCCCGATGGCGGGCGCAAGCTGGTGATCGTGGCCGGGCAACCGGTGGACCTGGGCGACGAGCCCTGCATGCTGTTCTCGTTTGCCGACCTGGAGCCGCGCCGCCAGGCCGAAAACGAACTGCGCCACAGCGAAGAACGCTTTGTCACCACGTTCCGCCTAGCGCCGGTGGCCATGGCGATCACCACGCGCGGCGATCACACGCTGTGCGATACCAACGATGCGTTCCACCAGTTGACCGGGTGGTCATCGGACGAGGCGATGGGCAAGACCATGCCCGCGCTCAAGCTGTGGGCCGATGCCACGTTCCTGTCGTCGGTGGCCGAGCAACTGGTCGAACGCAGCGCCTTTCGCGGGCGCGATGCGCAAGTGCGCGGCAAGGATGGCGGGGTAACCGACTGCCTGGTTTCGGCCGCCGCGATTCCCTTGCGGCGCGATACCTGCACACTGTGGGTGATCCAGGATATTCACGAACGCCGCCACAGCGAGCTGGAACTGATCGGCGCGATCGAGGCGGTGATGAAGGACACCAACTGGTTCAGCCGCACCGTGGTGGAAAAGCTCGCCAACCTGCGCGCGCCGCACGGCAGCGAGCGCCCTGCCGAAACCAGCGAACTGACCCGGCGCGAAAAGGAGGTGCTCAGCTTGCTATGCGAAGGTGGCGACGATGCCACGATCGCACGCGAAATGGGCGTCTCGCGCAACACGCTGCGCAACCACGTGGCGCGGGTCTATGCCAAGATCGGCGTCAACCGCCGGGCGCAAGCGGTGCTGTGGGCACGCGAGCGCGGCTACCCGCTGCAGCGCCCGATCCGCTGACTCAAAGGATAGCGGGACCCCGGATCAAGTCCGGGGTGACGGCAATCTATAGCTAGATGTTCTTCGTCACCCCGGACTTGATCCGGGGTCCCGCTTGATGTTTCGCAGAACGGCCGCCAGCACCAAACCCGCCCCGCCGATTTGGCCAGTTTGTACCATACGATTTGGTACTTCTGCATCTCTCGCGGGCGATTGGGGCGGCTTATCTCTCCATCATCGGCGCGATGGTCGCGCTACGTGATGGGAGGTTCCCATGAACGAAGACCGCATCGAAGGCGAAGTGCGCAGGTGAAGGGCTCGATCCTGGAAGCGATCGGCAAGATCACCGGCAATGACCAGACCCGTGCCCAAGGCACGGCGGAAAAGCTGGCCGGCAAGGTGCAGGCCAAGGCGGCCAGCGCCGCCGAGACCGTGCGCAAGCGCACCGGCAAGTAAGCCGCGGCCACGCCGCGCACCCTTTTTACCACCACACGAAGATACCTACCTTCCCGCAGGAGATTTGCATGGCAACGACCATGATTGACGGTCGCATTGACGACCGTCTGGCCCCGCGCATGAACTGGTCGGCCCTGATGGCCGGCACCGTGATCGCGCTGGCCATTGAAGTGACGCTGGGCCTGCTGGGCGCCGGCATCGGCTTTTCGGCGATCAATCCCGGTTCGGCCAGTGGCGCGAGCGCCGGTGGGCTTGGCCTGGGCGCGCTGGTCTGGTGGACGGTCAGCAGCATTCTGGCGCTGGCCGCCGGTGCCTATGGCGCCACGCTGGTATCGCGCAGCCGCCGCCCGGTCGATGGCGTGATGCATGGCCTGGCAATTTGGGGCCTGACCCTGTTGCTGACCTTCTACCTGCTTTCTTCGGCGGTGGGCGGCATCGTTGGCGGGGCGTTCCGCGCGGTGGGCAGCGTGGCCACGGCAGCGGCCAGTGGTGCCAGCGCGGTCACGCCCACGGTGGCCAAGGCGGCCGGCGTGGACCAGGCCGATGTCGACGCGCAGGTTTCTGCGCTGCTCGATACCACGCCCAACGATCCGGCCGCGATGACGCCGGAACAGGGCCGCAAGGCGATCCTGGCGGAACTGCCGGCCATGGCCAAGGGCGGTGAAGAGGGGCGCGCGGCCGAACAGCGCGTGGCGATGATCGTGGCGGCGCAGAACAAGATCTCGCCCGACGAAGCCATGGCGCGCGTCGAAAAGGCCCGCCAGCAGTTCCTGGCCGCCAAGCAGAGCGCGATCGATACCGCGATCGACGCTGGCAGCAAGGGCGCCGATCTGGCCGCCGGCACGGCCTTTGCCCTGTTCGTGGTGATGATGCTGGGCGCCAGCGCTGCCGCCGCCGGGGGTGTTGCCGCCACCCGCCGCAACGACGCCTGAGCCAAGCCATCACGACTTTGACCAACGTTCCAGCGCAAGGAGCATGATCATGAACGAACATCGCATTTCCGGCGCGATCGAGGAAGCCGCCGGCACCATCGAGCAGGGCATCGGCACGGTTACCGGTGACGAGGGCACCCGCCTGCGCGGCCAGAGCCGCCGCATCGAAGGCCGCGTGGAAGGCCTGGTCGGCAAGACGATCGACCGGGCGATCGACCGGGCAGTGGTTCTGATCGAACGCGGCGAGCAGCTGGTGCGCAACCATCCCCGGGCCAGTGCCATCGTTGCCGGCGTGGTCGCGCTTTCGCTCGGCCGCCGGTTGAGCGCGGCAACGCGGGGCTGATTGACGGAACCAGCGCGGCGGCGCGGAAGGGAGCGATCCTTTCCGCGCCGCTTTGCGCATGGTCACTGCACCGGTTCGAGCGTCGCCAGCGTGACATCGTTGCTATGCATCGCAACGTCGCGCATCAGTTGGCCATCGGCGCTGACGGTCACCGTCTCGCTCGCTTCGGGCTTGTCCTGGGCCAGCGCGGCCAGGCTGGCAAGCTGGGCCGGGGTCAGCCGCTCGGGCGCGCCCATGTCGATATAGGCGGAATAGGCATCGTTGGCGCGATAGCCGGTGCGATGCAGGGTATAGCGATAGCGACCGGGCGCGAGGTGGCTGAACGCCAGGCGCACCGGCGCTGCCGGATGATTGGGCACCAGCTTGCCAAAGAAGCTGCGGTTGCTGGTCGGCTGGGCGGGCTGCTCGAAATCCCACACCACGGCGGCCACCTTGCGTCCGTCGCGCGCGATCCAGCTTTGCGCGTCGTCAGCCGGCACGCGGCGGCCCTGCAGGGCATGGAGGTATTTGTAAGCAAACCATGCCGGCTTGCGGATGCCGTCCTTGGTCATCAGGCCAAAGCCGCCGTGAAATTCGGTGGTCGGCGGGCCCGGCTCCTCGAACAGGTCGGAGTAGACCCAATAGCTCATCCCTTGCGCCGCGCCTTCCACGCTTTTGAGCTTGGACAGGATATAGGGCGCGCTGACGTAGGAATCGTGCACCAGGTCGCGCGGGGTATAGCTGGTGCTCCATTCGGTGAAATAGAGCGGCAAGCCGGGAAAGGCCGAGGCGTCGATCTGCTGGCGCACACGCCGCACATCGCCGGTGATCGCCTGCGGGCTGGGATCGAGCTTGGTATCGTCCTTGCCCATTTCATCCAGGAAGCCGCCATTCACGCCATAGGTGTGGGTGGTGACGAAATCGATCGTGCCGCCCTTGGCTTTCACTGCGGCGAGAAGTTCGGGCACCCAGGCCGCGCCGGCGGTGGACGGGCCACCAACCCTGAGCTGGGGATCGATCGCCTTGATAGTCCTGGCAGTCAGCAGATAGAGATCGAAATAGGCCTGTTGATCGGCGTTTTCCCAGAAGCCGGCCAGGTTTGGCTCGTTCCACACCTCGAAATACCATTGCCGCACGTCGTCCTGGCCATAGCGCGCGATCATGTGCCGCACGAAGGCATCGACCAGATCGCGCCACGGGCCGGGCTGCGGGTGCGAGGTATTGCCTTTCCAGTAGAAGATCGTCTGATCAGAGGTTTTCAGCGCATCGGGGGTAAAGCCAAGTTCCACGAAGGGGCGCAGGTGCCGCGCCTTGAGATCATCGTAGAGCGCGTCGATCGCGGTCCAGTCATAGACGATCTTGCCGTTGACGCGCTTTACCGTGCCCAGCGCATCGTGGAAAATGTCGTGGAAGCGGATGGTGCGAAAGCCCAGTTCTTCGCTCGCGAGCTTGAGCTGCGCCATGTTTTCCGGGCGACGCAGCGTGCCGGGATAGTCTGACCCGATCGAGAGATCGAAGAACCGATCGATCGGCCCACCATCGCGCGCCACGTCAACGGCGATCTGGCGAGTGGCGGTGGCGGCAGGGACGGAGGCAGATGCGGCGGCTGCACCCGGTGCCGCGCCGGCCACGGGCAGCGGCTTGTTGGCCGGCATGCCCACCATGATGCCGCGCCCATGCGGCGCCAGATAGAGCGTGCCGGGATCGAGCATGTCCCCCGCGATCGCGCGCAAGGTGCCGAACTGCTGGTCCGGGCTGTTGATCCGCACCCAGTTGGCGCCGGCATCGTCAGACCGCCACAGCCCTTCCTGGCCCATGACCTTGCCCCACAGGAACACCGCGGGATACGCGTCCTTGACCACCGGCGCGCCAAAGCTGACGAGCCAGGCCTCGGTCACCTTGCGCATTTGGGTAACCTTGGTCTTGCTGTCGGGCGAATGGAACAGCCCCATCGGCAGCGCCAGCCACAGGTCTCTCACCAGGCCGGGCACCACTGCCAGCGTGCCCTTCTGCCAGCTTTCCACCTTGGGCAGGCCTGCGATCAGGGTGGTAAAGCTGCTGCCGCCATCGCCGCTGGCCAGCACCGCCGAACTGGCCTGGTCATAGACATAGAACAGCCCATCGGCGGCCTTGTCGGCCACGGGCAGATAGGACGTATCGGCCCGCGCGGCGATGCCGGTGGAAGGCTGCCAGGTCTTGCCCATGTCTTTCGAGACATAGAGCCCATCCTTCTCCGGCGCCCAGACCAGCGTGGTGCCCTTGGCCGATATCGCTGCCACGCCCGGCCTGCGCCAATCGCCGCCAGGGGCGGGCGGGTGATAGGCGGCGCTGGCAAACGGTGTCCACGTCGCGCCGCCATCGGTGGTGGTATAGCCATAGCTGGGACCATGATCGACCAGGCGCACCATGCTGCCCGGCTTGGCCCCGGCATAGTCGATGCTGAAATTGGTCTCGCTTGCCGGGGTGAACAGGCCCTTGCGCGGCGGGGTGCGCGCCAGGTCTTCCCAGGCGCCGCCACCCACGTCGCCAAAGGCGGCCAGCACGGCCGCGCCGCCGGTGGGAGAGGCCATCTGCAGCGTGGCGGCCTCTTCCAGATTGCCCACGGTAAAATCGAACGTCACCGGCTCGCCCGGCTTGGCCGAAGCAAGGTTGCGGCTGATCCACAGGCCATAGCCGGTGCCATAGATCATCTCGTCGGACTTGAACGGGTTGAATTTCAAATCGGCCAGCCAGTGGCCCATGGTGTCGCGGCCCTTCATGTAATCGACCAGCCAGGGATAGGCACCGGGATCGTGCCGCGCATGGGCCGAAAGCGCATCCCAGTGCGCGCCGCCATCGCGCGAAAGGTAGATATCATCGCCCGGCGCCCAGCGATCGATGGTCGAGACCGCCAGCGTGCCGTCGCTGGCGAGGTCCACGCCGGAAAAGCCGCCAGGCAGGCCAGGCGCGGGCGGGGTGGGGGTGATGTCGTGCCAGCGCCTATCGCGGCCATCACGCTTCCACACGGCGCCGGTCTTGATATTGCTGGGGTTGAGCGTGCTGGCCTGGTCACCGCCGGCAAAGGTGACATAGAGGCTGCCATCGCGGCCGAACACCAGGTGTTGCGGCACCATCGCGGGCAGGCCCGGCACGGCGGAAAAGCTGGCGCCGCCATCGCGGCTCAGCATCAGCGCGCCGGTACCATCGGTCGATCCGGCCCAGACCTGGCCGGGCACCGCGGGATCGACCGCCACCAGGCTAAACCCGCCGACCTTTGCGCCGGTGCGGGCGAAAGTAAGGCCGCGATCGGTGCTCTTCCACAGGCCGTCGCGGTTGGAGCCGAAATAGAGCACGTCGCCCTGGCGCGGATCGACCGCCAGCCGCTCCCCCGTGCCGCGCCCGTCGCTGTTGCCACCTACGCCGATCGGCAGTTCGGTTTTCTGCCAGGTGCGGCCGCGATCGTCTGAGCGCAGGATCGCGCCCTTGCGGCTCCACTGCGACAGGTAAAGCCCGGCAGCGGCATAGACGCGGTCGGGCGCGTTGGGATCAACGGCAAAGCTCAGGATGCCCATCAGATCGCCATCGTCGCGGCCCAGGTGATCGAGCAGGGGAATCCAGCGTTTGTTCTCGAAATCAAAGCGGTACATGCCGCCGATATCGGTGCGGGCATAGAGAATGCCCGGCGTGCGCGGATGATAGAGAAACCCGTCGACAAAACCGCCCGCGCCAAATGGCACTGTCTGCCAGTGATAAGGCCCGCTCGCCAGCGGCGTAGCGGCGGCGTTGGCCGCAGCCGGCGCTTGCGCGTGGAGCGGCGCGGCCACGCCGAGCGCCAGGACGCTGGCCAGGGTAGTGCAGGCCAACCGGCGCGCGCCACGGAACGGGATTCCAGGCATGACATTCTCCTTCCCTGGCGGTGGCTGGGCGAGCGGTGCGCTGCCTGGCCTTTGCCGTTGTGTTTTTGTTTGCGGGGACGAGGCATAATTTGCGCTCGAAATGCCGTCAAGATAGCGCTAACAATTCCGCTACAAGCAAACTGCCCCGGGCCGCCATAACGATGGTGGCGGCCGGGCGGTAAGAGAGGAGCCCTGTCGGCCATGCGTCCATTTCGCCTTGCGGTGCCTGTCATTGCCGCCGCCGTTCCGCTGCTGGCCTGGCCCGTGGCGGCGCAGGCCGCGCCCTTTGCCCTGGCACCGGTCCTGACCGACAACGTGGTGTTGCAGCGGGGCAAGCCGGTGCCCCTGCGCGGCATGGGGGAGCCGGGCAGCGTGGTCCATGCCAGCCTGGACGGTGGCGCGCTGCCCGATGCGACCGTGGCGGCCGATGGAACATGGCAGATTGCCTTGCCGCCCCAGGCTGCGGGCGGCGGCCACCACCTTCGCTTTGCCACGTCGACCGGGCAGCAGACGCAGCTTGCCAATGTGGCATTTGGCGACGTGTTCCTGTGTTCGGGCCAGTCGAACATGGAGTTCACGCTGCGCCATGCCACCAATGCCGACGTGGTGATTGCGGGCAGCGCCAATCCCGATCTGCGCCTGTTCAACGTGCCCAAGCAAAACAGCCTGACACCGCAGCCGCAATTCGGTGCGGGCGTAGCCTGGGCACCTGCTGGCCCGGCAAGCACGCCGGATTTTTCTGCCGTCTGCTATTTCATGGGCGCCAGCCTTCAGGCGACGCGCAAGGTGCCCGTGGGCCTGATCGCGGCATCGTGGGGCGGTTCGATCATCGAGGATTGGATGTCACTGGCGGCCGTGCGCCAAGCTGGTGGGCACGACGATGATTTGGAGTTGCTGGCCCTGCGCCGGCGCGATCCGGCTGCGGCCGAGCAGGCCTGGGGCAAGCAGTTGCGTGCCTTTTTCGCGCGCACGGCGGGGAAGGGGGCGGCCCGCAGCGCCGACGTGGGCAAGCTGTGGGAAGACTGGGGCGATCCAGCCTATGCCCGGTTTGACGGCACCGCCACCTATACCGCCACGGTCAGGCTCAGCGCGCAACAGGCCCGGGCCGCCCGCGCGCTGCGTCTGGGCGTGGTCGACGATATCGACCAGACGCTGGTCAACGGCGTGGCGGTGGGCGCGGGGGTGGGCTGGAACACGCAGCGCCACTATGCGCTGCCGGCCGGCAGCCTGCACGCTGGGACCAATACGATCACGGTCAACGTGCTCGATACCGGCAGCGGCGGCGGCCTGCATGGCGATAGCCTGCCGGCCCTGGAACTGGCCGATGGCAGCATCCCGATTGCCGGATGGCAGGTGGTCCAGGGCATGCCGCTGGCGCGCGCCGGCAAGATTCCGATGCCGCCCTGGATCGCGGCGAGCGGGCTGACCACGCTGTACAACGGCATGATCGCCCCGCTGGGCGATATCCCGCTGGCCGGCATCGCCTGGTACCAGGGGGAATCGAATGCCGGCGATGCAACCGGCTATCGTGGCTTGCTGCGCGCGCTGATCGCCGATTGGCGCAGCCGCTTTGCCACGCGGCCTTTCGGTATCGTGCAGATTGCCGGTTATGGGCCACTGGTGGCTGGCCCAACCGATGCCTTCTGGCCCCGGATCCGCGAGGCGCAGCGCGAGGTAGCGGCCAGCGATCCCGACGCCGGCCTGGCCGTGGCGATCGACGTAGGTGACCCTGACGATATCCACCCCACGCGCAAGAAGCCGGTGGGTCAACGGCTGGCCCAGGCCCTGGCCGGCAAGCCGGTTGCCGCGCTGCCGGTGGTGCTGCGCGAGGGCAACGACCAGGTGCGGCTGCGCTTCAACCGGCCATTGCGGGTGATCGGCGATGCCGTGCCGATCGGCTTTGAGCTGTGCGATGCGGCAGGCCATTGCCGGTTTGCCCCGGCAAAGCTCGACGCCCCCGATACGGTGGCCATCCCCGTGCGCACTGGTGACGTGACGCTGCGGTATCTCTGGGCAGATAGCCCGGTCGCCAACCTGTTCGATGCCGATGGCAGCCCGCTGAGCCCCTTCACCATGCCGATACCCTGATCGCCCCGTCTCTCGCCTGGTCGATACGCGCCGCGCGATAGCGGTATCAATTTGGTATCGGGTTGGCCGTTTCGCTTGCATGCCGCATTGGCGGGGCTTAGGACGGCGGGGATGACTGATCAGGACAACGGCCGCGTCAAGCGTGGGCAACGCCGGGGGGCGCGTGGGCCGACGGTGGCCGATGTCGCGCGCCTGGCGCAGGTTTCGCCGATGACGGTGTCGCGCGTGGTCAACAGCGATCCCAAAGTGCACGAGGCCACCCGCGCCAAGGTGGAAAAGGCCATTGCCGAACTGGGCTATGTCCCCAATCTTGCCGCGCGCAGCCTGGCCGGCGGCCGGCAGTGCCGCATCGGCCTGCTCCATTCCAACCCGAGTTCGGCCTATCTCAGCGAGTTCCTGGTCGGATCGAACGAGCAGGCCAACGCCATGGGCGCGCAGTTGCTGGTCGAGCATTTCGAGGAAGAGGCCAGCCGCGAAGCGCTGGCAGCCAAGCTCTTGTCGCACCGTGTCGATGCCGTGCTGCTGCCGCCGCCCCTGTCTGACGATGTGCTGCTGCTGGAATGCATCAACCGCGCCGGGCTCGTCATGGCGCAGGTCGCCACCGGGGCACCTTCGCCGCTGGCCCATGCCGTAACCATCGATGACGAGGCGGCCGCCTATGCGCTGACCGCGCGGCTCACCGGGCTGGGGCATCGGCGGATCGGCTTTATCGGCGGCGCGCCCAACCAGACCGCCAGCGCCCTGCGCCGCAACGGCTATCGCCGCGCCTTGGCCGAAGCGGGCATCGATGGCGATCGGCGCCTGGAAACCACCGGCGATTTCACGTTCCGTTCGGGCATGGATTGCGCGCTGGCGCTGCTCTCGCTCGACGAGCCGCCCACGGCGATCTTTGCCAGCAACGACGACATGGCCGCCGCCACCGTCGCCGCGGCGCACCGTATGGGGCTGGACGTGCCGCGCCAGCTATCGGTCTGCGGGTTCGACGATACGGCATCGGCGACCAATGTCTGGCCGGAACTCACCACCGCGCGCCAGCCGGTGGCCGATATGGCACGCGAAGCCGTGCGCCTCTTGGTGGACAGCGTGTTTGACCCCAAGGCCCGCGCGCCGCGCCATGTGCGGGTCGATTTCTCGCTGGTGCTGCGCGCATCCGACGCCACGTTGACCGCGCCTCGCGCCGGTTAATCCGTACCCGGCCATCCCGCGCAATGCGGGGGAACGGATCACGCCATTTTCGCTACGCGCGCTTGCGGTGACCACGCACGAATAGTGGGTGACCGTTGCGGCTTTGCCACAGTCCTGCAATCGTTTTAGCGCTATCGCCAGGCCATTTGCTGCGCCTCTCGCACCGCAAAAGAGCGTGCGATAAATCCTAGTTATCTCATTGATACGATAATTCTAAGTAATTGAATTAAAACAAATGATGCAAAGCGGCATAAATTGCCGATTTGTTGCCGAATGCGGCTGTCCAGCGGCAAGCCCGCAGCACGGCGGGCGTTTGGCAATAATCCGGTTTGCGAATCGTGTGTTGAAATGGTAGCGTTAACGCAGATGAGGTGCTCTGACACACGGAGCAATCAGGAGGGGGCTCTAAGGGAAATAGATCTGTTTCTCGCCATTGCCGCGCGTCTCTCACGACGCTGAGATCGGCATGGAAATATCTGTAAAAACTACATTTCTTTAGAGATAGCCTTAATTGGGAGGGGTTATGCACAACGTTTTCGGGCGCAGCACGCGCCGCAATGCGCGCAAGATCGGTTTTCTTGTCACGTCCAGCATGGTGATGGCCGCCTCGCTGGTGGCCGGCACCGCCCATGCGCAGGAAGCCGCTGCCGCCACAGACGCCGGCAAGGCCGCCGCTGCCGATGAGCCCGGCGTGCCGTCGATCATCGTTACCGGTATTCGCGGCTCGCTGAGCAACGCTCTCAACACCAAGCGCAATTCGCAGGTGATCGTGGACTCGATCTCTGCCCAGGACATCGGCGCGCTGCCCGACCGCACCGTTTCCGAAGCCCTGCAGCGCGTGCCCGGCATCACCCTGCAGCGTACCGGTGACGTCAACACCCTGGAAGGCAGCGACCCCGGCCGCGTGCCGGCCGAAGGTGGCGGCGTGTTTATCCGTGGCCTTTCCTGGACGCGCAGCGAAATCAATGGCCACGACGTGTTCTCGGCCAACAGCGGCCGTGGCCTGAGCTTTGAAGACGTCTCGCCTGACCTGATGGGCGCGGTCGACGTCTACAAGACCCCGTCGGCCGACATGGTCGAAGGCGGCATTGCCGGCATCGTCGACCTGCGCACCCGCAAGCCGCTCGACAGCAAGAACTTCGTCGCCGTTTCGGGTGACTGGAACTATGCCGACAAGCGCAAGGAAGGCTTCTTCTCGGGCAATGCCGTGGTAAGCCACCGCTGGGACACGCCCGGCGGCACCCAGATCGGCCTGCAGCTTTCCGCATCCACCGGCAAGACCGGCAACCGCACCGATGCGATCCAGACCGGATCGATCAGCACGACAACGCTGCCAGCGGCGCAATCGGGTCTCCCGGCCGGCACCACCGTGGCCCTGCCCAGTGGCCTGGGCTATCGCTCGGTCGAATGGACGCAGGTGCGCCACTCGTATGACGCGGTGCTGCAGATCAAGCCGTCGTCCAGCCTGCTGTTCACCTTTGAAGGCATGATTGCCAAGGTGACGCCGCGTGACGCTGAAAATGCCGTGCAGATCAACGACCAGAACGGCGGTTTCAGCCTCGATCCCAGCTTCACCTTCACTGGGCCGCAGCACACCCTGGCCTCGGGCACGCTAAGCAACGCGCAGCTGGTCTATGACAGCCGCGTTGGCCAGCAGGACAAGGTCACCCGCGAATTCTATGGCAGCATGTTCTGGACGCCGACCGATCACCTGACGGTGAGCGTCGATGTCGATCACGTCAACTCGCACGCCAGCGTTTACAGCATGACCGCGTTCGACGGTTTCGGCCTGAACGGCGGCCGGCCCAACGTGGCGTTCAACCTGACTGGTGACCGGCCCAGCCTCACCTTCAGCGAAAATGGCCTGAGCCTGAGCGATCCGGCTAACTATTTCTGGTACGCTGCCATGCAGCACAACGAGAACAACCGCGCCTCCTCGTGGGCGGAGCGTGCCGACGTGACCTACACGCTCGATGACGGCAACTTCTTCAAGTCGTTCAAGGTTGGCCTGCGAAACACTGCCAAGGACTTGGTCACCCAATCGACCAACTACAACTGGGGCCTGCTCAGCACCGCCTATTGGGGTGGCGGCACGCCGATCTACCTTAACCAGGACCCGGGCAACGTGGGCCTGCCGGGCCAGACCACGCGCCTCAATTTCGGCAACTTCATGGGCGGTAACGTCAATGTGCCGGGCGGCTGGTTCCCTTCGGTTGGCTTGCTCGACAAGGGGGCAGCCAATGCCTACAAGTATCTGGTTACCACGCAGAGCGGCAATGGCGGCTGGTCGCCGCTGACCGATGCGGCCTTCAATGGCAGCGCTGGCAACAACAACGCCTATGGCACCAATACCCAGACCGAAAAGACGCTGGCCGGTTATGCCATGGCGAGCTTTGGCGAAGACAGCGGCCTGCTCGGCCGGTTCGATGGCAACATCGGCGTCCGCGTGATCCGCACCCGCACCACGGCGGTTGGCGCCATCTTCCTGCCCTCGCTCAGCTCTTCGTCGTCGAACTCGCAGACGGCGGCGGCGTGTATCGCCACCAATGGCGCCGCGGCGTGCCAGGCGCTGGTCAATGCCGCGACGTTCGTGGGCGATGGCAGCAAGACCCCGGTCGACGCGCGCAACAGCTATACCGACGTGCTGCCGACGCTCAACACGCGGTTCTACCTGAACGACAAGACCATCCTGCGCTTTGCGGTGGGCAAGACGATTTATCGCCCGAGCTTCACCGACCTGCAGGCCAACCAAACCTATGCCTATACCTTCCAGGCGGACGGCTTCACCCCGGCGGTGGTCGCCCCCCGTACCCTGACGGGCGGCAACCCCTATCTCAAGCCGATCCGCGCCTGGAACTTTGACGCCAGCTTCGAATACTATTTCGGCAAGGCCAATGCCGTGACGCTGGCCGCGTTCTTCAAGGACGTGTCGAACTACATCAGCCCCCAGGCATCGACCGTTACGCTGACGCGCAATGGCGTGACGCAGGATTTCCAGGTCAACATCCCGGTCAACGGCGGGCATGGCACGATCAAGGGCGTGGAAGCGGGTTACACCATGTTCTTCGATAGCCTGCCCGGTGCGCTGTCGGGCCTGGGCTTCAACGGCAACTATACGTTCATCGCCAGCACCGGTGGGCGCAACCCGTCCAACCCGCAGCTGGCGCCGGGCAGCCTGCTGCCGGGCAACCTGCCGATGCAGGGCCTGTCCAAGCATTCGTTCAACGCGGCGCTGCTCTATGAAAAGTATGGGGTTTCGGCGCGCCTCGCTTACAACTGGCGCTCGGAATACTTGGCCAACGCCAACGGTGCCAACGTCAACCAGCCGGTATGGAACGAAGCCTATGGCCAGCTCGACGCATCGTTCATCGTCGATGTAAACAGCCATCTCAAGGTCGGCCTCCAGGCGCAGAACCTGCTCAAGGCCAAGACCTATATCGATGTCGGCCCGGCGAGCCTGCACCCGCGCTATGCCTGGGAAGAAACCGACCGCCACATCGCGTTCCTCGTCCGCTCGAAGTTCTGATAGCGGCGGTATCTTGCTCCACACGGCCGGCTCCGGTTATCTCATGCCCCTGTTCCGCACAGGCGCATGAGACCGGGGCCGGAACGGGGAAGAGGATGTGATGAACGAGGCAGCGATCCGATCGATCACCATCCTGGGCGGTGGCACGGCCGGTTGGATGGCGGCCACGCTTCTGGCCAAGGCGTTCGATGGGCAACCCTTGCGCATTACCCTGGTGGAATCCGAAGAGATCGGGATCATCGGGGTGGGCGAGGCGACCGTGCCGCTGTTCCGCCTGTTCAACGACAGGCTTGGCCTGGATGAGCATGCCTTCCTGCAGGCGACGATGGGCAGCTACAAGCTGGGCATCGAGTTCTGCGATTGGGGGCAGGTGGGCAATACCCACTTCCATGGCTTTGGCGATTATGGCGAGCCGATCGGCGGGATTGCCCCGCACCATCATTGGCTGCGCCTGGCCCGATCGGGCGAAACCGCACCGATCGAAGATTATTCCGCGCCCTATGCCCTGGCGCAGCGTGGCAAGTTCACGCCGGCCGACCCGCGCCAGCCGCGCTATGCCCACGCCTATCATTTCGATGCGGTGCTCTATGCCCGCTATCTGCGCAACCTGGCGGAAAGCTGGGGCGTGACGCGGGTGGAAGGGCGCGTGGTCGATGTGCCGCTCGATCCGCAGACCGGGCATATCCGCGCCTTGCACCTGGCCGATGGGCAGGTGGTGGATGGCGAATTCTTCATCGACTGCACCGGCTTTGCCGCCGAGCTGATCGGCAAGCGCCTGGGCACGGGCTATGTCGATTGGTCGCACTGGCTGCCGTGCGACAGCGCCATTGCGGTGCCATCGGCGCGGCACGATCCGCCCGCGCCGTTCACCCGCTCCACCGCGCTGGCGGCTGGCTGGCAATGGCGCATTCCGTTGCAGCACCGCGAGGGCAACGGCATCGTCTATGCCTCGGCCCACATGAGCGATGCCGCCGCGGAGGACGCGCTGCTCGGCAGCCTGGGCGGCGCGCCACTGGCCAATCCGCGCCGCTTCCGCTTTACCGCCGGGCGGCGCGAGGCATTCTGGCAGCGCAATTGCGTGGCGCTGGGTTTTGCCAGCGGGTTCTTGGAGCCGCTGGAATCCACCGGCATCCAGCTGATCCAGAACGGCATCGGCCGCTTGATCGAGTTTTTCCCCGACAAGCATTTCGATCCGCGCGTGGCGGCCGAATACAACCGCGTGTGCCAGGTGGAATGGGACCGCATCCGCGATTTCATCATCGCGCACTATTGCGTGTCGCAGCGGCCCGAGCCGTTCTGGCAGGCGGTGCGCGCCATGGACCTGCCCGATACCCTGCAGCAAAAGCTCGATAGCTGGCACGCGACGGGCAAGATCCCGCTGCTCGATGGGGAATCCTATCAAGAGCCGAGCTGGGCGGCGATCCTGCTGGGCAATGGCGTCTGGCCACAGCGCCACGATCCGCTGATCGACGCGCTGCCGATCGACATGCTGCGCGCGCACATGGCACGCCGCCGCGAGGATCTGGCGCGCATGGGCCGGTCTGCACCCGATCACCGCTTTTACCTTGCCCGCCATTGCCAGGCCGCGGCCTGACCGATCGGATCACCCCATGCCGCACGACACCGCGCCTTCCCACATCCGTTCCATCGTCATCGCCGGTGGCGGCACCGCTGGCTGGATGGTGGCTGCCGCGCTTTCGCGCACGATTGCCCCGCACCGTTGCCGCATTACGCTGGTCGAATCCGAAACCATCGGCACGATCGGGGTGGGCGAAGCGACCATCCCGCCGATCCAGACGTTCAACCAGGTTATCGGGCTGGACGAGGCGGCGTTTCTCCAGGCGACCAAGGGTACGTTCAAGCTGGGCATCGAATTTGCCGGCTGGCGCGCCAGGGAGCACCGCTATTTCCATCCGTTCGGCCGGCAGGGCAACGATTTTGGCGGCACGCAATTCCACCAGCACTGGTTGCGCGCCCAGGCGCTGGGTGATGATACCCCACTCGGCGCGTTCTCGCTCAATGAACAGGCCGCCTATGCCGGCAAGATGCGGCAGCCCGATGGCGATCCACGCTCGGTCTATTCGACATTTTCCTATGCCTATCATTTCGATGCCACGCTCTATGGCCAGCATCTGCGTACCTTGGCCGAAGCGCGCGGGGTGGAGCGCCGCGAAGGGCTGATCGAAGAGGTCGTGCTCGACGGCGAGAGCGGCGGCATCGCCAGTCTGCGGCTGGACGATGGCGGCATGCTGGATGGCGATCTGTTCATCGATTGCACCGGCCTGCGCAGCCTGTTGCTGGGCGAGGCGCTAGGCGTGCCTTTCGAAGACTGGACGCACTACCTGCCGTGCAACCGGGCCTTGGCCGTGCCGACCGACTGCGTTGATCTCATGCGCCCTTATACGCGCTCGACCGCTCATGAGGCCGGCTGGCAATGGCGCATTCCGCTGCAACATCGCATGGGCAACGGCATGGTCTATAGCGCCGAACATTGGAGCGATGACCAGGCCCATGCCGCGCTGATGGCCAATTTGGATGGCCAGCCGCTGGCCGATCCGCGCCTGATCCGCTTTACCACCGGCCGCCGGGTGGAGAGCTGGGCCAAGAACTGCGTGGCGATCGGCCTTTCGGCCGGATTTCTGGAGCCGCTGGAATCGACCAGCATCCATCTGGTCCAGATTGCCGTGGCCAAGTTGCTCAACTGGTTTCCCGACATGGGCTTCGACCCCATGACCATGGCCGAGTTCAACCGCCAGATTGCCAACGAATACGACCGTATCCGCGATTTTCTGGTGCTGCACTATCACGCCAACGAGCGCGAAGGGGAACCGTTCTGGGACCAGTGCCGGACCGGCGCGATCCCGGATTCGCTGGCGGAAAAGATCGCCATGTTCCGCCGCAGCGGGCGGCTGCTGTCACGCGAAACCGATCTGTTTCAAGACGCCAGCTGGCTGGCGGTGCTGCTCGGCCAGGGCGTCATGCCCCAGGCCCACGATCCGCTGACCGAAAGCCTGCGCCCGCTGGAACTGGACCAGATGCTGCGCGGCATGCGTGACCTGATTGGGCGCGCAGCACAGGCCATGCCCAGCCAGGCCGATCACCTTGCTAGGATCGGCGGGACGATCGCCAACGCCCAGCGGGAAGCGGCGCTGGGCTGACCACCGGCCGGGAAAAGGCAAGGCGCGATAACCAGTTGCCAAGCCAGCATCGGCACCATAATGATAGCGCTATCACTCGACTGCGCGGGTTGAACCACGGTTTGGCTGCGACAGAATTAACGAGACGGGAAGGGACCAATCGCATGAAGGCCAAGGCACGTATTTTCACCCTCGCGCTGCTGTTGCAGGCCGGTTGCGCGGTGCCGGCCCTGGCCGCGCCGCTGGCGGTGCTCGATCGCAACGGCGCGGCGGTGAGCATCGAACCCTATGCCCCCAATATCGTGCGCGTCACCATCGCCACTGATCCCGACGTGGCGCGTAGCGCGCCGGGCGAAGGGCCCAATGCCACGCCCGATGCCGCTGGCTGGACCCATGCCAGCGACAACGGGGCTGACGTGTTCCGTTCCGGCGACCTGGAAGTGCGCGTCGATGCGCAGCCCTGGCCCAGCGCGCCGACGATGATGGCCCGCTATTTCGCGCCGTCGCTGCCCAGCGTCTCGATCGGCTTTGCCAAGCCCGGCGGCGCCGCGCTCACGCGCATGAACAGCTGGGAAATGAGCCCGCACGATGTTTCGGGCGAGCACACGTTCCGCGTGGGCGCGAGCTTTTCCACCACGGCTGATGAGCATTTCTGGGGCCTGGGCCAGAACCAGCAGGGCTTTGCCGATCTGCGCGGGCGCACCATCGATTGCCGCCACAACTATGACGCGCCCGAGGGCGAAAGCGTGTGCGTGCCCTTCATGGTCACGAGCAAGGGCTATGGCATCGTCTGGGACAATCCTTCCGCCACCACGGTTTCGGCCGGGGTCAACGGCAAGACGCACTGGCAATCCAACGTGGGTGAGCGCGTCAGCTTTTTCGTGATCACCGGCAAGACCACCGACGAGATCTATGCCGGCTATGCCCGCCTGACCGGCACCACGCCGCTGCCGCCCAAGGCCGCGCTGGGCCTGATCCAGTCCAAGGCGCGCTATGAAACGCAGGCCGAGCTGCTCGACATTGCCAAGGGCTATCGCGCGCGCAACCTGCCGCTCGATATCATGGTGCTCGACTGGTTCTATTGGACGGCGCTGGGCAACCTCGACATCGATCGCAGCGCCTTTCCCGATCCCAAGGGCATGAATGCCCAGCTCAACGCCATGGGCATGCGCTCTTTGATCAGCGTGTGGCCGCGTTTCGAAAAGGTTTCCAAGAACTTCGATACGCTCGCCGCCAAGGGCTGGCTGCTGCACGACAAGGATGGCAAGCCGGTCGATGGCCTGCCGATCCGCTCTGACCGGGCGGGCGCGCTGATCGATCCCACCGTGCCGGCCGCGCGCAAGTGGTTCTGGAGCCAGATCCGCGACAATATCCTGAGCCAGGGTTTTGACTGGACCTGGCTGGACGAGACCGAGCCCGATCTGGTGCCGGACGGCTATTTCTATTCGATCGGTTCGGGCGATCGCTATCACAACCTGTTCCCGCTGTTGCACACGCAAAGCGTGGCCGATGGCTCGGCGCAGGACCGGCCCAACAAGCGCAACATGATCCTGTGTCGCGCGGCCTATCTCGGCGCGCAGCGCAATGGCTGCCTGTTCTGGTCGAGCGACGTGGACGCCACGTGGGAAGCGCTGCAGCGCCAGATCCCTACCGGGATCAACGCCGCCGCGTCGGGCATGACCTATTGGAGCAGCGACACCGGCGGCTGGCAGTATCCCGGCGGCGCGGGCGAAGCGACGACGGCGCCGCTGGTCGATCCGGCCGGCGCCACGGCGATGGCGCCCGATTACAAGGACTATCCCGAGCTATTCGTGCGGTGGTTCCAGTACAACACCTTTACCCCCACGCTGCGCATCCATGGCCAGCGGCCGGGCACGGCGCTGTGGCAATATGGCCCGGCGGCAGAGGCGATCCTGGCTGACACGCTGCGCCTGCGCTATGCGCTGCTGCCCTATACCTATGCCGCCGCGCGCCATGCCTATGACACCGGCGCGCCGATCATGCGCGGGCTGTTCATGGATTTCCCCGGCGATGTCCAGGCCTTGACGGTGAAGGATCAATATATGTTCGGCCCGGCGTTCCTGGTGGCGCCGGTCACGCGGCAGGGGCAGACCCACCGCCCGGTCTATCTGCCCAAGGGCACCGACTGGTATGACTGGTGGACCGGGCGCAAGTTTGCCGGCGGGCAGACGATCGAGGCCGATGCCCCGATCGCCCATATCCCGCTGTTCGTGCGCGCGGGCAGCTTGGTGCCGCTGGGCACGCCGATCCTTTCCACCGTGGAAAAGCAGGGCATTGCCAAGCTGCGCGCCTTTGCCGGCGCCAATGGCGAGGCCACGCTCTATGACGATGATGGCCAGACCAATGCCTACAAGACCAGCCAGGCCGGCAAGACCGTGGTGCGCTGGAACGATGCCAGCGGTCAGGTGGAATGGCCCGCCGGCATGAAGGGCAGTGCGGCGCGTCCGCCGGTCGAGGTGGTGCGCTGATGGCCGGGGGATGGCTCGGCGCCAGCCGGCGCGGCGTGCTCGGTGGCGGGCTGGCGGCGCTGGCCGTGGGTGGCGCGGGCCAGGCGCGCGTTGCTGCCGACCATCGCGCCCGGTCGGGCACCCTGGCGCCCGACTGGCAGTCTCTGGCCGCCGGCTATCAGGTGCCGGCGTGGTTCAGGGAGGCGCGCTTTGGCATCTGGGCGCATTGGGGCCCGCAGTGCCAGCCCGAGCGTGGCGACTGGTATGGCCGCTCGATGTATATCCCCGGGACGCCGGCCTATCAGCATCAGGTTGCCACCTACGGCCATCCCACGGCCCACGGTTTCATCGACGTGATCGGCGACTGGCGCGGTGAGCATTGGGATCCCGATTTCCTCGTGCAACGCTACAAGGCGGCGGGTGCACGCTATTTCATGGCGATGGCCTGCCACCATGACAACCTGGACCTGTTCACCAGCGATCATCATGGCTGGAACAGCACCCGTGTGGGGCCAAAGCGTGATCTGATCGCCGGCTGGGAAAAGGCGGCACGCGGGGCGGGCCTCAAGTTCGGCGTGTCGAACCATGCCAGCCACGCGTGGCACTGGTGGCAGACCGCCTATGGCTATGATGCGCAAGGGCCCCATGCCGGGCAGCGCTATGACGCCTGGCACCTGCGCCGCGAGCACGGGCAGGGTACCTGGTGGCAGGGCCTCGATCCGCAGGCGCTTTACACCGGGCCCAACATGGCCCCGCCCGATGGCATCACCAGCGATGCCGCGATGGACAAGTGGCACCAGGCCAACGATGGGCAGTGGCTGGAAACCGTGCCGCCGCGCAACCCGGCCTTCGCCGCGCGCTGGCTGGCGCGGCAAAAGAACCTGGTGGAGCGCTACCGCCCCGACATGGTCTATTTTGACGATTACGGCCTGCCGTTCGACCACTACGGCCTGGAAGCCGCCGCGCATTTCTACAACCAGGCGACTGCCTGGCACGGCAGCCCCGACGTGGTGCTGACGGCCAAGCGGCTGAGCGAGGACCAGCAGCGCGCCGTGGTGGAAGACGTGGAGCGCGGCTTTGCCGCCGATATTCGCCCACGCCCGTGGCAGACCTGCACCTGCATCGGCGATTGGCATTACAACCGCGACCGGTTCGCGCAGAAATCCTATGTGCCGGCCCATCAGGTGATCCAGCGCCTGGTCGACGTGGTATCGAAGAACGGCAACCTGCTGCTGTCGATTCCGCTACGCGGCGATGGCACCTATGATGCCGAAGAGAGCAAGATCCTGGACGGCATCACCGCCTGGATGGCGGTGCACGGCGATGCCATGATTCATGGCAGCCGCCCGTGGCGGCGCTATGGCGAAGGGCCGACCAAGCTGGACACCGGCATCATGGCAGAGGGCAAGTCTGGCCCATTCACCGCGCAGGATATCCGCTTTACCACCAAGGGCGGCGCACTGTTTGCCGCGATGCTGGAATGGCCCGGCGCGCCGGTGCGGATCGCATCACTGGGGCCGCAGGCCGGCCAGGTCTCTGCCGCGCGCCTGCTTGGGGGTGGGCCGGTGCCGTTCCGCCAGGATGCCAATGGCCTGGTCCTGACCCTGCCGCCGCGCCCGGCAGGCGGCATGGTGCCCGTGGTGCAGTTGGACGGGGCCGGCCTGATCTGACGCATCAACGTCTGTGGCCGGCCGCCTGCCTCAATGCTCGGCGCCGGCTGCGATCACGCCGGTGCCTTTCATCCGCGCATAGCGCACCTTGAGCACCTGGCCGATGCTGGTGAAGTTGAAGCCATAGTCAATCTGATCACCGTTCCACACCCGATCGAACACCCAGGTCTGCCCGCCCTTGCCGTCCGGGGCGTAATGCCCTTCCTCGGCACGCAGCAGGGTTAGCGTTTCGCCGGGCGCGGGCGTGGCGAGGTTGAGCGTGACGCGGGTATCGAACCCGGTGATCAGGAATTCATCCGGGCCAAGCTGGGCAATGGCCGCGCCGCCGGTGGGATGCGGATTGCCGCGCGGCGGATCGAAACCAAACGCATCCTGGCCAAAGCCCAGCGTCGCCTTGTAGCGGCCGATCAGCAGTTCGCGCTTGTGGCCCGCCGCCGGATCGGCCGGTTCGCTGGCCGCGTGCACCAGTCCTTGCGCCGCCGCCTTGGCCCAGACCGCCTGCATCGGGGCAAACAGGTGATAGATGCGGGCAAAGCCGTTGATCGTGTCGTCGATCCCCTTGGCGCCCAGCGGAAAGTTGTAATAGCCGGTCTGGTCCATCCCGAACGGGGAATAGCCGATCGTGCCCTTGCCCAGCGCGTCCCAGAAAAAGCGCGCATATTCCGCGTCGTTGCCGATTTCGGGGACCATCAACGGGTTGTCTGGCCGGTCATAGAGATCGAGATAGGCGTGCACCGCCTTTTCGTCGCGGTTATAGATATCGGGCGCCACCAGATCGAGCGCGGGCGCGGCCACCTTGTAGATATCGATCACGTGGTGCACCGGTCCGCCGCTGGAATAGGTCGTCGCGCTCTGTCGGCCAAATGCCGATGCGAGCGCGGCATTGGCGTACATCGGCAGGTTCTTTTCCGCTTTGCCGGCCTTGGCCACGGTATTGAGATAGCTGGCGACATACCACGCCTGGAAATATTCGTCGGCATCGCTGCCAAAGGCCTGGGCCCAGCTCGATCCAGCCGGCTTGCCATAGTGCTTGAGCAGGGCCTGCGGCGCCGGGCCGGCAAACAGCTTTTGCGCCATCGGCGAAAAGTCGCGCACGTTGCCATAGCTGCCGACCTCGTTTTCCACCTGCATCATGATGACGGTGTTCTGCGGGTCGATCTGGGCGATGTGGTGCATCAGCGCGGTAAAAGCGCGGGTATCGGCCTTGAGCGTTTCGCTGCCCAGCGGGCTCATCGCATAGTGCACATCGCCCTTGGCCGTGAGCATATGGGGAAAGCGCTTGGGATCGAGCTTGACCCATTCCGGGGCATAGGCCGGCGCAGTGTTCTTCCACGTGGCAAACCACAGCAGGATCAGGCGCTTGTCATGCTTGCGCGCCTCCCCCACGACATGATCGACCCAGGAAAAGTCGAACTGTCCCTCGCGCGGCTCGATCTGCTCCCAGGCGACCGGGATTTCCAGCGTGTTGGCGCCCATGGCATCGATCGTGGGCCACACTTTCTTGAGCGGCTCGGGATAGTTGCTGGAATTGTTGGCCTGGGCGCCCAGCATCAGGAACGGCGCGCCATCGACCATCAGCATGGCGCCCTTTGCCGTGCGCTCTATGCGGGGAAGGGGGGCGGCGGCCGGCGAAGCAGCGCCTTGCGCGTGCGCCGCCATCGGCGCCATCAGGCTGGCCAGGGCCGCGATCAGGGTCTTGGCCGCGCGCCGGCGAGGCCGAATTTCCGTTTGGCTGTTGGGCACAACACAAAGCATCGTCTTCTCCCTGTTGGTAAGTTCGGCTCTGGCCCAGGGCGGACCGGCCGTGTTCTTTGCCGTGCCAATTCAAAACCACTTGACAGCGAGCCGCATTGCATGATGGTAGCGCTATCAGAATTTGTCAACGATTGCCCGAGGGTTGGGGAGAAGGAAATGGACGGGGTGTCATCCATCGCAGCGCTGCTGCCGGCAGACTGGGAATCCGGGCGATTCCTCGGGCGGGTGGAAACCGCGGCCGGGCCAAGCCCGATTCTGGTGGAACAGGGCGTGGCCTATGACATGGCCGGCGTGGCGCCCACCGTTGCCCAGCTCGTCGACATGCTGCCGCTCGACGCCAGCGCCGGGGTGGCGCTCGGCCGGCTCGATTCGCTGGCGCTGCCGCTGCTCAGCCCGATCGACCTGCAGTGCGTGAAAGCCTGCGGGGTGACTTTCGCCACCTCCACCCTGGAACGCGTGATCGAAGAGCGCGCGCGCGGCGATGCTGGCAAGGCGCAGGAAATCCGCGCCCGCATCGAAGACCGCGTTGGCGGCTCGATCCGCTCGGTCGTGCCCGGCTCGGCCGAGGCCGAGGCGCTCAAGGCGCTGCTGATCGAGGATGGCCTGTGGTCGCAATACCTGGAAGTGGCGATCGGGCCCTATGCCGAGGTATTTACCAAGGCGCCGGTTCTCGCGACCGTTGGCCCGCTGGCCGAAATCGGCGTGCGCAGCGATTCGACCTGGAACAATCCCGAACCCGAAGTGGTCCTGCTGGTCAATGCTGCCGGCACGGTGGTGGGCGCCACGCTGGGCAATGACGTGAACCTGCGCGATATCGAAGGGCGCAGCGCACTCTTGCTGGGCAAGGCCAAGGACAACAACGCCTCGTGCTCGCTCGGGCCGCTGGTGCGCCTGTTCGACGCCGGCTTCACGCTCGACGATGTGCGCCAGGCCGAAGTGGACCTGCTGATCGAAGGTACCGATGGCTATCGCCTGGAAGGCCATTCCAGTATGAACCAGATCAGCCGCGATCCGCTCGACCTGGTGCGCCAGACCTTGAGCGAACATCACTATCCCGATGGTTTCTGCCTGTTCCTGGGCACGCTGTTTGCCCCGGTGCAGGATCGCGACGATCCCGGCCGCGGCTTTACCCACAAGGTGGGCGATGTGGTGACGATCGCCACCCCGCGCCTGGGCAAGCTGGTCAATACCGTGGTCACCTGTCCGCAGGCCGCGCCCTGGACCATGGGCATCACCGCGTTTTATGCCAACCTGGCGCAGCGCGGCCTGCTGGGGCGCGCGGCATGAGCGGCGCCAACGGCGCGCTCAACGGTGCATCCCAGCGCGCGATCTATCCGAGCCTGGCGGGCAAGCGCGTGTTTATCAGCGGTGGCAGCAGCGGCATCGGGGAAGGCCTGGTCGAAGCCTTCGTGGCCCAGGGCGCACATGTAGCGTTCTGCGACATCGCACAGGAGCAGGGCGAGGCCGTGGCAGCGCGGCTGGGCAACAGCGCCGCGCCCGCGCCGCTGTTCCTGCCCTGCGACTTGCGCGATGCCGATGCGATCGCCGCGATGATGGCGCAGGTAGAGGCGCAGTTGGGCGGGATCGACGTGGTGATCAACAACGCCGCCAACGATGATCGCCATGCCGTGGACGAGGTTTCGCCCGCCTATTGGGACGAGCGGATGGCGGTGAACCTCAAGCACCAGTTCTTCGTGACCCAGGCCGCCGTGCCGGCGATGAAGCGCGCCGGTGGCGGTGCCGTGATCAACCTCGGGTCGATCAGCTGGCACCTGGGCCTGCCCGATCTGGTGATCTACCAGACGGCGAAAGCAGCGATCGAGGGATTGACCCGTGGCCTGGCGCGCGAGCTGGGCCGCGACAACATCCGCGTGACCGCGATCATTCCCGGCAACGTCAAGACTCCGCGCCAGGAACAGTGGTATACGCCCGAGGGTGAGGCCGAGATCGTGGCCTCGCAATGCCTTGATGGGCGGCTGATGCCGGCCGATGTGGCGGCGCTGGCGCTGTTCCTGGCCTCTGACGATGCGCGCCTGATCACCGGGCACGAATACTGGGTCGACGCCGGATGGCGCTGAGCGCAGCGCACGTTCCGGCCCATATCCCGGTCATCGCCGGGGCGACGCCGCAGGCGGTGTGGCCACTGGCGGCCACGCTGGGTGAAGGCCCGGTATGGGCCGCGCACGAAGGCGCGCTGTGGTTCGTCGATATCAAGGCGCCGGCGATCCATCGCTTTGTCCCGGCAAGCGGTGAAACCGCCACGTGGCCGGCGCCCGCGCAAGTGGGCTGGGTGTTGCCCTGCGCCGATGGCACGCTGCTGGCCGGCCTGCAAACCGGCGTGCACCGCTTCGATCCGGCAAGCGGCGCCTTTACCCTGCTCTGCGCGCCCGAGGCGCATCTGCCGGGCAACCGCCTCAACGATGCCACGGTCGCGGCCGATGGCGCGGTGTGGCTGGGCTCGATGGACGATGCCGAAACCGACGAAAGCGGGCGGATCTATCGCCTCGATCAAGATGGCTGCAACGATAGCGGGCTGCCGCCGGTTTCGATCACCAATGGGCCCGCCTTTTCGCCCGATGGGCACACGCTCTACCACCACGATACGCTGGGCCGGCGCATCTGGGCGAGCACGGTGCACGACGGGCGCGTGACCGGCACCCGCCTGTTCGCGCAAATCGAGGACGGCGCCGGCTATCCGGATGGACCGGTGGTGGACGCGCAAGGCTGCCTGTGGGTGGGCCTCTTCGCCGGTTGGGCCGTGCGCCGCTATGACCCGGCGGGGAAATTGATCGGCATCGTGCCATTTCCCGTGGCCAACGTGACCAAGGTTGCGTTCGGTGGCCCGGATCTGCGCACCGCCTATGCCACCACGGCAACCAAGGGCCTGAGCACGGCAGAGCGCGCAGCCCAGCCATTGGCGGGTGCGCTCTTCGCCTTCGATCCCGGGGTGGCCGGCTTACCGGCCCATCTCGCGCGGGTATAAAAAGACATATGGGAGAGGACAGGATGAACGATTTGGCACCAGGCGCGGTCAACATGCGCCTGATCGGCGCCATCGTGGCGGTGGCCACGATCGGCGGCTTCATGTTCGGCTATGATTCCGGGGTGATCAACGGCACGCAAAAGGGCCTGGAGGCTGCGTTCGAACTGGGCAAGGTGGGCATCGGTGTCAATGTCGGCGCCATTCTCGTCGGCTCTTCGATCGGCGCATTCGGGGCCGGGCGCCTGGCCGACAACATCGGCCGGCGCGGCGTGATGAAGCTGGCGGCAGTGCTGTTTCTGGCCAGCGCGATCCTCGCCGGGGCTGCCGGCTCTTCGCTCATCTTCATCATCGCACGGGTGATCGGCGGGCTGGGCGTGGGCGCGGCCAGCGTGATTTCGCCGGTCTATATTTCCGAAGTGGTGCCCGCCAACGTGCGCGGGCGCCTGTCGAGCGTGCAGCAGGTGATGATCATCACCGGGCTGACCGGCGCCTTTATCGTCAACTATATCCTGGCGCATGTTGCGGGAGAATCCACGGCGATCCTATGGGCCGGGCAGCCGGCGTGGCGCTGGATGTTCTGGCTGCAGGCGCTGCCGGCGGCGATCTATTTCCTCGCGCTCATGGGCATTCCGGAGAGCCCGCGCTATCTGGTGGCCAAGGACGAGGAAGCTGGCGCGCATGCCGTGCTCACCCGCCTGCTCGGCGCCGCCAGTGCCACCCGCACCGTTGCCGAAATCCGCCAGAGCCTGGCAGCAGACCACCACCGTCCCAAGCTTTCTGACCTGATCGACCGCGCCACCGGGCGCATCCGTCCGATCGTGTGGACGGGCATCGGCCTGGCCGTGTTCCAGCAGCTGGTCGGCATCAACGTGGTGTTCTATTATGGCGCCACGCTGTGGCAGGCCGTGGGCTTTTCCGAAAGCTATGCGCTGCAAACCAACATCATTTCGGGCGTGGTGTCCATCGCGGGCTGCCTCGCCACGCTGCTGCTGGTCGATCGCATCGGGCGCAAGCCGCTGCTGCTCACCGGCTCGGCCGGCATGGCGGTGACGCTGGGGATCGTTGCCTGGGCGTTTTCGACGGCGGTGCATGGCGCCGGTGGCGCGGTGTCGCTGCCGGGCAACAATGGCGTGATCGCACTGCTGGCCGCCAATGCCTATGTCGTGTTCTTCAACATGAGCTGGGGACCGATCATGTGGGTCATGCTGGGTGAAATGTTCCCCAACCAGATCCGTGGTTCGGGCCTGGCGGTTTCGGGCTTTGCCCAATGGATCGCCAACGCCGCCATTTCCGTCAGCTTCCCGGCGCTGGTCGTGTCGCCGGGCCTGGCGGTCACCTATTCGTTCTATGCGGCGGCGGCGGCCGTGTCGTTCTTCTTCGTGCGCGCCATGGTCAACGAAACCAAGGGCGTGGAGCTCGAACAGATGCAAGGCTGATTGCCGCGCGCCGGGCCTGTTTCCGCCATGTGGAGCAGGCCCGGTCAGCGCTTGGGGCTGGTTTCCTGCAGACCGATCGCGCCGCGCAGGCCGGGAATCCATTGCCCCTTGTGGGAATCGAAAAACGGAAACGTGTTGGTATAGGCCCAGACGCAGATCGGCACGCCCAGCGGGCGGAACGTTTTGAAAACGCTGCGGTAATAGGCGATGCGCTGATCTGTGGGAATGGATTCGAACGCACCGGTTTCGCCCATCAGCGGGATCTTGCCGGTGCGCGCGACATAGGCCTTGATCCGCTGCACATCCACCGGCAGCCGGGCAAGATCGACCGGCGTGCCATAGACGCGGCCCAGCGGCGGGGAGGGCGACACCCAGGTGGCGCCCTGGTGGGTGAAGGCAAAGGGTTCGTAATAGTGGAACGTGGGCCAGACCTGCGGATCATCGGGCAGGTTCAGCGTGGCGAGCGAGGTGATATTGCTCCATTTCTCGCCGCCGATGATCACCGGGCGATTGGGATTGTGGCGGCGAATAGCTGCCAGCGCCGGCGCAAACGTGGCCACCAGGTTGGCGTTGTCGAGCGCATCCTTGGGTTCGTTCTCGATCTCGAACCACAGCGTCTGGCGCGAGCGGTTGGCATAGTGATCGGCGATCTGCTGCCAGACGGCAGTAAACCACGGTTGGGCGCCAACCGGATCGGTGTTGATCGCCTCGAAATTGTGGCTGTTGAGAATGACTTTGAGCCCGGCGTGCAGGGCGCCATCCACCACCTGGTCCACCCGCACAAACCACGCCGGATCAATCGTGTAGGGCGGCGTTACCAGGCTGTGGCTCGACCAATTGACCGGCAGGCGCACCGTGTCGAAACCGGCTGCCTTGATCCGTACGAAATCGGCCGGGCCAAGGCGATTGTGCTGAATTTCCCCGCCATGGGCCATGTCCAGGTGGTTGCCCAGGTTGATGCAGGTGGCTATCGGCAGGCTGGCCGGCTTGCGGGCCATGGCGATGTGCGGGACAAGCGCGGCACCGGCGAGCAGCAGCGTGGCGAGAGCCTGGCGCATCGGCGCAGGAAAGCGAGGCATTGCAGGCATCGTCATTCGCCTCCATCATCGCTGGACAGCGGCCACGTGGCCGGTCGGCGGGTTTGCAGTGCCAGCTATGGCGTGCCAAGCCTGTGACGGCAAAGGATTATGTGGCAAAGTCAGGCCGGTGCCACATGACATAGCGCGCGCCGCAAGTTCCATAATAAAGGTTATGTTAAATGGAGCTTTTGGTCAGTTGCATGCCGTGCAACCGCACTGGCCTGTTTCGCACTTGCGGAATATGCTGAAATCACCCATTTGGAACGGGCCTTTCAGGCATCCTCTCCCAAACTTTCAAAGGCCAGCCTTCGGGCTGGCCATTTTTTTGTCTGCAGCACGCGTCAATCAGGTGTTGGTGGTTCAGGCCGCGTGGCCAAGCGCGCGTTTGACCGCTGGTATAATAGTATAAACCGCTTCGCGCTGCGCGCCGCGGTTTTCATGGTCGACGCAATAGCCCTGATAATGCCGCCGGATCAGCCCTGCGCGCACCAGATCGGACACTGCACGGCTGACATTGGTTCGCCCGGAATGGCGCAGCCGATCCCGCAATTCGGTAGCGATGGCCTGTTCGGCCTGCGCCGGATCAGCCGGCAATGTCCCTTTCCGCGCCAGTTGTGCGCGCACTTCTTCCACCACCGCGCGCCGCCGGGCATCACGCTGTGCCATCGGGATCAGGGCATCGCTCAACCAGTCGCGCACGGGAATGGCCTGGCCCCCTTCGCGCACATAGGGGCCGGCGCTGTCTGACGTGCCGGCGGCTCGGGCAATCAGATTCAGTACCATGAAGGTATAGCGCGGCCGGGTGGATACTTCGGCCAGCTTTTCCAGTACGGCCGGCAGATCGATGTCATGCGGCGGCTGGACCCGCGCCGCATCGGCGCCGCCATCCGGCCCAGCCACGGGCGCGCCCTTCCCCGCCAGCGCACGCCTTGGCCGCCGTCCGGCCCGTGAGGGCGGCAGCGACGTGGCAGGCTCCGAGGCAAAGAGATCGGGCTGAAACATGCGAACATTTCAAGCACAAACCGCCGCCCTTGTGAATCCCCTGGATGCACGCGCGGCCGGGCCCATGTCGATTAGCCAGTGGTGACACTTTACCCAAGCGCCTGGGTAAAGTGTCAGTCGTGGCGCTTCGCGGGGCGCGCTGCTGCCAAACATGGTGGCCGCGCAGCCAAACTGGGCGCCTGACCTGCTGCGCCCTTGACGGCGGCCGGCGTAGCGGCCAGTCCGCGATCGGTTTGGTTTCGATAGAGGGCAGCGCGGATATGGGTTTCAAGGTCTTGGCGCAAAGCCTGGCGACCGCGATGGTTGCAGCGCTGCTCGTTCCCGGTGCGGCCGGGGCCGAACCGCTGCTGGTCGGTGGCTATACCGGCGGGGGCGGCCAAGGCATTGCCGTCTATGATTTCGATGCCCGCACCGGCCATATCGCCGCACGGCCGCAGCAGGTCATGCCGGCGAGCAATCCGTCGTGGCTGACGCTTTCGGCAGACAAGCACCACCTCTATGCGGTGAACGAAAACAGCGACGGCCAGCCCGATCCGGTTGGCCGGGCATCGGCCTATCGCGTCGATCCGCGCAGCGGGCGCCTCGCGTTCCTCAACCGCGTCGGGTCACTGGGTGCAGAACCCACCCACGCCAGCCTCAGCCGCGATGGCCGTTTCCTGTTCATTGCCAACTATTCGGTTTCGGCCGATCCGGGCGGCACGCTGGCCGTGGTCCCGGTCCTCGCCGATGGCCGCCTGGCGCCAGTGGTGCAGGTCAAGACCCACCGCGCCAGCATGGTCGACGTCGATCGCCAGGCCTCGCCTCATGTTCACTCGGTGGTCTCGTCGCCGGATGGCCAGTTTGTGTTTGCCCAGGATCTGGGCGCCGATCGCATCCAGATCTACCGCTATGACGCGGCGCATGCCGAGCATCCGCTCAGCGCGCTGCCGGGGCAGCCGTTCCTGGCCCTGCCGCCGGGTTCGGGGCCGCGCCACATGGTCTTTGCCCCCGGTGGGCGGCAGGCCTATGTCACGCTGGAAATGGCCGGCGCGGTGGCCGTGCTCGATCATGCCGATGGGCATCTTACCCTGCGCAAGGTGATCCCGCTCACCCCGCCCGGCTTTGCCGGCAAGGTAGGCGCTGCTGCGCTGCATCTCTCGCCCGATGGCCGCTTTCTGGCTGTAACCGATCGCGGCACTGACAACGTGCTGGTCAGCTTTGCGATCGACCCGGCCGATGGCAGCCTGCGCCAGGTGGATCGCCACGCGGTCGATGGCGTGCAGCCGCGCGAATTCACCTTTTCGCCCGACGGGCGCTTCGTGCTGGTGGGCAACCAAGGCAGCGATGCCATTGTCGTGTTCCGCCGCGATCCGCAGACCGGGGTGATCGGCGAAAAGGTCCAGACGGTGGCGTTCAGTCAGCCGTCGGCGCTGTTGTTCCTGCGCTGAAACGCCAGCGCCACACTAGCGCGGGCAAAAGCAGCAGGGTCAGCAGCAGCGAGGTGGCCAGCCCGCCCAGGATCACCACGGCCATCGGTCCCTGGATCTCGCGGCCGGATTGGCCGGTCTCGATCGCCACGGGCAGCAGGGCAAAGGCGGTGACCAGCGCGGTGAGCAGGATCGGCGTCACCCGCTCGCGCGTCGCTTCCAGCAGAGTGTCGAGCGTCCATGGGCGCCCTTCGCCCAGCACCAGTTGATCGACATGGGCGACCAGCAGGATGGCATTGCGCGCCGAAATCCCGAACAGCGCGATAAAGCCAACCAGCGCGCCCAGCGAAACCACGCCCCCGGTCAGCGCCACGGCCAGCACGCCACCGGCCATTGCCGGCGGCATCCCCGCCAGGATCAGCAAGGCCGGCCGCACCCCGCCAAAGGCCAGGATCAACAGCGCCACCATCGCCACGCCGGCCAGCGCGACATGCGCGAGCAACTGGCGCTGCGCCGCAGCCGCACCTTCGGCCGTGCCCGCCCAGGACAGGAACACGCCGGGCGGCAAGGCCACATCGCGGGCGATGCGGCCTTGCGCGGCCTTGACCACATCGGCCACGGCATGGCCGGGCACGACATTGGCCGTGACAATCTGCCGACGCAGCCCGCCCTCATGGGCGATCAGCGCGCGCGCCTCCCCCGGTGAGATCGTGGCGATATCAGCGAGGCGCACCGCGCCGCCGCTGGCCCCGCCGGCCGAGGCGCGCACCAGTGTGTCGCCCAAGGCCTCGGGATCGCGGCGCAAGTCTGGCGGCAGCGTGACGGCAACATCGATCGCGCGATCGGCCAGCACGACCTGGCCCACCGTCTGCCCGGCGAAGGTGGCGCGAATGGCATCGCCAGCATCGGCCGCGGTCACGCCATGCAGCGCCATGCGTGCCGGATCGAGCGTAACCCCCAGCATCGGCGTGCCGGGTGCAGCCTTCATCGTCACATCGGTGGCGCCGGGCACGCCGCGCAGCGCCGCGGCAATCGTGGCCCCGGTGCGATCCAGAGTGTCGAGATCGGTCCCCTGCACGCTGATCGCGATGGCGGCGGTTTCGCCCGAGAGACTTTCGCTGATGCGGTCACCCAGGAATGTCGTCACTTCGCCCTGCAAGGCCGGGGTGGCGGCCAGGGCGGCGCGAATTTCAGCGAGGGCAGCGTCTTCGCCGCGCCCGCCCACCGATTTCAGGCGCAAATGGAACTCGCCCTGGCTCGGCGGCCAGGTATCCTCCCCGGCTTCGGCGCGGCCGATCTGTTCTTCCACACTCAAGACTTCGGGAATGGCGAGCAGGCGGCGCGACAGCTCTTCCCCGGTGCCGCGCATCCAGGCGAGCGAGGCGCCCGGCGGCCCGCTCCCCTGCAAGACATAGTGCCGCTCGCGAAACGTGGGCAAAAGCTCGCTGCCGAACGACAGCGTTCCGACGAGTGCAAGCGCGCCCAGCGTCGCAATCGCCCCCGCGGCCACGCCGGGCCGCGCGCAAAGCCGGCGCATCAGCCTTTCGTGCCAGTTCTTGAACCGTTCGAGCAGCGCCGGTTCGGCCACCGGGTTGCGCCCGCGCAATAGCATCAGCGCCAGCGCCGGCGTTACCGACAGCGCGACCACCAGCGAGGCCATCGTGGCGAGCAGGAACGCCAGGCCCAGCGGCGCGAAGAATGCGCCTTGCAGGCCGGTCAACAGGATAACCGGCAGCATGGTCAGCGCCAGGACGAACGTGGCATGGACCACCGGCGCGCGCACCTCGATCGAGGCGGCGGCGATGATCGCGCGGCGGTCGGCCTCGTCCGTCACGCCGCGCAGCCGGCGCACGATATTCTCGATATCGACGATGGCGTCATCGATCACCACGCCCAGCGCCACGGCCAGGCCTCCCAGTGTCATCGTATTGATGGTCTGCCCCGTGCGATCGAGCACGATCAGCGCAGCCAGCAGCGACAGCGGGATCGACACGAACGCGATCATCACCACGCGCACATCGCGCAGGAATACCAGCAGCACGACAAAGACCATCACCGCGCCGATCGCGAGATCGACGGTGATGCCCGAAAGCGCCACTTCGACGAAGTTGGCCGGGCGATGCAGCGCCGGGTAAAGTGTCACGCCCTGCGCGCGCAAGGCGGGGGCGAGGTCATCGATCGCCCGTTCGAGCGCGCGCGTGGTGTCGAGCGTGTTGGCGCCATACTGGCTCGACAGCGTCATCAGCACGCCGGGCTTGCCCATGATCAGCGCATCGCCCACCGGCGGCGCAGCGGCGTCCGCCACTTGCGCGACATCGCCGATGCGCACGGTTCCGCCCGGGCCAGTGGTCAACACGGCAGCGGCAATCTGCGCGCCGGTGGTGGCGCTGGGGCCGGGATCGACCAGGATGCGCTGGTTGGGCGTATCGGCAAAGCCGCCGCCGTTGACATTGACCGCCGCGCTCACTGCCTGGCCCAGATCGGCAAAGGTGATGCCGCGCGCGAGCAGGCGGGCGGGATCGGCGCGGACCTCGATGCGGCGCTGTTCCCCGCCAAACACGTTGGCCCGCGCCACGCCCGGCACCGAAAGCAGGCGCGGCTTGATCGTCCATTCCGCCAGATCGCGCAGCTGCATCGGCGACAGGCGCTGGGACACCAAGCCGATCTTGAGCAGGTCCATCGTGGACGACACCAGCGGCGTCAGGCGCGGGGTATCGACGCCGGGCGGCAGGCGCGGAATCGCATCGGCCAGTGCTTCGGAAACCTGCTGGCGCGCGCGATAGGCGTCGTTGCCCTCGCGGAAGGTGATGTCGATTACCGACAGGCCCTGGATCGATTGCGAGCGCACCGTCTCCACGCCATTGGCGCCGTTGATCACCGCCTCGAGCGGGCGGGTGACCAGCATTTCCACCTGTTGCGGCGAAAGGCCCGGTGCCTCGGTCTGCACGCTGGCCTGGGGCGGCACGAATTCGGGAAACACGTCATAGGCTGCGCTGCGCAGCGTGGTCACGCCCAGCGCCAGCAGCACCACCGCGCCCAGCAGCACGAGCCAGGGATGGCGCAGCGATTGCCTGACCAGCGCCGACAGCATCAATCGTCCCCGCCGTCGGCCGAGGGCTGCGGCGCGGCGTGATCCAGGCCGAGCAGCGTGCCGGCGCCGGCGACGACCACCTGATCGCCGCCGTGCAGGCGCCCGATCGGCACGAACCAGCCGGGTGCCAGGGCGCGACCGTCTTCCAGCGGCACGCGTTCAAAGCGATCGGGGCTAGTGGCGCGCCACACGAACAGGCCGGCATCGGTGCGCACGATCGCGCTGCGCGGCACGATCACGCCCTGCCGCACCGGCCCGGTGGCCGAGGTGGTGGCCGCCAGAATGCGGCCCACGCCGATGCGCGGCGCTTGCGGGCCGGTCAGCAGCGCCAGCGCGCCGCCGCTTTGCAACTGGGTGTCCCCCGCTGCGGCCGGGCCAAGCACGCGCACCTGCGCGGCGCTTGGCGCCAGGTCGATCTGCACCATGGCCCCCGCAGGCGGCGCGCCAGCGGGGAAATCGAGGCGCAGGATCGCGACCTCGCCCCGGCTGGCCTGCCGCGCCAGTGCCTCGGCCGCGCCGCAGCCCAGGTGCGACAGGCCAGCCCCGAATTCAAAAGTCACGCGCTGGCACGCCAGGTTGAGGCGGGCGGCGTCGGCGCGGGCCTGGGCGCGCGCGCTTTCCACCTCGCGCTGCGCGGCGCCGGCATCGGCCCCCGCCAATGCGGCCAGACGCGCGGCCTCCCTGGCAGAGGCGGACGCGGCCGCCCGCGCGCTGTCGATTTCTGCCCCGATAGCGGCCAGCGGGCCCAGATCGAGCGCGCGGGCATAGCCGGTTTCGCCCTGGCTCTGCGTCGTGGTGGCAAGCGCTGCGGTCACGATCCCGGCGCGCCGGCGCGTGGCATCGTCCACCACGAGTGCGCCCGTCGTGTTGGCGGGTGCGGCCGGCGCCGCGTGGGGCGCATCACCGCCATCGGGCGCCGCGAAATGGGCATAGCCCCACCCGCCCAACGCGCCCAGGGCAATGCCCAGCAGCAGCGCGGAAAAGGCGCCGCGACCTAGAGCCATGGCTGCACCAGTGCGGGGTCGATCATCGTTTCGGGTCCATCAAGCGGGCGCCGCAGCGCGTCTTCCAGGGCAAGATCGGCGCTGCGCACGCGGGTAAGCGCGTCGACCTGAGCCAGTTGCGCTTCCTGCGCGGCAATCTGTGCGGCGGCCCAATCGGCCGTGCCGATCGCGCCGAGTTTCAACTGCAGGTTGGCCTTGTCCGCCGCGCGGGCCGTGGCGGGCAGCTCTTCCCCGCGCAGTCGGGCGAGCGCGCCTTGCGCGGCCGTGCGCTCGGTCTGCGCCGCCTCGATCGCGGCCTGGGCGTTGGCCAGCGTGGTCTCGATCGTGGCGCCGGCCTGGGCACGGTGCGCTTCAGCTGCGGCAATGGCAGCGCGGTTCAAGTCCCACGAGGGCAGCGAAAGGTTGAGCGCGAACGGCAGCTTCACCAGCCCACGCTCCCAGGTATAGCCCGGCCCCAGGCTGACGGCGGGATAGCGCTGCGCCACTTGCGCGCGCAGGTCAGCCTCGGCCTGGTCATAGCTGGCGAGCGCGCGCAGCACATCGGCGCGCGCGGCAATCGCCCTTGCCCGCTCCGCCGCCGACAGCGCCGGCAGGTTGGCCTGGGGCTCGGTGAAATCGTTCCACAGCAGCGCTTTACCATCAAGCGCACTGACTGGCACGCCCAGCACGCCGGCCACGGCCGCGCGCCCGCCAGCGGCCCGTGCGTGCGCATCATTGAGCGTGCGCAGCGCCGCCGCCCGGGCCGCGCGATAGGGATAGAGGTCAAGACTGGCGATCTCCCCGCGCCGCGCGCGGTCTTCCAGCACGGCCAGCTGTCGATCGCGCAGCGCCAGGATGTCGGTGCCCAGCCGCACTTGCTCGGCCCCGGCCATGGCATCGATCAAGCCGCGCTGCAGCGCCACGCGTTCCGACCAGACCATTTCGGCCAGATCCTGCCGCGCCACCAGCACGGCCAGGTCGGCTTTGGCCAGGCGCGCCGATCGCCGCCCGCCGATATCGAGCGGCAGGTTGACCGATCCGCCCAGCAGCCACGGGGAAGATGTGCTGGGATCGTTGGCATATTCGCTCGACAGCGTGAACGTGGGCGCGGCCACCTTGTGCGCGGCGCGGGCATCGCGCTGGGCGGAAAGCACCGCCGCGCGCGCTTCGGCCACGCGCGGGTCTTGCGCCAGGATCGCGGCGAAGAGGTCGAGCCGGTCGAGGCCATCGGCCATATGCGGCGCGGCAGGGGCAATGCCTTGGGCGATCTGGCGCAGCTTTGGCTCTTCAAGCTGTGTTGTAACCCGCGCTGCGCTGCGGGCCGTCAGGTTGACCGGCGCGGGCGGCACCGGCGCGCAGCCGGCCGTGGCGGTGAGCAAGGCAGCGGTGATGGATAGTCTGCGCCTCACTGGTTTCGCTTTTCGTATGTCGCGCATGGCCCAGCACCACCCCCAACCCCCTCCTCTGAAGAGGAGGGGGTTGGGGGTGGTGAGAAGCCTCACGCAATGTCTGCCATTCCGTAGCAACAAGGCGTAACCGCCCTGCCGCTTCAAGAAAAGTGACCATTGCGCAACATTGGCCCGATCAGAACGTGATGCGCGCATCCACCATGAATGAGCGCGGCGCCAGGAACTGGAACTGGTCGTCCACGCCATAGGTCTTGCCATTGGCGATCGAGGTGATCGCGCGGTTGTTGAACACGTTCGACACCGTGGCGCCGATGCGGAAGCGGTTGGCGATCATCTGGCTGATGGCAAACTCGCCCACGCCATAGGGCGCAATGCGATAGCTGCGTGGGCCAGTGGCGCCAGCGGTCGCTTCGGTGGCGTATTGCGGGCCGGTGAACTTCTGGCTGAACGATACGCGCGTGCCGTTGTGGTTGTAGAACGCACCCAGCGCGGCAGTGGAGAACGGCGCGCTGGCGATCTGTGCCCCGCTCGTGACCGAATGGGCATAGTTGTACGAACCATTGGCAAACAGCGTCAGGCCGGTGACGGGCACGAAGCTGACCTGGCCTTCCACACCCTTGTAGCGGACCTGGCCGATATTGACGAGCGCGTTGGAGGGCGCCCCGGTAGAGGTATCGGCGGCGATCTTGTTGTTGACGTTGATGATATAGCCATCGACGTCAACCGAGACGTGGCTGCCGTGCCACACCGTGCCGACCTGATAGTTGGTGGAGGTCTGCGGTTGCAGCTTGGCCAGGTTCTGCTGCTGCACGGCCTGGTCGGTCGAGGTGCCCGACGGCGTGTAGAAGCTCGACAGGTCAGGCACATACATGCCTTGCGCATACTGGCCGTAGAACGACCAGTTCTCCTTGGCCTGCCAGTTGATCGTAGCGAACGGCAGCGTCTTGGTCCAGGTCGCGGCCGTGTCGATCGGGTTGCGGCTCTTCTGGTTGACCGGCCCGCTGATCGAACGGTTGAAGTGCACGTATTTCACACCGGGCGTGATCGACAGCGCCTCGATCGGGTGGAACTCGAACTCGGCAAAGAGTTGGTACTGGTTCCACTTGGAATATTGCAGGTAGTTGATGTTGGCATAGGCCGCGCTGGGCAGCGTGCCGACGCCGGTTACCGGCGCAAACTTTTCATTGTACGAGGGCATGCCGGTGGTGCGATCGAGGTCAAACCGCGCGCGGTCGGTATCGGCGTGTTCGTACCAGCCGCCCACGCGGATCTTGCCGAGCGCGAAATCATAGTTGACCTGGCCGATATAACCCAGCACGCGATACTTGTTGAGCTTGTAGTACCCCGGAATATCGCCCGCCACCGTCGTGGTCTTGTAGGGCGAAGCCACCGTGCCAGCGCCGCTCAGCGCCAGAACCGAGCCGGTGTTCCCCGACAGCGTGTTGTTGGTATAGCCATACATATAGGCGCGGTTGTCCATCGACAGGCCGGGCGCCAGCTTGCTCTGCAGGCGGATGTACGAGAAATCGGTGGTCTTGTCGGTACGGTTGTACTTCCAGTAATCCTGCTTGGTCGGATCACTGCCCAGGCCATAGTTGAGGCCATATTGCCCGATCTGCGAGGTGGGCGTGCAGTTGTCGGCGGTCAGCTGCGTGCCGGCGGCCAGCGCCGTGCCGCCGGTGCCACAGGTGGCGCCCTTCTGCAGATCAGACTGGTAATAGAAGTTGCGGTTCCACGTGCTGAGCAGCGTCAGCGTGTTGGCCGTGCCGATCGGGATCACCGCCTTGGCGAACAGGTTCTTGGAATTGACCGGCGAATTGGTCAGCGCGCCGTCCGAACGCAGGAACTGGCCAGCGACCACGAACTTGGCGCCGCCCAGCTTGTCGATCGCGCCGCTCTGGAATTCGGCGCGGCCGATGAAAGTATTCCAGTTGCCGAGCAGGCCCTGGACCTGGCCGCCCATCTGGTCGCTTACCGCGCGCGAATACATGTTGATGTTGCCGCCATAGGTGGCCTGGCCCAGTTGGCTGGCGTTGCCCGGGCCGCGATCGACCACCACGGTTTCGATCGTGGTGGTGGGGAAGAACGCGGTGGAATGGTGCGTCGGGTTGTTGGTGTCGGCAAACGGGATCGAGTCATAGGTGACGTTGTAATCGCCATCCTGGAAGCCGCGGATCGTCGCCTTGGTTTCGGTAAAGCCGGTGCCGTTGTTGCTGCCCGAAATGCTCACGCTGGGGGTCAGCGCGATCAGCTGGTTGAAATCCGACGCGGCGTTGGCGTTGTCGATGAATTCGCGGCTGACCGCGGCCTGCGGCTGCGTGGTGGTGAGCGAGGCGGTGATCGGCGCCACTTGCGCGGCGCGGCTTCCGGTCACGATGATGTCGGACGAGGTGAGCGACTGCGCGTCGTTGGCCTGGCCGGCCTGGTTGGCGGTGGTTGATTGCGGATCGGATGCGGCCGGGGCCGCTTCTGCGGCAGCAGTGGCAGGGGCATCGGCAGCGTGGGCCGTGCAGGCGAGCAGGCTGGAGGCGGCCAGCAGGGCGGCGCGCAAGGGGTGCTTGATCATGATGTTCCTCAATTTATCATCAGGAAGAAGGGGATCGGGTGTCAGTGCGCCGGCCACTCGGCGCGGGCAGCCGCAACCATCGGGGCAAGGCGGGGATCGGAAAGCAGCGCCTGCGCGGCGGCGGTCGCCATGCCGTGGGCGGCCTCTACGTCGGTGGCAAAGTGCACGCCGCAGATCTCGCGGCTCAGCGTGTAATCCTGCGCCTTGGCCATCAGTGCGGCAGCGCGGTCGGGCGCGAGCTGCGCCAGGGTCCAGGCGACCGACCAGGCAAAGGCGGAATGCCCGCTGGGATAGGCCTTGAGCGCCTGTTCGCCTTTGCCGCAATGCGGCAGCGCGGGATCGACCATGAACGGACGGGCGCGGTGGAAATGGTGCTTGGCAGCAGCGACCACGCGCTCCACTTCGTCCTGCACTAGGTTGGCCAGCGCCAGGGTGTGGGGCAGCGTGGCAATGTCCCTGCCCAACGCCTTGTCAAAGATCGCCGGCTCCTTGTGCTCGCCATCCCAATCGGCCTGGGTGATCCGCGCGGGCGAAGACGCCGCGATCAGCGCGCGCAGGCGATCGAGATCGAGCTTTTCCTCCAGCGAGCCGGGCGCGGGCGGCGGGGCAAAGGCATGGTCGGGCGCAAACGTCGTTGCCGAAAGCCAGCGCGGCGCGGGATCGGCATGATCGGCCGCGTGGGCCGCAGGCACGACCATGCAGGCAGCCGCCAGCGCGGCCACAGACCGGAAGAATCGCATCGTGTGAAACCCCATGGGCGCCGGGCCATTCCCGTTGCGCCTGCCGACCCGCTAGGCACCGTCCATGACATTTGTGCGACAAGTTCCGCACCTGGCATGATTTGCCCGCAACATTGCAAATTGAGAATGTTTTGGAGCGTGGGTGTCAGGGTTCGCACCACCCCCCGACCCCCTCCTCTGAAGAGGAGGGGGAGAGCCACTTTAAGCCCCATCCTCTTTAGAGGAGGGGGTTGGGGGTGGTGGAAACCTAACGCAAACGCCGCAATCACCCAGGAAACATCATCCGCACTTCCAGCCCCGGCGCATTGTCGGCCAGGGCCAGCGTGCCGCCGTGAAAGCGCACGATGGCTTGGGCGATCGACAGGCCCAGCCCGCTGCCGCGCCGGCCGGCAGTTTCCGGGCCGCGTTCGAACGGGCGCACCACGCGGCTGCGATCCTCCGGGGCCAGGCCGGGGCCATCGTCGGCCAGGATCACCATCGCGCCTTCCGCGCGCTGCTCCACCCGCAGCGTGGCCGTGGTGCCCGGCGGGGTGTGCGTCGCCACGTTTTCAAGCAGGTTGACCAGCAACTGGTTGACCAGCCCGGCATCGGCCCGCACCACCGATGAGTCCACCCGTCCCAGGCGCAGCGCGCCGCCGTGATCGGCCAGCACCGGCTCCATCGTTTCGGCCACGTCGGCCACCAAGGCACCCAGGTCGAGCGGGGCGACGGCAGTGGGATGGCGACCCGATTCCAGCTCGGCCAGGCGCAGCAGCGCATCGAAAATGGCGATGACCGAGGCGCACTCGCGCTCTGCCCGCTCGACCAGCGCATCGGTATCGGCAGTGGCATTGGCCGCGGCCAGCAGGCCGCGCAGCCGGGTCAGCGGCGTGCGAAGATCGTGCGCCAGGGCGCTGGAAAACTGGCGCTGCGCGTTGACCAGTTCCTCCATGCGATCGAGCATGCGGTTAAGGCTGGCCGCCTGCTGGGCAAACATGCCATCAAGCCGATCGGTGGCAATGCGGCGGGAAAGATCGCCGCGCGCGATGGCATCGGCTGCGGCCTGGGTTTCCGCCAGGCGCAGCGCGGTCTGCCGGGCAAACAGCATCGTCGCGGCGAGCCCCGCCAATAGCGCACTGGCAAAGATCGCCACGATCACGCCAGGCAGGATCGCCTGCAGGCTTTCGGCCGCCTCGCTGTGCTGCACCACCACGAACAGCGCGCCATCGGGCAGCCGCGTGGCCAGCGCCCGCCCCTTGTGCACCACATGCGCGCGGCTGACATAGCGCACCGGTGAAAAGCCCGGCGGCGGCGGCGGAATGCGCAGCCGCCCGGCCAAGAGGCGGCCATCGGCGGCAAACAGGATATAGGTGCGCTCGCTCAGCGCCTTCTGCTGCTGCCACGCCTCGATCCGCGCGGCGACGATCGCGGCGTTCACCGACTGGCCGTTCTCCGGCGCCAGGTACTTGCTGCTGTGGTATTCCAGCGCGTCATCGATCCGCCGGGCAATGCGCTGTTGTGCCACGGCAAAGACCACCAGCCCCATCGCCAGCATGGCCAGCGCAAACAGCGCGCCGAACTGGATTGCCAGGCGGCCCATACCCAGTGGGAACGCCGCCGCGCGCCCGCCGCGTGCGGAAGCGATGCTGCCGGCGATCACGTGCACAGCCCGCTGCGCAGCACATAGCCATGCCCGCGCTGCGTCTCGATCGGATCGATGCCCAGGTCGAGCAGGCGGGTGCGCAGCCGGCTCATGTTGCTTTCGACGATGTTGGTGGTGGGCGCAAAGGCATATCCCCAGACATGTTCGAGCAGCATGTCGCGCGTCACTACCTTGTCGGCATGGCGCATCATGTGGGCCAGCAGCGAATAGAGCTTGCGGTTGAGCAGCGCCTGTTGCCCGGCGAACGCCGCGCTATGGCGCGAGGGATCGAGTTCCAGCCGCCCCACGGCCAGGCGCGCCGCCTCGGCCGGGCCTGGTCGCCGCCGCGTGATGGCATTGAGGCGGGCGAGCAGTTCTTCCATGGCAAAGGGTTTGGCCAGGTAATCGTCTCCGCCCGCTTCCAGCCCCTCGATCCGGTCGGCCAGGGAGCCAAGCGCGCTCAGCACCAGCACCGGCGGCCGCGCCTCTCCGGCCGCACGCATCGCGCTCAACACCTCCAGCCCGCCCAGATCGGGCAACATGCGATCAAGCACCACGGCGTCATAGCGCCCGTGTGACAGCCGCTCCAGCGCAGCACGCCCGGTCGCGGCATGATCGGCCGATCGCCCCGCCGCACACAAGCCGTCGAGCACGTGCGCGGCAATTACCGGATCGTCTTCCACCACCAGGCAATGCATCGCCACCCCCCATGGAAAAGGCGTGACCTAGGGCGGGAATGTTGCCGTGGTATGACGACAATCGAACGATTGCGCGCGATCCCCGCCGGTCAACGCCAAATGCCCGGCACCGATCATGTTTTGCTGCGTTATCTGGCGCATGACCTCCCCCACACCGTCTTTTCGCCCCGCCTCCGTCGCCATCGTGACCGGAGGGGAATCCGGTATTGGCCGGGCCACCGCGCTCAAGCTGGGCAAGGCCGGCGTGCCGGTGGTGCTGACCTATTTCAAGGATGCCGATGCCGCCGATGCGGTGGTGGGCGCCATTGCCGAGGGCGGTGGGCAGGCGGCCGCGATCGCTGCCGATGTCGGGCAGGAAGACGCGGTGGAACGCCTGTTCGATCTGGCCGAGCGCCGCTTTGGCCCGGTCAATCTGCTGGTCAATTCCGCCGGCCTCAACATGACCGGGGTGATGATCGAGGATATGGCGCTGGCCCAGTTCGATCGCTTGATCCGCGCCGATCTCTATGGCCCGTTCCTGACCTGCCGGCGCCTGGTGCGCGGCTTGGCTTCGGCCGCCCCGCCGCACGGCGGGCGCATCGTCAACATCTCGTCAATCCACGAAAACGCGCCGCGTCCCGGCGGGGTGGATTATGACGCGGCCAAGGGGGGCCTGGCCCAATTGACCAAGACCCTGGCGTTGGAACTCGCGCCCAAGGCCATCGCGGTCAACGGCGTGGCGCCAGGCATGATCCTGACCCCGATGAACCAGTCCGCGCTCGATCACCCGGATGAATTGCGGCGCAAGCAGGCGGCCATTCCCTGGGGCCGCGCCGGCACGCCAGAGGAAGTGGCCGATCTCGTGCTGTTCCTGCTCTCGCCGCAGGCCGATTACATCACCGGCACCACCGTCACCATCGACGGCGCGCTGTCGCTCACCGTTGCGCAGGGAGCCTGAGCCATGGTTGCCTATGTGGTGGAAGAACTCCAGGACGTGACGCTGGATATCGCCGGGCCGGAAGGCCGGCTTGCGCATTACGATCTGATGAGCCCGTTCGTCTGGACCGAAGGCAGCACTTACCGTCTCTTGGTAAGAGTGCTGCCCAATCCATTGGAACAGCACGATCCCACCGGTATCATCTGGGCGGGCGATTCCACCGATGGGCGCTGCTTCAGGATGCGGGACGCCCCCGCGATCGTGCCGGGCCCCCACCCCGACGACGCTGGCGGATGCGAAGATCCCACCGTGGTGCATGGCGAAGACGGCAACTATACGATCTTCTACACCGGCGTGGACGCCAAGCGGTCGCAAGGATCGCTGCTGGTGGCGCAAGGGCCCTCACTGACTGACCTGCATGAGCATCGCGTGCTGCTCAAGGCGCCAGAGGGCGAAGGCAACATCAAGGAAGCCACCGTCGCCCAGGCGCCGGACGGCACGTTTCGCCTGTTCTACGAATATGCCAAGGACAATGCCTCGCGCATTGGCCTGGCCACCGGGCCATCGCTGGAAGGGCCGTGGACGGTGATCGACGATCCCTTCACCGTGCGCGACGACAGCTGGGACAATTGGCACCTGTCGACCGGGCCGATCGTGCAGCGCGATGGCCAGGACCCGGTGATGTTCTACAACGGCGCCACCGCCGATGCGCGCTGGCGCATTGGCTGGATCAGCTTCTCGCCGGATTTCTCGCACGTCACCGGCCGCGGGATCGAGCCGATCCTGCTGCCTCCGCCTGCGCGCAGCCGCGACGCGACCGACATTGCCTTTGCCGCTTCGTGCCTTGTCATGGGCGATGCAATCTGGCTCTATTATTCGTTGGAAGACAAGATCCTGCGCCGCGCGCGCATCGCCTGCTACGGCTGATCGCGGTCAGTCTATGGCGATGCCCTGCTCGGCAAAGAACGCCGCTACTTCGCCTAGCGCATCCTCGTGTCGTTTCCATCGCGCCAGGGCATCGCGATAGATCGGGCGGCGGACCTGGGCCGCGCTGGGCGTGGAAACCGGGGCCTGGTTGCGGTGGAAATCGAGGCAGGCCGCGTCCCACGGCAGCCCGGCGTGATCGAGCATGCGGCGCGTCACGCCTTCCTGGTCTGCCACGAGATCCTCGTAGGACACCTCCAGGATGCGGCCGGGCATGGCCGCTTGCCAGAAGCGCATCAGCCGGTCGAAGCGCGCATAATAGCGGGCGATGTCCATCAGGTCATAGCTGTAGTCGTAATAGCGCGAGGTGATCGCAAACAGGTTGCGGAAGTTGCTCAGCACCGTGTCCATCGGATGGCGGCGCAGGCATATGATGCGCGCGTTTGGCAAAGAACCGGCCACTATTCCGGCATAATGGAAATTTCCGGGAAATTTGTCGACAAAGCGCCGCGTCGTGTCGCGCCGGTGATGGCGCGCGCGGGCCAGGTAATCATGGCCGATGGCGCCCAGATCGGCTTCACGCAGCGCGGCGATGGTTTCGGGATCGAGCACGGTGCGCGTGCGCGTGCCGGCGGCGTGCTTCACCGCCAGCGGCATGGCCTGCAGTTCGCCGGCGCTTTCCACTTCAGGATGCGAAGACAGGATGCGATCGACCAGCGTGGTGCCGGTGCGCGGCATGCCAATGACGAAGATCGGCGCCTCTGTCGGCGCACCAGTAACGGTCGCGTGCGCCAACGCCGGCCAGGCCGCCTCGATCGCGTCGAAATTGGCGGCATCGCTGGCAAAGCGATAGGGCAGCCGGGCGCGATGCTCCGCATTGGCAGCGGCCAGCGCGGTGAACGCGGCGTCGTGCTCGCCAAGATCGTCAAGCTCCTTGGCCAGGGCATAGCCCAGCAGCAGCCGATCGCGCGGATCGTGCGCCGCGTCCAGTTGCGCGCGCAGGCGTGGCACATGGTGGCTGTCTGCCGTGTGCCGCTTGAGGCTGGCCAGCAGATGGTGCGCGCGGCCATGGCCCGGCGCGCGCGCGATGAGCGCTTCGAGCGCGGCCTCCGCCTCGCTCACCTGCCCGACGAAATTGAGCGCGGCAGCGTGGTTGTAGCGGTATTCGAGAATGTCGGGCGCCTGTGCCACGGCATGGGCAAAATGGGGCAGCGAGGCGGCATGGTCGCCCAGGCGGGCATAGACGCAGCCCATGGTATCGCGGCTCAGCGCATCATCGGGCAGTGCGTGTTCGGCCTCGGCCAGGGCCTGCGCGGCGGCGCTGTCCTGCCGGGTCATGATCAACAGGCGGGCAAGCTGCGCGCGGTATTCGCCCTGGGGATCGCGCGCCACGGCCTGGCGCAGCAGGGCGGTCGCGGCGCTGATCCGTCCCTGCCCGGCTTCGGCCAGGCCCAGCAGGAACAGCGCCTCCGCCCGCTGCGGGGCCGCATCGCCAACCATCTGCGCCGCGCGCGCAACGGCCGGCCAATCACCCCGCGCCAAGGCGGCACGCGCGGTGGCAATCTGCGGATCGGTCTTGCTCATCCCGCCCTGTGCCATGGGCGCGGTGGAACTGGCAAGCGTCGCCACGGGGTCAGCGCTGCACCGCTTCCTCATTGCCCGCGCGGCGCTGCTTGATCGCATCGATCACCGGCACGAAGGGAAACATGAACTGTTCGCGGATGGTCAGGCGGCGTCGCTCGTCCTGGCCAACCAGGATCCCCTCGCCCTCGCGATAGGTGCCCAGCACGCGATCGATCAGGATCATCGAGTTGGCATAGTTGCAGCGGGTTTCTTCATAGCCGACCGAATGGTGCAGGCTGTGATGGCGGATCGTGGTGAAGAAGAACGAATAGAACCACGGCGGGTCAGACTTGACGTTGGCATGGGCAAAGCCAGCCACCACGTTGCCCACGCTCGCCGCACACAGGATCGCCACCGGGCTGAAATCGAGCAGCGTAATCACGCCCAGGCTGATCAAGAACAGCTCCAGCGGATTGCCGACATAGCCTTTCAGCGCGTTCAACTGGGTAATATGATGGTGCGGCGCATGGGTCAGCCACAGCGGCGTCCAGTTGTGCATCGCGCGATGCATCCAGTATTGGCCAAATTCGAACAGGAAGAAGATCAGCCCCACCTGTGCCAGGAACGGCAGGTGTTCCAGCCAGGGCGTGGCCAGCCCGGCGCTGGCCTTGGCGGCCTTCATCGGCGCATCGGCAAAGAAATCGGTGGCACGGGAAATCACGGTGGAACTGAGCACGACATAAAAGGTGTCGGTAAAGAACTCGCGCCAGTTCATCCGCCAATCGGCGTGGCGTTCGAACAGCCATTCCAGCAGCAGCAGCCAGGCGGAAATCGCCGTGGCCACGATCGTGAGAGTCCACGGGTAATCGATCACGCTCTTGGGCGCATAGGCCCAGAACAGGATCACTGCCAAAAGCGTGGCGGGCGGAATCAGCCCGATCAGCCGCTGTTTCATGTCTGTCCCATCCATGGCGAAGCTCTGTTACGAAATTCTGGGAAATAGCGGGACCCCGGATCAAGTCCGGGGTCCCGCTTCCTGTCGTCACGATCCATTCACGCAGCAACAGGAAGCGGGCTTTTCACGTCACTTGTAGTGGAAGGTCATTTCCAGGCCGACACGGCGCGGCGTCAGGACACCATAGGCATAGAACCGTTCCACCACGCCGCTGCGGGCGCGGTTGTAGGAACTGGTGTCGTTCTCCACCGCCGTCACGGCATACTTGTCAAAGATATTGTCGGCATAGACGCCCACATCGAACATCGGGCTGTGATAGGTGACCGAGGCGCGGTGCGTGGTATAGGCCGGGATGACTTCGCCATTGCCGCGCAGGCCGACGCGGGAATAGATGTCGCCGGTATAGGTCATCGCCCAGGTCGCTTCGATATCGCGGCCCTCGGTCAGCGGGTAGGTATAGGTGGCCCCAACGCTGCCCGAATGCTTGGTCGAACCCGGCAGACGATCGCCGGCAAAGGCATCATAGTTGACCCCACTGCTCACCACGATGCCCGGGGCATCGGCGGTAAGGTGCGCGTCGTTGTAGGAATAGGTGCCATCGATCGTCAGTTGCGGCGTGATCTTGAGGTGGCCCGAGAAATCGATGCCCTTCGACACGGCGGTGCTGCCGTTTACAGTGATGCCCACCGCGCCGTTGACCGTCTGGCTGGGCACCTGCACGCCCGCCCAGGTGACGATGAAGCCGCTCAAGGTGAACTGGAACTTCCGGTCAAACAACGACCCGCGCAGGCCCAGTTCACGGTTGCGCGTCTTGTCCGGGCCATAGGCCAGCTCGTTGGGCAGTGCGCAGACGTTCTGCACCTTGGGATCAAGCGGCAGCACGCATGGCGCCACGCGGTTCACGTTGCCGGTGCGATAACCCGTGCTGTAGGTGAAATAGGCCATGAGATCGGGGCTGAACTTGTAAGACGTGTTGGCCTTCCAGACAAAGCCGTCCTTGCCCGTGCTGCCCGACTTGATGCGCTGCGGGGCGAAGACCACCAGCGGATACGGCGTATATTTGCTGAACAGCGGCGTATCCGTGCCGCCCTCGGCAAAGGCGTCATACTTGAAGTAGCGCAAGCCGCCGGTAACCTGCCAGTCCTTGGTGATGTGGAACGTGCCTTCGCCATAGGCCGCCTTTTCCTTGGTGCGGGTGTTGACGAACGACATGTATTCCAGGTTGTCAGGCCGATAGATGCCGGCCCAGTCGGGATAACCGGGCACATATTCGCGATACTGCGAACCATAGCGCATATTGTTGTAAAAGCCGCCAAGCACCCAGCTGAACGGGCCGCCATGGGTCGAAACCAGGCGCACTTCCTCGTTGAACTGGTGATACTTCGAGGTCGCCTGATTGTAGGACGAAAACTCTGGAAAGGCTTCATAGCCATAGTCCAGGTCCAGCAGCAGGTCGGTGTTGTCGCGCTGGGTATAGATCTTCTGGTTGGTAAAGGCCGTGGTCGCCACCAGCTGGGCCACGTCGAACACGTTGACGTTGAACTCGGCCGAATAGAGGTCCGACGTGCGGTTGGTCGGTTCCAGATAGCGCCAGGGCGCTTCATACTTGCCAGTGCCCAGCACGCCAGCGCCGTTGGCCTGGCGGCCCTGCGTCTTGGTGATCTGGTGGGCGTAGGTCAGATAGACCTTGAAGTCCGGGCTGGCTTCCAGCAGCAGCTGGTTGCGCGTGGTGAAGGTGTGTTCATAGTTCACATCCTTCTTGGAATAGAAGTTCGCGGCCTGCTGGGCCGGTGTGCCAAACGAGCCATCGGCCGCCGTCGTGCCGCGCACCGGCTGCGGGTTGGACACGCCCGGCTGGCGCAGCAGGTAGTTGTAATCCATGAAACCGGGGTTGTCGTAATACCCCACGGTGCTGCGCAGCGCGATGTGGTCCTTCACGATCGGGATATTGACCGTGCCATCGGCATTCACGCCCGCTTCGCTGCTGTGGCTTTCGCCGAACCAGCGGCCGTGCAGATCGACGCTGTAGTGGTCGGTATCGGGTCGGTTGGGCATGTAGCGCACCGCGCCGGCCAGCGTACCCAGGCCATAGAGCGTGCCCTGCGGGCCCTGCAGCACTTCAACGTGGTCGATATCGAGCAGCTTGAAATCGAGATAGAGCGGCACTTCGCCGAGATAGACACCCACCGCGCTGTTGGCGCTAGCGCCTTCCACGCTGGAATCGCCCGAATTGATGCCGCGCAGCACGATCTTGCCGGTGGAGCCTGGCCCGGTATCGGCCACAGTCATGCCCGGCGTGAACGCGGCAAGCGACTTGACGTCGTCGATACGCTGGCGGGCAAGTTCCTGCGGGCTGACCGCGCTGATGTTGATCGGCGCATCCTGCAAGGTGGTGGCACGCCGCGTGGCCGTCACCACGATGTAGTTGGCGTCGCTGCCAGACGCGGCCGCGGCATCGGCCGCTGGCTCTCCTTGCGGTTGCGGGGCTGCCTGCGCGTAGGCCGAATTCGGCGCCAAGGCCGGGATGAGCAGCATCGTGGCGCCCAGCAGGTTCGTTCGGAAAGATCGCTTGGTCACTTCAGCCCCTCGCTTTGTTCTCAAAAAGCCTGTGCTGTGACATCCCCTCCCAGGGATCAGCCCGCTTGCCGGGCAAGTGCCGACCGCTAACCGGCCTGGCACCAAGATTTGCGTGGCAAGCGAACCCATCCGGCTCACTTGCGCCTGCCTTGCCAAAAGTGGTCGGGATCAAAACGCGGCGCCAGGCCCTGGCAGGGTGGGAGCGCTTGCTGTCGCTCCGGCAGTCAACAACCGGCCTGAAATCCGCACTATTACCCATCGCCCGCACCGCAACGCGGCGTGGCTCTGGTGACCCGCTCTTGGTATATTTATTGTGTCGCCCTGAACTATCGACACCTGCCACGGTACCGATATTACATAATCGGTCAAGCGTAATAATTTTCGTGGCATTCAGTATGATTCACTCACAGGAAATACGAGGAAACCCGCCATTTTTCCTCGCACTTGCGGCATAGCGGGGTACCGTCACCGCACACGCACGGCCCACAGCGATGCCATTGCTGGCCCAAATTGCCGCTTGATTCGCGACTCAACCTGGCGTCAAAGTGTGATCGCTGCACAGCATGCAGCTCACGCGATATCGCGATGAACGCTGGATAGGCGGCGTATATGTCGCTTCCAGCATGGCGATGCCAGAACGCGTGGCTGCATTTCTCACCCATGGGGCGCGTTATTACAAAAATGACGATGGGTAATATTTTTGCCATGGACAAGGGTGGGCTTTGCAACCATGGTGCAGTGCGAAAGGGGCGCGAATCATGATGAAGATGATCGGCACGGCGGGTAAGATCGCACTTCTGGCCAGCACACTGATGATGGCGTCATGCTCCTCGGCACCCGATGCCGGAGCCGCGAAGAAAACCGAATTCAATATCGGCTGGTCGATCTATGCTGGCTGGATGCCATGGCCCTATGCGCAGCAGGCAGGTATCGTCAAGAAATGGGCCGACAAATACGGCATCAAGATCAATATTGTTCAGGTGAACGACTATGTCGAATCCGTGAACCAATATAACGCCGGCAAGTTTGATGGTGTTACCGTCACCAACATGGATGCGCTGACCATCCCTGCCGCCGGGGGCAAGGATACCAGCGCGATCATCGTCGGTGACTATTCCAACGGCAACGATGGCGTCCTGCTCAAAGGTGCCAATTCGGTTTCCGCCCTCAAGGGCAAGCAGATCTACTTGGTCGAGCTCTCGGTGTCGCACTACCTGCTCGCCCGCGCCCTGGGATCGGCCGGCCTGTCGCTCAGCGATGTCAAGACAGTCAATACGTCAGACGCTGATATCGTGGGCGCCTTTTCCAGCCCCGATGCCCAGGCCGCAGTGGCCTGGAACCCGCAGCTGTCGGTCATGCGCGGGCAGCCTGGCGCCAACGAGGTGTTTTCCTCAGCCCAGATTCCGGGCGAAATCCTCGATCTGATGGCGGTGGACACCGCCACGCTCAAGGCCAATCCCGCGCTGGGCAAGGCACTGGCCGGCATCTGGTATGAAACCATGGCGCTGATGAAACGCCAGGACGCCCAGGGCAAGGAAGCGCGCGCCGCCATGGCCAAGCTGGCCGGGACCACGCCCGATGTGTTTGACAAGCAGCTGACCACCACGTTCCTCTATGACCAGCCTACAGCGGCGGTGGCTGCGGCAGACAGCCCGGCGCTGGTCACCACGATGACGCGGGTGCGCGATTTCAGCTTTTCCAAGGGTCTGTTCAAGGGCGCCAGTTCGGCTGACGCGGTTGGCATGGCCTTTCCGGGTGGCAAGACGCTGGGCGATCCCGCCCATGTCACGCTGCGCTTTGACGACAGCTTCATGAAGCTGGCAGCCGCCGGCAAGCTCTGATCCGGCGGTTCTAATCCGGCAGGCCCGGCACGCTGCCGGGGCTTGCCGTCTGTTTCCAAGGGGTTCACGCGATGCGCTGGGTCAACCGCAAGATGCGCCGCAATGACAGGATGATCGCTGGCGCGGTCCCGATCCTGGCGCTGCTGGTGCTCTATCTCGTCATGGCGGCGCAGCGCCACGCGATCAACCCCAGTGACAAGATCCTGCCGCTGCCCGACGCCATGGCGCGCGGCCTTTCGGCCCTGCTGTTTCAGGCCGATCCGCTTTCGGGCCATTTCCTGTTCTGGACCGACACGTTCGCCAGCCTTGAGCGCCTGGGGCTGGGCCTGGGCATCGCCACGCTGGGCGCGCTGGTCGCCGGGCTGGTGCTGGGCGTGTTACCGCCGGTGCGCGCCACGCTGGGGCCACTGGTCACCGCGATTGCGGTGATCCCGCCAATCGCGCTGCTGCCGGTCTTGTTCATCGCGCTGGGCCTGGGTGAAACGGCCAAGGTGGCGCTGATCGTGGTGGGCATCGCCCCGCCGATGATCCGCGACATCACCGATCATATCGCCAGCCTGCCGCGCGAACAGATTATCAAGGCGCAGACCCTGGGGGCCAGCAGCTGGCAGATCATGATCCGCGTTGCCCTGCCCCAGGCCATGCCGCGCCTGATCCAGGCGGTGCGCTTGGCGCTTGGGCCGGCCTGGGTGTTCCTCATCTCGGCCGAGGCGATCGCCGCCGATACTGGCCTCGGCTATCGCATCTTCCTGGTGCGGCGCTACCTCGCGATGGACGTGATCATCCCCTACGTCGCGTGGATCGCGCTTCTGGCGATTACCCTGGACTTTGCCCTGTCCCTCGCCAGCCGCCGCCTGTTTCCCTGGGCTCATGGAGCAAGCCATTGACCGCGCTCCTTTCCCTTCGCGATATCTGGGTCGAATTCGGGGACAAGATCGTCCTGGAAAAGATCAATCTCGATGTGGCGGCCGGCAGTTTCGTCTCGATCGTCGGGCCATCGGGCGCGGGCAAGAGCAGCCTGCTACGCCTGGTCCTGGGGCAAGAGGCGCCAAGCCGGGGCACGATCAGCCTGGATGGCGCGGTGCTGCCGCCCGAATGCGGCCCCGATCGCGGTGTGGTGTTTCAGCGCTATTCGGTGTTTCCCCATCTCACCGCCTTGCAGAACACCATGTTCGGCCTGGAATGCGCGCAAGCGCCGCTGCTCGCGCGCCTGTTTGGCAGCGCCCGTCGCGCTGCGCGCGACGAGGCTGTCGCCATGCTCGAGGCGGTTGGCCTGGGCGATGCACTGCAGCTCTATCCGGCGCAGATGTCGGGCGGGATGCAGCAGCGCCTGGCGATTGCCCAGGCCCTGCTCAAGCGGCCGCGCATCCTCTTGCTGGATGAGCCGTTCGGCGCGCTCGATCCCGGTATCCGTGCCGACATGCACGTGCTGATCCGCCGTCTGTGGCGCGAACACGCGCTGACGGTGATCATGGTCACCCACGACATCCGCGAGGCGTTCTCGCTCGGCACCCGCGTGCTGGCGCTCGACAAGCGGCGCCACGATCCCCACGCCCCGCACCGCTATGGCGCCACCGTGGTCTATGACCTGCCGCTGCGCCCGCGCGAAGACGAAGCGCCGGCCGAAACCGCCGCGCCGGAAGACAAGACGCCGCCGCAAAAGGTGGCCGTATGACAAGAGAGGAACTCGCATGAGCAGCGAACCCGCCAGCCTGGCGCGGCTCAGCATGAGCTTGCCGGCCGATCTGTTCCGCAAGCTCGACATGATGGTGGAAGAGCGCCAGCTGCCCTCGCGCTCGCAACTGATTGCCGAGCTGATCCGCCATGCCCTGGCCGACCACGAAGCGCTGACCCGCCCGGACGAGATGCTCGCCGGCACGATCACCATGGTCTATCGCGGCGACCGGGGCCGGGTGCGCCACCAGTTGGCGCAGACCCAGGCCGATTACCTCAAGGAGGTGATTTCCGCCCAGCACGTGTTCCTGGAAGACGACCAGAGCCTGGAAGTCTTGCTGGTGCAGGGCCCGGCCGTGCGGCTGAAAGAACTTTCCGATGCGCTGCGCCGCGTGCGCGGCGTGCAACAGCTCGAACTCGTCACCACCACTGCCCTGCTGCCGCCGATCTATGTTCAGGACGACGGCAAGAGCGCCAGCAATGGAGCGGCCGCATGACCGATACGCTCACCCCTTCCCCGGCCCCAACCCCGGCAGCCGCCGGAGCCAACCTCGCCAACCCGCTCGCCGCGCGCGATCATGCCCGCAGCATGGGCGGCACGGTGGTGGAAACCATGCCGGTGCTGCCGCCCAAGGCTGATGATCTGCCCGAGGGTGTCGATCCGGCAGACCTGGTGTGGGAAGAAACCATCGCCGCCGGCGGCTATGCCACGCGGCTTCTGGCACGCGGCACGCGGCTGCGCCTGATCGATACGCGTGGCGATGCCTGTGCCGGGCTGCAGGTCTTCAACGCCGCCATGCCGACCGAGCGGCTCAACGTGGCCGATACGGTCAAGGTGCAGTGGAACGCCTATCTCGGCGCGGGCAAGCTCTTGCTGTCGGACATGGGCCGCGTGCTGCTCAGCATCGTGGAGGATGATGCCGGTACGCACGATTGCTTTGCCGGCACATCGAACGCGGCCAGCAATGCTGCCAAATATGGCGAAGGCCGCAACAGCGGCGCCTGCCCCAACGGGCGCGACCGGTTCCTGCTCGGCGCAGCCAAGCATGGCCTCACGCGGCGCGACGTGCATCCCTGCATCAACCTGTTCAAGGGCACGCGGATCGAGGAAGACGGCACGATCACGCCGCTGGTCGGCCCGTTCGCGGCCGGCCGGCAGGTGCTGCTGCGCGCCGAAATGGACGTGATCGTGGTCATTGCCAATGTGCCCCACGTGCTTGATCCGCGCGCGGAATACAGCGTCACGCCGCTGCGCGCCACGGCCTGGCGCGGGCCTGCAACGCTGGGCAACGATCCCATCCGCAACGCGACACCCGAAGGCCTGCGCGCCTTCCTCAATGTCGAAGACTATTTCCGCCGCTAAACGCGAAGGACGGATTGCGATGTCAACCGATACCCACCTTGCCGGCCTGTCCGGCACTATCGTTCACGACGAGATCGTGCCGGCCCGCGCCCCCTGGCTCTATCATGTCGCCAAGGGGCAGACGCTGCGCATCGTCGATCTGGAGGGCAACCAGGCGGTCGATTTCCTGCTCTACAGCGCGGCCGACGATGCCGAACGCTATTCCGCGCAGGATACCGTGGCGGCGCAGGGCAACCTGTTCCTGCGCACGGGCACCACGCTCTTGTCCAACGAAGGGCGCCCGATGATGACCATCGCGGCCAGCGCGGTGGACTATCACGATACGATTGGCGGGGCCTGTTCCTGTGAATCCAATACCTTGCGCTATGGTCATCATACCAAGTGGCAACATGCCTGTGTCGAAAACTTCCTGGAGGCCAACCTGTGGGAAGGGCGCGGCAAGCGGGACATCGTGTCGAACATCAACTTCTTCATGAACGTGCCGGTGGAAGCCGATGGCGCGCTGGGCATCGTCGACGGGATTTCCGCGCCGGGCCTAACGGTGGACCTCAAGGCCGAGATGGACGTGGTCGTGGTGGTGTCCAACTGCCCGCAGATCAACAATCCCTGCAATGCGTTCAATCCCACCCCCGTGCGCATGATCGTGGCGGCATGATGTTCGATACCGTCCTCATCGCCAATCGTGGCGCGATCGCCACCCGGATCATCCGCACCCTGCGCCAGCTGGGCCTGCGCTCTGTCACTGTCTATTCCGAGGCGGACGAGGGATCGGCCCATGTCGCCCTGGCGGACGAGGCCGTGTGCATCGGCCCGGCACGCGCCAGCGAAAGCTATCTCAACATTCCCGCGATCATCGCTGCGGCCAAGCAGACCGGCGCCGGCGCGATCCACCCCGGCTATGGCTTCCTGGCGGAAAACGTCGAATTTGCCGATGCCTGCGCGGCAGAGGGCATTGTCTTCATCGGCCCCACGCCCGACAATATCCGCACTTTCGGCCTCAAGCACAGCGCGCGCGAACTGGCCAAGGCCCATGGCGTGCCGCTGGCGCCGGGGAGCGACCTGCTGACCAGCGAGGACGAGGCGGTGGAGGCGGCTGAGGCCATCGGCTATCCCATCATGCTCAAGGCCACGGCGGGCGGTGGCGGCATCGGCATGCGCGTGTGCGAGACCGAGGCCGACGTGCGCGAGGGCTTTGCCACCGTGGCGCGCCTGGGGCAGAGCAATTTCGGCGACGCCGGCGTGTTCCTGGAACGCTATGTGCGCCGCGCCCGCCATGTCGAAGTGCAGATCTTTGGCGATGGCGCGGGGCGCATCGTCGCCCTGGGGGAGCGCGATTGCTCGCTGCAACGCCGCAACCAGAAGGTGGTGGAAGAAGCCCCCGCGCCGCTGCTGCCCGAAAGCGTCCGCGCGGATCTCTATGCCGCCGCCATCCGCCTGGGCGAGGCGGCGCGCTACCGCTCGGCCGGGACGGTAGAATTTCTCTACGATGCCGATCGTAAGGAGTTCTTTTTCCTGGAAATGAACACCCGGCTTCAGGTCGAACACGGCGTGACCGAAGAGGTTATGGGGCTAGACCTGGTCGCATGGATGGTGCGCGGCGGCGCGGGTGACTTCACGTTTCTGGACAGCGCACCCACCACGCCGTCGGGCCATTCGGTGCAAGTGCGCCTCTATGCCGAGGATCCCGCGCTGGACTACCGACCAACCTCCGGCACGCTGACGGCGGTGGAATTTCCCGCCGATATCCGCACCGAAACCTGGGTGGTCGCGGGCACCGAAGTGAGCGCATGGTACGATCCCATGCTGGCCAAGCTGATCGTGCATGCCCCCACGCGCGAAGCGGCCGTGGCGGCGATGCAGCAGGCACTGGCCGCCACGCGCATCGACGGCATCGAAACCAACCTGCGCTGGCTGCGCCAGGTGGTGGCGAGCCCGGCGTTCACCAGCGGGGAGGTTTCGACCCGCGTGCTCGACACGATCAGCTTCGTGCCCGCCAGCCTGCGCGTGATCGCCGGCGGCACGGCCACCACGGTGCAGGACTGGCCGGGCCGCCAGCACCTGTGGGCCGTGGGCGTGCCGCCCTCGGGGCCGATGGACGATCAATCGTTCCGCCTGGGCAACCGTCTGCTCGGCAATCCCGAAGGCATGGCTGGCCTCGAAATGACGCACACCGGGCCAACCCTGGCGTTCACCGCACCGGCGCGTATCTGCCTGACCGGGGCCGATTTCGGCGCGACGCTCGATGGCGTGGCGGTGCCGCTGGGCGAGGTTATTGCCGTGGCCGCCGGGCAGACGCTGGCCACCGGCCGCACGCGCGGCGGTGGCATGCGCGGCTATCTGCTGATCGGCGGTGGCCTCGATATCGCGCCCTACCTGGGCAGCCGCGCCACGTTCGAACTGGGCCAGTTCGGCGGCCATGCCGCGCGGCGCCTGGTGGCAGGCGATGTGCTGCACCTGGGCGACGAGGAAACCGCTGCGCCGCTGCCGGCGGTGGCCCTGCCCGCCATGGGCAGCGAATGGACGCTGCGCGTGCTCTATGGCCCGCATGGCGCGCCCGATTTCTTCACCGATGAAGACATCGCGATGGTGGTGGGCGCCGATTGGCAGGTCCACTACAACTCCAACCGCACCGGGGTGCGCCTGATCGGCCCCAAGCCACAATGGGCGCGCGCCGATGGCGGGGAGGCCGGACTGCATCCCTCGAACATCCACGACAATCCTTATGCCATCGGCGCGGTGGATTTCACCGGCGACATGCCGATCATCCTTGGCCCTGATGGCCCCTCGCTCGGCGGCTTCGTCTGCCCCTTCGTGGTGATCGCGGCCGATCGCTGGAAGATCGGGCAACTCGTGCCGGGCGATCGCCTGCGCTTCGTGCCGGTATCCATCGCCGATGCGCAGGCCGCCGATGCGGCGCAGCGCGCGCTGGTGGCCGATGGCACGCCCCCGGCGCCGCGCCCCGCGCGCGAGATCGAGACGCTTTCGCCTATCCTGGCGGAGATCGCCGGGCACGGCACGCGCCCGCGCACGGTCTATCGCCAGCAGGGTGATCGCAATATCCTGGTCGAATACGGCCCGATCACGCTGGATATCGAGTTGCGCATCCGCGTGCATGCCTTGATGACCGAGCTGGAACGCATGGCGTTGCCCGGTGTGATCGACGTTGTGCCGGGCATCCGCTCGCTGCAGGTCCATTTCGACGGGCAAAGCCTCGATCAGCAGGCCATGCTCGCCGCGCTGGTGGAGGCGGAGGAGCGCCTGGGCGATCTGGAAGATTTCACCATCCCCTCGCGCATCGTCCACCTGCCGTTGAGCTGGCGCGACCCCGCCACGCTGGAAACCATCCAGAAGTACATGGGCGCGGTGCGCGACGATGCGCCTTGGTGCCCCGACAACATCGAGTTCATCCGTCGCGTCAACGGCTTGCCCGATGCCGCCGCCGTGGAGAACCTGATCTTCGAGGCTAACTACCTCGTCATGGGCCTGGGTGACGTGTACCTGGGCGCGCCGGTGGCCACCCCGGTCGATCCACGCCACCGCCTGGTTACCACCAAGTACAACCCCGCCCGCACCTGGACCCCGCCCAATGTGGTTGGCATCGGCGGCGCCTATATGTGCATCTATGGCATGGAGGGGCCGGGCGGATACCAGCTGTTTGGCCGCACCATCCAGGTGTGGAACACCCACCGCCAGACCGACGCCTTTATCGAGGGCAAGCCCTGGCTGCTGCGCTTCTTCGACCAGATCCGGTTCTATCCGGTGAGCGCCGATGAACTGGTGGAATGGCGCCGCGACTTTCCCACTGGGCGCCGGTCGATCCAGATCGAGCCATCGGAGTTTCGCCTCGCCGATTACCGCCAGTTCCTGGCCGACAATGCCGCTGAAATCGCCGCGTTCGAAGCCCAGCGCGTGGCCGCTTTCGACGCGGAACGCGCCGATTGGCAGCGCCGTGGCGAGTTCGACCGCGTGACGGACCTGGCCGATGCCGATGCCCCCGTGGCCGGCAGCGTGGACGTGCCCGATGGCGCCGATCTGGTGGAAGCGCCCTTTGGCGGCAGCGTGTGGAAGCTGCTCGTCGCCGAAGGAGACGAGGTCAAGGCTGGCGATACCATCGCCGTGCTGGAGGCGATGAAGATGGAGTGCGCGGTGGAAAGCCCCGGCAGCGGCGTGGTCGCCGCGCTCTACATGCAGGAAAAGCAGGCCCTGCAACCCGGCGCGCCGATGCTCGCCCTGCGCCGGCACGCGGCATGAGCGGGCCGGCACCGCGCCTTTCGGCCGCCGCCCTCGCCCAGGCGGTTGGCAGCGGGCAAACCACAGCGCTCGCCGCGATGGAGCAGGCACTGGCGCGCATCGCGGCCTATGATGCCGTGCAGCCGCAGATCTGGATCAGCCGCCCGGCCGATGCCGCCCTGCTGGACGCTGCCCGCGCCGTCGATGCTCGCGTGGCGGCGGGCGAACACCTGCCGCTGGCCGGCGTGCCCTTTGCGGTGAAAGACAATATCGACGTGGCGGGCCTTGCGACCACCGCCGCCTGCCCGGCCTTTGCCTATAGCCCATCAGGATCGGCGACAGTCGTGGCCCGGCTTGAGGCGGCCGGCGCGATCTGCGTGGGCAAGACCAACCTCGATCAGTTTGCTACCGGCCTGGTCGGCACGCGCAGCCCCTATGGCATTCCGCGCAATGCCAGCAACCTCGCCTATGTCTCGGGCGGGTCCAGTTCTGGCTCGTCAATCGCAGTGGCCGCTGGACTGGTGCCGTTCGCGCTCGGCACCGATACTGCCGGTTCGGGCCGCGTGCCCGCCGCGTTCAACCATCTTATCGGCATGAAGCCCAGCAAGGGGCGCTGGTCCACATCTGGCCTCGTGCCAGCCTGCCGCTCGCTCGATTGCATTTCGGTTTTCACCGGCGATACCGCCGATGCGCGACTGATCGATCATGTCGTCGCCGGCTATGACGCCGCCGATCCCTGGTCGAAATCGCTGGCCGACAAGCCGATTGCTGGCCGCGTGATCGGCGTGCCCAGGCGCGCACAGCGCCAGTGGTTTGGTGATGCGGAATCGGAATTTCTCTATGACCGCGCGCTGGGTCAGCTTGCCGAAATCGGCACCTTGGTCGAAATCGACTATGCCCCGCTGCAAGAGGCCGCGCTGCTGCTCTATGGCGGGCCGTGGGTGGCGGAACGCACCGCCGCGCTGGCGTCGCTGCTGGCCAGCAATCCCGGCGCGATCGATCCCACCGTGCGCGCCGTGGTCGAACCCGGCCTGGAAAAAAGCGCGGTCGAGCTGTTCAACGGCATCTATCGTCTGGCCGAATTGAAGCGCCATGCCGACCAGCTGTGGGACGAGATCGACGCACTGGCGTTCCCCACCACCGGCACGGCCTATCGCGTCGCCGAATTGCAGGCCGCGCCCATCGCGCTCAACAGCAACCTTGGCGCCTATACCAACTTCGTCAATCTGCTCGACATGGCGGCGCTCGCCGTGCCGGCCGGGGTGCGCCACAACGCCACCGGCTTTGGCATCACGCTGATCGGCCCGGCCGACAGCGACCGCGCGCTGCTCGATCTGGCCGATGCCTATCTTTCGGTGGCGCAGCTGCCACCCCCACCCCCGCTCGATCTGGAGGGCAAGATGCAGACCGTGAAACTCGCCGTGGTTGGCGCCCATTTGAAGGACATGCCGCTGCACTGGCAGCTGACCAGCCGCAACGCCACTTTCGTGGAAGCGACCACCACCGCGCCCAGCTATCGCCTCTATGCCATGGCCGACAGCGTGCCGCCCAAGCCGGCGCTGATCCATGCCGGAGACGAAGGCGCGGCGATTGCGGTGGAAGTTTACGAGTTGGGCGTGGCCGAGTTCGGCAGCTTTACCGTCGAAGTGCCCGCGCCGCTGGCGATCGGTACGGTCACCCTGGCTGATGGCAGCAGCGTCAAAGGCTTCGTTGCCGAACCGCGCGCGATCACCGGCGCGCAAGACATTACCGACCTGGGTGGCTGGCGCGCCTTCATCGCGCAGAAGGCCTGACCACCATCATATTTCGTCACCCCGGACTTGATCCGGGGTCCCGCTTCCTTTGAGCGGCGGGAAAGGAAGCAAGCTGGACCTCGGATCAAGTCCGGGGTGACGAAGAGGAGGAAAGCCGATGAAGCGCTTTGTTGCCGCCACGCTCCTGGCGCTCGCCCCATTTGCGGCCCCCATTGCCGCCCACGCCGCCCCCAAACCCAAGGTCATCGCCGTCCCCGGCTTTGCCGATTTCCTCGCCGTCGATGGCGACACCGTCTGGGCCACCAATCGCGGCCGGGTGGAGCAATGGTCACTCACCGGCATGAAGGCGACAGTGCCGCTGGCCCATCCCTGCGGCGGCATGGCTATTGCCGATGGCGCACTGTGGGTGGCCAATTGCGCCGATCGCACCGTCAACCGCATCGACACCGCAACGGGCAAGCTTGTCGCCACGATTGCCAGCGGCATTGCCAACGACAAGGAAGGCGAACTCAATGTCGTGGCCGGCGCAGGCTCGATCTGGGTGGCGAGCGATGCCAAGGGCGTGGTCTCGCGCATCGATCCGGCCACCAACACGGTGATTGCCACCGTGCCGGTCGATCCCGGCAGCTGGTACATGGCCGCTGGCGAAGGCGCGATCTGGGTGGTCAGCGCCGCGCAACAGAGCCTGCAGCGCATTGATCCGGCCACCAACACCGTCACCGCGCGCACCCCGCTGGGCAAGGCGCCGGGTTTCCTGGCGGCCGGCAAAGGCAGCGTCTGGGTGCAGGAACAGGGCGATGGCACCCTGGCGCGCATCGACCCGAAGACCGGCGCGCTGCTTGGCCGGGTAAAGGTGGGCGAAAATCTCAAGTGGGGGGATATCGATACCGGCGCCGGCAAGGTGTGGCTGCGCACCACCGATGATCAGGTCTTTGCCGTGATCGACGCGCAAACCATGGCGATCGACGCCCGCGTGGGCAAGCCTGCCGGCAGCGGTGGCCTGCGGTTCAGCCCAGCCGGCATCTGGACCTCGGCGCATGATGCCCACACGCTAACATGGTGGCCAGAGCCGGGTAGTTATGGGAAGTAGGCGCTAGGGTTCCACCACCCCCCGCCCCCCTCCTCTGAAGAGGAGGGGGAGTTAACATCCTGTTTTTAAGCCCCATCCTCTTTAGAGGAGGGGGTAGGGGGGTGGTGGAAGCCACACACCAACATCACCCATCACTCCGTCACCCACCCCCCAGCCGTCGCCACATAAAGCCGCGCGACATTGAGGAACTGCTGCGCGCGCGCCTGCACCAGCGCGGTGCTGGCGCGCTGCCAGGTGCGCTGGCTGTCGATCACCTGCAACACGCCGCTGTTGCCCACGTCAAAGCTCTTGCGCGACAGCGTGCGGGCGCGATCGGCCACGGCCAGGGCATCCTGCTGCATCGCCACGCCTTGCGCATCGTTGTCGAGCGCGTGGAGCAGTTCCGCCACCTGGGCAAAGGCTGTTAGCACCGTCTGGCGATAAGTGTGGTCGGCCGCCCGCGCCCGCGCCACGGCCGCCTCGCGCTGCGCCTTGAGCGTGCCGCCGTGAAAGATCGGCGCAGTAAGCCCGGCGAAGATATCATATCCGCGAAAGGCATTGGCGGTAAGATCGCCCAGCCCCGGCGCACCCTGTTCCAGCGTCGCGCCCAGGGTGATGTTGGGATAGAGCCGCGCAGTGGCCACGCCAATCTCGGCCGTCGCGGCATGCAACTGCGCCTCGGCCGCGAGGATATCGGGCCGCTTGTGCACCAGCGCCGAAGGCAGCGAGACCGGCACCTGCGCCGGCAGGGCAAACTGCTCCAGCGTGAAATCGGTGGCACCCAGCGCATCGGGCGTGATGCCCAGCAATGTCGACAGCATCGCCCGCGCCTGGGCCAGTTGCTGCTGCAAGGCAGGCAAGGCCGGCCGGTCTGCGGCGAGCTGCGCCTGCGCGCTCAGGACTTCTACCGCCGTGCCCTCGCCCCCCTGCTGGCGCTTTTGCATGAGGTCGAGATTGCGCGCGTCATCGCTGAGCAGCGCCTGCTGCGCGGCCATCTGGCTGCGGATCGCGGCGATGGTCAGCACCTGGTTCACCACCTGGCCGGCCAGCGCCAGATGCGCGGCCTCGGTCTGGCGCTGCTGCGCCAGGGCCAGCGCGCCGCTTTGTTCAGCCTGGCGCTTGAGGCCACCGAACAGATCGAGGTCATAGCTGACGCCGCCGCCCACCGAATAGAGATGGAAATCGGGATTGCCATCCAGCCCCAGCGCGGGTGACGCGCCAAATCCGAACGCCGCCAGGTTCACCTGCTGCTGTTCCGCGCGGGCATTGGCATCGATCTGCGGCGCGCGGCGGCCCAGCACGGCGCGCCATTGCGCCTGCGCCGCCGCCAATGTCGCATCGCTGGCGGCCAGGCTCTCGTTATGGGCCAGCGCCTGATCGACCAGCTGGTCGAGCGCATCGGAACCGAACGCGCGCCACCATTGCGCCTGCGGCCCTTCGCCCAGCGTGGCCTGCGGCGCGGCGCCCGCAGCAGGCGCGACATCGTCGGCCGCACGATAGGCCGTGGCCACAGGGGCGGCCGGACGATGGAAATCGGGGCCGACCGTGCATCCGGCGACCAGCGCAGCCGGGAAGAAAGCCAACGGAACAAGGCATCGTCTGGCGCGCATCGGTCAATCCATGTGCAGATGAAGATCGTCACCATCCCGGCTGCGGCGTGGCCCGCGCAGGAACAGCAGCAGCGGAATGGCCAGCAGCGTGACCAGGAACAGTGCCCAGAACGCATCGATATAGCCGACCATGGCTGCCTGGTTGGTGATTGCCGCGTTGATCCGCGCCACCTGGTCTGCCGCATGGAAATCCAGCCCCGGCGCTGTCCAGGCCAGCACGGGGTTGTCGGGCCGCACGCCTTCGACCAGGCGGGCATGCACCGTGGCGGTGTTGCGCACGGTCATCGCCTGCAGCACCGAAATGCCGATGGCCGAGCCGATGTTGCGGATCAGCGTGAACATCGCCGCACCTTCGTTGCGGAACCGGGGATCGAGCGTGGCAAACGTGATGGTGGACAGTGGCACAAAGATCATGCCGGTCCCCAAACCCTGGATGAAGCCCGACCAGATCATCAGGCTTTCATCCATGCCCAGCGAAAACGCGCTCATCCGATACATCGACCAGGCGCTCAGGATAAACCCGATCAGAATCAGCAGCCGCGCATCGACACGCTTGATCAGCCGGCCGGCCAGCATCATCGCGATCAGCGACCCCACCCCGCGCGGCGCGGTGACGAGGCCGGTCAGCACCACGGGATAGTGCATCAGCCCTTCCAACATGGGCGGCAGCAGGGCGAGCACCGAAAAGACCAGCACGCCCAGGAAAAAGCCGAAGATCGAACCCAGCGTGAAATTGCGGTTGGCAAACAAGGCCAGATCGATGAACGGGCGCCGCGCTGTCAGGATGTGCACCACGAACAGATAGGCAAAGAGCAGCGCGAGCATGGCCTCGACCACGATCTCGGTGGCACTGAACCAGTCCTTGGTCTGTCCGCGATCAAGCATCAGTTGCAGCGAACCCACCGCCAGGCCCAGCATGGCAAAGCCGAACAGGTCGAGCCGGGTCTGCGTACGTTGCGGGCTTTCCTTGAGGAATAGCGACAAGCCGGCAAAGGCCAGCGCGCCGATCGGCAGGTTGATGAAAAACACCCACCGCCACGTCAGGTTATCGGTCAGCCAGCCACCCAGCGCCGGCCCCACGATCGGTCCCAGCACCGCGCCCATCGACCACACCGACATGGCCGGGCCATGGCGTTCGGGCGGGTTGATATCGAGCAGGATGGCCTGGCTCATCGGCACCAGCGCCGCGCCGAACACGCCCTGCAACAGGCGGAATCCCACGATTTCGGTAAGATTGGTGGCCATGCCACACAGGCCCGAGGCGATGGTGAACCCCACGATCGACCACAGCATCAGCCGCCGTCGGCCAAACCGTCCGGCCAGCCACCCGGTCAGCGGCGTGCAGATCGCGGCGGCGACGATGTACGACGTCAGCACCCAGGTGATCTCGTCGGCCGAGGCCGAAACGCTGCCCTGGATATGCGGCAGGGCGACGTTGGCGATCGTGCTGTCCAGCGAGTTCATCACCGTCGCGGCCATGACCGAGGCGGTGACCATGCGCCGCACCCCGGCCGGCGGATAGCCCGCGGTCATCGCCGTGGTCATGGGCGCGCGGCCTGCCCGCTGCCGGCACCCCTGGTATCGACCGTCACTTCCGCGCTCAAACCGGCATGGAGCGGCACCCCGGCCGGCGGGTTCTCGATCTCGAACTCCACCGGCAGGCGCTGCACCACCTTTACCCAGTTGCCCGTGGCGTTTTCGGCCGGCAGCAGGGCAAAGCTGTTGCCCGTGCCGGGACTGAAGCTGGCCAGGCGCGCGCGCAGGTGGAGCGAGGGGAAAGCATCGAGCCGGACCGTCGCCCGCTGCCCGATGCGCATCTGATCAAGCTGGTTTTCCTTGAAATTCGCCTCGATCCACAGATGCGTGCCGGCCAGGGTGAACACCGGCTTGGCTGCCGTGACATAGCTGCCCACCTGCAATTGCGGCACCTTGGTCACCACGCCATCCTGCGCGGCGCGCACCACCGTGTAAGACAGGTTGAGCCGCGCCTGGTCGAGCGCGGCCTGCGCGCGGCGGACGGCAGGTTGGTCGGCGATCGGCGCATCGACCTTGCCCGAAAGCCCGGCGGCAAGGCTGGCATTATGCTGTTGCGCGGCGGCCACGGCGGCGCGCGCGGTGCGCTCGGCCAGCACGGCCTGATCGGCCTGGTTCTGCGACGAAATGCTCTGCGCCAGCAAGGCCTTCTGCCGCGCCGCCTCGCGCATGGCATAGTCCAGTTGGGCGCGCGCCGTCGTCAGTTCCGATTGGCCTTGAGCATAAGTGGCGCGCTGCGCCTCTACCTGGGTGCGGGCATTGGCCAAGTCTGCCTCGGCCGCCGCCACGGCCACCTGGAACGGCGCGGGATCGATGCGGAACAGCACGTCGCCTTTCTTGACGCGGCTGTTTTCATGCACCTCCACCGCGATCACCGGCCCGCTGACGTTGGCGCTGACGGCAACAAGGCCGGCCTGGATATAGGCGTTGTCGGTGGTTTCGTGCCCCTGGCTGCCCAGATAGAGCCAGGTTCCCACCGCCGCTGTGATTACCACCCCGCCGATCAACAGGGGCAGGCGCCACCGCTGCCGCCGTGCCGGCGGTGCCGGATCTGCCACCACGCTGGCGTTCGGGCCACTGCCCGCCACATCATCTCGTGCCATTCTTTTGCCCACATCGCGCCCCGGCGCGCAAAGACGCCGTTTCGGGGCTCTCGTATCGCTGCATGCCCATAAGTCGAATGATTATTTGGCGATTTAGATATAAGCAGTGTGCATGATGGCTCTCGACCTCAACCTGCTGCGCGTGTTCGATGCGCTGATGGAAACCCGCAGCGTGACCCGCGCCGCGCGCCAGCTCGGGCTGACCCAGCCCGCGGTCAGCCATGCCCTGGCGCGCCTGCGCCGCGCGATGGACGATCCGCTGTTCCTGCGTCAGCAAAGCGGCTTGCAACCCACTGCGCGCGCAGAGGAAATTGCCGGCGGCGTGCGGCGCGGCCTGGTCCAGTTCCAGGCCGCCCTGGCCCCCACTGCGTTCGAACCGGCGCGCGCCGATCGCACGTTCACCTTGGCGGCCAGCCCCTATTTCTGCCACCTGATGGTGCCGGCCCTGGTGGCGCATGTGCGGCAGGTCGCGCCCGGCGTCAGCCTGCGGATCGTCCCTTCCGGGGAGGCGGTGGTCACCCTGCTGGACCACGGCACGGCTGATCTGGCCCTAGGCGCCGCGATGAGCCTGCCCGAACGGATCGTGGTCGAACCGTTTTACGAAGAACAGATGGTGTGGATCGCCGCGCCGGATAATCCCGTGGTGACCCAGCGCCTGCCACTGGCCGCGATCGATCCGGCCGCGCGGATCACCATTACGCCCGGCGGCCCGGCGCCGCTGCCGGGCTTTCCCGCCGGGATCGGCGCCACGGCGCAGGCGGATCTGGGCGATTGGCGCACCACCCCCACCGTACCCAGCCGCATCACCGTCTATGAATCGCAGACCGCCGTGGCCCTGGTGGCGCGCACCGATCTGGTCGCCCGCGTTTCCGCGCGCATCGCCGCGCCGGCGGTGGCGCGCGGCGATGTCGTCGTGCTCGATCGGGTGGATGAGGAAGTGCGCATTCCCATCGCGTTGATCTGGCACGCCCGCCAGCGCGCAGACCAGGGCCTAGCCTGGCTGCGCGCGACGATCCGCGCCTTATAGCTTAGACCAGGCGCTCCACGATCGTGACGTTCGCCACCCCGCCGCCCTCACACATGGTCTGCAGGCCATAGCGACCACCCGTGGCCGACAGGGCGTGCAACAGCGTGGTCATCAGCTTGGTGCCCGACGCCCCCAGCGGATGGCCCAGGGCAATCGCGCCGCCGCGCACGTTGAGGCGCGCCGGATCGGCCCCGAGCGCGGCCAGCCACGCCATCGGGATGGAGGCAAACGCCTCGTTCACTTCGAACAGGTCGATGTCGCCCAGCGCCATGCCGGCGCGTTGCAGCGCGCGGCGCGTGGCCGGGATCGGTTCTTCCAGCATGATCACCGGATCGCCGGCGGTCACCGTCAGGTTGACGATCCGCGCGATAGGCGAAAGATTGTAGCGCTTGAGCGCCGCTTCGCTCGCCACCAACACGCCCGATGCGCCATCGGTCATCTGGCTGGCGTTGCCCGCCGTGAGCGAGCCGCCTTCGGTCAAGGGCTTGAGGCCGGCCAGCGCATCCAGCGAGGCATCGGCGCGCACGCCTTCGTCGCGTGCAAACGGGCCCTCTGCCGTCATCACCGGCACGATTTCAGCGTCGAAATGCCCTGCCGCGATCGCTGCAGCGGCCTTCTCGTGGCTGGCCAGGGCATAGGCGTCCATCGCCTCGCGGCTGAAGCCATACTTATCGGCAATCGCCTGGGCGCCATGGAACTGGTTGAAGGCCGGCACGCCAAAGCGGCTCTGCACCGATTCCGGCCAGGGGCCCTGGCCCAGCCCCGCCGCTGTGTGCAGCGCCACGTTCGACCCCATCGGCACGCGAGTCATGCTTTCCACGCCGGCCGCGATGACCACGTCCTGGGTTCCGCTCATCACCGCTTGCGCGGCAAAGTGCAGCGCCTGTTGCGACGATCCGCACTGGCGATCGATCGTCACGCCCGGCACCGATTGCGGCAGGTTGGATGCCAGCACCACGTTGCGGCCCAGGGCCGAACCCTGCTCGCCCGCCTGGGTAACGCAGCCCAGGATCACGTCATCCACGCCGGCCGGGTCCATCCCCGCGCGCGCGATCAGGGCATTGAGCACCACGGCGCCAAGATCGGCCGGATGCACGCCAGACAGCGCGCCCTTGCGCCGGCCGCCGGCAGTGCGCGCGGCGGCCACGATATAGGCTTCAGGCATAAGTCATCTGTCCTTGTTGCTCGGGAAAAGGCACGCCGCCACTCAGCGCGGCGCCATGCGGATGCCGCCATCGAGGCGCACATCCTCACCATTGAAATAGCTGTTTTCGATCAGCCCGATCGCCGCCGCGGCGTATTCGGCCGGCATGCCAAAGCGCTTGGGAAACGGCACCGATGCCGCCAGCGTTTCCTTCACCGCGTCGGGCGCGGCATTCATCAGCGGGGTATCGAAAATGCCCGGCAGGATAGTGTTGATCCGCACGCCATCGCCCATAAGATCGCGTGCAATGGGTAGGGTCATGCCGACGATGCCACCCTTGGAAGCCGAATAGGCGGCCTGGCCCACCTGGCCATCCTCGGCCGCGACCGAGGCGGTCATCACGATTGCGCCGCGCTCGCCATCCTCGCCAGGTTCCAGCGTAAGCATGCCGGCTGCCGCCTTGGCAACGCAGCGGAACGTGCCGACCAGGTTTACCTGAATAACCGAATTGAACGCATCGAGCGGGAAATGCCCGATCGTGCCATCCTTGCGCGATCGTGCGGCGGTCTTGGCGGGAAAGCCGATGCCGGCGCAGCACACCAGCACGCTTTCCTGGCCATGGGCGGCGCGTGCGGCGGCAAACCCGGCATCGACCGATGCTTCGTTGGTCACGTCAACCTGCGCGAAATGGCCGTCGATTTCCGCCGCCAGGCTGCTGCCCAGGGTTGCATTGAGATCGAACAGCGTCACCTTGGCGCCGCGTGCTGCCAAGGCGCGCGCAGTCGCGGCGCCCAGGCCCGATGCGCCGCCGGTGACCACGGCAACAGTGGATGGTCCAATTTTCATCTGATCGGCTTCCTCTCGATTAGGCGTAAGCGGTAATGCGCTCGATGATGATCGCCGGGGCCATGCCGCCGGCCGCGCACATCGTGGCGAGGCCCAGGCGCTGGCCGGTGCGCTCCAGCTCGTCCAGCAACGTGCCCACCAGGATAGCGCCGGTCGCGCCGATTGGGTGGCCCAGCGCGATCGCCCCGCCGTTGACGTTGACCTTGTCGCGATCGAGCCCCAGGTCGCGGATGACCTTTTCCGGCACCACGGCAAACGCCTCGTTGATTTCCCACAGATCGATGTCCGCCACGCCCAGGCCAGCACGGGCCAGGGCCTTGCGGGCGGCGGGCACCGGCGCGTTGAGCATCAGCGTGGGATCATCGCCCGCGTTCACCGCCGCCACCACCCGGGCGCGGGGCACCAGGCCATGACGCTCGCCAAATGCGCGCGAGCCGACCAGTACGGCTGCGGCGCCATCGACCACGCCCGAACTGCTGCCGGCATGGTGCACCGGCACGATCTCCAGATCGTGATAGCGCCGCGCGATCTGCCGGCGAAAGGTATCGCCGGCCTCATTGTAGGGCATGTCCATCAAGTCGGCGAAGGCAGGCTTGAGCTGTGCCAGGCTTTCGGCCGTGGTCTGCGGGCGGGGAAACTCCTCGTGGTCGAGCACCACCGCCCCGGCGTCGTCGCGCACGGGCACGACCGAACGGGCAAAGCGCTTTTCGGCGATGGCAATCGCCGCGCGACGCTGGCTTTCGGCAGCAAATGCGTCAAGCGCCTCGCGCGTGATCCCCTCCATGCTGGCGACCGCATCGGCACACACGCCCTGGTGTGATTGCGGATGCCGCTGGTCGAGCCGGTCATTACCCGCCCCCATCATCGTCGGGCCAAGCCCGGCCGCCACTTCGGCCCTTTCGCGATCGGCGGTGAAGCTCATCATTTCGGTGCCGCCGGCGATCACCGCGTCTTCCAGACCGGCCATCACCTGCCCGGCGGCGAGCGCTATGGCGGTGATCCCCCCACCGCAGAACCGATCGAGCGTCATGCCCGAGGTCTGCACGTCCATCCCGGCGTCGAGCAGGGCCATGCGGGCAAGGTCGCCGCCCTGCTTGCCGCGCTGCGAGGAGGTGGACCAGATCACATCGTCGATCACGGCGCCCGCGAGACCGTTGCGGGCGACGAGAGCCTCAAGCACTGTTGCCGCGAGGTGCTGCGGGTGAAGATGGGCGAGTGCGCCCTTGCCCGACTTGCCGATGCCGCGCGGCGTCCGCACCGCGTCAAAGATATACGCATTGCCCATGGCGAGTCGGTCTCCTCTGGCTGCATCGATCTTTATTAATCGATTGATTGGTTTTGTAGAGCGCCTTTTACGCAAACCGCGTCGCTTGTAAACCGCCTTGACGCGCGCATTCGCTCCCGACGCGCGCAGTCGAGGAAAAAAGATCAATTTCTCAGCGGTTCAGTCTTTGTCCGGGCGCAGTCCGCGCAGGAACAGGTCGCGCAGCAGCGTGGCGTAGGCCTGCTTGATTCCCACGTCGACCTTGGCCACACCCAGCGTGGTGGGCACGGAATAGGCGGCGAAGAAGATATGATCGGCCGCGCCGACCAGCGCGTAATAGAGCAAGGCCGGATCGACATCGACCATTGTGCCTTCGCGCACGCCCTGGGCCACGATCTGGCGATAGGCGGCCATCATCGGCGTGATGAACATGTCCGACACGCGCGCGCTGGCTTCCGGTCCGCCGGCTTCGACCATGTAATGCACCAGCCGGTTGAGATAGGGCGAGCGGTAATAGGCGTTGACGATCCCCTCGACGTGGATCGTCATCTTGCGCTCGGCCGAGACATCCATCGCCACCAGCGCGTCGAGACCGCTCATTTCCCGTTCGGCCTCGCGCTCCAGCAAGGCCATCAGCAGTCCCTGCTTGTCGCCGAAATAATACTTGATCATCGCGGAGTTGACGCCGGATCGCCGCGAGATTTCGCTCAGCGATGCTTCGATCTGGGTGGCTTCAGACAGGATTCCTGCCGTGGCATTGAGCAGCGCGGTACGTGCCGTCTCGCGCCGAGCGGCACGCAGGGTTCCTTCGCGGGCGATTTCGGATGCCGTCGTCATCCCAGCAGTCATAAACCGATCAATTAACATCGCAAGGGGGGATGCAGGCGGGCGCTTCGGAGAATACTCCGAAGCAGGCGTATTGACACCGCCGCGCGACCGCCGATAGAAGTTAGCCAATCGATCGATTAACTTTGACGAATGGGCGCGCCGGACTTCCTGCCGATCAGACGCCCGCCATACCGAGAGAGGATACCCCATGAGGCTTCAGGTGGTTACCGCGCGACTCGCATTCCTGCTAGGATGTGCATGGTCCCCCGCTTTGGTTCACGCGCAAGCTATGCCTGAGGCGTCGGCCGAAGCCACGCCCGCAGCCGCGCCCGGCGACATTATCGTCACCGCGCAGCGGCGCTCGCAGTCGATCCAGACCGTGCCGATCGCGATCACCGCGCTCAGCGGCGACCAGTTGGGCAACAAGGGCGTGACCAATGCCAATCAGCTTGGCCAGATCGTGCCCAACCTGCAGATCAACAGCGCCATGGGCGATACCCAGCCCAACTTTGCGCTGCGCGGGGTCAGCGTGGCCAACGAATATAACCCGAACCAGGTCTCGCCGATTGGCGTCTACATCGACGACGTCAACATGGTGAACCGCGTGGGCCAGGGCGGCGGGCTCTATGATCTTCAGCGCGTGGAAGTGCTGCGCGGGCCACAGGGCACCCTGTTTGGCCGCAATACCACAGGTGGTGCGATCAACTTCATCACCAACACCCCGACGCTGTCGGGCAATCGCGGCTATGCCGAAGCCGGATATGGCAATTTCAACACGTTCAAGGCGCAAGGCGCGCTCGAAACGACGATGGTGGAAGACGAACTCGGCTTCCGCGTGGCCGCCACTTATGAAAAGGGCGACGGCAAGTTCCGCAACATCTATCCCGGCCAGCCCGACGCCGGCTCGGTCGATAGCCTCCAGGTGCGCGGCACGCTGCATATCCGCCCCGGCGCAGGCCCGCTGGATATCGTGATCAAGGCCTATGCCAGCCGCGCCAATGGCACGCAGCAGCCGATCAAGGGGCTTGCCGCCACCGCCGCGCCCGGTTTCTTTGAAATCAACGAAAATCGCATCGGTCAAAACCGCACGCGGCAATACGGCACCTCGGCCAAGATTTCCTACGAACTGTCGCCGCGCCTCTCGTTCACGTCGATCACCGCCATCGGCAATGGCCTGCTCGACGCCGCATTCGATGCCGACGGTTCGCCGCTCGATATCCTCGATCTTCAACAGAAGGCCAAGTTCGACCAGTTCAGCGAGGAAGCCCGCTTCAACTACGAAGGCAAGGCGGTCAAGGCCGTGGCCGGCGTGTTCTATGGCTGGGACAAGACCGTCTCTGACAACGGCTTCGATATCGGCAGCGCCATCGCGCCAGGCGTGGACGGTGGGTTCTTCCAACATTTCCGCCAGGTGCGGCGTACTTATGCGGTGTTCGGGCAGACCGACGTGAACCTGACGCCCAGGCTCGTGGCCACGATCGGCCTGCGCTACAGCGCCGATCGCTCGGCCTATGACGATGGCTACGCCTATCTCTTCATGGGCGCTTTCGGCGGCACGCGCACGCCGCTGTTCACCACGGTGCCCTGCACCACCGGCGTCGGCACCTGCCCTTATGACGCCAACGCGCGCTATGCCATCAAGGGGCGCAACAACGCACTTACCGGCCGCGCCGCGCTGACCTATACGTTCGACAGCGGTACGCTGCTCTATGCCAGCTATAACCGCGGCTATCGTTCCGGCGCGTTCAACGGCGGTGGCTACACCAATTCGGCCGGGATTACCTATATCAAGCCGGAATACGTCAACGCCTATGAAATCGGCGCCAAGGGCCGTTTCCTCGATCGCCGGCTGTCCCTCGCCCTCGCCGCCTTCTATTACGATTACCAGAACCAGCAGTTGCAGGATACGCGGACTGGCCCGGTCTCGTTCCTGCTCAACGCGCCCAAGTCGGAAAGCTATGGCTTCGAAGGCGAGGCGACCTATCGCGCCTCTTCGCGCTTCTCGGTCAATGCGTCGGTCGGCTATCTCCACGCCACCTACAAGGAACTCACGCTTTCCGGCACGAACCTTGCCGGCAACGACCTGCCTTTCGCGCCGCGCTGGACGGCGCAGGGCGGGTTTGACTGGGCACCGCTCGACATTGCCGGCGGGCCGCTGACCTTCTCTCCCAACCTCAACTACGTCAGCCGCCAGTTCTTCTCGCCGTTCAACGCCGTCAACGCCGCTGGCGGTGCCCAGGTCAATTCCGAATTGCAGCAGGGTGCCTACGTCAAGGTCAACGGCGCGATCACCTGGACGCGCGGCAATGTCACGCTGCGGGCCTGGGTGCAGAACCTGTTGCAGGAAAAAACCCTGGCTTACGGCCTCGATCTGCGCGGAGCCGGCTTCCCGTTCAACTATCTCGTCCCGGCCCAGCCCCGTACCTATGGCGGGTCGGTTCGTTTCACGTTCTGATCCCGGCACCAGGAGCCTTCATGATCCCTATCGAGACCCGGCCCGCCGCCAGCGACGAACTCGCGCTGTTCCGTGATGCCGTGCGCAAGTTCTTCGTCGCCCACTTGCTCCCCAACCTTGACCGTTGGGAGGAGCAGGGCATTGTCGACCGCGCCTTCTGGCACGCTGCCGGGGAAGCGGGCCTGCTCTGCCCCACCGCGCCCGAAGACCATGGCGGGCTGGGTCTCGATTACCGTTACAACGCCGTCATCGGCGAGGAACTGGCCTATACCGGCAGTTCGGCGGGCCTGGTCCTGCAATCGGACATCGTGCTGGACTACATCGTCCACTATGCGTCCGACGAACTCAAGGCACGCTGGCTGCCGCGCATGATCACCGGAGAAGCGATCGTCGCCATCGCCATGACCGAGCCGGGCACGGGCAGCGATCTTCAGGGCATCCGCACCACGGCGGTGCGGGATGGCGACGCCTATGTGATCAACGGCAACAAGACCTACATCACCAACGGCCAGCTCGCCGACCTGGTGATCGTGGTGGCCAAGACCGATCCCGCGGCCGGGGGCAAAGGCATTTCCCTGATCCTGGTGGAGGCCGAGCGGCCCGGTTTTTCCCGTGGGCGCAATCTCGACAAGATCGGCCAGCATTCGGCCGATACTTCCGAACTGTTCTTCAGCGATGTGCGTGTGCCGATCGAAAACCGGCTGGGCGAGGAAGGCGCCGGCTTTGTCTATCTCATGGCCCAATTGCCGCAGGAACGCCTGTCGATCGCCATCAGCGCGCAGGCCCTGGCGCAGCGCGCGTTCGACGAGGCTGTGGCGTTCACCAAGGATCGCAAGGCTTTCGGCAAGACGGTGTTCGATTTCCAGAACACCCGGTTTCAGCTGGCAGCGCTTCAGGCAGAACTGCAAGTGGGCTGGAGCCATATCGACTGGGCGCTGGATCGCCACGTGGCGGGGAAGCTGACCACGGCCGAGGCTTCTGCGGCCAAGCTCTATCACACCGAGTTGCTCGGCCGCGTGGCGGACGAGGCGCTGCAACTGCATGGTGGCGCGGGCTACATGAACGAGTATCCGATCGCCCGGATCTGGCGCGACGCGCGCGTGATGCGGATCTATGGCGGCACGTCGGAAATCATGAAGGAGTTGATTGCCCGCAGTCTTTGACGGCTGTTCGGCAATCCGGGAAAAAGGCGCCGCCCGATCGTTGCATCGGGCGGCACCTTCTTGCGTTCAGAGGAAAGTTTCGCCAGCAGCGGCCTTGGTGCGCAGCAGGTTGGACACCGTGATCGGCGCACCTTGGGCAATCTGCTCGTCCAGCGCGGCCACGATCCGCGCCAGGCCGCAGTGGTCACCCCAGATCATCGGCCCACCGGTATAGACCGGCCAGGCATAGCCCGCCACAAGCGCCATATCGATGTCTGACGCGCGCAGCGCGATGCCTTCTTCCAGCAGCTTGGCCCCTTCGTTTACCACCGGGAAGAGCAGGCTCTCGATGATATCCTGCGCCGACAGCGTGGGTACAGGCTGGCCCGAGCGCGCGGCAAAATCGCGGATCGTGGCTTCGGCGAAAGCCGAGGGCGTGCCACGCCGCTGCGCGTCATAGTCGTAATAGCCGCTGCCCGATTTCTGGCCCAGGCGTCCGGCTTCGCACAGCACTTCCTGCACCGTGCGCCCGGCGGTGTTTTCCTTGTCCCAGCCGATCACATCCAGGCCAACAAGGTCCATCATCTGGAACGGCCCCATCGGAAAGCCATAGCCGACCATGGCCGCGTCCACGTCCCACGGCATTACGCCCTGCTCCAGCAGGCGATCGGCCGCTTCGCTGCGACGCGCCATCGCCCGGTTGGCAATGAAGCCATCACACACACCCGACAGCACCGCCACCTTGCCCAGCTTGCGGCCCAGCGTCATGGCGGTCTGGATCACGCGGTCGCTGGTCCTGGCCCCGCGCACCACCTCGAGCAGGCGCATGATGTTCGCCGGCGCAAAGAAGTGCAGCCCGACCACGTCCGCCGGGCGGGCGGTGACGGCGGCAATCGCGTCAAGATCGAGGAACGAGGTGTTGGACGCCAGCACCGCGCCCGGCTTGGCCAGCGCATCGATCTGGCGGAACACCTGCTGCTTCAAGTCAAGCCGTTCGAACACGGCTTCCACCACCAGATCGGCATGCGACACGGCATCGAGCGCCGCGGCCGAGGCAAAGGCGGCCAGGCGCGCGTCGCGCACGCCTGGCGTGATCCGGCCCTTGCTGGCCAGCGCCTCCAGCGTGGCGCGCACATGCGCGGCGCCACGCTCCAGCGCTGCCGGGTTCACGTCGATCATCGTCACCGGAAAGCCGGCGTTGAGGAACGCCAGCATGATGCCGCTGCCCATCGTGCCCGCGCCCACCACCGCGACCGAGGCGATCGCCACTTCGCCGCAATCGCGTGCCACCGGCACTTTGGCGGCGGCGCGTTCGGCGAAGAAGATGTGGCGCTGGGCGGCCGATTCCGGGCTGGCCATCAGTTCATCAAACAGTTCCCATTCGCGGGTCAGCCCGGCCTCGAACGGACGGTCGGTGGCCGCCTCGATCGCGCGCACGATGTTGCCCGGCGCCTTGAAGCCGACGAAGCTTTTCGCATGGCGGGCGCGATAGTCGGCGATCGTGGCGGAGGCCTCCTGCGGGGTAAGGTCGGCCGGCAAGTCGCGCGTGCGGCGCAGCGGGGCGCCGCTTGCCACCAGTTCGCGGGCGTAGGCCACGGCCTCGGCGCGCATGTCCTGGCCTTCCAGCACGCGATCGATCAGGCCGATGCGCAGGGCCTGCGCCGCACCGACCGGTTTGCCGCCGACGATCAGGTCCAGCGCATGGGCCACGCCGATCAGACGCGGGGCGCGCTGCGTGCCGCCGGCGCCAGGCAGCAGGCCTAGCGCCACTTCGGGCAGCCCGAGCTTGGCGGTGGGCACGGCGACGCGATAATGGCAGGCCAGCGCCAGTTCCAGCCCGCCACCCAGCGCCGTGCCATGGATCGCGGCGACGATCGGTTTGCTGGCACCGTCGAACCGGTCGAACATGTCATGCAGGCCAGGCGCGGCAAAGGGCTTGCCGAACTCGGTGATATCGGCCCCGGCAAAGAACGTGCGACCCGCACACAAGATCACCACGGCGGTCACTGACGGATCGGCCAGAGCCTTGCCCATGGTTTCGTGGATCGCCTGGCGCACCGCCTGGCCCAGCGCATTGACCGGGGGCGAATCGATGGCGAGCACGGCCACGCCGTCCTCGTGCGACAGGGTGCAAAGCGGATTGGTCATCGATCGGAAAGCCTCTCACCATGGCGGCCGGAAACAGCCCCAGCCTGCCTTGATGGCTGGCTTAAAAACTCCACATGACGAAGTCAATTGATCGATCAGTTAAGTTCATGGTTGCACCCCCGGCCCGGTCATGGCTATGCTGCTGTGCAGACGATCGCCGGCCACGGCGCGCGTCCGCAACGGCGCTCCTGCAAGAAACCGCGCCGCCCGAAACGAGAGGTTGTCGATGCACCCCAGCGAGTTTGCCCGCGCCATGCCGGACAAGGCAGCCATCATCATGGCCGGCTCGGGCCAGACCATCACCTTCGCGCAGCTGGAAGCCCGTTCCAACCAGGGCGCACATCTGTTGCGCGGCGCCGGGCTGCAACAGGGCGCGGTGGTGGCGATCATGCTGGAAAACGACGCGCGCTATCTCGAGATTACCTGCGCGGCCCATCGCGCCGGGCTCTATTTCGTGTGCCTGTCCACCCGTCTCGCCCCTGCCGAGATCGCCTATATCCTGCAGGACAGTGGTGCCCAGATGCTGATCGCCTCAGGCACGCTGGCGCCGCTGCTGCAGACGCTGGGTGATGCCGCGCCAGCCTTGCGCTATACGCTTGGGCCGGCTGTTCCGGGCTGGCAGACTTGGGAAGACGCTACCGCCTCGCTGCCCACCACGCCGATCGCGGACGAGCGCGCCGGGATCGACATGCTCTATTCCTCGGGCACCACCGGCCGTCCCAAGGGCATCAAGCCGCCCCTGCCGAGCGATCCCGCGATCACCACGCCCTCTCCGCTGGGCACCGTCTGCGCGCGCCTGGGGTTCGGGGTGGAGACGGTCTATCTCAATCCCGCGCCGCTCTATCACGCTGCGCCGCTGCGCTGGTGCCGCGAAGTGCTGGCGCTGGGCGGCACGGTGGTGATCATGGAAAAGTTCGATCCCGAAGCGGCCCTGGCGCTGATCGCGCGCTATCGCGTCACGCACAGCCAGTGGGTGCCCACCCATTTCGTGCGCATGCTCAAGCTACCGGACGAAGCGCGCGCGCGCCACGATTGCTCGTCGCTGCGCCTCGCGATCCACGCCGCTGCACCCTGCCCGGTGCCGGTCAAGCAGGCGATGATCGACTGGTGGGGCCCGATCCTGTTGGAATACTATTCCGGCACCGAGGCGATCGGCATGACACTGATCACCGCGCCCGAATGGCTGGCCCATCCCGGTTCGGTAGGACGCGCGATGATCGGCACGCTGCACATCTGCGATGAGGACGACACCCCCCTGCCCCCGCGCCAGGAAGGGCTGGTGTGCTTTGCCGATGGCCCGGCCTTTTCCTATCACAACGATCCCGAAAAGACCGCCGCAGCCCACAATCGCCATGGCTGGGCCACGTTTGGCGACGTGGGCTGGCTTGACGAGCACGGCTATCTCTATCTCACCGATCGCAAGAGCTTCATGATCATCTCGGGCGGGGTCAACATCTATCCGCAGGAAATCGAGAACGCCCTGGTGGTCCACCCGCGCATCGCCGATGCTGCCGTGGTTGGCGCGCCCGATGCGGAAATGGGCGAATGCGTGGTCGCGGTGATCCAGCCCATGGACATGGCCGATGCCACCCCGGCTTTTGCCCGCGCGCTGATCGACTGGCTGCGGCCACAGCTTTCCGGGGTCAAGATCCCGCGCCGCGTGGAATTCATGGCCGAACTGCCGCGCCATCCCACCGGCAAGCTCTACAAGCGCCTGCTACACGATCGCTATCGCCAGCCTGACGCCGCACTGCCGGCGCTGCTGGCATAGCAGCCTGCCAATTTGACCAGACACAAGACCGGAGAGTGCCAAGATGAGCGGGTTTGTCGTCAACCAGATCGCCGATCCCACGTTGTATGGAGACCCGCAGCGGCTGCACCAGTTCTATGACTGGCTGCGCCGCGAACATCCGGTCGCCTGGGCCGATCCCGAGGGGTTCCGCCCGTTCTGGGTGGTCTCGCGCCACGCCGATATCCGCGAACTGGAACGCCAGCCCGAAATCTTCAACGCCGGCCCGCGCATGACTCTGCTGCCGATCCCGGTGGAGCAGGCCAACGTCGCGATCTTCGGCGTCGAATCCGGGGTTTTCCCACTCACCGCGATGGACGGCGCCCACCACCAGGCGATGCGCGCGCTGACCCAGGATTTCTTCCTGCCCAAGAACATCCGCAAGCTGGAAAGCGCCATCGCGCAGCATGCTGCCGCGTTTGTGGCGCGCATGGCGCAGGATGAAGGGCAATGCGACCTCGCCACCGATATCGCCTTCTGGTATCCGCTGCGCGTCGCCATGGCGATCCTGGGCATCGACGAGCAGGACGAAGCGCGCATGCTGCGCCTCACCCACGAGTTGTTCGGCGCGTCCGATCCGGCAGTGCGCCGTCCCGGCCTGACCGAGGCCGAACATATCGTGGCGGTCAAGCAGGACTACATCGCCTTCTTCGATGCGATCACGCGCGATCGCCAGGCCAACCCGCGCGATGACGTGGCCACGCTAATCGCCACCGGCATGCCCGGCGGCGCCGAGATGAGCGCGGAAGAGCGCTTGGGCTATTACGTGATCGTTGCCACGGCCGGCCACGATACCACCGCTGCCTCGATCGTGGGCGGCATGCAGGCGCTGCTCGACAATCCCGAGCAGATGGCCCTGCTCAAGGCCCATCCCGAACTGATGAAGACTTTCGTCAACGAGGCGATCCGCTGGACCGCGCCGGTCAAGCATTTCATGCGCAATGTGACGCAGGACTATACGCTGCACGGCCAGACCTTGCGCGCGGGCGATCATGTCTTGCTCTCGTTCGGCGCGGCGACGCGCGATCCCGAGGCCTTTGGCGATGCCGACCAGTTCCGCATCGATCGCGCACTCAACAACCACCTCGCTTTCGGACACGGCCCGCACACCTGCCTTGGCCAATATCTCGCCAAGCTGGAGATCGAGGCGTTCTTCACGGCCTTCTTCGCGCAGATCGCCACGATCGAGCCGGCCGGCCCGCCGATCTATACCGAAGGCTCTTTCGTCAGCGGCATCCGCGCCATGCCGGTGCGCTATTCCCGCCTGCCGCAGCCGGTGGAACCGGCATGACCGCCGCCGCATTCGAACAGATCACGCTCGCGGTTGACCAGGGCGTCGCCACGCTCACGCTGTACCGGCCGGACAAGCTCAACGCCTTCACCACGCAGATGATGCACGAGATGGTCGCAGCGTTCGACGCGATCGATGCCGATGACGCGATCCGCGCGGTGATCGTCACCGGCAGCGGCCGCGCATTCTGCGCCGGGGCAGACATTTCCGGCGGTGCCGCCAACTTCCGGGTCGACGCCAGCGCGACCAGCGCGCCCGATTACAGCGATCCGGCCACGCGCGATGGCGGCGGCATTCTGGCCCTGCGCATCTTCCAGCTGAAGAAGCCGATCATTGCCGCGATCAACGGCCCGGCGATCGGTATTGGCGCCACCATGCTGCTGCCGATGGACCTGCGCATTGCCAGCGACACCGCGCGTTTCGGTTTCGTCTTTGCGCGGCGTGGCATCGTGCCCGAAGCGGCATCGAGCTATTTCCTCCCCCGCCTGGTCGGCATCAGCCGCGCGCTGCGCTGGTGCTATACTGGCGCGGTGTTCGGCGCCGATGAGGCGCTGGCAGGCAGCCTGGTGGAACAGGTCGTGCCGCCCGCAGACCTCTTGCCCACCGCCCAGGCCCTGGCGCGCGAGATTGCCGACAACGCCGCGCCAGTTTCCGTCGCGCTCACCCGCCAGATGCTATGGCGTGGCCTCGGCATGAACGATCCGATGGAAGCCCATCGCATCGAAAGCCGTGGCATTCTCACCCGTAGCCAGAGCGCCGACGCCCAGGAGGGTGTCGCCGCCTTCCTCCAAAAGCGCCCGGCCCGCTTCCCCGACCGCGTCTCGGCCGACATGCCGGACTATTTCCCGTGGTGGGAAGAAATGCCCTATGGCTGAGGCGCGATAAGCGCGAGCGCCTGCGCTTCGTTCACCACCTCGGCATACTTCGCCTGCAGATCGAACAGATTGGCCTGGTGCGGCGCGGGGTGGCGGTCGCCGCAGGCATCGGCCACTACGAACGGCAGGAAACCATGCTGGCACGCATCGAGCGCGGTGGCGCGGATGCAGCCGGAGGTGGAGGTGCCGCAGATCAGCACCGTATCCACGCCCATCGCCGTCAGCGTGGCGGCCAGATGCGTGGCGAAAAACGCCGAGGCATAGCGCTTGGTGATCACCACATCACCCGCCTGGGGCGACAACACCGCGGGAAAGGCGCCCAGCGGAGAGCCCTTTTCGAACACCTTGAGCGCGGGCACCTTGCGATAGAAGACCCCGCCATCGGCCCCGCCGGGCTGGTATTCCACGTTGGTGAAAATCACCGGCAGCCCGGCAGCGCGTGCGGCGGCCGTAATCCGCACGGCGCTGTCCAGCGCGCTTTCGATCCCGGCATAGAGCGGCGATCCCGGCTGGAGATAGGCCTCCACCAGATCGACTAGCAGCAGCGCCGGGCGCTTTCCGAACGGCAGGCGTCCATCAAACGCGCCGGCATAGTTGGCATCGAGATCACCGGCGTCGCGGGCCATCGCCTCAGATCACCCCGCGCGCGGCCAGGTCGACCAGGTCATCAGTGCCCAGGCCCAGCAATTCGCCATAGATTTCCGCATTATGCTGCCCCACCACCGATGGTGCGGGGCGGCGAACGCCGCCGGGCGTGGCGGAAAACTTGGGGAACGTCGATTGCATCTTGAGCGGGCCGAACCGCTCGGTCTCCACCTCGATGATCGCCTCGCGCGCCTGGAAATGCGGATCGTCCAGCATGTCGGGGGCGCGATAGACGCGGCCGGCGGGGATCGAATGCGCGATCATCAGCGCGTCCACCTCATCCATGGTCAGCGTGCTGGTCCAGGCATTGATCAGCGCGTCCAGTTCGGTCTGGTTCTCGCCCCGCGCCAAATGCGTGGCATAGCGCGGATCATCGCCCAGTTCCGCCCGGCCCATCGCCGTGGCCAGGCGCTTCCACAGCGAATCCTTGTTGGCCCCGATCATGAACTCGCCGTCCTTGCAGGAATAGACGTTGGACGGCGCGATACCCTTGAGGATGGAGCCCGATCGTTCGCGGATCAGGCCCATGCGATCGTATTCCGGCACCAGGCCTTCCATCACCTGCAGCACGCTTTCATAGAGCGCGGTGTCGATCACCTGGCCCTGCCCGGTCTTGTCCTTGACGTGCAGCGCCGCCAGCACGCCCATGCAGCCATAGGTGGCGGTCAGCGTATCGCCGATCGAAACGCCCATGCGGCTGGGCGGCCGATCGGGTTCCCCCACGATATAGCGCCAGCCGCCCATCGCCTCGCCAATCCCGCCAAAGCCGGCGCGATCGGAATAGGGGCCGGTCTGGCCATAGCCAGACATGCGCGCGATGATCAGATGCGGGAATTCAGCCAGCAGCACGTCAGGCCCCATGCCCCACTTTTCCAGCGTGCCGGGCTTGAAGTTCTCGATCACGACATCGGCGTGGGCGATCAGCCGCCTGACCAGCGCCTGGCCTTCGGGCACGCGCAAGTTGGCGCTGACCGAGCGCTTGTTGCGCGCGATCACTTCCCACTGCACCTTTTCGTTGCCCTGGCCCCACTCGCGCATGGGATCGCCGGTGACGGGCGGTTCCACCTTGATCACGTCGGCGCCCATGTCGCCCAGCAACTGGCCGCAGAATGGGCCGGCCAAAAGCTGGCCCAGTTCGACGACGCGGATATCCTGCAAAGCACCTTTGGTCATGTTCACTCCGCCGCTTCTGCTTGCGGCCACACCGGCGGGATGGGCGCCGGCAGCCCGGTTTCCGCCTGGCAGGCCGCGCGCAGGGCATCAAGCCCCGGCCCGGTGTTGAACACCGGCAAGGCGCCGCCACGGTCGGCCGTCATCGCGTCGCGCAGGGCTTGGGTTGCTGCCGTGTCAACCACGCCGGCGTCATCGGCCACCACGCCATAGGCGCGCGCGCCATGCGGCGTGACCAGCCCCTGGACGATCTCCTTGCCCACCAGCGCCGGATCGCGCGCCAGCGGGTCGCCCCAGCCACCGCCACCCCAGGTGATGAAGTGCAACTGGTCGCCTTCCTCCACGGCCAGGTCCTCCACCTTGTTGCCCACGATCACCTGGCTGCCATCGGCCTTTTCCAGGATCTTGCGCGCGCGCTTGCCCGGATCGCCGCCGTTCACGCCCCAGGGCGGCACGAACCAGCGATCGTCATGGATGGCGATCGTGCCCGCGCTCAGAAAACGATAGGTCATGTGAATGCCGTTGCCGCCGCGATGCAGCCCCGCCCCGCCCGAATCCGGCTCGGTGGAATAGCGCTCGATCATCATCGGGAAATAGCGTTCGAGGAACTCGTTGGGCACGTTGGTAAACCCCGGCCACAGCGAATGGCCATCCGGCCCATCGCCAAGCGGCCGGCCGGGAATGCCGCCAAAGCCGATCTGGAAGAGCTGGAACCAGGCGTGCCCCTTGCCCGGCCGCGTATCGTTGCCGGCATAGAACAGGTGCGGCGACGACGAGAACCCGGCGGCGTTGAGAAACTCTGGCGTCTTCTGCCCCAACAGACCCCCCAGGATATCGAAAATCCGGCCCAGCGCATGGGTGCGGCCCGATAGCGCGGCCGGAAAGCGCGGCTTGAGCAGGCTGCCTTCGGGAATGCGCACATCGATCAGGTCATAGAACCCGTCGTTGAACAGGATCTGCGGATCGAACACCATGATCATGTAGATGCCGAAGAACATCTTGAACATGTTTTCATTGAGATAGAAATTGATCGAGGCCACGCTCTGCGGATCGGTACCATCGAAATCGAGCACGACGGTCTCGCCATCGCGCCACATCGTGCACTTGATGCGATAGGGGCCAAAGCCCATGCCATCGTCGCAGATATAGTCTTCAAAGCTGACCGGCTCTTCGCTCACCGCCTGGCCCAGCAAGGTCTTCATGGCGCGGTGGTTGCGGGCCAAGAGTTCCTGCGTCGCCGAAACATATACATCGTCGCCAAACCGCTCGGCCATTTCCACCACGCGGCGCGCGGCCACCCGGCAGCTGGCGATCAAGGCATTGAGATCTGCCGCGCACCAATCGGGCTTGCGCGTCTGGTGCATCACCAGCTTCATCAAGTCGGCGTTGTATTCGCCCTTTTTCCAGATCTTGACCGGCGGAATGCGCACCCCTTCTTCATAGATGGAGCGGGCGTTGATCGGCATCGATCCCACCACTTTGCCGCCGATGTCGCTCTGGTGCCCGAACATCGAGGTATAGGCGATCAGCCGCCCGTCCTTGAACACTGGCAACAGCACCAGCCAATCGTTGGAATGGCTGATCGCTCCATCCACCGAATAGGGATCGGACAGGAAGATCATGTCGCCATCTTCCAGCGTCCCGTCATAGTTGGACAGGAACCCGCCGATGAAGCTGCCGAACTGGCCAACGATCATCTTGCCGGTGTGATCGGCAATCAGCGGAAAGGCATCGCCCTGCTCGCGAATGCCCGGTGACATCGCGGTGCGCACCAGGGTGGCATCCATTTCCACGCGGGCATTGCGCAGCGCGTTTTCGATGATGTCGAGCGTGACCGGATCGATCGCCACCTTGGCAAACGGGGTGTGGTTGGTCTGGACGATTGTTGCAGGCATCGGGCTTCCCTTTCGTCAGGCCAGGGTGATGAGGATATTGCCCACGGTATCGACCGTGGCGATGCAGCCGGTCTCGATCAGCGTGGTCGAATCCATTTCGCACACGATCGCCGGGCCATGAATCACGTCACCGGCCTTGAGCCGCGCGCGGTCATAGATCACCGCGGCCTGCTCGGTCCCATCCATCCACAGCACATGATCGCGGATCTTGGCGGCGGCAGGATCACCGTTGCCCTGCTCGAGCGGTGCTGCCGGCAGATCGAGCGCGCGACCCAGTGCCACGGCGCGCAGGTTCACGATCTCGTGCGGGGTGTCCATGTTGAACGTGAACAGTCGCTTGTGCTCTTCGTCAAAGCGGGCGAGCACGCCGGCAATGCCATCGTCGGCCAGGGTCTGCGCGGTGATCGACAGCGGCACTTCAAAGGCCTGGCCGGCATAGCGCACGTCGATTTCAAAGCTGGTGGTGATTTCCGCCTCGGGCACGCCATCGGCGAGAAGCTCGCCGCGCACGTGGGTGGCCATTTCCTCCAGCACCGCGACCAGATCGGCCGGCGCGGTATCGCGCGCCAGGCGCGACCACGATCGCGCGGTTTCGGTGCGCATGCGCGTGGTGGCATCGCCCAGCGCACACAGCACGCCGGGGCTGACCGGCGACACCGCCGGCCACGATCCCATCAGCCGCGCCACGGCGTTGACATGCAGTGGACCCGCGCCGCCAAACCCCATCAGCGCAAAATCGCGCGGGTCATAGCCCTGCTGCACCGAAATCATCCGCAGCGCGCCGAACATGTTCTCGTTGACGATATCGATGATGCCGCGCGCCGCTTCCATCAGGCCAATGCCCAGCGCATCGGCAATGGTCTGCACCGCCGCCTTGGCGCCCTCCCGATCGAGCTGGAATGTGCCGCCCAGCAGGTTTTCCGGCAGATAGCCCAGCACAACATTGGCATCGGTTACGGTGGGGGCCGTGCCGCCTTTTCCATAGGCGACCGGCCCCGGCACCGCTCCTGCGCTCTGTGGCCCGACCCGAAGGGCTCTGGTCAGCGCGGGAACATAAGCGATCGAGCCACCCCCGGCGCCCACCGTCTTCACGTCCAGCGCCGAGGCGCGAACAGACAGGTGGCCCACTTCGGTGGTGCGCTGGCGGCGCGGCTCGAGGTTTTCGATCAGGGCAACGTCGGTGCTCGTGCCGCCCACATCGAGCGTAAGGATATTGCGGATACCGGCATTGCGCCCCACCCAGATCGCCCCGGTCACGCCGCCCGCCGGGCCCGACATGAGGATGTTGACCGGATGCTCCTCGGCCTTTTGCGCACTCATCAGCCCGCCGTCCGAGCGCAGCAGCGACAGCTTGCCGGTCATCCCCTCGGCCGCCAGGCGATTGCGCAGGTTGGAGACATACTTGCCCACCACCGGGCGCACGCTGGCATTGGCCACCGTGGTCAGCGTGCGTTCGTACTCCTGCATTTCGGGCAGCACTTCATGGCTGAGCGACACCGGCACGCCGGGCAGCACCTGCGCGGCCAATTCGCCGATCCGCGCCTCGTGCGCGCCGTTGGCATAGGCGTTGATCAGGCTGACCGTCACGGCCTCCACGCCTTGCGCCTTGAGCCTGGCCAGCTGCGTGCGCACGTCCGCCTCGTCCAGCGGGCGCACTTCGTGGCCTTCGGCGTTCATGCGGCCTTTCACCGTCACGGTATCTTCCAGCGCGGCGAGCGGCTGTGGCTTGGGCCAGATGATCCAGCCCGCCAGGCCGCCGGGCACATAGCTGCGCGCGATCTGCATGATATCGCGATAGCCTTCGGTGGTGACCAGGCCGACGCGCGCACCCTTGCCTTCCAGCACGGCATTGGTGGCAACGGTGGTACCGTGCAGGAAATAGTCGATCGCGCCGGCGGTGATCCCCGCCTTGGCGCAAACGGCGGTCACACCGTTGAGAATGCCTTCGGAACTGTCGTGCGGGGTCGATGGCGTCTTGTGCCGCCAGAACGCGCCGCTGTCGGTGTCGAACAGCAAGAGGTCGGTAAACGTGCCGCCAACGTCGACGCCAAGCCGGTAACCCATCGATCAACCACCCTTTCCAAAAAGCGTTCGTGCGTGCCAGTGCATCCTGCGGTTCAGGCTTGCGCCGGCCGGGGGAACGGCGGCGCCTTGGCCACCATGCCCGGAAGCGTGCGATCCATCACCGTGCCCAGCCAGTGATTGGCCTCGACCAGCGCGGCCAGGTCCAGCCCGGTGCCCACTCCGGCGCGTTCGAGCATGTAGACCACGTCCTCGGTCGAAACGTTGCCGGCCGCGCCCGGCGCAAACGGGCAACCGCCCAAGCCACCGATCGCGGCATCGACCGTCACGGCGCCCGCGCCGATCGCCGCCCAGACATTGGCCAGACCTGTGCCGCGCGTATTGTGGAAATGCACCCGCACCGGAATGGCCGGCACCGCCGCACGCACTTTGCCCACCAGCGTGGCGACGTGAGCCGGGTTGGCCACGCCGATCGTATCAGCCAGCCCGATCTCAACCGGAGCCGCCTGCGCCAGCGCCACGGCCATGGCCACCACGCGGTCCTCGCTCACTTCGCCTTCGAACGGGCAGCCAAAGGCAGCGGCAATGGTCACCTGGCCGGTCTTGCCTGCCTGGCGCGCCATGGCGATGATCTCGCTGGCGGCCACCACCGAGCCGTCGCTGGTCTGGCCCTGGTTGGCCTTGGCAAAGGTGTCGGTCGCCACCGAGACCGCGCCCAACTGGTCGATCCGCCCGGTCTCGATCGCGCGGGCCGCGCCGCGCGCGTTCATCACCAGACCGATATAGGTCACGTCGTCGCGGCGTGGCAGGCCGGCGCAGACCGCCTCGGCATCGGCCATCTGCGGCACCGCCTTGGGATTGACGAAACTGGTCACCTCAATCCTCCGCGCGCCGGCTGCGATGGCGCGCTCCACCAGCGCGATCTTGTCGGCGGTGGAAATCAAGGTCTTCTCGTTCTGCAGCCCGTCTCGCGGGGCAACCTCGACCATTTCGATGGATTCTGTATACATTACTCGGCAGCCTCCCGCTGGGCCTGCTCCGCCAACCCACGATGGGCATCGGCATAGGCGTGATAGGCACGCAGGATGTGCCCGGTCATGATCGCCTCAGCCCAGGGGCCATCGCGGCGGGCAAAGGCAGCGATCAGTTCCTCGTGCTCGCCATAGGAGCGGTGCAAGGCCTCGGGCCCATAGTGATGCGCCGTGCGCCACACCACCGGCTGCTCGATCAGCGTGGCCAGCAGCGCGGCCAGGCGGCGCGATGCCGCCACGTCCAGGATCGCCGCATGGAAATCGCGATTGCCTTCAAGGAACCCGGCCACATCGGGCACGGGCTTGCGAATCGCCTCGCCCAGCCGGCGATTCGCCGCCCGGATGCGCTCCAGCGCTTCATCGCTCATCCGCTCGGCGGCGCGGCGCGCGGCCTTGCCTTCCAGCATCGCGCGCAGCTCGAACGCATCGGCCACATCGTCGATCGACCAATCCGCCACAAAGCTGCGCTGGGTATCGGTGCGCGTCACCAAAAGGTCGGACTCCAGCCGGCGCAGCGCCTCGCGCACCGGGGTGCGCGATACGCCGCAGCGCTCGGCCAGCGCCTCTTCCGCCAATTGCGCGCCGGCGGGCAGTTCGCCCGACAGGATCATGCTGCGGATCGCCTCATAGGCGCGGTCAGAAGCGCGTGACACATCCTTCTCCAAAGACCTTGACCTGAGATTTGTATACAATACTATTTGTATCCATCAAGCCGCGTCAGCCATGGGGGCACGAAAAAGACCGGCGGGTGATATCGGCGCCAAGCCCTGGGTGGGGCCGCGCCAGCGAACAGGGAGAATGCAATGCGACTTTCCCACTCGAGCTTCCTTGCCACCGTTTCGGTGCTGGCCGCCATGGCCACCACAACGCCCGCTTTTGCGCAAGAGGCGCCACAGTCTGGCGCCGCGTCTGGCGACGATAGCGGCATCATCGTCACCGCGCGCCGCCAGAACGAGCGCCTGCAGGACGTGCCCGCCTCGGTGGCGGTGCTCACCGCCGATGCCCTGCAGCGCACCGGCGCCGTCAAGGCCGAGGATTTCGTCAAGCTGACGCCCGGCGTCACCATCGTCACCGGCACTGCCGAGGCTGGCGATACCCAGATCAACATCCGCGGTATGAACGGCGCGCGCGACGCGGAAAGCTCGGTCGCGCTGGTGGTCGATGGCATCCTCAAGACCAATACCGCCCAGCTCAACCAGCCGCAGGGCACGCTGCAGCAGGTGGAACTGCTCAAGGGGCCGCAGGGCGCGCTCTATGGTCGCAACGCGGCCGCCGGCGCCATCGTGATCCAGTCGCTCAAGCCCACCGACACGATGACCGGCGCGGCCAAGCTGTCCTATGCCGATTATAACACCTGGGAAGCGAGCGCGCACATCGCCGGCCCGGTGGCAGACAATGTCGGCTTCGTACTGGCGGGCTATTACTACAAGACCGACGGGTTCTACAAAAACACCTTCACCAATTCCAAGACGGTGGATGACAAGGAAAACTGGGCGGTCGATGGCCGCGTGATGGTGGGCCAGGGCGGCCGCACGCAGCTGGATATCAAGGCGCGCTACAGCGAGTTTCACGGGGCCTCCTTGCCATTCAATGCCGCGTTCCACCTGCCCAATTTCGGCGGGGCGTTCTATGAAAACGTCAACACCCACCCGTTCCATTTCTACAACAACATCCGCCCCACCAACGACCAGACCAGCTTTGACGCCTCGATCAAGCTGGACCATCAGCTGACCGACAAGATCAAGCTGGTGGGCTGGGCGCTCTATTCCAACGTCAACCAGGATCTGGTCGCCGATGGCACCTCGGCCGATTTCGGCCGCTTCCTCAGCGCTGCCAATCCCCAGGCGCAGGCCGCGGTCAATTCCTGCTTTTCCAGCACGGCCGCGCTTACCGGTTATCCGGTCAATCCGCCCGGCTTCATCGGCCAGACCCCGGTGCCGTTCATCTTTGCGCCGACCACGGGTTCAACCTTTGGCCCCTATAGCCCGACCACCTGCGACGGCACGCAGTATCAGGTGCGCAAGCAGCAGGATTTCAGCACCGAATGGCGCCTGATCGGCGATGCCGGCGCGATCAACTGGCAGCTGGGCGGCTATTACCTGCACATCAAGCGCACGGTCGGCGTCAGTCTGGGTGCCGATACCGGCAACGGCGTGATCAAGCAGCTCTATAATGCGCCCGATTCCACCAACCCCACCACGCTGCTGCTGGCTGACCGGTTCAAGACCAATGTCTATGCCGCGTTCGGCTCGGTGGAGTGGAAGCCGAATGACAAGTTCGATGCCGGCCTCGCACTGCGCTACGATATCGAGGATCGCAAGTCGTCCTCGCTGGTGCCCACCGCCACCGATCCGTTCACTGGCGGCCCGATCAATCCGGGCCAGGCATTCGGCCCGCTGACCGACAAGCATGCCCGCTTCGAACAGTTCGAGCCCAAGGTCACGGTCAGCTACAAGCCCACCCGCGAATTCAACCTCTATGCCAACTGGGGCATCGGCTTCAAATCCGGCGGGTTCAACAACCAGGGTTCGGCGCAGATCATCAAGGACAACTTCGTCAACGCCTTTGGCGCCAATGTCACGGTCAACGACCAGTATCGCAAGGAATGGTCGAGCGCGTGGGAGGCCGGCCTCAAGGGCAATCTGCTCAATGGCGCGCTCACGTTCGACCTGGCCGGGTATTACACCCAGGTCCACGACATGCAGTTCTTCGAATTCTTCGTCGGCAGCTTCGGCCTGCTGCGCGTGGTCTCGAATATCGATCGGGTGGACCTCAAGGGCATCGAGGCCAGCGTCACGGTCAAGCCGGTCAAGGGCGTCAAGCTGTTCGGATCGTTCAACTATACCGACAGCGAGATCAAGAAGAACTCCTCGCGGCCCTATACCGTGGGCAACAAGTCTCCCTATACCGCCGATTACACGCTCAACGTGGGGGGAGAGTTCGAGCAGGCAATCAGCAGCGGCGATCTGCGCTTCTTCACCCGCGCCGATTATCGCCTGACCGGGCCCACCTGGTTCCACACCGTGCAGAACCAGTCGGTGCCCACGGTGTTTTCGGGCCTGCTGCCGATTTCGGCGCTGCAGCTGCCGGCCTTTGTCGGCGATGGCAAGTATGACGTGGCGCGGCGCGATGCCTTTGGCATCGTCAACCTGCGCGCTGGCATCCAGACCGACCGCTTCAGCCTGGCGGTCTTCGCCAACAACCTGCTCGACAAGCAATATCTCAATGAAGTGATCACGGCGGTGGAATTTGGCGGGTCGTTCATCACGCCCGGCACCCGCCGCCTGGTCGGCGTGGAAGGCAGCGTGAAGTTCTAAGGTTTCCCCAACCCTTCATGCCTGCCAACCATGAACCCGGCCGCATCCGGATCGGTGCGGCCGGGTTTTTCCTGCATGATCAGCCCTGGCGCGCGATGGCAACCGGCGCGACATCGCTTTGGCCCGGCGCGATCGGCACGGCCTGGCCGGCAATCACCGCCGTGCCGCGCTCGCGGCGCTTGGCGGCATAGAGCGCGGCATCGGCATTGCGCAGCAGGTCGCTGCGGCTCGCGGTTTGCGCATCGAGCCAGGCAGCACCGATCGTTGCGGAAACACGGAACGTCTGCTTGTCGGCGCGGATCGAATAGCGCAGGTCGAGCAACAGCCGGCGCAACAGACCGCGCAGATCGCGCAGCAGGGCCTGGTCGGTGATCAGCAGCACGAATTCATCGCCGCCCAGCCGCGCGGCAAAGCTGCCGGCCAGATAGGGCGCCTGCAGGCGCGAGGCGATCACCCGCAGCACATCGTCACCCGCCTGGTGGCCCAGGCGATCGTTCACCGCCTTGAAGTGATCGAGATCGATCAGCAGCAGCGCACAGCGTTGCCCGGCGGCCGCAGTCGTCTTGATGCTGTCATCGATCACCTGGTTGCACCGCCCACGGCTGGCGATCCGGGTCAGATCGTCGGTATGGGCGGCGTGGCGCAGCGCCTCTTCCATCTTGTGGCGCTCGGTAATGTCCTGGAAAACGCCAATCAGCGCAACCGGCTTGCCGTTTTCCAGTTCCAATTCACCCATGCTGCGCACGCGGCGATAGTTGCCACGTGCGGTGGTGAAATCGGCTTCGACATCGAATGGCTCGCCCGTCACCAGCGTCTGCTCGATCGTGCTCACCAGGATTTCACGCGACTTTTCGGCATAAAAATCGAGTGCGGCTTTCAGCGATATCTCCGCGCCACACTCCATCTCATGAATGGCATAGGTCTGGTCGGACCATTCCAGCTGGTTGTCCCCCAGCGTCAGCCGCCACGAGCCGATGTTGGCAATGCGCTCGGCCTGGCGCAGTTGCCGGTGCTTGCGGCTCAGATCGCGCAAGTTGTGCCCGCGCTCTTCGGCCATCTGTACGGCCAGCGCGGCCGTGCGTCGCGCCGAAATAAGCGTTTCCACCAAGGTGGCCAAATGCCCCAGCATCTTGAGTCCGGCCGGATCGATCGTGCGCGGCTGGTCATCGATCACGCACAGCGTGCCCAGCGGCAGGCGCGGCGACGTGTCATCGCTTGCGTCCTCGGCGGCATGGATCGGCACGCCCGCGTAGAACCGGATATCGGGCGCACCGGTGACCAGCGGATTGTCCGCAAAGCGGTCATCCTGCCGCGCATCGGGAACGACAAGCACGTCGTCAGCAGCCACGGCGTGGGCGCAAAAGGCGATGTCGCGCGGGGTTTCGTTCACGTCCAGGCCGGCCTTGGCCTTGAACCACTGCCGGTGTGCATCGACCAGCGAAACCAGCGCAATCTTGCAGCCCGTCAGCTGCTGCGCCAGTTGCACCACCGCGTCGAATTCCTGCTCTGGCGCGCTGTCGAGCAGTTCCAGGCGTTCCAGCAGCGCAAGCCGTGCCTCTTCCGATGTGTCTACCACATCCTGTCCCTTTCCTGTCCCGACCCTTTGCCAAGAAATTAACGAACCAGGGTAAACTTTTCCCTAATCCCTGCACTTCGGGTGGCAGCATAGGGCCGGTCGTATTGCTATTTATTGTTATAAGTCAAAGCTTTGTGGCAAAGGGGAAAAATCTATCCGCCTAGCCGGGCAAAACCCGATATCTTAAGGCGCGCGCCCAACCCAAACCGGTTCGGCTCATTCGGAATGTCCGCTGATTTCCGCCCCGGCATCGGGCGCGAAGCGGCGGTTCCAGATCGTGGCGCACAGCGATATGGCGGTCACCGTCCAGAACGCCGCGGCAAAATCGTCGAGCAGCGGCCGCGCATGGCCGTGCAGCAGCATCGCCACGTGCAGCGCTGCCGCCGCCAGGCAGATGCCCAAGGACAGCATCAGCTGCTGGAACGTGGCATAGAACGCGGTGGCGCTGCTCATCTGCTGCGGGGCGATGCCGTCATAGGCGATGGTGTTATAGGCGGTGAACTGCAACGACATGAAAAAGCCCGAGAGCACCAGCACGCCAAACATCGCCCATACCGGCCAGCCAGGCCCGAACAGCCCGCAGATGGCATAACCCGCCGTGCCGATCACGCCATTCCACACCAGGGTGCGGCGAAAGCCCAGCGCCCGCAGCACGCGCGGCGCAGCAGCCTTCATCGCCAGCGAGCCGATCGCCGTCGCCACCGTGATCATCCCGCTGCGCGCTGCGGAAAAGCCGAAACCCACCTGCATCATCAAGGGCAACAGAAATGGCTGCGCCCCTTGCGTGATCCGCGTGACCGAGCCGGCAATCACCGACAGGCGGAACGTGCGATCCTGCAACAGCGCGAGGTTGAGGATTGCCCCTTCCCGGCCGCGCGCATGGCGGACATAGAACACGCCGGCGACGGCGCCGACCGCGAGCAGGCTGCCGGCCAGTGCCCCCTGGCCGGCACGGCTGGCCATTTCAAAGCCGAACAGCAGGCAACCCAGCGATACGCCGCTGAGCACGAAGCCGGCCCAATCGATCGTGGCCGGCACGTCTTCGCGAAAGTTGGCGATATAGCGACTGACCAGCCAGAGGCCGAGCACGCCGACCGGCAGGTTGAGGTAGAAAATCCAGCGCCAATCGAGATAGGTGACGATGAAACCGCCCAGCGGCGGCCCGATCACCGGCCCGATCAATGCGGGCACCAGCAGCCACGACATGGCGTTGACCATATCCTGCTTGGCCACGCTGCGCAGCAGCACGAGCCGGCCAACCGGGATCATCATCGCCCCGCCCATGCCCTGGAGAAAGCGCGCCGCGACCATCAAGGAAAGGCTCGGCGCCTGGCCACAGGCAAAGCTGCCCGCCATGAACAAGGCAATCGCGGCGCGGAACACGGTGCGCGATCCGAACCGGTCTGCCAGCAGGCCCGAGGCGGGGATGAACACCGCCAGCGCCAGCAGGTAAGAGGTCAGCGCAATGCTCATTTCCGATGGCCGCACGCCGAAATCGCGCGCCATCGTCGGCAGCGCGGTGGCGAGCACCGTCGCATCGACGAATTCCATGAACAACGCCGAGGCGACGATCAGCGCCACCAGGCGATAGTTCGCGCCCGATGCCTCTGGCCCGCCGGGATCGCGCGCCGGGGTCAGCGCATGGGCAGCAGGCACGATGCCATCGCGGATTTCCGCGTTGACAGTGGCAATCCCCCGGCGGCGCGGCGCTAGCATGGGCGGCCCCACGGGCCGGGCCGGGTGCAGGCAGGAAAGATCATGGGCAAACGTTCACTTCTGGTCTGGCGAGACAGCGCACCACCATCGCCGGGAAGCGGGGCGCGCAGCAACGGGAAAGGCCACGGGCAACCCCGCCAGCCTTATGCTTGCCCGCGATATAGGCACCATGGCAGGATTTGGAACCCTGCCCCATTGGCCCGCTTTAGGCTTGCCGATCAACGCTTGCCGGGCGGATCGGCGACAAACGCGGGCGGCGTCGCCTCGTCGGCAAAACGCCAGGCAGAAAGATAGGCCAGCTTGAGGATGCGCGTCATCTTGCCGTAGTTGATCTTGTCGGCCGTGTCGGTGGTGTGGTGATAATCGGGATGAAACCCGGTGAAAAACCAGAACGCGGGAATGTTGTTGAGCACGAAGGGAAACTGGTCGCTGCGGAAAAACACGTTGAGCGCGTTTTCGTGGTCGAACCGGTCATCCAGCACCAAGCCCACGCTGCGGTTGGCCACTGCCACGGTGCGCGCGTAATCCGGGCTATAGGCTGCGCCGATCAGGTTGAGGCGGTTGGTGGTGTCGGCGGGAATGTCGATCAGGCCGGTGGTCTGGTCGCTGGGCGCCTCGTTGCGGCCGATCATGTCGAAGTTGATCATCGCGCGTGTCGTCGCCAGTGGGCGCAGCGGATGGGCGGCCATGTAATAAGCACCGAGCAGCCCGCGCTCTTCGGCGGCAAACACCGTGAACAGGATCGATCGGCGCGGCCGCGCGCCATTGGCCATGAACGCGCGCGCCAGTTCGACCACGCCCACCGTGCCCGAGCCATTGTCATCCGCGCCATGCCAGATTTCCGGGCCGCTGGACCCGTCGTGATCGTGATGTGCGCTGATGATCACGGTTTCGGGCGCCAGGGTGGGGTCCGATCCCTTGAGCAGCCCGGCGACGTTCCAGGTGGTCCCGCGAATTCGCACGGTGTTTTCCAGGTGCAGCGTTACCTCGGCCCCGGGCACGGCGCGCGATTGTGGCACCAGCGCGCGGTCGATCGCGGCTTGCAGCGCACTGGCACTTTGCCCCGTGCCGGCCAGCAGCGCCGCCCCGGCCTCGTCGTCCACGGTGATCACCGGAATATGCAGCGCGTCGTCCACCAGGGCCTGCGCCGGGATCGGCGGCGTACGCTTGGCGCTGCCGCCAATGCGCATCATGCGGTCGAAATTCGAGGGATGCTTGCGGTTGGGCTCGGCCATCACCACCAGCGCCAGCGCGCCATGGGCCTGCGCGTTCAAGGCCTTGACCCGGTTGGTGGCATAGCGGGTGTTGCCCGTGCCGCCAAAGCGCGAGGCGGGATCGTTTTCCTGCGGCTCGTGCTCGAATACCACCACGATCCGCCCCTTGGCGTCGATCCCGCGATAATCGTCATAGCTCACGCCAGGGGCGGTGATGCCATAGCCGGCAAAGACCAGCGGCGCGGTGATATCCACGTCATCGCGATAGCCGCCCACCAGGTGGGGCGCCTGCCAGCGGCGCGTGGCACTGCCGCTACGCAGGGCCACGAAATTGGCCGCTGCATTGGGCCGGTATTCCACCAGCGGCACGCTTTGCAGGAAGCTCGGCGCGCCAGCGGCGTCCTGCGCCGCCGGTTCGAGGCCCGCCTTGGCAAATTCGGCCGCAACCCACTGCACCGTGGCATCGTCACCGGGCTGCAACGACATGCGCCCTTGCAATGCATCCGACGCCACCAGGCCCAGATCGGCGCGCAGATCGCCCTCGCGAATGCGGTCAAAACCGGCGGCTTGGTTGGCCGGAACCGGCACGCCGGCGCCATCCTGGGCCAGGGCAGCAGCAGGCAGGGCCACTGACAGCAAAAGGGTGAGTGCGGCCTGTTTCATGGGGGGCATGCTCCACGACGATTGGGGGGTATGGCCCAGCTATACCCCCCTGATCATCGCTGGCAATCATGCCCGCCCACGCAGCGGTTCAAAACCGGTAGCTGATCCAGCCGGCAATGAAATCCGAACTGCGATAGCCGGCATCGGTCAATGCCGCGCGCGCCATCAGGTGTTCATAGCGCCCGGTCAGCGTCAGGCGCGGCGTGGCGTTCCACACCATCTGCGCGCGCACCACATCGGCAATCTTGCGCCCGCGCCCGTTCTGCGTGCCGGCAAAGGGCTGGCCATTGGCGCGATAGACCGCGTCGTGCACATCATCGCGCCAGGCCAGTTCGTATTCCGCGCTGATCCGCGCATTGCGAAACGGGGTGAAACTGGCGTTGGGCGTCACCGCCACCAGGTTCGACGGGGTGAGATAGAGCTGATAGCTGAAATAGATGTTGTTGCCGAACGGGGCATAGGCATTGCGCAGCTTGCCCTGGCCATAGCCGCCACCGCCGCTGGCATAGTCGACATGCACGCCCAGGCGCGGCGCGGTCTTGGCCGGGCCATTGCCGATCCGCCAGGTCTGCGCCAGGAACGCCTGCCAGGCATCGATGCCCTGGTTCATGAACGTGCCCCACTGGTGGTTGACCGACCAGTCCAGCCCCAGCCGCCCGACATCGCCGCGCAGCTGCGCCCCGGCGTAATAGCGCGTGGCCGGGCCGATCCGCCCGCCCCAGGTGCCCACCAGGTTGCGCCGCCGCCAGGCAAACAGATCGAGATAGAGCTGCGAGCCGCCGAGCAGGGTCTTGGGCAGGACAAACCCCGCCGTCGCCCCGGAAAAGCGCCGCGCGGGATCGATCACGTCATCATCAGTGCCCAGGTCGCCATAGGCCGTGGGCTTGAGATCGAACACCGTCAGCCGCGCCTTGGCCCCGCGCACCCAGCCGCGAAAGCCGTTGAGGGTATAGCGGATGGTGTTGTTGTCGCGCTGGGAAACCAGGATATTGGGGCCGTCGGTAAATTCCTGCCGGCCATAGCGCGCACCCACTTCGGCGCTGCCGATGTCTGCCCCCACTTCGACGAAATGCTGGAGCAGAACCAGATCGTTGCGCAGCGTGGCCGCCGGCGTGCCCAGATTGCGCCCACCCAGCCCGCCGTGCGAAACTTCGCCATAGAGGCGCAGGTGTGGCCCGACATGCAGATCGGCGCCCAGCGTTTCGCGGTTGATATCCTGCCGCTGCGCCTGGGCATCGCGCAAGTTGGGGTTCGTCGTCAGGTTCATGCGCAGGCGCAATTCGCCCGAGACCGTGAGATAGATATCGCCATCGTCATCCAGCGGGATGAACTTGAGCCGGTCGAGCGGATCGTCGCGCTTGGCCGGGTTCTGCATCACCCGCCAATCCTCTGCCCAGCGCGACAGGGCATAGCCGCCCGGTGCCGCCGCCGCATCGCCATTATAGGCGGCCGGATAGCTCTTGCGCTGGGCTTCGCCAGCCGGTTCGGCGGTGGTTTCGGCCAGGGCCGGAGTGGCGGAAAGCAGGCAAAGCGGGGCCGTGGCGGCCCGCAGCCGCGAAAAACGCAGGTCCATGATGGTTTCTCTCCCTAGATGCGCCGCTGCTTAGGCAGCGTGCGCCTGTTCCACCGCGGCCGGCAGCGACCGGCCGTGCAGCGCAGCGTCGAGGCGTTCATGATCGAGCGCGTTTTCCCAGCGCGAGACGACCACGGTGGCCACGGCATTGCCGATGAAGTTGGTCAGGCTGCGGCATTCCGACATGAAGCGGTCGATGCCCAGGATCAGCGCCATGCCCGCCACCGGCACGCTCGGCACGATCGACAGCGTGGCGGCCAGCGTGATGAAGCCCGCGCCGGTAACCCCGGCCGCGCCCTTGGACGAGAGCATCGCCACGCCCAGCAGCAGCAGTTGCTGGCCCAGCGTCAATTCCACGTTGCACGCCTGGGCGATGAACAGCGCTGCCAGCGTCATGTAGATATTGGTGCCATCGAGGTTGAAGCTGTAGCCCGTGGGCACGACCAGGCCGACCACCGTCTTGGAACAGCCGGCCCGCTCCATCTTCTCGATCAGTGCGGGCAGCGCGCTTTCCGAAGACGAGGTGCCGAGCACCAGCAGCAGTTCTTCGCGCAGATAGGCAATCAGGCGCAGGATCGAAAAACCCGCCAGCCGCGCCACCACGCCCAGCACCACGAGCACGAACAGCGCGGAGGTGACGTAGAACGCGGCCACCAGCTGCGCGAGATTGGCCAGGCTGCCCACGCCATACTTGCCGATGGTGAATGCCATGGCCCCAAAGGCACCGATCGGCGCCGCCTTCATCACGATGGACACCAGCTTGAACACCACGCCCGAAACGTCTTCGAGCAGATCGAGCACGCGCTGTCCGCGATCGCCGACCGAGGCCAGGGCAATGCCGAACAGTACCGCCACCACCAGCACTTGCAGGATGTTGCCCTGGGTCAGCGCCGAAAGGAACGTGTCCGGGATCATCGCGCCCAAAAAGCCCACGATCGTGCTTTCATGCGCCTTGGCGGCATAATCGGCCACCTTGCCGGCATCGAGCGTGGCGGGGTTGATATTCAGCCCCGCCCCCGGCCGCAGCACATTGGCCACGATCAGGCCCACGATCAGCGCCAGCGTCGAAAAAAACAGGAAATAGGCAAAGGCCTTGGCCGCCACGCGGCCCACTGCCGCCAGATCGCGCATGCCGGCAATCCCGGTGACGATGGTGAGGAAGATCACCGGGGCGATCACCATCTTGACCAGCTTGATGAACATATCGCCCAGCGGCTTGAGCGCCTCGCCCGCCGCCGGATGGAAATGCCCCAGCAGCACACCTGCCGCAATCGCGGTCAAGACCTGGACATAGAGGTGGCGATACCACTTGCGAGGCCGCTGTGGCCCATGCCCGGCTACGGGCGCAGACGGAGTGGTGACAGCGAGGTTCATCGTGGGAAAGCCTTTCGTCCTCTCGGCAGGGCGCGTTGCTCGGTCCTGCTCGGCCATTACCATAGGCGGCGGCCATGCCCACCGAAAGCTTTTGCTACGCCCCGAATAAGTGACGCTTTTTCAGAATCTTGCCAAATCGCGATGGCATTCTTTGTCCAGAAATCGGCACACTCGAAAATCCCGATGTGCAGATTTTGACACATTATGCTATGCGTCTGGCGTGGGTAGTTTGAACCGATTCCGCGCCGTGGCGATGGTGCTGGTGGCCGCCGTGCTGGTGGCCATGGCGGCGGCCGGGGTGGCCGGTGCGATCACGCGCCATGTCATGCTGGCCCGACTGCAAACACGCGCCGGGCAAGACCTGCGGCTGCGCCAGGCCCTGCTCACCAGCGAAATCGCGCGGTTCCGCCTGCTGCCTCGCGCGCTGGCTGATGACCGGGACCTGGTGGCAGCCACGCCTGTCCCTGGCCATACGCCCGCCCCGGCAGCGCAAGCCGCGCTCAACCGCAAGCTGGAGGCACTGGCCCAGGAATTCGGCGCGGCAGCGATCTATGTGATCGATCGCCAGGGCATGGCCTTTGGCGCCAGCAACTGGCGCCAGCCGCACAGCTTCATCGGGCGCGACTACACCTTCCGCCCCTATTTCCAGCAGGCCCTGCAAACCGGGCAGGCACAGCAGTTTGCCCTGGGCACTGCCAGCCACCGGCCTGGGCTCTACCTCGCCACCCGCGCCGCCGGCGGGGCGGCGGTGGTGGTGGTCAAGCTGGAGTTCGACGGCATCGAAAGCGCGTGGCGCCGCGCGGGCGGGATCACCTATGTCACCGATCGCGCCGGCGTGATCCTGGTGGCGAGCCGTCCGGCCTGGCGCTTTGCCGCAACAACCCCGCTCGATCCTGGCCTGGCGCGGGTCGAACGGCTGTCGCTGGGTGTGGCAGCCCTGCCCACGGCGCCCTTTGCCCTGGCCCGCGACGGCATGGTGGTGCCCGCCGGCACGGATACGCCGCACCTTGCGGTCGCGACGGCGCCAGATGCAGCGGGCTGGCGGGTCAACCTGGCGCTGCCCTTGGCCGGCGCGGTCTATCCCGCCGTGCGCGTGGCCCAGGCGATCACCGCGCTGATCGTGCTGCTGATCGGCGCCGTGGCCGCCGCGCTGGTGGAGCGCGCGCGGCAACGGCGCCGCCGCACTGCCCAGTTGGAAAGCGCGGTGGCCCAGGCGACAGCTGAACTGCGCAGCGAAATACACGAGCGCGCCGCGGCCGAAGCCCGCGCCGCCACTTTGCGCGAAGGGCTGCGCCAGGCCAACCGCCTGGCCACGCTGGGCCAGGTCACGGCCAGCGTCGCCCACGAAACCGCGCAACCTGTCGCCGCGATCCGCAACTATGCCGCCAGCGCCGCGCTGCTGCTCAACCGCGGCGAGAGCGCCGAAGTTGCGCACAACCTGGCGGCGATCACCCGCCTGGCCGATCGCATCGGCGCCGTGACCGAGCATCTGCGCGGCTTTGCCCGCAAGGGCAGCCGGGGCGATCGCGCGGTGCCCCTGGCCGAGGCGATCGATGGCGCGCGGCTGATCCTGAAAGAACAGCTGGGCCGTGTGGCGCTGTCCCTTCCCGCGCCCGATCCGGCCTGGCAGGTACGGGCGGAAAAGACCCGGCTGGAACAGGTGCTGGTGATCGTGCTGCAAAACGCGATCGAGGCGCTGGCCGGCACCGCCGCTCCGGCGATCCGCCTGGATATCCGCCGCGATGGCGCGATGGTCGACGTGGACATCGCCGACAATGGCCCCGGCCTTGCCCCCGATATCGCCCCGCGGCTGTTCACGCCCTTTGCCACCAGCCGGCCGATGGGCCTTGGCTTGGGGCTGGTGATCGCCAAGGACATCATGGAAGAATTCGGCGGCAGCCTGGTCCAGGTGCCCAGCCCCACCGGCGCTTGTTTCCGCATCAGCCTGGCCGTGGCGGAATAGCCAGTGGCAGAACCTGCCCGCCTGATCGCCCTGGTCGAAGACGACGAGGATCTGCGCGCCTCCACTGCGCAACTGCTGCGCCTGGCCGACTTTACCGTGGAAGCCTTTGCCGACGCGCCCGCAGCGCTGGGGGCGGTGGGTGCTGCCTGGCCTGGCCTGGTGATCAGCGACGTGCGCATGCCCGGTCTTTCGGGCATAGACCTGTTCCGCGCGCTGCATGCCCGCGATGCCGAACTCCCGGTGATCCTCATCACCGGGCATGGTGATGTTGGCATGGCGGTCGATGCGCTGAAAGCTGGCGTTTGGGATTTCCTGACCAAGCCTTTTGCCGCAGAGGCCCTGATCGCGGCGGCAGAGCGCGCCGCCCATGCCCGCGCCCTGGCCCTGGAAAACCGCCGGCTTCAGGCCCTGGCGCAAGACAGCGGCGGCAGCGCGCTGATCGGCGCCTCCCCGGCCATCCGGCGCCTGCGCGACATGATCCCGACGCTCGCCGATGCCGATCTCGACCTGCTGATCGAGGGTGAAACCGGCACGGGCAAGGAACTTCTGGCGCGGTTGATCCACCAGGGCGGCAAACGCCGCCGCCACCGCCTGGCCACGATCAACTGCGCCGGTCTGGCGCCCGCGCTGGAAGACGAGATATTCTCGCTGTCAGGCGGGGCCAGCCTGGTCCACGCCAGCTATGGCACCGTGCTGCTCGACGATATCGACGGCGCCAGCAGCCGCTTTCACAACCTGCTCGTGCCTGTGCTGGAAGAGCGTGCCCTGGCCGTGCCGGGCAAGGCGCCGGTGCCGCTCGACCTGCGCGTGATTGCCACGGCCGGCGCGGGCGGCCAAGGCAGCGAGGCTGCCGCCCCCCTGCCCCCAGCCCTGTTGCACCGCATTGCCGGCATGCGCATCGCCATCCCGCCGCTGCGCGCCCGGCGCGAGGATATTCCCCTGCTTTTCGCCCACTTCGCGCAAGAGGCCGCTGCCCGCGCGCGTCTGCCGGTGCCGCGCCTGGTGCCCGCCGTACAGGATCGGCTCGATCATCACGCATGGCCCGGCAACGCCCACGAACTGGCCCGCTTTGCCCAGCAGTTCGTGCTGGGTCTGGTCACGCCCGACAGCAGCGACAACGGCGCGCCTGCCCCGCAACCCTTGGCAGACCGCGTCGATGCGTTCGAGCGCGAGGCGATCATCGCCGCTGTGCGCGCCGCGCAAGGGCGCATTGCCACGGCGATCGCCACGCTGGGCCTGCCGCGCAAGACCTTTTACTACAAGATCAACAAGCTGGGCATCGATCTTCAGGCCCTGCGGCAAGAATGACAGCGCCACGCGAAAACGGAACGATGCCGTTCAATTGAGCAGGGCGGCTTCTCCCCACACCACCGGATCGGGCGCCACGCTGGCCTTGGCGGGGCGGGCAACCAGCTCAATCAGCTTGACGCCGCGCACGTTGGCCACCAGCGGCACCAGCGCGCTGCCCGCACGCATCGGCGCAGACTGCGCGAGCAGGCGCCCGTCACCATAGACCAGGAACGTCACCGCGCCGCTGTTGCCCCAGGCCGCATCATCCACCCCGACGCGCGCGGTGAAGCGGGCATGGCCGGCGTTGCGCACTTCCATACGCGATCCAGCCAGGATGCCGATCCCGGTATCAAGCTTTTCGTGGCCGGCCTGCAACTGCTGGCCATAGGGGCCGGTATCGACCGCCGCCCCGCCCCAGCCGCCATAACGCGGATGCTCGCCGACCCCGCGCGTATCGTTCCACGGCAGCAAGCCGCGATGAACCAGCGGATCGGGCTGGGGCTGCACCACGCCATCGATCGCCGGATTCACACTGCCCGGCATTTCCGAAAGATAGAGACCATTGGCCAGGCGATGGCGGCCCACCAGCTTGAGCAGCACGGTTTCATGCGGGCCAAGCGGCACAGTGATTTCGCCGGTGAAGCTGCCGGTCTTGCCGGTCCACAGGTCGGTCGTGGCAATCGTTCCGGTCAGCTTGGCATGCTCGGCCGTCAAGGTGGCGTGGGTCGGCGCGTCGCTGCGGTTGAGCAGGGCCACCGCCTTGCTGCCATCGGCCAGCGTCTTGACGTAGATCTGCACTTCGGCGCTGTCATAGGCGAGCACGGCCTGGTTGCCGGCACGATCCTGGTTGAGCGCAATCGCCTGGGCCCAGCCGAGCAGCGCGATCTGGTCGGGCGTGGCCTGGCGCAGGTCCATCCCGATCAGCAGCGGGGCATTGAGCATGGCCCACAGCGCCAGGTGCGAGCGCGCCTCCACCATATGCGCGGCATCGAATTCGCCCTTGCCGATGAACAGCATGTCGGGATCGTTCCAGCTGCCGGGATGGGCATAGAGCGCGCGCCGCGCCGTGGTATCGAGGTTGTGCAGCATCCGCGCCCAGGTGGGCGAGATATCTTCGCTGGTGCGGCTCATGTTGCCGATGTCCTTGCCCCAGCTGCGCACGTCGGCCGAACCCCACAGGCACAGCGACAGCACATAGTCGCCCGCCGGGCGGGTGCGCGCCAGGGCCTGGGCCACCGCGCCATAGAGCCGGCGCACTTCGGCAATGTCGGTGCGTGGCAGGTCATCGAAATCGATCACCGGCCCGAGCGGGCGATAGAGCCCGGCCTTGACCCGCGGATTGTCTGGCCCAAGCCCGCGGATGCCGCAGCCATCCACCTTGATCAGGTCGAAATTCCACTCGCGGAAATAGAGTGCGATATCCTGCTCGACATGGCCATAAAGGCCGGTTTCGCGCTCGGCCTGGGTGCCTTCGGGCAGATTGGGCGCATCCGCGCCGCCGAACACCTGGCTGCAGGTGTTGCGGCCAATGTCGGAATAGATTCCGGCCTTCAGGCCCATGGCATGCAGCCGATCGGTCAACGGGCGCAAGGAGGTGCCGCCATCGGCCGTTGTGGCAGACGGGAAGTTGGCCGTGCGCACCAGCATGCGGCCATCGGGCATGCGCCGCTTGAGCCACCAGCCATCGTCGATATCGACATAGCGATAGCCCTTGGCCGCCAGGCCACTGTCGACCAGCAAGCGGGCCGAGGCCATCAGCTTGGTTTCATCGACCGCCGCGCCAAAGGCATTCCAGCTGTTCCACCCCATCGGCGGCGTGGCGGCTTGCCCGCGCGTGTTGGCGCTCCACCGGCCAGTGGGCGCCAGCGGATCGGGCGCCGCTGCGGCGTGGCAGCCCGGCGTCAGGCAGGCAAGCACGGCAAGAAACGACGCAAGAGGCAGCTTGGTCATGGGGCGGTCCGTTCGGCAGGGGCAATCGCGCTGATATCGCTACCATGCAACGCAGCGCCCTTGGGCGCAACCATCCGCTACGCCCCCGCCCTAAATCGAACCGCAGGTCAGCCGAACGCGGCGTCATCCTCGTCCATGCCGCCAGCCGACAGATCAAGTGCAAAGCCCTGGAGCCGGGCCTGCTGATCGCCCAGCGATCCAGCCGCAGCGGTCAGCCGTGGCATGCGCGCCGGGGGCGCTGGCCGCGCACGCGGGGCGGCCGGGTTTGCGATGGGCGGCTTGGCCCGTGCCTTGCCGCCGCGCGCGCCGCCGGCCGGGCGTGCCGCGCGCGGGATGGCATCAAGCGTGAAATACCCAAGGCTGGCCTGCAATTCGTCCGCCTGCTCGGCCAGTTGTTCCGAGGTAGCCGAAACCTGTTCCGAAGCGCCGGCATTCTGCTGGGTCACCTGGTCAAGCTGCTGGATCGCCTGGTTGATCTGCGCCGCGCCGATATCCTGCTCGCGGCAGGCGGCGCTGATCTCGCTGATCAGCTCGGCCGTGCGGCGGATATCGGGCACCAGGCGGCCGAGCATGTCACCTGCCTCGCTCGCGGCTTTGACGGTATCGGCAGAAACCGCGCCGATTTCCGAAGCGGCGGTCTGGCTGCGTTCGGCCAGCTTGCGCACTTCGCTGGCCACCACGGCAAAGCCCTTGCCATGCTCGCCGGCCCGTGCGGCCTCGACCGCGGCATTCAACGCCAAGAGGTCGGTCTGCCGGGCGATTTCCTGGACGATGCCGATCTTGTCGGCAATGGTGCGCATGGCTTCGACCGCCCGGCTGACCACCACGCCCGAGCTTTCGGCATCCTTGGATGATTGCCGAGCGATCTTTTCGGTCTGGGCGGCGTTGTCGGCGTTCTGCTTGATGTTGGCGGCCATCTCTTCCATCGCGGAAGAAGCCTGCTCGCTCGCGGCCGCCTGCTCTGCCGCGCCTTGGGAAACCTGTTGCGAACTCGCGGCCAGTTCCTGGCTGCTCGACGAGACGGTTTCGCTGGCGTCGCTGATCTGGCCGGCAAAGGTGCGCAGATTGTCCACCAGGGCGTTGATGGCGTTCTTCATGCGCTGGTGATCGCCTTCGCAGGCGATTTCGACCTTTTCGCGCAGATCACCCTCGCTGACATTGGCGAGCACGCGGTTGCCTTCGGCAATGGGCAGCAGGATCGCGTCGAGCATGCTGTTGATGCCCTGGATCAGCCCGGCAAAATCGCCGGAAAAGCGCTGCGCCTCGCCACGCCGGGTCAGCTCGCCCGCGGTGGAGGCCTTGATCAACTGCCCGATCTCGCCGGTGATCGCGCGCAGGTTGCGGCGCAGCCCTTCGATATTGTCGTTGATGAAGGCCTTCTTGCCGGGGAACTGCTCGATCGGCGCATCGAAATCGCCTTCGCCAAACGCCTTGATACAGGCCATGGCCTTTCTCTTGACGGCAATATGTTCGCCCACCATCGTATTGATGCCCTGCGCCATCGTGGCGAAATCGCCGTGATACCGCTCCATCGGCAGGACCACATCGATATCGCCCTGGTCGTGCGCTGCGCTCATCGCGTTCATGTCGCGGATCAGACCAATAAGGTTGCTGCGCAGGGTTTCGATCACCTCGTTGATGAAGGCTTTCTTGCCGGGGAAGGCTTCGAGCGGCGCGTTGAAATCGCCCACGCCGATCGCCTGGACGCAGGCCATGGCCTTTTTCTTCACGGTGATATGTTCGCCCACCATGGCGTTGATCGCGCCGGCAACCTGGTGCAATTCGCCCTTGAAGCGATCGGCAGCGATGGTCGCGTCGATATCGCCGCGTGCATGCTCGCTGGCCATGGCCTGTACCGCCGCGCCCAGATCGCGCGCAGGGGCAGTGGCGCTGTCGAGCAGCTGGTTGATCGCCTCGGCCAGGGCGGCGGAGCGGCGATTGCCGAACGGAACCGCCAACCGGGCACCGAGATCACCGCTGGCGAGCGCAGCCTCGACCCGGGCGATGTCGCGATAGGTGGGGTCGAGCGACCCGATGAAGAATGTTGAGCCGGCCATAAATCCTCGCCTTTACCATGCCTGGGCAGGCCCGCTGATCTAGCCGGGCGCGCTGAAGGCGGCGTAAAGCGGCGATGCGCCGGACTACGCAGCCAGGCGGCACGCCGTTATTAGGCATCGCCCAGGCCCATGATTCTGGCGGCAAATTGGTATCGTTTCCACACCCGCACAGCGCGCGGGCGAGAGCTGCGGAAAGCCACGCGGAACGGCGCCTCAGACTCCGCTGGCCGACACGACAGGCAAATTGCATGTGATACCATTGCAGGGCCGATTGCACGGCTGGGTCGGCGCATGATGGCTCCTTTCGTCCCGCAGGACCGCGCTGGCGATCCGCTGACCGTATGCGGGACGACGCCAGCCCCCATGCTCATTTGTCATGGTATTTATATAAATCAGTTATGTAAGTTCGCACGCCTTCCCACAAAATGCCGCTTGTGCCGCTGCGCTTTGCAGAGTTTCGACAACGCATGCGAAAGCGGCTTGGCCCCACCCCTTTGCAGCGAAACCAAGGCTTTCGCCATATAGTGCGGGAGACGGCACAAGGACAAAAAAATACCTATTTGCTACCATTGCACTCATTTGCCTGGCATGTATAACAAACCTGTCTTGCACGGCGCAGCCGGTAGGGCACGCGACAGACCACGATCCCATCGTTCAACCAACCCGAAAGGTTATTGCGTGGAGGCCAAGTTGATCACGCCCACAAGTTCCCCTGAACCGGGCGCAGGCGCCACGGCCACCTGGATGCACCGCGAAGCGGCCGAGGCCGGCGCGGCGGTTGCCCGCTTCATGGCCCACAATGCCCAGGCCCTGGCAGACCTTGGCGCGCGGCTGCGCCAGGCGCCGCCGTCTTTGGTGCTGACCTGTGCGCGCGGATCGTCGGACCATGCCGCAACCTATGCCAAGTACATGATCGAAACGCTGCTCGGCGTGCCGACTGCCTCGGCGGCGTTCTCCACCGTCTCGCTCTATGATGCACCGATGCGCGCCGCGGCCGGCAACGCGCCGCTGTGCATCGCCATTTCGCAGTCGGGCCACAGCCCCGACATGCTCGCCACGGTAGAGCGCTATCAGGCCGCTGGCGCCCTGGTGGTGGCCTTGGTCAACAATGATCAATCGCCGCTGGCACAGATGGCCGACGTGGCCCTGCCGCTGTGCGCCGGGCCGGAAATCTCGGTGGCGGCGACCAAGTCGTTCATCACCTCGCTGGCCGGCATTGCCGCGCTGGTCGCCGCATGGAGCCAGGACGAAGCGCTGAATGCGGCTCTGGCCACTCTGCCCGCCGCGCTCGATGAAAGCTTTGCCCTGGATTGGGACGTGGCCCGCGCCGGCCTGCAGGATGCCACCAACCTGTTCCTGATCAGCCGCGGCTATGGCCTGTCGATCGCGCAGGAAGCCGCGCTCAAGCTCAAGGAAACCAGCGGCCTGCATGGCGAAGCGTTCAGCTCTGCCGAAGTGCGCCATGGCCCGATGGCGATCGTGCGCGATGGTTTCCCGGTGCTGGGTTTCGACATCGGCGGCCAGGCCGGGGCCGACGTGCGCCAGGTCTGCGCCGATTTCGCCGAACGCGGTGCGCAGGTGTTCCTGGCCACGCCCGAGCCTGAGGCCGTTCCCGCCGGGCCGAACCTGACCGTGCTGCCCGCCGTGGCTGCCGACGAGGCGATCGCGCCGCTGCTGCGCATTGCGAGCTTTTATCGCATGGTCAATGCGCTATCCATCAGCCGGGGTTTCAATCCCGACGAGCCTCCGTTCCTGGCGAAAGTGACCCGCACGCGATGACCGTTCTGGCGTTTACCAACGGCCATATCCTGCTGGGTGATCGCATCGTTCCTTCGGCTACGGTGCGGATCGAGGCCGGGCGCATCGCGGATATTGCGGCCGATGTGCCGGTTGATGGCACCGTGGTTGATCTCGACGGCGGCTGGTTGCTGCCTGGCTTTGTCGATAGCCAGGTCAATGGCGGTGGCGGGGCCCTGCTCAACAACGATATCACGGTTGAAGGGCTGGCGACGATTGCCCAGGCGCACGCGCGCTTTGGCACCACGGCCCTGATGCCCACGCTGATCACCGATACGCCGGCGGCGATTTCCGCAGCGCTCGACGTGGTCGATGCCGCCATTGCCCAGGGCCTGCCGGGCATCGTCGGCCTGCATATCGAAGGGCCGTTCATCAATGCCGTGCGCAAGGGCGTGCACGATCCGGCGCTGATCCGCCATCTGGATGAAGACCTGCTGGCCGAACTGTGCCGCCCGCGGCGCGGCAAGGTCATGCTGACCATCGCGCCCGAACAGGTGGAGCCGCAGGCGCTGGAACGTCTGCGCGCGGCCGGCGTGATCATCAGCGCGGGGCATACCAATGCCACGTTTGCCGAGGCGCAGGCCGGCTTTGCCGCCGGGCTGACCGGGGTGACGCACCTTTATAACGCCATGTCACCCTTGCTGCATCGCGCGCCTGGCGTGGTCGGCGCCGCGCTGCTCAACGATGCGGTGTGGTGCGGCATCATTGCCGATGGCGTGCACGTGGCCGGGCCAGCGCTGGAAATCGCGCTGCGCATGAAAGGCACCGAGCGGCTGATGCTGGTGACCGACGCCATGCCCAGCGTGGGGATGAGCGCCGGTTCGTTCGAGTTGAACGGCCGTACCATCACCGTGACCGATGGCGTGTGCCAGGACGAGAACGGCACGCTGGCCGGCTCCAGCCTCGACATGGCGGGCGCGGTGCGCACGATGGTGGCTCTGACCAGCGCTGACGTGCCGATGGCCAGCCGCATGGCCAGCGCCACGCCGGCCGCGTTCCTGGGCCTGGCCGACGAGATCGGCACCCTGGCCACCGGGCAGCGCGCCGATATGGTGTGGCTGGACGCCGCCCTGCAGCCGGTGCAGTGCTGGATCGGCGGCGGCGCCGTGATCTGATCTGCGTGGCAGGTGGCGCGCCAGCGATGCTGCCCCCCTGCCACGGCCTGCCTGAACAAAGCCCCAGAAGAAAGCTGATGCAGCCCATGTCCAGCCTGATCCTTGCCGCGCCGTTCGATGGCTGGCTCTCTCCGCTCGACGATGTGCCCGATCCGGTCTTTGCGCAAAGGCTGCTGGGCGATGGCATGGCGATCGATCCGCTCGATGGCACGCTGCACGCCCCCGCCGATGGCACGGTGGTGTCGGTTCACGCCGCCCGCCACGCCATCACACTGCGTCTGGCCGGCGGGGTGGAAGTGCTGATGCACATCGGGCTGGAAACCGTGCGCCTTAATGGCGAGGGCTTTGTCGCCCATGTGCAGGCGGGCGATACCGTGGCTGCCGGTGACCGGCTGATCAGCGTGGACCTGGGCACCGTGGCGCCGCGCGTCAAAGGCATGATCACCCCGATCGTGATCACCGAAACCGCCGGCCATGCCGTGATCGAGCGCGCCGTGCCCGGCTGCATCGCCCGTGGCGCGCCGCTGCTGGTGCTGGGTTCCGCGCAAGCTGAAAGCGCCGCGCCCGCTGCTGCCTTTGCCGCCACCGCACAGGCCACGCTGCGCCTGCCGCTCGCCCATGGCCTGCACGCGCGCCCGGCCGCGCGGCTGGCAGAATTGGCCAAAAGCTATGACGCCGATGTGCGCATCGTGCCGGCCGCCACGCCCCAAGCCACGCCCTGCCGCCTGCGCAGCCCCAGCTCGGTCATGGCCCTGGGCCTGCGCCATGGCGACGAATTGACGCTTCTGGCCAGCGGCCCGGCCGCGGCGGCCGTGATCGAGGCCCTGGCCGACCTGATCGCCACCGGCATGGGTGAATTACGCCCGCTCGACCAACAGGCCGCGCCCACGTCGGCCCCGGCGCACAAGCCGGCCGAAAGCACCGATACCAGCCCGATCGCGCCGGGCGAGCGGCTGATGGCAGTAACTGCTGCGGCCGGCTATGCCATTGGCCAGGCGGCCTGGCTGGAACGCCCCGAACCGCCGCGCACCGCGCATGCGAGCGGCGATGCCGGCGCCGAAATCGCCCACTTCACCCAGGCCCTCGCCGCCTTTCGCACGGCCCTGGAACAGCGCGCGCAGGAACAGGCCGGCAGCGAGCAGGCCGCGATCCTGACCGCCCATCGCCAGTTGCTGGACGATGAAGACATCCTGGAAAGCGTCGGCGATGCCATGGCGCGCGGTGACAGCGCCAGCCTGGCCTGGCAGCGCACCATGCAGGCCCGCGCCGCCACGCTGCGCGCCGCGCCCGATCCGCACATTGCCCAGCGTGCCGACGATTTCATCGACCTGGAATGGCAACTGCAATGGCATCTCGCCGGCCAGGAACCGCCCGCCGTCTCGCTGCCCGAGGCGGCGATCGTGATCGCGCGCGATCTCGTACCTTCGCAAGTCGCGGCGCTTTCACCCGCGCAAGTGGCTGGCCTGGTTACTGCGCAAGGCGGGCCAACCTCGCACGTGGCGATCATCGCCGCCAGCAAGGGCATCCCCGCGCTGGTCGCGGCCGGGCAGCGCGTGCTGTCGATCGCGCCGGGCACGCCGCTGCTGCTCGATGCCACCGGCGCCACGCTGACGGTTGATCCCGATGCCGCCACTTGGGCCACGGCCCAGGCCGAAGCGGCACGGCGCCAGGCACGCAAGGCCGCCGCGCAGGCCGCATCAGGCCTTGAGGGTCGCACCAGCGATGGCTTGCGGATCGAGGTCTGCGCCAACCTCGGCAAGCGCAGCGAGGCCGCCCCGGCCGTAGCCAGTGGCGCCGAAGGCTGCGGCTTGCTGCGCACCGAATTCCTGTTCCTCGATCGCGCCAGCGCGCCCGATGAAGACGAGCAGACCGCCGATTACACCGCCATTGCCCAGGCGCTTGACGGGCGGCCGCTGATCATCCGCCTGCTCGATATCGGCGGAGACAAGCCGGCGCCCTATCTGCCAATGGCGGCAGAGGAAAACCCGGCGCTGGGCCTGCGCGGCATTCGCGTGGGGCTGGCCCAGCGCGAGATGCTGGTGCCACAGTTGCGCGCCGTGCTGCGCGCGGGCGCCGGGGCAGCGGCAGGCGCGGTCAAGGTCATGGCGCCGATGATCGCGCGGGTCGAGGAACTGCGCGCCGTGCGCGCTGCCCTTGATGCCGAGGCCGCCAAGCTGGGCGTGGCCGCAGTGCCGCTGGGCGTGATGGTGGAAACACCCGCCGCTGCCGTGATGGCCGATGCCCTGGCCGCCGAATGCGATTTCCTGTCGATCGGCACCAACGATCTGACGCAATATGCCCTGGCCATGGATCGCGGGAATCCCGCGGTTGCGGGCAGCATCGACGGGCTCGACCCTGCCGTGCTGCGCCTGATCGGCCTGTGCTGCGAAGGCGCGCAAAGCCACGGCAAGTGGGTGGGCGTGTGCGGCGGCCTGGCATCCGATCCGCTGGCCGTGCCGATCCTGATCGGCCTTGGCGTGACCGAACTTTCCGCCGCGCCAGCGATGGTGCCGGAAATCAAGGCGCTGGTGCGCGCGCTCTCTGCCCAGGATTGCCGGGGCCTGGCCAGTGCCGTGCTCCAGGCCTCGAGCGCCGCGCAAGTGCGCGTGCTGGCCACACAGATGATCGAAGGGGTTACCCAATGAGCCAAGCCGTGAACAACGCGCTGCAACATCTGCAAAGCCTGGGCCGCGCCTTGATGCTGCCGATCGCCGTGCTGCCGGTGGCGGCGCTGCTTCTGCGGCTGGGCCAGCCCGATCTGCTGGGCCTCGATTTCGTCAGCGCGGCGGGCAATGCCATGTTTGCCAATCTCGGTCTGCTGTTTGCCATTGGCGTGGCCACCGGCTTTGCCAAGGATGGCAACGGCGCCGCGCCGCTTGCCGGCGTGGTGTGCTTCCTGGTGGCGAGCGAAGGCGCCAAGGCGCTGCTGGCCGTGCCGGCCGATGTGGTGGCGGGCGTTGCCAAGGCGGCGCTGCCGGCAGTGACGGCGGCCTGGCGCAGCGCGCAAGTCGATCATGTTGCCGTGCCGCTGGGCATTGTCTCGGGGATCATCGGCGGGATCGGCTACAACCGCTTTTCCACGGTCAAGCCGCCCGAATACCTCGCCTTCTTCGGCGGCCGGCGGTTCGTGCCGATCATCAGCGGGGTTGCCGGCGTGGCGCTGGCCGGGCTGCTGGGCGCCAGCCTGGCCAGCATCAATGCCGGCGCCAATGCCGCGAGCGAGGCGGCGCTGGCCAGCGGCGGGATCGGGCTGTTCATCTTCGGCACGCTCAACCGCCTGCTGCTGGTGACGGGCTTGCACCACATTCTCAACAACATCGCCTGGTTCGTGCTGGGCGATTACCACGGCACCACGGGCGATCTGCGCCGCTTCTTTGCCGGCGATCCGACTGCTGGCGCGTTCATGAGCGGGTTCTTCCCGGTGATGATGTTTGGCCTGCCTGCCGCGTGCCTGGCGATGTATCACACCGCGCGGCCCGAGCGGCGCAAAGCCACCGGCGGCATGCTGCTGAGCCTTGCCGCCACCTCGTTCCTGACCGGGGTGACCGAGCCGATCGAGTTCAGCTTCATGTTCCTGGCGCCGGTGCTCTATGCGTTCCACGCGGTGCTGACCGGCATTGCGATGGCGCTGATGGCGGCGCTGGGCGTGCACATGGGCTTTGGCTTTTCGGCCGGACTGCTTGATTACGTGCTCAATTTCTCCAAGGCGCAGAAGCCCTTGCTGCTGATCCCGGTGGGCCTGATCTATGCCAGCGTCTATTATGGCGTGTTCCGCTGGGCGATCCTGCGCTTTGACCTCAAGACGCCGGGCCGCGATGACGTGCCCATGGGCAACGGCGGCGCGCCGGTGCTGGCGGGCGAACGCGGCCAGGCCTTTGTCGCGGCGCTGGGCGGCGCGGCCAATCTGGTGGAAGTGGGCGCCTGCACCACGCGGCTGCGCCTGGTGGTGGCCGATCAGGCCAGCATCGACGAAGCCGCGCTGCGTGGCCTGGGAGCTAAAGGCCTGATCCGCCCCTCTCCGCGCGCCCTGCAGGTCGTGCTCGGCCCGCAGGCCGATCAGGTGGCGGTGGAAATCCGCGCCGCCATGGGCGCGCCTGCACCCAGCGCGGCACCGGCCAAGGCCCCGATTACCGAGGCCGGCAGCTTTGCCAGCGCGATCGATCCCGCCAGCGTTCCGGCCGAGTTGGCGCAGGCGCTGGGCGGTACGGCGGCCCTGGCCCAGGCTCGCAGCGTGCATGGGCGCCTGCTGCTGCCGGCCGGCACGGTGGTGGATGAAAGCGCCCTTGCCGCGCTGGGCGCGCGCGGCGTGGTGGCCACGCCCACCGGCCCGCAGGTGCTCTTTGCCGAGGCCGCGATCGCTCCCTGGCGCGCCTGAGCTACGTCAGGGACGATGCGGCAGCGCCATCAGGGGATGGCGCAGGCACAGCAGCGTTCCGCCCAGCACCACGAAGGCGGTCAACGCCAGCGGCAGCGCCAGCCCGGTGTGCAGCACCAGCACGGCGCCGGCCGCCGCGCCAATAAAGATCATGGTGATCGCCAAAAGGCGCGTGCGCAGGTTGGGCCCGCCCGCGTCAGAGGCAATGCCGGTGATCGTCAGGGTCAACACGGTGGTGGTCAGATCGGGCACTTTGAGCTGGCGCACCGTGGCATTGCGAAAACCCATGGCCCCTGCCGTCAGCCCGATCATCACCAGCACGGCCCAGGCGGGATGCGCCACGATGCCGTCGGTGCCGGGCACCAGCGCCACGGCGGCAGCCCCCAGGAACAGCACGGCTTCGAGCAAGGCCGCGCGCAGCAGCCAATAGCGCAGCGGATGGCTCGACGCGTGGCGCCACAGCCGCCCCGCCACGCTCGCGCCCACCATGAACAGGCCCAGCGCCACCAGATAGGGCACGGGCGTGAAACCCGGCGCGCGGGCCAGCGCGAAGGCCAGGAACACCACGTTGCCGGTCATGTTCGCAGTAAACACCTTGCCCAGGCCAAGGACGCTGACCGCGTCGACAAAGCCGGTCGTGGCCGACAGCAACAGCAGCAGGCGCGGCAGCGGCGATGGTGTGCGCACCGCCACAGGCGCGCCGGCGACGGGGGGCGATGGTGGGGGATGAGAGTCCATGGCACTTTCCCTTTCAGAACCGGAACGAAGCTTCACCGGCAAACAGATCGATCGGCCGGCCGGCACCGGCCTGGACCAGAAAGCCGCCGGGCACGAAATGGCTGGCAGAGGCAGTCAGCGCCAGTTCGCGCGTGGCCTGCCAGGTTACCACCGCCTCTGCCTGCTTGCCGAGAAAGCGCGCCTGGCCGGCCGTGGCGGGGTGCAGCTGGCGGCCGGGCACATCATAGACGCCGTCGCCCCGGCTTTGCCGCCAATAGGCCATGCCCGTAACACCCAGTTGCACCGCGCCGCCGTTCAGCTTGCCCAGCGCGAGCGTAAGCGCGGGGTGCACGTCGATCAGGTTGCGCGGACCCAGCGGCGAAAGCTCGCCAAAATACTTGCCTTTGGGAAACAGCGGGTTGAAGCCGTTGACCCGGCCATCGGCGGGCGCCTTGTCGCCACTCGCGAGATCGACATGGAGCGACAGATCGGGCGTGGCCGGCAAGGCCGGAAAGCGGCGCCCGGCGCGCAGCGCCACCGACCAGGCATGGATCGGCGCGCCGGCCAGGCGCCCGCCCTGGGCCATCGCCTCGATATCCCAATAGGCAGACCCGGCACGCCCGGCGCTGCGCAGGCCCAGGGTAATGCGCCGTTCGTCACCCAGTCCGCCGGCAAACCCGGCCTGTTGCCGGCTGGCGGCGCGATCGTGATAGACCATGGCATAGGCATCGATCCTCACGGCATGCCCGCTACCCAGCCAGCGCGTGGCATAGATCCCCCACAGCGCCTTTTGCCGCGATCGCCGATCGTCCATGCTGTGCGGCCCGGCCGCGACCGGCACCAGGTAGAACAGGCTGGCGGTATAAGGGCCGGAATCGAGCAGCGCCCGCGTGCCATCGAACGGCAGCGGCGTATTGGGGCCATAGCGCGTGCCGACCAGCCGCTCGCTGCCCAGGCTGACCAGCTGGCGCCCGCCTTCCAGGCGCAGCGTGGTGCCCGCAGCGATCGGCACGGTCACATCGGCAAAGGCCTGCAACAGATCAACGCCGGTGCGATCGACCGGCGACGGTCCGCCGACCACGCCCTGCGCCGCATTGGCCAGGCCCTGAACAAACACGCGAAAGCGGCCGACGTGCAGATCGGCATGGGGCATCGCCCGCCAATAGCGCGCGGTCTGACCCTGGGTTGCCTCAACCCGCGCGCGCAGTTCCAGGCCGGTCGACAGCCACACCTGCGGCGGCGCCAGGGGAATGTATTTCAGCGGCGCGGTCCACCGCGCCTGGCGGGCGGCGGGGTCTGCCAGGCTCGACCAATCTTCGGTATAGCGCGTGATGGTCAGGGTGGGCGGGCGCCAGGCCTCGATCACGCTGCGTGGCAAGGCATCCTGGTCCGCCGACTGCTGCGCGCGCGCAACCCCCTGCGGCAAAAGCGCCGCCAGCATGGCCGTGACGACGGCCCGGCCGGCGCGGGGCACGCTCACATGCGTCCCTCGCGCCGCGCATGTTCGGCCACCAACGCCGCCAGGACAAAGCCGCCGGCCAGGCCGAGATGCTCGAAAAACGCGTTGGTGGCGGCAAAGCGCGCCGGCCCCTGCAGCGCCCAGAACGGATTGGCGAGGCAGGCCGCCAGCACCGTGAACACGCCCAGCATCCCCGCGCCCAGCCACACCAGCCGGCCCGCCAGGATCAGCGCCGGGCCGATCAGTTCCACCGCGATGGTCACGCCGGCCCACAGCGCCGGCGGCGTCATGCCGAAATGCGCCTGTTCGGCAACGGCGCCGGGCCAGTCACCCAGCTTGGCCAGCGCCCCCACCAGATAGGCGCCAACCAGCAGCAGCCGGGCAACAAACCAGGTGGGCGGCCAATCGAGAATGGCATCGACAAAGCGCGGATCGGCCGGGGCAGCGAGACGACCAGGCGTGGGTTTTACCATGATGCTTAACGCATCGCGTTCTGGTGGATTTCGGCGATGTAGCCGCCCGGGAAGCGCACCAGCGCGGCACGGCGGCCGCCCACTTCGCGCGCCGGCACCAGGGTTTCCACGCCAGCGGCGGTCGCCTTGGCCAGAGTGGCGGCCAGATCGGGCACGGCATAACCGGTCATGTCGCGGCCCCAGGGCCAGGGCAACTGGCCATTGGACACCAGCACCGTCAATTTGCCATAGCCGCTGTCGATCATCACGCGGCGGATCGGGGCCGGCAGACCAGCCTCGGCGCCCGGCGCGGTCTTGTCGTCAGACACCACGTGGCCATGGGCAAAGCGGGTCCATGCCGCGATGAACGCGTCGGCGGCATCGGCGGTCAGGTACACGCGGTTTTCCGGCACCGTGGCCAGCGGCGCATAGTGCGGCGTGGCGGTGTGCCAATAGAGCTGCATGTTCACGCCGCCCGGCCACTGCACCACCACGTCGCGGCCGATCGGATCGGGAAAGGTTTCAATCAGGCGCGTGGCACCGGCGGCGCGTGCGGCCTGCACCGCCGCGTCCATGTCCGTGACCAGATAGCCGGTGCGTTCGGCGCCAAACGGATAGGGGATCGGCGTCTTGAACCCGAACACCGAAACCGTGCCTGCTGGCGTGAGTACGAGTTGCGACTTGGTCAGGCTGGGCGTGGGGGTAACCTGGAATTCGCCCTGCTTGCTGGTGGTGCCGCCAAACGTGGCCTGGAACGCGGTGACGAACGCGTCGAACTGCTCCTGCGGCACATAGACGTGGGTGGTATCGTATTGCGGGCCCACGGCATAATCGGCCATCGGCACCGGCTTGGCCGCCAGCGGGGCCGAGGCCGTCAACAGCGCGGTCGCAAGGGCGAGGGAAAGGCGCAGCTTCATCATCGTTTCTCCTGTCAAACCGCCCAGCAGCCGCAGCCCAGTGCGCCCCAGAACGTTTGCACATCGGCAACCGGCGCGGCCTGACCCAGCGCAGCGGCATGATCGTGGCCATGGACACCGCAGGCGGTGGCGCAGCCGCAGGCATTGGCCAGCATGTTCCGTGCCTGGTCGGTCTGGTAATAGCCGCCGAACGTTTTGACCGGCGACCAATCGGGCATGGCCGGGGGCAGATCCGGGGCCAGCGGGGCAAAGTCCCCCTGCCCGTGCACCACTTCGCCGCCCAGCAGCGTCAGCACGCTGCGGATATGGGCAATGTCATGTTCGGGCACGGCGAAGTAATCGGCGCTCAAGAGCGCGCAATCGGCCAGCTGGCCGGCCATGATCTGGCCCTTCTTCCCCACCTCGTTGGAAAACCAGGTGTTCTCGTGCGTCCACATGGCCAGCGCCTTTTCGCGGGAAACGCGGTTGGCGCCGGGATAGAGCGCCATGCCGCCCACCGTGCGGCCCGTGACCAGCCACGAGAGCGATACCCACGGGTTGTAGCTCGCCACGCGGGTGGCATCGGTGCCGGCGCCCACGGGAATGCCCGCCGCGATCATCCGCGCGATCGGCGGCGTGCGCTCTGCAGCGCGGTGGCCATAGCGTTCGACGAAGTATTCGCCCTGATAGGCCATGCGGTGCTGCACGGCGATGCCGCCGCCCAGCGCTGCGATGCGATCGATGTTGCGGTCGCTGATCGTCTCGGCATGGTCGAAGAACCAGTTGATACCCGTCAGCGGGATATCGCGGTTGACCTTTTCATATACATCGAGCGCGCGCGAAATCGTCTGGTCATAGGTGGCGTGCAGCCGCCAGGGCCAGCGATGCTCGGCCAAGAGGCGGATGACCGGCTCCAGATCGCCCTCCATGCTCGGCGGCATGTCGGGGCGCTCCACCCGGAAGTCCTCGAAATCGGCAGCCGAATAGACCAACATCTCGCCCGCGCCGTTGTGGCGATAGGTGTCATCGCCCTGTCCGGGCGAAACCTGTTTCACCCAGCCGGCAAAATCGGCCAGCTCTTCCTTGGGCTTTTGCGTGAACAGGTTGTAGCTGATGCGCACGGTAAGCTGGTTGTCGGCGTGCAGCTTTTCGATGATGGCGTAATCGTCGGGATAGTTCTGGAAACCGCCACCGGCATCGATCACCCCGGTCACGCCCAGGCTGTTGACCTCACGCATGAAATGGCGGGTGGAATTGACCTGGTAATCCTCGGGCAGCTTGGGCCCCTTGGCCAGCGTGGAATAGAGGATCGTGGCATTGGGCTGGGCCAGCAGCAGCCCGGTAGGATTGCCAGCGGCATCGCGCACGATCTCGCCGCCGGGCGGATTGGGCGTGTCCTTGCCATAGCCCACCACGCGCAGCGCGGCAGCATTGAGCAGCGCGCGATCATAGAGATGCAGGATGAACACCGGCGTATCGGGCGCCACGGCGTTGAGTTCGGCCAGCGTCGGCAGGCGCTTTTCGGCAAACTGGTGCTCGGTAAAGCCGCCAACCACGCGCACCCATTGCGGCGCGGGGGTGCGGGCAACCTGGGCTTTGAGCATGGCCATGGCATCGGCCAGGCTGGGCACGCCGTCCCAGCGCAGCTCCATGTTGTAATTGAGGCCGCCCCGGATGATGTGCATGTGGCTGTCGATGAGGCCGGGGATCAAGCGGCGCCCGCCGGCATCGATCACGCGCGCCTGGGGCGCGGCAGCGGCGCGCACGTCGGCCTCGCTGCCCACCGCCAGGAAGCGCCCGTCGCGAATGGCCACGGCCTGCGCCTGGGGGTTGGCGCGATCCAGCGTGGTGACCTTGGCGTTGACGATCAGGGTATCGGCCATGGCCTTACGCGTCCTTTTCCGGCGCGGAGCCATCGGGCAGGCGGCCGAACACGTGGCTGCGGCAATCGGTGCGGACAAAGGCAGTGATCGAATGGCCGGCAGCGGCATGGCGCACCAGCGGCACCACCTGTTCGCCCACCAGGATGCCCAGCAGCCCGACCAGCGCGATGACCGGCGGCGCGGGGGAACGCACCCCGATCAGCGAATAGACAATGCCGACCAGTAGGCCGGCCGCCAGCGACGCGAGATATGCCTTCATGGCGCAGTTTCCTTGGGGAAACGGCCCGCCCCGCAAGAGGGATGGGACGGGCCGCCGGGGGGATTGGTAACAAAGTCTGCAATTTCGCCTGATCGTCACCCCGGGCTTGGCCCGGGGCCCCGCTTCCCTGTCAGCGCACGGCCAGAAGCGAACGGGATCCCGGATCAAGTCCGGGATGACGGAGACAGGATCAATGCTCCGCGCCGCCCACCACTTCGTGCGCGAACTGGCCGCGCTGCGGCGCGCCGTGCAGCATGGTATAGGCATAATCGACGCCCATGCCGTAGGCACCGAAATGCTCGCGCGCGATGGCCATGACGCCGTCATAGGTTCCGCGCCGCGCCCAGTCACGCTGCAGTTCCAGCACGGCGTTGATCGTGGTCAGCGAGTGGGCGCCGGCCTGCTCCATGCGGCGGATCGCCACATCGTGCGCTTCGGGCGAGGTGCCGCCCGAGGCGTCGGTGATGATATAGACCTCGAACCCTTCCTCGATCGCGCTGAGCGTGGGGAAGAGCAGGCAGGCTTCGGTCCACAGCGCGGCGATCACCAGCTTCTTGCGGCCGGTGGCCTTGACGGTGGCGACCAGTTCATCGCTGTCCCAGCTGTTCATCGAGGTACGTTCGATCGGGGTCTGCTGCACCACGTCGAGCAGTTCGGGCCAGATATAGCCGGAGAACGACTTGGTCTCCACCGCCGTCAGGATGATCGGCGCGCCGAACAGCTTGGCCGCCTTGGCCAGGGCCACGGTGTTGTTCTTGAGCTGCTGGCGATCGATGCTGGTGACGCCAAAGGCCATCTGCGGCTGGTGATCGACGAAGATGAACACGGTGTCGTCAGGATTGATCAGCGACTTGGCATGAAAGGTCATGGGATCTGTCCTTGAAGGAGTAAGGGTGTGGGTCAGTCGGCCAGCAGATGGGCTTCGAGCAGCCACAGCTGCTTGTCGCTCTCGCGCGAGATCTGGGTGAACAGGTCGGCCGTGGTGGCATCGCCCTCAGCCGCCGCGCTGTCGATCGCGGCGCGCACGGCCTTGCCGAACAGCGCCAGGCTGGCCGCCAGCGCGCGGATATGCGCGTCACCGCCATGGGCGGCGAGCGGATATTCATAGAGCGTGGTGGCGCCGGCGGTGGTCTGCACCCGGCCATCGGCGACATGGCCCAGCGTGGTTATCCGCTCGGCCAGGAGATCGACGAATTCCTCTACCTGGCCATGCACGGCATCGAACAGGCCGTGCAATTGCAGGAAGTGGCGGCCGCGCACGTTCCAGTGCGCCTGCTTGGCCTGCGCTTCCAGGTCGAGCGCATCGGACAGCCGGGCCTGGAGCAGCGCCACAGATGCCTTGCGGACGTGTGCGGAAAGATCGATGCTGGTTTCGTAGGTCATCGGCTCAGGCCTTGAAGAAGCTGAGCAGATCGGCGTTGATCACCTCGGGGTGGGTCGAGGCCATGCCGTGGGGGAAGCCGGCATAAGTCTTGAGCGTGCCGTGCTTGACCAGCTTGATCGCCAGGTGCGCCGAATCCGCGATCGGCACGATCTGGTCGTCTTCGCCGTGCATGATCAGCACGGGCACATCGATCGCCTTCAGGTCTTCGGTGAAATCGGTTTCGGAAAAGGCCTTGATGCAGTCATAGTGCGCCTTGGCCCCGCCCATCATGCCCTGGCGCCACCAGTTGTCGATCAGGCCTTGCGAAACCTTGGCATCGGGGCGGTTGAAGCCGAAGAACGGACCTTCGGGCACATCGCGGAAGAACTGCGCGCGGTTGGCAAGCAGTGCCGAACGGAACCCGTCGAACACTTCCATCGGCAGGCCGTCGGGGTTGGCCGGGGTTTGCAGCATGATGGGCGGCACCGCGCCGATCAGCACGGCCTTGGCCACGCGGCCGGGCTTGGCCCGTGCCACATAGTGCGCCACTTCGCCGCCGCCGGTGGAATGGCCAACGTGGATCGCATCCTTGAGATCGAGATGATCGGCCAGCGCCGCGACATCGGCAGCATAGGTGTCCATCTCGTTGCCGTCGTCGGTCTGGGTGGAGCGGCCGTGGCCGCGGCGATCGTGCGCGATCACGCGATAACCTTCGCCCAGGAAGAACATCATCTGGGCATCCCAATCGTCGGCAGAAAGCGGCCAGCCATGGTGGAAAACCACCGGCTGCGCGGTCTTGCTGCCCCAGTCCTTGTAGAAGATTTCGGTGCCATCGGCGGTGGTGATCGTGGGCATGACGTGAAGGCTCCCCTTCCGGCCGCAACACCAGGGGCAACCTTTGCCCGGTGCGGCCAGCTTTGTGTTCCAGCCCAAGTGTGCGCCCTCGCGCCTGCCCTGCCAGCCCCAGCATGGGGGCTGGGCGCACCCCCATTTCGGGTGGCTACCCAGGCCGCGACGCGCGTGGTATCGGCTTCCTCCATGCCCGCGCGCACCGATACCACGATAGGCATCCTGATTGCCGACGATCACCCGATGCTGCGCGAAGGGGTGGCCGCCGTCATCGCGATGCAGCCCGACATGGCCGTGGTGGGCGAGGCAGCGACCGGCGATGAAGCCGTGGCGATGTACGATGCCCTGCGCCCGGCGGTGGTGCTGATGGACCTGCGCATGCCGGGGATGACCGGCCTTCAGGCGATCGAGGCGATCCGCGCCCGCCATCCCCAGGCGCGCATCCTGGTATTGACCACCTATTCCGGTGACGCGCAGGCGCTGCAGGCGCTGCGCGCGGGAGCGGCGGGTTTCCTGCTCAAAAGCAGCCTGCGCCGCGAACTTCTCGGCGCGATCCGCACCGTGCACGAAGGCCAGCGCCACCTGGCGCCCGACGTGGCGCAGGAAATCGCGCTGCACGCGATCGACGAGCAGCTGACCCCGCGCGAAACCCAGATCCTGCAACTGATCGCCTCGGGCCACGCCAACAAGCAGATCGCCTGGACGCTCAACCTGGCCGAGGAAACGGTCAAGTCCGGCATCAAGAACATCTTTGGCAAGCTGCATGTCAACGATCGGACCCACGCCGTGACCAAGGCCGCGCGCCGGGGCATCATTGAACTGTAGGCGCGGCATTGCCGTGCTGGCGGCCGGCGGGCTGGCGCTCATGGCCAGTGCGCCGATGGCCCAGCGGCAGGGCCAGGCGCCGGTTCAGGCCCAAGGGGGTGTGCTGGCGGGATACAAGCACGAACACTGGACCCTGGAAGAAGGTGCGCCGGGCCGGATCAACGCGCTGACGCAATCGCGCGACGGGTTCCTGTGGATCGGCAGCGTGGAAGGACTGTTCCGCTTTGACGGGTTGACGTTCGAACCCGTGCCCCAGCCCGGCGGCCAGGGCGCGCGGCTGGTGGTGTCGCAACTGGCCAACGCGCAGGATGGCACCGTGTGGGTCGGGCTGGGCCGCGGGCGCGGAGTGATGGCCTGGCGCGATGGGCGGCTGGTCGACATGGCAATGCCGCATCCCTCGCGCCAGGTCACCGACATGGCCCAGGCGCCCGACGGCGCGATGTGGGTGGTGCGGGGCGGCCGCAGTGATGGCACCCTGGCCCGCTATGCCGATGGGCGCTGGCAGGAATTCGGCCAGGACGCCGGCTTGCCCGCCGAACAGGCGTGGAGCACGGCGTTTTCCGCCGATGGCACGCAATGGCTGGTAACCGAACGCCAGGTGCTGATCCGCCCGCGCGGCAGCCAGCGCTTTGCCGCAACCGGCATCGCGGTTACCCCGCGCGCCAGCCTTGCCGCCGGGCCCAACGGGGCGATGTGGCTGTCAGACGCGGCCGGCACCCGCCGGCTGACCCTGGCGCAAGGCCGCGTCACGGCCGGGGCGCGGCTGGCTATCAACCCCGATCCGGTGGGCGGCACGCGCATGCTGTTCACCACCGACGGCGCGCTGTGGGAAACCACCTGGAACAGCGGCGTGCAGCGCCTGACCACGCCCGACAAAGCCACCGGCAGTGCCCAGGCCGCGCCTGCGGCGATGCGCCGTTTCACCTTCGATGCCACGCAAGGGCTGACCTCTGACCAGACCCATGCCCTGTTGCAGGATCGCGAGGGGAACCTGTGGATCGGCACGGAAATGGGGCTGGACAAGCTGCGCCGCGTGCCGATCGTGGTGGAAACCGCGATCCCTGCCAATTCGCCCACCAGCTATCGCCTGGCCGGCGGCGATGATGGCGTGGTCTATGTTGGCGATGCCCGCGCCGCCTATGCCATTGCCCCTGGCCAGGCGGCGCGCACGATCCTGCGCTTGGCCAGCCCCGCTGGCGCATTGTGCACGGCGCGCGGGGGCGGCGCATGGCTGGTGACGGGTGAACGCCTGGTGCGGCTGAACCCGCGCGGCGCGGCCGGGCCGGCCATTGCCCTGCCGCGCGGCCTGATGCCGCTGGCCTGCGGGCAGGATGGCGCGGGCCGCATCTGGCTGGCGGCGCTGGACCAGGGGCTGTGGTGGCACGAAGGCGGCGGCTGGCACACCCTGGCGACACCCCGCGCGCTGCCCGCCAACATCGCGATTGGCGGCGATGGCCGGGCGATCGTGGCATTTCGCGGGCCGGCGCCGCGCGGGGCAGATCTGCCGTTCGTGGCGATTTCGCCCACGCAGTTGCAGGTCGACGGGATCGAAGGCCTGCTGCCCAGCCCCCTCGGCGATGGTCCGCTGATCAGCGGCGCGCGTGGTCTCCAGGCGCCATTCGCGCGGGGCAGCACACCCGTGCTGGCAAGCGCAAACCCCTGGGCAGCCTCGCTCAATGGCCTGGTGTGGACGCGCAGCGGCGATGGCTGGGGCATTGGCGATAGCGGCATCGTGCAGATCCACCGCACCGATCTGGTGCAGGCGTTGACGCACCCCGGCCAGGCGGTGCCCTGGCGCCGGTTCGATTTTCGCGATGGCCTCAACAGCTTTGCCCAGAAGGCCGCCGGCGCCCAGGTGGCGCAGGGCGGCGACGGGCGTATCTGGTTCCTCACGCGCCGCAACTTGGTGTGGATCGATCCGGCCGCGCTGCGCCGCAATCTGCTGCCGCCCGCAGTCATGGTGCGCAGCCTGGTGGCTGGCGGCACGGCGCGGGCGCCGAGCGCCGGGCTGCGCCTGTCGCCGGGCACGCGATCGGTGCGGATCGATTTCACCGCCACGAGCCTGACCGTGCCGCAACGCGTGCAGTTCCGCACCCGCCTGTCTGGCCCGGGCCTGCCAGGGCAATGGACCGCACCATCGACCGAGCGCAGCGTGACGTTCAGCGATCTGGGGCCGGGCCGCTATACGTTCCAAGTCATCGCTGCCAACGAGGACGGCGTGTGGAACGCGGGCGGCCAGACCATGCAGTTTGCCATCGCCCAGCGGTTCTACCAGACCTGGTGGTTCCCCCTGGCCGCGATCGTGGCGCTCTCGGCCATGCTCTATCTGCTCTACATCGCGCGGGTGCAGTATCTCGGCCGGTTGATCCGCGATCGCATGGCCGAACGCACCAGCGAGCGCGAACGCATTGCCCGCGAACTGCACGACACCCTGATCCAGGGCGTGCAGGGCCTGATCATGCGCTTTCAGTCGGTGGCCGATCACCTTTCGCACGATCCCGCCGCGCAAGCCGTGCTGACCCCGGCGCTGGACCGGGCCGAGGAAATGCTGATCGAGGGACGCGACCGGGTGAAAGGCCTGCGCCGCCTGGAAGACCGCCACCTGCGCCGCGAACTGCAACGCCTGCTCGACAACCTGGTCACCGGTTCCAGCCTGACACTGAACGTCAAAGGCGAAGTGCGGCCGCTGCACCCCGATATCGTCGATGAAATCCTCGCCATCGTCGGCGAGGCGCTGTGCAACGCGGCGCGCCATGCCCAGGCCGACGCGATCGACGTTAACGTGGAGTATGGCGCGCGGGCGCTGGCGGTGTTTGTCAGCGACGATGGCATCGGCATTGCCAGCATCGATGGCGAGGACGGCGCGAACGGCAGGGCGGTAAGCGCGGCGCTGATGAAGGGCCATTATGGCCTGATCGGCATGCGCGAGCGGGCGCGGCGCATTGGCGCATCGTTTTCCATCGAAAGCGGGCATCGCCTCGGCACGCTGGTGCGCCTGTCGGTGCCCGCGCGCCTGGCCTACGCCGCCTGAATATCGTCAGGGCGCGGTGGGCAAGGCAGGTTCGGGCGTGGCGCTCTTGTGCGGATGGCGCAGGTTCTCGATCTCGGCAGCGCGGCGCTTGAGATAGAAATCGCGCGTGGCGTTGTAGGGATCGGCCGATTCCGCGCGGAACTTCTTGAGCTGGCCATCGATCGCCACGCGGTCATCCAGCCCGCCGATCACCGTGACGGCCAGGCCATACGGCACGGTATCGAGTGGCTCGCCCACAGCCAGCGGGAACCAGGAGCGATCGACCGTGGTGCCAATCAGATCGCGCAGCGTGGTCGGCCCGATCAGCGGCAGGAACAGGTATGGCCCCGATTTCACGCCGTAAAAGCCCAGCACATCGGCCAGGCCATTGGGCCGATAGGGTATCTTGAGCGGCTTGGCCTTGGCCACGTCGATCAGCCCAGCGAGGCCAATGGTGGAATTGACGGTAAAGCGCACCAGCACCTGCCCGGCCTTGCCAAACTTGTGTTCGAGCAGGAACGCCACGAAGTTCGACGGCTCACGCAAGTTGTAGAGCGCATTGTGCAGCCCGTGGCGCAGCGGCGATGGCAGGCCGTGGACATAGAGCCGCGCCACTGGCGCCACCACCAGCTTGTCGCCCTTCTGGATCGCCTCGTAAGACTTTTCGTTGACGGCGTGGACCGGGTCCTGCCGCGAATAGGCATCGCCCTGCACCACGATGCCGGGTTCTTCCTGCACATCTGCAGGTTCGGACGGGGGCATGGCGGCCGGCGGCGCCGTAGGCGCAGGCGTGGTGGGCCCAGGCGTGGCGGGCGCAACCGCGGGCGGGGAAACAGGCGCGACGACAGATGGGGCAGGCGTTGCGACCGGCGCTGCCTGCGCCACGGGGGGCTGGCTTGGCGGCATGGCGCTGGATGGCGCCTGGGCATGCGCGGTTCCTGCCAGCAGCAAGCCGGGCGCCGCGACCATGGCCGCCGCCCACTTGCAGCCGGCCGACTTTGCTTTTCCCATCGTCGTCATATCCTGCCACTTGGCCGGATTTCCTGTACGCCAGATGAACTGAAAGCCGCATTTCCGTAAATTACGGGCAGTCCCCGCAGGTGTAACAATGCTGCGTCAATACGCGACAAGTTGAGTGCTGAAAGCCGGTCCAAATCGCGGCAAAATGGGACAAGATCCCCCAGGTGTGCGCCCGGCCAGTGGCCCGCGCCATGCGGAAAACCCGTAGATTTCCATATAACAGAACCTTAAGCATGCGGCCGGCATGATCCATGGCTGCTGCAAAGGGCTGGCCTTGACGCGATGCGCGATTTTCAAAGCACCATTCTGGAAATGATCGCCCGCGGCGCGCCGCTGGCCGCCACCATCGACCGGCTGTGCCGCGAGGTGGAGCGCCGCGCGCCCGGCGTGGTCTGCTCGGTGGTGACAGTCGATGCCATGCGCCGCCTGCGCCCACTGGCTGCGCCCAGCCTGCCGCCTGCCATGCGCGCGGCGTTCGACGGCATTGACATCGGCCCTGGTGTCGGCGCCTGCGGCACCGCGACGGCGCTGGGCATCGAGGTTGTCTCTGCCGATATTGCCACCGATCCCGCCTGGGCGCCCTATCGCGATCTGGTGCTGCCCCTGGGCATCAAGGCATGCTGGTCGCGGCCGATCATGGCAGGCAATGACCAGCCGGTGGGTGCCTTTGCCTTTTACTATCACGAAGCGCGCGGGCCTTCGGCGCTGGAGCGCGTGCTGGTGGACCGCTCCATCGCGCTGTGTGCCATCGCGCTCGACCGGCAACGGCGGGTGGAAGAGCGGGATCGCCGTGCCAATACCGATGGGCTGACCGGCCTGCCCAACCGCGCCGCGTTCAACACCGCGATGGCCACCGTCGATTGCAGCCAGCCCGGCAACTGGGCGCTGTTCCTGATCGACCTGGATGGCTTCAAGGCGGTGAACGATACCTATGGCCACCACGCTGGTGACCGCTTGCTGGTGCAGGTAGGGCAGCGGCTGGCACAAATGGCCGCGCCAGACACGGTGTTCCGCATCGGCGGCGACGAATTTGCCGTGCTGGTGCAGGATGACGAGCACCTGCGCACGCTCGATGCCCTGGCAGAGCGGCTGCTCGACGGCTTGAAAGTGCCCATCACCATACCAGGCCACGTGCTGCGCCCGGCCGGCACCATGGGCATCGCCATCTTCAACGCCGGCGATGTGACGCCCGAACGCGTGCAGCAGAACGCCGACTTTGCGCTCTATCACGCCAAGGACGTGGCGCGCGGTGGTTCTATCCGCTTTTGGCCGGGCATCGGCACGCGGATGACACGGCGCATTACCGCGGTGCGCGAGTTGGACGCCGCGCTGCGCGAGGGCCGCCTGGTGGCGCATTACCAGCCGGTGGTAGACCTTGCCACCGGCACGGTGAGCGGGCTGGAGGCGCTGTGCCGCATCCGCATGGGGCAGCGCCTGCTATCGGCAATGGCGTTTCACGATGCCACCAGCGATCCGCAGACCGCCAATACCCTGACGCGCGAGATGATCCGCCAGGTGGCGCGCGATGCCCGCACCTGGCTCGATCTAAATGTGCCCTTTGCCCGCGTGGGCATCAATGTCAGTTCAACCGACCTGCACAGCGCCGGCTTTTTCGACGCCACCGCCACCGCGTTCGAGGAACACGGCGTGCCGCTGGACATGATCATTCTGGAAGTGACCGAGGCGGTCTATATGGATGATGATGGCGGCGTCATTCGCCGCTCGGTCGCGGCGCTGCGCGAACGTGGGCTGAAAGTCGCGCTCGACGATTTCGGCACCGGCTTTGCCTCGCTCACCCATCTGATGACCGTGCCGGTCGATTACATCAAGATCGACAAGTCGTTCGTGGATCGCATCGCCACGCACCGGCCCAGCCAGATCATCGTCGAAGGCGTGATCGACATCGCCACCAAGCTGGGCATCCAGGTGGTGGCCGAAGGCATCGAGGCGGCTGACCAGGCGCAGATCCTGCAAAGCCTCGGCTGCGTCCTGGGCCAAGGCTATCTCTATTCGCACGCGGTCGATTGCGATGCGATGACCGCGCTGTTGCGCGGCGGGCCGCTGCGGACCCTGCCTGCCCCGCGCGTGCAGCAGCAGGCCTGATCACCCGTCAATCGCGCGGGCGGGTGGCGCGCGGTGGCTCTGCCCCGGTTGTCCCGAACAGCGCCATGTCGGCCCAATGGGGCCAGGCAATCACGGCCGGCTGCTCTCCCAGCCAGACCAGGCGCGGGCGACGCGGATCGAGCGCGGGCCAGGTGCCGATCGGCGCGCTGGCCGGAATGCCGCTGCGGGCAAAGGCCAAGAGCGCGCCTGCCATGGTGTCTTCCAGCGCCTGATCCACCCCCTGCCAATCGCGCGTCACGCGAAACAGGTTGAGCGCCTCGCGCGTGCGCAGCCAATAGGGCACGTCACCGGTGTGATAGGCGCCGACGGTGGCCGGATCATGATCGGAAAAGACCACCCCCGGGGCATAGGGCTGCCGCCGGGCAAAGAGATAGGCATAGACCGGCTGCGTGCCAAAGCGGCGCTGCGCCGCCGCCCAGTCGGCCATCTGCCGGCCCACGGTGGCATCGCGGGCGATATCGGCCGCCGCGCGGGCCGGATCAGGCCCTGCATAGGCTGCCAGGATGGCATCCGCCTCGCCACCGAACCGGGCCTTGACCGCTGCGGCCAGATCCTGCGCCGTGGTCACCGGCCCCAGCGGGCGAAAGCTTTCGTCGCGGGTATAGCCGATCAGCACGGGCACATCGTTTTGCCCATGGGCGGCAAACACCGCTTCCGCGCTGCCGGTAATCACCTGTCCATCGCGCACGATCGGGCTGCGCGGGCTGGCAGCGGCAATGATGCGGTCACCGGGCAAGGTACGCAGCTGCGCCAGCGAGGTCGCGCCCAGTTCCTTTTGCAGGGCCAGCCCTTGCGCCTCTCCCTCGGCCAGGGGCGCGGGGCCGAGCATGCCGCCAAACGGGCTGCCGCTCATCGCCACGGCACGGGCAAACAGACCGCGCGCCATCGGGCTGATCTGCAACAGCGCCACCGACATGGCCCCGGCCGATTGGCCCACGATCGTGACGTTATCGGGATCGCCGCCAAAGCGGGCGATGTTGCGCTTCACCCATTGCAGCGCGGCGATCTGGTCCATCAGGCCATAGTTGCCCGAGCCATGCCCGCTTTCGGCCGACAGCGCGGGATGCGCCAGGAAGCCGAGAGCCCCGACGCGGTAGGCGATATTGACGCGCACCACGCCCTCGCGCGCCATCGGCTCTCCCGAATAGTTCGCCATCGAGGCAGAGCCGATGTTGAACCCGCCGCCATAGATCCACACCACCACGGGGGCTTTGCCCGCCGCCTTGGCCTGTGGCGCCGGCGCCCAGATGTTGAGGTAGAGGCAGTCCTCGCTCGTCGCCTCGTTGCCGAAATAGTGGTTCTGCAGCGATCCGCGCAGCGGTTGCAAGCATTCGGGGGCATAGCGATCGGTGTGCAACGTGCCGGCCCACGGGACAACCGGCTGCGGCGCGCGCCAGCGCAATTCGCGCAAGGGCGGCGCGGCAAACGGCACGCCCAGCCATGCCTGGATGCCCGAGGGCAGCGTGGTGCCCTCGATCATCCCGCCATCGACGGCGATGGGCGCGGCCTGCGCCGGGGCCGCGAGGCCGAGCGCCAGCGCCGCCAACAGGCGCCGGATCACTTGCCCGTCCCGCCTGGCGCAGGAACCTTGAGCACGCGGTGGAAGAAATCGAACGTGGCATTGAGCGCCTGCATCGATGCGGCGTGGGTTTCGGCCGGCGTGCGGCCGATGAAGCTGTGATCGACATGGGGGATGTAGATCGCCGTGACCGGCACGCCCGCTGCCTTCAATGCCGCCTCGCCCAGGTGCGATTGCGCCACGGGCACGGTCTTGTCTTCCTCGCCATGGATCAGCAGGAACGGCGGATCTTTCGCGTCGATATAGGCGACCGGGCTGACACTGCGGAGCTTGTCGGCACTGCACGGGCCATCGCATCCCAGCAGGCGGGAACCGGCCGAATTGCCATCGGGCGTGGCATTCATGCCGGCAAAGTCATAGACGCCGTACCACGTCACCGCGCCCTGCACGCAAGCATCGCCACCGGCGGCCGGATCGAGCGCGGTGTTCTTGCAGGTCAGCGCGGTCAAGGCGGTGAGGTGCCCGCCGGCAGAGCCACCCCACAGCGCCACGCGCGCCGGGTCGATGGCATATTGGGCGGCGTGCCCGCGCAGGAAGCGCAGCGCGGCATTGGCGTCCTGCAGCTGGGCGGGAAACTTCGCCTCGCCCGACAGGCGGTATTCCAGGCTGGCCACGGTGAAGCCTTCGGCCGCGAGCGCAGCAAGCACCTTGGGCCAATCGGCAAAGGCACCGGAATGGCGGGTGTGCCCGGCCATCCAGCCACCGCCGTGGATATAGAGCACCAGCGGATGCGGCCCCTTGGTGGCCGGCACATAGATATCCAGCGCTTGCGGGCGATAGCCGGGCAATTGCTGATAGGTCACATCGCGCCAGGCCTTGACCCCGCCGGGAAAGGCCACCGGCACTTGCGGAAAGCGATCGGCCAGAACCGGCGCGGCTGCGGTGGGGAAATCGCGCGTCGGGGCGGCGGTAGCGGGCGTGGTGAGCAGGGCCAGCAGCCCCAGCGCAGCGGGAAGGCGTGCAAACATCAGGTCTCTCTCCATGGTCTTTGTTATCGTTGTGTCGTGCCGGGCGTGCCCGGCCGGTCAGTCGGGAAAATCGGGCTTGTGGCGGGCCTGGGCGGCCAGGCGGATCGGCGCGTTGACCGCGCCATAACCGGCATAGCCGCGCCGCTCGACCACCTCGAAAAACACCCGGCGGGCAAAGGCGCGGCTGTAGAATTGCAGATATTCGGCCTCGCCATCGCGGTCGTAGAGAATGTCGCGCGCGGCCATGGCCTCGATCAGCTCGGGCTCCAGCCCCCAGCGCGCTTCCAGATCGTCGAAGTAGTTGCGCGGGATCGCCAGGCGCGGCAGGCCCTGGGCATGGGCGGCATCGGCCACGGCCACGATATCGTCGGTGGCAAAGGCGATGTGCTGCACCCCGGCGCCGAAATAGTTCTGGATGAAGCGCGAGGTGAGCGATTGCGCCGCCAGCGAGCCATTGAGCGTGAAGCGCACCGAGCGATCGGCGTTTTCCACCGCCTGGCTCTGGATCAGGCCCATCGGATCGGCAATGTCGAGCTGCGGCGTCTTGCCCACGTCGAACAGCGCGACATAGAACAGCAGCCAGCTGAGGAATTCCTCGTACTGCATGGTCTGCGCAATGTGATCGATCGCCAGGCGCGGGCCGAGCACGGGATCTTCCAGCCGGTGGGGAAATTCGTGTGCCCACATCGCCGCGCGGGTGGCGGCATCGACGAAATAGATCAGGCTGCCACCCACGCCGCGCACGCTGGGGATCGGCCATTCATCGGGCGCCAGCGCCTGGATGAAACGCGGCACGCGCAGGAAATCGGCGCGCGCCAGCGCGCCGGGCACATCGTCCACCGCCAGGCCGAGCGCGCAGACCGAAGCGCCGTGGACCACGTCGAAGCTGTGGGCGAGGCCTTCGGGTTCGCAGTTGATCACGATGTTGACCGGGTTTTCCAGCCCCTGCGTCCAGCGCGTCACGTCCTTGCTGCGATGGCGCGCGGTGGGGCGAAAGCCCAGGGGGCGCAGCATCGCCGCCAGATTTCCCGCCTCTTCATGGCTGGCGGCAAATTCGATGAATTCGACCCCGCTGGTCTTCACGCGCGGTGGCAGGCTGGCGGCGCTGGCCGAAGGGCGGGTGATCCCGCCTTCCAGCAGGCGCAGCGCGCGATAGCCATCGACCGCCACCCCGCTCGCCGATCCGGCACGGAACCGGTCGTTGAAGATTTCCAGGCTCCAATAGCCCTGATAGCCGATCTTGCGGATCGCGGCGGCCCAGTCATCGAGCGGGAAATCGCCCTGGCCGGGCATGGAGCGGAAATGGCGGCTCCACCCCAGGTGGTCCATGTCGAGCATGGGAGCGTCGGCCACCTGCACAATGAACAGCTTGTCGGCGCGGATATCGCCGATGCTGGACGAGGGAATCTTGCGCGACAGCGAATGGAACGAATCCAGCACCAGACCCAGCGCGGGATGATCGGCATCGCGCACGATGCCCCAGGCCTCGCGGTGATCGTGCACGTGCCGGCCCCAGGCGAGCGCTTCATAGCCCAGGCGCAGGCCGCGGGCGGCGGCGCGCTCGGCCGCCTCGGTCAGGTCGGCAATGGTCCGCTCGCGGTTGCCATCGGCGATCGGCGAACAGCTGGAGCAGACCAGCAGCAAGTCGGTGCCGAGTTCCTGCATCACGTCGAACTTGCGCTCCAGCCGGTCAAACGCGCGGGCGCGCTGCGGCTCGGGCAGGCCATCGAGATCGCGGAACGGCTGGAACATCGTGCAGACGAGGCCCAGGTCACCCATCAGCGCGGCAATCTCGCGCGCGGAGAGGTGCGTCGAGAGCAGGTCGTTCTCGAAGATTTCGGCGCCGTCATAGCCGGCCGCAGCGATCGCCTGCAGCTTGGCCTCGAGCGTGCCCGAAATCGATACGGTGGCGATGGATGTCTTGAATGCGGGATTCGTCATGGCCGCCTGCCGTTTGTTGCCTTTGGTTTCCTGCCCCGGCCACGGGCCTATCACGGGCCGCTGCTTGACAAAAGCAAAAATGTTAGGGACTAGTTCGTTACATAAATTGAACTGGCCCAGGGAGCGGAAACGAACCTGCCGGGCCTTGCAACGAGGGACAGGTGCGGCAAGGAAGGGCATACGGCGCAACCAGGACGGCGCCCGCAGCAGTGCGGGACCAGGCCGATGCGCGCGCGATTGCCCAGGAGAGTTCCTTGCCGGAAGACGACGCCCCCGCCCCGCTTGCCGAGGCTTCTGCCGCCACCGCTGCAAAGCCGCCCCGCCGCTCCCGCGCCGAAACGCGCGAGGCCGCGATCAACCAGATCGTGGACATCGCCACGCAGGAGTTCGTGGAAAAGGGCCTGGCCGGCGCGCGGATCGACGAGATCGCCGGCAAGGCCACCAAGCGCAAGATCTACTACTATTTCGACGGCAAGGAAGAGCTTTACCGCGCCGTGCTGGAGCGCGCTTATCGCCGCGTGCGCGACAGCGAGGCGCAGGTGGATATCACCACCGGCACTGCCGAGCAGGCGCTGCGCCGCCTGATCGAGCATGACGTGCACTATCACGCGCGCCATCCCGAACTGGTGCGCCTGGTGATGAACGAAAACATCCACCACGCGCAGCATCTCAAGCAGATCACCGAACTGCCCAGCCGCAACCACAGCGTGATCGATATCCTGCGGCAACTGATCAGCCGGGGCGAGGCTGAGGGCAGCTTTCGCGTCGGGATCGACCCGGTCGATCTGCATTTCAACATGACGGCGCTGGCGTTCTACAACGTTTCCAACCAGTTCACCTTTGCCCACAATTTCGGCGTGGACATGACCAGCGATAGCGCGCTGGCCCACCGGGCACGCCAGGTGGCAGACATCATAATCGCCTGGGTGACGCGCAAGGATTGAGCGCCTGACCGTGGCCTGCAAAGGCTGCGGCCGCGCCAGCCTGCACCGTCATCCGCGCATGCGGGAGAGAGACAGGCATGGCCACACCCATCACAGCAAGCGCCGGCACGTGCCCGGCGCAATGGAGCCGCACGGGCCTGGCCATCGTGGCCCTGTGCTTTGCCATCAACATGGCCGACGGCATCGACGTGACGATCCTGTCGTTCATCGCGCCGCGCATCCAGGCCGACTGGGCGATCGGTGCCGATACCATGGGCCTGCTGTTTGGCGCAGGGCTGGTCGGCATGGCGATCGGCGGCATGGGTATTGCCCCGCTGGCCGACCGGCTGGGCCGCCGCCGCATCATCCTGGCAGCATTGGGGCTGATGTCGGCCGGCATGGTCGCCAGCGGTTTTGCCGGCTCTGTGCCCATGCTCTATGGCTTGCGCGTCGTGGTGGGCATGGGCATCGGCACCGTCCTGGCGGCGATGGCCGCGCTGGCCGCTGAATCCGCGCCGGCCGCGCAGCGCAACCTGGCGGTGGGCATCGTCCAGGCCGGCTATCCGTTTGCCGCGGTGTTTACCGCGCTGCTGACGGCGCATCTCCTGCCGCTGTGGGGCTGGCACCGCCTGCTGCTGATGGCGGGCGGGTTGACGGTAGTGCTGTTTCCCGCCGCGCTGCTGATCCTGCCGCGCGCCGGTGCAGCGCGGAAGGCCGATGGCCCGGCGCGCGAACCGGCAGGGCGGATCGGTGACCTGCTTTCTCCCGCCTTCCGTGCCCGCACGCTCACGCTGTGGGCGGCGGTGTTCTGCGGGCTGATGGTGCTCTATTTCATCGTCAGCTGGATCACCAAGCTGTCGATCGCGGCCGGCCTTTCCGAAACCGACGGCATCTATGCCGGGGCGCTCTACAATTTCGGGGCATTCGTGGGCACGGCGGGGATGAGCATGCTGGCCGTGCGCGTGCCACTGGGGCGCCTGGTGCCCGGCATGCTGGTCAGCGCGGGCGTCGCCATGCTGGTATTCGGATCGCTCGCCATGCCGGTCGCGGCAACGCTCGCCCTCGCCTTCCTCATCGGGGTCACGCTGCAGGGTGGCTACAACGGCGTGTGGCCGCTCGCCGCCTCGGTCTATCCGGCGCGGATGCGCGCCACGGGCGTGGGCTGGGCGATCGGCCTCGGCCGCGCAGGCGCGGTGATCGGTCCGATGATGGGCGGTTGGCTGATGGCGGCCAAGGCGCCGCTGCCGCTGCTGTTTGCCGCCTATTGCCTGCCGCTGCTGGCCTGCGCCGCCGCCGCATTTGCCGTTGACCGGATGTCTCGGCGTGTTGCGGAATAATTTGACAGGAACTAGTTCGTAACATAAATGAGTCGTCGGAAGGCGAAACGGCAAACGTTCGCCAGGGAGGATGACCATGCGTTTGGAAGGCACTCGTCTCGTGCTGTCCGCGTCTGCGCTGAGCGTGGCCGTGGCCCTTACAACCCCGGCTCTGGCGCAGGCTGCGCCGCAAGCCAATGCCGCGCCCGATACGGCGCCGGCGGCCGAAGCGGCCCAGCCCGATGTCAAGGAAATCGTGGTGACCGGCTCGCTGATCCAGCGGCCCAACAACACCGCGGTCAGCCCGATCGTGTCGGTCAGCAACGAAGCGATCAAGGCCAGCGGCAACGTCAACCTGCAGGATGCGCTCAACCAGTTTCCCGGCTTCACCCCCGCCGGCAATTCCGGCACCGGCGGCCAGGGCACCGGCGGGCGCGCCTCGGTCAACCTGCATGGCCTTGGCCCCAACCGCAACCTCGTGCTGCTTGATGGCAAGCGCCTGCCGCTCTCGGATATCTCCGGCACGGTCGATACCAACATCATCCCGGAATCGATCATCGGCGGGGTTGACGTGATCACCGGCGGCGCATCGGCCGTCTATGGTTCGGATGCCATGTCGGGCGTGGTCAATTTCAAGACCCTGCGCAGCTTTGACGGGGTCAAGGCCGACGTCCAGAACAGCCTGAGCGAAAAGGGCGACGCCTACAAGTTCTCGGGCTCGATCGCGTTCGGCAGCAGCTTTGCCCAGGATCGCGGCCACGTCATCGCCGCGTTCAGCTATACCGACCAGGATCCGATCAACGGCAAGGCGCGCAGCTTCTTTTCCGACAAGACGCCCTCGTCCTATATCGGCACCGGCACGTTCGTTCCCAACGCCACCAACGCGCCCAATGCTGCCGTCGTGCAATCGGTGTTCGCCGGCTATGGCGTGACCAAGACGATCAACCCGCTGCTCAACCTGGGCTTCAACAACGACGGCTCGCTGTTCGTGCAGACCGGCGCGGTCAACTACAAGGGCCAGACCAACAGCGGCGGCTATGCCCTGGTCGGCGGCAACGTGCGCATGCCGGTGGGCCAGCAGGTCGATTTCATGAACGGCCTCAAGCGCAAGACCGCCTTCATCAAGGCGGACTATGACCTGACGCCCAACCTGACCCTTTATGGCCAGTTCCTGTTCGTCGATCTCAACGTCCACACTGCCAGCGGCAACACGCTGACGCAGTTTGGCCAGCTGACCACCATTCCGGTCACCAACCCGTTCATTCCGCAAGACCTGCGCACGGTGCTCGCCTCGCGCCCCAATCCCACGGCCAATTTCCTGTGGAACGGGCGCTATGTCGGCCTGCCGTACAAGAGCTGGGATGAAGACTATACCGTCCAGCAATACATGGCGGGGCTGAAGGGCAATATTGCCCCGGGCTGGACCTTCGATGTCTATGCCTCGTACGATCAGTCGGTCCACAACCAGACGATGCACAATGCCGTGGTCAAGAGCCGGGTGCAGAGCCTGCTGAGCGCTGCCGATGGCGGCAACTCGCTGTGCCAGGGCGGCTTCAATCCGTTTGGCGATGCGAACATGCGCTCCGTCTCGGCCGCCTGTGCCGCCTATATGACCAAGGACGCATTCAGCGCCGAGCGCCTGGGGCAGACCCAGTTCCAGGGCCAGATCAACGGCAAGCTGTTCGATCTGGGCGCAGGCCCGGCGCAGATCGCGCTGGTCGCCGGCTATCGCAAGAACACCTACAACTATCGCCCCGACAGCGACCTGCAGGCGCAGAACCTGGAAGCGGTGACCGCCTCGCAGCCCGCCTCGGGCCGCATCTCGGTCAAGGAACTGGCCGGGCAGATCGATATTCCTCTGGTGGCCGACAAGCCGTTCATCCGCGAACTGGGCATCGGCGCGGCCGCGCGCGTATCGAACTATTCGGTCAGCGGCACGGTCACCAGCTACGAAGCCGATATGCGCTGGCGCCCGACCGACACGATCATGCTGCGCGGCGGCTATCAGCGCGCGGTGCGTGCGCCCAATATCGGCGAGCTGTTCTCGCCGCAGCAGGGCACGCAGCTGGTGATCGGCACCCCGCCCGGCTCGCTCGGCGATCCGTGCGACTATCGCTCCACGGCGCGCACCGGTGCTAATGGCGCCCAGGTGGCCGCGCTCTGCGTGGCGCAGGGCGTACCGCAGGCGGCGATCGGCAGCTATTCGTTCCCCACCACCGCCACCGGGCAGCTGGTGTCGGGCAACATCGGCCTGCGCCCCGAACATGCCGATACGTTCAACGCCGGGATGGTGTTCAACGCCCCGCGCGGCGGCGGTCTGTTCGGCGATTTCTCGTTCTCGGTCGATTACTACAACATCTCGATCAAGAACGTGATTTCCACCGTGCCTGGCCTCACCGTGCTGTCCAAGTGCTATAATCTCGATGGCAGCAATCCGGGCTATGCCGCCAGCAACCCCTATTGCGCGCTGATCCAGCGTGACAGCAACGGGCAGCTGGTGAACGTCGCCACGCCCTATCTCAACCTCGGTTCGCTCAAGACCGACGGCGTGGAAGCGCAGGTCAACTGGGCAACCCCGGCGCCGTTCCTGGGCCGCACCGGCAAGATCTATGCCACCACCACGGTGGGCTGGCTCCATGCCTACAAGGTGCAGCTGCTGCCCGGCGCTGCGGAAATGAACTATACCAACATCAGCAATGGCGCAGCCAACCCCAGCTCCGTCCCGCCGCGCGCCACGCCGCGGTGGAAGGCGCTGACCACGCTGGGCTATCGCTCTGACAACATGGGCATCGGCCTGCGCTGGCGCTTCCAGAGCGCGATGCAGGATGTCAGTTCGGTGCTCACGCCCAACAACACGCAGGTGGGCATTGCCGCCTACAACCTCTACGACCTGTTCGGGAATGTGAAGGTCGGCAAGATGTTCGAGCTGCGCGCCGGCATCAACAACCTGCTCAACGCCAAGCTGCCCTACGTCGCCAGTTCGCAGAACGGCACCGACGTGGCGCTCTATGACCCCATCGGCCGCTCGTTCTATATCGGCGCGCGGGTTAGCTTCTGATCCACCCTGCCCCGGCGCTGCATCCCTGGTGGTGCAGCGCCGGCGCCTTTTTGCAAAGACACAGGTTTTGATGATCCGCTCCGGGCTTCTTGGTCGCGCCATCCTGGCATCCAGCTCTCCACGCCTGCACGAGGAAGAGGCCCGCGCCCTGGGGCTGGACCTGACCTACGAGCTGTTCGATTTCACCCAGCGTGGCCTTGCCGATGCCGACCTTGCCGGCGTGGTCGACAGCCTCAAGCGCCAAGGCTTTGCCGGCTTCAACGTGACCTATCCGTTCAAGCAGGCGATCATGCCGCTGATGGATGAACTCGCGCCCAGTGCCCAAGCGGCCGGCGCGGTCAACACCGTGGCGATCCGCGATGGCCGGCTGATCGGCCACAACACCGATATGCCCGGCTTTCGCGACAGCCTGCTGGCCGGGCTGCCCGGCGCGGCACTCGGCCATGTCATCCAGTTGGGCGCAGGCGGTGCGGGTTCGGCCGTGGCCAACGCGCTGCTTTCGCTTGGCGTGGCGCGGCTGGAACTGGTCGATCCCGATGCCGCACGCGCCGGCGCTCTCGCCACTGACTTGGCGGCACGCTATCCCAGCGCCCGCGTGCTGGTCACGCCGCTGGCCGATCTCGATACCGCGCCGGCCGATGGCATAGTCAACGCCACGCCGATCGGCATGGCCGCCAAGCCCGGCACGCCGATCCCGGCCGAGGCCATCGCCGCACACCACTGGTTGGCCGATATCATCTATTTCCCGCTGGAAACCGAGCTGCTTCGGGTCGCACGAAGCAAGGGCTGCCGCGCCATCAACGGCATCGGCATGGTCGTGGGCCAGGCCGCGCTGGCGCTTGGCATCATCACCGGCCACACGCCCGATGCCGAACGGATGAAGCAAAGCCTGGCCTGATCGGCCGGCTCAGCCGGCGGCGCGCGCCACCGCGTTGATCAGCTGTTCGGTGGCAAAGGGCTTGCGCAGCACTTGCACATCCGGGCCGGCGACGGCCTCGATCGCGGCTAGATCGGCAAAGCCGCTCATGAACACCACGCGCAGGGCGGGGTGGTGGCGGGCGAGCTTGGCCGCCAGTTCCGCCCCGGTCATCCCCGGCATGGCGAAATCGATCGCGGCCACTTCGGGCAGCGCCTCTCCGGCCTGTTGCGCGCGTTCCAGCAGGGCCAGGGCCGCCGGACCATCGGCCGCCACGTCAACCACATGGCCGTGATCAGCCAGCGCCGCCGCCAGCGCACGGCGCAGATCGGGATCATCGTCAACCAGCAAGACGCGCGCCAGGCGGGTGCCGGGGCCGGCGGGCGCGGCCGGCGTATCATCATCCTGTGCGGCGCTGGCCGTGCGCGGCAGGAACAGGCGCACCGTGGTGCCCTGGCCCGGCGCGCTGTCGATCCGCACCGCGCCGCCAATCTGGCGCATGCTGCCATAGATCTGTGCCAGGCCCAGGCCGGTGCCCTTGCCCACCGGCTTGGTGGTAAAGAACGGCTCCATCGCGCGGCGCAGGGTTTCCTCGTCCATCCCCGCGCCGGTATCGGCCACTTCGACCATGACATAGCGACCATCGGCAAGATCGGCCGCGCCCTGCGCCAGATAGGGATGCAGCGCGATGGTCAGCGCGCCGCCCGCCGGCATGGCATCGCGGCCGTTAACCGCCAGGTTGAGCACCGCCATTTCCAGCTGCGTGGGATCGGCCAGCACCGCCCAGCCCTCGCCAGCCGGATCGGCCAGATGGCAATCCAGGGTGATCAGCGGGCCCAGCGTGCGCATCAGCATTGGGCGCAGGCGCTCGATCACTAGCGCCGGATCGAGCGCCTGGGTGGCCAGGCGCTGCGTGCGGGAAAAGGCCAGCAGCTGCGCAATCAGGTTGGCCGCACGCTGCGCTGCCTGGCGCCCTTCGCCGGCCAGACGCTCCACCCGCGCGGCATCGCCGCTGCGCCGGGCGATGAGATCGAACGAAGCCAGGATCGCGCCCAGCACGTTGTTGAAATCGTGCGAGAGGCCGGCGACGAGCTGGCCCATCGCCTCCATCTTCTGGCTTTGCACCAGGGCTTCCTGCGCGGCGCGCAATTCGCTGGTGCGCGCTTCCACCCGTGCCTCCAGCGTGGCGTTCAACTCGCGCAGCTGTTCGGCGATCGCTGCCCGCTCGCTCACCAGGCGGGTGCGCTCGGCGATCTCCTCCATGAAGGCAACGTCATCGGGATGCCAATCGCGCGTCGTCCGGCTGTTGAGATAGACGATCGTGCGCAGCCGCCCTTCGCGCAGGAATGGCACGACCAGGATGGCGCGGGTATCGACCGTGCGCGCGGTTTCCAGGCTGCGCGCGTCGACCCGCGGATCGGCGGCGAACAGATCGCCCACCACCACCGTCTCTCCCCGGTTGAGCGCGGCCACGATGCGGGCGCCGAAATCGGCCGCCGGCATGCGCCCCAGCAGCGGCGGGGCCGTGCCATCGGTCCAGCAGATATCGTAATCGAACACGTCCTCTTCGGCCAGCAGTTGGCCAAAGCCGGTGCGGCTCACCCCGAAATGCTCGCCCATCAGCGCGGCAATCTCGTCCAGCGCGGCGGTGGTATCGTAATCGCGCAAGACATCGGCGATCTTGAGCCGCAGCGCAATGCGCGCCTCGCGCCGGGCGATCTTGTGAAACACCCGCTCCAGCCAGGCTGCGCCCAGCGCGATGGCCAGAATCAGCAGCGTGATCGTGGCGATCAGCACGGCCAGAAACGTTTGGCCGATGCCGCTGGTGACCATGTGCGCGTGCGCCGCGCTGTCCATGGTGATCACAGCAGCATGCATGCCGGCATAGTGCATTCCGGCAATCGCCAGGCCCATCAGCCCCGCCGCGCCCAGACGCATCCCCAGTGCCTGGTCCCGAGCGGCAAACCACAGCGCCGCCGTGGCCGCACCGATCGCGATCAGCACCGAAATGCCCACCCACAGCCGGTCATAATGCATGGTGCCGGGCATGCGCATCGCCGCCATGCCCACGTAATGCATCGCGACAACGCCCAGACCCATCAATAGCCCGGCAGAGGCGATGCGCCGGGATGACAGGCCGGTGCGGCCCAGCGCGGCAAAGCCCGCGCCGGTAAAGCCGATGGCGATGGCCAGCGACAGCAGCGTCAGCCCCAGGTCATAGCCCATCGCCATGCCCGGCACGCGAAATGCCAGCATGGCCACGAAATGCATCGACCAGATGCCGCCACCCAGCGCGATCGAGGCCGCTGCCAGCCACACCCGGCGCGCCCAACCCTGGCCCACGCGCACCCGGCCCGCCAGGCTCAACGCCGTGAACGAGGCGAACACCGCGATCAGAATCGATAGAATGACCAGATTGGCCTCGTGCGTTCCGGTCGTGTTCATGGCCCCCCTGCTCCCACAGAACCACGACCCCGGCAATGGCCATCTAGGGACATGCCGCGGTGGCGGATCGGGGTGCGCAACGCACGGGGCAGGCTTTGGTGCCCGCAATCAATCTCGCGTGGTTGCGCGCGCCTTGAGCCGGGCATGGATCGCCACGGCCTCGTTGCGATCAGCCAGGGGCACAGGCCCTTGCGCCAGGGCATGGGATGGCGGCAAACGCAGGCCTTGCGCCGCGATGCCGCGCGCCAGCCCCAACCGCCGCGCCAGGGCGGCGCGCGGCGCGTCGTGGCCCTGCGCCAGGCGATCGTAATCGACAAAGCATTGGCGCGCCGCCACCGTGGCCGGCTGTTCCAGCAGATGGCGATAGACCCCGCACCAGGTGCGCAGCCAGAATACCAGCGTATCGGGATCGCCCGCAACCGGCGCACCGGTGGGCAGGCAGAACGGGCGCTGGTGCACGCCGAATTCGTGATGGCCCAGCCAGCGCATGTAATCGGCGCGAAAGCGGTCGCCCGCCGCCAGGGCGCAGGCGCGGCGGTGCTGGGCCAGCAGGCTGGCGGCCTGTTGCAGCGGATCACGAAACGGATGGACCAGCACCGCGCCGGGCAGCGGGGCCAGCGCGCCCACGCGCAGCACATTGGCGTTGTTCTTGGACAGGTAGCGCCCCTGCCCGCGTGCGAGGCAGACCAGCGCCATCATCTGCCCGAATGCAGCGAGCGTGGCGGCATCGGGCTGGTGCGCGCACAGCCCGCGATCGGTGTGGTAATCGGGCCCGCAGTGCAGGCGCCAGAACACCTCCTCGATCGCCTCTGCCGTATCGAGATCGTGTTCCAGCCCATCGCCATGGCCGCGCGGCGTGCGCGCCAGCCGGCGCCGATGGCGTGCCACCAGCCCGGCCCAGGTGTTGGGCGCCAGGGGAAACGGCATGTCGGCATAGCGCAGGCTGGCGAAGTGATCGGCCGCCTCCAGCCGCTGCATCAGCACGGTGGTGCCCGCCCGCGCGAGGCCCGCCACGAAGACCGGGGGGCGCAGCGTCAAGGCCGCCGCCGCCCGCCCGAACCGCGCGCGTTCCAGGTCAAAGCTAAGGTCCAGCGCGGCTCGGCTGCCCAGGGCCAGCCGATGCAGCAGCCGGTCAAGCCGGCGATAGGCGGGCGCGCCGGCCGGCGCCGCTGCGGGCAAGGGCAAATCGGACGAAGGCAAGACAGATCCCCGCAACAAGAATGGCCAGGCGCACCAGCGGATCAAGCAAGGCCGCAGTGGTCGGCACGCCCAGCTGCGGCCCCAGGCTCAGCGCCAGTGCCAGCGGCAGGGCGGCCAGGGCCAGTGCGCCCCCGGCCACGAGCGAACGGCCCATCAGGTGGATGGCCAGCAGCCGCGCGGCGCGTTCCTTCCAGCAGTCAGAAGCGCGGCGCCGCGCGAGGACACGCAGCGCACGCCGGCCCGCAAGGCCCAGCGCGGCAAAGCGGCGCAGCACGCCCCAGCGCCGCACCAGGTGCAGCGTGGCCAGCAGCGCGCCGGCCAGAACCAGCGCCGCGGCAATCACCGCCGGCCAGCTCCACCACCACGCGCGGCCTTGCGCGCCAGGCGGATCAGCCGCTTGACCGGATACCACACGAAGGCCAGCAGCCCGAGCAGGATCGCGCCCACCACGCCCAGCGCGGTGGAGGCCGCGCCCAGGCCCAGCCCCGGCCCGACATAGGCCTGCGCGGGATCGGCGGTGGCGGCCAGCAACAGGATCGCCGGCAACAGCAGGCGCGACGCGGGGGCGATCGGCAGAACGGTCATTCGCATCGGGCATTCTCCGCAGCTTGGATGCCGATCTTGTCGGCGACGGGATCGATGTAACGGGTCCAGCGCAGCTCGAACCGGTTGCGGTCCGCGTCGGCACTGATGAAGTTCCAGCGCACGGTGCCATCGGCGGCCAGGCGCACGACGCGGCCCAGTTCGGTCTCTTCCACCATGGTATCGCCACCGGGCAGCGGCGTGGCACGGCCCTGCGCGCGGGTGTGGATGTTCAAATCGCGAAAGGCGCGGGCCAGCGGTTCGCTCACCTGGTCGGTGGCGAAATCATAGACCAGCATGCGGTTGGTGCCGTCGGGTTCGGCCTGTTCGGGCTGGTCCCAGGCAAAGCGCCAGTGGTTGTCGAACACCGAGATGCGGTGATCATCGAGCACGCTAACATCGTGCTGAAACCGCCAGGGCAGGCCGCGGCTCCACACCACCTTGCCGGTGGACGGGCGATAGAGCAGCAACAGCGACAGGTTGCGCAGGCTGATCAGCAGATCGCCCGAGCGCCAATAGTGGCCATCGCCGGGCACCGGCTGAATATCGTTGAGGTGAATGGGATCATCCGAATAGGGGCGGCCGCGCCAGAGCTGGCCCATATTGTTGGCATCGAGCAGGTCGATCACGGCGGTGCGGCCGAGCACCTTGCCCGCAGCGGTCAGGTGCATCAGCCCTTCGTCGGCAAATTGCGGGCCAAGGCCGGGGCGCGTGGTGCGCGGCAGGCGGTAGGACGCCCATAGCGTGCCATCGGGCGCGCGTTCCAGCGAGTGGTGGAAAATGCCATCGATCATCCATTCCGGCCGGCCGCAGGCATCGATCCGCACCAGGGGCGATGTATCGTGCACGATCAGCCCGCCATCGGGCATCAGCATCGGATGCATCGCCATGAAGCGCTGGTTGGTCTTGTCTCGCGCCAGATCGATCAGCGCCGAGCGGAACGTGGAATGCGCCAGGATCGCGGCGATGTCCGGGGCATAGGTGCGCACCACGTGCCCATCGCGCAGCCGTAACAGCTGCACCACCCAGCGCCGGCGCGCGGTATCGAACACGGTCAGCAGGATATAGCCGGGATCGACAAAGCCGGGCCGGCGCCACAGGCCGCCGGGCAGCGGCTCATAGGGTTGGCCGATCGTGGGGTGATAGGGCAGCAAGGCGCCTACTGCGCGCCCGACGGTATCGGGAATGCTGGCCACCTGCACCGCCAGTTCGCCCAGCGCGCCATGGCGGCGCGGCGCCAGCAGCACGAACCCGAAGCCCAGCAGCACCAGCGCGCCCAGCGCCAGGGTCAACCCCAATGCCCACAACGGCACCGGGCGGCTCATCAGGCGCTCCCACCGCGATGGCGCCGGGGCGCGCGGTGATGGGGCAACAGGATCAACAGGCAGTGCAGGTATTTGGGGCAACGCCGGGCGGTTCATGGCCACGGCATCTAGCGCGCAGTTGTATCACCGCAATTTCGCCGGGCTACAGGCCTGCAATCTTTACTGACACAGTGAAACATCAACAGCGACGGGCACATCCAATAGGGATGAAATAGTATTTTGTATCAAGGCAATGCCGCAGAAGAAAGGCCATGCTGCAGCCCGTGGGACTGCGGCATGGCCATACAACTTGTTACAAAATTGCCGTCCGGCGTCAGGCCGGCAGGCTGACCGCGTTGATGATGTGCGCCTGGGTATATTCGAGCAGGCCGGCCTCGCCCAGTTCACCGCCCAGCCCCGATTGCTTGACACCGCGGAACGGGATGGCGGGGTCGATCGCCAGGTGCTGGTTGACCCACACCGTGCCGGTATCGATCCGCCGCGCCACGTCCATCGCGCGGGCCACGTCCTTGCCCCAGACGGTGCCACCCAGGCCGTAATCGCTGTCGTTGGCGCGGGCGATCACATCGTCCACGTCAGAGAACTTGAGCACCGGCAACACGGGGCCGAACTGTTCTTCGCGCACCAGCGGCGCATCGTCATCGAGATCGGCGACGATGGTCGGCGCGATGAAGTAGCCCGGCCGATCGAGCGGCGCGCCGCCGGCCAGCACGGTGCCGCGTTCGCGCGCATCGGCCAGCAGGGCGGAAACCTTGTCGAACTGCATCTTGTTCTGCACCGGGCCGATCGTCACGCCCTGGCGGGTGCCTTCGTCCACCACGGCGTCCTGCGCCAGGCGGGTGATCTCTTCCAGGAATTCGTCATAGACGGTTTCGTGCACATAGGCGCGCTTGATCGCCACGCAGACCTGCCCGGCATTGACCATGGCGCCCTGATAGACCTTTTCGGCGGCCAGCTTGGCCGGCATGTCATCCAGCACGATCGCGGCATCGTTGCCGCCCAGTTCCAGCGTCACGCGCTTCACGCCGCTCGCGGCCGAGGCCATGACCTTCTTGCCGGTCGCGGTCGATCCGGTGAAGGCAACCTTGGCCACGTCGGCATGGGTGGACAGCGCGCCGCCCAGATCGTTGACATCGGCAATCACGTTGACCACGCCCGGCGGCAGGATCTGGGCGATCACCTCGCCCAGCAGCAGCGTGGTGAGCGGGGTGGTCGGCGCAGGCTTGGCCACCATGGTATTGCCGGTGAGCAGGCACGGGCCCAGCTTGTTGGCCAGCAGCACCACCGGGAAATTCCACGGCGTGATCGCGGCACACACGCCCAGCGGGGTGCGGTGCTCGATCACCGTGTTGCCGCCCTCTTCGCGCAGCACCTTGTCGGTCACGCGCATGCCGGCAAAGGCCTTGAGCACGAAATAGGTGGCCATCATCTCGCCACGTGCCTGGTCCAGCGGCTTGCCCTGCTCGGCGGTCAAGAGCTGCGCGAAATCCTCCTGCCGGGCGTGCACCGCCTCGGCCAGCTGGTCGATCAGCGCGGCGCGATCATCCTGGCTGCGCGCCGCCCAGGCGGGAAACGCGCGCTTGGCGGCGGCGACCGCAGCATCGAGCTGGGCCATGTCAGCCCGTGGCGCCTGGGCCAGCACGGTTTCCGTCGCGGGGTTGATTACGTCAAACATGGCCGCGCCGGGCACCAGCTGGCCATCGATCAACAGGCTGAATTGCTTGTCCATAGGGGGATTTCCTTTGCCGTTGAGGCTATAGTGGGAAGCGCTCAGGGAATGCGCAAGATGGGCTTGACCACATGGCCGGCTTCGCCCTGAGCGATGGCATCGGCAATGTCGGCAAATGCGAAGAAGCGCACCAGGCGATCGAACGGAAAGCGCCCGGCGCGATAATGGGCCAGCAGTTCGGGGATGAACGTCTGCGGATCGGCGCCGCCTTCGACAACGCCGCGGATCACACGCCCGCCGCTCATCAGGAACGTCGCATCGGCGGCGATGTCACCCGGGCCATAGGCCCCTACCAGCGCCATCTGCCCGCGCGGGGCCAGCGCTGCCATCGCGGCGTTGACCACGTCGGGCCGGCCGGTGGTGTCGATCACGCAGTCGAACCCCTGCGCCAGGCCGGCGCTGCGGGCATGATCGGCCAGGCTACCGGCGCGCGCGTCAAAGCCATGGGTGGCGCCCAGTTCCTGCGCCAGGGCAATGCGCGCGGGGTTGATATCCACCGCCGCGACCACGCCCGCCCCGGCAATGCCGCAGGCCATGATCGCGGAAAGCCCGACCGCGCCGGTGCCGATCACCGCCACGCTGGCGCCGGGGCGCGGGCGCAGTTCGTTGAGCACGGCGCCAGCCCCGGTCTGGATGCCGCAGCCCAGCGGGCCGAGCAGGTCGAGCGGCAGATCGGCATCGACCTTTACCGCATTGCGCCCATGCACGATGGCATGGGTGGCAAACGACGATTGCCCGAACACGTGGCTGTGGATCACCGCGCCTTCGGGCGTTGCCAGCGCCGTGGTGCCATCGCTGCGGCTGCCGCCAAAGTTATAGGCAAACCAGTCGTGGCAATAGGCTGGGGCATGATCGTCGCACGAGGGGCAGTGGCCACACGAATCAAAGCTGAGCACGACATGATCGCCCGGTGCCAGCCCGGTCACCGCCGTACCGACCTGCTCGACCACGCCAGACCCTTCGTGCCCCAGCACCACCGGAAACGGCAGCGGCAGGTGCCCATCGCGCAGCACCATGTCGGTGTGGCACACCCCCACGCCCACCAGGCGCACCACCACCTCGTCTTCGCGCGGATCATCGAGCACGACCGGCTCGATCACCGGCGGCGCGCCGGGCTGGCGGAAAACAGCGGCATGGGCAGCAGTGGGCATGGGGGCGTATCCTTGCAGTGAAACGGCAATCACGGGGTACAAAAAGAAGCGCCGGACCGGGGGATTTTCGTGGAGGAAGCGGCCCGGCGCCAGTGGGTGGATCGATCAGAACTTGAAGCCGGCGCGCAGATACCATTCGCGCGGGCGGTTATAGCTGCCAAAGATCGCGCCGGCCGAAAGGTTGGTATTGCCGCTGACGAGATAGCGGGTGTCGGTCAGGTTGGTGCCACCCACGGTCAGCGACCAGCGATCGCCGGGCGTGTTGTAGGTGAGGCTGGCGTTGATCATGTCGTTCGTGGGCCGGCGCAGCAGCAGGGTGCGGGCAATGTCATTCCACACCGGCGTGGTGTGCGTCCAGTCGGCCAGCGCCACCACGTTGCCCCCGTTCGCCAGGTTGAATTGATAGCGCGGCGACAGGTTGATCTTCCAGTTGGCCGCCTTGGGCAGCGGCGCGCCCAGATAGATGCCCGCCTGGATGCCCGGGATCGTGCCGGCATTGACCAGCGCGGCGGGATCGATCTGGGTATAGTGCGCATCGATATAGCCGACAGAGCCATTGATGGTCAGGCCGGTAACCGGCGCCAGCACCATTTCGGCCTCGACCCCCTTGATCCGCGCGCGCCCGGCGTTGGCGATCGTGGGCGAGGTGCCGATCTGGATATTGAGCTGCACCCCTTCATAGTCGGTGGTGAAAGCGGCCAGGTTCAGCTGCAGCTTGCGATCGAGCAGGGTCGATTTCACCCCCACTTCCCAGGTCGTGGCCTTTTCCGGGCCAAAGCCGGGCGCCACATTGCCCTGCGGGTTGGTCAACCGCGTGGTCCAGCCGCCGGTCTTGTAGCCCTTGGACCACGAACCATAGACCATGACGCGCTCGGCGGGATAGAGCTGCACCCCGACCTTGGGCGAGAAGTTATTGAAGTTCTTGTGGTTTACCCCAGGGGCATAGACCTGCACGGGATTGGCCGGGTTGGGATAGCCGATGCCGTTCTGGCAAGAGACCGGCGCCAGCGGGAACGGCCCGTTCGGCGTGACATTGCCATTGGCATCGCTGCATCCGAACAGCTTGTAGTTGAAGCCGTTCAATTCCTGCTGGCCGCCTTCGAACTGCTTGGCTTCGTGCGTATAGCGGCCGCCCACGGTGATGCCCAGGATCTCTACCGGGCGATAATCGACCTGGCCAAAGAACGCATAGTTTTCGGTGTTGAAGCGGTTGGGGCCATCCACCTGCACCAGGCCTTCGTCAAACGTCACGTAATCGTGCAGGCTGCCCTTTTCCTTGAAGTAATAGCCGCCCAGCACATAGTTCAGCTTCTTGTCGAGCGCCTTGCCCAGGATCTGCACTTCCTGGCTGAACTGCCACTGGTTCTGCTGGAACGACAGCTCGAGGAACGAGAGCGGCGATCCATCGGCATCCAGCCCGGCGCGCCAGTGCGTGTTGCGATAGGCGGTGATGGACTTAATCGTCAGGTCATCGCTCACCTGCGCCTGCACCGTCGCGCCCAGGCCCCAGGTCGTCAGCTTGTTGAAGCTGGGCCCGGTGGCATAGCTGGTGTCGGGGTCTGCGGTGACGAAGCGGGAATCCCATGGCAGGCGATCGTTGGTGGGATCGCCATCCACGTTCACGCTGGCCAGCGGGGAAAGCCGGCGGCCGAACTGGGTGCCGCGCGCGCCGCACAGCGCCTGGGCATTGCGCGCGGCGATCTGCTGCGCGGTTGAGCCGATGCAGAAGTTGTAGAGACCGGAAAACAGGAAGCCGGTGTTGCCCGAGGCCGACAGCGCCGTGCCGGGCAGGTTGTCAGTGCCGGCAAATGGCCCGGGCAGGTTGAGCGCGGCCAGGAGCTTGCTCGCCTGCGAGGAACTGTCCTGCCGCGTCCAGTCGCCGGTGAGCGTGGCCGTGATCGCGCCGCCATTGTCCCACTTGAGCTTGCCGCGCAGCGAGGCGGTATTGTCGCCGCCTTCGCGGCTGGAGCTGGCATAATCGGCGTGGTTGAAGTTCAGGAACGTGTCGGAATTGCTCGCGCGCTGATCGGGATAGGGAATGCGCTTCAGGAACCCCTCGCGGTTGGTGACGGCAAAGGTCACCGACGAAAACAGCGAGGGCGCCAGCGGCACGTCCACCGTGCCGCGCACCTTGACGAGGTTGTAGCTGCCGGTGGTGGCGTCGATCGAACCCTTGAATTCCTTGCCCGGCTCGTGCGTGACGATCGAGATCGCGCCGCCGATGGTATTGCGCCCGAACAGCGTGCCCTGTGGGCCCTTGAGCACTTCCACGCGTTCCACGTCGGGTAGGTCCTGGTTGGCGCCCACGGTGCGCGCCAGATAGACGCCGTCGAGGTAGATGCCCACGCCCGGATCGATGTTGAACGCAAAGTCATCCGAACCGATGCCACGGATCGTGGCCGACAGTACGGCCGAAGAACCCGAAAACGGCGTGCCGCCATCGAGGTTGACGTTGGGCGCCAGGGCCGAGAGCGACGCCACGCTGGTCACCGCGCGCTCCTTGAGCGAAGAGGCGGTGAACGCGGAAATCGCGATCGGCACGTTCTGGACGTTCTGCGCGCGCTTTTGCGCGGTGACGACGATTTCCTGAATGCCCCCCTGCGGCGCGGCGGCCGCAGTATCAGCCGGCGACGCGGCATCCTGGGCATGGGCCAGGCCGGGCACGGTGGTGGCCACGGCCAGGGCCACCAGGCTCGATCGAGTGAAAACCTGCGGCATCCTGCACTCCCTTGCGATGTGTTATCGCCATGGGAGCTACCGCCCTGTCCCGCCGCCATCTTGGACGATCGCGCGAAAAGCATGGACAAAAACGACGAGGCAACGACCGCTGTTTTATACGGCGGCAGGCCGGATCAATGCATGGCGCGATAGCGGCGCGGGGTTTCGCCAAAGCGTTCCTGGAACCGCCGGCTGAAATAGGAACTGTCGGAAAAGCCGCAGTCGAACGCGATCTGGGTAATGCTGCGCTGGGGTTCCAGCGTCAGCTTCTGCGCGGCCAATGCCAGGCGGCGTTCATTGATATAGCCGCCCAGCGTCACGCCCTGGCCAGCGGCAGCGGCCTGCAAGCGGCGCAGCGACACGCCCATTTCCGCAGCGATCGTGGCCGGGGACAAGGTGTGATCGGCCAGCCGCGCCGCCACGATCGCCCGCGCGCGTTCCAGCAGGCCGTGGCGGCTGGGCTGCACCCTCGCCCCGCCCGGACGCAGGCTGGCGAGCAGCAGTGAGCAAAATACGCCGTCATAGCCGTCATCGGGCAAGCCCTGCGGGCTAGCCTCGCACTCACGCCACAGCGACAGCAGGAAATCGTGCAGCAGACGGGTCGACGGCGCCTCGCGCGGGATGCAGGTTGCCACGGCATCATCCACCCAGCCCGGCATATCGGCCAGCACCGCGCGGTCGAATTCGGCCACGATCAGTTCGTGATCGTTGCGCAGATCAAAGCGATAGACCTCTTCGCTGGCGCACAGCACCATGTCGCCGGCGCGCACGTCCATCTCGCGGCGGCGATGCACCACGCGCCCCTGCCCCGAACGGAACACGTGCAGCTTGAGCCGCGGGCCGCCGGCATGCCCGGCTTCCATCAGGCGCCGTTCCACCGAAACCGGCGTGGCGCGCGGGCGCGTCATGGTAATCCCGCCCATCTGCCAACGCGATACGGTCGCTTCGAAATGCGGGCTGAGCGGCTGGGTGGACAGGCCGGAATAGGTGCGCGCCATCAGGCTGCGCCAATAGCTCAGCTTGTCTGTCCCGGTCAGGCTGCGCGTCGAAAAATGCTCGATCATCTGCCTCGATCCACCACCCTCTGCCGCCATGTCACATGGCGCGTGCGGACTCGGTCTGGCGCCAAGTCTCTCCTGGTGAATTAGTCAGCAATACATACAAATGCAATGACACGTCCGATCGGGCAGCGTGATCGCCCGCGTATCAGGCGACCAGCACGGCGCGGATATCGTTGACGTTGGTGTGGCTGGGGCCGGTGATCAGCAGATCATCGATCGCGGCAAAGAAGCTGTAGCTGTCATGCCCGGCCAGGGCCTGGGCCGCGCTGGCACCAGCCGCGCCAGCACGGGTCAGCGTATCGGGCGCGACGAAAGCGCCGGCGGCATCATCGCTGCCATCGATCCCGTCGCTGTCGGCCGCCAGTGCCCAGATCCCCGGCGCGCCATCCAGCGCGACACCCATGGCCAGGGCAAATTCGCAATTGCGCCCGCCCCGGCCATAGGCACCACCTGCCAGCGTGACCGTGGTTTCCCCGCCCGAGAGGATCACGCCCGGTGCACGCAGCGGATCGCCCCAGGTCTGTGCCGAGCGGGCAATGCCGGCCATCGCCCTGCCCAGTTCGCGCGCCTCCCCCTCCAGCGCGTCGCCCAGGATCAACGGGGTGAGCCCGGCCTGACGCGCGCAGTCGGCCGCCGCGGTCAGCGCCTGGCGGGGCGAGGCGATGATGCGATGCTCGCCACGCGTGGGCGGCAGCGGTGGCGCGGCGCGCAAGGCGGCCAGTGCCGCTGCAGGCACGGGCAGGCGGTGGTGCGCGATGATCGCCAGGGCATCGGCGGCACGCGTTGCATCGGCCAGCGTCGGGCCCGAGGCGATCGCCGCCGGATCATCGCCCGGCACATCGCTGATCAACAGGGTCAGCACGGGCGCAGGCGCGGCCAGCGCCGCCAGGCGCCCGCCTTTCACCCGCGAGAGATGGCGGCGCACCGTGTTGATCTCGGCAATGCTTGCGCCCGATTCCAGCATGGCGCGGGTCAAGGCCTGCAAGGCGTCGAGGTCCATGCCATCGACTGGCCATTCCATGCACGCCGAACCGCCGCCCGATATCAGCGCGATGACCAGGTCTTGCGACGTAAGGCCATGCAACGCCGCCACGATCTGCTGCGCGGCCAGCAGGCTGTGCTGATCGGGCACGGGGTGCCCCGCTTCGACCACGGCGATGCGCGCGGGAGGAGGCAGACCGGCGGCATGGCCGTGGCGCGTGGCAACCACGCCCGAAACCGGCACCTGCGCCCCCCATTGCGCCAAGAGCGCGGCATCGAGCGCGCTGGCCATGGCCGCAGCGGCCTTGCCCGCGCCGATCACCACGCAGCGCCCGGCGGGCGGCGGTGGCACATGCCGGTGCATGATCGCGGCCGGCTGGCTGGCGGCGATGGCGGCATCGTGGATCAGGCGCAACAGACGGCGGGCGGCGGCATCGTCGATGGCAATCCGGTCTGACATTTTCCCTCCCGCGGGCGGCCCGTTGCATTGGCGCATATACGGCCAGGATATTCCTGCCTATCATGCGCTTGAGCGATCGCGAAGGAGACACCGCGTGGGGGCATGGGGCGCGCTGATCATGGGCTTTTTCGGCGCGGTCTTTGCCGCGCTGACGCTGGCCTGGCACTGGCATGTGACGGGCGCGGCGCTGGCCCTGCCCTTCGTGCCGTTCGTGGCGATTGCGCTGGCGGCATGGGTGGTCATCCGCCGGCCGGGCAAAGGGATCAAGCCTGCCCCGCACGTGGAAAAGGCCATCATGTGGAGCAGCATCGGCGAAGGCCTGGGCCTGTTCTTGGCGGGCAACATCGTGATGAACCTGCACCGCCCCGATCTCTTGCTGCCGGCGATGGCGCTGGTGGTGGGGCTGCATTTCCTGCCAATCGCCCAGGCTGCGCGCTTCCGCCCGTTTTTCCTGCTGGGCGGCGCGCTGATCGTGGCAGCACTGGCCGGATTTGCCCTGGCCGCGCCCCTGGGCGGCAGCCTTGCCGGCTTTTCCGCCGCAGCGGCGCTGTGGCTGGCCGCGGCCATGGCGGTCCGCCGCGATCATCGCGCCAAGGCGCTGGGCGCCCATTGACGAACACAGACATACCACGGGAGAGGACAACAGGATGATCGGGCGGACATGGGCGATGGCCCTGGCCATGACAGTGGCCACCACCATTTCAGGCATCGCGCCAGCCGCGCGGGCGGCCCCGGCAGCGCCAGCGCCCACCCTGGAATACGCGTTCACCGCCAAGGTCACGCTGGCCCCGGCGGTGGAGCAGGGCGAGATCGGCGGCGGGCGTAGGCGGTTCATCGCCATCACCGGCGGCAGCGTGGATGGGCCGCTGTTCCACGGCCGCGTCCTGCCCGGCGGCGGTGATTGGCAGACCATCCTGCCCGATGGATTGACCCAGGTGGATGCCCGCTATTTCCTGCAGGCGGCCGATGGCACGGTGGTGGATGTCAACAACCCCGGCGTGCGCGTGGCCAGCACCGCAGTGACCGAGCGCATTGCACGGGGCGAAGATGTGCCGAGCGACGCCTATTACTTCCGCACCACACCCCGCCTGGCCGCCCGGGCCGGCCCGTTCGCGTGGATGAACCGCGCCGTGTTCGTCGCGCGGGGCATCCGCAAGCCCGACCATGTGGAGATCGATTTCTACGTGGTGCGCTAGGGTGTGTGGGGATTGCGCCCATGGCGGGCTGCGAACGGCCGCTTTTCGCGCTTCCGGTGCTCACGTACCAAAAGTACGCTGCGCTCCAGGTCGCGAAAATCAGCCATTCTCGCGCCACCCTGGCCTGAATCCCCACACACCCTAGGCGCGGCGCGATCAGCGCGGTGATGGCGCGGGCAGAAACGCCTTGGGAGCAAGCGCCGCAGTGGTGAACCGCGCCAGGGCAATCGCGCCGTGGAAGTGGTTCACCCCATTGCGGCGCATGCCCACGCTGCTGCTGCCCGGCCCCTGCGGCGCAAAGGCCACGCGCGCCTCGCCTTCCAGCACGCCGTTGACATAGCTGCGATAGGTGGTGCCGTCATAGGTCTGCGCGACATGGTACCAGCGCCCTAGCGGATGCAGCCGGGCCGGATCGACCAGGACCTGGCTATAGCCGGCGCCTTTGACAAAGGTGTCGAGATACCACGAGGCGCCCACCACGCGGATTTCGAACAACATGCGGGTTTCGCCGGGCGGACGGCCGGGCACATCGTCGCTGGCGAGGTGCAGCCAGCGCTGCTCGAACGCGCCGCCATCGGGGCGGAACACGGCCTCGGCGGTAAAGCGCGCCGCGCCGGCCAGCGGGTGGCGCGGCAGGATCAGCGCATCGTTCTGCCCGTCGAACGCCACGGCCTTGCCCACCGCGCTGCGCTCCACGCGGGGATGGCCCAGCACCTTGGGCGCCAAGTGGCCGATGCGGGCCAGATTGTCGAACCGCCACACCACCTGGCGCGCCATGGCCAGGCCCGGCGCCAATGCCAGCGCGGCCAAGGCCAGCGCACCCAGCCGCCGCGCGATCATGTCTCGGCATCCAGCATGACCACGTTGTTGCGCTGGGTCACTTCGGCTGCGCCCATATCCACGCGCACACGCAGGCCGGTGGCTGGCGCGCCAGGCGGGATCGCCAACGTGACACTGGCCGTGCGCGGCGCCAGATCGGCGGGCGCGGCCAGGGCCGGCACCGGCGCGCTGGCCAGCACGCGGCCATCGGCGGTTTCCAGGCGCACCTGCCCGGCCGGTGCGGCAACGCTGCCCAGGCTGTGCACGCGCACCGTCAGCTTGCGGCCCTGCCGCACCACGTCGTCGGCTCCGATACCGAGGTCAGGGCGGTGTTCGGGTTGGATGGCGGCACGCCGCGCCAGACGGAAGGTCATCACCGTGGTCTGCCCCGGAGCCAGACGCACCGGAATGGAACCGCCGCGTTCCATTTCCACCTCGCGCGTAGTGACCGGCCCGCTTGCCACGTCGGCCTGGCCCGCCGCGATGCCTTGCGTCATCGTCCAGGTGCCGGCCACCACGTTCCAGGTGCCCATATCGGCCAGCTGTTCGTGCGCGGTGGTGTTGTGGGCCAGCACGGTAAAGCCTTCGGGCGTGGCATCACGCACCAGGATCGCCACCTGCACCGCTGCCTCGGGATCGGCAAAACGCCAGCTCACGGCATTGCCCGGCCAGGTCTGGTTGCGCTTGAGCGCAATGCCGCCCAGCCGCTCGCGCTGGAGCAGTTCGTTGGGCGCTTCCACCCGATCGGTCCACCAATGGCCCTGGGTATACATATACATGTGCTGCGCCTTGTCGGCGATGCCGGCGGCGTTGAGCGCTTCGAGCCAGGCGCGGTTTCCGGTGGTGTTCCATGCCTCGAACCGGGCGATATCGTTGCCGGCCTGCGCGGCTTTCAGCGTCGCCTCTTGCCATTCGCGGCGCTTGCCCAGCACGGTCAGCGCGTTTTCGTTGAGTTCTCCCAACGCCGAGAAATTGCCGGGCGTCAGGCGGCCCAGCACCGGGCGCAGGTATTTGTCATCGCCGGTAAAGCGCCAGGCCGCCCAGGCCGATTGCATCGGCAGGCTGGCGCCGCCGCCATCGCCGGCCCGCTCCGCATCGCTGTTCCAGCTGATATCGTTGGGAAAGCGCCACAGCCCATCGGCGCCCTGCTTGCCATGGGCGAGCAGACCATCGATCAACCCGGTAACCAAATGGCGCGCGGTGGGATCGGCATTGTACAGCCCGAGCAGCACCGGCGTGTGCATGATGACAAAGCCATAGGGCTTTTGCCAGGCCCAGGGCTCGTCGCGATAGATGTGCCGCCCGCCATACCAGCTTGACGAGATGTGCATGTGCCCGGCCGGATTGGTGCGGATCAGGCCGCCCAGCGCCTTGACCGTGGCCATCATCCGCTCGACCGCCTTGGGTTCTCCCCAATTGAGGTAGAGCCGCTCGGCATCGGAATTGATGCCTTCTTCATAGACGTGCAGTTCGTCGCTGGTGATATAGCTCAAGCCGTTGACGATCATGCCGTTCTTGTAGACCGCATCAGACAGCGCGCGCAGCGAGGCGTTGATCTTGTCGGGATCGACCCCCATCAGCGCCAGCCCCGGCCATTGCTGCGTCAGGTCGGTATCGTCGGAAATGCCGCCGCCGAAATCGCCATAGGGCACCTGGCGGTTGTCGATCCACCAATTGACGAACTGCCGCGCCAGCTTGAGGTCTTCGAGCTGGCGGAACGCCCACAGCGGCATGCCGGCCGGCGGCGTGGGCTGGACGAAGGGGGGCAACTGGTTGGCCGAATAGCCGATATCGGCCCAATAGCGCCGCGCCTCCAGGTTATCGGGATCGACCCGTAGCAGATCGCTGATATCGCCATAGAGCCGGCGATAGAGCGCGGCGCGTTTCGACGCGGTGTGCTCCTCCACCAGGAAGGCCCAGTTGTCTTTCACCTGGTTGAAGCGATCGGCCACGTGTTCCTTGAGCGCCGCGGCGCGATCCTTGAACACCAGCCGCACGCCCATGCCATCGAGCGTATCGGCCCCGAAATCGGGCGCGGCCGAAGCAACGGTGAGATAGAGGCTGTCGCCAGTGAGGATGCGGTCGCGCAGATCGAGCCACAGCGTGCGCGCCTCTCCCGGCTTTACCGACACCTGCACGTCGATCATGTCGCGCTCGGGCCAGATCGGGTCTTTGACGCGGATATCCAGCGGGATCAGCCCCTGCGCGTTGGGCGTGGCATGCAGCGCCGGCAGATCGAGCGCCACGCCATCCAGGCCATCGTGGCTGTTTTCCCAGCCATAGTTCCAGGCGCGGGCCAGCGGACGCCCGGCCGGCGCATCGCCAAAGTTCGACGGGATCAGCACGTGCACCAGCGGCAGATGCGCGCCCGCCTCGCGCTGTGCCGCCGGGCCGCCAGCCGCACTGCCCGCGCCCACTGCCGCGCGCACGCCCTCGCTCGGCAAGGCGACCACCGTGGCCCGCTCTGCCAAGGGATAGCGTCCGGCGATGAAAGCATTGAGCGGCGCCAGCGCGCCCAGATCGGTGGCGGCCTGGCTGCGCACGGTATAGCGCAGCTGGAACGTGCCATCCGGCACTGCGCCGGGCTTGATGTCATAGGCCCAGATTTCCTGGATCGGCTGTTCCTGCATCACATTGGTAAAGCGCAGCACGCCGCCCTGGCGCGGCGCCAGGTCGGTGACCGAGCGCACCACGCCCTGTGGCCGGGCCGCCAGTTTCTGCCAGTTGCCTTGGCCATCGGCCGACCATTCCAGCGCGCCATAGGCCGCGCCGCGAATCTCCACGCGGTTGAAGGCCGCATCGGCCGGCACTGTCAGGCTATAGGCCTTGCCCCCTTCGACATAAACGTTCCAATCGGGCAGTTCGAAATAATCGTCACGGCCGGGCAGGCGCGATCGGTTGTAAACGCCCGGCCAGGTGGTTTCGGCAATGCCATCCACCCCTTTCCACATCCACTCCTTGAGATCCTTGGCATCGGCAAATTCCACCTTGCGCACGGTGGTGACCGGCGCGGCCAGCGGCGGCGGGGTCTGGCTGTCCCACCCGAAGCGGTGCAGCCAGGCGGTGCGCGGCGCGGAAGCCGCCGGAGAGGGGGCAGATGGCGGCGCATCGCCATGCGCGGCCAGCGCGGCCACGCCGGGGCCACCGAGCATGTGGTCATAGACGCGGATATCGTCGAGATCAGACCCGCGCATGAAGTTATAGCGGCTTTGCACCTGGTGCGGGGCGATCACCCGGCCCGCCAGGCCAAACTGATCGAGCCCCATGTCGAGATCGGCCGCCTGCGTCTTGGCCGCCACTTCGCGCCCGTCCCAGAACAGCTTAATGCCGCGCGCCTCGTCCCAGGCAAAGGCGATGTGGTGCCAGGCATCGGGCGCCGGGGCTTGCGGGATCGTCCAGCTGACCCGCACGCGCGAGAGATTGGCATCGGTGACGAAGGCGTCAAACCCATGGCCGTTCCAATCGATGCGCAGGAACGCCATGTCCCAGCTGGAATGATCGGCGGCGCCGGCGCGAAAGATCACGAACGGCGCTTCGCCCACCGGAGTGTGGCTGCGCCAGAAGAACGCCAGCGTGCCGCGCTGGGCATAGATATTGCCTGGCGCATTCCACGCGACATAGCCGCCATCGGCCCACCGCCCCGCCCCGCCCTGCGCGCCATCGGGCACGATTCCCACGTCGCTCTGGAAATTGGGCACGGCATCGCCGCCGGCCTGGGTAGCGGTGAAATCGCGATCGAGCGGGGCGTGGAACAGCAGGCCATCGGCCGGTGCCGCACGCGCGGCAGTGGTGTTCGCCAGGCAAGCCAAGGCCAGCAACGAGGCACCACGCAAGAGCGGATGGGACACGGCAATTCTCCCGATAATTTCAACTTTATCTTGTTACGTCGCCCCGGACTTGATCCGGGGTCCCGCTTTCTTCTGCTCGGTCCCACGAAGAAGCGGGACCCCGGGTCAAGCGCGGGGTGACGAAGGTGACAGGTTACTAACTTTGTTCATGATTCCAGCACACGAAACCGGAAATCGCGAAAGCGCGCCTCGCCCTTGCCGGCGGCATAGAGGCCGGGGCGCAGCATCAGGAAGCCGCCACGCACGTTGTGGTGATAGCCCGAAACCTCCATCCCCCGGTCAAACCGCTGCCAGGTCTGGCCATCGTCGCCGCTGGTGTGCAGCGAGACGATATGCCGATCGTTGCGCAAGCGCATGCGCAGGCGGCGGCCGTGCGGATTGGCGGAGCGGCCGCGCTCCATGCCATATTGGTGGGTGACGAACGCCTTGGCGTCAAAACCCAGCCCGCAATAGAGCGCCTGGTCATAAAACAGCAGCAGGCCGGCGGTGGTTTCGGGATCGATCTCGATCGTGCAGGCAAATTCATAGGCCTGGTCCCCGGCGATGAGCAGCAGCGGCGAGGAATCCGCCGGCGCCGTGCCGCGCGCGGCGAGGTGCAGGCAGCGGTCGGCCACGCGCACCCGGCCCGCTTCGTCCGGCGCGGGTTTGAAGAAGTTCCACCGCTTGCCCAGCGCCAGCGTGGCGAAATCGTCTGACAGCGGCAGGCCGTGCGGCCCCGATGGGCGCCCGCCGCGCGGGCTGGGCAAGGGCATGGAGAGATCACCGCCCTTCATGCGGAACCAGCCATCGGCGGTCCATTCCACCGGATCGAGCAGGGTCTGGCGGCCCAGTGTCCAGTAATCGCGTTCGAACCCGTGATAGACCGACCACCAATCGCCGCCCGGCCCCGGAATCAGCGTGGCATGGCCGCGTGACCACCACGCCTCGTCCCGGCTGCGCGTGCGCACGATCGGGTTGTGCGGGCAGTTTTCCCACGGCCCGTGAATGGAGCGGGAGCGCGCGGCGATGACCATGTGCCCGGTCGGCGGGCCGGCCGTGCCGCCCACTGCCGTAATCAGGTAGAACCAGCCGCCATGGGCAACGATCTTGGGCCCCTCGGGCGAAAAGCCTTCGACCGGCCAGCGCTCTGCCGAGGCATCGGAATAGCGCCAGGGATCATAGACATGCTGCACAGCGCCGATCGTCGACAGGCCATCGGCGGCGAGCGCCACGCAGTCTCCGCCCGACAGGAACAGCCAGCGCGAGCCGTCTTCGCCCACGGCATGGCCAGGATCGATATGGTCGGGCAGGCCCAGGTTGATCGGCGGGCTCCATGGCCCACCGATCTGATCGGCCCAGATCACATAAGTGGCATTGGGCCGCGCCTTGGCGGCGAAATAGATGAAATAGCGCCCGGCGTGGCGGCACAGATCCGGCGCCCACACCGCGCCGACATTCTGCGTGAGCGCGGCGATGACCGGTTGCCAGTTGAGCAGGTCGCGCGAATGCCAGATGACCAGGCCCGGATAGGAATCGAAAGTGGAGAAGGTCATGTAGTAATCATCGCCATCCTTCAGGATCGAAGGGTCGGGATGATCACCGGCCATGATCGGGTTGCGATAGGTACCGTTGCCCTGATCGGCCAAGCGCTGGCCATCGAACCCGCGTGGGCGCGTGGCAGGCGCGGCCGTGGCGGGAAGGCTGGCCAGCCCGGCGAGCCCCGCCGCACCCACCAGCGCGCCGCGTCGATCGACGCCGCCGCTCATGCTTCGATCCGCACCGGCGCCAGGCGCGGGCTGAGCGCGTGGACCACGGCCAGCGCCACCAGATAGGCGCTGGCGCAGATCGCGAAGAGCACTTCATAACTGTGCGTGGCATCGAGGATATAGCCGGCGAACAGCGCCATGCCCATGCCGCCGAATGCGCCCACCGTGCCACCGATACCCACGACAGACCCCACGGCGCCGCGCGGAAACACGTCTGACGGCAGGGTGTAGAGGTTGGCGGAAAAAGCCTGATGTGCGGCCGTGGCCAGGCCGATGATCAAGACCGCCCACCACATGCTGTCCACCCCTTGCACGAACCAAATCGGCAGGACGCAGATCGCGCAGATCAGCATGGTCAGCTTGCGCGCCACATTGGGCGTGCGCCCGGCCTTGATCAGGCGCGATGACAGCCAGCCACCTGCGATGCTGCCGAGATCGGAAATGAGGTAGATCGCCGCAAGTGGCAGGCCAAAGCTTTTGAGATCAAGGTTGTAGCGCGTGAACAGATAGCCCGGCAGCCAGAACAGGAAGAACCACCAGATCGGGTCGATCAGGAACTTGCCCAGGGCATAGGCCCAGGTTTCCCGCACGGTGAGCAGGCGCGCCCAGCCGATCGGCTGCACCGGATCGGCCGGATCCTGGCGAATCCAGGCGAGTTCAGCGGCGCTGAGCCGGCTGTGCTGTTCCGGGTGGCGATAGAGCAGCCACCACGCCACCATCCAGGCGATGCCGAACAGGCCGGTGACGAAAAACGCCATGCGCCAATCGAACCACAGCACCAGCAAGGGCACCAGCAGCGGCGTGATGATCGCGCCGACATTGGCGCCGGCATTGAACACGCCGATGGCAAAGGCGCGCTCGCGCTGGGGAAACCAATCGGTGACGGCGCGGATGCCAGCGGGGAAATTGCCGGATTCGCCAATGCCCAGGCCGAACCGGGCCAGCGCGAACGACACCAGCCCCGTGGCAAAGCCATGGGCCATGTGGCTGACCGTCCAGATAATGATGGCGATGGTATAGCCCAGCCGCGCGCCCAGCGCATCGACCACCTTGCCGAACGAGAGATAGCCGATCGCATAGGCAACCTGGAACCAGAACACGATCGCGGCAAAATCGGTTTCCGACCAATGGAAATTGGCGGCCAGCGTGGGCTTGAGCACGCCGATCATCTGCCGGTCGATATAGTTGATCGCCGTGGCGGCGAACAGCAGTGCCACCACCACCCAGCGAACGCGGCCCACCTTGGCCCCGACCTGGATATGCCCGGCCTGGTGTGGCCCAGTCTGCGCTTCCATTGCTTCAACTCCCAATAACGGCGGGCTTTTTGCCCTGCCGGTCTTGCCGCAGCGATCAGGCCCCGAAGGGCTCAGGCCGCCACGATCGTGCAGGCCACGTCGCCATGGCCAACAAAGCTGGCGCGCACCTGCTGCCCCGGCACGACCGGATGCACGCCGGTGACCGCGCCAGTGGAAATCCACAGCCCCCCTGCCGCCGCGATGCCACGGGACGCCAGGTTGCCCAGCAGGAACCGCACCGCGCCCAGCGGGCCATCGAGCATGGTGGCGGTGGTCGCCGCGCCAACGCCGACGCCGTCGATCGCCAGGCCCACGGGGATAGAGGCAAAATCAATATCTTGCCACCCAACCAGCGGCGCACCCACGACCAGCCCATAGTTGTTGCCATAGTCTGACACGGTGACCGGCGGGCCATCATCGTTGATGCCGGGATAGGGGGAGGACGCAACCTCGATCCCGATGTGCACGCGATCGAGCAGGGCGCGGGTGGCGGCGTCATCGTCCGGCACCGTGCCGTTCCAGCCCGCCGCCACATGCAGCAGGAATTCCGCCTCGGCCGCGGCAAAACCCTCGGCAAAGACCGGCATGGCGGGCACCTGCCCAGCGCCGGGCGTGACCACGCTATCGGCAAAGATCGGCCCGGCCAGGCGATTGCTCGCCAGCCGCGCATCGTCGGGCGGGTTGATCCGGCCCACTTTCCACCCCGCCACCGTGCGGCCATCGATGGCCAGCGCTGCGTCCTGGATGGCATAGGCCGTGGCCAGATCGGCCGGCATCTGCCCCGGATAGGTGGCCAGCGCGCGCTTTTCACGCCTGGCGGCCACGAATGCTGCGGCTACGGCGCCCGCCTGTGCCGGATCAGCCTGTGCCGCATCTGCCTGTTTCGTCAAACCCATCCCCAACCCATCCCGGGCGGATCGGGCCTTTCACGCGGCTGGAAACCGGTGTCAAAACCCGATACAACGCAATTGAACATGATCCGCCGCGCCCCGTTTATGGCGGGGCAGCATCAGCCTTGCGGCAAGGTAACCGGTGTCATCTTGCCTTTTGTCCCAGCCGAAGGCAAGTCTGAAAAATCGGCGCAGAGCGAGAGACAAGAAGGACACCGGATGGCCAAAGCGCAGAAACCCACGATCAACGATGTGGCGCGCCTGTCAGGGGTGTCGAAAAAGACCGTCAGCCGGGTGATCAACAAGTCTCCGCTGCTCAACCAGGCCACCCGCGAAAAGGTGGAAGCGGTGATCGCGCAGCTCGATTACGTGCCCAATCCCCAGGCGCGGGCACTGGCGCTGCGGCGCAATTTCCTGATCGGCCTGATCCACGACAACCCCAACGCGCAGATGGTGCTGGGGGTGCAGGAAGGCATTCTCGATACGATTCGCAGCACCGAATTTGCGCTGGTGGTGCGCCCGGTCGATCGCCATTCGCCCACCCTGCTCGATGATATTCACCGCTTTATCGAGCAGCAGCGCCTCTATGGCGTGATGCTGCTGCCGCCGCTTTCGGAAAATGACGAGCTGGCCCGGCTGTGCCGCGATCTGGGCTGCACCGTGGTGCGCATGGGCTCGGCCCGGCTGGACGACGAGGCCCACTTGGTGGCGTCCAACGACCAGGAAGCGGTGAGCGAGGCAGTGGCCTGGCTCGCCGAATTGGGCCACACGCGAATCGGCTTCATCGCCGGGCCCGATGGCTTCCGCTCTGCTCGCGAGCGCGAACTGGGCTTCATCGCCGGCATGGGCCGCGCCGGCCTGACGATCGACCCCGCCCTGCTGGCGCGCGGCAACTATCAGTTCGAATCGGGTCATGCCGCCGGGCAGCACCTGCTCGGCACCGCCACCCCGCCCACCGCGATCTTTGCCAGCAACGATGAAATGGCCGCCGGCGTCCTGCATGCGGCCTGCGAACGCGGCCTGCGCGTGCCGCACGACCTGTCGATCATCGGTTTCGACGATACCGCCATTGCCGCGCACATCTGGCCCCCGCTCACCACCGTACGCTGGCCGATCCGGGCCATGGCGCGCACCGCCGCGCTCAAGCTGACACGCCCCGAAACCGCCGCGCGCGACGCGGCTTTCTTCCCGTCCGAACTGGTGCGCCGCGCCTCGGCCGTGCGCGCGCCGAGCTGATCATGCGATCGCGGCGCGGGGCGCAAAAGACGTTTGGCACCCTATTGACACCGGTTACCTAAAGCCGATACCACACCTCTCGGCAGCGAAAGGGAGAGTGCGCCATGTATGCCAAGACCTATCACGCGACGCATCCGGACATGATGGATGGTGTTTCCAACGACGCGCTGCGCGATCGCTATCTGGTTTCGGGCATGTTCGTGGCCGGAGAGATCAATCTCAACTATTCGCACAACGAACGCTTCGTGATCGGCGGCGCCGTGCCGGGCGCGCAGCCCTTGCATCTGCCGCGCCAGACCGAGCCCAAGAGCGCGGCCGGGCACACGCTGCTGGAACGGCGCGAGATGGGTGTGGTCAACATCGGCGGCCCAGGGTTCGTCACGGTGGACGGGCAGCGCTTTGCCATGGCCAACAAGGAATGCCTCTATGTGCCCATGGGCAGCGAAGAGGTGGTGTTCGAAGGCGAAGGCGCGCGGTTCTACCTGGCCTCCACCCCGGCGCACAAGGCCTTGCCGATCAAGCATATCCCGCTGGACAAGGCCAATCCTCTGGCGCGTGGTGACCTGGCCAATTCCAACCAGCGGACGATCTACCAGCTGGTGATCCCCGGCGTGTGTGACAGCGCGCAGCTGCTGCTCGGCCTGACCGTGCTGGAAGAAGGCAGCGTGTGGAACACCATGCCGCCGCACCTGCATGACCGCCGCAGCGAGATCTATCTCTACTTCGACCTGGCCGAGGAAAACGACCGCATTTTCCACTACATGGGCGAGCCTGACAGCATGCGCCACATCGTCATCGCCAACGAAGAGGCGGTGATCAGCCCGCCCTGGTCGATCCATATGGGCGCGGGCACCAAGAAGTATGCGTTCATCTGGGCAATGGGCGGGGAAAACCTCGACTATACCGATATGAACGCGCTCGATATCTGCCAGCTGAAGTAAGCCGCGATGGCGATTTCCTTCAGCCTTGCGGGCAAGACCGCGCTCGTTACCGGCGCCAACACCGGTATCGGCCAGGCGATCGCCGTGGGCTTGGCCCAGGCCGGGGCCGACGTGGCCCTGGCCGGCCGCTCTCACCCCGCCGAAACGCTGGACCTGATCGCCCAGGCCGGGCGCAAGGCGGTGAACATCACCGCTGATCTGGCCAGCACCGCGCCGGTGACGCGCGTGGTGGACGAGGCCGTGGCGGCACTGGGGCGCATCGATATCCTGGTCAACAATGCCGGGATCATCCGCCGCGACGATCTGCTGCAGTTCAGCGAGGCAGACTGGGACGCGGTGATCGATACCAACCTCAAGACGCTGTTCTTCCTGAGCCAGGCCGCGGCGCGCGGCATGGTGGCGCAGGGCAGCGGCAAGATCATCAACATCGCCTCGCTGCTGACTTTCCAGGGCGGCATCCGCGTGCCGAGCTATGCCGCGGCCAAATCCGGCGTGGGCGGCGTGACCAAGGCCATGGCCAACGAACTGGCGCCGCACGGCGTACAGGTCAACGCCATCGCGCCCGGCTATATCGCCACCAACAATACCGCCGCCTTGCAGGCGGACGAGACGCGCAACCGCCAGATTCTGGAGCGGATTCCAGCCGGGCGCTGGGGCGATCCCAGCGATATTGCTGGGGCTGCGGTGTTCCTCGCTTCGCCTGCATCCAACTATGTCACGGGCCACGTGCTGGCCGTCGATGGCGGGTGGCTGGCACGGTGACCGGGCGTTCGGGCCATATCGTCTGCTTTGGCGAGGTCTTGCTGCGCCTGGCAACGCCTGGGCACCGCCTGATGACGCAGGCCGAAAGCCTGGACCTGGTGGTGGGCGGGGCAGAGGCCAATGTCGCCGCCGGCCTTGCCGCGCTGGGCCATCATGCCGCGCTGCTCACCCGCCTGCCCGCCAGCCCGCTGGGCGACAAGGCGCGCGCGGCGCTGGGCGCGGCGGGGGTCGATACCCGCCATGTCGGGCGCGGCACGGGGCGCATGGGCCTCTATTTCCTGGAAAGTGGCGCAGGGCTGCGCCCGGCGACGATCACCTATGATCGCGCCGGCAGCGTGTTTGCCCAGTCCGCGCCCGGCGATTTCGATTTTACCCGCGCGCTCGATGGCGCCGCCCTGCTTCACCTGTCGGGCATCACCCCTGCGCTGGGGCCGGGCGGCGTGGCGCTGGCGCAGGCGGCGGTGGCCGCAGCCGATGCGGCGGGCGTGCCGATCTGCTTTGACGGCAATTACCGCGCCATGCTGTGGGACGCGTGGGACAGTGACCCGCGCGCGATCCTCACCGATCTCATGCAATCGGCCAGCATCATGATCGGCAACCACCGCGATATCGCGCTGTTGCTGGCCCAGCCCTTTTCCGGCGACGGCGCCGAGCGGCGGCGCGAAGCGGCCCAGGCCGCCTTTGCCGCGTTCCCGCGCCTGGCGCTGATCGCATCGACAGCGCGGCACATTGCCGGACCCGATCACCACCGCATCGCCGCGCGGGTCGACGCGCGCGACGGCGCGCACCAGACCGCCGAGGTGGACGTGACCGGCATCGTCGACCGGATCGGCACGGGCGATGCCTTTGCCGCCGGCGTGCTGCACCAGTGGCTGCAGAGCGGTAATGTGGCGGCCATGGCCCAGGCCGGCCTGGCCTATACCGCGCTCAAGCATAGCCAGCCCGGTGACATGTGCACCATCGGCCGTGCCGAACTCGAAGCGTTTTCCGCCAGTGGTGGCGATGTCAGGCGCTGAACGCGCCAAAGCTTAGTAACGACAAGACAAGCGGGAGTGGCAGGATGGACCGGATGACCCGGCGCGGCCTGATGCAGGGCGCGGGCGCCATGGCGATGATCACCACACCGCTGGGCGCAGGCGCGCGGGCACGCACTGCGCCGCTGGCCCAGCCCCGCGTCGGGCGTTATCGCGGTCTGCGCGAGGGCGGCGTCATGGCGTTCAAGGGCATCCGCTATGGCCGGGCGGCGCGCTTTGCCCGTGCCGTGGCCGAACCGTTTGAGGGGCCAGAGCAAGACGCCACGCAATTTGGCCCGCTCTGCCCGCAGCGCGGCATGACCGGGGCGCCGCAGAGCGAGGATTGCCTGTTCCTCAACGTGTGGACGCCCGATGCCCATCCCGGCGCGCGGCGGGCGGTGATGGTCTATTTCCACGGCGGTGCCTATGCCAATGGCTCGGTCACCGATCCGCTGACGCATGGTTCGCATCTGGCCGCTGGTGGCGATGTGGTGGTGGTGAGCGTCAACCATCGCCTGGGGCCGCTCGGCTATGCGTGGCTGCGCCCGCTGGACGTGCAGGCGGCCGATAGCGGCAACCTGGGGCAGCTGGACCTGATCCTGGCGCTGCAATGGGTGCGCGATCACATTGCCGCGTTTGGCGGCGATCCGGCGCGCGTCATGGTCTTTGGCCAATCGGGCGGGGGCGCCAAGATCGCCACGCTGATGGCGATGCCGGCCGCGCGCGGCCTGTTCCAGGCCGCCGCGACCATGAGTGGACAGCAGGTGCAGGCCAGTGGCCCGGGCCATGCGCTGGCCCGCACGCGCGCATGGATGGCGCGCCTGGGATTGGGCGACGATGGGGTTGCGGCCCTGCGCGCCATGCCGATTGCGCGCCTAATCGACGCGCTCGACGCCAGCGATCCGATCATGGGTGGCAGCCTCTATTTCGGGCCGGTGCTGGATATGACCAACCTGCCGCGCCATCCGTTCTGGCCCGATGCGGCACCGCAATCGCTGGATATTCCGATGATCCTGGGCAACGCGCACGATGAAACGCGCGCGTTTCTCGATCCGCGTGGGTCAAAGCTTGCCGGCCTGAACTGGGATAACCTGCCGCACCGCATCGCGGCCGAGGTCAAGATCGATCTCGACCCGCAATGGGTGGTGGCGCAATACCGCGCGCACGCCCCGCAGTCGAGCGCAGAGCAGATCTATTACGCGGCCACCACCGCCGGGCGATCGTGGCCCGGCCAGGTGATCGAGGCCGACGCGCGCGCCGCCGCCAGCGCGCAGGCCACCTGGGTCTACCAGCTCGACCGCCCCTCTCCGCGCGATCCGCTGCGCGGCGCGGCGCATACCGATGATATCCCTTATGTGTTCGGCACGTTGGATGCGCCGGGCAGCTATTCCGGCACCGACGCGCAGGCCCGTGCGCTGAGCGCGACGATGATGGCGGCCTTTTCCGGGCTGGCACGCAGCGGCCGGCCGGGCCTGGCAGATTGGGCGCCCTATCGCCTGCCGGCGCGCGCGACGATGGTGTTCGACGCGGCCCCGCACATGGCAGACGATCCGCGCGGCTGGCAACGCCGGCTATGGGCCACGGCGCCCTATGTGCAGCCGGGATCATAACCGGCGAATCAGCGCCATGCTGCAGGGCCACGCGCGCAGCATGATGCGGCAAAATGCGCCGCGAGATGGGCGGAATTTCAGTTTAGACTATTGAATTACCATATTATTTTTTGATCGACAGCCAAGCAACCGGGTTCTTGACAGGGGAAAGATCGTGCTGCAAAACATATCGTAATGACACCGGTTACCTTTCGCGGCACATAAGGCCGGGAAGGTAGCAAGAGACAACAAGCCCGCCCGATGGCGCGGGCGATCCGCCATGTGCGGATGGGAGTAGTGTTGCCGGATCGATGCAAGCCATTGCGTGCATTGTTGACACCGGTATCATCCAGCCTCACGGGCTGAGAGGGGATGTGACGATGCGCAAGAATATTTCCCGAGTTTCCACGCTCAAGATCGCCCTGTTCGCTGGCAGCGCGCTGGCCCTGCCGCATGGCGCGATGGCCCAGGCCGCCCCGCAGGATACCGCCACACCGGCCACCGACGCGGCTGCTGCGGCCCCGGGCACCGGCGATGACCAGACCCCGGCCATCATCGTGACCGGCTTCCGCCAGTCGCTTCAAGCCGCGCTCAACGTCAAGCGCAACTCGGTTTCGGCAGTCGATGCCGTGGTGGCCGAAGACATTGCCAAGTTCCCTGATCAGAACATTGCCGAATCCCTGCAGCGCATCCCCGGCATCTCGATCCAGAAAGATGGCGGCGAAGGCCGCGCGATCACTGTGCGCGGCTTGGGCGCCCAGTTCACCCGCGTGCGCGTCAACGGCCTGGAAACGATCACCACCTCGTCCGACGGCGCTTCGGCCAACCGCGATCGCTCTTTCGATTTCAACGTCTTTGCCTCGGAACTGTTCAGCAGCCTGGTGGTCCACAAGACCGCAGAGGCGAGCCTGGACGAAGGCTCGCTGGGTGCGGTGGTCGATCTCAACACCGGCAATCCGCTGGCCGGCAAGACCGGGCTTACCGCCGTGCTCAACGTGCAGGGTTCGTATAACGACCTGTCGAAGAATGTCGGGCCGCGCATTGCAGGGCTGCTGTCGTGGAAGAACGATGCCGGCACGCTGGGCGTCAACCTCTCGGCCGCCTATTCGCACACCGATACGCTGGAAACCGGCAACAACACGGTACGCTGGTCGCAGGCCTATTTCAATTCGGTGGGCGGCACGCCGTGCTTCTATTCGGTCGCCGGCGCCACTGGCGGCAATGCGGTGAACAGCGGCGGGTTCTATCGCCCCTCGGCCGCGTGCGATGCCGCTGCGCTCTCGTTCCACCCGCGCATTCCACGCTATGGCGTGGTCGAACACGATCGCCGCCGCCTGGGCCTGACCGGCTCGATCCAGTTCGAACCCAGCACCCACACCAAGATCTCGATCGACGCGCTCTATTCCTCGTTCAAGGAAGACCGCAAGGAAAAGTGGCTGGAAGTACTGGCCCGCTCCAACGAGCGCAGCTTCAACGTGGTCAATCCGGCGTACGACAGCAATGGCAACATGGTCAGCGGCACGTTCAACAATGCCTACGTCCGCACCGAAAGCTATCTGCGCCAATCTAATACCAAGTTCTACCAGGTGGGCGCCACCTGGGACCAGGACGTGTCGGACAGCCTGCGCTTCACCCTGCTGGGCGGCATTTCGCAGTCTGACGCGGATATCCCGGTGGAAAGCACGATCGCCTACGACAGCAAGGGCGCCAACGGCTTCGCGTTCGATTACAGCAACATGAAAGCGCCGGTGCTGAGCTATGGCATCGACGTGACCAACCCGGCCAATTTCCAGCTGGCCGAAATCCGCGATCGCCCGTCCTATGTCACCAACAAGTTCAAGACAGTGCAACTGCGCACCGAATGGGATGTGACCAAGGGCTTTACCGTCAAGCTGGGCGGCGTGTGGCGCCGCTACAACTTCCAGACCCAGCTGTGGACGCGCGACACGGTGGCCTGTTCGGGTAACGGCAAGCCCGACCTGATCCTGGGCACCACCACCTGCTCGTCCAGCGTCTATGGCCTGCCTGTCACGTCGAGCATTTCCGATCTCGTCAGCCTGGGCGATGCCGGGCAACCGGGTGGGACCACCTCGCAGTTCCTGGCGGCCAACATCGGCTCGGCCGCTGCCTATACCAATCTCTATGGCCGCACCCAGGTGGAAGATCTTGGTTCCAACCGCCAGGTGCAGGAAACCACGTCGGGCGGCTATCTGCAGTTTGACGTGAAGGGTGATCTGTTCGGGCTGGAATATGCCGGCAACGCGGGCATCCGCTATGCCCACACCGATCAGCGTTCCACCGGCTATACCGCAGGCGTCGCCGCCACGGTGGGCCGCACCTACAACGACTGGCTGCCCTCGTTCAACATCGCGTTCTATCCGCACCGCGACGTGATCCTGCGCGGCGCCATTGCCAAGGTCATCACCCGGCCTTCGCTGGGCAATCTCAATCCCGGCGGCTCGGTCGACGGGTTCAACTATCGCGTTACCTTCGGCAACCCGTTCCTCAACCCCTATCGCGCCACCAATTTCGACGTGTCGGCCGAATGGTATTTTGCGCCGCAGGCGCTGCTGTCGGTGGCCGGCTTCATCAAGCAGATCCAGAGCTTCCCGGTCTCGGGCACTTATACCGCCACGCTGCCCCAGCTCGGGCTCGATCGCTCGGTGCTCACGCCCAGCTCGCCCGCCTACATCAACTATGACCCGACGCAGGAATATATCGTGTCCTCGCAGGTCAACGGCGCGGGGGCCACGCTCAAGGGCATCGAAGTGGCTTTGCAGCTGCCCTTCACGTTCCTGCCCAGCTTCCTCAGCCACACCGGGTTCCAGGGCAATGCCACGCTGATCAAGAGCGACGCTGATTACACCATCACCGGCCCGGCGGTGAGCGCCTGCACCCGCAATGCGTCCGGTGCCTGCACGCTGGCAGGGGTTTCGGCGATCTATAACCAGACCCTGCTCAACGTCTCGAAGCGGGCGTGGAACGCCACGCTCTATTATGACGATGGCAAGTTCAGCATTCGCGGCTCGGTCAGCTATCGCGGGCCCTTCGTTGACGGCACCAGCGCCACGGGCAACGTGTTCGAAGGCTATGGCGCCTATACCAGCGTGGATGCGGCGGTGCGCTACAAGATCCGGCCGTGGCTGGAACTGTCGATCGATGGCAACAACCTGACCGACGCCTATCGCTATCGCTTCACCGATGAAACGGCGCAGCGCAATTACGAGAACAACCACTTTGGCCGCACCATCCTGTTTGGCGCCCGCGCCAAGCTGTGAGGGTTAGCCCGCGCGCCTGAACGACGCTTCCCCCCGCCCACGTCATCCCGGACTTGATCCGGGGTGGCGTGGGCATCCCACTTCTGAAACTGAGGAAACTCTGCCCATGACTCTTGATCGTCGCGCTCTGGTGGCCCGGACGCTGGCGATCGGGGCTTGGGCAGCGGCCCGGCCGACGCTGGGGCAAACCCCGCCACCGGCCGGGCCACGTGGCACGCCGCCCGGGTTGCCGCAGCCGGTTGAAACGATCGACCTGTGGCCGGGCGGCGCGCCTGGCATGCCCAGCGGCTCAGAGGCCCATGCGCTGGTCGAAAGGGTCAACGAACGATCGACCGACAGCATGGTCAACGACCGTGCGGTGCTGGGCGTAACCCGCCCACGCCTGGCGGTGTTCCGCCCCGATCGCCCCAATGGCGCGGCCGTGATGATCACGCCGGGCGGCGGCTATCGCTGGGTCGTGGTGGACAAGGAAGGCTATGAAATCGGCCGCTGGCTGGCCGCGCGCGGGTTTACCGCGTTCGTCCTGTTCTATCGCCTGCCCGGCGATGGCTGGGCATCGGGCGCCGATACCCCGCTGACCGATGCGCAGCGGGCGATGCGCCTGATCCGCCACCGCGCGCGCGATTACGCGATCGATCCCGAACGCGTGGCGGCGATGGGCTTTTCAGCTGGCGGCCATGTCTGCGCCGACCTGGCCGCGCGCTTTGCCGTGCCGGTCTATACCCCGCGCGATGCCGCAGACGCATTGTCGGCCCGGCCGCACAGCGCCGCACCGATCTATCCCGTGGTCAGCATGGACCCGGCCATTGCCCATCCTGGATCGCGGCAGCTGCTGCTGGGTGATCATCCCTCCCTGGCCGCGCAGGTGGCGCATTCGCCCGATCGCTGCGTGCCGGCAGACGCCCCGCCGCATTTCCTCTGCCATGCCGAGGACGATGACGTGGTGCCGGTGGAAAACACCGTGCGACTGCGGGCGGCGCTCAAGGCGCGGGGCATCCCGCTGGAAATGCATCTCTTTGCCAATGGCGGCCACGGCTTTGGCCTGCGCCGCGCGATCGGCAAGCCGGTGTCGGCCTGGCCCGATCTGTGGCGGGCCTGGGCGGCCACGGTGGGACTGGCGTGAGCGCGCCATATCTGCGCATAGAACAGGGGCATGACCGACCGCCCTGCCCCCTTTCCAGAAAGCGCGCCCGCCGCTGACCATCCGCGCCACGGCGAACCGACGATCGAGGACGTGGCCGCCGCCGCCGGGGTTTCGATCCGCACCGTGTCGCGCGTGCTCAACAAGTCTCCCAAGGTCAACGCGCAGACGCGCGAGCGGATCGAGGCGGCGATTGCGGCGCTGCAATTCCGCCCCAGCCTGCGCGCCCGCGCCCTGGCGATGCGGCGATCGTTCCTGATCGGGTTGATCCACAACGATCGCAACGCGCTGGTGCTCGATTCCATCCAGCGCGGCATCGTGTCGGTCAGTTCGGCACACGGCTACGAACTGATCGTCCATTCCACCCCGCGCGAGGGTGAGGCGGCAATTGCCGATACCCTGGCCTTTGCCGGGCGATCGCGCGTGGACGGGTTGATCGTGCTGCCGCCGATCTCGGGCGTGGCCGGCCTGGCGCAGGCGCTGGAGGCGGCCAAGGTGCCGGCCGTGGCGGTTTCGGCCGTGCCGCTCGATGGGTTTGCCGGGGTGGTGTTGAGCGACGAGCGCGGCGCCGGCGCGCAAGTGGCGCGCCATCTGCTGGGACTGGGCCATCGCCGCCTGGGCCTGGTCAACGGGCCGGAAGACATGGCCTCTGCCCGCGAGCGCCGCGCCGGTTTCCTGGCGGAAATCGCCACGGTGCCCGATGCGCGGGTGGCCGAAGCGGCAGGCGACTATGGCTTTGCCGCCGGCATCGCGGCGGCAGAGGCCCTGCTGGCCGCACCCGACGCGCCCACCGCGATCTTTGCCGCGAACGACATCATGGCCGCCGGTGTGCTCAAGGTGGCGGCGCGGCGCGGCATTGCCGTGCCGGGGCAGCTTTCCGTAGTGGGCTTTGACGGCAGCATGCTGGCGCAGATGGTCAGCCCCGCGCTCACCTCGGTCACCCGGCCGTTCGGCGCGATAGCTGCGGCGGCCACCGGCGACCTGATCGCGCGGATCGAGGGCGGCAGCCCGCCGCCCCCGTTTCATCCCGAACTCATGCTGACCCCGGCCGAGAGCAGCGGGCCGGTGCCAGGCTAAACAGGTTCCAGCTGGCCGGCGGCCAGCGCGGCATGCGCCTTGGCCACCGCATCGAAAAGCTGCGCATCCTGGCCCAGCGTGCCGAACACCGCTGGCATGGCCAGCACAGCGCGCCAATCGCTGGCCCGCGCCAGCAGGTCTGCCGCCAAGGGATCGGTGATCGCGGTGCCGCTGCGTGCGGCCCGCTCCAGAAAGCGCAGCCAGGCGGCAATCGGCACGGCCAGCCGGGTGATCGGCCGGCCTGCTTCCAGCGCCTCGCGCACTGTGCCAAGCAGGCGGTAGGGCAGCTTTTGCGAGCCATCCCAGGCGATCTGCGACAGCAGGTGGCGGATCGCCGGATTGGCAAAGCGCGCTAACACATCGGCAATATAGCGCGACAGGTCCAGCCCCGGCGGCGCCATGACCGATGGCGCGATATCCTCGCGCATCAGGCGTTCGACAAACCTGGCAAGGGCAGCGTCCTGCATCGCCTGGGCCACGGTTTCATGGCCGAGCCCCAGCCCGACATAGGCCAGCGTCGAATGCGCACCATTGAGCAGGCGCAGCTTGGCCATCTCGAACGGGCGCACATCGGCGGCGAACGTCACCCCGGCCAGATCGAGCGCCGGGCGCTCTCCGGCAAAGCGATCCTCGATCACCCACTGGGTAAAGCCTTCGCGCTGGATCGGCCAGGCATCCTCCAGACCGGTCGCGGCGGCCACTTGCGCGCGCAAGGCATCGTCGGTGGCCGGCGTGATCGAATCGACCATGGCATTGGGAAAGCACACCTGATCGACGATCCATGCCGCGGTCTGCGGGTCCACCTGCTGGGCCAGGGCCAAGGTGGCGGCCTCCAGCTTGCGGCCATTGTCGGTCAGGTTGTCGCACGACAGCACGGTCAGGCCAGGCAAGCCGGCGCGGCGCCGTGCGCCCAGGCCGCAGACCAGCCAGCCGATGAAGCTTTGCGGCACCCAGCTGTCGTTCCCGGCCCCGGTGAGGTCGGCAGCGATCGCGGGGTGGGTGGTATCGAGCGCGCCATCGGCGCCCAGGCAATAGCCCTTTTCGGTCACCGTGGCGCTGATGATCCGGGTATCGGCATGGGCCATGGCGCCAAGGATTGCCTGCGGCGCCTTGCCGGTCAGCACTTGGCCAATGCTGCCGATCACGCGATAGCGCGTCTGCCTATCCAGCAAGGCCAGCGTATAAAGCCCGCCCTGCGGCCCCAGCGCCTGGGCCACCCCTTGCGAATGCAGGCTGATGCCAGTGATGCCCCAGCGCGGATCGTGCGCCAGCAGCGTGTCGAACGCGGCGGCCTGGTGCGCGCGGTGAAACGCGCCGGGCCCGAAATGAACCACGCCAGCGCGCATGGCGCCGCGATCATAGGTGGGCCGCGCCACATCGCCGGGCAACAGCGCCAGCGTTTCGGGCGAAAGCCGGGTCATGCCGACACCGGCAGGCCATAGGCGCGGCGCACCAGGCTCGTGGTCAATTCCACGATCAGGTCGGCCGCTTCCCAATCGGCCAGGCGGTGTTCGGCCACCAGCCGCGCCAGGAAACCGCAATCGATCCGCCGGGCCACATCGTGCCGCGCCGGGATCGACAGGAACGCGCGCGTATCATCGTTGAAGCCCACGGTGTTGTAGAACCCGGCGGTCTCGGTGGTCATTTCACGGAAGCGGCGCATCCCTTCGGGGCTGTCGTGGAACCACCAGGCCGGCCCCAGCTTGAGGCAGGGATAATGCCCGGCCAAGGGCGCTAGTTCGCGGGCATAGGTCGTTTCATCCAGCGTGAAGAGGATGACCTTGAGCGCCGGCTCGTTGCCGAACAGATCGAGCATCGGGCGCAGCGCCTCGACATATTCGGTGGCGCGGGGAATGTCGGCGCCCTTGTCGCGGCCATGGCTGGCGAACAGCTGCGCATTGTGATTGCGCGTGGCGCCGGGATGAATCTGCATCGTCATGCCATCGTCCAGGCTCATCCGCGCCATCTCGGTCAGCATCTGGGCGCGGAACAGCTCCGCCTCGGCGGCATCGGCCTTGCCGCCAATCACCTTGGCAAACAGCGCCTCGCATTCCGCGCGCGAGAGGTTGGCCGTGCGCGGGGTGAGGAAGCCGTGATCTGTGGCGGTGGCGCCCATCGCGCGGAAATCGGCGCGGCGGCGGCGGTGCGCGGCGAGATAACCGGCCCACGTCGTCACGTCTTCGCCGCTGAGCGCCGCAAAGCGCACCATGTCGCGGGCAAAGGCATCGTGTTCGGGGTCGATCACCGAATCCGGGCGATAGGTCGTCACCACATTGCCCCGCCAGCCCGAGGCGCGGATCGCCTGGTGGTGGGCAAGATCATCAGCCGCACCTTCGGTGGTGGCGAGCAATTCGATGTTGAACCGATCGAACAGCGCACGAGGGCGGAACGCCGGGCTGGCCAGCGCCGCGCCAATCACGTCATAATGGTGATCGGCACTCGTTTCATCGAGCGTCTGGTCGATGCCGAACACCTCGGCAAAGACGTGGTTCAGCCACATTGCCGAAGGCGTGCCGCGAAACAGGTGCCAATGCGCGGCAAAAGTGCGCCAGGCCTCGCGCGGATCGGTAGCGGGAAGCGCCCCGCCCTGGCGCGGCACGCCCAGCGCATCGAGCGACACGCCTTGCGAATAGAGCATGCGGAACAGGTAATGGTCGGGCGCCAGCAGCAACTGCGTGGCATTGTCCCACGGTGCGTCAGTGGCAAACCATTCCGGGTCGGTATGGCCGTGCGGGCTGATGATCGGCGCCTGGGCGACCGTGGCATAGAGCGCGCGGGCAATCGCGCGGGTGTCCGGATCGGCGGGAAACAGGCGATCGGGATGAAGAACCAATCTGGGCATCGACAACAGGCCTCTTGTAGGATCGCTGGCGGGTCTAGTGGATTGTGCCAGCGCTGGCAACAGTGTATCCCCGCGCCATGACCCAGGCCATTTGCCCCCTTCCCGACGCGCTCAAGATCGCGCCCAACGACGATGTTGCCGTGGCCTTGCAGCCACTTGCCGCCGGGCAGCAGGTGATGATCGAGGGCAGCGCGATCACGCTGCGCCAGGCGATCCCGGCCGGGCACAAGTTTGCCCTCGCCGCGCTGTCCCCGGGCGCGGCGGTGCATCGCTATGGCGCGCGGATCGGCCTGGCCATCGCGCCGATCGCGCCAGGTGATCACGTGCACAGCCACAATGTGAAGACCGCGCTGGGCGGCGAACTGGCCTATGCCTTTGCCGCGCCGGCCAAGCCGCAGCGCGCGCAGGATGATCAGGCGCCGCAGTTCCTGGGCTATGCCTGCGCCGATGGCCGCGTTGGCACGCGCAACGAGGTGTGGATCCTGCCCACGGTGGGCTGTGTCGGCCGGCTGGGCGAGCGACTGGCACAGCGCGGCCAGGCCATGGCCGCCGCCATGCCGGGCGCGGCGATTGATGGCGTCCACGCGTTCAACCATCCGTTCGGCTGTTCACAGCTTGGCGCCGATCTCGATGGCACGGCTGCGATCCTGGCGGCGCTGGCCTGCAACCCCAATGCCGGGGGCGTGCTGCTGCTGGGCCTGGGCTGCGAATCCAACCAGCTCGATGCTCTGCTGGCGCGCATTCCTGCCAGCCGGCGCGATCGCCTGCGCGTGCTGCGCGCGCAATCGGAAACCGACGAGTTCGCCGCCGGGGAAGCGCATCTGGCCGATCTGCTCGCCCTGATGGCGCAGGACCGGCGCAGCCCTGCGCCGCTGTCCGCGCTGCGCCTTGGCGTCAAATGCGGGGGATCGGATGCGATGAGCGGGCTGACCGCCAACCCGCTGATCGGGCGAATGACCGACGCGGTGACGCAAGCCGGCGGCACTGCCATCCTTACCGAAATTCCCGAGATGTTCGGCGCGGAAACCCTGCTGCTTGGCCGTGTCACCAGCCCTGATGTGTTCGATCGGCTCTCTACCCTGGTCAACCGCTTCAAGCGCTATTTCCTCGACCATGGGGAGCCGGTTTCGGAAAACCCCAGCCCCGGCAACATCGCCGGCGGCATCACCACGCTGGAGGAAAAGTCGCTGGGCGCGGTGCAGAAAGGCGGCCAGGCCCTGGTGACCGACGTGATCGACTATGGCGGGCAGGTCAGCCAGCGCGGGCTTACCGTGCTGGAAGCGCCCGGCAACGACGCTGTTTCCACCACTGCGCTGGCCGCGGCCGGCGCCACGCTCACGCTGTTTTCCACCGGGCGCGGCACGCCGCTGGGCAGCCCGGTGCCCACGGTCAAGATCGCCTCGAACAGCGCGCTGGCCAAGCACAAGCCGGGCTGGATCGATTTCGATGCCGGCCAGGCCCTCAACATCGGCACGAACGCGGCGGCCGACGCACTGCTCGCGCAGATCGTGGCCATCGCCAGCGGCACGCCTGCCCGCAACGAAGCCAACGACGAACGCGCCATCGGCATCTGGAAGCGCGGGGTGACGCTTTAAAAGATCGGCCGGGTCAGTTTCAGCAGCGCCGCTGCATCGCGCACATGCCGTTCCCATGTGCTGCCGGCATAGGGTGCGCAGGCAAAGCTGACGGTCAGGCGATCATCGCGCATGCCATCGACCCAGCGCAGCGCAACGTTACCGCCCGCATCGCCCGCGGCCGTGCAGCCCTCGGTCCCGGAAATCGCCTTGACGCCCAGCGGGCGATCGCCGGCCAGCGCGGCGATGAATGCATCGGCATTCTGCCCCCGCGTCTTGGTCGGGGTGCGGCGATAGACCCATTTCTGGTGCACGATATCCCAGCTGCCACGCTCGATCAGCACTTCGCCAGTGGGCGAAACCGACAGCCTGACCGTCTCGCAATCCTTGCAGGCGGTGGGCGGTGACACCGTGACGATCAGCGTGGAAATGGCGACCGGCGGGGGTGGCGGCGGCGGAGGTGGAGGCGGGGGCGGCGGCTCTGGCGCGTGGTTGACGACGATCGGCGGCGCCTCCGGCTCGGGCGCCGGAGGAGGAGGAGGCGGAGGAGGCGGTGGTGGTGGCGGAGCCACCGGCATGACCTTTGCCGGTGCAGGCGCCGGTGCCGGCGCAGGCGGCTCTTCGGTGTGGGGGATCACGTCGGCGATCGGGCCAGCGTCGGGCGCGGGCGCCGCCTCGCTCTGCGCTGGCGGAGTTGGGGCCGGCTGCGGCGTGGGTGTAACGGCGGGCGGCACCGGTGCAGGCTCGGCAACCGGTGCAGTCGCCGCGGGCGCAACCGGTTCGGCCGGCGCCGGGCGGCTGGGCGCAGCAGGCTTCTCCACCGGCCGGCCCAGGCGGGCGGCGGCGGCGTGGGGGTGAAGCAGCGCGGGGCCGCAACCCTCCAGCGTGAGCAGCGCGCCACAGGCCACACCAGCCAAGACGAGACGCCTCATCGAAACCTGCATCATCACCATCCCGACCAAGAACCACGCGTCAGGCGGAAAGCCCCTGTTCCCGCGCGCATGCTCTTATCCTGCCGGATCGGCGCAGAATATCCCCCTGATGCAATTTTTCAATGTGTGGCGAAGGCTTGCGCCGGCCGGGTGGGCCTGTGCCGGCTCAGGCCGCCAGCCCGGCATAGCGATCAAGCTTGGCCAACGGCTCTTCCGGCCAGCGCGAGAGCAGCACCAGCCGCTTGTGCCCGTGGCCGATTGCCAGTTCATCGGTCACGCCCATGCCGCCGTGGAACTGGATCATGTCGTGCCCCAGGCTGAGCGACACGTCACTGATAAAGGCGCGGGCACCCGCCACGGCTTGGGCGAAATCTCGCTCTGCCCCACCCACCAGCGCGAGATTGAGCAGCGCGCGCGATTGCTCGAGCGCGCAATAGTGCGCCACCATGCGGTGCTGGATCGCCTGGAAGCGGCCCAGCGGCGTGTTGAACTGGCTGCGCGTGCGCAGGTATTCCAGCGTCTCGTCAAAGATCCGCTGCATCACCCCCACCGCCTCTGCCGCGCGAGCCAGATCGGCCAGCGGCATGATCTGGTCGAGCAGATCCAGCCCGCCCGCCAGGCGATGCGACGCTGGCACTACCACGTTATCGAGCGTCAGGTGCACCGCCACGCTGCCGTCGATCAAGCGCCAGGGCGTGATCGTCAGGCCCGGCGCATCAGCGGGCACGAGGTAGAACGCGATGCTATCGGCACCAGTGCCGCCATGATTGGCGCGCGCGCTCACCAGGAACGCGTCGGCGCCCTGCCCGGCCGGCACGCAGTGCTTGGTGCCAGACAGGCGCACATTGTCTTCGCCGGCCTGGCTACGGGTTTCCACCCAGGCGCGGTTGCCGCGCTGCCCCGGCTCGGCATGGGCCAGGGCCACGCGCTGCGCCCCGCTGGCCAATCCCTCGCGCCAGGCATCGGCCAGGCTGTCGGCCGCACCGGCCAGCAACAGCCGCGCGCCTACCAGCACGCTTTCGGCCAGCGGCTCTACCACCAGGCCGCGCCCCAATGCGGCAAACAGCGCCACGATCGCGCCCGGCTCAAGCTCCATGCCGCCATCCGCCTGCGCCAGGGGCGCTGCCATCAGCCCGCACTCGGCGAGCAAATCCCAGTTTTCCTTAGAGAAACCCTGCGCCTCGGCCATATAGGCGCGGCGCCGTTCGATATCATAGCGATCGGCCACGAACCGGTCGGCCAGGCCCGCGAGCATGGTTTCTTCTTCGCTCAGCTCAAAATTCATGGGTGTTGCTCCCTCCCGGTTCGATCTAGCACTACCGACAGGCCAACCACGCTGCGAAAAAGGTTAGGATGGCCGCCAACGCCCGCTCAAAAGAAGGCACAAGCAGATGGTCCTGGAGATGGATGCCCCTAGCCTGGAATGGGTTGATGCCGTTCGCATAACGGCGCCCGACGAGATTCGCCGCGCCGCCCAGGCGCTTGATGCCATTGCCCGCAATTGCGGCATGCAGGCCGCGCCCGCGCACAACATCGCCGACAAGCGCACGCCGATGGATGTGGATGGCAACGTGCTCGCGCGCGACGTGTTCGGGTGGACCAGCGAAAAGGCCTGGTGGCACAATCCGCGCATTGCGCTCGATTCGCCGATCACCACCGCCTGCCGCTTTGAAGCCGAACCGTTCTGGGTAAATGAAAAGGGCTGCCACACCCGCGCGCCCAACCGCTATCTGGCGGCAATCGACCTGACCAACTTTGAAGCCCGCGCGATGACCCGTGCGGCGATTGTCGTGCCGGTGCACCTGCCGTTCGGCCAGATCGGCGCGGTGTCGTTCAACCCGCTGGACCAGTCGCTGACCGACCTGGGCGCATTGTTTGCGCGCTATGGCGATATCTTTGGCCTGGTCGGGCGCACATTCATCACCAGCTATGTCAACACGATGGGCTCGGCCCAGGCGCTGCCGCCCGGATCGCGCCTGTCCAAGCGCGAGGTCGAGTGCCTGCGCTGGGCCGCGATCGGCAAGACCGACCTGGAAATCAGCATGATCATCGGGCGCAGCCGCGCCACGGTGCGGTTCCACATCCACAACGCCTCGATCAAGCTGGACGCGGTCAACCGCAGCCAGACCGTGTTCAAGGCAGCCCAGCTTGGCTACATCTCGCTGCAGAAGTGATCCCGCGCAGCATGGCCGCAGCATGTGCGGCACCAGGCGCCTCTCCCACCGGGCAGGGGCGCCTTGCCGTGCGCGTGCAACCGCCAGGCACCAGCCCGCCTTTTGTGCAGGCCTAGCGTTTTGAAGAGTCGCCATGAGGGGGGCGGGCGCGCTTTATCGGGAACAGCGGAATCGCCAATGGTTCCGCGCCTGATATGGAAGAGGAAGACCTTGGCCCAAGCCGCTGCCCTGTTCATGCCCGATGCGCCCTTGCGGCTGATGGGCGGGCGCGCACGGGCAGAGCGGCCAGACGCCGGGCGCATCGTTTTCCCGCATCCCGGCACCAGCGATTTCGATACCGTTGCGCTCGGCACCCAGGGCACGCTGTGGTCTTATACCATCCAGCGTTTCCCCCCCAAGGCGCCGCCCTATGCCGGCCCGGCCGCGTTCAAGCCCTGGGCGCTGGGCTATGTCGATCTGCCCGGCGAAGTGATCGTGCAGGCGCGCCTGGTGGGCATGGCGTTTGATGCCATCCGCATTGGCATGCCGCTGCAACTCACGCGCGTGGCGCTGGATGACAGCGCCGACGATCCGCTGTGGCTGCCCGCCTTCGCCCCGGCAGAGGCCCTCGTTGCGGAGCGCGCAGCATGAGCGCGGGCGTGCATATCGTGGGCATCGGCATCCACCCGTTCGGCCGCACGCCGGGGCTCTCTGGCCTGGAACAGGGCGTGCACGCGGTGCGCGCGGCGCTGGCCGATGCCGGGGTGAACTGGGGCGATATCCAGTTTGCCTATGGCGGATCGGACGCGGCGGGCAATCCTGACAGCATGGTATCGCACCTGGGGTTGACCGGCGTGCAGTTCATCAATGTGCGCAATGGCTGCGCCACCGGCGGTTCGGCGCTGTTTTCCGCGCAGATGGCGATCCGTTCGGGCGAGTTCGAGCTGGGCCTGGCGCTGGGTTTCGACAAGCATCCGCGCGGCGCCTTCGATGCCAAGCCGGCGGAATACAACCTGCCCGAATGGTATGGCGCGGCCGGCTACATGGTCACCACGCAGTTCTTTGCCGCCAAGATCATGCGCTACATGCATCTGCACGGCATTTCGCGCCGCACGCTGGGGCTGGTGGCGCAAAAGGCCTTTGCCAACGGCGTGCACGCACTGCACGCCTGGCGGCGCGAGCCGGTGGCGCTCGACACCATTCTCGATGCGCCGATGGTCTCTGACCCCTTCACCAAGTTCATGTTCTGCTCGCCGGGCGAAGGCGCGGTGGCGCTGGTTCTGGCGAGCGAGCGCATGGCCCGCCGGCTGGGCGCCACGCCGATCCGCCTGGCCGCCGCCACGATGCGTACCCGCCCACCCGGCAGCTTCGAGGTCTTTGCCCCCAGCATCGACAGCGGCGGCGGCACGGCCACCGCCACACGGCTGGCCTCTGCCGCGGCGTTCGAGGCGGCGGGCATCGGCCCGGCCGATATTGCCGTGGCGCAATTGCAAGACACCGAAGCCGGCGCGGAAATCATGCACATGGCCGAAAACGGCTTTTGCGCCGATGGCGAACAGGAAGCCTGGCTGGCGCAAGGACGCACGCAGATCGGCGGCGCGCTGCCGGTCAACACCGATGGCGGGTGCCTGGCCTGTGGCGAGCCGATCGGCGCTTCGGGCCTGCGCCAGGTCTATGAAAACGTCGTGCAACTGCGGGGCGCGGGCGGTGGCCGGCAAGTGCCCGGCAATCCGCGCACGGCCTACAGCCACGTCTATGGCGCACCCGGCGTTTCAGCCGTCACCATTCTTCAGAAATAGCCCCTTATGGACCTCGATCTCTCTCCCCAAGACCTGGCCTTCCGCGACGAAGTGCGCGCGTTCCTGGCCGAAAACCTCACTGCCGAAATCCGCGATGGTGCGGCGGCCACGCCATCGGTCTTCGTCGAACCCGAGATTGGCCAGGCATGGAACGCGGTGCTCCACCGCAAGGGTTGGCTCGCCTATCAATGGCCGCGCGAATATGGCGGCACGGGGTGGACCCCGGTGCAACGCTATATCTTTGAAAAGGAATGTGCCGAGGCCGGTGCACCCAATCTTACCGTGCTGGGACTGAAGCTGGTCGCGCCGGTGATCTATACCTTCGGCACGCCTGAACAGAAGGCGCACTACCTGCCGCGCATCCTCTCGGGCGAAGACTATTGGTGCCAGGGCTTTTCCGAGCCGGCCAGCGGATCGGACCTCGCCAGCCTGCAATGCCGCGCGGTGCGCGTCAGCGACGAACGCGGCGATCGCTATGTCGTCAATGGCTCCAAGATCTGGACCACCCACGCCCACTGGGCCAACCGCATGTTCTGCCTGGCGCGCACCGATGCCAGCGCGCACAAGAACGCTGGCATCTCGTTCCTGCTGGTGGACATGAACCAGCCCGGCATCTCGGTGCGCCCGATCCTGACTCTGGCAGGTGATCACGAAGTCAACCAGGTGTTCCTGGAAGACGTGGAAGTGCCGGTAAGCGACCGCGTCGGCGCCGAAGGCGACGGCTGGAAGCTGGCCAAGTTCCTGCTCGAAAACGAACGCGGCGGATCATGCCACGCGCCCAAGCTGGCCTATGACCTGCGCCGGATCGAAGCCGATGCCAGCCAGCAGCCCGATGGCCACGGCGGCACCATGGCCGGCAATGCCGAATGGCGCCGCCGCGTGGCGCGCATCCGCCTGGGGGTGGAATCGCTGGAAATGATCGAATTGAAGATCCTGTCCGAAATCGCCCACGGGCAAAAGCCGGGGCCGCAGACCTCGCTGGTCAAGCTGCTGGCATCGAATCTGCGGCAGGATATCGACCTGCTGGCGATGGACCTGCTGGGCGTGGCGGGGCTGGAACTGGAACGGCAGCGCCCGCTCTATGGTGCGCAGGCGCCGCAGGCGGTGCATGGCCTGCCTAGCCAGGTTGCCGCCGCCCGCTATCTCAACAGCCGCGCCTGGACCATCTTTGGCGGCACCAACGAAGTGCAGGCGGGCATCATCGCCAAGACCGTGCTGCATCTTTAAACCACAGGCAGCCAGAACAGAATCCGTCGGGAGTTAGGGAATGCAACTGAGCCGCGAAGCCCTGCTGAACGCCTATCGCGCGATGAAGACCATCCGCGAGTTCGAGGAAAGGCTGCACGTCGAAATCCAGACCGGCGAGATCGCCGGTTTCACCCACCTCTATTGCGGGCAGGAAGCCGTGGCCGTGGGGGTGTGCGAGCATCTCGGCACGCAGGACCGCATCGTTTCCACCCATCGCGGCCATGGCCATTGCCTGGCCAAGGGCTGTGACGTGGACGGGATGATGAAAGAGATCTGGGGCAGCCGCGAGGGCCTGTGCAAGGGCAAGGGCGGATCGATGCATATTGCCGACATCGACAAGGGCATGCTGGGCGCCAACGGCATCGTCGGCGCCGGCGCGCCGATCGCGGTGGGCGCGGCGCTGGCCAGCCGGGCCGATGGGCCGGGGCCCGATGGCATGAAAGTGGCGATCGCCTTTTCCGGCGATGGCGCCTGCAACCAGGGCACCACGTTCGAGGCCATGAACCTGGCGGTGGTGACCCAGGCACCGTGCATTTTCGTGTTCGAAAACAACCACTATTCCGAACACACCGGCGTTTCCTATGCCGTGGGCACCAATCGCGACATTGCCAGCCGCGCCGAAGCGTTTGGCATGAAGGCCTGGCGCGCCGATGGCACCGATTTCTTTGCCGTGCACGAGACCATGCGCGAAGTGCTGGACCACGTGCGCGGCGGTGGCGGCCCGGCGGCGGTAGAGTTCGATACCGAACGCTTCTTCGGCCATTTCGAGGGCGATCCACAGCGCTATCGCGGCCCTGGCGAGATCGAGCGCATTCGCGCCGAGCGCGACTGCCTGACGCGGTTTCGCAACGCGGTGACCGCCGCCGGCCTGCTCGACCATGCCGATATCGACGCGCTCGATGCGCAGGTGCTGGGCACGATCGAGGCGGCCGTGGCCGCTGCGCGCGCCGCGCCGCGCCCCACGGCCGACGATGTCCTGGCCGACGTCTACATCAGCTACTGATCGCGGGAAGAGACGCAACGATGACCAAGATGATGTACCGCGACGCCGTGCTCTCCACGATCATGGAGGAAATGGCACGCGACCCCGATGTGGTCGTGCTGGGCGAAGACGTGGTGGGCGGCATGGGCACGGCCGGCGGGCCCGAAGCGATCGGCGGGATCTGGTCCACCTCCACCGGGCTCTATGATCGCTTTGGCCCCGGCCGGGTGATCGACACGCCGATTTCGGAAAGCGCGATCATGGGCGCGGCGGCCGGCCTGGCGCTGTCGGGCAAGCGGCCGGTGGCCGAACTGATGTTTGCCGATTTCATCGGCGTCAGCCTTGACCAGCTGTGGAACCAGATCGCCAAGTTCCGCTATATGTTCGGCGGGAAGACACGGTGCCCGGCGGTGATCCGCATGGCCTATGGCGCCGGGTTCAACGCCGCCGCGCAGCACAGCCAGTCGGTCCACCATATCCTCACCGGGATGCCCGGCCTCAAGGTGGTGATGCCCTCCACCCCGGCCGACGTGAAAGGCCTTTTGCGCACCGCGATCCGCGATGATGATCCGGTGATCTTCCTGGAACACAAGGCGCTCTATGCCACCAGCGGCGAAGTGCCCGATGACCCGGATTTCATGATCCCGTTCGGCCACGCGCGCCTCTCCCGCGCTGGTGGCGATGTGACGCTGGTATCGTCCGGCCTGCTGCTCGGCATGTGCGAGGCCGTGGCCGATCGCCTGGCCGCCGAAGGGATCGGCTGCGATGTGATCGACCTGCGCACCACCAGCCCGCTGGACGAGGAAACCATTCTCGACAGCGTGGAAGTGACCGGGCGCGTGGTCGTGGTCGATGAAGCGCCGCCGCGCTGCGGCCTGGCTGCAGACTTGTGCGCGCTGGTGGCGGAAAAGGCGTTTTCCAGCCTCAAGGCGCCGCCGCAGCAGGTGACGCCGCCGCACACTCCCATCCCGTTCGCGCGCGAGCTGGAAAGCGCGTACCTGCCCTCGGTCGACAAGATCGAGGCGGCCGTGCGCCGCGTCCTGGCCTGGCGCTGAAGGAGAGAGCGATGCCCGACATCCGCCCTTTCTGCATGCCCAAGTGGGGCATCGAAATGACCGAGGGAACCCTCGCCGAATGGAAGCTGGAGGAAGGCGCGAGCTTTTCCCGCGGCCAGTTGCTGTGCCTGATCGAGACCGCCAAGATCACCAACGAGGTTGAAGCCGAATGGGACGGCGTGCTCGCCCGCGTGCTGGTCCCGGCGGGCGGCGACGCGCAGCCGGTGGGGGCGCTGCTGGCAGTGCTGGCCCAGCCCGGCACCAGCGATGCGGATATCGACGCGTTCATCGCCGGCTTCCGCCCGGCCGATGCCAGCGTCGCGGCGCGCGGCGGCAGTGCGCCGGCGCAAGAAGCAACGCCTGCGCCTGCATCGGCTCCGCCCGTGCCCAAGCCCTTGCTGACCAACCGTGCGATCAGTCCCGAGGCGCGCAAGCTGGCCGAGGCGAGCGGTCTGGATATCGAGCCGATCACCGGTTCGGGTCGCGATGGCCGCATCACCCTGCAAGACGTGCAGCAGGCGCTGCGCCCGGCGGCCACGCCTGCCCTGGCGGGCGCGCTGCCCGCGCCGCAGGACGAGCTGGCCGATGGGGCCAAGGTATTCGCCTCTCCCCTCGCCCGGCGCCTGGCCGCGCGGCACGGCATTGCCCTGGCCAGCATCACCGGCACCGGGCCGCGCGGGCGTATTTCCAAGGCTGACGTGCTGGCCCTGGTGCCTGCCCCTGCTGCGGCGCCTGCCGGCATGGCGCCATTCGTGCCGGTGCCCAACCTGCCCACGGTCGTGCCGTTCGACCGGGTGCGCAAAGTAGTGGCGCAGCGGCTGAGCCAGGCCAAGCAGGACATTCCACATTTCTACCTGCGCACCAGTGCGCGGCTGGATGAACTGCTGGCCCTGCGCCAGACGGCCAACCTGGTCTTGGGCATCAAGGCCTCGATCAACGATTACCTGGTGCGCGCCACGGCGCTTGCCCTGGCCCAGCACGGCGATGTCAACGTGCAGGTGCACGGAGACAGCGTGCATCGCTTTGCCCATGCCGATATCGCCATTGCCGTGGCCAGCCCCAAGGGCCTGGTCACGCCGATCGTGCGCCAGGCCGATCGGCTGGGCATGCCCGGCATTGCCGCCGCCACCCGCGCCCTGATCGACAAGGCGCAGGCCGGCAAGCTGGGCTATGAAGACATGGCAGGCGGCACCTTTTCGATCTCCAACCTGGGCATGTTCGGGGTGGAAGAGTTTGCCGCGATCATCAATCCGCCCCAGGCCGCGATCCTGGCGGTAGGTGCGGCGGCCCGCACCCCATGCGAGTTGCCGGGCGGCGCCGTGGGCTTTGAAACGCGGCTGGCGCTGACGCTGTCGGTCGATCATCGCGCCGTCGATGGCGCGGCCGCCGCCGCGTTCCTCGCCACGCTCAAGGGCCTGCTCGAAGCGCCCGAGCGCCTGTTTGCCTGATAGTTTCACGGAGCATACCATGTCCCAGCGCGGCCCCCTCACCCAGTTTGGCCCGATCTTCCAGATGGCCTACCTGCCCGCCGATTTCGATGCGGCGATCGACTATTGGACCAGGGTGGTCGGCGCCGGTCCGTTCTTCCTGATGGAAGGCATCACGCTGACCGACATGACCTATCTGGGCGAGCCGAGCGACGCGCGCTTTTCGGCCGCCTGGGGCTATTGGGGCGACATGCAGATCGAACTGATCCGCGCGGAAAACGATGCGCCGTCGATCTATACCGGCCCCTATGCCGTAACCGACCGGCTGCACCATGTGTGTGTCGAGGTGGATGACCTGGAACCGGTGCGCGCCGCGCTGGCCCAGGCGGGCGCCACCATCCTGATCGAAGGCAAGGTGGGCGAAACCGGCGGGGTGATCTATGCCGATGCCGGCGCCGGGCCGGGCGGCGTGATCGAATATGTCAAGCTGATGGAAGGCGGCGCGGGGCTTTTCGCCATGATGCGCGAGGCCGCGCGCGATTGGGATGGCAGCGATCCGCTGCGCAAGCTGGGCTGACCAGCGGTTGCAAGCGCCGTTGCCCGATCCCATGTAGCAGGGCCCGCTGACAACACGGAAACACCAACGCCATGCAACCGCAAACCACCCTCGTCCTGACCAGCCAGGCGCACGAAGACGGCAAGATCATCGCCGCGCTCACCGAAATGCCCCTGCCCGAACCGGCCGAGAACGAACTGGTGATCGCGGTGGAAGCCGCGCCGATCAACCCGTCTGACCTGGGCCTGCTGTTCAGCTCTGCCCGCGTCGACCAGGCGACCTTTGCCCCAGGACGCGTGGAAGCGCCGCTCTCGCCGGCTGGCCTTGCCGCGCTATCCGGCCGCCTGGGCGAGGTCATGCCAGTGGGCAACGAAGGCGCCGGCACGGTGATCGCTGCCGGAAGCAGCCCGCGCGCGCAGGCCCTGATCGGGCGCCGCGTGGCGACCTTTGCCGGTGGCATGTATGCCCGCCATCGCGTTGTCCCGGTCGAGGCGTGCATGGTCCTGCCCGAAGGCACGAGCGCCCAGGATGGCGCGGCGGCCTTCGTCAACCCGTTGACCGCGCTGGGCTTTGTCGAAACGCTGCGCGCCGTGGGCGGCAAGGGCATTGTCCACACCGCGGCCGCGTCCAACCTTGGGCAGATGCTGGTGCGCCTGTGCGCGGCCGAAGGCGTGCCGCTGGTCAACGTGGTGCGCAAGCCCGAACAGGCCGATCTGCTGCGCGGCCTGGGCGCGGCCCACGTGGTTGACAGCTCCAGCCCCGATTTCGCGGCCGATCTGCGCCAGGCCCTGGAAGCAACCGGCGCCGATACCGTGTTCGACGCCATCGGCGGCGGCCCGCTGCTGGGCACCATCCTCTCCACCATGGAACAGGTCGGCCGGGCAGCAGCCGGCGCCTATTCGCGCTATGGCTCCACCGCCAAGAAGCGCGCCTATGTCTATGGCATGCTCGATACCGGGCCGATCACCCTGCCGCGCGACATCGGTTTTGTCTGGGATGTTTCGGGCTGGCTGCTCGGCCCGACGATGGAAGCCCTGGGGCCAGAAGTGCGCGCCCGCATGACGGCCCGCGTCGGCCAGGACCTGACCACGCTGTTCGCCTCCAGCTACAAGGCGCAGGTGCCGCTCTCGCGCGTGCTCGATGCCGACGTGGTGGCCGACTACAACCGCCGCGCGACAGGCGCCAAGTATCTGATCCTGCCGCAGGAATAATTGGTTCAGCGGGCGCCGGCCGGGGGCTTACTGCCCCGCTGCGGCCGGCGCCACGCCCAATCCAAAGCCGAACGGAAACAGCGGATCGACGCTGTCATCACCCACTGCCGGGTTCTGCCGTTCCACCGCCGCCATCGTGCGCGGCAGTTCGAACGGCAGGCGCCCGCGCGCGGTTTCCTTGCCGGTCACCACATCCAGCAGGCCCTCGTCGCTCACCCCGAAATTGCCCAGCACGGCGCGGGTCTTGGGCAGGATCTCGGTGAGGATCGCCGGGCGATCGAGGAACACGGCGAGCACCACCGGCACTGTGGCCGCCACTTGCGCCACGGCATCGTAATCGGCGTTGCCGGGGCGGAAATCGAGGCGGCCCTCGTTCTGGCGGCTGCCGAAGAAGTTGTTGGGGTGCAGCCGCTCGAACGGCGTGGTCGCCCGCATCAGCGCCACTTGCGCGTCTTGTGGGCGCTCCACCACTACCAGGCCATGGGCGCGGGCCTGCGCCGCGTCGATGCCTTTGAGATAGACGCGCGTGCCGGCTGCCAGCGGCAGGATGGCGCCTTCGTTGCGCAGCAGCACTTGCGCCTGGGCCTGGGCCTTGCGCCCTTCCGCCAGCGCGGCGGGCGTCACCGCATCGCGCGCGGCGGCCGGATCGACCAGCGGGTTGTCGAACAGGCCCATGACGAACTTGAGCGTCATGATCCGCGCCACGGCAGCGTTGACGCGGGCGATCGGAATGGTGCCGGCCTGAACGTCGCGGATGACCCGTTCCGGCTCGGTCACGCCGCCGAACTGGTCGATCCCGGCGCGCGTGGCCTTGGCATAGCGCTGCGCCGGGGTCAGGTCTTCCACGCCCCAGGGCATGGCGATCTCGTTGGGCGTCTGCGGCGCGGTCGGCGCGCGACAGGCCTGGCTGCAATCGCGGGTGATGCCCCAGTCCGACAGGATCAGGCCCTTGAAACCATAGTCCTTGCGCAGCATCCCCAGCAGCTGCGCATTGTAGCCGGCGGCCACCGGCTCAAGCGGCTTGCCGGCAACATGCGGCCCGGAAATGATATCGTAGGTGGGCATCACGCCGGCCACGCCCGCGGCAAAGGCGCCCAGGAACGGGCGAATATGCGTCTTGAGCGTGGCATCGTCGTGCACCGCCATGCGCCCATAATAGTTGTGGCCGTCAAACCCTTGCGGATTGGCGCCATAGCCCACCCAGTGCTTGACCACGGTGGCCACCCCATCGCGCGCCAGCATGTGGGCGTTGCCCTGGAAACCAATGACATAGGCTTCGACCATGGCGCGGGCGAGATCGGCATTGGCCCCGAACGTGCCGGTGCCACGCGGCCAGCGCGGGTCGGTAAACAGGTCTGCCTGGGGCGAAAGCGCCATGTGGATGCCGGTGGCGCGGTATTCGCGGCGCGCCACATCGCCGAAATGGCGCATCAGGGCGGCATCCCCCAGCGCGGCAAAGCCCAGCGTTTCGGGCCATTGCGAATAGCCTTGGGTGGCGGCGCTGGCCCCCACCGTCACCTGGAAATGGTGACGCGGATCGGTGCTGATGGTCAGCGGGATGCCCAGCCGGGTCTGCGCGGCGAGCACCTGGATCGCGTTGTTTTCCTGCGCCATGCGCTCGGGCGAGACGGCCAGGCGGGTGATGAAGCTGGTAATGTGCTGGCCCGCGATCGCCTGCTGCGCGGCGGCCCGGTCATAGCCTTGCGAGGATGCACCAACGGCGCTGTCGGGCGTGACCAGCGAGCCGTGCATCATCGCCCCGGCCTTTTCCGCCAGGGTCATCCGCCCGACCAGATCGGCCACGCGCCGCGCCACTGGCAGGCGCCAATCCTCGTAGGGATCAAGCCGGCCGTTGCGGTTGAGATCGCGAAACCGCTGCTGGCCCAAGGTTAGCACCGGCCCGGCATCGGCCGGGATCACCGGCTGTTGCGGTGCGGCCTGCCGGGCCGGCGCTGCGGCGCTCAACGGGTGTGGAGACGCCGCGAGGGACGCGGTGGAAAGCTGGGCCAGCAAGGGGGCGACAATCAGGGCGGCGGCTCGGTTCATCGACAGTTTTCCCACTTTTTCTGGTCCACATGGCCTCGCACCTGCTGGCACGATCCGGTCTGATTGATCGTGCGCGCTCACCCGCGCGGGTACTGGCGTTGATCTACCTTTCCTATTTTCGGACAAAGCCTTGGCCATGCCAGACGCCGCCCGTCAAAATTTAAGTAGCGATCAAATTGTCGCGGGTAAACCCGGATTGGCCCGGCAGATATCGATCATGGCGTGGCGCTGAATGCCGAACGTTGGTGCCGGCGCGCGCGAAGCCGCCGGCCCAGCCAGCCACGGATCGGCCGGTCCCACGCCACATCGGCCAGCCAGGCTACCGCCACCAGCAATGGCACCAGGCCCAGGCCGATCACCAGCATCCGCTCAGGGGTGGGATGGGCCTTGGCGACATAGTTCATCCACACGTACAGGAACGGGAAATGGGTGATATAGATCGGGTATGACAGCCTTCCGCAGGCGCGCAGCAGCCAACCCGTGATCGGCCCGGCCGCCGAATGGCAGCCCGCCACGATGATCGCGGGAAACAGCAGGATGACGCAGGCCGCCTCGTAAACGCCGTTGAGCTTGATGCCGCCCACCGCTGGCCAGATCGGCAGGAGCATGGCGCCGACCATGATCGCCGAAAGCAGCGGCCAGCCCAGCCGGATGCGCGGCAGCCGGGCGCGCATGCGATAGAGCCACAGCCCGGTGACGAAGGGAAAACACAGGCGCACCGGCGCCATCCACAGGGTTTCCCAATACGAACCCTGGTCCAGCGAACCCAGCGCCATGCCGCTTGCCGCCAGCCCCACGCCGCTGATCACCGCCAGCACACCCAGCGCACGCGTGGACCAGTGGCGCAGCACCAAGGCATAGGCCAGGTTGCCAAGGTATTCCTGCAACAGGCTCCAGCACGGGCCGTTGAGCGGGTGAGTATCGGTCCAGCGGTTGGGCAAAGGCCAGGTGGGCACCAGCGCCAGCCCCATGACCAGCGCCACGACCACGCGTGACAGTGCAATCGCCTGTTCCGGCGCGCCCAGGGGATCGAGGAGATAGCTGGCAAACCCCAGTATCACGCCCAAGATCACCAACGGATGCAGCCGCACCAGGCGCAGGCGCAGGAACTGGCCCACGCTCATCCGCGGCCAGCGGTCATCATAGGCATAGCCAATGACAAAGCCCGACAGCGCAAAGAAGAAATCCACCGCCAGCGGGGCATGGTGCAACACCACCTTGTCCCCCTGCCACAAGACGGTGATGCCCTGGATGTGGAACAGCACCACCATCATCGCAGCCGTGCCGCGCAGGCCATCGAGCACAGCAAAATGCGCCTTGCCGGTGGCAGTGGTATCGGCGTGTTCCTGGCGCATCGCGTCTTGTTCCCCCACATCTCTCAGCCCGGCTTTGCTCAGGTCAGCATGGCCAGCGGCAGGGCGTGATGTTGAGCGAAACCGCCGCCACAGGCAAGGCCAGGACCCTTGGCGCCCGTGCCGACCGTGCCGGCCTGGGATCGACCGCCAGCAGATTGTTGTGCGGCCAAGCCCAACCTGTCTGGTTCGCGCGAATTGCTTGGATAGCCAGTCGCCATCCCGCAAATGCGCGTAGCGAGCGGTATCAGTCCAGGGCATGGACATCTTCATCGTCTCGACGACGACGCTGCGTCACAACCCACTGATACCGCTCAATCACTTTTCGCTCGGGTTCTCGCTGAGATCAAGCGATGGCGTTATTCTTCACTTGCTGTCGAACCAGGTCTTCCATTGCGGAACGGCAGTCGCAAACGTGCCACGATGGCTAGTCTGACCGGTTGAAACCGCCTCGACGTTGGGATTCCCCGATCCCATGGCCTGGGCATAGGTCATGGCCATGCGGCCAACACCTGTGGTGATGGCTTCATCAGCTTCACCATAGTAATTGCGCACCGGCGATTTGATCGGCCAGCGATAGGACTGCGCCGACATGATCAACTTGCCGTAAGCGGAATTGGCAAAATAGTTGCTGTCGAAATATTCGGGACGCATCAGCTTGTGCAGATCGGTCGTGATGTTGGCAGGGTTGCCCGGCTTGCGGTCATAGGCATCCTTGGACATCTGGTAATATTCGTCGGTCAGCACCGAGTGTGCCAGCCCTGGCTCGCCATAATAGTTTTCGTAGGCGAAGGATGACAGGATCACGATGCTGTTCAGCCACGCTGCATCGAACTTGCGCGGATAGAGCAGGAAGCCCTCCATCAGCGCATAGACATCGAGGGGAGCACTGGCTGTGGCTGCACCGTCAACCTTGACGCCGACCGCTTCGAGCTTTTCAAGCATGGCCATCGTTACGAACCCGCCCTGCGACCAACCGGCCAGGAACAGCTTGTCGCTCGACAGCTTCATGGACTTGAGCACGGCGCGGCTGGCGATGAGCAAGTCATAGGTTGCCTGCTGATGGCTGGCTTTGACCATGTAACCTTCCGGTTCAGTGGAAATGCCGAGGCCGAAATAGTCAGCACCGATCAGCATGTAGCCCTGCCCGGCGAACTGCGCGATCATCAACTCGGTTTCAGCCGACTGGTCCGCGAAGGACGGAACCTGTTCGCGTTCGTACACAGTACCGTGCTGATAAGAGACCGTGGGAAACGAGGTACCATTGGTATCGGGCACCGCGAGCAGCCCCGAGGTCACGGTCGGCTTGTTGCCCTTTTCAGGGATGACCGAATTATAGGTTATGCGATACAGGCGCACAGCGTTGCGCGCCGGCGTATATTGAACGTTGATGCCGGAAAAAGCTGGCGTGTCAGTCTTCAATATCTTGTTGAGACGATCCACATCCCACCGCGCCAGAAATTCATATTTCACGTCAGAATTCACGGCAATCGGCGTTTCTTGCCGGGCAAGGGCAGGTGGAACTCCAAGCGCTAAGAGCGCCACAAGGAAAAATGCTCGCACAACATTCAACATCTGAGTGCCTTTCCGGAATTTCGTTGCCCACTACATCCAGCATAAGTCAATTTTATAAAATTTGATGAACAATTGGTGGAAATGGACGAAAATATTATCCGCGATGATTTCAGGATAAGCCGATTAGAGACTGACCAAAAAAGAAGGCGCTCCATATCAGTGACTTGTGATGGCGCCGTATTTGCGGCACGACAACCGACAAGGCGTGTGGACCGCTATCACCCGGAGGGGGGAATGCCAGATCAGACCTGCTTTTGCCCAGTGATGTGGCAGATGTAGAATAGGCGATCCCGATGCCATTGCCGCCCAGGAGCGCGCAAGTCGACCGCCAAGAGCCTCGAGATCAAGGGCATCCTGTGTCCTGTCGAGGTGCTGCCGGCCAACATCGGGCTGCAGGACCGGGTATACCGCTACACGTTGACGCTGTTCGTGCGCAACCTCTGCAACCAGAACGATTATTCATCAATGGTGCACACCCGCCTGATGGCCAGTGCGACCAATCCCAGCGACCTCACGGCGTTCGTCAACAAGGACGCCAATCGTTATGTTGGCGCGACATTCGGCGCCAAGTTCTGATCCGTGATGGCCCTCCGGCACAGGCTGTGCTGGCGCGCGCACCGGCCGCGACGCCTGCGCGGGCATGGGCTTTCTCAATCCGGCGGTGGCCCCAATTGATACCCGGTTTCCGCCACGAAGCAGGCAAAGCCGGCATTCGTCTCCGGTGTGGCGCTTCCTCGGGGTAGTAGGCCGCCGACCCCATCATGAAGGTGCCGCCGGGAATGGTGACCATCCCAGGAAGCGGTGTCCACGCGGTCGTGTTCAAGGCGGTTCCCATGCGTTAGAAGCTAGTGACAGCGCAAGACCAAGGCAACCGCTAGGGCGACGCCCAACTGGCGTCTGCGCCCCGTTTAGGCCAGTTGAATCTCTCGCGTGACGCCGACCGCATCGCGAAATGCCGCATCGTGGCTCACCAGCAGCAACGCCCCGTCAAAGGCGCGTAGCGCCTGTTCGATCACCTCAATCGATTCGACGTCGAGATGGTTGGTCGGCTCATCGAGCAGCAGCAACTGCGGCACGCTCCGGGCGGACAACACGCAGGCAAGCCCTGCCCTCAGGCGTTCGCCGCCGCTGAGTTCGCGCACCAGCCGATCGCCGGCGGCGCCGCGAAATGCAAACCGCGCGAGGGCGGCTCGCGCTTCGTTTTCGCCAAGTTCCGGATTGCACTGACGCATATTGTCGATCAGGCTCGCGTCGGGATCAAGCAGGCTTACCGTCTGATCCAGCATGGCGAATGGAACGAGGCGTTCGATTGTGCCGCTCGTCGGCGCGATGAGCCCTGCCACTAGCTTCAGAACCGTGGTCTTGCCAGCACCGTTGCGCCCGGTCAGCGCCACGCGTTCGGGGCCGCGCAGCGAGAGCGTCAGTCCAGCGATGACCTCGCGCTCGCCCACACCCCAGATGACGTCGTGACAAGCAAGCACGAGGCGGCCTGGCGGAAGGTGGCAAGGCGCAATGGCGACCTTGAGCGGCGTGACGACATCGATGCGGGTGCGTGCCGTTTCCAGCGCCACGCCTTTCGCGTCAATGCGATCCTGTGCCTGGGCATGGCTACCCCCAGCGCTGTTTTCGGCACGCTCGCGCTGCCGGCCCAGCAGAATCTTGGGCGCGCTGCCGCTGGCGGCATAGGCCTTGCCAGCGCGATCCCGCCGCGCCTGGTCCTCACGCGCGGATTGCGCCTCCTTGCGGGCAGCGCGAACGTCGCGTTCTGCCGCTTCGAGCTGAGCTTCCGCCTGCGCTCGGGCGGCGTCGCGCGCGGCTGCCCACTCCAACCAGCCGCCACCGTGGATCGATACGCCGACAGGTGACAGGGCGACGATCCTGTCGACGGATTGGAGCAAGGCGCGATCATGACTGACGAGAATGGCACCGCCGCGCCAATTGGCAAGCAGGTCTGCAACAGCGGCGCGGCCATCATCATCGAGATTGTTGGTCGGCTCGTCGAGCAGGAGCAGATCCGGTTCGGCGAGCAACAGTCCGGCGATGGCCAGCCGTGTCCGCTCTCCGCCGCTAAAGCTGGCCATGGGGCGGCCAAGATCGACCGGCGGCAACCCGGCGGCAGCGAGCACCTCCTCCAGGCGCCGGGGTAAGTCCCAATCGGCTTCGCCGAAGTCCCGCTCCGTGCCGGATCCCGCTTCGATGCGCGCCAGCCGCGCAAGCCCTGCTGAAACCCCCAAGGCGTGGGCTGCAAGCTCATTGCCTGGCGTGACGATCTGCTCGAGCATGGCGACGCTGCCGTTGACCGCAACGGCGCCGCTGTGCACCGGCGCCTGGCCGAGGATGGCGCGCAGCAGGGTGGACTTTCCAGAGCCATTGCGCCCCACGACGCCCACGCACTCTCGGCCCACCGTGAGCGTCAGATCGGAAAAGAGCAGATGCCCTGACGGCGTGGCAAGCGCCACGGAATCAAGCGTAAGAAAAGAAGACATGAGAGCACCGGATTGAAAATGGACGGGCAGGGTCAGCGCGTCTTCCGGTCCATCTCATCCTCCTGCATGTCGGCCCGCCATCGTCATGGCCTGCCATGGCTTTAACACGAACATGGCGGCGCGCGCAAATCCTGGACGGTTGACCGCCTGGAACGCTGGTTCAGTTGCCATCCGTCCAGCAAGGAACGGCCACCTCAGACAATAAAAGTGCAGGCGTGACGGCCGTCACGCGTAAGCGGGGCGTGGTCCGGATAGTCAATCCCTTGTCAGGCACGAACGCCTGGACTGACTTTTGACAGGGGAATTGACCATGATCTCGATCACCAACTTCGCCAAGAATGTTGCCCTCTCGCTCGCGTCCCTGGCCGCGATCAGCGCCATGCCTGCCGCCGCGCAGGACACGACCGCCGACATCCCGCACGCCGAGATGGACATCGCGCATGTCGATTTCACCTCGCCCAAGGCGGTGAAGGCCCTGCAGGCGCAAGTACGCCGGGTGGCCGCCCAGATCTGCACACCGTACACCGATGGCTCGGGCCACATGACCACCGACGAGCGGCACTGCTACAGCAAGGCGGTAAAGGGCGGCTTGGCCCAGATCGAAACCCGCCAGCAGTTGGCGCTGGCCCGCGCATCCAAGACCACGGTGGCCGCCAACACCGCCGTGCGCCCGGTAATCGTCACCAATGCCACAGGCTAATCTGGCTCCATGATGGCAGGAGCGATTATGGCAAAGCATGTGGTGGTGATCGTCGGCGCAGGTGGGATTGGCATGGCCATCGCGCGGCGTCAGGGCATTGGCAAAACAATCGTGCTGGCCGACTGGAATGCCGATCTGCTGGCCAAGGCGGCCCAGGAGTTGGAAGGCGCCAGCTTTAGCGTGGTGGCGCGCCAGGTGGACGTCTCTTTGCGTGCATCGGTTGCGGCCCTGGTCAATGCCGCAGCGGAGCTGGATCCGGTGGTGCAGGTAATCAACACCGCTGGCCTCTCGCCCAACATGGCCAGCGTGGACAAGGTGCTGGCGGTGGACCTTTATGGCACGGCGGTGGTGTTCGAGGAATTTGGGCGGGTGATCGCGCCGGGCGGGGCGGGACTGGTGATTTCCAGCATGGCCGGCCACATGGGCGAACGCCTGCCGGCCGACGTCGAGCATGCGCTGGCAACCACGCCCGCCGATGACCTGCTGGCCTTGCCGTGCCTGTCGATCGAGGCTGTGCCCAATTCGATGGTCGGCTATATCGTGGCCAAGCGCGCCAACATCCTGCGCGTGCAGGCCGAAGCCATCCGCTGGGGAGCGCGCGGTGCGCGGGTAAACGCGATCAGCCCAGACATCGTGGCCACGCCGTTGGCGCAGCATGAACTGAACTCGCCCATCGGCGATGGCTATCGCGCAATGATCGCAGCCTCGCCTGCAGGCCGCATGGCGCCGCCTGAGGAGATCGCCGTTGCCGCCAGCTTCTTGCTGGGACCGGATGCGGGCTTTGTTACCGGCAGCGATTTGTTGATCGACGGTGGCGTGATCGCGGCCATGCGCGCGGGCCTGTTAGGCCTTCCGAGCTGAGCAGCCCCACACTGACACGAAGGACAAAACGATGGAAAAGCGCACCCTTGGCCGCAGTGGTCTCGAAGTTTCAGCAATCGGCTTTGGCTGCATGGGACTGAGCTATGGTTATGGCCCCCCGGTGGACGAGGCCGCCGGCGTCCGGCTGATCCGCAAGGCGGTCGATAGCGGTGTGACCTTCTTCGACACGGCCGAGGCCTATGGCCCCTGTGCCAACGAGGAACTGGTCGGCAAGGCGCTGGAAGGCGTGCGTGATGCGGTGGTGATCGCCACCAAGTTCGGTTTCCGCCACGGCAAGACCGCCGATGGTCTGGACAGTCGGCCCGAAACGATCCGCGCGGTGACCGAAAGCGCGCTGCGGCGGCTGCGGACTGACTATATCGACCTGCTGTATCAGCACCGGGTCGATCCCGCCGTGCCGATGGAGGATGTCGCGGGAACTGTGCGCGACCTGATTGCCGAGGGCAAGGTCAGGCATTTCGGGTTGTCCGAGGCCGGGGTGGAGTCAATCCGTCGCGCCCATGCGGTTCAGCCAATTGCGGCACTGCAAAGCGAATATTCGCTGTGGTGGCGTCAGCCCGAGCAGGATGTGCTGCCAGTGTGCGAGGAACTGGGTATTGGTTTCGTGCCGTTCAGCCCGCTGGGCAAGGGCTTCTTGACCGGAGCGATCTCGCAGGACACTCAATTCACGGCGAACGATTTCCGCAACGTCGTGCCGCGTTTCGAGGAGGCCAACCGCAGGGCCAATGCTGCGCTGGTTGAACGACTTACTGCGATTGCGCAAGCCAAGGGGGCGACACCGGCCCAGATCGCCATCGCCTGGCTATTGGCACAAAAGGCGTGGATCGTGCCGATCCCTGGCACCACCAAGGCACACAGGCTGGATGAGAATCTGGGCGCGCAGGCGGTGGTTTTGACCAACGCAGACCTTGCCGAGATCGCCCAAGCCCTCGATGCCATGCCCATCGTGGGCAAGCGTTATCCCGCTGCCATAAAAGCTCGGGTTGGGCGATAGTCGGCAAGGGGGAGTGACTGATATGCGTGAAGTGGTGGTTCTGATTGGTGCCGGGTCCATCGGCCAGGCCATTGCCCGAAGGGTGGGCGCAGGACGGCAGGTGGTGATCGCGGACTTGCGCGTCGATGCCGCAGAGAGTGCTGCGCGCACTTTCCGCGATGCAGGTTTCACGGTGACCGCCGCTCAGATCGATGTCTCCTCCCGCCCCTCGGTTGAGGCCTTGGCCAGTCATGCGGCGGCCCTTGGGCCTGTACTGAATGTGATCCATGCGGCGGGTGTGTCACCCTCGCAGGCGCCGGTGGCCACCATTCTCGCGGTTGATCTCTATGGCACGGCACTTGTCCTCGAAGCGTTTGGCAGGGAGATCGCGTCAGGCGGAGCGGGAGGAATCGGAAAAAATCTCTAAGTCGTTGTTTAATAACAAAAGAAAAATTTTTCTTTGCTTTTGCCCACAGATCGCCCACCTGATCGTCTACAATCCATCAAACACAACGACTTACATATTTTTCTCAGCCATCCGTTTTCACGTCGCCAGTCCAAGCGTGCTCGCCGTTTCTGTGGCAGGCTTTTGGTCATGACCGCTTCACACTTACGATTTCAGCGCTCTAGAGCCATCGGCGAGCGCCTCCCAGCGCTAGCGAGGCTGACCAAGTGCAACCGGCCTTGCTGGAACGGAACCGTCGAATCAAATGGTCAATGTGCCGGTCCCCAGCACAGCGGGTATCGGACGGTTTTCTACCATGATGATGCAAGTGCGTTGTCACATCGCGGCAGACGCCAGTTGGGCAAGGCCGATGTCTGCCCCACCACGAAGCCTGCTAACTTTCACCTGCGAACAGGCGGCAAGATGTCCTCGCGCAAGCGCGCTGCATGGGGGTAGTCCGCAAGAAACGCGAAAACGACGCCCAACCCTTCGTGATAGGCATCGGCCTGCAGCAGACCACACTGCTCGAGCCCGTCCAGAAAGATGGCTGCCAGATCGTCGGCTGCGGCGCGCGTTAAACGAAAGCGCGCCACAGTCAGCCTTGCAACCCGGCCTGGCTAATCGCACGTGCCCGGACGACCCATACCATGCGAAGGCTCAGCCCCCGCCGTCAGGCTGTGGCATAGGGCAAAACCCGCCCAAGCGCCCGCATACAGGATGTGATCTGCAAGGGTCATGACAGCTCAAGGATTCATGACCGCTCATGGATGGAGATAGACATAGCCCTTGCCCTGCAAACGCGCGATTTCAGCAACCCCGCTGGGAACGACATCATCAGGCTTCACACCATAAAGGTCCGCAGGGGTCAGCTTCATCCCCTGCATCGTATTGTTGCAGGCCAGGAAGCGCACGCCCTTGGCCCGCAGCTCATCAACGGCTTTGGCAAGCTCGGCATCCTCCTTGGCCATCACGAAAAGCTTTACCCCGGCTGCAAAGTTGACAACACGGATTTCAACTTTGCCGTCTGTGGCGGCAATATGCGCGCCGATATGGCGCAACAGGCGGTTGAAATAGGCTTTGTCATCCGGCCAACCACCATCGTTCTGGTAGACCACCTTTTGAAAGACATAATAGGGCTGTTCCGCGACAGCATGCCGCCCTTTGGCGAAAGAAAAGGCTGGAAAGGCCAATCCTGCTGCGACCAAGGCCAAGGAACAGATCCTCGAAATTGCGCTCATCCCGCACCCCCTTCCAATTCCAAACCAAAGCGGCGCCGACGGGAAGGGTCGGCGCCGCTGTGTCCTGACATGCTTAACCGTGAAGGTTCAGACCGCAGGATCATCGTCTATCGGCGAATTGAATTCGTGCCACAGCCCGTTGATGATGCCAAAGCCCACCGCAAGGCCCAAACCCAGCACTCATGTAAAATACCACATGGAAGTTCCTTTCAGTAAAAGTCGGGGTTGGTCTGGACATCACGCAGAGTGATCCGCCCGCCCAGCATCTTCATCACCCAGGCCGTATAGCCCAGCACCATCGGCAGGAAGATCACCGTCACAATCAGCATGATGAACAAAGTCATATGGCTGGACGAGGCATTCCAAACGGTCAGGCTGGAGCGCGGGTCAATCGAGGACGGCTGGATGAAGGGAAACATCGACAGGCCCACCGTGGCGATGATGCCGGTAGTGGCCAGCGCGGTGCCGATGAGGTTCAGCGCACCGGATCGTTTGACGATACCCACCAGTGCAACCAATGGCCCGAGCAGCCCCAAGACCGGCGCCAGCACCATCCACGGATGCCCGCTGTAATTGGCCAACCATCCACCGGGCGCAGCGACGCTGGCCGACATCAGCGGGTTTGACGGGCCTTGGGTATTAACAGCCCCCGTCAGCGCCAGCCCCATGCCGCCTTTGGCCACCATCACCCCGCCGATCAGGAACAGTGCGATGCTGGCCAGCGCCGCGATACGGGCGATGGCGCGGGTGCGGGTCAGCACAACCCCTTCCTCAATCTTCACCGCCAGCCAGCCCGCACCATGCAGCGCCAGCATCGCCACCGAGAGCAGGCCGGTGAGCAGCGTAAAGGGCGTGAACAGACCAAGCAGCGTGCCCTCATAGGTCATGCGCAGATCGCTATCGAAGCGGAAGGGCGCGCCAACCAGCACATTTCCCACCGCCACACCGAATACCAACGCCGGCACGAAACCGCCCACGAACAGGGCCCAATCCCAGCGGTTGCGCCATACGGCATCGGCATGCTTCGAACGATACTTGAACGCCACCGGCCGCAGGATCAGCGCCGCCAGAACGAGAAACATCGCAAGGTAGAAGCCGGAAAAGCTCACCGCATAGACGAACGGCCATGCCGCAAAAATCGCGCCGCCACCAAGGATGAACCACACCTGATGGCCCTCCCAGTGCGGGGCGATGGCGTTGATGACCAGCCGGCGTTCTTGATCGGTACGCGCGACGAAGGGCAGCAAAGCCCCAACGCCAAGGTCATAGCCATCGGTCAGCGCAAAGCCGATCAGCAGCACGCCCAGAAGCGCCCACCAGATTACCCGCAGCGTTTCATAATCGAGAGGGATATGCATATCCTGTCCCCTTATTCGGCGGGTAGCAGGGCAAAGCCCTGCGCCTGCGCGGTAAGCTCGTGGTGCTCGATCGGCCCCTTGCGGATCGCGGCGATCATCAGGCGGATCTCGATCACGGCCAGCGTGCCATACAGCGCGGTGAAGCCGAAAATCGTCGCCCACACCTGCGGCACGGTCAGCGAGGAGGCACCAAGGAAGGTGGGCAGCACGCCGTCCACCGCCCAGGGCTGACGCCCGATTTCGGCCAGCACCCAGCCCGATTCTATCGCGATCCACGGCAGCGGGATCATCACCACCGCCAGTTTTAGGAACCAGCGCTTTGAGAACTGGCAGGCCGAGGCGCAATAGAAGGCCATGCCGAAGAAGGCGATAAAGCCAAAGCCCAATGCCGCCATCCCCCGGAACAGGAAGAACATCACCGGCACATTGGGCACAGTGTCCCACGCCGCTTTCAGGATCAGCTGGTCATCCGCCTTGCGCGGATCGGCGACGTAGCGTTTGAGCAGCATGGCGTAACCGATGTCACGCTTATGCGCCTCAAAGGCAGCGCGGGCAGGCCCATCGGCGCGGTCAACCTTCAGCTTTTCCACCGCATCATAGGCGATGATGCCGCTGTGGATGCGCTCGTCTGCGCGCAGCACCAGTTCCTCGATCCCGTCGATCTTGCCGGTCAGGCTACGCGTGCCAATGATGCCCATGACATAGGGCAACTTGATCGCGCCATGCGTGGTGCGCGCCGCCACATCGGGCAAGCCCACCAGCGTGATGGCGGCCGGGGCCGCTTCGGTTTCCCACATGGCTTCAATCGAGGCCAGTTTCATCTTCTGGTTGTCGGTCAGCGCATAACCGCTTTCATCACCCAGCACGACCACCGACAGCGCCGAGGCCAACCCGAAGGCCGAGGCCACCATCATCGAACGGCGAGCAATATTTGTGTATTTGCCACGCAGCAGATAAAGCGCCGAAACACCCATCACGAAGGTCGCCGCGCAGACATAGCCCGCGCTGACGGTGTGCACGAATTTGGCCTGCGCCACCGGATTGAACAGCACCGCCGAAAAATCGGTCACTTCCATCCGCATGGTTTCGGGGTTGAACGTGGCGCCGACCGGGTTCTGCATCCAGCCATTGGCAATCAGGATCCACAGCGCCGAAAGGTTGGTGCCCAGCGCGACCAGAAAGGTGACCATCAAGTGCTGTACCCGGCCCAGGCGATCCCAGCCGAAGAACATCACGCCGACCATGGTCGCTTCGAGGAAGAAGGCCATCAGCCCTTCAATCGCCAGCGGGGCACCGAAAATATCCCCAACGTAGTGAGCGTAATAGGCCCAGTTGGTGCCGAACTCGAACTCCATGGTCAGGCCCGTTGCCACGCCCAACACGAAGTTGATGCCAAACAGCTTGCCCCAGAACCGCGTGATCACCCGCCAGATTGGGCGCTTGGTGATCACATAGATGCTCTCCATGATGACCAGCATGAAAGAGAGGCCGAGCGTCAAAGGCACGAAAAGAAAATGGTACATGGCTGTCAGTGCAAACTGCAGCCGGGATAACTCAACAACCGCCATATCCATCGGACATGCCCCCTTGGTAAGGCTGCGCATTCCGCACAACACCGGCAATGGCAGGCGACACACACGCGTAGACTCGCTTGCTAATTGCAGATATTTCTAATATTATTGATTTGTAATATGTTCAAGTCCCTTTCCCTCGCTCGCTCCGTCCAGGGCGCCCGCTACGGCGAGCGGATGCGGGGCCACCGCGCCGCGCCGTTTGCGCGGTCTGATCTGCGCATGGAGCTATTGGCCCACATCGCCAAGCCCACACTGGCGGGGCCACTGCCTTTGCGCCGCGGCGAAATGGTTGCCTGCTTTGGCCGCGATGTCGATCTGCTGGAAGCGTACCCGATGGATTGGATCAATGGCTGGGCGGCGATGGGGCGCAGCTGTCTCGCGCGCAAAGACGGCGTGTAGCCTTTGCGCGGGCCTTGCTGGCCGGGCACCCATGGCTGGTGCTGCATCAACCGAGCGCAGTACTGGACGCCGCAATCGAAAGCCGCCTTGTGCAAAGGCTTGGCGCGTAGCTGGAGGAGACAGGGACGGGGCTGATCTTGATCAGCCACCGCCTAGCCTTGGCCAATCAGACGATCAGTCTTTAACCGAAACCTTCAGCAGGCCTTGGCGTGCATACCAACAGCGCCCGCATCGCATAGCGCGCACATGGCGTGGATCACACCCGAAACGACGGGATCGCTCAGGCTGTACCAGCGTACCTGCGCGTCGATGCGCACGTTCACCGCACCTTCGGCGCGCAACATGGCCAGGTGCTGCGAAACGGCGGACTGCGAAAGGCCCGTCATCGCCACCAGCTCGCTCACGCTGACCTCACCTTCGTCCATGCGGCACAGCATCAACAGGCGCTCGGGATGACTCATGAGCTTGAGCCGCGCCGCCATATGCGTAGCGTTCGATTTCAATTCGGAAAGGTCAGTGGGCTTCATAGTGCCCCTCCAGATAAGGCAATCCCGTCATCCCGCAAGACCACGTAGATGGCGGGAATGACCAGAAGGGTGAGCAACGTGGAGGAAGCCAGCCCGAACAGCAGAGAAATGGCCAGCCCCTGAAAGATCGGATCGGTGAGGATCACACTTGCGCCGATCATGGCGGCAGCGGCGGTCAGCGCGATGGGTTTGACGCGAATACGCCCGGCCTCGATCAACACATCGCGCAGCGATTTGCCGGGCGTGGCGGTATGGCGGATGAAATCGACCAACAGGATCGAGTTGCGCACGATGATCCCGGCCAGCGCGATGAAGCCAATCATGCTGGTGGCGGTAAACGGCGCGCCAAACAGCATATGGCCCAAGACAATGCCGATCAGCGTCAGCGGCACGGGCGTGAGAATCACCAGCGGCAGTTTGAAGCTGCCAAACTGCCCCACCACCAGCACATAGATCGCCAGCAGCGCCACCATGAAGGCTCCGCCCATGTCGCGGAAGGTGACCCAGGTGATCTCCCATTCGCCATCCCACAGGATCGATGTGTGGCTTTCGTCGTCGGGCTGGCCGTGCATCAGGATAGTCGGTTTCGTCAGCCCATGGCCCACCCAGTCATAGGCCTCCACTGCCTTGTCCACCGCCAGCAGGCCATAGATCGGCGCCTCGTAGCGGCCCGCCATGTCGGCCATCACCATGGTGGCGCCCCGCCCGTCGCGGCGGAAGATCGCCTGCCCGCCAGATTGGGCCTTGGCATCAACCAGTTCACCAAGGCTGAGCAACTGCCCTGCGGGCGTGACCGCCACAGGCGTCGCCGCCAGCGCGCCCGACCAACTCCGCTGCGATTGATCGAGGCCGATCTCCACCGGCAGCGGTTCACGATCGGCGCCGCGCGGCACGTAGGCGAGGGTTTGCCGCCCCATCAGCGCACCGATGCTGTCGAGCACCTGGCTCTCTGCCAAGCCATAGTGATCCAGCTTGTCGCGATCAGGCACCAGTCGCAGCGTTGGGCGGGCCACGCCGAACGAGTTGTCGGTATCGACGATGAAGGGCACGGACTTGAAAATCTGCTCGAGCACCAGCGCGGTTTTCTGCCGTGTCGCCTCGTCAGGTCCATAGACTTCTGCCAGCAAGGTCGCCAGCACCGGCGGCCCCGGCGGCGTTTCCACCACCTTGATCACGCCACCGGCAGGCAGTGCCAGCGCCCGCAACCGTTCACGCAGATCAACGGCAATGGCATGGCTCGACCGGCTGCGATCGCCTTTAGCGGCGAGGCTGACCATGACATCGCCCTGATTGGGCTGGCTGCGCAGGAAATAATGGCGCACGAGGCCATTGAAGTTGAACGGCGCCGCCGTACCTGCATAGGCTTCCATCGCGCTCACTTCGGGGATCTGGCGCGCAATGGCGCTGGCCTGCTCCAGAATGCGCGAGGTTTCCTCCAGCGAAGTGCCTTCGGGCATATCAGCCACCAGTTGCACTTCGCTCTTGTTGTCGAAGGGCAAGAGCTTGACCGTCACGGCCTTGAAATAGAACATCGAGCAGGCCACCAAAGTGGCAACGCCAACGCCGATCAGAAAGCGCTTGGCGCTGGCCCGCGTGGCGATCACGCGCTTGGCATAGCGGGCATAGAGCGCGCCGAGCTTGCCGCCATCCTCGCCCGCATGGCCATGGGCGAGCGCACCCCGCGCAAAGCGGATCATCAGCCAGGGCGCGATCACCACCGCAACAAAGAAGCTGAACACCATCGCCGCCGAGGCATTGATCGGGATCGGCGCCATGTAAGGCCCCATCAACCCCGAAACGAACAGCATCGGCAGCAAGGCGGCCACCACCGTCAAGGTCGCGATAATCGTGGGATTGCCCACCTCGGCCACGGCCTCGATAGCGGCCTGCTGGCGACTGCGACCATCGTTCATGCCCCAGTGCCGGGCGATGTTCTCGATCATCACGATGGCGTCATCGACCAGAATGCCGATCGAAAAGATGAGCGCGAACAGCGATACGCGATTGATCGAGAAGCCCATGATCCGCGAGGCGAACATGGTGAGCATGATGGTGGTGGGAATGACAATCGCCGTCACCCCCGCCTCGCGCCAACCGATGGCGAAGCCGATCAGGATGACGATGGACACTGTCGCCAAAGCCAGATGGAAGATCAGTTCATTGGCCTTGTCATTCGCCGTTTCGCCATAGTCGCGCGTGACATTGACCGAAACGCTGGCCGGGATCAGCCCGCCCTTCAACGCCTCGACCCGCGCCACTACACCTTGAGAAACAGTGACGGCATTGGCCCCGTTGCGCTTGGCAATGGCGATGGAGACAGCAGGCGCTTGTCGCCATCCGCTGCCATCCTTGCTCCAGCGCCAGCTGCGCGCCTGATCCTGCGCGCCGCCTTGCTCAACCTGTGCAACATCGCCCAGAAGCACCGGCGCGCCGCTTGCAGAGCGCACTGTCAGCCGGCGCACCTCATCCACACTGGCGAAAGGCGCGCCTGCGCTCACGGCCAGCGCTGCCCCACCCTCGCGGACCGAGCCGGCGGGGAAGCTGCGGCCACCCTGACGGATGGCATCGATGACGCTGGAGAGCGGCACACGCGCCGCCGCCAGCCTTGCTGGATCGGGGACAACGCGGATCGCCTCGCGCTGTCCCCCGGTGATGAAGGTCAAGCCCACATCGTCCACCTTGCCCAATTCCGTGCGCAGCTTGCTAGCCAGCGTGTAAAGGCTGCGTTCGTCCCAGCCCGGTCCTTTGGGGGTGAGCGTCAAGACCACGATGGGCACGTCGCTGATGCCGCGCACGGTGATCTGCGGGGGCTGGACGCCGGCAGGGATCTTGTCGATGTTCGCCTTGATCTTCTCGTCCACACGGGTGGCGGCCGCTTCAGGGTCTTGGCCCACATTGAACCGCGCCGTCACCATCACGCCATTGTCTTGCGCCTGGGTGTAGACATGCTCGACGCCGTCGATGCTCTTGACGATCTGCTCGAGCGGCTTGCCTGCCAGTTCCACGCTGTCCGCCGCCGAAAGGCCGGGCGCGGCAACGCGAATGTCGACCATCGGCACCTTGATCTGCGGCTCTTCCTCGCGCGGAATGGTAATCGTGGCGATCAGCCCGACAAGGATCGCCGCCAGCAGGAACAGTGGCGTCAGGGGCGAGGCAATGGTGGCACGCGTGATGCGCCCGGAAATGCCCAGATTCATGAGGCGCCTCCCACGAGCACATCGCCGGCATTGACGCCCGAGAGGATTTCGACACTCTTGGCATCTGCGGCGGGCGATGTCTGCACGGGCACTTGCATTACCCCGCCAGATTTTGTCGCAACCTGCACATAGTCGAGACCGTAGCGCGTGACGATGAAAGCGCGGGGCACGATGATCCCGCGATGGATTCCAGCCGCCAACTGCGCCGCCATGCGCCGCCCGATCAGGCTCGAATCCAGCCCGGCCATGGCGACATCCGCACTGACCTGCCCAGCGGTCACCGCCGGATAGATGCGCGTCACGCTACCCTCGCCGCTCATCCCATCGACGCGCACCCGCGCGCCCGGTTTCACCTTGGCCGCCAGGCCTTCTGGCAGATCGAGCCGCAGCACCACCGGGCCGGAGGTGACCACCGCCACCACCATCCCTGGCACCACCGGCGATCCGGCCGGCACATCCGCGCGCAACACGCGGCCGTTGGCTGGCGCGACCACCGCACCATTGCCCGCCATCGCGCGAATGCTGGCCTGCTGGGCATGGGCGGCCCGTGTCTGGGCCGCGGCGGCGCTGGCGCCTGCCTCGGCCTGCTCCAGACGCGCCTTGGCATAGACGCCATTGGCGGCCAGGAACTTCACGCGATCCAGCTCGGCCTTGGCCTGTGCGGCCTGCGCCTGTGCGGCGGCAGCTTGGGCGCCATAAGCGGCGGATTGATAGGTGAGCTGACTGTCGGCAATCCGGCCGATGACCTGGCCCTGCCGCACCATATCGCCGGCGCGCACAGACAGGCTGGTCAGCAGGCCGGGAATGCGCGCCAGCACTTGCGCCTGATCCTGGCTGGTCACCTCGGCAGACACGCTTTGCCAGTCGGGCGTATCGCTGGCAGTTACGGTCAAGCGTGGCCCGTTCGCCGACACTCCCGCGTCAGGCACAGGTTTGTCCTGCCCACAGCCCTGAAGTGTTGCCGCCATGAGCGCAACACCCAAGGCCCCGACCGTCAAACCCCGGCCCTGCATGCCTTTCACCCCCCAGTGGCTTCCAACCATTGTCATCTCCCGTACCCACGCCCGATGCGCCCGATCCTGCGCGCCTGCACTCAGCGCTCGACCGGCAATCCAGCCTTGGCCCAGGCGCCAAAACCGCCAGCCAGATGGGTGTCGACACTGGCTTGCGCAGCCGCGCATTTGTCGAGCGCCATGCCCGACCGCTTGCCACCGAGGCAGGTCAGGACAAGTTGCCTGGCGCCGGGCGCGGGCAGCTTGCTGGGCTGAAAAGTGGACAGCGGCATGTTGATCGAGCCGGGAATGTGCCCGCTCGCGAATTCGTCCACCTCGCGCACATCGACGACGAGAACCTGATTCGCGGCAACCATGCCCGCCAGTTCCTGCGGCCCAACCTCCCGGTGTTTTGCCGATTTTTCAAAGCCAAAGACCATGATTCGCTCTCCCATTCCGCAGCGTATGAAGACGCGTAAAAAACATCACTTGCTTATATTGCTTAATAGTTATATTAGTCAAGTGCGATTGAAGCGGATGCCGAGTCCCCATCGGTCAGAAAGCCAAGGGGCCGCATATCTCTGGGAGAGCTGATCCATGTCCAAGCCTGCAAACGCATTGCCCCGCATCCTTGTGCTGGGCGCTGGTCTCGGCGGTACCATCGCCGCCTACGAGATCCGAGATGCTACCAAAGGCCGCGCAGAGGTGTCCGTGGTGTCGGACAGTGACGATTACTGGTTCGTGCCGAGCAACCCATGGGTGGCAGTGCGGTGGCGCGAGACCGACGCGATCCGCGTGTCGCTGCCGCCGGTCATGGCCAAGAAGGGCATCACTTTTACCAGCGTTGGTGCCGCCCGTGTCCATCCAGCCGAAAACCGCGTGGAACTGCGCGACGGCACCAGCATGTCTTATGACTATCTGGTGATCGCCACGGGGCCTGAACTGGCATTTGATGAGATTCCCGGCTTTGGCCCCGATGGCCACACGGTTTCGGTCTGCCGGACCGACCATGCGGCACATGCCGCCGACGTGTTTGACGAATTCTGCAAAAACCCAAAGCCGATCGTGGTGGGCGCGGCGCAAGGCGCTTCATGTTTCGGTCCGGCCTACGAATTCGCGCTCATCCTCGATACCGAGCTACGCCGTCGCAAAATCCGCGACCAGGTGCCGATGACTTTCGTCACCAGCGAGCCCTATATCGGCCACCTCGGCCTCGACGGCGTGGGTGACACCAAGGGCCTGCTGGAAAGCCAGTTGCGCGAGCGGCACATCAAGTGGGTGACCAACGCCCGCGTCACCAGCTTCGATGACGGCATGGCCCATGTCGAGGAAGTGGGTGAGGATGGCGCCGTCAAGAAGGTGCATGATCTACCGTTCGGCTTCTCGATGCTGCTGCCCGCCTTCCGTGGCATCAAGGCCGTGTATGGCATCGAAGGGCTGACCAATCCGCGCGGGTTCATCCTGGCCGACAAGCACCAGCGCAACCCCAATTTCAAGAACGTCTACTCGCTGGGCGTTTGCGTGGCGATTCCGCCGCTGGGACCGACGCCGGTTCCTGTGGGCGTGCCCAAGACCGGCTTCATGATCGAGAGCATGGTGACGGCCGTGGCCCACAATATCGCCGCCGAACTCGATGGGCGTGAGCCGAATGAAGTGCCGAGCTGGAACGCGGTGTGCCTTGCCGATTTCGGCGACGGAGGCGTTGCCTTTGTGGCCCAGCCCCAGATCCCGCCGCGTAACGTCAATTGGTCATCTCATGGCAAATGGGTTCACCTCGCCAAGGTCGGCTTTGAAAAATACTTCCTCAAGAAGGTCCGCTCGGGCGTCAGCGAGCCCTTCTATGAAAAGCTCGCGCTGCAAATGCTGGGTATCAACAAGCTGAAAGAAACCACCAAGGAGGATGTGTGATGAGCCTTGATTCCGCTGTGATGCGCTTTGCCGGGGCAGTTGTTTTGGGCAGCGCCTTGGCCGCCCAGTTCGTGAACCCTGCATGGATTTACCTCACCATGTTTGCCGGGGCCAACATGGTCCAAGCCAGTGTGACGGGCTTTTGTCCCGCCGCCATCCTGTTCCGCGCGCTGGGCGTAAAGCCGGGCTGCGCGTTCAAATAAGGGCTGATGCCATGCGTCATCTGATCATGCTGTTGCCCTTGTTGGTGGCCTCGCCCGCCTTTGCCGAAGGGCAGGATCTGAATGCCACCATCGCCGATGCCTTGGCGCACGCTCCTGTCCTGGCCGAGGCCCAGGCGGGAGAAGCGCAGGCACAAGCAAGGCTCGACGGCGCCAAGGCACAGGGCAACCCGATGCTCAGCGTCGAAGGACAGATTGGCGCCGGGCGCATCGACAATGGTGGCTTCTTTGGCTTTACTGCCAGCAATGTCACGCCGCTGGCGCTGCGAGCAGGCGCGGAAATGCCACTGTATGCCGGCGGGCGGGTGGCTGCGGCGGTGGACCAGGCGCGTGGGGGGCAGGCGATCGCCACGCTGGCGCTGGCCGATGCACGGTCGCGGGTGATCGTGGGCGCGGTGGCTGCGCATGCTGAGGTATTGGCAGCGCGCCGGATTGAGACACGCTTTCAGCAAATGGCCACCGAACTGGCTGAAGTCGAGCGGCAAGCCCGCTTGCGATTTCAAGCCGGCGAAATCCCCGCCTCGGATCTTGCCGCTGCCACCGCCCGCCGGGCCGAGGGCGAAGCTGGCCTAGCTGCCGCGCAGGGCCGCAGCGTGACCGCAGAAGCCCAATATGTCCGCTTGACCGGCCATGAAGCGGGCGCGCTCGCCCCCTTGCCAGCGCTGCCTGCCACCCCGCCCAGCCTGGACGAGGCGCTCGACAATGCCCATCACGCCAATCCCGTCCTCGCACAGGCCGAAAAAGGCATCGACGTCGCCCGAGCCGGGGTACGCGGCGCAAAGGCGGAAAGCCTGCCCACCATTGGCGCCTTTGCCGAGGCGACCCGCACTCGCGACCAATTCTTCCCCGATTACCGCGCAGATGCGATGGCAGTGGGTATACGTGGCCGGTGGACCTTGTTTGCCGGTGGTCGCACCACTGCCAAAATCCACGAGGCCGACGCCACGCTCGACGCCAGCGAGGCGCGCGCGCGCGAGGCCCGGGAACAAATCGACGCTGCGGTCATCGCCGCCTGGACCGGCCTTCAGACCGCGCGCCGCGTGGTCGACGCCAGCGCGGCCCGTTCCGCCGCGACCGCCGAAGCTTTGCGCAGCGTTCAACTGGAAGCCAAGGTCGGCGCCAAGCCCACTCTGGCCGTTCTCGACGCCGAGCGCGAGGCCACCGCAGCTGATGCGGCCGCCATCGAGGCGGAGGGCCAGCGCATGGTTGCCGCCTGGCAATTGAATGCTCTGGCTGGACAGATCAATCCTTGAGAGGAGGAACTTGATGCATAAGGACTGGCCGCAGATGGCCAAGGAACTGTCGGGCGCGATCAAGCAAGTTCGTCTTGGCGCACCGGATGTCATGAAGAATTTCTCTGCAATGGCCAGCGCCGCCACGGCCAATGGTGCATTGGACAGCAAGACCAAGGAGCTGATCGCGCTGGGCATTGCGGTCGCGATCCGCTGCGATGGGTGCGTGGCCTTTCACGCGCAGGCCGCCGTCCGGCACGGTGCTTCCCGCGAAGAGGTGATGGATGCCATGGGCCTCGCCATCTACATGGGCGCTGGTCCCAGCCTGATGTATGCCGCTCAAGCGGTGGAGGCCTACGATCAATTCGCCGCAGATCAGGCGCCAGGCGCCTGATCGCAGCGCCCGCCCTATTCATGCAAAATCCATATAGATGGCGAGGCCCATGGCATCCTTGTTTTGAAGAGGTTGATTGGGTTTCAACCCTTCGCTGGAGCGCTTCGCTGGGTCTTCATTTCAAAGCGCTGCGGAAATGCCAACGGTTATCATCACGAGGCTGGGCATGGCCTTAACGGAATCGGCAATCGCGCGCTTGGGGGGACGCCCACTACGGAGCAGGGAGACGGCGGCCCCGTGGCAGCCCCTCACCCTTCCGCCGGTGCGCCGACCGCCGCTGCGACCAGGCAGACCAGACCGATGGCGCCAACGCCGATCCGCTGCGCCGCTGTTCCCACGCCATTCCTGACCGAAACGATCAACGCCAGCGCACATTGCAGCGCATAGAACAAAGCAAAGGCGCGCGATGACAGCGCGACCACCTCGAATGGGTCCGTCAGCCAGACGATGACGATCGCCAGCGCGCCAGCCAGCAGGAACGCGAGCGGCACGCTGATCTTGCGCCGTGACACCTCGTTGATCAGGCCACCCGAGCCGATAGAATCTGCCACCGCCGCACTCAACTGGCTGGCAACAGCGCCGATCAGCACGAACACGCCAAGCGCCGGCGCGATCAGTTCCATGATATCGAGAATGCCAGCCACCCCCTGGGTGGCCGCAGCGCGCGACAGGAACGGTGTGAGCAGCGCAATGAACGCCAGATAGATCGCCGAGGAAATCCATTGCGCATGCCGCATCGTGCGGACCCGCAATGCCGCCGGATAGGCATGTCCGAGATAGCGCGAGGTCTCGAAGCCCTGCACCGTGATCAGCAGGCCGAGCAGCATCGGCACGCTGGCGAACGACAGCCGCGCAGGCGGCAATGCCGCTTGCATCCCGCCGATCCCCCACGCCAGCGCCAGCGCCACGAGCAGGCCGGCGATGATCCCGATCTTGAGCGAGACCGTACCGTGGGCGAGGTGCTCCACCTTGCGCAGGCTGCCCCCCAGGGCCAGCAGCGTCATCAGCATGATCAGCACGGTCACGATAGTGTTGGCGGCCAGCGGCTGAAGCGTGGGCGCAATGGCGATCGGCTTGAGCGAGAATTCCGCCAGCAGCTTGAGGTAATAGGCCACCGACACCGCATAGGCGAGCGCCAGCACGCCCTGCGTCAGCCGTGCGAGCCAGGCGACGGGATCGTTGAAGCTGGCTGTGGCAAGATAGCTTTCGACATGCACGATGTTGAACCGGATCACCGCGCCCGCCGCATAGGCAATGGCGAGCAGAATAGCCATGGCCCCGAGCGCCGCGCTGCCGAACTCGCGCGCAAGCAGCGGCCCGCAGATGAGAAAGCCCGATCCGATGATGGACGCCAAGGGCGTGACCGTCGCGCGCCAGGTATCGCTGCGCGCAAACCGGCCGAAGGTCAGCGCCAGGGTGACGACAAGCGCCACGATCAGGGCAACGGCAACAATCATATGATCCCTTCCATTCGGTCTGCATCGCCGGCGTGGCTGTCTTGCCCCCCAGCATGGACCAAGGCGTTCAGCGCGCTGTCGGCGCGCGCCAACACGGCATCGCGACATGCGCCATCCAGCGCCTTGGCAGCCAGCGCGCGAAAGGCGCGGGCCTGCCTGGCCAGCGTTGCGATAAGTGCAGGATCATCGCAGTTGCGCGCAACATCGCCCAGCGCATCGAGATAGTGCTTGCCCGCGATCATGTCGGCGCTGGCATACTGGGCAAGGGCGCCAAACGCGCGGTCGACAAAACCCTCGAACGTTGCGGGCTGCGCGACCAGCCGCAGGCTTCCCTCCGCATCCACGCGCTGGCCCGGCGGCAGGTGCCGTCGCGCCAGAGTGGCCAGCGCCGCACCCAGCCAGTCGAGGCAACTGCTGGCCGTGAACGGATCGTTTACGCCCGGCGACAAGGCGCGCGCGGCAATCTCCACCAGTTCATCGATCAGGAACCGCAGGTCTTGCAGCGCGCTGCGCCGCGAGCCGAGCGCGACAGCCTGGCGCAGGGCCGTGGCCGCCTGCCCGGTGCAGGCATCGGGCGGCCAGGCCGTCATCAAGACGCTGTGCTTGTGCACGAAATCACCTGGCTGGCGATGCAGGCGGACGACCATGTCGTGCTCCTTGGCCACGGCGATGACGGCGCTTTCGTCAATGAGCTGGATATAGCCCATGCCGTGACACGCGATCGTGGCGGGTCGGTCCGGGCCGGCAACGGGCCTCTCGTCCAACAAGGCAGCAGGCATCGGCATGGCACTCGCGGGCGCGGCCGACGGGGGCTCGTCCCGGGCCGGAAAGCGCGCCTCGATATCATCGACCAACCGCCCGCCGATCTGTTCGATCACGCTGTTGATGTGGATCTGCATCGGCACATGGTGGATGAAGTAGATCAGCACGGCGATCGAACACAGCACCAGGACCAGGGCGATCAACAGCGCCAGTTGCGGCACGAACGCCGCGACCGCCGAGCCGCCCTCCCCTGCCGAGTGGATCGTGCGCAGCACCACCAGCGAATAGACGAACGTGGCGATGAAGGTGCCGAGGGTAACCTGGTTGCCCCGATCCGACATGAAGTTGCTGAGCAGGCGCGGGCCATACTGCCCCGAGGCATAGACCACCGCCGCGATGGTGACCGAGAAGGTCGTCCCGGCAACGCCGATCATCGAACCGCCGATCGCCGACAGCAGGCTGCGCGCGCCATCGGGCCGGGCCGTGTCGAGCCCGGGCAATCCGGTCGTCCATGTCGTCGATCCGGCATGGCTGTCGATCATCACCGTGGTCAAGGCCAGCAGCAGCGCGGCCAGGGCCATGATCGTGGGGACGAACCAATAGCTTTCGCGCAGGGTGTTCGACAGCCGCAGCAGCCGCGCCTTCATGCCGGCGCTCCTTCATCCCTCGCGGTCAGGCGCTGCAACACGCCCTTGATCGTGCCGCCCTGCCCGATGACCGAGAACAGCACCACCAGGTAGGTCGCTGCCAGGATGATCGGGCGCGCCGGGCCATCGGGCAGCCCCAGCGCCAGGGCGATGGATATACCACCGCGCAGCCCGCCCCAGATCAGCGTAACGGGGGCCACCAGACCATAGCGATGCCCAGGACGGATCGCGCACAGTGGGAGGAGCACCGAGATCGAGCGCGCCAGGAGTGCCAGCGGAATGGCAGCAAGGCCCAGGACCACCAGGCGCAGATCTCCCGGAATGGTCACCACTTCCAACCCGATCAGCAGGAACAGCACGGTGTTGAGGATATCGTCGATCAGATCCCAGAACTTGTGCAGATAATCGCGGGTCGTGTCGCTCATCGCATGGGCCACGCCGGCATTGCCGATGATCAGCCCGGCCACGGCCATGGCCACCGGCCCGCTGGCATGGAGCGGCCGCGCAATGGCATAGCCGCCCATCACCACCGCCAAGCTGATCAGCACTTCGACCTTGTAATCGTCGATCGAGCGCATCAGCCGGAACGCGATCCAGCCGATGACCAGCCCGAGCACGACGCCGCCGCCCGCCTCGGTGGCGAACAGGCCGGCGGCATGGCCGAGGGAAAATGCCTCACCCGAAAGGGCCGATACCAGCAGGATGGTAAAGATGACCACGCCCACGCCATCGTTGAACAGGCTTTCCCCCGCCACCGTCGCCTCGAGCGTGGGCGAGACGTTGGCACGCTTGAGCACGCCCATCACCGAGACCGGATCGGTCGGGCTGATCAGCGCGCCGAACACAAAGCACCAGATCGCCGGCAGTTCGAAGCCGATGGCGCGGGCCAGCAGCAGGAAGCCGCCGCCAATCAGGGCCGTCGACAGCGCCACGCCGATGGTGCTGAGCACGATGATCGGCCAGCGACCGCGCCGCATCTCGTGCCAATCCACATGCAGCGCGCCGGCAAACAGCAGGAACGAGAGCATGCCGTCCATGAGCGTGGTGTGGAAATCGATGCCGGCGATGAACCCGACGATATCCCGCGCGAACGCGGCGCCGGGCACGACGCGGGCTATGCCGACGACGAGCAACGAGGCAATCGCGCCCATGACTGTCAGCCCGATCGAGGCGGGCAATTTGAGGAAGCGATAGTTGCAATAGCCCAGCCCGGCGGCCAGCACGATGAGAATGGCCGCCGCATCGAACGGCGTCAGCGCCACGCCGGCGATCACTGGCCGTCTCCGGTCGACAAGTGGAACCTCTGCCCACCGCCGGGCGCTGGCAGCGCGTTGACGCCTTGCGTCGCCAGCGTTGCTGCGATGGCAAGGGCGCGCCGCTGGGCCAGACTTGGCCGCGCCGGCGTTGTCCCGGCCGGCAGCCCCGGAACGCCCAGCGCGGGCACATTCCACCGCCGCGCCGCCCAGGCCGATACCAGCACGGCCTCGCGCGCCACCGGGTCCAGCGTGTCGGCATCATTGGCAAAGGCGATCTCGGGCAGCGGGCCTTGCGGTGGCACGATCGCCACGCTCCAGCCATCGGTCTGCGCGGCAGCGCGGGCTTCGAGCACGCGATAGGTAGCAACGGTTGCGCCGGGCAGCGGCACGGCCGCCGCCGTGGCGCGGTGATGATCCCGGTCGATTGTCACGTCATCGGCCGAAACACCGGTGATCAGCGCGATCATCCGCGCGATTCCGGCCAGGCGCTGTGTCTCCAGGTCCGGCTGATCGCCTGCCTGGCGCAGTTCCTCGCGCTGCGCCTCGATCGCGCCGGCCCCCGGTTCGAGCAGGATCTGGTCGATATTGAGGCGAACCGGGCGCCCGAGTTCCTGTTCGATCGCCTTTTGCAGCACCACGGTCTTCTGCGTCTGCCCGCGCGGCGTGATGACCACCGCGCGAATGACGTTGGGTTCGCGATCGAATGCCACGTCGAGCTGGGTCACGCGCGAAGCGCTGCCGAAGCGCTTGTTCAGCAGCGACCGCACTTCCGAGACGATCAGGGCTTCGCGCGCGATGCGGTTGAGCGCCAGGCCGAGCGGCACGGCCATGGCCACAAAAACCAGCAGCAGCAGGATGGTCTGGGTCCAGCTCTGACGGCTGGAAAGCTGGTGGCCAAAGCCGTAATAGCGCGCCATCGCCGTTGCCGAGAGCGCGATGGTGATGAAGTTGGTGACGAACAGCGCCAATGCGCCGCCCAGCACGGGCAGGTTCCACGTTGCCAGGCCATAGCCGACCACGGCAAGCGGCGGCATCAGGGCAGTGGCGATCGCTACCCCCACGATCGTTTCGCCGCGCCCGCGAATGATCGCAAAGCTCCCCGCGAGCGCGGCGAACAGGGCGACGCCCAGATCGAACAGATTGGGGCGCGTGCGGGCCACGACCTCCGCCGTGGGGGCCTGCAAGGGCGAGGCCGTGACGATCAGCGCCGTGAATGCCACCGCCGCAACCGCACCGACCGCCAGCGCCAGCAGCGAACGGCGCATTTCGGCAAAATCGAACAGTGCGAGGCTGAATCCGAAGCCCAGGATCGGGCTCATCAGCGGCGAGATCAACATGGCACCGATCACCACCGCCGGAGACGAGAGCAGCAATCCCAGCATCGCGATCCCGGCAGACATCATCGTCATGAAGGCATAGCGCGGTGACCAGCAGCTTTCCGCGAAGATGCGCGCAACGACCGCCTGGTGATCGACCTGCCCCACGACCCGGCGCCGCCACCAGCGGTAAAGCGCCAGTCGGCTTAGCCGCGCGCCCACCCGCATGCCTGTGTTCCGGGCCGGTTCCGTCAATGCTTCCATGCTTGCTCCGCTGTCTGCGCAAAGGCCCGCCGCCATTCCCGAGGGCCGCAGTGCGGCACCCGCGATCGCTTCAACGCCAATCGGCGGCGGTTGATCCGGTGCCACGGCACCGGTGCGGGCCGCAATCGGGATGCAGAGGCCCCTCGGCAAAGCGCGTGGCAAAGCCGGGCAAGAGCACTGGCAAAGTCATGGGTATGCAACACGGGAAACGTCCGGACACGACTGTTGGCCCGCTGGCGGCCCGACCAGCGCAAAAGCCTGCCCGCACCACGTTCTGGCCAGCGAGCACCCGCCCCCTCTATTGCATCACCTTTCCCGCACCGCAATTATTTCAGGCCAGGGCACCGCCATGCAGCAGGCCATCAGTCGCCCATCGCGCCAGCCAGTGACCGGCGATCCTGACACCCTGTGCCTCATCATGCGCGCAAACCAGATGTTGGCACACCTCGGCAAACGACACGCCGGCCAGCAGCCGCGGGGCGAGTTTGGCCTCCGCCGGGTCCAGCGTGCGAAAGCAGGCGGTGTCCCCTTGCCGCCAGACCAGCACAGCGACGGGGTGCGGCATCCTTTCCGCGCGCGGCACGGTGCCGCCAAGAACCAGCGCGGACCAGATCGCTGGCGCATTCGTGCGCAAGGACACCAGGCGAGTGCTGGGCACGCAGCGGAGCACGGCCTTGTCCCAATCGACCTGCCCCAACGCGGCGCTGGGCAGCGGATCGGCATCGGGGCCGACAAAAGCATCGGCCAGCGCCAGTTCCAGTGCGGCGAGGTCGGCCACTTCGGGATCGTCAGGCCATTGCGCGGCCAGGCTTTGCGGGAACAGGGCGGCATAGTGGTCCAGCGACCAGCTATCGGGCGGGCGATCATCGATGCAGCGGGCGGCGCTGGCCTGGAAGTCTTCAGGCCCCAGCCACTGCACCGTTTGCGGAAAGCTCTCGTGAAGGCAGGCCATCAACGCCGCGCGATAATTGTTCTGGTAGACCAGCAGTCCGGCTTGGGCCACCGGGCCAAAGCGCGCCGCCGCCCGGTCCGATCCGGTCATCAGCCAGTCGCCGAATTCGGCCTGAAACATAGCCAGCGTCATGCCGCAATCCCGCGCCGTGCCAGGCTCCGGGCCTGGTCGAGTTCGGCCAGCAGGTCAGCCAGCGGCGGGATATTGTCATCGCGCTCGATCATCACCGCGACCGGGCCCAGGCGATCGATGACTTGCGCAAACAGCGTCCATACCGAAGGCGGGACCGGCTGATCATGGGTATCGATCAACAGCGTCTCGCCCTGGCTGTGGCCGGCAAGGTGGATCTGCCGCACCCGGTCCAACGGCACCCCGGCCAGATAGGCGAGCGGGTCGAAGCCATGGTTGATCGCCGAAACGTGGATGTTGTTGAGATCGAGCAGCAGGCCGCAGCCGGTCCGCGCGCAGACCCGTTCGAGGAATTCCCACTCGGCCATGTCGGACTGGGCAAAGGCCAGGTAGCTCGAGGGATTTTCGATCAGCATCGCACGCCCGAGGCACTCCTGGGCGTGGGCCAGGTTGGCGCAGACGATATCGAGCGCTTCGGCGGTATAGGGCAGTGGCAAGAGATCGTGCGCGTTGAAGCCCGGCGTGCGGGACCAGCTCAGGTGGTCTGACACGAACAGCGGCTCGATCTCGTCCACCAGGCCACGCAAGCGCGCCAGGTATGCCGCGTCCAGCCCATGGGCCGAGCCAACGGAGAGCGAGACCCCGTGCAGCGCCACCGGGTAGTGTGCGCGTACCTGGTGCAGGATGCGCCTTGGCCGCCCGCCTGGAACCATGAAGTTCTCGGATATCACCTCGACGAAATCGACCGGGACGGCCGCTTTCAGAAAGTCGGCATAATGCGGTTTGCGCAGGCCGAGGCCGAAACCGGCAAAGCTGGAGTGAGGCACGATCGCTCTCCTCTTGCCTGCGCGCCGCCGCCCACTGGCCGGGGCGGCGGCGCGCAGGCCAGGTTGGGTGCCGCAGCGCTTACTTGGGCTCGGTCAGGCTGCCGCCAGCGGCCTTGCAGGCCTTGACCGACAGAGCCTTGAAACCCTGGCCCTTGCAGTCGTTCTGGCCCTTGCAGTCATGGTTGCCCGACTTGCAGTCCGACGTGCCCTTGCAGCTATTGACGCCATAGCAGTGGACCACGGCCGTGCCGCTCGCTGCCATCGCCGGGGTGGCAACGGCTGCGGCCGACATGGCCACGACAGCGGCGGTGGCAGCGAGGCTCAGGCCCGAATTGAGAGTGTTCATCGTAGCGCTCCTGGGAAATGCGGTTGCCGAAAGTGGCATGGGGTTATTCGCCAGGGTGCCGGCTGCGGTTACAGCGGCGAAAAAAGATTACCAGCGCAGCAGACGCGGCCCGAGGATGGCGCCGGCAAGCGCCGCCAGGCCAATCCCCAGGGTATACCAGGTCAACACGAAGATCGCGGACACTTCGGGGCAGTGCAGGCAATAGAGCGTTGCGCCCCACGATCCCGCCGTCAGCCCTGCGGTGGCGCCGGCGGCTCTCAGGCGCGTCGGGGCGAGACGCCGAAACGACCACAAGAGCCCGCCAAAGATCGGCACCGAGAGCAGGAACACGATCGACGAGCACACGCTCCAGCTTTGCCCCAGCCACATCGCCAGCCATTGGGCGGGCGGAACCCGGCTCATTTCGAACAAGCCGATCGCCACCAGCGAAAGGACCGGGATCGCCATCAGCCACAACCAGCCGAACCGGCCACTATCGGGCCGGGCGAGGCGCGCCGTGGCCAGCGCCGCGCAGATGCCCAGCGACACGGTGTAGCCCCATTTCATCCAGAACGAATAGTGCCGGATGGCCGCGCCAAGCTGCGGATTGAACCCCAGCAGCCAGGCGATCAGCGCCAGCGTGATCACGCCACCAGCGGCAAGACCAATGGCCAGGCGGCGCCCCACGGCATGGCGCGGCACGGGCGTCACCTCGCGCGCCAGGGCATCGATCAGTTGGTCGGTGTTCATCCTACAATTCGCCTCTGATACGGGCCGCGAGCGCTTTCAGCCCGCGATGCACCGACACTTTCACGTCAGATTCCCCCATCCTTTCCCGCGCCGCCGCCTCGTGCGTGCTCAGTCCGTCGAGGCGGGTGGCTCGGATCGCCTGCGACTGCTTGGCCGGCAGCGCGTCCAGCAAGCGGTCGATATCGATCCGCGCGCTGCTGGCCTCCTCGAACCCCTCGGCAACCAGAATGTCGTCCAGCCCCTCGATCGGGCAGGTTCGGCCGCAGCGGCGGAAGTGGTCGACCATCTTGTAGCGCGCAATGGCGAACAGCCAGCCACCGAACGCGCGCTCCCGGTCGAACGTCGCCCGCCGCGTGTGAACGGCAATCAGCGTTTCCTGCACGAGATCGTCGATGTCGTCGCGGCGATCGCGCATGCGGCGGCGGTAGAACGCTTCGAGCACAGGAACGAGCGCGCGCAGCAATTGCGCCTGGCTGGCCGCATCGCCATCCAGACCGCCAATCATCCACGCTTTCAACTGGGCTTCGTTCGCTTGCATGTGGGCTCCCACGCCATGCTTCGCGCCAGACCCGCCGATGGTTACACCGCAAGCGGCCCATCGTCGAAAATATATTCTGTAACCGACTGTCCACCCGCGCCGAAATGCTGCCTGTCGGCCGGGGCGGGATCGCCGCCCGCGCCGCACCTGACCGCCTTCATTCCCAAGGAGCTTGATCAATGACCATCACCCAAGCCGCCGCTGCCGTCGCTCTCTCCGTTGCCCTCTCGGCCACCATTGCCGGGGCGAGCGCGCAGGCCGCCGACGCTCCCAAGACCGAGAAGTGCTATGGCGTCGCGCTCGCCGGCAAGAACGACTGCAAGGCCGGCGCCGGCACCAGTTGCGCCGGCACCTCGGTCAAGGACTATCAGGGCAACGCCTGGAAAGCGGTGAAGATCGGCACCTGCACGTCGATCAAGACGCCCCATGGCATGGGCTCGCTCACGCCGCGCGGTTGAACCAGCCCTCTCAACCAACCGGTGCCCGGACGCTGCCATCCGCACTGTCCGGGCCGCCTTGCCATGTCTGCCGAACGACCAAGGACAAGCCGATGACCACGCTGATCTCGCTTTGCCACCACGCCACCGATCAGGCGCGGCGACTGCTTCCCGAATGGCTGTTGCTGTTGGTGGCGAGGCTGGGCGCGGGCGCCATCTTTTTCCTGTCGGGCCGCGCCAAGGTGGAAGGCTGGTTCACCATCACCGACGGCACGTTCGACCTCTTTGCCAGCGACTATGCGCTGCCGCTCGTGCCACCACACCTCGCCGCCTATGCCGCGACGATTTCGGAGCACCTGTTCTCGCTGCTGCTGTTCCTTGGCCTGTTTACCAGATTGGGGGCGCTGGGCCTGCTGGGCATGACACTGGTGATCGAAGTGTTTGTCTATCCCGATGCCTGGCCCATCCATCTGAGCTGGGCCGGTCTGCTGTTGCCCCTGCTGGCCAAGGGTGGTGGAACCCTGTCCCTCGATCACCTGCTGTGGCCCCGGGTGCCGGTGCCGACCAGCAAGAACACCAATATCCCCGGATCACGCGCCGAATAACTTCTGTGAGCAGCCCCTAGATTTCTGGACGCCTTCGATTCTAGTTTTGCAGACAGGACGCGACGACGGGAAATGCCTAGTTCAGTAGCGTGTCAGGCATCAAGGGTTGCCCCGCGAATTTTGGATCGCCGCGTATTGGCCCTGGCGATCCGCTCGGGCATCGGCCGTCTCGGCTTGCGTCTCTGGTGGATATAGCTGTTGAACATGCCGGCGGCGAGGAACGCTTCGTTCTTCTGCGACCGATAGGCGGTATCTGCCCAGACCCCCGAGCCGGTTTTCCCCATGCTGATCAGCTCCGGCAGGCGCGCCCCATCATGGGCGTTGGCGGCGCTGGCTCCCAGGTGCGGATCAGGCCGGGGCCTTGTCGATGCCGATATGGTTCTTGTAGCCGAACACCGGGATGGCGAGATCGACAGGCTTCGCGGCCTTGGGATCGGCGCCTTCGCGGACCTTGGCTTTGCTGTACTTGATCGACCAGCGCGCATCGCGCTCCTTTTGTCGCGCCTTGGCCGGCTTCCAATCCTCGGAGACGCGCCCTTCCTTGATGGCGGTCTTCTCGGCCTCGGTGTTGCGCTGCTTTGGCGCCGGCACCACTGTGGCGTCGATAATCTCCCTGCCCATCGCGAGATAGCCGCGATCCTTGAGCGCTACGTCGAAGCCGGCGAAGAGTTTGTCGATCGCCTTGGCCTGGACCAGGCGCTCGCGGAACAACCACACCGTCGTCGCATCAGGCAAGGTGCCCTCGAGGCCCAAGCCCAGGAAGCGCTGGAACGACAGGCGGTCCTTGATCTGGAATTCCGCCGCCTCGTCCGACAGCTCATAAAGCGCCTGAAGCACCAGGATCTTGAACATCAGCACAGGGTCAAACGGCCGCCGTCCGCCCTACCGTCGGCGAAGTGAATCAAATCCACCCCTCAGACGCCAGAGTTTTTCGAGATGCGGTCATTGGGTGCGATTCGCTCCATAGTGAGCATCCCCTCTCGAGGAGAACCGCCATGACTGTATATGCCGCGCTTGACGTCTCCATGGATAAGGCTGCGATTTGCGTGATGGACGCCAGCGGCAGGATCTTATTGGAAGCAGTGGCTCCCAGCGATCCAGATGCGATCACCCGCTGCTTGGCGCCCTACGGCGCAGAGCTCGAGCTGGTTGGCTTCGAGGCTGGGCCACTGTCGGAATGGCTCTACCGCGGCCTTCAGGACGCGGGGATGACCGTAGTCTTGATGGAGACCCGGCAGGTCCGCGCTGCCCTGTCCGCGATGGTCATGAAGACGGATCGCAATGACGCCCGTGGCATGGCCCAGCTATTGCGCTCGGGCTGGTTCCGGCCTGTGCACGTCAAAGCCATTCCAGCCCGCGAGCAGCGCACGCTGCTGACCGCGCGCTCGACGTTGATGCGCCGGCAGAAGGACATCGAGAATAGTGAACCGTCCCGGGTTTCCTGGAGGCTCCTATTTGTGAGATGGAGCTTTGGTGATGAGCAAAACCCGGAACAAATTTTCGCCTGAGGTGCGTGATCGCGCAGTGCGCATGGTTGGCGGCGCTAGGCATGACATCGGTCGAAGCCAATACCACTACTATAATTCGCTTTCACCCGATGCCAAGCACCTCGATCCAGCCGGTGATCGCTACCGCGCTCTATCATCCCCGCGTAATTGAGCATTCACCGCTGGTCTCGCTCCACCCAGTGCTGATGAAGTGCTTCGATGGTTCGGGTGGAGTAAGAGGCGCACAGGCGTTAGCAGGACAGCACCAAAGACGCGATCCTCAGGCAGCGTGCCATCGAACTGGAAACGCAGTTACGCATTCTCAAGATCGACGATTAGACCATGAATGCAGTGATCATGCCGCCTGCGAAATGGCAGAGAAAAATCACGATGATCACGGCAGCGCCAAACGAGAACAGCCATGTCGTTTCGGTCTCGAGCAGCAGGCTTTCCCGTTCGCTCAGCAATCCGGCATCGCGGCGTTTCGCCTGGCGCCAGGTGAGCGCCCCGATCAGCACCGCCATCACGCAAAATGGCAGATAGAAAAATATCAGGCCCGCCAGGCTTCCTGCCGACGCCCGCCCCGCGCTGTGGGTAAACAGGAAACGCGCAATCGCGGTCTGATTGCGGTACGGCATGAAGAAAAAGAGCAAGGCCGCAGTGCTCAGAAAGCGCGCGAGCGCGTGCCGCAAACGATAGGAGCAAGGCCAGTCGATCCGCGGCGGCGGCGCTGCGATCTCCGACCCATAGGCGGGCGTGGCACCGTCGGGAGGCAGTTCACCGGCACTGCGCTTGCGCTCGATGTGCCACTGCCAGCGATACATGGCCGGGTGAATCACCAAGAGGCCGGCCGTGACGATCACGCCCACGAGCACGTAATTGAGCGCGACGGCACCCGCATCGCGATCGGTGGAGTTCAACGCGAAGGCGACGGCGATCCAGAGGATCAGGAGCACAACCGTGATCAGCATCACCAGCGGATAGAGAACGAGCCACTGCCGCCATTTGCTGACACGCATCCAGGCGATCAAGCGATCAAGGCGCCCTTCGGGGCCGGGGGGAGGATCCAAGCTCATCTGTCATCAACCCGCGGCGTCACGCGTTCGATCCGTGCCACTTCAACCGAACACAGATGCGATCACGAGCGCAATGGCGATTGCGAGGCAAAGCGCGCGTCGTGCGGCGAATGCTACCCAATGACAGCGTCCTGGCTACTATGGCGCGGTGATCCTGGCTCCCCGTGCTGCGGCAGGCATGCCTTGCATACCTGCCGCAGCCGCCCTCATGGCGTTCAAGGCGATGACCGGGCAGCGGTCGATGGGCCCTAATCCTTCCAACTGCGTGCCGGCAGCTTGACCGTAACCACTTGCCCCAGATCAGCCGCGTTGCGCCCCAGGGCAAAGCCATAGTCGCCGGCCGGCATCGTCCAGCGCCCATCCTTCCAATCGGCCAGCAGGCGTGGATCGAAGGTTACCGTGGCGCTTTGGCTCGCGCCCGCTGCCAGGCTCATCCGCTTGAAGCCGACCAGGCGTTGCAGCGGCTGGCCATTGCGACGCACGAGATAGACCTGGCCCACGTCATCGCCGGCGCGCTGACCGGTATTGGCTAGGGTAAAGCTGGCAGACATTCCCGAAACTTTCAGGTCGCGCGCGGCAAAGCTGGTGTAGCTCAGGCCAAAGCCGAACGGAAACAGCGGCTTGTATCCCTTGCGGGCAAACCAGCGATAGCCCACGTCAGACCCTTCGATGTCATAATCGGCGTGCAGCTGGTCCTTGCCTGGGGCCGGATCTCCCCCGAAATTGGGCTCCACCCAATCCGCGCCATCCAGCTTGGGCCGGGGCAACTGATCCAGGCTGGCAGGAAACGTGACGGGCAGGCGCCCGCCCGGATTGGTATCGCCGAACAGGACCGAGGCGATCGCCTCGCCGCCACGCGCGCCGGGATACCAGGCCTCCACCACGCCAGCCACCTTGTCGAGCCAGGGCATCATCACCGGGCCGCCGGTTTCCAGCACCACGATGGTGTTGGGATTGGCTGCCGCCACGGCGGCGATCAGCGCATCCTGGCCATCGGGCAGCGACAGGTCGGGCTGGTCGGCCCCTTCGGTGCGCCATTCGGTGGCGAACACGATCGCCACCTCAGCCTGGCGCGCCTTGGCCACGGCATCGGCGATATAGCGCCCGTCGCGGAACGTGATGGTGGCCTTGGGCGCCAGGGCCTGGATCGCCTTGAGCGGGCTGGAGCGATGATAGCTTTGCTGCATCAGCGCGGCAAACGGCCCGTCTCCGCCAAGCGAGCGGGTGGCGGCCGGGCCTCCTTCGCCCATGACCAGGCTCGAGCCCGAGCCGGCCAGCACGCCGCTGTCGGCATAGCCGCCGATCACTGCGATGGAGGCGGCCGTCTTGGCCAGCGGCAGCGCGCCCTTGTTCTTGAGCAGCACGATGCCCTGCCGCGCGACGTCTTCGGCCACCTGGGCATGGGCGGCAAAATCGATCGCGCCGCCGGGCTGGGCCGGATGCTTGTCGATGCCGGTGGCATAGATCGCGGTCAGCACGCGGCGGTTCATGTCATCGAGGCGGGCGGCATAGGCCTTGTCCGCCCCTGCCTTGGCCTTGAGCACGTCGGCAAAATAGAGCGCCTTGTCCAGCTCTGCGCCGGATTGCTGATCCAGCCCGCCCAGCGCCGCTTCGACCCCGGGCACCGCGCCCCAGTCGGACATGACGAAGCCCTTGTAGCCCCAAGAACCCTTGAGCACCTTGTTGAGCGCCCAGTCGCTGGCGCAGGCCTGCGCCCCACCAATGCGGTTGTAGGCACACATCACCGCGCCAGGCTGGCCCTTTTCGATGCCGATCTGAAACGCCAGCAGATCGCTTTCCCGCGCCGCGCCCTCGGCAATCTTGACATCGACATACTTGCGCCCGGTTTCCTGGCCGTTGAGCGCGAAGTGCTTGATCGTCGAAATGATGTGGTTCGACTGGATACCGGCAATCGCCGCGCCCACCAGGTCGCCCGACAGCAGCGGGTCTTCCGCCAGGTATTCGAACGTGCGGCCATTGCGCGGATCGCGCATCAGGTTGACGCCGCCAGCCAGCAGCACGTTGAAGCCCTTGGCCCGCGCCTCTGCCCCGATCATCGCCCCGCCGCGATAGAGCAGATCAGGGTTCCAGCTTGCCGCCTGGGCCAGGCCCGATGGCAGGGCGGTGGCGCCATCCTTGCGCAAGCCGCCCACCCAGGCAACGCCCAGGCTGGCATCGGTTTCGGTCAAGGCCGGCACGCCCAGTCGCGGAATCCCGGCAACATAGCCAGCGCCGAAAATCGCGCCTGACGGGATCTTGGCCCCCGGCAGGAACGGCAGCGGCATCACGCCGTGGGTGAGGACCACCTTGTCGTCGGCGCTCATCTTGGCAAGCGTGGCGTCGGCGCGGGCCTGCGCGGCGGCCAGGTCGACAGCCGGGGCCTGCTGGGCGCGGGCACCGCTGCCAAGCGCCAGGGCGGCGCAGCCGAGCACGAAGGGCAAATGGCGTTTCATCGCTGGGATCCTTGCTGGAACGAAAAAGAAAAAAGCGGGCCGCACGCACGCACCAGGCGGCGCGCGGCCCGCAGCAGGGTAGACCGGTGTTAGAACTTGACCCCGGCGCGCACGCCGAAGGTGCGCGGGTCGCTCATCGTCAGGCTGGTGGCGTTGCCAGTCACCAGCGAAACCTTGTTCTCGATGTTCTTGATGAAGGCCGAGGCATACCAGGTGTCGTTGGGGGCATTGTAGGTCAGGCTCGCCTGGGTGCGCGAGCGCGACGGCGTCCACAGCTTGAGCCAGTAAGACCCGGTATCGCCAAACACCGTCACCGAATAGGCCGACGAATAGCGCGAATAGACCGAAGCGACGACATTGCCCGAACCGACCGGCACGGTGTAGTTCACCCCGCCATAAATGACGGTGGCGGGGGTGCGATCAAGCTTTTGCCCGGCATAGTTGATGGCGCAGGTGCCGTTGACCACGCCCGAGGGGCAGAACTGGGTATAATGCCCATCGGTAAGATCGACGCCGAGCGTGAGGTTGAGATCGCGCATCGGGAAGAACTGCGTCTCGAATTCCCAGCCCAGCACGCGCGCCTTGCCCGCATTGGTCGTCACGGTCTGGTTGGCGCCATTGATCGGGATCACCGCGCTCAGCTGCATGTTCTTGTAATCATACAGGAACAGGTTGGTGTCGATCTTCATCCACGGCGCGACGCGGCCACGGAAGCCCAGTTCATAGTCGGTCAGGGTTTCCGGCTCGTAATAGATGGCATGCTGATCGCCATACTTGAGCGAACCGGGCGTTGCCCCCGGCGTGGAATAATCGCAGCGTTCCCCTTGCGAGGTGACCAACGACTGGCCAGCGCCGCCGGTGGAGCAGCCATCGCCAAAGCCGCCAACCTTGTAGCCGGTGGCGATCGAGCCATAGAGCAGCCCGCCCAGCACATCGGCGTCAAAACCCAGGCGCCAGGTGACCTTGCGGCCCTTGACCGAGGCATCGTTGACATAGCTGCGCCCGCTGCCCACGGTCGGCCCGCCCGGCGCTGCGGGCGTGTTGGGATCGATGGAATACTGCCCGCCCACCAGCGGCTGGCCGCCCAGCGTGTTGAGGTGCACGGTGTGGCCATAGCGCGAGAGATCGTCGGCGGTATAGCGAATGCCCGCCGTGACGCGCAGCGCATCGGTCACCTTGTAGGTGCCCTGGGTGAACGCGCCCTTGGTGGACGAGATCGTGTGCTGCGGGAAGCCGTAGATGAACGTGTTGCCAAACGCGAAGGGCACCAGGTTGTAGATGAAGAACGCGATCCGCGATTCTTCGCGGAAGTAATAGAGGCCGCCCTGGATCTTGAGCGGGCCATCGCCGCTCGACGCCAGGCGCAACTCGTGGCTCTGCTGCGTGTAATCGCCGTTGAACGTGCCGGGCAGGTTGACGCCACCCGAAAGCACGTTGCTGTTTTCCTTGGCTTCGTATTGGCGGATCGAGCCAAGGTACGTCGCCTTCACGCCGCCGAAATCATAGTTGAACTCGCCGTCGAGATTATAGGCGATGTCATGCACGTTGGGCTTGAACGAAGACTGATCCCCGCCGCCATACTGGTGCGCCGACAGCCCCGAGGTATAGGTCTGGCCATCGACCGGGTTCACATAGGTGAGCGGCGCGTTGAAATTGGCGCTGGCGAGCGGCGTGGTGAGCGACTGGCGGGTATCGCCGATCGGTGCCCACACGGCAAAGCGCCCGCCGCTGGGATTGTTGCCAACCTGATAGAAATTGCTGAACGGCACCGAGGAATCGCGTGATCCGGTCAGCCGTGAATAGCCGCCGCGCAGCAGCAGTTCGCCGCGATCGCCCAGCTTGAACAGGCCTTGCAGGCGGGCGGAAATATTGGTGCGGAACTTGTTGTTGTAATTGGGATCATTCGCCACGCCCTTGACGAAATTGTCGCGCGTGTCGAAATTGAGCGAGAGGCGGAACGCGGCCCAGTCGTTGACCGGCAGGTTGAAGGCCGCGTCGGCGTTATAGGCGTTGTAATTGCCCACGCCGGCATTGGCTTCCACGCTGGCCCGCTCGAAATTGGGGCGCTTGGTGATCACGTTGATCACGCCGGCCGTGGTATTACGGCCATAGAGCGTGCCCTGCGGCCCTTTGAGCACTTCGACGTGGTCCACGTCCATGAAGCTCACGTCGGCCTGCTGCGGCCGCGCCAGATAGACGCCATCGGCCAGGAAGGCGGCCGAAGGGTTGCCCTTTTCGGTGCCGTCGGTGCTGGTCACGCCGCGAATGGTGATCTGCAGGCCATTGGTGCGGTCGATCGACAGGCCAGGCACCTGGTCGCCCAGCGCGGTAGGGTTGGTCACGCCCTTGGAACGCAGGCCATCGCCGGTGATCGCGGTCAGCGCGATCGGCGTTTTCGACAGCAGCGTCTTGTCGCGCGTGGCAGTAACGACAATATCGGGCATCGACACATCGTCGCTGGCGGTCTTGGCCGCATCCTGCGCCGGTGCGGGTGCGGGCGTGCTCTGGGCATAGGCTGGCGCGGCCAGGGCCACCGCCGAAATCAGGCATGCTGTCTGGATCAGCTTCATGTCTTCCCTCCCTTTTTGTTCCCGCGTGCACGTGCGCCGCGGGTAGTGCTCCCGTTCGCGGCCACGCCCTGCCTGGCTTGCGCGCGTGGCGCAGACAGGCACTGCCCGGGCAATGGCCGCATGCCGAAATGGGGAAGAAGCGGGCCGCAACGGCCCAGCGCCCGAAGCCATGCTTCGAACCGCAATCGATATCCTCTCCATCGGCGGCAAGTTTTCGATCTTGCTTAGCCATGGTTTGAAATGAATCAGTCAGCGCTGTCAAGACTGCGCTGTCAGAATTTCGCGTGACCTGCCGAAAGAAATAGCCATAATGGTTGACATGGAGAGGCACCCGTCGGCCAAAACGCCACAATCCCCATCTAACCCCGCCGCCCTTGCCGGCCCCCCTTCCCGCCCCGCTGGCGCCAAGGAACGCGCCACGATGGAGGACGTGGCCCGGCTCGCCGGGGTCTCGCTCAAAAGCGTGTCGCGCGTGGTTAACCGCGAGCCGCATGTGTCAGACGGCCTGCGCGCCAAGGTGGAGGCCGCGATCGCCGCGCTGGCCTTCGTGCCCGATGCGGCGGCGCGATCGCTGGCAGGATCGCGCACTTTCATCGTCGGGCTGCTGTTCGACAACCCGAGTCCCAACTACACCATCAAGATCCAGTCAGGCGTTTATCGGGCCTGTGTCGAGCAGCAGTACCACCTGCGCATCGACAACATCGCCTCAGACCTGCCCCGCGCCGAGGTGGAGGCCCAGCTTGACGCGATCGTGCGCAACAGCCGCTGCGACGGGTTCATCCTCACCCCGCCGCTGACCGACAACGTCCAGGTCCTGGCCTTTCTCGAGCGGCGCGGCGTCCGCTATGCCCGCATCGCGCCCAACAGCGAGCTGGGCCGCTCTCCCTGCGTGGCGATCGACGATGCCGCCGCCGGTGCGCTGGTCGCCCGCCACCTCTGGGCGCTGGGCCATCGCCGCCTGGGCGTGGTCACCGGCCCGCCCCTGCACCGCGCCGGCGATCGGCGCCGCACTGGTTTCCTGGCAGCCATCCGCCAGCTCGATCCCGATCTGGTGGTGGCAGAGGCCGATGGCCTGTTCTCGTTCGAAAGCGGCATCGCCGCCGGCATGGACTTGCTGGCACGCGACCCGCGTCCCACCGCGATCTTTGCTACCAACGATGATTCCGCCGCCGGGGTCATGGTCGCCTGCGCCCGCGCCGGGCTGCGCGTGCCGCACGATATCTCGCTGTGCGGGTTCGATGACAGCTGGGTGGCCAAGTCGGTCTGGCCCTATCTCACCACGATTTACCAGCCGATCGAGGAAATGGGCTATGCGGCAGCGAGCCTGCTGCTCGATCGCGGAGAGACCGGCGATCGCCAGGTCATGCTCGATTTTCACCTGGTAGAGCGGGATTCACTGGCGCCGCCACCCTGAGGCAGCGGCACCAGCAAACCAGGCACGTGATCAATCGAGCAAGTCGAAGCGGTCTGCGTTCATCACCTTGGTCCAGGCGGCGATGAAATCGTCCACGAACTTGTCTTCTGCGTCCAGCCCGGCATAGACCTCGCACACCCCGCGCAGCTGGGCATTGGCCCCGAACACGAGGTCGACGCGCGTGGCCGTCCAGCGCGCCGCGCCGCTGGCGCGATCCTTGCCCACGTAGGTTTCAGCCCCGTCGCCGGCCGGCGCCCAGGCGGTGGCCATGTCGAGCAGGTTGACCACGAAATCGTTGGTCAACTGGCCCGGCCGCGTGGTCAGCACGCCATGCGCCGCGCCGCCATGGTTGGCACCCAGCACGCGCAGCCCGGCGACCAGAACGGTCATTTCCGCCACGCCTAGGCCCAGCAACTGCGCCCGGTCGATCAGCAGTTCCTCGGCGTTCACATCGGTCGGCCCGGCCAGATAGTTGCGGAAGCCATCGGCATGCGGCTCCAGCCAGGCAAAGCTTTCGGCGTCGGTCTGTTCCACCGTGGCATCGGTGCGGCCCGGGGTGAACGGCACATCCACCGTGCGGCCAGCAGCCTTGGCGGCCAATTCGATGCCCACGCCACCGCCCAGCACGATCAAATCGGCCAGCGACACCTTCTTGCCACCACTGGCCGCGCCATCGAACTGCGCCTTGATGCCGGCATAGACGTCCAGCACGCGCGCCAGCTTCTCTGGCTCGTTCACCGCCCAATGGCGCTGCGGCTCCAGCGCGATGCGCGCGCCATTGGCGCCGCCGCGCCGGTCCGATCCGCGATAGGTGGCCGCAGAAGCCCAGGCCGTGCCGACGAGTTCGGCAACAGACAATCCCGCCCCGGCGATCACGGTCTTGAGCGTGGCCACATCGGCCGCATCGATCAGGGGATAATCGCGCGTGGGAATGGGATCTTGCCAGATCAGGTCTTCGGCCGGCACCTCTGGCCCCAGATAGCGCGCCTTGGGCCCCATGTCGCGGTGGGTCAGCTTGAACCAAGCGCGGGCAAAGCTGTCGGCAAAATAGGCCGGATCGGCACGGAAACGGTCCATCACCGCGCGATAGGCCGGATCGACCTTCATCGCCATGTCGGCCGTGGTCATCATCGTGGGCACCTTGACGCCCGGCGTATGCGCCTTGGGGGCCAGGGTCTCTTCGGGGTTGCCCACCGGTTGCCACTGGTGCGCGCCGGCCGGGCTGCGCACCAGTTCGTATTCGTGGTCGAGCAGCATGTCGAAATAGGTCATGTCCCACTGCGTGGGCGTGGGCGTCCACGATCCCTCGATGCCCGAGGTGATCGTGTCATCGCCCATCCCGGTGCCGTGGGTAGAGGTCCAGCCAAAGCCCATCTGGGCAATGTCGGCCCCTTCGGGCGCGGCCCCCACCAGTGCGGCATCGCCGCCGCCATGGGCCTTGCCAAAGGTGTGCCCGCCGGCGGTGAGCGCGGCGGTTTCGGTATCGTCCATACCCATGCGATGGAAGGTTTCGCGAATGTCGCGCGCCGAGGCCATGGGATCGGGCACGCCGCCCGGTCCTTCGGGGTTCACATAGATCAGCCCCATCTGGATCGCGGCGAGCGGACCCTCGATCTTGAGGCCGGCCTCCTCGTCGATCCGGGTCTGGTTGTGCGGGTCACCCACCCAGGTTTCTTCCATGCCCCAGAACACATCGAGGGCCGGTTCGTGAATATCCTCGCGGCCGCCGCCAAAGCCGAAGATCGGACCGCCCATCGACTCGATCGCAACATTGCCGGCCATGATGAACAGGTCAGCCCAGCTCAGCGCCGCGCCATACTTGCGCTTGATCGGCCAGAGCAGGCGCCGTGCCTTGTCGAGATTGCCGTTGTCGGGCCAGGAATTGAGCGGGGCGAACCGCTGCGATCCCGATGACGAACCGCCACGCCCGTCACCACTGCGATAGCTGCCGGCCGAATGCCAGGCCATGCGGATGAAGAACGGACCATAATGGCCGTAGTCGGCCGGCCACCACGATTGGCTGTCGGTCATCAGGGCATGCAGATCGGCCTTCACCGCCGCATAATCCAGCCCCTTGAACGCGGCGCGATAATCGAACCCTTGCGGATAGGGGCTGGCCGATTGGCCATGCTGCGCCAGGATCGCCAGCGGCAGGGCCTTGGGCCACCAGTCCTGGTTCGTCCGTCCCAACAGGGGCCGCTTTTTGCCCTCGCCGCCGCCCATCGGGCACTTCGTCGTTACCGCATCCATGTCACTCTCCATTGCTTGGCCGAATCCGGTATCGGCCGTGAGCAGGACGCGACGATCCTGTCATGAAGCCATGACAGGAAAAAGCGCCTCTTGGTTCACTGCGCACATGTTTCAGAGGCTTGCAGCCGTCGCGCGCACGGCGTCGAGGATAACGCCCGCCACCGCCTCGGGCTGCGACAGCAGGCTCAGGTGCCCCGCCGCCACTTCGCTGGTCTGCGCGTTCATCGCTGCAGCCAGTTCGCGCTCCAGCGCCACGCTGACAATGCGATCCTGCGCGGAAACGATGTACCAGGTCGGGCGGGTTTCCCACGCGGCCTGCTCCACCTTGTCGCCAAAGGTACCGGCGGCGAGCGGCGGCTGCGTGGCGCAGAGCACGCGCGCCTCGGTCTCGGGCAGGTCCTGCGCCACGTCCTCGATCCAGCCTGCCGCGCTCAGCGTCAGGAAACCGACGCCATCGTCGATGATCTTGCCCAGTGCCGGCGGGGCTTCGTGGCGGCCGACCTGGTCGCCCACGGTTTCACCGGCCTTGGGCGCGAATGCGGCGACATAGACCAGCGCCTTGACCTTGGGATCGTTGCCGGCCTGGGTGATCACCGCCCCGCCCCAGCTATGCCCGACCAGCACCACTGGCCCGGTAACCGTGGCCAGCGTGCGAGCGGTGGCGGCCACGTCATCGGCCAGCGAGGTCGTCGGGTTCTGCACCGCCACCACCGGCACGTCGGCCGCGAGCAACAGGGGAATGACGCGCTGCCAGCTCGATCCATCGGCCCAGGCGCCATGGACGAGAACGACGGTCGGCGTGGTGGGGGACGCGGTCATGATGGTTGGCTCCGATCAGGAGAGAGGGATGCCCGCAGGCCTGCAATGTTTTGCAAAACCACGCGTGCCGACAAACCCCCGATCGGGTGAATCTCAACGCCCCAACCGGGGCTTGGGCTGACGGCCCCAGATCATGCCCAGCTGGCGGCCAGCCGGCCCCAACTTGCCACCAGTGCCGGGTCCAGCGCCTGGCCGCCGCCCACCAGGCCCAGCCGGCGGCGGAAATCATAGCCGGCCAGCGGCACCGCCACCACGCCATCGCCGGCCAGGCTCACCGGCCCGGTGGTCACCGCCAGCCCTTGCCGCACCAGATCCATGCAGCGTTCCTCGTTAGCGCTGCGCAGCAGGAAATGCGGCCGCACGCCCTGGGCGGTGAAGAAGCGGCTGGTTTCGCCCAAGATTTCGCAGCTGCGCCGCGCCACCATGACATCGGCCGCCAGGTCCAGCGCGCTGACCATGGTGCGCGCGGCCAGCGCGTGGCCCTGCGGCAGCAACATGGCATAGCTTTCTTCCACCACCGCTCCTTCCGCTGGCGCGCCATGCAGCAGGGTGAGAATGGCATCGAGTTGCCCTTCGCCCAGGCGGCGGCGCAGATCGGCATCGCTGCCTTCCAGCAGCACCAGCGGGCGCGTGCCCTGCATATCGTGCGCCAGTTGCACCAGCGCCCGGCCGGGCAAGGAGGCCAACACGCCCAGGCGCAGCGGCGCGGCCACCGGGGCCAGGTCCTGCGCCGGGGTTTCAGCCAGGCGAAACTCCCGCTCGATCGTGCGGGCATGGGCGAGCAGCCGCGTGCCCGCCGCCGTCAGGCGGATCTGCTTGCGATCGCGCATCAGCAAGGGCGCCCCCACCAGCCGCTCCAGTTCGGCCAGGCCGGCCGACAGCGTCGGCTGGCTCAGGTTCAGCCGCCGCGCAGCCGCGCTGATACCGCCGGTTTCGACGATGGCCAGGAACTGGCGCAGGTGGTTGCGTTTCAACATAGGTTTTTTCTATGTAAATCCGCTGCGAAAATCAATTTCCTGCGCAGCCAGCGGCGCGGTATCATGGCCACAGAAAACAGTGGGCGGGAAGAGGAGACAAAGCCGTGCGTGCAACCCCCGAACTCGATTTCGGCCTGGACGAAAACGCCCAGATGATCCGCGAGGCCGCCGGCCGCTTTGCCGACGAGCAGATCGCGCCGCTGGCCGCCGCGATCGACGCCGAAGACCGCTTCCCCCGCGAATTGTGGGAGCCGATGGGCGCGCTCGGCCTGCATGGCGTGACCGTGGAGGAGGAATTCGGCGGGTTGGGCCTGGGCTATCTCCACCATGTCATCGCGGTGGAAGAAGTCAGCCGCGCATCGGGCGCAGTGGGCCTGTCCTATGGCGCGCATTCCAACCTGTGCGTCAACCAGATCCGCCGCTGGGGCAATCCCGCGCAAAAGGCCAAGTACTTGCCCAAGCTGGTATCGGGCGAACACGTTGGCAGCCTGGCGATGTCGGAAGCCGGCGCCGGTTCGGATGTTGTGGCGATGAAGCTGCGTGCCGATGCAGTCGATGGTGGCTTCCGCCTTAACGGCACCAAGTTCTGGATCACCAACGGTACGTATGCCGATACCCTGGTGGTTTATGCCAAGACCGCGCCCGATGCCGGCGCCAAGGGCATTACCGCGTTTCTGATCGAGCGCGGCATGCCCGGTTTCTCGATCGGGCAAAAGATCGACAAGATGGGCCTGCGCGGCAGCCCCACCTGCGAGTTGGTGTTCGAGGATTGCTTCGTGCCGTCCGAAAACGTCATGGGGCCCGTCAATGGGGGCGTCGGCGTGCTGATGAGCGGCCTGGATTACGAGCGCGTCGTGCTGGCGGGCATGCAGATCGGCATCATGCAGGCCTGCCTCGACACGGTGATCCCCTATGTGCGCGAACGCCAGCAGTTCGGCAAGGTGATCGGCACGTTCCAGCTGATGCAGGCCAAGGTGGCCGATATGTATGTCGCGCTGCAATCGGCGCGGGCCTATGTCTATACCGTGGCGCGCGCCTGCGATGCCGGGCAGACCACGCGGTTCGATGCCGCCGGCGCCATCCTGCTCGCCAGCGAAAGCGCATTTCGCGTCGCGGGCGAGGCGATCCAGGCGCTGGGCGGCGCCGGCTATACCAAGGATTGGCCGGTGGAACGCTATCTGCGCGATGCCAAGCTGCTCGATATCGGCGCGGGTACCAACGAAATCCGCCGCATGCTGATCGGCCGCGAACTGATTGGAATTAAGGGATGAGCGCGCCGGTCCTGCCCACCGCCATCGATCTGGCCAGCCCGGACGCGCAGGCGCGCGCCGCGCACAACCGCGCCCTGGCCGAAGACTTGCGCGCCCGCGTCGCCAAGGCAGCCCTGGGCGGCGATGAACGCGCACGCGCCCGCCACACCGCGCGGGGCAAGCTCTTGCCGCGTGACCGGGTAGAGCGGCTGCTCGATCCTGGCTCGCCATTTCTCGAAGTGGGCCAGCTGGCGGCCAATGGCCTCTATAACGATGAAGTGCCCGGCGCGGGCATCATCGCCGGGATTGGCCGCGTTTCCGGGCGGCAGTGCATGGTCTTTGCCAACGATGCCACGGTCAAGGGCGGCACCTATTTCCCGATGACGGTGAAAAAGCACCTGCGCGCCCAGGAAATCGCCCAGGAAAACCGCCTGCCCTGCGTCTATCTGGTGGATTCGGGGGGGGCCAACCTGCCCAACCAGGCAGAGGTGTTTCCCGATCGCGATCACTTCGGCCGGTTCTTCTACAACCAGGCGCGGATGAGCGCGGCCGGCATTGCCCAGATCGCCGCCGTGATGGGATCGTGCACCGCCGGCGGCGCCTATGTCCCGGCGATGAGCGACGAGACCGTGATCGTGAAGGACCAGGGCACGATCTTCCTGGCCGGCCCGCCGCTGGTGAAGGCTGCCACGGGCGAGGAAATCTCGGCCGAAGACCTCGGCGGCGGCGATCTCCACGCGCGCCAGTCGGGCGTGGTCGATCACCTTGCTGAAAACGACGAACATGCCCTGTCGATCGTGCGCGATATCGTCTCGCACCTAGGCGCGCCCGATCGCGCGCGGGTAGAACGCCGCGAGAGCCGCCCGCCGCTGCACGATCCGCAGGGGCTGTACGGCGTGATCCCGCAAGACGTGCGCGCGCCCTACGATGTGCGCGAAGTGATCGCGCGGATCGTCGATGGCAGCGAGTTTCACGAATTCAAGGCGCTGTTCGGCACCACGCTGGTCTGCGGCTTTGCCCACATCCACGGACTGCCGGTGGCAATCCTGGCCAACAACGGCGTGCTGTTTTCGCAGAGCGCGCAAAAGGGCGCGCATTTCATCGAGCTGGCGTGCCAGCGCGGCATCCCGCTGCTGTTTCTGCAGAACATCTCGGGCTTCATGGTCGGCGGCAAGTATGAAGCCGAAGGTATCGCCAAGCATGGCGCCAAGCTGGTGACGGCTGTCGCCACCGCGCAAGTGCCCAAGATCACCGTGCTGATCGGCGGCAGCTTTGGCGCGGGCAACTATGGGATGTGCGGGCGTGCCTATGGCCCACGCTTCCTGTTCACCTGGCCCAATGCGCGCATTTCGGTGATGGGCGGGGAACAGGCGGCCAGCGTGCTCGCCACCGTGCACCGCGACGCCGCGAGTTGGACGCCCGAGCAGGCCGAAGCGTTCAAGGCGCCGATCCGCCAGAAATACGAAGACGAAGGCAATCCCTATTACGCTACCGCCCGCCTGTGGGACGACGGCGTGATCGATCCGGTGCAGACCCGCGACGTGGTCGGCCTGGCGCTGGAAGCCTGCCTGGAAGCCCCCTTTGCCGATCGTCCGTCCTTCGGCGTGTTCCGGATGTAAGCGCGCATGATCCAATCCATCCTTATCGCCAACCGTGGCGAGATCGCCTGCCGGATCATCCGCACCGCCCGTCGCTTGGGCCTGCGCACGGTGGCCGTCTATTCGGAAGCAGACGCCCAGGCCATGCACGTGGCCCAAGCCGACCAGGCCGTGGCCATCGGCCCGGCGGCGGCGCGCGAATCCTATCTGGTGGGTGAAAAGATCATCGCCGCCGCGCTCGAAACCGGCGCCCAGGCGATCCATCCCGGCTATGGCTTCCTGTCGGAAAACGCCGCGTTTGCCCAGGCCGTGCTCGATGCCGGTCTGGTGTGGATCGGCCCGCCGCCGTCTGCCATTTCCGCCATGGGCCTCAAGGATGCGGCCAAGGCGCTGATGCAGCAGGCCGGCGTGCCGACCACGCCGGGTTATATGGGCGAAAACCAGGATGCCGAATTCCTGGCGGCCGAAGCAGCCAAGGTCGGCTATCCGGTCTTGATCAAGGCCGTGGCCGGCGGCGGCGGCAAGGGCATGCGCCTGGTCGAACAGCCGCAGGACTTTGCCGACGCGCTCGCCTCGTGCCAGCGCGAGGCGGCCGCCTCGTTCGGCAATGCCCATGTGCTGATCGAGAAATACATCCTCTCGCCCCGCCATATCGAAGTGCAGGTGTTCGGTGATGCGCACGGCAATGTGGTCCACCTGTTCGAACGCGATTGCTCGCTGCAACGCCGCCACCAGAAGGTGATCGAGGAAGCCCCCGCGCCGGGCATGGACGCAGCCACGCGCGACGCCGTGTGCCAGGCCGCCGTGCGCGCGGCGCAGGCCGTGGGTTACCAGGGCGCCGGCACGATCGAATTCATCGCCGATGGTTCGGAAGGCCTGCGCGCCGACCGCATCTGGTTCATGGAAATGAACACCCGGCTTCAGGTGGAACACCCGGTGACCGAGGCGATCACCGGCCAGGATCTGGTCGAATGGCAGATCCGCGTGGCCAGCGGCGAACCGCTGCCCCGCCGCCAGGACGAGCTTTCGATCCACGGCTGGGCGATGGAAGCGCGGCTCTATGCCGAAGATCCGGCCAAGGGCTTCCTGCCCTCGATCGGCCGGCTGGACCATCTGCAGTTCGGGATGGTTGAAGGCGGGCGCATCGATACCGGCGTGGCGCAGGGTGACACGATCAGCCCGTTCTACGATCCGATGGTCGCCAAAGTCATCGCCCATGGCCCCAGCCGCGAAGACGCACGCCAGCGCCTCGCCGCGATGCTCGACGAGACGGCCGTCTGGCCGGTGCGCACCAATGCCGCGTTCCTCGCGCGCCTGCTGCACCATCCGCAGTTTGTCGCCGGCGATGTCGATACCGGGCTGATCGGCCGCGACGGCGCCGCTCTGGCAGAGCCGCTTGCCCCCTCGGCAGCGGTCCTCGCCAAGGCCGCTGCGCGGCTCGTCGCGCCCAGCCTGGCGCCAGGCCTGCGCCTCAATGCCGCGCCCGTTCGCACCGGGCATTTCCTGCTCGATGGCGCGCCCATTGAAATCGCCTTCGCTGGCGCCGCCACCGCGCCGGCACCGTTCACCCTGGTCTGCGAACACGGGCAGGTGTGGCGGCTCGAACCCTGGCACCACAAACCGAGCGACGGCGCCACTGCCGGCGACGGCGCGATCCTGGCGCCCATGCCCGGCCGCGTCATCGCGGTGTCCGTCACGCAAGGGGAAACCGTTACCAAGGGCCAAAAGCTCTTGACCCTCGAAGCGATGAAGATGGAACACACGCTGGTTGCCCCGTTCGATGGCGTGGTCGACGCGCTCGAAACCCAGGCGGGCGCGCAAGTGCAAGTCGATGCGCTGCTGGCGCGCATCACCCAGCAGGACGATTGAACCATGACCGGGCGCTTTTTCGATGCATGGGCGGTGGGTGACCGGATCGAACATCCGATCCGCCGCACGGTGACCGAGACCGACAACCTGCTGTTTTCGTGCATGACACACAACCCCCAGCCGCTGCACCTTGATGCCGAGGCCGCGCGCGCCAGCGAGTTTGGCCAGATCCTCGTCAACGGCACGTTCACGTTCGCGCTGATGGTCGGGCTTTCGGTGGGCGAAACCACGCTCGGCACGCTGGTGGCAAACCTGGGCTATGACGCAGTGGTCATGCCCAAGCCGGTGTTCATCGGCGATACCTTGCACGCCACCAGCGAAGTGCTGGAACTGCGCCCCTCCCGCTCGCGCCCGGGCGCCGGCATCGTCACGTTCGCGCATGAACTGATCAACCAGCGCGGCGAAGTGGTGTGCCGCTGCACACGCAGCGCGCTCATCGCGGGAACGCCCGCGTGAAGCTGCGCTCCCTGCTGTTCGTACCGGCCGACCGGCCCGAACGCTTTTCAAAGGCAGCGGCGAGCGGCGCCGATGCGATGATCCTCGACCTGGAAGACTCGGTCGCGCTCGCCGCCAAGGATGGGGCACGCGACGCCGTCGCCGAGTATCTGGCCGGCCCGCGCCCATGCCCGGTCTTCGTGCGGATCAATCCGGCGGACAGTGGAATGGCCGCTGCCGATCTGGCGGCGGCGCTGCCCGGCCGACCCGACGGGATCATGCTGCCCAAGGCCGAAGGCGCGGAAACCGTCGGCACGCTTCTGGCCATGATGGGCGCGCAGGCTGTGCCGATCCTGCCGATTGCCACCGAAACGCCGGCCGCCGTGTTCGAACTGGGCAGCTATGGCGATGTGCGCGCGGCGCTGTGCGGCCTGACCTGGGGCGCGGAAGATCTGCCCGCCGCGATCGGCGCTGCCACCGCGCGCGAGGACGATGGCCGCTATACCCCGCCCTACGAACTGGTTCGCAGCCTGACGCTGTTCGGCGCGCACAAGGCCGGCGTGGCCGCAATCGAAACGGTCTTTCCCGCCCTGGCAGACCTCGACGGCCTGGCGCGCTATGCCGCGCGGGCCCGCCGCGATGGCTTTACCGGGATGATGGCGCTGCACCCCGCGCAAGTGCCGGTGATCAATCAGGCCTTCACCCCCACCCCGGCCGAGATCGACCACGCCCGCCGCGTCGTCGCGCTGTTCGCCGCCGATCCCGCGCTGGGCGTGGTGCAACTCGATGGCCGGATGATCGATCGCCCCCACCTCAAGCAGGCAGAGGCGATCCTGGCGCTGGCAGCGCGCAGCCAGCGGTAACGGAACCCTGGCGTGCTAGGTTCAGCCCACTGTCACGCCTGCCACCTGCCACGCGCCATCGACGTGTTCCAACGTGACCGTCTCCACCACCTCGCCCTTCTTCGCAAAGTGGCTACGGAATTTCACCACTTCATAGCCGTTAGGGGGTGCGGGCAGGTTCTGTTCGCTGAGCAGTTGGCGCGATTGCACCATGCCCAGGTCGGCATGGACCTTTTCCGAAACGTTCGCCCAGACCTGCTGCGTGTTGGCCTTGCGAAAACGCATCGTGGTCATGCGATAGGTCTGGGCCCAGTCGTGCTGGTCGGCAAGCTCGAGGAAACGGCGTGCCGTGGCGATAATCGCGGGATCGCTGGTTTCGACCGTGGCGGCGGGTTGCGGATCTGACGATGCATTCATCAGCGGCAGCGCCACAAGCGCGGCCAGTCCCATCAGCAATGACATGGCGATACTTCCTGTCTTGATCCAGCCGCGACGAGCCATTCGTCCGGCCAAGCCAGGCTGTTCCATATCGCCGGGGTGCGGGGCTTCCCCCAATTCGCTGTCCCCTGAATTTTTGGGGGGCTCTCCCTCGGCATCGAAAAGCAGCCGCGCCGCTTCCCGGCTGCTCGACACCGCAAGCTTGCGCCGTGCATCCCGCAGGCGCTCGTTGATCGTGTGCACCGAAAGATCGAGGCGGCAGGCGATCGATTTGGCATCGTGCCCGCGCACCATCAGACGCAACACCTGCCTTTCCTTTTCGGTCAGCGAGTCAACGGCGTGGGTGATCGGCGTGGTCATGGCCGGGCCACGACTATGGCAGGCGATCCGCGCCAACCACCCCTAAATTCTTGTATTGCCGTTCCCGCGTGCAACCAGCGGTGATCCGGGCGCGCGGAAAGGCTCAGGCGAGGAACCCGCCCAGCCGCCCACGGATGACGTCCTCGGCCTCGGCCACCATGCGGCTGAGCAGCTGCGCGCAAGTCGGGATATCGTGAATCAGGCCCTGCACCTGCCCGGCCCAGACCAGTCCGGCCTCGACATTGCCGGTTTCCAGCGCCTCGCGCCCCTTGGCGCCTGACACCAGCGGGCGGATATCCTCGAAAACCGCCTCGGGCCGGGCCGAGATTTCGACCACGCGATCAGACACTGGCGTTGCCGCGACGCGCCCGGTGTTGTGAAACCGGCGGAAGATCAGGCGTGTATCGCGCTCGCTGTTGGCCACCAGCAACTGCTTGATCGCATCGTGGATCGGCGCTTCCACCGTGGCGCAGAACCGCGTGCCCATGTTCACCCCTTCGGCGCCCAGCGCCAGCGCGGCAGCCAGCCCGCGCCCGTCGCCAATGCCGCCGCTGGCCAGCATCGGAATGCTGATCTGGTCGGCCGCAGCAGGGATCAGAATCAGGCCCGGGATATCATCCTCACCGGGGTGGCCCGCGCATTCAAAGCCATCGATGCTGATCACGTCCACGCCCATCTTCTGCGCAGAAACGGCATGGCGCACGGCGGTGCACTTGTGCAGCACGGTCACGCCGTGGCTTTTGAAATCCTCGATATGCTCGCGTGGGTTGTGCCCGGCGGTTTCCACGATCTTGACCCCGCTATCGATGATCGCGCGGCGATACTCCGCATAGGGCGGCGGGCTGACCGAGGGCAGGATCGTCAGGTTCACGCCAAACGGCTTGTCGGTCATGGTGCGGCAGCGGTCGATCTCGCGCCGCAGATCATCGGGCGTCGGCTGGGTCAGCGCGGTCAGGATGCCCAGCCCCCCGGCGTTGGATACCGCGCTCGCCAGTTCGGCGCGGCCCACCCACATCATTCCCCCCTGCACAATGGGGTGGGCAATGCCCAAAAGCTGCGTAATCCGGGTCTTGATCGCCATGATTGCACCTCACATCGAAACGGCACGGCCCAGCGCCGTCCCTAACGGGACGCGCCGTGGCCAGGATTGGGAAACGGGGCTGAACTTTAGGGCGTGAAGCGCGGCGGACGCCGTTCGGCAAATGCGGCAATGCCTTCGGCCGCTTCGGCCCCGGCGCCGGCATCGGCAATGCGCACCACTTCCAGGTCAAGCTGCGTGGCCAGGTCGTTCTGCATGCTGGCCGCGAGCAGGGCGCGCGCGCCGGCAATCGCGCCAACCGGCCCCTGGGCCAGGCGCTCGGCCACCGCCAGGCCTTCGTCGAGCAGCGTCTCTGCCGCCACCACGCGGGTCACCAGGCCGATCTGCGCGGCCTCCTCGGCGCCGATGCGGCGGTTGGTCAGGATGATCTCCTGCGCGCGGCGCAGGCCCACCACGCGCGGCAGGGTCCAGCTCATCCCGCCATCGGGCGTCAAGCCCACCATGCCATAAGCCGCGGTGAAATGCGCAGAGGGCGCGGCCAAGGCCACGTCGCCCAGGATCGCCAGGCTCAACCCGGCGCCGGCGGCCGGGCCATTGACCAGCGTGACCAGCGGCTTGCCCATGCGCGCCAGGGCCAGCACGGAACGATGCACCGAGCCGGCCAGGGCAAACAGGAACGCCGATGGCCCCTCGCTCGCGCGGCCGAACGAACCCACGTCACCGCCGCCGCAAAAGAGCTTGCCCGTCCCGGTCAGGACCACGCAGCGCACGCTGGCATCGCCCGCCACGCTCGCCACCACCTGCTCCAGCCGGGTGGCCGTGGGCATGTCGAGCGTGTTGCCCGCCGCCGGGCGATTGAGCGTCACGATCGCAACCGCGCCGCGGCGCTCCACCAGAACCAGATCGTCGCTCATGCGCAGGCCTCCATCGCTTCGCGCCCCAGCCGGGCCAGGCGCGGAAAGGCTTCCGCGCGCTGCGCCGCCTGGGCATTGGCCGCCGTGCCGCGCAGCACGCGGCCCTTGATGCCGTGAAAGATCGCCGCCAGCCGAAAGAACTGGAACGCGACATAGAAATCCCAATTGGCAATGCCCGCCCGCCCGGTGCGCGCGCAATAGCGGGCGATATAGTCCGCCTCGCTCGGCAGGCCGAGCGGCTGCGGATCGGCCCCACCCAGCCCGGCAACGATATCGCCCGGCATGCGATACATCATCGCATGATAAGCAAAATCAGCAAGCGGATGCCCCAGCGTCGAAAGCTCCCAGTCGAGCACGGCGAGCACGCGCGGCTCCGTCGGGTGAAAGATCATGTTGTCACAGCGGAAATCGCCATGGACCAGGGTGGTCGTGTCATCATCGGGAATGGCCGTGGGCAGCCAGGCGACCAGCGCATCCATGTCGGGATCGCGCCCCGCCAGTTCGTCTTCCAGGTATTGCCGGGTCCAGCGGCCAATCTGCCGGGCGAAATAGTTGCCGGGCTTGCCATAATCGCCCAGCCCCACAGCCACATGATCCACCCCGTGCAGGGCGGCGATCACCCGGTTCATCTCGTCGAAATAGGCAGCGCGCTCGTCCTTGGCCACTTCGGCAAAGCTCGCGTCCCAGAACACGCGGCCATCCACCATGTCCATCACATAGAACGCGCTGCCGATCACGGCATCGTCGTCACACACGCCCAGGATGCGCGCCACCGGCACATCGCTTCCCGCCAGGGCCTGCTGCACCCGCGCCTCGCGCAGCACGTCGTGCGCGCCCTTCAGCACGGTGCCCGGGGGCTTGCGCCGCAAGACATAGCGCGCCGCGGGCGTTTCCAGGCGATAGGTGGGGTTGGACTGGCCGCCGTTGAACTGCGCCACGCGCAGCGGCCCGGCAAAGCCCGCGACATGGGCGGAAAGCCACGCCGCCAGCGCCTGTTCGTCCAGCGCGGTCCGCACCGCACCGACGCCGGCATTGGCTTGGGCAATCTGCGCCGCATCAAGCTGCGCGGGCGGTGCCGATTGCTCAGTGCGCATGGGCCTGCTTCCAATCGCGCTTGATCTTCTTGGCCAGGCTCCACTTGTGCACTTCGGTCGGGCCATCATAGATGCGGAACGCGCGGATTTCGCGGAACACCTGCTCCACGATGGTCTTGTCGGTCACGCCGGTGCCGCCCATCACCTGGACGCAGCGATCGGCCACGCGCATCAACGCCTCTGACACTGCCACCTTGCTCATGCTGCTTTCGGCCGTGCCCAGGCTGCCGGTATCGAGCACGCTGGCGCACCAGTCGATCATCAATTCCGCCTGCTTCAGGTCGATCAAGTTTTCGGCCAGCATGAAGCCGACGCCCTCGTGATCGATCAGCGGCTTGCCAAAGGCCATGCGGCGGTTGGCATAGTCGCTGGCGATCTCGTTGGCGCGCTGGCAGGCGCCCAGCCAGCGCATGCAGTGCGACAGGCGCGCGGGCGAAAGGCGGATCTGGGCATATTTGAACCCTTCGCCCGCCTGGCCCAGCATCTGGTCGGCCGGCACGCGCAGATTGTCGATCGTGACCGTGGCATGGCCGCCCGGCATCGAGCTGTCGATCGTATTGGGCACATTATCGATGCGGATCGCCGGATCGGGCAGATCGACCAGGAACATGCAGGCCCCGCCCGCGCTGTCGGCCTCTTCCGATCGCGCCATGACAATGCCCACCTGCGCGCCATCGGCCCCGGTGATGAAGCACTTGGTGCCATTGATCACCCAGTGGTTGCCATCCTTGCGGCACATGGTGATCATCATCGACGGGTCAGACCCGGCGCCTTGCAGTTCGGCCGGCTCGGTCATGAAAAAGGCCGATCGCGCATGGCCTTCGACCATGGGCTTGAGGAAACGCTCGCGCAGCGCAGCGTCGCCCACTTTGCCCAGGAGGTACATATTGCCTTCATCAGGCGCGGCCGTGTTGCAGGCCAGCGGCCCCAGCGGCGAAAGACCGCTGGCGGCCAGCACCACCGCCGTCTCGCGCTGGGTCAGATGGCCGCCATCGGGCAGGATATGCGGGGTCAGCACGCCGGCCGCACGGGCCTTTTCACGCAGTTCATGCACCAGCGCATCGGTCGGCGCGCCGTGATGGTCGCGGCGCGGGTCTTGTTCATAGGGCGCGACCACCTCGCGCACAAAGGTTTCCACCTTGCGCGCCAGGTCTTGCGCCGCTGCCATGCCGATCCCGCTCATCACCCTCTCCTTGTGCTTTTGGTCTGGTGTCTGCGCGCTCAGCGCGGGGCCATGCGGATCGCGCCGTCGAGGCGGATAACCTCGCCATTGAGCATGGCATTGCCCACGATCGCTTCCACCAGCTTGGCATATTCGGCCGGCTGGCCCAGGCGGCTGGGGAACGGCACCTGCTGCCCCAGCGAATCCTGTGCATCCTGCGGCAGGCTGGCGAGCATCGGCGTCCAGAAGATGCCCGGCGCAATGGTGTTCACGCGAATGCCAAAGCGGGCCAGTTCACGCGCGATCGGCAGCGCCATGGCAGCCACGCCGCCCTTGCTGGCGGCATAGGCCGGCTGGCCGATCTGGCCATCGAACGCGGCAACGCTGGCAGTGTTGACGATCACCCCGCGCGCGCCATCGGCATCGAGCGGTTCAGCGTCAAAGATGCGCGCGGCAAACTTGGACAACACGTTGAACGTGCCGATCAGGTTGATGTTGATGATCTTGGCAAAATCAGCGAGCGGCAGCGGGCTGCCATCGCGGCTCAAGACTTTGGCTGGCGGGGCAATCCCTGCGCAGTTGACCAGGATGCGCGCCTTGCCGTGCACGGCTTCGGCCTGGGCGATAGCATCGCTCACCGATGCTTCATCGGTCACGTCCACCGTCTTGAACAGGCCGCCGATTTCGGCTGCCTTGGCCTCTCCGGCTGCCGCGTTGAGATCGAACAATGCCACCTTGGCACCGCGCGCGCTGAGCATTTCTGCTGTCGCGGCACCCAGGCCCGATGCGCCGCCGGTAACGATGGCCGCAAGGCCGTTGATATCCATGAACCTGTCTCCCGAACTCTGTCGATTTGCTGTTGTCTTTAGGATGCTTTGCCGCGCGGCCGCACTGGCCGAAACACTAGCGCGCCTATCCCGCCCCAGTCATCCAGCCAGGGCCCGTGCGATCACCATGCGCTGGATATCCGATGTGCCTTCATAGATCTGGCACACCCGCACATCGCGATAGATCTTGGCCACGCCGTATTCCTCGAGATAGCCATAGCCACCCAGCGTCTGGATCGCGCCGGAAACCACCGCCTCTGCGGTTTCAGAGGCGACCAGCTTGGCCATCGAGGCTTCCTGCAGGCAGGGTGCCCCGGTCTGTTTTACCGCAGCGGCGTGCAGCACCAGCTGGCGCGCCGCCTCCAGCCGCGCGGCCAGGTCGGCCAGGCGGTGGCCCACGGCCTGGTGGGCAATGATCGGCTGGCCAAAGCTTTTGCGATCCCTGGCATAGGCCACAGCGATGGCCAGCGCGGCGTCCGCCATGCCGATGCACTGCGCGGCAATGCCGATCCTCCCGGCCTCCAGGTTGGACAGCGCGATGCGATAGCCCTGCCCCGGCGCGCCCAGCACCATGTCATCGGGCACGAACACATCGTCGAACCGGATCGCGCAGGTATCGGATGCCCACTGCCCCAGCTTGTGCTCCACCTTGTCCACCACATAGCCCGGGCTGTCAGTCGGCACGAGAAAGGCGGTAATGCCCTTCTTGCCGGCGGCCGGGTCGCTGGCAGCAAACACGATCGCCACCTTGCCGATACGGCCATTGGAAATGAACTGCTTGGCGCCGTTGAGCGACCAGCCACCCTCCACCCGCGTGGCCCGCGTGCGCAGCGCCGACGCATCCGATCCGGCGTCGGCCTCGGTCAGGGCAAAGGCGCCCGTGGCGCGTCCGGCCACAAGATCGGGCAGGAAGCGTTCGCGCTGCGCGGCACTGCCATAGGCGAGGATGCCGGCCACGATCAGGCTGTTGTGGATCGAGACGATGGTTGAAAGCGCACCATCCCCGGCCGCGATCTCGATCAGCGCCAGGGCATAGGACACTGCATCGAGCCCCGCGCCGCCTTCGCTTTCCGGCGCGGTCATGCCCATCAGGCCCAGTTGTGCCATCTGCGCGAACAGGTCGGGGGGATAGCCACCCGCTTCCTCGAACGCGCGGGTGTGCGGGCGCAGCTGATCCTGGGCAAAGGCGCGGACCATGTCACGCACGGCGGTCTGGGTTTCGTCGAGAATCATGGATACTGACCGGACTATTGTTTACTCACGAGTAGATTGCCTTCTGTCCGGTATCATGTCAACACGTCGCTGCAGCCGATGGAGCCAAAAAGTTGCCGCCAGCCGATTCCCCGTTCCAATCCCCGCAACAGCGCAGCAAGGCGCGCGCCGCCAAGCGCGAGGCCGTGCTGCGCGCGGCAGTGCAGATGTTCAACGAACGCGGCTTTCACCAGACCTCGCTGGATGACGTGGCGGCCAGCCTGGGGATCTCCAAGCCGACGATCTATCACTACCTCGGCAACAAGGATCAGGTGCTGCTCGAATGCGTGACGATCGGCCTGTCGCAACTGCTCGAAGCGGCAGAGCAGGCGCGCCAGACCGACGGCAACGGGGCTGAACGGCTGCGCCTGTTCCTGACGCGCTATGCCCAGGTCAACATGGACGATTTCGGTCGCTGCGTGGTGCGCACCGGGGCCGAAGCATTGGGCCCTGACAGCCGCGCCCAGTTCCAGGCACTCAAGCGCAAGATCGACAGCGCCATGCGCGAACTGATCGAGGAAGGCGTGGCCGATGGCTCGCTGGCGCCGACCAATACCAAGCTGCTGGGCTTTGCCTTGGCCGGCGCGCTCAATTGGCCGGGCCGCTGGCACGATCCCCAGGGCGAACTGCCCCCGGCGCGCATTGCCGAAGAACTGGTTGCGATGCTCGCGCAGGGCTTTCTGCCGCGCTAGACGGTGCGATTGTCCCGGCGCCACAGGCGAGGATCAGCGAGGTGGATGGGCAGCGACAGCGCCAGTGGCAGGGCGATCCACGGCCAGGGCGCACCGACCAGCGCGGCGCGCAGGCCCAGCACGATCAGGGCCGCCGGGCCAAGCATCACCAGCACCAAGGCCAGGCCGCGCCCGCGCGCGAGCAGCCAGGCCGCCTCCACCACCAGCGCCGCCAGCATCACGTCGGCGGCATGGCCACTGGCGAAATAGGCGCCCATCCCGCCTGCCCTAGAACGGGCCGTTCAATTGAACGACCTGCCAGTTAAGCATGCCAGCCACGCTCACCCACGCCAGGTAAGGCAGCAGCAGCGCGGCGGCGAGCCGCGAGATGCGCAGGCAATAGAGGATCAACACCGCGATCGAGCACCATAGCGCGACCAGCTCGAAAAAGGCCCAGTCCGGCCGCTGCACGCGAAAGAACAGCAGGCTCCACAAGATGTTGAGAAAACCGTTGAGCGCGAACAGCCCGATCACCGTGTCAGACGTGCGCACGTCGCGCGCGGCGCGCCAGGCATTGACCCCGGCGGTGGCCGCCAGGGCAAAGATCACCGTCCAGGCGATCGGAAACACCGGGCGCGGCGGGGTGAACGCCGGCTTGTGCAGCGCTTCATACCATGGTCCAAGGTCGGTGATCGTGCCGCCCAGCAGCGCGACCACCAGCGCCGCGACCACGGCGATGCCCACGGGCATGGCCCAGGGCCGGCTCATGGCGCGGGACTTTCGGTGGCGGGCCGGGCCAGGCCGAGCAGGTGCGCGCAATCCTTCAGGAAAATGCGCAAGTGCGCCATGGGTCGCTGCCGCACCAGTCGCTTGTTCATATAGGCCTGCCAGGTCAGTTGCTGCACATCGCGATCGGCGCACATCGCCACAAAGCGCTCGCGGCGCTTGTCGCTGGAATACCAGAAATACTGCATCATCCCGAGAATCCAGAACACGCGGCCATGCGCGCGCAGGAACGTGCGCCGCGCCTGCCGCAAGACCGCAGGATTGCCACAGGCGAGGAATTCCAGCGCGGTCTGCGCGGCAATGCGCCCACCGGCCATGGCATAATAGATCCCCTCGCCCGAAGCCGGCGCCACCACCCCGGCGGCGTCACCGGCCAAGAGCACGTCGCGCCCGTTGTCCCAGCGGCGCAGCGGCTTGAGCGGGATCGGCGCGCCTTCGCGGCGGATCGTCTCGCACCGCGCAAGGCCCATATCCTGGCGCATCAGCGCCACCGACTGGCGCAGCGAAAAGCCCTTGCGCGCCGATCCCACGCCGATGCTGGCGGTTTCGCCATGGGGAAAGACCCAGCCATAGAAATCGGGCGAGACGCGGCCCTGATAGAGCACGTCGCAGCGCGTGGCGTCGAAATCCTGCCCGCCAGCGGCGCCTTGCGCTGTGGCTGGCGCGCGGATCACCTCATGATAGGCAAAGACGCAAGGGTTGCGCTCTGCCCCCGGCACATGCGCGCGGGCCACGGCCGAGCGGGCACCATCGGCCCCGATCACCAGGCGCGCGCGCACCTGTTGCACCGCGCCGCCGCGCGTGGCGCGATAGCACACGATGCCCCCCCCGTCCGGGTCGCGCTCCAGACTGTCATACGTCCCGGTACGGCGCACGGCGCCGGCGGTGGCGGCACGGTTGCGCAGCCATTCGTCAAACACCTCACGGTCGACCATGCCGACATAGCCGATCTCGCCCACCGGCATGTCCACCGCGCGGCGCGAGGGCGCGACCATGCGCGCGGCGCGGGCCCGCGCCACCAGCAGCGATTGCGGCACTTCGAACTCTTCCAGCAGGCGCGGCGGCACCGCGCCGCCACACGGCTTGATCCGCCCGCCGCGATCGAGCAGCAGCACCGAACGCCCGGCGCGCGCCAGGTCCCAGGCCGTTGTGGCGCCGCACGGGCCGCCGCCGATGACCACAACATCGAACTGTTCGTCTTGGTTCATATCGCCACAGACCTCAGGCTGGAGACCGGCCGGGCCACGCCGCGCGTGCGCATGGCCAGGAGCGCGGAATAAAGGAACAATCCCGCCTCGGCGGCAAAGATCAGGGCAAAGGCCTTGCCCGGCGTGCCAAACGCGCCGCGCGCCACATCGACGCCCAGCGCGCCGATCAGTCCACCCAGGCCAAAGGCAATGGCCTGCGCCGTACCCCACACCCCCATGCGCACCCCTTCACCCTGGCGGCGGCCGGCGCCGGCGAGGCCCATCATCGATCCGATGGCGGACACGGCAAAGGCGCCGTTGCACAGGCCCAAGAAGGCAATATTGGCCGCGATCGGCCAGCCCGGGCCAACCCAGGCAGCCATGGCCAGCCCGGCCAGCGCCACGGCCGAACCCAGGCAGCCGACCATGGTCCAGGTGCGCAGCTCGATCGGCAGGCGCCCGCGAAATGCGCTGCCGCCCACGCCGGTTGCGATCATGCCGATCAGCACCCCGCCGTTCTGCAATCCCGACAGGCTGGTCGATTGCCCCGGCGTCATGGCAAAGACCAGGCCGGTGAACGGCTCCAAGATCAGATCCTGCATGCTGTAAGCGAGCATCGACACGAAGATGAACAGGGTAAAGCGCCGCGCTTCATCGTCGGCGAAAATCTCAGCCAGCGCCTCCTTGAGCGATAGCGGCGGCCCGGCCACTGGCGCCGTGCTGGCAGAAAGCAGCGGGCCGCGCCCCTCCAGGCGGAAAGTGGCCAGCATCGTGACCAGCAGCGCCGCGCCCACCACGCCTGCGGAAACGGCGGTCAGCCGCTGTTCGGAATAGGGATCGAGCAGCGCCCCGGCCGTGCCGGCCGCCACCACGATGCCAAAGACCATCATGATCCAGGTAACGGCAGCGGCCGCCGCGCGCCGTTCGGGCGCTACGCCGGTGGCCAGCAGCGCCAACACCGAAGTGCCCGCCGCGCCCACCCCGGCGCCGATCAGGGTAAAGGCAAAGACCGACAGGGCGATGCCCTTGACGCGCGATTCATCGAGCATGGTCACGCCATGCACCGCCAACAGCGCGCCCAGGCCCAGCGTAACCATGCCGGCCAGAATCCACGGCGTGCGCCGCCGGCCGATATCCGATCCATGGCCCCACAGCGGGCGCGACAGCTGCACGCCATAATGCCAGGCCACCAGCCCGGCCGGGATGCCGGCAGCAAGGCCATATTCCAGCACCATCAGGCGGTTGAGCAACGAGGTTGCCAACATGGTGATCGCCCCGATCGCCGCCTGCACCGCACCCAGGCGCAGGATGGACCACCAGCCGAACGCGTGCTGTCTCACAGGTATCCTCCCAGGCCGAGCGCGGCGGCCATCATGCCAAAGACATAGAGCGACACGCCGGTGGCGTTGTACCAGGGCGCGCGCGCCGCCGGATCGGCCACCAGCCGCGGCATCAGCGCCAGTTGCGCCGCCAGCAGCACCGCGACTGCCAGCGCCGGCATGGCCAGATGCCAGCGCCACAGCAGCACTACGACCACCCCCTGAGGCACGGCCATCACCACGCTGGCCAGCAGGGCCGCGCGGCGTTCACCCAGAACCACCGGCAAGGAGCGTAGCCCGGTCAGGCGATCGCCGACCACGGCCTTGAAATCGTTGAGCGTCATGATGCCATGCGCGCCCAGGCTATAGAGCGCCAGGACAGCCAGCACCCGGCCCGAGGGCAGCGCCCCGGCCATCACGGCGGCCCCGGTAAACCAGCTCAACCCTTCATAACTGAGCGCCACCACCGCCGGGCCGATCCAGCCGCTGGTCTTGAACCGCAAGGGCGGCGCGCTGTAGGCCCAGGCGCAGGCGAGGCCCAATGTCGTGGCGGCCAGCACCCATGGCCCGGTGAGCGCCGCCACCAGCAGCGAAACGCCGCTCCAGACGATCGAAATAGCCAGGCCCCAGCGTCCCGCAATGCGGCCGGAGGGGATCGGGCGGTGCGGTTCGTTGATGGCATCGACATGGCGATCGAACCAGTCGTTCACCGCCTGGCTGGTGCCGCACACCAGGGGGCCGGCCAGCGCAATGCCCGCGATCAGGAAAGACCAGCGCGAAGCGACCGGCACGCCCGATGACAGCACGCCGCACACCATCGCCCACATCGGCGGAAACCAGGTGATCGGCTTGAGCAGAGTGACAACGTCCCGGAGCGCCGGAAGTGGCGCCATCGCGGGAAAGGCAGCAGAGCGAGCCATGGCCGAAGACTACGCCCATGGCGCGCCATGCGTCAAATTAAATTGACAGAATTTATGTCAATCTTCCGCGTCAGCCATGTTGCCCAAGCCATAGCGATGCAGCTTGGAATAGAGGCTCTGGCGGCTCAGCCCGAGGATCTCGGCGGCCGAGGCGCGGTTGTTCGAGGTATATTCCAGCGCCGCCTCGATACACAGCCGCTCGATCAGGTCGGTACTCTCGCGCACGATGTCGCGCAAAGACATGCGGCCGACCAGTTCGGTCAGCTGCTCGACCGAGCGCGGCGAGTCGCTGGTGGTCGGCAGATCGCGCAGGCGGCGGCCGATCGGGCGGATGACAAAGCCATAGCAGATCTGCTCGCTGCCGGTACGCACGGCCGAAAGCTCGACCGGCTCGCCTTCAAAGCCATCGCTGGCGCCCACCACGGTCACCACGTTGCGGGCGCTGTCATGCTTGGTCAACTGGCCCTCGATCAGGTCCAGGTCGATACCCGGCCGACCGACGTAGTCGCCCAGCGGCTGGCCGCGCAGCTGTTCGGCGCTGGCGGCAGCCACCAGTTCGACAAACGCGGCATTGGCCTCGCGGATGATCATCGCGGCGTCGGTCAGGACAAAGGCATCGGGCATCGCCTCGATCACCCGCACCGTCACCCCGGCATCCGGCCGCGCCGCGCCAACTGGGCTGGACAGCCGCACCAGAATGAACTGGCCGCCCCGCTCGCGGAAACCGCTGGCGGAAATCTGCACCTTTTCGCCATCATGGGCGAGCGCGGCATCGAGCGGCTGCAGCCCGTGCGACACCATCGCCGATCCCAGGAACGCAATGATGTGTTCGCGCGCGGCATTGGCAAACAGCGCGGTCAGCTTGCCACCCTGCAACGATCCGGGCCGGCTGTGGAACGCGCGATGCGCGGCCTGGTTCGCCTCGCGGATGCGGAAGCCGTCGGCATCGACGATCAGTACCGGCTCTACCGACTGTTCGAACAGCAGGCGATAGCGCGCCTCGATCTGGCGCAGGCGGATATAATCGCGTTCAAGCGACTGCTGCGCCTGCAACAGGCGCTGCTGCAGCGCGGCTTCGTCGCGCATGTCGCGGCCGATGGCGATGCATCCTTGGCCGCCCGCGCCCAGGCTGACCGTGACGAAGCGCACGGGAATGTCCCCCTCGCCCGACAGCAGGTTGACCTGGCGCCAGTGCTGGGTCACGCCCTTGCGCATCCCGGCGAGCATTTCCATCACCTTGGGCCGGCTTTCGATAGTGACCGTGTCCAGCCATTCGCGGCCAACCCAGCTGCCTGCTTCGGGAAATTCGCGGGGATCGGCCGATACGTCAACGATGCGGCCATCCGCGTCCAGGATCAGCGCAATCTCGCCCGAGACCATCGCCAGGCGGGCAGCGGCATCACCGGCCAGCGCGGCAAAATGCCGGGTGGCAGAGGTGAAAGGCAGTTTGCCTTCGATGCTGTTCCTGCGGCTGGACATGGGCGTGGCCAGCTATGCGCCGAAGCGGGCGGGCAACGCCTGCATCGGCACCAAGCGCTCGGCCAGATCAAGCGCGCCACAGGCATCCTGTGCGCTGCCATCGGCACCGACCTCGTCGACGAGCGCGGGATTGGCGTTCACCATTCTTCCACCAATGAGAATCTTCAGATCGGGCGATCGCGACACACTGCGCATGGCGGAAATCAGGCTCGCAAGCTTTGCGTTAGGACAATCACAACTGATGGTCAAGCCGACCAGATCCACGCTGTGATCGGCAATATTCTGCAGCAATTCCTTGCGCTCCGGGTCGATCAAAACCTCGGTCTGCCAGCCGGCGCGGGCAAATACTTCCTCCACCATCAGCGCGCCAAAGCTGTGCGGATCGCCAGGGATTGGCGCGAACAGGGCCGAGCGGGTGCGAAACGGCACGGCGCGCGGCGGAGGATAGCGCATGGTCACCTCGCGCATCACTTCCTGCAGCCGCCACAGGCCCATCGTCACATCGACGAAATCGCAATCATCGTCTTCCCAGTGCTTTCCCAGGCGCCGCGCCGATGGCGCCAGCAGATCGACGAACACGGATTCGACGCAGGCCCCGCGCGCCAGGATGCTTTCCACCAAGGCCAGCAGTTCATCCGCTTCGAGCTGCAGCGGCAACGAGGCAAAGCGCGCCGCCTCGGCCGCGTCCACCTTGGCCGTGCCTTGTGCGGCGATGCGCGGCACCGGGCCATGGGACTGGGCCATGAGCAGGCGGGGAATGATATGTTCGCTGATCAGGGCATCGACGGCTGCGGGGGGGAAGGCCCGCGCACTATCGCGCGCCTTGGCCATGGTTCGGCCGGATGCGGCGTTGCGGCCGTCCTTGGCGCGCGGGGCCCCTTCCCCACGACCGGCCCGCTTTGCCGCGCCTGCACCTAAAACAGTAGCCATGTCAGACCCCTCCGGTCCGGTTTGGCGCAGATCGCGCCTTGCCCGGACTGCGGCATCGATACGGCCACTGCTGTTCGGGACCATGAGCGTACGCCCTTTTCGGCGATCTGACAAACGGCAAAGTGTCATATTTTATTGTCGTCAAGTTTGATTGACACTTGTGCGAAGTGAGGCGTAGTCTCCCCTCAACAACAAAGGTGAGCATCGACACATGAGAGGGGATGCGATCAGTTCCGGCACCACAAGTGCGAACGGTCAGGGCCGCCAGCCACGGCGCATGCTCTACACCGCGCAAGAGCGGGCGCGCCGCGACTCGACTCGCTGGACCCTGGTGCAAGGCCTGCTCGCCCCGTTCCAGTTCTTCGTCTTCCTCACCAGCCTCGCCCTCGTCCTGCACAGCCTGGTGACGCACACCGGCACGGCCGCCGCCGATACCTCGGTCGTGGTCAAGACGCTGACGCTCTATGCCATCATGATCACTGGCTCGATCTGGGAAAAGGTCGTGTTCGGGCGCTGGCTTTTTGCCCCGGCATTCTTCTGGGAAGACGTGTTCTCGATGCTGGTGATCGGCCTGCACACCGCCTATCTGGCGATGCTGCTGGGCGGCAGCGGCACGTTCGAACAGCGCATGTACGTCGCTCTTGCCGGCTATGCCGCATACCTCGTCAATGCCGGACAATTCCTGCTCAAACTGCGCGCCGCCCGGCTCGATGCAGAGCGCGACGGTCAGCCCGGCCTGGCCCATTCTCCGATGGCCACATCATGAGCGGCGAAACCGGCCTTGCCCCCGCAATCGCCCCGACCGACACCGGCTGCGCCGATGCACCCGTGCTGCGCGAACGCGGACAGCGCGCGGTGTTCTGCGGGTTGACCGGGATCGTGTGGCTGCACCGCAAGATGCAGGATGCGTTCTTCCTGGTGGTCGGCTCGCGCACCTGCGCCCATCTGCTACAATCGGCGGCCGGGGTGATGATCTTTGCCGAGCCGCGCTTTGCCACCGCGATCATCGAGGAACGCGACCTGGCCGGCATGGCCGATTGCCATGACGAACTCGATCGCATCGTCGCGCAATTGCTCGCGCGGCGCCCGGAAATCCGCACCCTGTTCCTGGTCGGCTCGTGCCCGTCCGAAGTCATCAAGCTCGATCTGGGCAAGGCGGCGCAACGGCTCGACCGCACGCACAGCGGCGCCGCGATGGGCACCCGCGTGCTGCACTATTCGGGCAGCGGGATCGAAACGACTTTTACCGAGGGCGAAGACGCCTGCCTCGCCGCCCTGGTGCCGCATATGCCGGCCGCCAGCGCCGGGACCGCACCTGCGCTGCTGGTCGTCGGCACGCTGCCCGATGTGGTGGAAGACCAGTTCCGCCGCCTGTTTACCGAACTCGGCATCGAAAATGTCGGCTGGCTGCCCGCACGCCAACTGGCCGATCTGCCCGCCGTGGGCGCCCATACCCGCTTCTTGCTGGCACAGCCGTTCCTGGGCGAAACCGTGCGCGCTCTGCAGAATCGCGGCGCGCGGCATCTGCCCGCGCTGTTCCCGTTCGGGGCAGAGGGCACGACCGAGTGGCTGCGCGCCGCGGCCGATGCCTTTGGCGTGTGCCCAATGCAGTTCAACCGCGTGGCGGCACCGGGCCGCGAACGCGCCAAGCGCGCCATCGCCCATAGCCAGGATCGCCTGCGCGGCAAGCGCATCACCTTCCTGCCGGATTCGCAGCTGGAAGTGCCGCTGGCGCGCTTCCTCGCCACCGAACTCGGCATGGTGCCGGTGGAAGTGGGCACGCCCTATCTGCACCGCGAACTGATGGCGCGCGAACTGCCGCTGCTGCCCGCTGCCACGCGGATCAGCGAAGGCCAGCATCTCGATCGCCAGCTTGATCGCGTGCGCGCCGATCGCCCCGATCTCACCGTCTGCGGCCTGGGCCTGGCCAATCCGCTCGAAGCCGAAGGGCTGTCCACCAAGTGGGCCATCGAACTGGTCTTCTCGCCGATCCACGGGTTCGACCAGGCCGGAGACCTTGCCGATCTTTTCGCCCGGCCACTGCGCCGCCGCGACGTGTTGAGGGTATAGCGCCATGCAGCTCGCCGTCTGGACATACGAAGGCCCGCCCCATGTGGGGGCCATGCGGGTGGCCACGGCGATGGACGGGGTGCACTATGTGCTGCACGCGCCCCAGGGCGATACCTACGCCGATCTGCTGTTCACCATGATCGAGCGGCGCGATCGCCGCCCGCCGGTTACCTATACCACGTTCCAGGCGCGCGACCTGGGCAAGGATACCGCCGCCCTGCTGCAGGATGCGATCCGCGAAGCGGCTGTCCGCTTTGCCCCGCAGGCGCTGCTGGTGGGTGCATCGTGCACGGCCGAGCTGATCCAGGATGATCCGGCGGGCCTGGCCGAAGCGCTGGACCTGCCCTGCCCGGTGATCCCGCTGGAGCTGCCGAGTTATCAGCGCAAGGAAAACTGGGGCGCCGCCGAAACATTCTATCGCATGGTCCGCCAACTGGCCGATCCGGCCGTGCGCCCCGCCCCGCGCGAGGGGCGCCGGCCGCTCGCCAATCTGCTCGGCCCCTGCGCGCTGGGCTTTCGCCATCGCGACGATGTCGTCGAAGTGGTCAAGCTGCTCGACAGCATGGGCATTGGCGTCAATTGCGTCGCTCCGCTCGGCGCCGCGCCGGCTGATTTGCGCACCCTGGGCCGGGCCGATTTCAACGTGGTGCTCTATCCCGAAATCGGCATGGAAGCCGCGCGCTGGCTGGCCCGCACGTTTGGCCAGCCGATGATCGACGTGGTGCCGATCGGCATGGGCGCCACGCGCGATTTCATCCAGGCGGTGGCGGCGCTTGCCGGCGTCGATCCCGCTCCCGCGCTCGCCAATCCCACCACGCGCCTGCCGTGGTGGAGCCGCTCGGTCGATTCGACCTATCTCACCGGCAAGCGCGTCTTCATCTTTGGCGATGCCACCCATGCCATTGCCGCCGCCCGTATCGCGCGCGACGAGCTGGGCTTCACTGTCTGCGGGCTGGGCTGCTACAATCGCGAGTTCGCCCGCGAGATGCGCGCCGCTGCCGCCGACTACGGACTCGATCCGCTGATCACCGACGATCACCTGGCGGTTGAGGCCGCCATCCACGCCGCCGCGCCCGAACTCGTGCTTGGCACGCAGATGGAACGCCATATCGCCAAGCGCATGGGCCTGCCCTGCGCGGTGATTTCCGCGCCGGTCCACGTCCAGGATTTCCCCGCGCGCCACAGCCCGCAGATGGGCTTTGAAGGCGCCAACGTGATTTTCGATACCTGGGTGCATCCGCTGGTAATGGGGCTGGAAGAGCACCTGCTCGCCATGTTCCGCGACGATTTCGAATTTTCCGACGCGGCCGGCCCTTCACACCTTCATGCCCAGCCCGCCCCGGCACAGGTGGCAGTGGCACCGGCGCCCGCCATCGTTGCGCAGGCCGATATTCCCTGGACCAGCGATGCCGAGCGCGAGCTGCGCAAGGTGCCGTTCTTCGTGCGCGGCAAGGCCCGCACCAACACCGAACGCTATGCCGCCCTGGAAGGCCGTGTGCAGATCGACATCGCCACGCTCTATGATGCCAAGGCGCACTATGCCCGCTAGCGCCGCCCCGCCCGTGCGCGTCGCCATCGTGACGCTGGACAACCACCTCAAGGGCGCGGTCGAACGCGCTGGCGTGCGCCTGGGCGATAGCAACATCGCCATCACCCTCCACGCCGCCGCCGATTGGGATCGCGAAGCCGGCGCGCTCGATCGCGCCAAGGCCGCCGTTGAGCGCGCCGATATCGTCATCGCCACAATGCTGTTCCTCGATGACCATATCCGCGCGATCATGCCCACGCTGGTGGAGCGGCGCGAAAGCTGCGACGCGATGGTCTGCCTGATGTCGGCCGGGGAACTGACCCGGCTGACGCGGATGGGTGCCTATCGCATGGATGCCCCGGCCAAGGGGCCGCTCGCCCTGCTCAAGCGGCTGCGCGGCTCGTCTAAACCAGGTGGCAAACCGGGCGCCAATTCGGGTGCCGGGCAGATGCGCATGCTGCGCCGCCTGCCCAAGATCCTGCGCTTCATCCCCGGCACCGCGCAGGATGTGCGCGCCTATTTCCTCACGCTGCAATACTGGCTCGCCGGGTCTGATGACAACGTCGTGGCGATGGTGTCGAGCCTGATCGACCGCTATGCCGCCGGCCCGCGCATCGGCCGGCGCGGCACCATGGCCGCCGCGCCGCCGCGCGACTATCCCGATCTGGGCGTCTATCACCCGCGCACCGCGCAAAAGATGTCGGAAAGCCTGGCGCTGCTGCCCCCGCCCGCCAAGGGCACGCGCGGCACGGTGGGGCTGCTGCTGCTACGTTCCTATCTGCTGGGCAACGATGCCGGGCATTATGACGGGCTAATCGCCGCGATGGAGGCAGCCGGTCTGCGGGTGATCCCGGCCTTCTTCAGCGGGCTTGACGCACGCGCCGCGATGGAGCGCTTCTTTCTGCGCGACGGCGCGGTGACGGTCGATGCCATCGTCAACTGCACCGGCTTTTCGCTGGTCGGCGGCCCGGCCTATAACGACGCGGGCGCGGCGGTGGAAACGCTCTCGCGCTTTGACGTGCCCTATATCGCCGCCCACGCGGTGGAATTCCAGACGATCGAGGAATGGCGCGAGCGGCGCACCGGCCTCGTCCCGCTGGAAGCGACGATGATGGTCGCCCTGCCCGAACTCGATGGCGCGATCTGCCCCAGCGTGTTTGGCGGGCGCAGTGCGGGCAAGGCCCAAATCCAGGCCATGCGCGGGGACGAGGAACGCGCCGCCGCTCTCGCCGCCAAGGTCGCCAAGCTGATCGCGCTGCGCCAGGCCGCGCGGCGCGAACGGCGCCTGGCCATCACCATTTTCAACTTCCCGCCCAATTCCGGCGCCACCGGATCGGCCGCGCATCTGGCGGTGTTCGAATCCCTCCATGCCACGCTGCTGCGTCTGGCCGATGAGGGCTACGCCGTCATCGTGCCCGAAAGCGTCGCCACGCTGCAGGATGCGATCCTGCACGGCAATGCCGCCCGCTATGGCAGTGATGCCAATGTCGCTGCGCGGATCAGCGCCGATGAACACGTGCGCCGCGAACCCCACCTCGCCCAGATCGAGGCGCAATGGGGCCCCGCGCCGGGCAAGCTGCAAAGCGATGGTGGCCATATCCAGATCCTGGGCGCGCATTTCGGCAATGTCTTCGTCGGGGTGCAACCCGCGTTTGGCTATGAAGGCGATCCAATGCGCCTGCTGTTCGAGGGCGGCTTTGCCCCGACCCACGCCTTCGCCGCGTTCTACAGCTATATCCGCCACGATTTCGCCGCCCATGCCGTGCTGCACTTCGGCACCCATGGCGCGCTGGAATTCATGCCGGGCAAGCAGGCGGGCCTGAGCGGGGAATGCTGGCCCGAACGGCTGATCGGCGATCTGCCCAATTTCTACCTCTACGCCTCCAACAATCCGTCCGAAGGTATTCTGGCCAAGCGCCGCTCTGCCGCCACGCTGATCAGCTATCTCACCCCGGCCCTGGCGCGCGCCGGGCTCTATCGCGGCTTTGCCGAACTCAAATGCAGCGTCGAACGCTGGCGCTGGTCGACGCCGGGGGCAGAGCAGGACGCCCTGGAAGCGCTGATCCGCGAACAGTGCGCCACGCTCGATCTGGAATGCGGCGCCATCGCCGATCTGGCGCCCGCGCTCTATGAACTGGAACGCACGCTGATCCCCACCGGGCTGCACGTGCTGGGCCAGGCGCCGCAAGGGGCGGAGCGCGCCGAACTGGTCGATGCCATGCTCGAGGCTGATCCGCAGGCAGACCGCGCCGGGATCGAAAGCGCGCTCGATCGCAGTGACGAGATCGGCGCGGTGATCCACGCGCTCGATGGCGGCTATATCCGCCCGGCGCCGGGCGGCGACATTCTCGCCAATCCGCAGGTTCTGCCCACCGGCCGCAATATCCACGGCTTCGATCCCTTTGCCATGCCCAGCCGGTTTGCCTGCATCCAGGGCCGCGAGCAGGCCGAATGCATCATCGCCCGCCATGTCGAAGGTGGCCAGCCGTTCCCCGAAAGCCTGGCCATGGTGCTGTGGGGCACCGACAACATGAAAAGCGAAGGGCTGCAGATTGCCCAGGCGATGAGCCTGATCGGCGCGCGCCCGCGGATCGACAGCTATGGGCGCGTCGTCGGCGCCGAACTGGTGCCGCTGGCCGAACTCGGCCGGCCGCGCGTGGATGTGGTGATCACCCTCTCGGGCATTTTCCGCGATCTCCTGCCGATGCAAACGCGCATGCTGGCCGAAGCCTCGCTCTTGGCGGCCAGCGCCGACGAGCCGCTGGAACAGAACTTCGTGCGCAAGCACAGCCTGGCCCACCAGGCGCAGCATGATTGCGACCTGGAAACGGCGGCGCTGCGCGTCTTTTCCAATGCCGAAGGCGCCTATGGCGCCAACGTCAACCAGATGATCGACGGCGGTGTGTGGACCAGCCCCGATGACCTCGCCAATGCCTTCGAAACGCACAAGGGCTATGCCTATGGCGTCAAAGGCCCGCCCACGCAGCGGCGCGAACTGCTGCACAGTGCGCTGCGCGATGTCGATTTCGTCTATCAGAACCTCGAAAGCGTCGAAGTCGGCATCACCGATCTCGATCAGTATGTCGATGGCCTGGGCGGGGTCAGCCGCTCAGTCGCCCGGGCCAAGGGCAGCGAGGCGCTCGTCTATATCGTCGATGCCACGCAGGGCGCGGCCAAGGTGCGTACCTTGGCGGAACAGATCGATCTGGAAACCCGCACCCGCACGCTCAATCCCAAGTGGTTCGAAGGCATGCTCAAGCACGGCTTTGAAGGCGTGCGCAGCATCGAACAGCATGTGACCAACACCGTCGGCTGGTCGGCCACCACCGGCCAAGTCGCGCCGTGGGTCTATCAGCGCATCAGCGAAACTTTCGTGCTCGATCCGCAGATGCGGGCACGGCTCTCGCAGCTCAATCCCAACAGTTCCGCCCGCGTGGCCGGCCGCCTGCTCGAAGCCTGCGAACGCCACCTGTGGGAACCCGATCAACAGACGCTCGAGGCCCTGCGCATGGCCAGCGACGAGCTGGAGGACCGCCTCGAAGGCGTGTTCGCGGCGCAATGAGGAAACCGGCATGACCTTGATCGACACCCCCACGCGCTTCACGCCGTCAGATGGCGAAGGATCGGTGCAGGTCCGCCTCGATCCGCAAGATCGCATCGGCACGGCCAAGGTCTTTGCCGTCTATGGCAAGGGCGGGATCGGCAAATCCACCACCTCGTCCAATCTTTCGGCGGCGTTTTCCAAGCTTGGGCACCGCGTGCTGCAGATCGGTTGCGATCCCAAGCACGATTCCACCTTCACCCTCACCAAGAAGCTGATGCCCACGGTGATCGACGTGCTCGAACAGGTGGAGTTCCATTCGGAAGAACTGCGCCCGGAAGACTATATGTTCGAAGGCTATAACGGCGTGATGTGCGTGGAGGCCGGCGGCCCGCCGGCGGGCACGGGCTGCGGTGGCTATGTCGTCGGGCAGACGGTCAAGCTGCTCAAGCAGCACCACCTGCTCGATGATACCGACGTGGTGATCTTCGATGTGCTGGGCGATGTCGTCTGCGGCGGCTTTGCCGCGCCGCTGCAGCATGCCGAGCGGGCTCTGGTCGTGGCCGCCAACGATTTCGACTCGATCTTTGCGATGAACCGCATCGTTGCCGCCATCGGCGCCAAGGCCAAGAACTACAACGTGCGCCTCGCGGGCGTCATCGCCAATCGCTCTGCCGCCACCGACGAGATCGACCGCTTCAGCCAGGCCATCGGCATGCGCCGCCTCGCCCATTTCCGCGATCTCGACGCCATCCGCCGCAGCCGCCTCAAAAAGTGCACGCTGTTCGAAATGGAACCCTCGCCCGAAGTCATCGCCGCCCAGCAGGAATACCTGCGCCTGGCGCAGATGCTGTGGGACGGGGTGGACCCGATCGCGGCGGCACCGATGAAAGACCGCGATATCTTCGATTTTCTGGGGTTCGAATGATGAGCACGCACCCAACCTCTCCCTACGAGCTGCAACGCGAACGCCTGGCGCACTATTTCGATGGCAGCGCGCGCAAGGCGTGGATCGACCTGACCTCCAACGCCAAGGTCAGCGGCATCCGCGCCACGGTGCGCGCCGGGCGTGATGCCATGCGCGCGCAGTTGCTCGGCTGGCTGCCGCAAGACCTGCGCCGCTGTGCCGTGCTCGATGCCGGCTGCGGCACTGGCGCGCTCAGCGTGGAAGCGGCCTGGCGCGGCGCGGCGGTGACGGCGGTGGACGTCGCCGGCGGGCTGGTCGATATCGCGCGCCAGCGGGCCCCGGCGTTCCTTGGCCATGGCCGGATCGACTGGCACGTGGGCGACATGCTCGATCCGCCGCAGGCCTGGTCAGACACCGGCACGTTCGATCACATCGTCGCGATGGATTCGCTGATCCATTACAAGCTCGATGACATGGCCTGGGCGCTCGAACGGCTGGCGGCGCGCTGCACCGGCTCGATCGTCTTCACCTTTGCCCCGCACACGCGCCTGTTGGGCATGATGCATGCCGTGGGCCAGGCTTTCCCCCGCGCCAATCGCTCGCCTGCGATCGTGCCGATTGCCGAAGCCGCGCTGCGCGCCCGGCTGGCCCGGCTCGATGGCTGGCGCGTGGGGCGCAGCGGGCGCATTTCCAGCGGCTTCTACATTTCCAACGGCATGGAACTGGTGCGCCGGTGATGGCCCGCCGCACGCCCCTTGCCAGCAGGTGGAGCCGGGTGGCGCTGACCTGGCTGCCGTTTGCCGATGCGGCCAGCGTCGACATTCCGCTGTCACGGCTGCTGCGCCTGTCGCTGTTCCAGGTCAGCGTGGGGATGATGACGGTGCTGCTCAATGGCACGCTCAACCGTGTGCTGATCGTCGAGCTGGGCATCCATGCCTGGCTGGTCTCGTTGATGATCGCCATTCCCCTACTCGCCGCGCCATTCCGCGCGCTGATCGGCCACCGCTCCGACGTACACCGCTCGGTGCTGGGCTGGCGCCGCGTGCCGTTCATCTGGTTTGGCACGCTGATGCAGTTCGGCGGGCTGGCGATCATGCCCTTTGCGCTGCTGCTGATGCGCGATCCGCATCTGTTCGCTGTCGGTCTGGCCGCCAGTGCGCTGGCGTTCCTGCTGGCCGGCATCGGCATGCACACCACGCAGACCGCCGGCCTTGCCCTGGTCGGCGATCTCCTGCCCGATGATCGCCGCGCGCGGGCCGTGGCGCTGCTCTATCTATCCCTGCTCGCCGGGATGATGGTCTGCTCCACCATCCTGGGCGGGCTGCTCAACCATTTCACGCCCACCCGCCTGGTCCAGGTGATCCAGGCCTGCGCCGTCACCACTTTCGTGCTCAACGTGGTGGCGCTGTGGAAGCAGGAAGCGCGCAGCCCCGCGATCGCCTCTCCCGAAACGCCGCGCCCGCCCTTTGCCCAGGTATGGCGCCAGTTCGCCGCCCAGCCGCTGACCATGCGCCTGCTTGCCACGGTCGGCCTGGGCGCGGCCGCCTTTGCCATGCAGGACCCGCTGCTTGAACCCTATGGCGGCGAAGTGCTGCGGCTGTCGGTGGGCGCCACCACCAGCCTGTCGGGCGCCTGGGCGCTGGGTGCGCTGGCCGGCTTTGCGCTGTCGGCGCGGTGGCTGGGCCATGGCATCGATGCGCTGCGCATTGCTGGCTATGGCGTGGTGCTGGGCATTGCCGCATTCATGCTGGTGATCTTCGCCGCCCCGCTGCAAAGCCCGCTCACCCTGGGCCTGGGCGCGCTGGTCATCGGCGCGGGCGCCGGGCTGTTTTCGGTCGGCACGCTGACGGCGGCGATGGGCCAGGCCGGCAGCGATACCGCCGGTCTCGCGCTAGGCGCCTGGGGCGCGGTGCAGACCACTGCCGCGGGCCTGGCCATCGCGTTTGGCGGGGTCTTGCGCGATCTGGTGTCGAGCTTTGCCGTGGCCGATGGCCTGGGCCTGACGCTCGCCCACCACGCCACCGGCTATGGCGTGATCTATGCGATCGAGATCGCCCTCTTGCTGGTCACGCTGGTCCTGATGGGGCCGCTGGTGGGCCAGTTGTCGGGCGCGCGCGCCACGCTTTCACCTGCCGGAGCGCGTCGCTTTGGCCTGACCGAGTTTCCGACATGAGCAGCCGGGAAGGAGAACTCCCATGAGACACGGCAATATCGTCGGCACAGTGGATGCCGCGCAACTCGCGCTGATCGCTTTCGTCCTGTTCTTTATCTGCCTGATCTTCTGGCTCAGGCGCGAAGACCGACGCGAAGGCTATCCGCTGGAAGACGCGCTGACCGGCCGTGTCGATAGCGACGGTGGCCCCCTGTCCACCGCCAGCGCCAAGACCTTTGTCCTGCCCTTCGGCATGGGCACGGTCACGGTGCCGCTGCCCGCCAGCGAAAACCGCGAGCCGGTGGAAATCAAGGCAGCGCGCCGCGAAAACTTTGGCGGCGCGCCCTATTCCCCGGTGGGCGATGTCTTTGCCGCTGGCGTCGGGCCGGGCGCCTATGCCAATCGCGCGCGCTTTCCCGATCGCGATGCCCATGGCAACGCGCGCATCGTGCCGATCGGCAGCGTGCCGCAGATCACCGTGGCCAGCGCCAGCACCGATCCGCGCGGGCTGTCGGTCTATGGCGCCGATGGCGCACGGGCCGGCACGGTGGCCGATCTGTGGATCGACCGCGCCGAACACATGATCCGCTACCTGGCGGTCGATACCGGCACGCGCATCGTGCTGGCGCCGATGGCCATGGCCGTGATCCGCCGCGAAGGTGTGATCATCAGCGCGATCAACGCTGCCGATTTCGCCAATGCCCCCTTCCCCGAAAACCCTGGTGAAATCACCCGGTACGAGGAAGAGCGCGTCGTCGCCTATTTCGGCACCGGCTATCTCTATGCCAATGCCGACCGGCTGGAGCCGTTGCTGTGAGCGAATATGATTTCGAGCCGGTGCGCGGCCTTCCCGGCGATCTGCCGGCGGGCGAATGGATCGTGTGGCAGGCCGCACCGCACTGGCAGACGTTCAAGCGCAGCGCGCTGTTCGCGCCATGGCTGGCCGGCTATTTCGCGGTACTGGCGCTGCTGGCGCTGGCCAGCGGCAACCTGATCGGCGCAGGCGCGATTCTGGCGGCCGGCGCCGTGCTGCAAGGCTTGCTCACGCTGTTTGCCGTGCTGGTGGCGCGCACCACGGTCTATACCCTGACCAACCGCCGCGTCGTGCTGCGCGTCGGCATTGCACTGGGCAAGTGCATCAATCTGCCGCTTTCGCTGATCGCCTCGGCCGATCTGCGCGGCCATGGCCGGGGCCATGGCGATATTGCCCTGACGCTCAAGGGGCAGCACCGCCTGGGCTATGCCATGCTCTGGCCCCATGCGCGGCCTTGGCGCCTGGCCCAGCCGCAGCCGATGCTGCGCGCCCTGGCCGATGCGCCGCGCCTGGCAGCAGCGCTGGCCCAGGCCTGCGCCCAGGCCGCGCCGCACGGCATCGTCCGCGCCGATACCGCTGAACCCGCGCAGCCGATCAGCGGCCCCATTGCCGGAGCCGCCGCATGAGCCACGCCCACTCCCACGAAAACACCGTGCCGCGCCCGGCGCTGGCCATGGCCGGCGCGCTAGTCGCCATCACGCTAGCACTCACCACCCTGGTGCGCGTCGGCGTGCTCGATCGCGAGGCGGTGCCGGCGGTGGAGCGCGCGCAGGACAAGGTTGCCGCGATCGAAGTGCGCCACCTGGTCTTTGCCGATCGTGCCGATGGCGCCGTGGTGGTGGACGATACCGACAGCGGCCGCACCCTGGCTGTGCTGGTGGGTGAAAACGACGGCGGCGGCTTTGTGCGCGGAGTGATGCGCGGCATGGCGCGCGACCGCCGCATGCACGGCATCGGCCCGGCCGCGCCGTTCGAACTGACGCAGTGGGCCAATGGCGCGCTGACCCTGCGCGATCCGACGACCGGCCGCGCGGTGGAATTGGGCTCGTTCGGCGCTACCAACCGCGCCGCCTTCGCCCGCTTCCTGAAAGGCAGCCAGGCATGATCCGCGCCCGCGCCTTTACCGTGCCTTGCCGCATCGCCATCGAGCAGAGCCCGGCGCATTTCCACGCCCATGTCGAGTTGGAAGGCGATCTGGCAGTGCATCCCGGTGACCGCGTGCGTGTGCATGGTGATCCGGTGCGGGTGCTGTTCGGGCAAAGCGTGGTGTTCGAACGCACCGCCACCGTGGTGCGCGCCGGCCCGGTCCTGCGCGCCTGGACTCGCCTTGCTGCCTATCTTGGCCTGACCGAGCTTTACGAAGTCAGCTTCACACCTGGGAGCCTCAGATGAACGCCCACACCGCCAAGCATCCTGCGGTGGCCGCCAAGGCCGATGTTCATGCCATGGTGAGCCACGAAACCGTGCTCAGCCCGCGCTTCTACACCACCGATTTCAAGGCGCTCGACGCGATCGACGTGTCACCGGTGCGGCGCGAATGGGACGCGCTGATCGCCGAGATGGTGAGCGATCCCAACAAGCATCATTTCAAGCGCGAGCAGGACTTTGCCGGCATCATCGCCGCGCTCGAACCGGAACTGCGCGCCGAATTTACCGATTTTCTGGTCAGCTCGCTTACCTCGGAATTTTCTGGCTGCATCCTCTATGCCGAAATGGCGCGGCGCACCAGCAACCCGGATATGAAGATGCTGTTCAAGCTGCTGGCCCGCGATGAAAGCCGCCATGCCGGTTTCATCAACGAAGCCTTGAAGGACGAAGGCATCGGGATTGACCTGAGCTTCCTGACCAAGGCCAAGAAATACCATTATTTCAAGCCGAAGTTCATTTTCTATTCGGTCTATCTGTCGGAAAAGATCGGCTACGCCCGCTATATCACGATCTATCGCCAGTTGGCCGCCAAGCCGGAATTGCGCTTCCACCCGATCTTCGCCTGGTTCGAGGAATGGTGCAACGACGAGTTCCGCCACGGCGAAGCCTTCGCCTTGCTGCTGCGCGCCGATCCCAAGCTGCTGCGCGGCGCCAACACGCTGTGGGTGCGCTTCTTCCTGCTGGCGGTCTATGCCACGATGTATGTGCGCGATCATGCCCGCCCGGTGTTTCACCAGGCGCTGGGCCTCGATCCCACCGATTACGATTACCGCGTCTTCACCATCTGCTCGCAGATCGCGCGCCAGGTCTTCCCGGTGGAACTCGATACCGATGATCCCCGCTTCCGCCGCGCGATGGACCGCCTGCTCGTGGCCAGCAACCGCATCGCCGCCGGCAAGGCGCGCGGCGGCCTCGCCGGCGCATGGCTGCGCGCCACCGGGGCAATCGGCGCCGGCGCCAACTTTGCGCGCATGTTCCTGCTGCGCCCGCGCCACAATCGGCTGCCCGCCACGGTCCGGCTGCAACCGGCATGGTAAGCTGGACCGGCCACGTCCTGCCTGTCCTGGCAACGATCCTGATCTGGTTCTTTGCAACCGGGCTGGTCGCGTGGCTGGATAATCGCGCGCGGCACACGTTTGCCCACAGCCTGCTGCTGGCCGGCTGCGCCGCGATTGGCGGCATCGTGATCATCGCCCTGGCGATGCAGCATGCTACGCTGCTGGGGGTCTATGCCTCGCTCGCCGGGGCGATCCTGATCTGGGCCTGGCACGAGATCAGCTTCCTGACCGGCGTGGTCACCGGCCCCCGCCGCGAGCCATGCCCGCCCGGTGCGCGCGGCTGGCAGCGCTTTTCCCATGCCGTGGCAGCCGTCGCCTGGCACGAAGTGGCCCTGGCGCTGAGCGCGGCAGGCTTGATCTGGATGAGCCGCGATGCGCCCAACCAGGTCGGCGCCATGGCCTTTGCCCTGCTGCTGGCCATGCGGCTCAGCACCAAGATCGCCATTTTCCTGGGCGTGCCCAACATGAGCACCGATATCCTGCCGCCGCACCTGGGCTATCTCAAAAGCTATTTCGGCAAGCCGCGCCTGGGGCTTGAGCTTTATGCCGCGATTGCCGCCTGCCTGGCGCTGGCCGCCTGGCTGGCCGCCATTGCCCTGGCCGCGCCCGCCAACAGCGCTGATGCTGCCGGCGCGAGCCTGCTCTTTGCGCTCGCCGCCCTGGGCGCATTGGAACACCTGTTTCTGGCCCTGCCGCTGCGCGACGGGGCCTTGTGGGGCTGGGCCTTGCCCAGCCGCCATCCTGCCAATTGAACGCACAAGAACCAAGAACACGGACGAGAGGACCGAGCGCGATGGATTTTGAAACCTATTTCCAGGGGGAACTGGCAAACGTTCGCGAGGAAGGCCGCTATCGCATCTTTACCGAGATCGAGCGCCACTGCGGCCGTTTCCCCCACGCCACGCGCTATGTCGATGAAACCACCCATCCGATCACGGTGTGGTGCTCCAACGATTATCTCGGCATGGGGCAGCATCCGCTGGTGCTCGATGCCATGCACGCCGTGCTGGATGAATGCGGAGCCGGCGCTGGCGGAACGCGCAACATTTCGGGCACCAACCATCACCACGTCGTGCTCGAACATGAACTGGCCGATCTTCACGGCAAGGAAGCCGCCCTGCTGTTCACCAGCGGCTATGTTTCCAACTGGGCGGGCCTGGGCACGCTGGCGGCCAAGATCCCAGGCTGCGTGGTGTTTTCCGATGCGCTCAACCACGCCTCGATGATCGAGGGCATTCGCCATTCGCGCGCCAAGTGCCATATCTGGCGCCACAACGATGCCGCCCATCTCGATGAACTGCTGAGCCAATATGGGCCCGACGTGCCCAAGCTGGTCGCGTTCGAAAGCGTCTATTCAATGGATGGCGATATCGCCCCGATCGCCGAGATTCTCGACGTGTGCGAAGCGCACGGCGCGATGAGCTATATCGACGAAGTCCACGCGGTGGGCCTCTATGGCCCGCGCGGCGGCGGCGTGGCCGAACGCGAAGGGCTGATGGACCGCATCACCGTGATCGAAGGCACGCTGGGCAAGGCGTTCGGGGTGATGGGCGGCTATATCGCCGCGTCGGAAAGCCTGTGCGATTTCGTGCGCACCTTTTCCAGCGGCTTCATCTTCACCACGGCCCTGCCCCCCGCGCTCGCAGCTGGCGCAGCGGCCAGCATCCGCCATCTCAAAGGCAGCGAGATGGAGCGCGCACGCCACAAGGAACGCGTCGCCACCGTGCGCCGCCGGCTCGATGCCATGGGCATTCCGCACCTGCCCAATCCCAGCCACATCATCCCGGTGATGGTGGGCGACGCGCGCAAGTGCAAGCGCATCAGCGACTGGCTGATGGACAACCACGGCATCTATGTGCAGCCAATCAACTATCCCACCGTGCCGCGCGGCACCGAACGCCTGCGCATCACGCCTTCGCCGGTGCACAGCGACGGCGATATCGATCGTTTGATCGATGCCTTGAGCGACATCTGGTCGCAATGTGAACTGGCCCGCCGCTCCGCCGCAGCGTGACGAGAATGCAGGAAAGGGGCCCGCAACCAAGTGGTTGGCGGGCCCTGCGACCTGGCTATCCTACCAGCACGTAACGCGCCCCAGCCAACCCTTTTATCGGCTCGTCGCAAAGCGGAAAAACCGTCAGCATCCGTTCACGCGCCCGGCCATAGCCACGACGCATCACAGTGAGTGGATCAAGCCGATGGCACAGCCTCTTTCCCGCATCATTCTTGCAACCGGCGCCGCGGCCATGGCGGTCTTGCCGCTGATGGCTGGCAGCGCCTCTGCTCAGCAGGCCGGCAGCTATTCCGATTATCCGCCCCCGCCGCCCCAGCAGGGCTATCGCGCGCCGCCGCCGCCTCCGGGCGATCAGGAGGGAGAGGATCAGGGCCCGCCGCCGGGCTATTACGATCAGAACGCGCCCCAAGGTTATAATCAGCAGGGATACAACCAACAGGGGTATGACCAGCGCGGCTATAACCAGCAACCGCCCCAGGGCTATGCCCCCAATGGCACCACCACGACGCTGTCGGTGCAGGTGCAAAGCTATGATCAGGGCCCGCCGCCCGGATACGATGGCACCCGCCCGCCGCCACCGCCACCTGGCTACAGCCCCGCCGCGATCGACCAGGCACAGGCAGAGCGTGACGCGCGCTATGCCGCCGATGCCGAGGCCTGGGCCCGCGACAACTGCGTCAAGGCACGCAGCAATGCCACGGCCGGCGCGGTGATCGGCGGGATTTTCGGCGCGCTGGTGGGCAATGGCCTGTCCAGCCGCCACGATGGTGGCTTTGGCACGCTGGCCGGCGCGGCCGTGGGTGCCGTGGGCGGCGCCGCGATCGGCGGCAGCACGGCCAACCAGACCAGCCCGGGCTGCCCGCCGGGCTTTGTCGTGCGCTCGGGCGCAGCGCCCTACAGCTATGACACGGTGTATTTTTCCAACTATTACTATGCCGCGCCGGGCTGGTATCGCCCGTGGGTCTATGTCGGCGACCGCTGGACCTATCGCCCCTACCCCTACCACGATTACTATTACCGGGCCTATCGCCCCTACCACCCCAATGGCTGGGGCAATCGCGGCTATTATGGCCGGCCGGGTTACTACCGCCGTCCCTATGGCCATCAGGGCTACCGCCACTTCTGACGGCCCCACTCATGACGCCGGTGCGTGGGCCACGCACCGGCTTCAGCTCATGCAGTAACCGCCGTCCATCATGAACTCGCTGCAGGTGACAAAACTTGCCGCGTCAGAGCAGAGATAGACCACACCGCCGGCCATTTCCGCGGGCCGGCCGAGCCGCCCGATCGGATGCGCGGCGACAACGCCCTGCATCGAAACCTCGAGCGAGGGCACCGCACCCAGATCGACATAGCGCTGCATGATCGATTGCAGCATCGGCGTGTCGATCCCGCCGGGATGCACGCTGTTGGCGCGGATGTTGTAGCCGAGCGCGGCAAATTCGGCGCCCATGCATTTAGACAGCATCTTCACCGCCGCCTTGCTGGTGCAATAGGCGCCATTGAACGGCGCGCCCTTGATGCCGCCCACGCTGGAAAAGTTGACGATCGAAGCGCCGCTGGCGCGTGCCTTGCCGCCCGCCTTCAACAGCGGCAGCAGGGTCTGCACGCCGATCACCACGCTTTCCACGTTGACCGCATTGATCCGCCGCCATTCTTCCAGCGGGGTTTCCTCGATGCTGGCTACCACGCTGATGCCGGCCACGTTGACCAGAGCATCGATGCGGCCATAGGTTTCCGCCGCCAGATCCGCCACGGCCTGCCAATCGGCCTGGCTGGTCACGTCATGCGCCAGGGCATGATCGGCCACACCGTCATCGGGCGCCGCCACGTCGGTGGCGATCACCGTAGCCCCTGCCGCTTTCATCGCGCGCACCACCTCGCGGCCAATGCCGCCGCGCGCGCCGGTCACCACGGCGACCACGTTATCGAGTTCAAATGCCATGGCGTCTTTCCCTATTGCGCGGTCCAGCCGCCATCGATGACGAGTTCGGCCCCGGTCATATAGCTGGCGTCAGCGCTCGCCAGGAACGCGGCGGGGCCGGCGAGTTCTTCCGGTTCGGCCAGGCGGCCGTTGGGCGTGGCTGCTTCCATCGCCGCGACCAGATCTTCGGGCTTTTCGGCAAAGCCCTTGTCCACCCAGCGCTGGAACCCGGCATTGAGCAGCGGTGTGCGGACAAAGCCGGGATGCAGCGAATTGGCGCGGATCGGCATGCGCTTTTGCGCAAATTCCACCGCGATGCCCTTGGTGAACAGGCGCACCGCGCCCTTGCTGGCGTTATAGGCGGATACTTCCGAATAGCCGACCAGCCCCATGATCGAGCTGACGTTGATGATGCTCGCCCCGCCGGCGACCTCGGCGCCGCTGCGCGCCATCAGCGGCACCAGCGCGCGCGTGCCCAGGAACACGCCATCGACATTGATCGCCATGATCTTGCGCCAGGCGTCCAGGCTCAAGGTTTCGACCGCGCCGGTCAGATCGGTGCCGGCATTGTTGACCAGGATATGGCAGCCGCCCTTGGCCTCCATCTGCGCGGCGATACTGGCCCAATCGGCTTCGCTGGTAACATCTGCGCGCAGATAGGCCGCATCGCTGCCCAGCGCGGCCAGGGCCTGCGCCACCGCCGCGCTGTCGGGCGCGTCGAGATCGCTGATCGTCACTGCCGCGCCTTCGCTCGCCAGGCGCGTGGCAATCGCCAGGCCAATGCCGCGCAGGCCCCCGGTAACCAGGGCGATGCGCCCGTGCAGACGTGCCATCGTCATACCCCCATCATCCCGGCCGTGGTGGCGCCGTCGATCGTCAGTTCCGCGCCCGAAATGAAGCTCGCCTCGTCACTTGCCAGATAGGCGACCAGGCCTGCCACTTCCTCCACCTGCGCCATGCGGTTCATCGGCGCCATGCCTTCATAGATCGCGCGCACGGCGGCCGGATCGGGCTGGCTTTCCATGATGGCGCGGATCAGGTCGGTTTCCACCACGCCCGGCAGGATCGCGTTGACCCGGATGCGATAGCGCTTTTGCCCGCAATAGACCGCGGCCGACTTGGCCAGCGCCACGACAGCGGCCTTGGTGGTGGAATAGGTGACATAGTTGCCCAGCGGGCGCGCCGCGTTCATCGAGGAATTGATGATGATCGATCCCGTCGCGCCCTGGTTGCGGGCCATGGCGCGGATCGCGTGCTGCACGGTCAGCATCACGCCGGTCTGGTTGATGGCCACGATCTTGGACCAGCCTTCGATCGTCACGTCCTCGATATTGGCGTCGCCCTGTTCGGTGCCGGCATTGGCAAACGCAATGTCCAGCCGGCCATGCTCGGCCAGCAGACTCTCGATCAGGCCCGGCCAGGCGGCGGCATCTTCCACGCGGTGGCTGGCAAAGCGGCCGCCCACCTCCTGCGCCAGTGCCTCGCCCAGTTCGGCGCGCGATCCGGTAAACACCACCTTGGCGCCTTCGGCCGCCAGGCGGCGCACCACGCCTGCGCCGATCCCGCTGGTGCCGCCGGTTACCAGCGCCACTTTTCCTTCCAGCCTCCTGGACACGGCCATTCTCTCCCGCATTTTGGTCTTGATGGGTGATCATGCCGCGATCCGGGCGCGCGCGAAACCTATGCTTTCAGCAAGGTGACTTGCGCCGCGTCGCCGTCCTAGACCATGCTGGCATGTAGGCCGGGCAGTCACGATCCGGCGCGAGAGGACAGGATGGCACCCACCATGGCAGCACCCGATACCGCAAGCGCAGACACCGTGGCCCAGCGCCCTACGCCCGAAAGCTGCGGCCTGCCGGTCAGCGAGGGGATCAGCTGGCTGGAACTGATGGCCGCCGATTCGCGGCCCGCGCCCGAGGTGCTGACCACGCCCAGCTATCAGAACCGCGGCAGCACGCCGATCGCCGCCGCGCGCTATACCAGCGAGCATTTCGCCCAGCTGGAACGCGAGCGGATGTGGCCGCGCGTGTGGCAGTTCGCCGCGCGCGAGGAAGACCTGCCCGAGCCGGGCGATTATGTCGTTTATGAAAACGCCGGGCGCAGTTTCCTCATCTCGCGCCAGGACGATGGATCGGTGCGCGCCATGCACAACGTGTGCCTCCATCGCGGCCGCAAGCTGCGCACCGAAGATGGCACGGCCGATCGCTTCGTCTGCCCGTTCCATGGCTTTGCCTGGAACAAGGACGGCAGTTTCAACCACATGCCATGCAAGTGGGATTTCGCCCACCTCGATGAAAACAAGCTGGCGCTGCCGGCGGTAGAGGTGGGCCAGTGGGGCGGCTACATCTTCCTGCGGGAAGAGCCCGGCGGGCCGAGCCTGGAGGAATTCCTTGCCCCGCTGCCCGATCACTTCAAGCGCTGGCGCCATGAAGAATGCGTGACGGTAATGTGGGTGGGCAAGGAAGTGCCGGCCAACTGGAAAGTCACGGCCGAAGCCTTCATGGAAGCCTGGCACACCGTGGTCACCCACCCGCAGCTGCTGCCTTTCACCGGCGATTGCAACAGCGCCTACTGGACCTGGGGCGATCATGTGAACGTCAACCTCGTGCCGTTCGGCACGATGTCTCCGCACCTCGATCCGGCGGGCAAGAGCGAGCAGTGGATCGTTGACCAGTTCGTCAAGTACAACGGCCGCAGCGGCGACAACTATGATACCTCCGCCGATCCCTATGCTGTCGAAGTGCCCGAAGGCATGACCGCGCGCGAGGCGCTGGGTGCCAAGATGCGCGCCGCCTATACCGCGCAGACCGGCTATGACCACGATCACGCCACCGATGCCGAACTGCTCGATGCGCTGGTCTACAACGTGTTCCCCAACTTCGCCCCGTGGGGCGGGTTCATGCCCAACATCGTCTATCGCTGGCGCCCCGGAAAGACGCCCGATACCTGCATCATGGAAGTGCGCATCCTGATGCGCGTGAAAAAGGGTGAAAAGCATCCGCGCGGCGTGCCGATGAAGTTCCTGCGGCTTGACCAGAAATGGACCGAGGCGCCCGAACTGGGCATCCTGGGCGACGTGTTCGAACAGGACATGGATAACCTGCCCTATGTGCAGGAAGGCCTCCACGCCTCCAAGACCGGCAAGGTGCAGCTGGGCAACTACCAGGAAATCCGCCTGCGCCAGTTCCAGCAGACGCTCGATCAATACCTCGGCATTCCCGAAGGCAGCGACGGAGCCGGTGCGTGAGCGAACCCGGGCAGAGCCACCCGCGCCGCATCGACTGCGTGCTCATCTGCGGCGGGGTGTGGCACGACATGGATTTCGCCCGGCTGGAACTGCTGAAACTGCTGGCCGACGATCCCGCCGTGCGCACCCGCGTGTTCGAGGATTACGAGAACATCGCCGCGATCGAAGCGGCCGATATCCTGATCACCTATACCTGCGACGTGACGCCCTCACTGGCCGCGCAGGAAGCGCTGCGCGCCTGGCTGGCGCGCGGCGGGCGCTGGTATGCCCTGCACGGCACCAATTCGGTGCTACGCCTGCTCGACCAGGGGCCCAACGCCGGGCTGTGGGATGCGCCGCGCTGGGCGCCGCTGTTCATGGACATGCTGGGCAGCCAGTTCATCAGCCACCCACCGATCGCACCCTATCGCGTCGAAGTGGCCGATCCTGATCACCCGCTGGTTGCCGGGGTGGAACCGTTCGACACCACGGACGAGCTTTATCACCTCGAAACCCACGGCAACCTGCACGTCCTGCTCGATACCTGCTGCACCGAGCCGGGCACCGGCTTTGTCGAGGCCGCTGCCGCCCCCGGCCGCCATCCAGTGTTCTATATCAAGGAGCACGGCCAGGGCGCGGTGCTCTACCTCACCCTGGGCCACTGCCGCGGGCACTATGATCTGCAACCGATGCTTGACTGGTGGCCCAGCGTGGACCGCTGCGCCTGGGATTTGCCGGTATTCCACGATCTGCTGCGCCGTGGCGTGGCCTGGCTGAAAGAACCGCTGGGCTGAGGCGGCGGGATCAAAGCGGGACCCCGGATCAAGTCCGGGGTGACGGTAACATGTTAGGATAGCTTTATTTTCTCGTCACCCCGGACTTGATCCGGGGTCCCGCTGTAATTATCAAAACCGCAACCAGCCTACACCTCGACCATCGTCCCCATCGCCGGGTCAGACCAGCTCGGCTTGCCGGTCTCGACGTGGCCGGCAAAACGGCGGCGAAAGCCATCGGGGCCGTCCACGGCCAGATCATACCAGTGATGGCTGGCAGCAATCGGCACCCGCACCGTGCGGGCCTGGCCGGGCGCCAGCACGATGCGCTGTGGCGTGGCCGAGGCCGAGCCATAGGCCAGGTGCCGCAGCGACAGCGTGACCGGCGCCGCGCCAGGATTGGCCAGTGCCACCAGCAGCGTATCGCCCGCTTCCTGCACCGATACACGCGCGGGCGGCGGCAGCGGCCCAGCCAGATCGCGCACAAAGCCATTGGGCCCGCGCACCGTCAGGCGGCACGGCCCGGCAGCCAGGCCGGGCGGCCGATCGCGCAAGGTGGCACCGGCGGCCACGGTATAGGTCCACGGGCCGGCGGTGCCGCCGCGATCATAAACCTGGAATACCGCGCCTTGGCGGCCGGTATTGGCAAATTCCAGCTGCCAATCGGCGCCGCTGCCCACCTCGCCCACCGCCAGGCGATAGGGCAGCGCGCGCGCCGGGCGCTGGCCGGGTTCCTGCCGGGGCATGGCCTGGTCAGCCGGCGGATGCGGCTGCGGCAGGGCGGCCTGCGCCGCCACACGCGCGCGATAATCGCCGATCGCGGGCAATGCCTGCAAGGCATGCAGCGCCGCTCCATCGGGATCGGCAAAATCGAACATGTCGACCAGATCGCCGGTGACCGCGCGGCGCCAGGGCGAAATGTTGGGCTCCATCACGCCAAAGCGCCGCTCCAGGAAGCGGATCACCGAGGTGTGATCATTGACCCCGGAATGGACAAAGCCGCCGCGCGTCCAGGGCGAAACGATCATCAGCGGCACGCGGATGCCCAGGCCCACCGGCTCGCCCTTGTAGGCCTCGCCATGCGTGTCCACGCTGCTCAGCCCCTGGGCACGGTTCACCGCCGGCACCGGGCCCGGCACATGGTCGAAAAAGCCGTCGTTCTCATCATAGTTGATGATCAGCGCGGTCTTGGCCCAGACCTTGGGATTGGCCACCAGCGCTTCGATCAGGCGCGCGGTCAGGCTTTCGCCAAAGGCCGGCGTCGCCTCGGGATGCTCGGAATAGCGCGCCGGCGCCACGATCCACGAAACCTGCGGCAGCGTATCGGCGGCCACGTCCTTGGCAAAGGCAGAGACCAGATATTGCGCCTGCGAGGTTTCGGCCGTTTCTGCGCTCGATCCCGCCACCCACGCCCGCCCGCGGCGATAGAGCGACGACGCACGATCGAGCCCGCGGAAATTGGCGAAGTACGGCAGCGAGTTGTCGCCGAAATTCTCGTATTCCTGATAGACCTGCCAGCTTACCCCGGCCTGTTCCAGCCGCTCGGCATAGGTCGTCCAGCGCGCCGCGCCGGGGAAATCGGCCTTGTCGCGCGCCATGTCGGCCGTCCAGTTGCCATCGTCGGCATTGTCCACCGCCTGGGCGCGATCGTCGCCTGCGCTCAGCCCGCTGGTGCCGGAAAACAGGAACATGCGGTTGGGATTGGTCGGCCCGTGGATCGAGCAGAAATACTGATCGTTGATGGTAAAGGCATCGGCCAGCGCGTGATAGAACGGGATGTCCTCGCGCACGAAATGGCCCATCGATTGCGGCGTCTTGTGCTTGATCCAGCTGTCGTATTCCGCCCAATCGGCAAAGGCGCCCTTCCAGCTGTGGTCCAGGCTTTTCAGGCCCTGGGCATTGCTGATCCGGCCATCCATGCGAAACGGCAGCACCACGCCCTGGCGATCGGGCGTGGGCTGGTGAAACACGCTTTTCCCATTGCGCAGCAGCAGCGGGCGCGGATCGCCATAGCCGCGCACCCCGCGCAGGGTGCCGTAATAGTGATCGAACGAGCGGTTTTCCTGCATCAGGATGACCACATGTTCGACATCGGCCAGCGTGCCGGTGCGCCGTGCGGCCGGCAGCGCCAGAGCCGTGGCGATCGATTGCGGCAAGGTTCCGGCCGCCCCGGCCGCCGCCACCGCTTTCAGGAAACTGCGGCGCGCCGGCCGATACGTCATCATGCTTGCCTCAATAAACAGGCGGATGCCGGCGCTGCGCTCGCCGGCATCCGTACTCTGTCAAAACCGCTTGCGCAGCGTGATCGAGGCCTGGCGCGGCGCCCCCACCAGCATCGACTGCAGCGTACCACCGGGGTCGGTGAAGGCCAGACCGTTCTCACCGAGCGTCGCGATATACTTCTTGTCGAACAGATTTGTGACGTTCCCCTGGATTTCCAGATTATGCAGCGGGCCGTCGGCGGCATCGAAGTGATAGCCCAGCGAGACATCGACCAGCACGCGGCCGGGCACGCTGGCATCGTTGGTATAGGTGTAATAGCGCTTGGACTGGTAATTGGCGCCGATCCGGCCGCTGATCACGCCATCGTCATAGGCGATTTCGGCGTTGGCGAGGTGCGCCGGAACCGTCGCCACCTGCTTGTTCTTGGTGGGGTAGAGCACGCCGCTCAGCACGTCGTCGTCATACCGCGCATCGGTATAGGAATACGAGCCATAGAGCGACAGCGCCCGGGTCAGGTGATAGGTGCCGGCCAGTTCCACCCCGTTGGTGGTGACCGAACCCACGTTGGACAGCACCGTGGCGCAGCCTACGATGATGGCGCAGGGCTGCACCGAAAGCAGCCGGTTCTCGAACTTGACGTGATAGCCCGCGATAGAGCCTTCGAAGTGATCGAGATGGAAGCGCAGGCCGCCTTCCACCGTCTTCGAGGTTTCCGGCTTGATCGTGTTCTTGATGGCCTGGAAACCGGCCTGGTTCGTCATGAACGGATCGGTGGTAAAGGCGCGCATGTTCTCGGCATAGCTGAGGAACGCCTCGACCTGGGGATTGAACGTATAGTTCACGCCCGCCTGCGGCAGGAACAGGTCACGCGCCTTGAGCCGGCCCGAGGTATCGCGCGCGGCAGCGCTGGATTGGCTGGCGGGATCGTACTGGTTGTCGACGATCACGCTGAGGCCCTTGAAGCCGGCGTTGATCTTGAGGCTGTCGGTGGCCTGGAACGTATCCTGGACAAAGAACTGCGCGGTGGTGATTTTGAAGTTGTACTTATACTGCGTGTAGAACGGATTTTGCGGCCACTCGCGGTTGTCGATGCTCGACGTGGTCGAGTCCGCCAGCGGGAAGAACTGCCGCGCCGTGGTATACTTGTTGGATTCGTACCAACCGCCCAGTTCCAGCTCGTTGGTGCCGATCTTGTAGGTCAGCGCCCCGGTCAGGCCGCCGCGCGCAATCTTGTACGAAGTGGAACGGATCGACAGCGCCGCGCCGCCCGGCGTTGGGGTATAGGGCGTCCACCACGTACCGATGCCCTTGTTGTGGTGATAATAGGGCGAAATGCGCAGCGACAGGCCGCTGCCGAGGTCCGCCGTCAGGCTGGCGCCGGCCAGGAAGTCCTTACGCAGGCCATAGCCGTTGTAATAGGTATCATCGGCGCAGATCGTCTGGCTGTATCCGGCGTAATTGGCGCAATACTTGGAATAGTTGACCAGATCCGATTGCAGGTTCTTGGCAATCGCCAGAGCGGTCTTGTAATCGTTGCGGATATAATCCCAGTTCCAGCCATATTTCTGGATCAAGGCCGGCGACATATCCATGTAGTCGTCGTCCTTGAAATCGGAATAGTTGGCAAAGGCCGTCAGCTTGGCACTCGTGCCCAGCGGCACCACGATCTTGCTGTTGACCGACCAGGCCTGCTGCTTGCCTTCGCCCTTCCACTTGGGCGCATCGAGCCACGATCCGCTGACATAGGCCTTGACCCCGCCACCCAGATCGCCGGTGTTGAGCCGGCCGAACAGGCGATAGGCGTTTTCGCTGCCATAGCTGGCCTGGGTATCGACGCCGAAATCGTCGGTCGGCGTCTGGCTGAAGAATTGTACCGTGCCGCCCAGGTTGGAACTCGACGGCGTATCGAGCGCGCCCGAACCCTGCGCCAGGGTGGAACTGCCAATGTTTTCCGAGGCGATCGCGCGGCTGATGTGCAGGCCGTTGAAATTGCCATAGCTCATGTCGCCCAGCGGCACGCCATCGAGCGTGAAACCAAGCTGGTTCTGGCTGAAGCTGCGCACCGAAAAGCGCGTGGACCATTCGTTGGTACCCAGCGCATTGGCCGATTGCACCGAAACGCTCGGCAGCTTTTCCAGCACCTTGAGCGGGCTGGTACCGGGCGTGGCGGCCTTGATATCAACCGCGGTAACGGTCTGGACCTGGCGGGTTTCGCCACGGCCATAGACAACGATGGGACTGCCTTCGTCATCGCCCCCGGCAGCAGACGCCGGCGTTGCCGCATCGGGTGCTGATTGCGCGAGGACGGGTGAAGCGGCGCCGGCGAGCGCAAGCAGAGCAACGCCGGATAGATGCTTATAACGCATATGAATTCCCCCATGTGTTGTACTGAATGATCACGGGAACGCGGGCGTTATGCGCTTGTGCGGACTCACCGGATCAATTCAGCCAGGTCCTCCTGTCAAAAAAGTTATGCAAAGCGCAACTTATGGTCAACAAACGCTTTGCTTATGCTGCGGCACCTCCATCTGTTGCGTTGCCGAAACGTTTCTGCACAAGACGAGATAGGCCAGCGCCGAGACCGGCAAGCCGATCAGCATCGAGATGTCTGCCCCGCCCAGGGCGCGCGCGACCGGCCCTGTAAAAACATGCGTGCTGAAGAACGGCACCATGGCCAGGAACCCGGCAAGATAGGCGATCAGCCCGCGCGCATTCCACCGCCCATAGATGCCGTCTGGATCAAATATCGCCGCAATCGAATAATGCCCTTTTCGCACGATGTAGAAATCGACCAGATTGATCGCCGTCCATGGCGTGAAGATATACAGCAGCACCGACAGCAGCAGTTCGTAATCGTGCATGAAATCCTTCGATGCGGAAAACGATAGCGCCGAAGCCAGCACCGTGACGATCACCAGCGACACCACTCGTTCGCGGATCGTGCTGCGCAGGGTCATGAAGGAATCGGCAATCGACAGCAGCGTCAGCGACGCGCCGTAGAAATTGAGCGAAGTGGCCGTGATCAGCCCGGCAAAGGCCACGACCAGCAGCACCATGCCAAACCCGGGCACGATCTGGTCCCCCACCATGCGCGCAGCGGCGATCACGCCATCCTGCGGCAGCGCGGCGGCGGCGATCGCCCCCACCGCCATCATCCACACCCCGCCCAGCATGGCACCGCCAAAGGTCCACCAAAACGCCGCGCGCACGCCCACTTCGGGCGGAAGATAGCGCGAATAATCAGAAACATAGATCGACCAGCTGAGCTGATACGCGGCCGCGGCAAAGAACTGCAGCAGGAACGGGATCATCACGAAGCGGTGCGGATCGAACTGCCCAGCGGGCAATGGCACCAGCCAGGCTGCGCCGGCAGTAAACACCGCCAGGATCGCGATCAGGGCAAAGGCCAGCGTGCGCTGCGCCCGGTGGATCAGGTCATAGCCGATCAGCGCCACGCCCATCGCCAGAATGGTGAAAACCGCCATCGTCGGCCGGGGTGGCAGGCCTGCCAGTTCCTGCACCGTCTGCGCCGCCAGCACCTGGTTGAACGCGTTGTAGCCAACGTAGGTGATCAGCGCGACCACCCACACCAGCAGCGCCCCGCGATAGCCGAACTGCGGGCGCGACTGGATCATCTGCGGCAGGCCCAGCTGCGGCCCCTGCGCCGCATGGAACGCCATGAAGAACGTGCCCAGCGCGCAGCCGCCCACGATCGCCACCAGCGACCAGAACAGGTTGAGCCCCATGGCAATGCCCAGCGCGCCGGTGGCCAGCGTGGCCAGGTGCGCATCGCCGGCAAACCACACCGGCCACAGATGCCAGACTTTGCCATGCCGCTCGGCCAGCGGCACGAAATCGATCGAATGCGCCTCTATCCGCGAGCGCGTAACCGGTTGGCTGGACATGGCCCATTTCCCCCGTCTTGGCGGGTCGTGCCTGTGCACGCCCGTGTGTACACGCGATGCTGGGGGGCTTGGCCGGGGGCCGCAAGGGGGGAAATGCGCAAGGCTCACTCGGCGGTGGTAGCGCGGGCAAAGCGGGTGCCACGGCGGGCGGCGGTGGCGGTGATGCCAAACGCGCGGCGCAGATCGCGGGTCAGCGCCGATGCCGAATCAAAGCCCGTGGCCAGCGCCACGTCGAGCACGCGCAGGTCGGTGGTTTCGAGCAGCACCCGCGCCCGCTCCAGCCGCAGCCGGCGGTAGTGGCGCTGCGGCGAAACCCCCAGATGCGCCAGGAACAGCCGCTCCAGCCGGCGCACGCCCACGCCTGCCTGGCGGGCGAGGTCGGCCGAGCGCAACGGCAGGTCGAGGTGGGCCTCCATCGCGGCGATCGCGCGCAGCAGGTGCGGATCGCGGATCGCCAGGCGCTGGCCGGCCGCCATGCGCTGCCCTTCGCCGGCCGGGCGAATGCGGTCGTGGATGAACTGTTCGGCCACGGTATTGGCAAAAGCGAGGCCATGGGCGCGGGCGATGCGTTCGAGCATCATGTCGAGCGCGGCGGTGCCACCGGCACAGCTGAACAACCGCTCGCTCAGCGTGTAGAGCGCATCGGCCACGGCGATCTGCGGCCAGGCCTCGCGAAACCCGCTTTCCGCTTCCCAGTGGATCGCCACCGGGCCCGGCCCGGCCACCCCGGCCTGGGCCAGCAGCACGATGCCGGTGTCGATCGCGCCAAACCGCCCGCCGCCGCGCCCAAAGCGGCGCAGCGCGGCCAGCCCGGCGCGCCCAAGGCCGCGTTCGGGATGGAACCCGGCGCACACGATCAGCGTGCCCGGCGGATCGAGCGCAGCCAGCGGCGCATCGACCACCACGCGCATCCCGCTCGATGCCGCCACCGGCTCGCCATCGGCGGAATGCAGGCGCCAGGCAAACAGCGGCTGGGCGGCCAGGCGATTGGCCACGCGCAGCGGCTCCACCGTGGAAAAGAACGCCAGGGCGGAAAAGCCCTCCACCAGCAGGAAATCGATTCGTTCAGGCGGGGGTATCGCGGGTTCGGTCATCGCCGCGCAGGAAAACACGCCGCGTCGCAAATTGCATCATCTGTGTCGTTTTTCGCGTCAAATTTTCACGGCACCTGCCGCATGCTGGCATCATCAGCACGGGGGAGTTGCGATGCAGAGCGACGTGTTCATCACTTGCGCGGTTACCGGTTCGGGCGACACCGCCAGCCGTCATCCCGACCTGCCGATCACGCCGGCGCAGATCGCGCAGGCCTCGATCGAGGCGGCCAAGGCCGGCGCCGCGATTGCCCACATCCATGTGCGTGATCCGCAAACCGGGCAGGCCAGCCGCGATGTCGCGCTTTATCGCGAAGTGGTGGAGCGCATCCGCGAGTCCGATACCGACGTGATCATCAACCTGACCGCCGGCATGGGCGGCGATGTGGTGTTCGGCGCGGGCGAAAATCCCCTGCCGCTCAATCCGGTGGGCACCGACATGGTCGGCCCGATGGAACGGCTGGCCCATGTGGTGGAACTTCTGCCCGAAATCTGCACGCTCGATTGCGGCACGATGAACTTTTCGCTGGGCGACTATGTGATGACCAACACGCCCAGCCACCTGCGCGCCATGGCGGCCAAAGTGCAGGAACTGGGCGTGCGGCCCGAACTGGAAGTGTTCGATTTCGGCCACCTGGTCTTTGTCAAAGACCTGATCAAGGAAGGCCTGCTCGATGATCCGGTGATGATCCAGCTGTGCCTGGGCATCCCCTATGGCGCGCCCGATGATCCGGGCACGACCATGGCGATGGTCAACCAGCTGCCGCCAGGCGCCACGTTCTCGGCCTTTTCGATCGGCGCGCGGCAGCTGCCGTTCGTGGCCATGGCCGTGCTGGCCGGTGGCAACGTCCGCGTGGGCCTGGAAGACAACCTCTATCTCTCGCGCGGGGTCAAGGCCTCCAACGCCGATCTGGTCACCCGCGCGCGCACCATCATCGAGGCGATGAACGTGCGCGTGATGGGCCCGGCCGAGGTGCGGGAAAAGCTCAAGCTGCGGAAGGTGGCGTAATGGCGGCGCATTCCATCGCCCGGGCGGGGCTGGTCGGCGGCGGCGTGATCGGCGCCGGCTGGGCGGCGCGCATGCTGCTCAACGGCATCGACGTGGCGATCTTCGATCCCGATCCGGAAATCGAACGCAAGGTGACGACCGTGCTGGCCGCCGCACGCCGCGCCTGGGACAAGCTGGTGCCCGGCGCCCTGCCCGCGCAAGGCCACCTGCGCCTGGCCAGCAGCGTGGAAGACGCCGTAGCCGATGCCGATTTCGTGCAGGAAAGCCTGCCCGAACGCGAAGACCTCAAGATCGCGATCCTGGCCCGCATCGATGCCGCCACGCGGCCCGACGTGGTGATCGGCTCGTCCACCTCGGGCCTTTTGCCCACACGCCTGCAATCGGGCATGGCCCATCCCGAACGGTTGGTCGTGGGTCATCCCTTCAACCCGGTATACCTCCTGCCGCTGGTTGAAATCTGCGGCGGCGCCCAGACCTCAACCCAAACCAGGGACCGCGCCGCCGCCTTCTATTCGGCCATCGGCATGCACCCGCTGCATGTGCGCAAGGAAATCGACGGGTTCATCGCCGATCGCCTGCTCGAAGCCTTGTGGCGCGAGGCGCTGTGGCTGGTGAACGACGGCGTGGCGACGACCGAGGAAATCGACGACGCGGTCCGCTTTGGCGCCGGGCTGCGCTGGTCGTTCATGGGCACGTTCCTGATCTATCGCATGGCCGGCGGCGAGGCCGGGATGCGCCATTTCCTGGCGCAGTTCGGCCCTGCGCTGAAACTGCCGTGGACCAAGCTCGAAGCACCCGAACTGACGCAGGAGCTGATCGACGCGGTTGCCGCGCAGTCTGACGACCAGGCCGGCGACATGTCGATCCGCGCGCTGGAGCGCCAGCGCGACGATTGCCTGATCGCCGTGCTTTCGGGCCTGCGCGGGCAGGATTACGGCGCTGGGCAAACCCTTGCCAGCTATGCCCGCCGCCTGATGGAGCAGGCCCCCGCCCCGCTCGCCAGCAGCATCGACGAACGCCGGCCCCTGGCCCTCCACGCCACCGACGTGGCGCCGGAATGGATCGACTACAACGGCCACATGACCGAGCATCGCTACCTCCAGGTGTTTGGCGATACCACCGATGCGCTGCTGCGGCACATCGGCGTGGATGCGGCCTACCTGGCGCAGGCCGGCAGCTGGTTCACCGTGGAAACCCACATCCGCCATCTGGGCGAAACCCACGCGGGCGATCGCCTGGTGGCCGCCACGCAGATTCTGGGCGCCGATGCCAAGCGCGCCCACGTGTTCCACAGCCTGTTTCGCGGCAGCGACGGGCAACTGGTGGCCACGGCCGAACAGATGCTGTTGCATGTCAGCAAGGACACCGGCCGGGCCGGGCCGGCCACCGGCGTGCCAGCGGCGCGCATGGCGGAACTGGCAACGGCGCAGGCCGATCTGCCGGTTCCCGATGGCGCCGGCCGCCGGATATCGCTGGGCTGAACAGAAAGGAAAGACCGATGCGCCGCCTGATGATCGCGTTTCTTCTGGCGGCGACGGCCGCAACCCCGGGCCTGGCCAAAGCACCAGCCCAGCCCGCCGCAGTGGTCCCGCCGCTGCCCGATCGCTTCGACGATTTCGGGCCGGCGGTCCAGGCCTTGACCCTGCCAGGCGGGCGCGTGGTCCATTTCACCGACAGCGGTGACCTGGGCGGGCGCAGCGTGGTGTTCATCGGCGGCACCGGCACCAGCGCGCGCGCCAGCGGGATGACCGATTTCCTTAAAAGCCTGCGCGTCGCGCTGAAGCTGCGGTTCATCACCGTGGAACGCAACGGCTTTGGCGATACCGCCTATCAGCCGGGATGGACCTATGCCGATTATGCCAGCGAGGTGCGCGCCGTGCTCGATCACCTGGCGGTGCAGCGCTTTGCCGGCGTGGCGATTTCGGGCGGTGGCCCCTATATGGCCGCCGTGGCCGGGGCGATGCCCGATCGCGTGATCAGCCTGCACATGCTGGCCACCGCAGCCACCAATCCGCAGGGGCGGCAATGCGGCGTGCCGCTCGCCACGCTGGCGCAATCCCTTGCCGGGCAAGTGCAGAACCCGCAAAGCTGGTGGGCCTTTCCCGCCACCAGCCCAACGCGGCGCATCCCCGGCTTTGCCGATCGCGCGTTCGAGGAAGGCGCGCGCACGTTCTTCATTCGCGGACAGATGGGCGATCCCCTGCCCGAGGCGGCCGAGATGCAGCGCTATTGCGGCGCGGCGCCCGATGTTTCCAAGGTTACCGCGCCGGTGCACATCTACCAGGGCGGTGCCGATCCGCTGGTCACGCTCGACCAGGCGGAATACTGGCACCACCATTTCCCCAACGTGGTCGTCTTCCGCGTCTATCCCGGCGAAGCGCACGACGTGCAATATCGCCATTGGGACCAGGTGCTGATCGAACTGGCCGGGATCACCGGGCAAACCGTGGTGTGCCAGGGCGGACACAGCGCAGCCCTGGCCGATGCCAAGGTGCCCGCCGCGCTGGCCAAGGGTGCCAGCCTGGGATTGTGCGCATGGCAGGCAAGAAATTGAAGGTCTAGCGCCAGGAACTGTCGTCGCGCGGCAGGCGGCCATGGTCGTCCACCACGCGCACCTGGTGGGGCGGCGCCTCGGCCCAGGTCCAGAACACCACGTTGCGATCGTCTGCCTGGGCGCGGTGGGCAAAGCTGGGAACGATCACGCCCGCCGCACCCTGCGCCACCAGCCGCGTTGCCAGGTGCCAGGTGGGTGGGGTGTGCCCGCGATCGGCCAGGTCTTCCCAGGCGCAGGCCAGATCCGCCGGGGCCACGCCCAGGGCAGCCAGCGTGGCCGTGTCGGTCAGGTCCACCAGATCGGCGCAATCCACGTCATACGAACACAGCGTTAGCGGCTGCGCCTTGAAGGCAAAGCCCTGCTGCGCTTCCAGCCAGGCGGTTTCCGGGCGCAGCGCGGTATAGAGCGCGGGCATGCCCACGGGATTGAAGCGCCCGCCATGGCGCGCCGCGCCTTCTCCCGAAACCGGATCAAACGCCCAGCGCGGATGATGCGCGCGATAGACGGCGCCGCTCAGGCGGCTGAACGGCAAAGGATCGGCCACGATCAGGCAAAGCCGCCCTCGGCCATGCGGCTGAGATAGCGCTTCACCGCTTCCCCCCGCCCGGCGTGGACCAGATCCTCTGCCGTCTGATCCCCGAACGAAGGCAGCGGCTGCGACCGATACCAGGCAAAGGCGGCCAGTTCCGAGCCGGCCCAGGGGATCACGCGGTTGACGATCTCCACCATGTCACGCAGCCGCTTCTGCGTGGCGGGCGATGCCACGCGGCTGGCCTTGGACACGCTATCGCGCGACAGGCCCAGGGCATGGGCCAGTTCGGTCTTGGTGATGCGCAGACGGCCCGAGACGACATCGGGCGAAACCGCCCCGCCTTGCCCCACCACATCCACCAGAAACGCCGTAGCCACGCTTGCCTCACCAATTGCCGCGATATAGGGGCAATATACGCGGCAATGGCGGATTTGCAAGATGGGGTCGGCTTAGGTTTCCACCACCCCCAACCCCCTCCTCTAAAGAGGAGGGGGCTTTAGAGCGGCGTGTCAGCTCCCCCTCCTCTTCAGAGGAGGGGGTCGGGGGGTGGTGCGAACCCTAACGCTGATCCCCGTACCGTTCCAAAAACACCCGCGTCACGCCGTTGGTCCAGCCAAAGCCATCCTGCAGCGGATATTCCCCGCCACCGCCCGGCGCATGCGCTTCCGCGTCATACTTTTCCAGCATCTTGCCGGTGCTGTCATAGGCGGCCTGCACCGTGCCCAGCCACGCGCGCGCGATCGTGGCGGCAAGATCGCTCTCGCCATAGCGCAGCAGGCCTTCGTGGGCGATCCATTGCAACGGCGCCCAGCCGTTCGGATCGTCCCACTGCTGCCCCGTGCGCAGCGGCGTGGTGCGCAAGCCGCCCGGCGCCAGCAATTGCGCGCGCACCAGCCGCGCCACGGCCTGCGCCTGATCGGGCCGGGCCAGGCCCACGAACAGCGGATAGAGCGTGGCAGCCGAAACGCGCGGGCTGGCCTGGCGGCTTTCGCGATCCCAATCGGCAAAGCGCCCCTGCGCCGGCAGCCACAGCCAGCGCTGGATGGCGCGGGCGCGGGCATCGGCCTGGGCGGCAAAGTCAGCCGCGCAGGCGCGGTCTCCCGCCTCGGCACAGCGGCGGGCGATGGCCTTTTCCTGCGCCCATAGCAGGCTGTTGAGATCGACCGGGACGATCTGCGTGGTGCGGATCGTTTCCAGTCGCGCCGGATCGCCCAGCCAGCGTGAGGAATAGTCCCACCCGCTTTCCGCCCCGGCGCGCAGATCGGTATAGACCTGTTCGGCCGGCCGGCCCGACGCGCGCGCCGTGGCCACGTCTTCGCGCCAGGATTCATCGCGCGGACCGGGGGCATCGTCCCAATAGCGGTTGAGCAGGCTGCCATCGGGCATGCGCACCACGCGCGCGAATGCGCCGCTCTTGCGCGCGGCGGTGGCGCCTTTCATCCAGAATGCATGCTCGGCCCGCAGCGCCGCGAGGTGCCGCGCTGCCGTGGCGGCATCGTGGCGCGGATCGAGATCGGCCATCAATGCCAGGAACGGCGGCTGCGAGCGGCCGAGGTAATAGGTGCGCGTGCCATTGGGCACAAAGCCATAGCGCGCCACCAGGCTGTCGAAATCATCGAGCATGCCGGCGATCAGCGCATCCTGGCCATCGGCCTTGAGGCCGAGCATGGTGAAATAGCTGTCCCAGTAATAGATTTCGCGAAAGCGCCCGCCCGGCACGACATAAGGCTGCGGCATGGCCAAGGCGGATGAACCCGGCGGCGGGGTGAGCGCCGGGCGGGTCAGCTGCGGCCACAGCGCGGCGATATGCTCGCGCAGCGATGGCCGCGCCCCCGGCTCGGCCGGCACCACGAAGTGCCGGTTCACAAACGCGCGCAGCGCCGCCAGGCCCTGCGGCTGCTCCGCCCGCCACGCAGCCATCACCGCATCGGGTGCCTCGCGCGGGGTGGCATCGGCAAAGGTCTTGCTGTCGGGATAGAGCCGCGCTGCCTGCACCGCTTCGAACAGCGGACCGAACAATACCTGCGGCGGGGGCTGTGGCGAAGGTGCCGCCTGCCCCATCGTGGCCAGTGCTACCAGCGCGAGCGCGAGGGGGCGCAGCCTCATGCCCGGCCCGCCTGCAATTGGGCGAGGCTCTTGGCCACCGCCGCCTTTACGGCATCAAGGTGGCGCAGGTTTTCCATGTCGCTCATGCCGTCCAGCATCGGATTATGATCGCCCGCGCGCAAGCCCTGCCCGGTCATGACGGCAAACCAGCTGGCATCGCGGAACAACTCTTCGCCACGCAGCATCAGGCGCCCACTCGTGGTGAACTGGTCCACCTTGTAGGCCAGGCTTTCGGGCAGAGCCGTGGCCTGGCAGTGCTGCCACAGCGGCTCGCTCCGCCCTTGGGTGAAGTGATAGTGCAGCACCAGGAAATCGCGCACGTCTTCCATTTCCTGCGCGAACACGCGGTTGTATTGCTCGGCCAGCAGCGGCGCGCAGTCCTGGCGCGGGAACAGCGACAGCAGCTTGCCGATCCCGGTCTGGATCAAGTGGATGCTGGTCGATTCCAGGGGTTCGAGGAACCCGCTGGCCAGGCCGATCGCCACGACATTGCCGATCCAGGCGCGGCGGCGGCGGCCGGGGGTAAAGCGGATCAGGCGCGGATCGGCCGTGGGCGTGCCGATCGCGGCGATCAGGCTGTCGCGCGCGGCGTCCGCCGTTTCGAACCGGCTGGAAAAGACATAGCCATTGCCCACGCGGTGTTGCAGCGGAATGCGCCAGCGCCAGCCGGCCGCCGCCGCCGTGGCGGTGGTGAACAGCGGCGCGGCCGGATCGGCGGCGGTGGGCGCGGCCCAGGCGCTGTCGCACGGCAGCCAGTGCGACCAGTCTTCAAAGCCAGCCGCCATCTGCCCTTCGATCAGCAGGCCAGTGAGGCCAGAGCAATCGATGAACAGGTCTGCCGCCACGCGCTCCCCCCGCTCGGTGGTGAGCGCGCGGATGAAACCGGTCTCGCCATCGCGGTCGATCGCCGTCACGCGGCCCTCGTGGCGGCGCACGCCGCGCTCTTCGGCCATGCGCCGCAGGAACGCGGCGTAGAGGCCGGCATCGAAATGATAGGCATGGCCCAGCGTTGACAGCAGCGAGCGTGGATCGCCGCTGCCCCGCACAAAGACGCCGGCCCGCGCCAGTTGCGTGGTCAGCGACACCGCCTCGATATCGATCGGGTGCCCGCCGTTCCACGCGCGGATCAGGCGGTGCGGCAGCATCTGCGCGTCACCCGGCAGGCCATAGGTGCCGAACGGATGGAAATAGGCGCTGCCCTCGCCCTGCCAGCCGCGAAATTCGATGCCCAGCTTCCAGGTCGCGCCGGTTGCCTGCATGAACGCCGCTTCGTCCAGGCCGATCAGCTGGTTGAACCAGTGGATCGTCGGGATCGTCGCCTCGCCCACGCCGATCGTGCCGATCGCATCGGATTCAATGAGGGCAATCGCCACGCCTTGCGGCGCCAGCGCCTTGGACAGGGCCGCCGCTGTCATCCACCCGGCGGTGCCGCCACCCAGGATGGCGATCGAGGCGATCGGCGCGCCGCTCATCGCGGGCCGCAGCCCGTCATGCCCGGCGCGGGGCGCTTGAGCGCGAGATAGACCGTGCTCCACAGCTGCGCGGCATTGGATTCATCGGCATCGCCGCCGCGCGCGCCAAAGGCTTCCACCTTGTAGCGCCCGCCCGTCACGCTCCATGACCACAGCTCGGAACTCTGCACCGCGCGGCTGGCATCGATCGCCTGCCACAGGGCGCCTTGCGCCCCGCGCACCTTGGCGCAGACCGCGCCGGGCAGATCAGTGCGCGCGGCCTGGCGCGCCAGGCCCGCTGCTGCCAGCGCCTGGTGCCACGACCACACCACCGTGCCGTGATAGGCATTGCGGCCAAAGCGCGCCTGCAACGGCGCCGGGGCCAGCGCCGGATCGGCCACGACCATGCCCGCCCCGGTCATCAGCCCGGCGGGAAAGGGCCGCGCCATGGTATCGGCGGCCAGGGCCACCTGATCGGCATCGGGCTTGCCCATCAACAGGGCAAAGCCTTCATCGGAATGGATGATCGGCACTGGCTGCCCGGCGGCATCGAGCGCAATGGCGTGATAGCGCAGCGGGGCATTGCCCAGCGCGGCCAGCGCGGGCGCGGCCGGCACGCCTTCCTGCCGGGCATAGGCATCCACCCGCGCGCGCGCCGTGGCGGCATCCACGCTTTGCAGGAACAGGCGTGGGGCTTCATCGTGCCACACCTGCGCCATGTGCCCCACGCGCGCCAGCATCGCGCGATCATCCGGCGTGGCATAGGGATCGAGCAATCCGGCCTGGGCCATGGCCGCCGCCGCATCGAGCGCGGCCGGCACCAGCACGGCATTCACGTCATAGGGATAACGCCCGCCGCCCAGGCCATCGTTGCTGTCACGCCATTCGCCCGCATCCATGCCGGGTTTGAGCGCGATGAGGTTTTGCCAGCGCGGATCGCGGGCAAAGGCATCGGCCGCCTGCACCACATGACGCAAGTTGCGCATCAACGCGGCGCCCAGCGCGGTATCGCCATCGCGCTCGGCCAGGAACGCGGCGGCGCGCGCCTGCCCGCGCGGATCGTCCACCATGTAGGCGCGCGCCACCGGCGCCAGCAGAAACGCGCTGTCGATCATCGCATAGTTGTAGGTGGGCGCATCGCTTGCGCCCTGCCCGGCCGCAAGATGATCGAGCACGGCAAATTCGCCGATATCTTCCTCGTGCGCGACATTGCCATCGGCCGACAGGCGGGTGAGCACCGAGCGCAGGCCGGTTTCCACCGCAGGGGGCGTCAACACCGGCATGAGCAGCCGCACCGACATCAGCGTATCCCGTCCGAAATAGGTGTTGAACCGCCACGAACCGGCCAGGAATTTCTCATGATAGCTCAGGAATTGCAACGCGCGCCGCGCCGCTGGATCGGCGGCGGCCTGCGGGGTGAGCAGGGTTGGCGCGGTATAGGGCGTGAGCGCGGGATCGCCGCTCAACGCCGTGATCGCCAGGGTGATGCGCCCATCCGGCCCGGCCAGGATCGCGCCATCGGCCACGCGGCCATGGGTTACGGTCAGTGCCAGGCGATAGCCGGCATGGCCATCGAGCCGGTCACGCTGCCAGACGATCATGTTGCCATCCACGCGCGGCGCCACCAGCACTTGCGCCGGCGCCTTGCCCAGCGCCTGGTAATCGCGCAGCACCCGCACGCTCGACAGCACCGCCTGCTTGAGATCGAGCCGGGGCGTGGTGATCTGCGCGGCCAGGCGCACCCCGCGCAAGGGACGGCCTTGCGCGTCGGCTTCGTGCACCGGCACCGGCGGCGTGGCCAACGTCCAGCGCGCCGGCTGGGCAAGCTTGCTGAACCACAGCCCGGTGCCGCTGTTGCCCGCGGGAAACGCCACGATCAGGCGCGGATCGCTGCCAGACCGTAGCACGACATGCGCCGCGACATCGCCTGCTTGCACGAAGGAATTGAGATTGAGCCCCTCCTCCACCACCGGCGCGGGTGCCGCCCCGGTAAGCAGCAGCAGGGCAAGCGGGGCCAGCACGCGGGTGGGGATCATGGGGTGTCCTATGAATAGCGCAGCAATCGTTCCTCCTATCGTCACCCTGGGCTCGACCCGGGGTCCCGCTTTTTCTTGCTGCGTCACGCCAAGCTCCAAGAAGCGGGACCCCGGATCAAGTCCGGGGTGACGAAGGATAAGAGAGGGTGTGCCGGGGGCCATGGGAGGGCAGCCCCCGGCACGAGGGGGCTTCAGAACCGATAGGTCAACGAGGCCAAGGCGTTGCGCCCGGCAATCGCGCGGCCATAGAAATAGCCGTTGACGATCGTCTGCGTCTGGCCCTGGCGCGGATTGCCTTCGGTAAAGCCCTTGGCGTTGGTCAGGTTGTCGATGCTCACCGCCAGGTTGAGCTGGTCGGTCAGGTTGAGGTTGGTGCCGATCGTGAACACGCTGTAGCTGGGCAGCGCCACGCCATTGCCGGCGTCGGCAAAGATCTTGCCCACGTATTTCCAGCGGCCATAGATTTCACCCAGCCCATGGGGCAGCGTGAACGACGGCGTCACGGTCAGCAGCTTTTTCGGCGTGCGTTCGGGCGTGTTGCCTTCGTATTGCGGCTGCGCCGTGCCATCAAAGCGCAGGTTCACCAGGCGCGGCACCTGATAGACGCCGGTGGCGGTGATGCTGAAGAACCGCGTGGGCCGCAATTCGGCGTCAAGCTGCACGCCGTTGGTGGTGTTGTCAGCCAGGGCGTTGACGGCATTGGCCGGATCGGCCGGATCGATGAACTGGTACGACTGGTTCTTGAACAACGTGCGGAAGCCAACGATCGAGGCCGACAGGATCGACGTGCGCAGGCGCACCCCGCCTTCGTAAAGCGTCAGGTCGGTCGGGCCATGGGCACCGCCGGTGTCGGCCCCGTTGGTCTGGAAACCCTTGGCCCCGCGCAGATAGAGCGAGACGTTGGACGTCAGCTCGTAGTTGATCCCGGCGGTATAGGCCCAATCGCTGAAACTGGCGGCGACATGGGTATAGGTGCCGTCAAACGTGCTGCCCACGTCACGCGCCAGGCCCGGCGTGCCGGCCGGCACTGCCTCGTTGACCATGGCGGTGTTGCCGATGTTGGCGGAAATGTGCTGATGCTCATACCGCGCGCCAAAGTCGATGTGCAGCTTGTCGTTGACGGTCAATTCGTCATTGAAATAGCCCGACAGGCTTTCGACGTGGCTGTTGTAGATGCCCTGGCCCCAGTTGCCATAGCTGAGCATGCCGTTGTTGGTCAGTTGGCCCAGCACTTGGCCGCCCTGGTCCAGTGCCACCACGTCATAGATATGCGAATTGTCGCGCACGTCGTTGATCAAGGTGGCCACGGCCGATTGGTCGTTGCGCTGGCGCACATCGTAATACATGCCGCCCACGGTCAGCGAGTTCTGGATCGCATCGCCGCGCGCGTCCCAGGTCACGCCGAAATTGCTGCCGAAATCCTTGGTGGCCAGCGTCTGGTGGTTGAGCACGGTCTGCTGCAACAGGCCATTGCCGTTGAGCGCGTTGAGCGTGCCGGTATCCGAGGCGGCGATCACGTTGCCGGTCAGCGTATCGCGAATGCCGAACTGCGTGGTGCCCGGAAACGCCGCCGCGCCCGCCGCCAGAGTGCTGGCAATGGGCGAGGTGCCCGGCGTCAGATAGTTGACTGCCGAGGCCAGGCCCGCCGTGCCCGAGCCACTGCCCGGGAAGATGCCGTTGAAATCATACTTGCCATCAAGATAACGCGCGCGGGCAAACAGCTTCACGCCATCGGCCACCGGCTTTTCCATATCGATGCGATAGGTCCACGAGGTGGTGTGGATGCCGTCCTCGCCGCTGAACGTGCGCAGGCGATTGCCCGTGGCCGAGGCATCGGGCACCGCGATCGAGCGGAACGCCTGGCCCAGCACATTGTCATAGCGCAGGTCGGTGCCCGGCACGCTGCCGATCTTGCCCGAGGCATCGACGGCAAACGGCATGTCGGCGTAATAGGGATCGTGCTCGTCACGACGCTGCAGCGTCAGGCGCACAAAGCCATCGTCGTCGAAGCGCTTCTCGATCTGGCCCTTCACCTGATAGCTGTTGTAGCGGAACGGCGAATGACGCTGGCCGCGCTGGCTCCAGTAATAGCCGCTCAGGCTATAGGCCAGGCCATCGCTGATCGGGCCCGACAGATAAGCGTCGGCACGGAAATCGGAATAGGTCGTGCCGGTGGCGCGCACCGCGCCGCCCAGCTTGTCGAAATTGAGCTTGCGCGAGATGAAGTTGATCGTAGCTCCCGCGCCATTGGGGGCCAGCACGCCCGAGGTGCCGCCTTCGACCGCTTCCATGCGATCGACCGACAGATCCTGCTGGAAATAGAAATCCGCGCCGCCGCCGCCATAGAGGATCGGCAGGCCATCCTGCTCCAGCGTGATGAACGTCTGCCCGCCGCCGCGCAAGCCGCGCACCGAATAGTTGTTGGAGGCAGGGCCGGCCGTTGCCTCGACAAAGATGCCTGGCACGAGTTCGAGCGTTTCGGCGGTGGAACGCGGCGCCTTGCGCTGCAGTTCGGCCGCATTGGCCAGCGTCACGTTGCTGGAAGAGTTGAACTGCGTGCGCCGGCCCGAGGTGCTGCCGGTCACCACGATGACATCGGCAGGCGAGGCTTCGACCGGCGCGGGTGCTTCGGCTGCGGCGGGGGCTGGCGCAGGATCGATCGTCTGCGCGGCAGCAGGCGTGGCCATCGGGCGCGGTTCGGGGCGCAGGCGTGGCTGCTGGCCCGACATCCGCGCATCGGGCATGCCCGCATCGGCCAAGACCGCCGTGCGCCCATCGAACGAAACCAGGCGCATGTGGCTCGACGCGGCCAAGCGGCGCAGGCCATCGGCCACGGTATAACGGCCCTTGAGCGGGGCGATGCGGCGGCCTTGCGTGGCCGTGCCCGGCGCCAGGATCTGGATGCCCGCCTGATGGGCAAAGATCACGATGGCGTCCTTGGCCGGCTGGCCGGGAACGTCGAACTGGCGCACCTGTTCATCCGCCTGGGCCGGCGCGGCGGCGATCACCGCCGTGGCGGCGAGCATGGATGACGAAATGCAGAAGCGATGGATCGATCGCAAGGTATCCTCCCCTGAAGGTTTGTCACGCCTTTGCGGCGTTCGGCCCTACAGATGACTGGCCAACGATTTTCCGTCGGCTCGGTCCCAAAAAAATTTCGAATGTATCTATTTCAGGATGCGGATCACGCCGTCGCCGCGTTCCACCCGGCCGCCGACCATCGCCGCGCAGGCCTGGGCAAAGCCATCCATGTCATTGGTCTGGAACGAACCGACCACGCGCCGGTCGGCCAGTGCCGGGTCCACTTCCAGGCGATCTTCGTGATAGGCGTTGAACCGCTGCGCCGCCTGGGCCAGCGTCACATCATCCAGCACGATCTGCCCTTCGCGCCAGGCCAGTTCCTGCTGCGCGGCATCGGGCGCGATCGCGCTGACCGCCAGGCCCACGCCATCATCGAGCCGCGCGCGCTGCCCGGCCTTGACCAGTTGCGGCTCGCCGCCTTCGCTCCACACTTTCACCGTGCCTTCGGTCACCACCACATCCACGCCAACGCCAGCGCGGCGGACGTTGAACGCGGTGCCCACCGCCTGGACCCGCACGCGGCCGGCGGTGACGGTAAAGGGCCGGTCGGGCGCCTTGGCCACCTGGAACCAGGCCTCGCCCTGGGCCAGTTCCACGTCGCGGCGGCGGCGGGTGAACGACACGCTCAATTCGCTGCCGCTGTTGACCACGGCCATCGAGCCATCGGCCAGCGGCACACGGCGCATTTCGCCGATGCGGGTGCGGATGCCCGAGCCTTGCGGCCACAGTGCCAGTGCGCCCGCGCCGATCAGGCCACCGGCCACGCCCACCCCGGCCAGCGCCATGGCTTGGCGGCGGGTGGTGCGCCAACCAGGGGTGGAAACATCTTCCTCCGCGTCAGCAGCACCATCATCGCCGCTACCATCCCCCGTGCCCAGCGCACGGCAGCGATCGAGCAGGGCCATGCCCGCCTGCGCCCGCAGCAGCGCGCCGCGATGGCGCGGGTCGGCCGCCAGCCAGGCGTCCAGCGCGGCTTCCTCCTGAGCGCCCAGATCGCGATCAAGCGCGGCGGCCCACTGACAGGCCTGCGCATCGATCGGGTTGGTGACGGGGTCTTCGTGGTCGATCATGGCCGGTCTCCCTGCCGCGCGGGGCGGGCAAACAGCGGGCGCCGCCTGCGGCGCGTGGGCATTTCGGCGCGTTCGCCCTCGGTCAACTGATCCAGCACACGGCGCAGACCGCGCGCCACTTCGTTTTCGACCACGTTCTCGCTCAGGCCCAGAGACAAAGCGATTTCGCGCTGGGGCAGGCCATCGATCTTGCGCATGCGCAGGATGCGGCGGCTGCGTTCGGGCAGCGCATCGATCAGGCGCTCCACCCGCTCAAGCGCCATGCGCCCGGCCACGATCCGCTCGGGACTGCATTCCTCGTCCACCGCCCCCTGTTCCAGCACCGCCAGGCCGCTGGCCGCCTCGATCCGCACCACGCGTTCGCGGCGCACCTGTTCCAGCACGATATTGCGCGCGATGCGAAAGAAATAGCGGCGCGGATCATCGATATGGTCGACGCTGGAAAGCCCGGCCAGCCGGCAATAGGATTCCTGGATCACGTCATCGACGTCGATCGCCGGAAAGGCCGTGCGCAGCCACGTGCGCAGCGCGCGCTCGTGCGGCAGCACATGGCGGCTGACCCAGCCGATCAGGAACGAAGACATTGCAGGCATCAATGCATCGATGCACCGCGCAGGCGTTTCCGTCATCCCGCGCGCAAAAATATTTTCGCGATGCGTCAGGCCGTTGGCCGCGCCACCATCAGCACGTCGGTGCCCTGATAGATCGGATCGGTGCGATCGAGCCAGGCCAGCGCGGCGTGGATATCGTCGCGCGAGCGGGGCTTTGCCTCGGCCCGGCGACCCAGTGCCGCCACGCAGGCGCGGGCCATGGCCGCGCTTTCGGTCAAGCCCTGGATGAACGGGTGGCGATGCAGCAGGAACGGCAGCGACAGCACATGCACGCGCGACAGCGCCGGATCTTCCGGATCGAGCACGTGGCCTTGCGCCGGCGCCAGGCCTTCATGCCAGTGGCGGTCTTCGGCCAGGGCCTGCGCGCAGATGTGCAGGCGCAGCGTGGGAAAGGGAAAGTCTTCCAAACCCAGCGGCGCCTGGCCGCGGGCATCGATCACTTCGTCAAACTGGTCGACCGCGCCGGGAGTGCCGATCGTCCAGCCACCATCGGCCGCGCGCGCCATGCTGGCATCGCGGCCGATGCACTGCACGGTCAGCACGCCCGCCTCGTGCAGTGCCAGCAGGCGCGCCACCGACAGGTGCGGTACAGCGGCGTAATTATCGACAAACACGCGTTTCAGCCCGCGCGAAAAGCGCGCCAGATCAGCGTCGCTCAGGTCAGGCACGATCGTGGCAAAGGCTTCGTGCATGCGCAGGATGGCGTGGCGCCAGGCGATCGTCTGCGCGCGGGCATGGCTGTCGCGCGCCTGGGCCAGGTTGGCGCGGGCATGGACAAAGGGATCGCTGCCCATGCGCGCGGCAAAATGGCGCGTGGCAAAGCTGTCAGCGTCGCACGTCGGCAAGTCGATCGTGCGGGCATAGTCGGGGTCTGCCTCAGCCAGTTCGCGGGCGAACAGGGCAAACGTACGGTCAAGATCGCCATCGGCGCCGTGCACGACGGCGGCCAGCGCAGCCGGCGTGCAGTGGCGCAGCGGTGGCGCCTGTTCCGGCACCCAGAAATCCGCCTCGGGCAGCAGGCCATGGCGCGACAGGAACGTTACGGCAAAGGGCTGCTCCATCGCATAACGCAACGTGCCATCGCCCGCCTCGTGGAATTGCCCGTGGCGCACGGCCAGTTCCACCGCCGCGTCGATCGCGCTGAGCGAACTGCCGATCACGGCCACGCGCCGTCCGCGTGCGGTGCGTGCGCTGGCCCCGGCCAGCCGCGTGCCGACATCGGGTTTGCCATAGCCGCTGGCCACGATCACTGCGTCGAAATCGGCAGCGTGGCGCTGGCCCCGCTGCGTCCAGATCACCCGCGCGCCATCGGGGCGGGCGACGATATCCTGCACTTCGGCATGGCAGTGTAGCTCTGCCTGGCACGGGCCAGCCTCGGGCGTCATCAGGCGGCCCAGCTGGTCGGCATAATAGGCGCCCAGCGCCATGCGCGGGAAAAACGCGCGCGGATCGTGCGCCATCCCGGCCACGCCAAGCGCGGCCTGGCGCCGCACACTTTGCCGCATGGCCCAGGCATTGAGCGTTTCACCCACCGGCGGCAGTTCAAAGCCGGCAATATTGGCCAGCAGATGCGCGCCATTGTTGCGCGCGTTGAACGGGATGCCCTGCCCCGGCTGGCCGCCCGCCTCCAGCAGCGTGACGCGACAGGCTGGCCCCTGGCGCTGCAACGCATCCAGTGCATAGACCGCCGTGGGCCCGGCACCGACAATGGCGATGGAAGGGAGGCTGGACGACGCGGGAAATGGGCCGGATGACGACGGCGCGCAAGGCAGGGGTTGCATGATAGGCGATGAACGGCACGGCCGCCCGATCCGTTCCACCCTGCCCTGCGAAATCGTGCTTTCCTTGATATGGGTTACGAGATTGCCATCTCGCCCGGCATGGCGCCGCGCCGCCATTGCCGCCAGCCCAGCACCGCCAGCACCACCAGCGCGGCATAGAGCCCGGCGGTAAGCCACAGGCCCTTGAACACGAACATGCCGACATAGACGAGATCGGCCGCGATCCACAAAAGCCAGTTTTCCGCGTGGCGCCGCGCCGCCCAGAACTGCGCGACCAGGCTGAAGCTCGACAGCGCGGCATCGATCCACGGCAGCGCGGCATCGGTATAGTGGCTGGTGAACCAGCCGATCGCCACTGCGCCCAGCGCGCCGCAGCCCAACCCGGCCAGCAACGCCAGCGGGCGCAGCGGCACCACGTCCACCGCGTCGCTGGCCCCGGCGGCCGGTGCGCCAGGATGCCGGCTGCGCGCCCAGGCCACCCAGCCATAGATCATGGCCAGGCCGAACAGCGCCTGCAGCACCATGTCGGCATAGAGCTTCACATCGAGGAACAGCTTGAAATAGAGCGCGCAGGCCAGGATGTTGACCGGCCAGCACACCATCATCCGCCGCGCGGTCAGCCATATCCCCAGCAAGCTGACGGCCACGGCCACCAGTTCCAGTGCGCTCATGCTTGATCCTCTTGCGCAATTGCGGAGAGCAGGGCCTGCCCCTCTGCCCCGGCGAACCACGCGGCATGGCCAATGAGATAGCCCTGCCAGGCCAGCGCGGCATCGCCCGGGCGCTGCACCTGCCCGGCGAAATAGTCCACCTCCGCCAGCGCGAATTCGACATGCGCCAAGGGCAAGAGCCGCGCCAGCAGCGCGCGATCGGCCTGGTCGAGCGGCGCTTCCTGGGCATAGCCCGCCACAAGCGCGCGGGCCTGCGCCATTTCGGCAAGGGGTGCGGTCCCCTCCCCCAGTTCCAGCCAGCGCACCACGCTGCGCTCCAGCGCGATCGCCAGGTCGAGCAGGGCAAAGCCGCGATCTGCCAGCCCGAAATCGAGCACGGCAGCCACCGTGCCGCCGCTCGTCCAGGTCAGGTTGGAGGGGTGCCAGTCGTTGTGTGTCCACAGCGTGGGCCGGGTGCGCAGCGCGCTGGCCACGCCGGGCGCATCATGCAGCGCCAGCACGGCGGCCAGTTCATCGCGCCAGGCGCGCCCCGCCGCCCAGCCGGCAAGAGCCGGCCGCGCGGTGACATAGGCGCGCGCCGCCGCCTGCGGATCAGCGCTGCCCAGGATCGTCGCGCTGCTCACCAGTGGCTCGGCCGGGCGCGCCGGGGCGGCATAATCGGCTGCGGCGCGGTGCAGGCGGGCCAGCGCGGCGCCAGCGGCATGGGCCTGGCGATCGTTGAGAAACGGCGTCCACGAGGGCCGATCGCGATAGAGATCGTCGCCCGGCGCCAGGGGATGGGCTTCCCACACCCACTCGCCCGCCGGCAGCACGGTGTGCCCGGCGGCATCGGCCAGCGGGCGCAGCACCGGCTGCCCGCGATCGGCTAGGTGGCGCATGAAGGCATGCTCTGCGCCCAGGCCCGCCACGCTGCGCATGGCGCGGTGATGCCGCTTGAGAAATACCGTGCCATGCTCTGCCTGCGCCAGCGCGGCGGCCGAGAACGGGCGCGGGCTGTGCCACTCCAGGCGCCGCAGTTCACCCCCTTGCGGCAGGCGCGCCAGCACCTGTGCCGCTTCAGCCAGGGTGATCGGCGGCCAGGCCGGCGCTTCCAGCGCCGTGCCCATGCCATGCACGCGGTGTTCGTTCCCGCTCAAAACTGCCGCGCCAGGGTGACCATGAAGGCCCGCCCACTGCCGATGTAATAGCTGGGCGCGGCGCCCGCGATCAGTGTGCCGCCGGTGCCGATGGTGTCGCGCGCCGCCGGGGTTACCGCCTGCACGCCCGACAGCACATGGGGATCGGTCACGTTGATGGCGTTGAGACGCAGATCGGTGCGCTTGCCGTCGAGCCAGCCGGCCAGGTGCACGCCGATCGACAGGTCAAGCGTGGCATAGCCGGGAATGCGCTCGTCATTCATGAACGTGGCGAACTGGGGCCCAAGGTATTTCATCGCGAAACTGCCGAACAGGCGGGTGTCGTCATAGGTGCCGCCCAGGGCAAACTGCCAGGCCGGGCTCGACACCGCAACCTTGCCCGCCGTGGGCAGGAAATCGCCGCCTGCGGGCAGATTGTCCTTGATCCGCGCGCGCAGCCACTCGCCCGAGGCATAGAGGCTCATCCCCGCAAGCGGGCGCCAATCGACTTCGGCATCGACGCCCCAGCTTTCCTGCCGCCCGGCATTGAGCGTGGTGTTGACCATCGCGCCGTTGACGTTGGCCATGGTGGCGACCAGGCGGTTGCGGAAGGCATAGTGGAACCCGGTGGCCGAGGCAGACAGATTGCGCCCCTGCCAGCGCCAGCCCAGCTCCTGCGCCAGCGAATATTCGTTCTTGAGCGCCGTGGTGCCATAGCTGGCGATGCCGCCATAGCCATCATAGGTATCGTAAAGCGTATATTCGTCGGGCGCGCGGAAGTTGGTGGTGATATTGGCAAAGACCTGCTGACGATCGGTAAGCCGCACATGCAGCGCCGCGCGCGGCAGCGCGGCAAAGCTGTCGAAATGCAGGCGGCCCTGGTTGCCGGGCAGGTTGTTGCGCCCGGCGTGGAGCAGGTCCACCCCCTTGAAGCCCAGGTCCAGCGTCACGCGCGGCGACAGGGCCACGCTGTCGGCCAGGAAGAACGCCTTGGCCACAGTGATCGTCTTGGTATCACCGATCGAGAACAGCCGCCCATCGGCGGTGCGTACGGCGTGCTCGTCGCGCGCCCAGCCATCGACCGGATCGCCGTTGGCGCCAAGCGGGGTAAAGCTTTCGACCACGCGGTCGCTGCCATAGTCGATCCACAGCCCGGCCGTCAGCGTGTGGGCGCCGCGCGCCAGGGTCAGCCGCGCGATCTGCCCGGCGCGCATCTGTTCGCCCAGCCAGTTGCCCAGCACGTTGACCGTGCCGCCATTTTCCAGGCCAGCGAGCTTGAGCGGCGCGTCAAGCGCCTGGGTGCCCAGATAAGTACCGGGGTAATAGCCATCGGGCCCGAGCGAGGCGCCATAGGGCGAGTTGCCATAGCCGAACTGGAGATAGCTGGTGGTATCGAGCGTCAGCCCCGTGCCCAGCACCAGATGCACCGGCGCTGCGAAATAGAGGTTGCGGAACGGCTGGCGATAGAGCCGCCAATAGTTGAGATCGCCCGCGCCATAGCTGGCCGACAGGTTGAACCCGCGCCCCTGCGCCTGCCAATCGGCCAGCGTCGGGCTGAGATAGGTGGAATTGCTGGCGTCGTTATAGGAAACCGACAGGCTGGCGGTGTTGCCATTGCCCCATTCGCCGGCGATCTTGGCGTCGATGTGCTGGCGCTTGTCCACGCCCGGCCCGCGCCAGTTGTCGGCGCTGTTGTTGGAATAGGACAGGAACGCGCGCACCGGCGCCTGGCCCAGGTTGCCGCTGTCCACACGCACGAACACGCGGCGTTCGTTGAACGAGCCGAGCGAGGCATCGGCCATGACCCCGAAATCGCGGTGCGGCGCGTCCAGGCTCAAGGCCAGCAACCCGCCCACGGCATTGATCACCGGCGCGGCGATATCGGCCGAGCCCTGGCTCAATTCCACCCGCGCCACATTCTCAGGATCGGCAAACTGCGCCGGATAGGCAAAGTAATAGCCGATGTCGTTCTGCGGCGCGCCTTCCATGGTCACGCCGATGGCATCCTGGCCCAACCCGCGCAGGGTAAGGCTGGACGAGGTGGACAGGCCGAACGGATCGGTGCCGGCCACATTGGCGCCGGGCAGGATGTTGACCAGCTGGAACGCGTTGAACGTGGCGGCCTGCTTTTCGATGAACGCCGCGCCGATCGTGCTGACCGCCTTGGGCGCGTCGGTATCGGGCAGCAGCCCTTCGGGATCGGGATGGCCGATGACGCGGATCGGCCGGGTGCCGTCACCAGTATCAGCATCATTGGCCGCAGCGGCATGGGCAGCGACGGCGGCCGTTCCCGCCATCATCGCCAGCGCCATGGCCGCGCCCCGCATGGCCCGCTTGCGCGTCGTGCCGATCATCCCTGTTACACTTTCTTTTGCCTGCAAAGGGGGCGCGCCTACACCCTTATGCGCGGCGGCGAAAGCATGGCCTTTTGGCGGGGGGCAAGTTTGCCGCAGGGTTCAGGCCGGTGCCTGTTCGTACCAGCCGCGCGTGGCCTTTACCACGTGCACGATCGACAGCATCACCGGCACTTCCACCAGTACGCCCACCACCGTGGCCAGCGCCGCACCCGACTGCAGCCCGAACAGGGAAATCGCGGCCGCCACTGCCAGTTCGAAAAAGTTCGACGCGCCGATCAATGCGGCGGGCGCCGCCACGCACCAGGCCACCCCCATGCGGCGCGACAGCCAATAGGCCAGCGCGGCATTGCCATAGACCTGGATCAGGATCGGCACGGCCAACAGCGCGATCACCACCGGCTGTGCCACGATCGCCTGGCCCTGGAAGCCGAACAGCAGCACCAGCATGGCCAGCAACGCGACCAGCGAAACTGGGCCAAGCGCGGCCAGCAGCCTGCCGAGCGCCGGCTGTCCGCCGCGCGCCAGCACGGCCCGGCGCAACACTTGCGCGGCAATCACCGGCACGACGATATAGAGCACGACCGACAGCAGGAGCGTGGCCCAGGGCACCTGCACCGCCGCCACGCCCAGCAGCAGGCCGACCAGCGGCGCGAACAGGAACACCATGATCACGTCGTTGAGCGCCACTTGCGACAGCGTGTAGGTCGGCTCCCCATCGCAGAGGTTGGACCATACGAAGACCATCGCCGTGCACGGCGCGGCCGCCAGCAGGATCAGCCCGGCGATATAGGATGGCCCCTGCCCGGCCGGCAGCAGCGGCGCGAACAGCCAGCCGATGAACAGCGTGCCCAGCAGCGCCATCGAAAACGGCTTTACCGCCCAGTTGATCAGCAGGGTTACACCCACGCCTTTCCAGTGCTGGCGCACTGCGCCGAGCGCCGCGAAATCGATCTTGAGCAGCATCGGCACGATCATCAACCAGATCAGCCCTGCCACCACCAGGTTGACCTGTGCCAGCTGCGCGGCGGCAATCGCGGCAAACAGCCCGGGCAAGACCTGGCCCAGCGCCACGCCGGCCACGATGCACAGTACCACCCACAGCGAAAGATAGCGTTCGAACGTGCCCATGGTTCAGATCACCCGCAGCCCGGCGGCATCGACCACAACCTCGCCATCTTCCTTGGCAAAGGCGCCCAGCTGCGCATGGGGCAGCAGGTCCAGCACCGCTTCGGACGGGCGGCACAGCTTGACCCCCAGCGGCGAGACTACCAGCGGGCGGTTGATGAGGATGGGATGGGCCATCATCGCATCAATCAGGGCGCTGTCATTCAGCGCGGGATTGTCGAGGCCCAGTTCGGCATAGGGCGTGCCCTTTGCACGCAACAGTTCGCGCGGCGTGATGCCGGCGCGGACGATCAGCTGCGCCAGCAGATCGCGCGCCGGCGGCGTCTTGAGGTATTCGACCACGTGCGGCTCGATCCCGGCATTGCGGATCAGCGCCAGCGTATTGCGCGAGGTGCCGCATTCCGGGTTGTGGTAGATGACAATGTCGACGCTCACGCCGCAGATCCTTTCAGCAACAGGGGGATAGCGCGGCCACCAGCGGCGCGCACAGCGCGGCATTCCCCGCGCAGCAATCGGTGACCAGGAACAGCATCACGGCGCGCAGGCCATCGAGGTCTGCCCGATAGACGATCGTGCGCCCTTGCCGTTCTGACTGCACCAGCCCGGCGCGGGCGAGGATGCCCAGATGCGCCGACATGGTGTTTTGCGGCACGCCGAGCAGGCGGGCGATTGCGCCCGCCGCCAGCCCGGCCGGCTCGTGCCGCACCAGCACGCGAAACACGTCTAGCCGCGTGCCCTGCGCCAAGGCACCCAGCGCCGCTATGGCCGAATCACTATCCATATATCCAGATTAATGGATATGTTTCGCGTTGACCAGTCCCTGTGCGCTAGGAAATCGCCGGCGCCAGGCGATCGACCAGGATGGCGCTGGCCTGGTTCAGCCCGATCAGTTCCACCGCGATGCCATGATGGCGCATCTTGGAAACCACGTCTTCCAGCGCGCCCACGGCGGTGACGTCCCACAAGTGGCTGGCGGTCAGGTCGATCCGCACGCGCCTGGCATCATCGCGCAGGTCAAACCGGTCGGCAAAGATATCCGCGCTGGCAAAGAACACCTGGCCCGTCACGACATAGGTGCGGGTATCGCTGGCCGCGTCATAGCTGTCGCGCACTTCCATCATCCGCGTCACCTTGAAGGCAAAGAACACCCCGCTCAACAGCACGCCCACGGCAACACCGGCGGCAAGATCGTGGGTGGCCACGGTCACCAGCACGGTGGCGACCATGACCACGCCCGAAACCTTGGGATGGCGCGCCAGATCGCGGATCGAGCCCCACGAAAACGTGCTGATCGACACCATGATCATGATCGCCACCAGGGCCGCGACCGGCACTTGCGCCACCCACGGGCGCAGCGGCACCATCACGACGAGCAGGAACACCCCGGCAACCAGCGTGGACAGCCGCCCGCGGCCACCATAGCGCACATTGCCCACCGTCTGGCCGATCATGCCGCACCCGGCAATGCCGCCAAACAGCCCGGCGGCAAGATTGGCCAGGCCCAGGCCGGTGCACTCGCGCGCCTTGCTGCTCGATGTTTCAGTCAGATCATCGACCACGCTGGCAGTCATCATCGATTCGAGCAGGCCCACCGCCGCCATCGCCAGGGCATAGGGCATGACGATGCGCAGCGTTTCCCACGCCATCGGCACGCCGGGCCAGGTCAGCGACGGCAAGGTGGCAGGCAGGCGGCCGAGGTCGGCCACGGTGTGGACCGGCATGGGAAACGCCATGCTGATCGCGGTCAAGGCCACGATGCAGATCAGCGGCGAGGGGATCGCCGTGGTGATGCGCGGCGCCAGATAGATGATCGCCAGGCCAGCCGCGATGAGGGCATAAGTATGCCACGTCACATCGAGCATCTGCGGCACCTGCGCCGAAAAGATCAGGATGGCGAGCGCGTTGACAAAGCCTGTCCGCACCGAACGCGAAACGAAGCGCATCAGCACGTCGAGCTTGAGCAGCCCGAACACGATCTGGAAAACGCCGGCGAGCAGCGTGGCGGCCAGCAGATAGGGCAGGCCATGGGCATGCACCAACGCTGCTGCAACCAGCGCGACAGAGCCTGCCGCGCCCGAAATCATGGCAGGCCGCCCACCGGCAAAGGCAATGACAATGCCGATCACGAACGAGGCGAACAGCCCCACTTCCGGGTCGATCCCGGCGACGAAGGAAAAGGCGATAACCTCTGGAATCAGCGCAAAAGTGCCGACCATGCCGGCAAGGATGTCGCGCCGGGCGCTGGTGGCGCTGTCCCACCATTCGGCGCGATAGCGCGCAAAACTGCTGTTGTTCATGCTGACAAAAAACCGAGGAGGTCGCAACGGGCGAACAGGCGGCCGATCTGGCGGGCAGCAGGGGCTGCCGTCCGCCGGCCACAGGGCTGAATAGCGCCCCGGCGACAAGCATTGTCCGGCGGATTGGCGGCCGGAATAGCCACCCGGGGTTGCACCGGGTCCATGCGATTGGCGCCTCACTATCGCCGCGCGGCGCCCAGGGCAATGCCCTGCGTGCAGAGAAAAAATCATGGCCCGATCTGATCGGGCCTGCCCCAAAGGCCATGGAATATGCCGTGGGCAATACCCATAACGCGGGCTGACACCCGGCCGGGCGCCCGCTGCCCGGCTGCCCAGCCCCAGGAGAATCTCCCCTGTCCGACATTCTTGCCACCGCCCGCCGTCGCCACACGGCGAAGGCCTATGACCCCGCGCGCCGCATCAGCGACGCTGATATGGAAACGCTGGAAAACCTGCTGCGCTTCAGCCCGTCGAGCACCAATTTGCAGCCTTGGCACTTCATCGTGGCCGGCACGGCAGAGGGCAAGGAACGCGTGGCCAAGGCCGCGCAGGAACGCTTTGCCTTCAACGCCAAGGCCATCCGCGATGCCTCGCACGTGGTGGTCTTTGCCAGCCTGATCGATGCCAGCGCCGAACACATCGCCCGCATTACCGCCCAGGAAGAGGCCGATGGCCGCTTTGCCGCCGATCCCGAAGGGATGAAGGCGCGCGCCAATGGCGGACGCATCACCTTTTCGGGCATCCACAAGTTCGACACGCGCGACCAGCAGCACTGGCTGGACAAGCAGGTCTATCTCAATCTCGGGCAGTTCCTGCTGGGCGCGGCCACGCTGGGCATCGATGCCACGCCGATGGAAGGGATCGACACGCGCCTGCTCGATATCGAATTCGGCCTGCGGGACAAGGGCTTCACCAGCCTGTTCGTGGTCGCGCTGGGCTATGCCGACAAGGATGCCGATTACAACGGCCGCCTGCCCAAGTCGCGCCTGCCGATCGAGACCATCATCACCCGCGTCTGAGTGAGCGGGCGGTAAAAGCCTGCGCGCTGGGGCAAGCCCCGGCGCGCAGGCTTTTACACACACCCTTGCGCAAGCGCCCGCGATTGCCGATGGACGGCGACCGGGCATGACACACACGCAAGGCAAACTTCTTCCCCTCTGGCGCGGCGGCGCCGTGGTGCTGTTCGCGCTCTGCGGCCTGGCAGGCCTGGCGGCGTCCGGCGCGGGCGCCCCGCCAGCGACGGTCCAGCCCCACGCGGCCCAGCAGCCCGCACCGCCGCCCGCACCACCGCCGGCTTGGCAGCACCGCAGCTGGACCGCGCGCGATCATGCCCCGCGCTTTGTGCAATCCCTGGCGCAAGACCGCGACGGCTTCCTGTGGGTGGGCAGCGTCGAAGGGCTGTTCCGCTTCGATGGCACCACGTTCGAGGCGGTGCCGCCGCCGCCTGGCCACCCCCGCGCCGCCACCGCCGTCAGCGCGCTGGCCGCCGCGCCCGATGGCAGCATCTGGCTGGGCTATGCCGGGCGCGGCGGCGTGGCGGTCTATCGCGACGGGCGCCTGCACGATGCTGGCCGCCCCGGCGATGCCGCCGAAATCACCAGCATCACGATCGGCCCGGATGGCGAGCCGTGGATCGCGGTGGGCGATGGCGAGCATGCGGTCTATCGCCACACCGCCGGTGGCTGGCAGGCGATGATCGCCCCCACGTTCGACACCAACGAGGCCGAACCGCAGCTGCTTTCGCGCCAGGGGGACATGTGGTTCGTCACCTGGGGCGGGCAGCCGTTCCGCTGGCCGATTGGGCCTGGCCCGTTTCACCCCATGGCGGTGCCGCTCACCGTGTCGGGCGGCGGCGCCATGATGCAGACGCCCGACGATGCGCTCTATCTCATCGATTCCCAAGGTCTGCGCCGCGTGCCGGATCGCGGCGCCGCCGCTCGGCTTGTCGTGCCGGGCACCGCGCTGCCGTCGGCCAACTTCTATCGCGCCGTGGCCGATCCGTTCGGGCGGATCTGGGCCACCACCGCGATCTCGGGCCTGGTGGCGATCTGGCCGCGCAGTGGCGCGGTGGAGCGGATCGGCGAAGAGCAGGGCCTGACCTCTGATCGCGCATCTCCGATCCTGGCTGATCGCGATGGCAATGTCTGGGTGGGGACAGAGCGCGGGCTTGACCGGTTTTCTCCCTCACCGCTGCGCGTGCTGCCGAGTATGGCGCCGCGCGGCGGCAGCGGTCTCTTGGCCACGGCCCAGGGTGGCCGCGTCTATCTTGCCAACGATGCGGCGGTGTACCAGATCGATCCCGGCCAGGCGCCGCGCGCGCTGGCCCAGGTGCCACCGTGGGTCATGGGCCTGTGCGCGGGCGCCAATGGCGATGTCTGGGCGATCAGCCCGGATCATGCCCAGGTGGTGGCCGGGCCGCACCGTGGCCAGACGCTTCCCCTGCCCCGGCACGTGCTGGAAGTGAAGGATTGCGCCGCCGATGCCAGTGGCGCGCTGTGGCTTTCGCCCAGCGGCCTGGGGTTGTTGCACCAGGTGGGGGCACGGCTGGAACCGGTGGCGCTCGACCCCCGGCTCGGCCAGCCGCAAAGCCTGGCCTTCGACCGGCAGGGGCGCCTGGTCATGATCCTCGATCGGCGCACCATCGCCCGGCTCGATAATGGCGCGCTCAGCACCTGGGATGGCAGCAAGATCGGGTTCGAGCGGCCCGGCACGCTCAGCGTGCGCGCTGACGATGTGCTGATAGGCGGCACCACCGGCCTGCTGCGCCTGGATGACAAGGGCGTGCAGATCCTCGACGCGCGCGATCATCCCTGGCTGTTCGATACGCGCGGGGTGGTGTCCACCGCCGCTGGCCAGACCTGGCTGATCGGCTATCACGGCCTGTCGCGGGTCAGCACCGCCGCGCTCACCCAAGCCTTTGCCAACCCGATGCGGCCGATCCCGCACGTCACGTTTGATGATGACGATCGCCGCATTGCCCTGCCCCAATCCGGTTCGGGCGAACAGATCGTGCGCGATGGGCAGGATCGCGTCTTTGCCCTCACCCGCCAAGGCGTGCTTGAAGCATTGCCCTGGGCCAATTCCCTGCCCGAAACCCGCTTTTCGCTGTTCGTGCGCGCGCTGGGCGCCAATGGCCACGAATGGCCAGCGCGGCCAGGCCTGGCGCTGCCGGTGGGGACGACGCAAGTCACCATCCGCTATGGCGTGCTCGATCTTGCCACCCCGGCGCAGCGGCGCTTTCGCGTGCGGCTTGGCGGGCTGGACGATGGCTGGGTGGCCAACGGCACGGCGCAAGACATCTCCTATGCCAACCTGGCGCCCGGCACCTATCGCTTTGACGTGCAGACCACCGACCGTGAGGGCGCCTGGCAGCCGCAGGGCGCGGCGCTGACGTTCACCATTCGCGCGGCATTCTGGCAGACCACCTGGTTTCGCCTCGCCGTCGCCGCGCTCGTGCTGTTCGTGGCCCAGGCGCTCTATCGCCAGCGCACCCGCGTGCTGATCGCGCGCGCCAAGGCCAAGCGCGAGGGCCAGATCGCCGAGCGCGAGCGCATCGCGCGCGAATTGCACGATACCCTGCTGCAAGGGGTGCAGGGCCTGATCCTGCGGTTCCAGGCGGTGGCCGCGCGTGGCGCACTCGATCGCACCACGCGGGCCGAACTCGATGCCGCACTCGAACGCGGCGATGACGTGGTTGCCGCCGCGCGCGACCGCGTGATCGACTTGCGCTCCCCGGCGCCCGATGCCGTCGATCTGGCGCGCGCGCTGGCGCCGCTATGCAGCGATGGCCATGTGCCGCCCGTGATCCTGCGCTGCAGCGGCAAGCCGCGCACGGTGGCGATCGCCGTGGCCGAGGAGTGCGTGGCGATCGCCCACGAAGCGGTGGCCAATGCCCGTCGCCACGCTCAGGCAAAGACCATCACCATCGCCCTGCATCACGGCCGTCGCATGCTCACGCTGCGGATCAGCGACGATGGCGTCGGCTTTACCGGCGCGACGCAAGGCGCGGCGGGCCATTTCGGCCTGATCGGCATGCGTGAACGCGCCGCCACGCTGGGTGCCCGGATCGAAATTCGCAACGGCGCTACCGGCGGCGTGGTGGTGCAGTTGCAGGTGCCCGGCCGCCGCGCCTATCGCGCGTAGCGATCGGTGGCGCGGATCAGCTGATCGAGAATGCCCGGTTCGGAAAAGGCATGGCCGGCCCCTTCGACCAGGTGAAACTCCGCCTCGGGCCAGGCCTGGTGCAGCGCCCAGGCATAGTGCGCCGGGCACGGCATGTCATAGCGGCCATGCACGATCGTGGCGGGGATATGGCGCAGCCGCTCTGCCCCGGCGAGCAGCTGGCCTGGCTCCAGCCAGCAGCCATGCGTGAAATAGTGGGTTTCGATCCGGGCAAAGGCCAGGGCGAAATGGCCATCATCGTGCTGCGCGCTGTTGGCCGCATCGGGCAGCAGGGTGATCGTCTCGCCCTCGTACAGGCTCCATGCCCGCGCAGCGGCAATGCGCTCTTCCATCGGCCCGGTGGTCAGGCGGCGGTGATAGGCGGCCAAAATGTTGCCGCGTTCCTCGGGCGGGATCGGCGCGACAAAGCGGGCATATTTGTCGGGAAACATCTGCGACACGCCGAACTGATAGAACCAGTCCAGCTCTGCCTGGGAACACAGATAGATGCCACGCAGCACCATGGCGCTGACGCGGTCGACATGCGCCTGGGCATAGGCGAGCGCGAGGGTGGAGCCCCACGAGCCGCCGAACACCAGCCACTGCTGCGCGCCGACCATCTCGCGCAGCCGCTCGATATCGGCCACCAAGTGCCAGGTGGTGTTCGCCTCAAGCCCGGCATGGGGAGTGGAGCGGCCACAGCCGCGCTGGTCGAACAGCAGCACGTCATAGCGCGCCGGGTCGAACAGGCGCCGGTGGGTGGGCGAAATGCCACCGCCCGGCCCGCCATGCAGGAACACCGCCGGCGTCGCGCCGGGCGTGCCGCAGCGTTCATAGGCGATGACATGCCCCTCGCCGGTATCGAGCGTGCCGGTTTCATAGGGTTCGATCGGGGGATAGAGCGTGCGCAACATCGGCCTATGTTGCGCCGTGGCGCGGCAAAATCAATCCACCCATTCCCGCGCCAGATGGCGCGCGCCTGCCAGCATCAGCACGGCCGCGAGCAGGTAGAAGCCCAGGCCGATCTGGATCGCCTGGCGAAGCGCATCGTTGCCGAACTGCGGGGTGAGCAGGTCAGACAGCTTGCCGATGGTCAGCGATCCCAGCCCCACGCCGATCAGGTTGTTGATCAGCAGGAACGCGGCAGATGCGGTGGCGCGCATCGGTGCGGGCACAAGGTGCTGCACCGCGGTCAGGATCGGGCCCAGCCAGATATAGACCAGCGCCTGGGGCAACAGGAACAGCCAGAACGCCAGCGCGGCGCTGCCGGCATGGAGCCCGGCCACGAACAGCGGCACCCCGGCCAGGAACGCCAGCGCCGGCACGCGGGCATAGGCGGCGCGGCTGCGCGTGCCCAGCCAATCGGCCAGCACTCCCCCGGCCATGACCCCGGCAGAGCCCCCCACCAGCAGCAGCAGGCCAAAGAACTGCGAGGTTTCGACCAGGCCCAGCGCGAACGAGCGGCGCATCAGCGAGGGCAGCCAGAACGCCAGGCCATAGCCCATCATCGAACACGATGCCGCGCCCAGCGCCAGCAGCCAGAAACTGCGCTTGCGCGCCAGGATCGCCAGAACCGCGCGCATCGCCGGCGCTTCCCCCGCTTGCGGACGGCGCGGATCGCGCACGGCCCAGGCAAACAGCGGGGTGAATGCCAGGCCGGCCAGGCCCACCGCCAGGAACGCCGCGCGCCAGTTCACCGCCGCCGCGACATAGCCACCCAAGAGGATGCCCGCTGCCGATCCCAGCGGGATGCCCAGCGAATAGATCGCCAGTGCGCGTGCCCGCCGCTGCGGCGGAAAGGTATCGGAAATCAGCGCATAGGATGGCGCTACGCCGCCGGCCTCGCCCACCCCCACCCCCAGCCGGCAGGCAAACATCGCCCAAAAGCCCGAAACCATGCCGCACAGCGCGGTAAACGCGCTCCACACCGCCAGCGAGGCCGCAATCACCCGCGTGCGCCCGCGCCGATCGGCCAGCCAGGCCAGCGGCAGACCCATGGTGGAATAGAGCAGGGCAAAGGCAAAGCCGCCCAGCGCGCCGAGCTGGGTGTCGCTCAGGCCCAGATCGGCCTTGATCGGCCCGGCGAGAATGCCCAGGATCTGCCGATCGATGAAATTGAACGTGTAGACCACCAGCAGCATCGCCAGCACGAACGCCGGGCGGCGCAGCAAGGGCAGGCTATCGTGCGATTCTGGCGCAGGTGGCATTCGTCTCTCCCATTGAGCGCGGCATGGGCTTGGCTGTACCTTGCGCTGCCGGCCGGTTCCGGCATACTAGTGAAAAATGAATCACTCTTCAAATTAGAACTGGCTGCTCATGGCTGAAACCCGGACTTCTCCCGCGCCTTCCTCCGCCACGGCGGCACCGCAGCCCGATGCCGCGGCGGCGGCACCAGCGCCCCGCCCGTCCAAGGTGCCCAAGACCGAGCGCGGTCGGCGTACGCTGCGCGCGCTGCTCAATGCGGCGGCCGAAGAGTTTGGCGAAAAGGGCTTTCACGATGCCGCGATCAGCCAGATCACCGCGCGCGCCGGGGTCGCCACCGGCAGCTTCTACGTCTATTTTGACAGCAAGGAAGCGATCTTCCAGGCGCTGGTGCGCGATCTTTCGGGGCAGGTGAAGGATTTCGTCGGCCCCAGCATTGCCGCCGCGCCCAACCAGCTTGCCGCCGAAAGCGCCGGCCAGCTCGCCTATCTGAACTTCGTGCGCCAGCACAAGGAGATCTACCGGATCATCGATGAATCCGAATTCGTCGATCCGGCCGCCTATCGCGAACACTATACCAATTCGGCCGCGCGCATCGCCGCCCGGCTGGAAGCGGCCGCCCAGCGCGGCGAGATCAGCGCCGGCGACAGCGAGGTGCGCGCCTGGGCGATCATGGGCATGAACGTGTTCCTGGGCCTGCGCTTTGGCGTGTGGGGCGATGAGGCACCCGAAGGCGTGGTGCAGGAAGCCGGCCGCCTGCTGGCCCATGGCCTGTCATCGCCAAGTGCCAACGCGGAGGAACCCGCGTGACGGGTCTTGCACCGTTCGCCCTGCGCCAATGGACATCGCCCGATGGGCTGGCGCTGTCGAGCCGGGATTACCCTGCAGCGCCCGGCCCGGCGCGGCTGCCGGTGGTGTGCCTGCACGGCCTGACGCGCAATTCCCGCGATTTCGAGGCGCTGGCCCCATGGCTCGCCGCGCGCGGGCGGCGCGTGCTGGCGCTCGACATGCGCGGGCGCGGGCTTTCAGCGCGCGATCCGGCGCAGCGCTATGACGTGGACACTTATGTGGCCGATGTCTGCGCCCTGCTCGATGACCTGGGCATTGCCCGCGCGGTGTTCATCGGCACGTCGATGGGGGGGCTGATCACGGTGGCCCTCGCCACCCACGCCCCCGCCCGCGTCGCGGCCGCCGTCATCAACGATATCGGCCCGCAACTGTCTCCGCGCGGCCTAGCGCGCATCGCCGGCTATGTCGGCAAGGGTGGCGCGATCGCCACGTGGGACGATGCGGCCAAGGCCTGCGCCACGCTCAACGCCGATGTCTTTCCCCACTATGGCGCGGCAGACTGGCTGGCCATGGCCCGCCGCCTGTTCCGCGAAGAGGACGGCGCGATCGTGGCGGATTACGATCCCGCCATCGCCCAGGCCTTTGGCAAAATCGTGGCCGATCCCGATCCCTGGGGCAAATGGCATGCCTTTGCCCAGGATCGCCCGGTCCTGCTGCTGCGCGGCACGGCCACCGATCTGCTGGATGAAGCCGTGGCCCAGGCCATGGTTGCGGGCAAGCCGCGGGCCCGGCTCGCCGCCATTGCCGGCATCGGCCACGCCCCGATGATGGACGAGCCAGACAGCCTCGCCGCGCTCGACGCCTTCTTCGCCACCCTGCCCTAAGCCGCACCCCATGCCCCCATTGCCAGGGAAACATCCCGCCACGGCAGAGTTCACCAGCCAAAGCGGGTTCAAAGGGTTAAGGGCGTGGGCGCAGCAGCAACGGACAATGCCGATCGGCGGCGCGCAACCCGCGCCCTGCAGGCGCTCAATTTCTTCATGGCCGATATGCAGGCCGGCATTGGCCCGTTCCTGGGCGTGTTCCTGCAGCAGCGCGGCTGGCAGACCGGACCTATCGGCACGGTGATGACCGCCGGCGGCATTGCCGGCATGGCGATGACCGTGCCGGCCGGCGCCTTTATCGATCACACCGCGCACAAGCGCTGGGTGGTGGTGATCACCGGCATCTGCACCGTGCTCGCCTCGTTCCTGCTCTTGTGGTCGCAGGCGTTCCTGGTTGTCGCCGGCAGCCAGGTCGCCACCGCGATTGCCGGCGCGGCGATCGGCCCGGCCGTGGCCGGGATTACCCTGGGCGTGGTGCGGCAACGCGGCTTCAACGCGCAGAATGGCCGCAACCAGGCGTGGAACCATGCCGGCAATCTGGTCGGCGCCGGGCTGTCGGGCTGGCTTGGCTGGCGCTTTGGCATGCCGGCGATCTTCTTCCTGGCGGCAGCGTTCGGCGTCATGGCGATCACCGCCGTGCTCTCCATCCCCGAACGCGCGATCGATCACCGCGCCGCGCGCGGGCTGGAGCCGGAACACCAGGCCACTGCCGATGGCCAGGCCGAAGGCTTTCGCGAACTGCTTGCCAACAAGCCGCTGCTGATCCTCGCCGCCGCGCTCGCCTGCTTCCACCTCGGCAACGGGGCGATGCTGCCGCTTTATGGCATGGCGGTGGTGGGCATGGGCAAGGGCGATCCGGCCATGTTCACCGCCACCACGGTGATGGTCGCCCAGGCGGTGATGATCGTGGCCAGCCTCGCGGCGATGAAGCTGGCGCATCAGCGCGGCTATTGGCTGGTGCTGCTGGTGTCGTTCGCGGCGCTGCCGCTGCGCGGGCTGCTTGCCGGCGCCTTTATCGAACACTGGGGCGTGTGGCCGGTCCAGGCGCTCGACGGCATTGGCGCCGGCCTGCAAAGCGTGGCCGTGCCCGGCCTGATCGCCTGCCTGCTCGATGGCACGGGCCGCGTCAACGTGGGCCAGGGTGCGGTGATGACCGTGCAGGGCGTGGGCGCCAGCCTGTCTCCCGCGATCGGCGGGTGGCTGGCGCAGATGCTGGGCTATCACGCCACGTTCTTCATCCTCGGCGGCTTTGCCCTCGCCAGCCTGGCACTGTGGATAGGTTTTGCTGGCACGCTGCGCCCGGCTTGCGCGGCCGGCGCCGGGCGGCCATGACGGCGCCGATGCCAACTGCCACCGGCGCCATCTGGGCGATCGCCAGCCTTGCCACCGCCGGCGTGATCGCGCGCCCGATGCGCTGGCCCGAATGGATCTGGGCCGCCAGCGGCGCCGCATTGCTGGTGCTGACCGGACTGATGCCGCTGCCTGCCGCCGGCGCCGCCGTGGCCAAGGGGCTCGACGTCTATCTGTTCCTGACCGGCATGATGCTGCTGAGCGAGGCGGCGCGCCAGCACGGCGTGTTTGACTGGGTCGCCGCTGCCGCCGTCAACCACGCCGGCGGATCGCGCGCGCGGCTGTTCACGCTGGTCTATGCCACTGGCGCGGTGGTCACCGTGTTCCTGTCCAACGATGCCACCGCCGTGGTGCTGACCCCGGCGGTCTTTGCCGTGGCGCGCAAGGCGCGGGCAGAGCCTTTGCCGCTGCTGTTTGCCTGCGCGCTGATCGCCAATGCCGCCAGCTTCGTACTGCCCATCTCCAACCCCGCCAACCTCGTGCTCTATGGCGGGCACATGCCGCCGCTGGGGCCGTGGCTGGCGGCCTTTGCCCTGCCCTCGCTGGCGGCGATCGGCGCCACTTATGCCGTGCTGCGCTGGTATTTCCGCCGCGATCTGGCGGGCACTTGCGCCGCCGTGGTGGAGCGGCCCGCCCTGTCGCGCGCGGGCAAGGCGGCGGTGCTGGCCATTGTGCTGACCGCCGGCGTGCTGCTCGCCGCCTCGGCGCTCGATCGCCCGCTGGGCCTGCCGACGGCCGTGGCGGGCCTCGCCTGCGCCATCGGCGTATCGCTGTTCGCGCGGCAATCGCCGTTGGGCCTGGCGCGCCACGTGTCCTGGGGCGTGCTGCCGCTGGTGGCGGGCCTGTTCGTGGTGGTAGAGGCGGTGGACCGCACCGGCGCGATCGGCGCCTTGGCGCGGATGCTGGCGCAGGCCACGGCCCAGCCGGCAACGACGGCGCTGGCCGCCGGCACGGTTCTGGCGTTTGTCTGCAACATCATGAACAACCTGCCCGCCGGGCTGGTCGCGGCCGGAACGGTGGCGCTGGCGCATCCGCTGCGCGTGGTCGTCGATGCCCTGCTGATCGGTGTCGATCTTGGGCCGAACCTGTCGATCACCGGCTCGCTCGCCACGATCCTGTGGCTGCAGGTGATCCGGCGCGAAGGCGAAGACGTGGGCTTTGCCACGTTCTTCAAGCTGGGCCTGATCGCGATGCCGCCCGCCCTCGCCCTCGCGCTGCTGTGCCGGGTATTCCTGGCCTAGCCTAGCCCAGCTGGCGGTCCAGCCAGCTTGCAGTCAGGTTGGTCCACTGCCCGGCCGGCGCATTGGCCGGGCCGGTGCCAAAGCCGTGGCCGCCTTCCTCAAAGAAATGCGCTTCCACCGGGCGGTGGGCAGCCTGCATAGCCTCGATGAACTGCGTGCTGTTTTGCCACGGCACGGCCGGATCATCGAACGCATGCGCCAGCATCACCGGCGGCGTCTGCGCGCCGACATGGCGCGCCGGCGATCGCCGCGCGATCAGCGCCGCATCGGGATGATCGCCCAGCAAGCGGCTGCACGAATACGCGTGGGTATAGGGCGGCTCCATCGCGATCACCGGATAGACCAGCACGCCGCAGGCCGGCCGTGCATCCAGACGATCGATCGCATCGCCCGGCGCGAACAAGGCCTCGTCATACCCGGTCAGCAGCGAGGCGGCGAGATGGCCACCAGCGGAAAAGCCGATCGCCGCCACCTGCGCCGGATCAAACCCGTGCGTGCCGGCCAAGGCGCGGATCTGCCGCATCGCGCGCTGGGCATCGGCCAGCGGCACATCGGCGCGCGGGGTCCAGCCTTCGCCGGGCAGGCGATAGACCAGCACGAACACGGTATAGCCCAGCGCGGTAAACCGCGCGGCCACGTCCACCCCTTCGTTGCGCACCGAAACGAAGGTATAGGCGCCGCCCGGAATGACCAGCAGCGCGCGGCCATTGCCGTGTTGCGGACGGAACACGCGCAGTTCCGGCGCGGCCACGTCGGTCACCAACGTGGCGGCCAGATCGGCCGCGCGCGCCACCGGGTGAAAGGTTCCACCCGGCGCCACGCGCCCCTGCCACAGCGGCACGGCCTCTGCCGCCTGCCACGCCGGCGGCAGGGCGCTCGCCCCGATCGGGGTTTGCAGCGGCGCGCGCGCATGGCCCGCCGCGGCATCGGCAAACGAACCGGCCATCATGGCGCCCCCCAACAGGCCCAGCATGCCCCGCCGGTTGATTGCATGGTCCATCGCCCTTCCCTTCGCACGTTCGCGCTTTCCAGCGTCAATACTTGAAGCCGATGCGAATGCCATAGGTGCGCGGCGGCGCATAGCTTGCCGTGGTCGAACTCCACACCGGCGTCACCAGCGTGGGAATGCGGCGATCTTCCAGATTGTTGACGAACAGGTTGACATAGGCGTGGCCGCTGGCCTCGTCGAACTGCAGGTTGAGGTCGGTCTTGGTATAGCCATCGATCAGGCCCTGCGCGATGTTCTGCGCCGTGGCATAGCTGTGGGTCTGGTAATAGAAATCCACCGCCGGCGTGATCTTGGCGCCAGAGGCAAATGTGAACGTGTGGCCATAGCTGGCGCGCGCGCTGAACGTCGGGGCATTGGGCAGGCGCTTGCCGGTGTTGTCGGTCGTGGCGGCATTGATTGGCGCATAGCCCAGGAGCGGCGCAAAGATGTTGTACATCGTATCGGCATAGAGCAGCCCATCGGGCGTATTGGCAAAGCTGCGGAACTTGGCGTCCATCAGCGAGATATAGCCCGAGAAGCGATCGGCCGAGGTCGGCCGGAACGTGGTTTCCAGCTCCAGCCCGCGAATGCGCGCCTTGGCGGCATTGGTCGTCACCGCGATCGGCCCCTGCACCGGATCGACGATGATCGTCGAAACCTGCAGGTCGCGATAGTCCATCTGATAGGCGGTAAGGCCCACGAACAGGCGGTTGTTGAGCAGGTTGGCGCGCAGGCCCGCTTCATAGTTGGTCACGGTTTCAGGCGCATACTGGCGGAACGCAGCGGGGTTGGTGCTGGCCTGCAGGCCACCGCCGCGATAGCCGGTCGATACCGAGGCATAGCCGATCACGTCAGGCGTGATGTCGGCATCGAAGCCGATCTTCCAGTTCACCTTGCTGAACTTGGCCGCCGGACGGTTGCTGTCGTCGGTATAGGCGAGGGCAAAGGTCGGGCAGGTGGTGCCGCTGATATTGGCGCGCGTCACCGTGTCGCCCTGGCAGACCAATTGCTGCTCGCGCGAAAACACCTTGTCCCAGGTCGAACGCAGGCCCAGGTTGATGCGCAGGCCCGATACCGGCTTGAGCGTCGCCTGGCCGAACAGCGCCTTGGAACGGCTGCCCGTGCCGGAATAGGTGTTGACCACGTCCACCGCGCTGATCGTGGAAATCTGGTTGCCGGTGCCGGCCACCTTGGCGCCAAAGATGTTGTACACGCTGTTGAACGGTGCCGGCGCGGTGTTGCCGGCGTGCAGCAGGCGCTGGCCCGAGGGCTGCTTGTCTTCCGAGATATAGGCGCCGGCAACCAGCTTGATCGGCCCGCTTTCATAGTTCACGTCAAGTTCGTGCGACCAGGTCTGCATGCGCTGGTTGATGTATTCCTGCGAGAATACGCCGCTGGTTGCGGTCACGCCGTTGTTCTTGAGTTCGGAATAGCCAGCCAGCCAGGTCAGCGTCAGCGCGCCCGATGCGCGCCACACCATCTTCGAGCGCACGTCATAGCTTTTGACCGCCTGGCGATTGTTGGTCACCAGATCGAGGCCGGGATTGACCGCATCGCTCGGCACGATCACGCCCTGGCCAAACGTGCCGGCCTTGAGATCGGCATTGGGGTAATAGGTGTAGTTGCGCAGATAGACCGCCGGCACGGTGCTGTTGTTCTCGCCATAGGCGCCCGAAACGCGCCAGCTCAGGTTGGGCGTGATATCCCACTTGGCAGTGACACGCACGGCCGACAGATCGGTCTTGTCAAAGCGGTCGGTCTTGAACTGCGGGCCATAGCCGTCGTTGATCTGGTGGAAGGCGGCAATGCGGATGCCGAACGTATCGGCAATCGGCAGGTCGATCGCCGCCTGGGCGCGGATATCGTTGAAGCGGCCATATTGCACACTGGCGCTGCCACCCAGGTTGCGCCCCGGATCAGCGGTATTGATGTTGACGACGCCGGCCGTGGCATTGCGGCCATAAACCGTGCCCTGCGGCCCGCGCAGCACTTCGATCGAGGCCACGTCGAACACCGCCATGGTCAGCGCGGCGGAAAACGGATTGTAGATGCCGTCGATCTGCGTGGCGACGGTGGAATAGCCGCTGAAGCCGTTGTTGCTGCCGATGCCGCGAATGGCAAAGCCGTTCTGCGACAGCTTGAGCGAAGGCACCGTGGTGGCCAGCTGTTCGCCCGTGGTCAGCCCTTGGCGATCGAGCAGGCCCTGCGCCACCACGCTGACGGCGATCGGCGCCTTGCTGATGCGCTCGCTGCTCTTTTGCGCGGTAACGACGATTTCGGCGGGTGGCGTATCGGCCACTGCCTCGGGCGCGGCCTGCGGGGCGGCTTCCTGCGCCAAGGCGGTGGTGGGCGCCGTCAGGGCCAAAGCCAGGATGCCGGCCGAGCCGAGCAGGATGGTGCGATGGATCATGTGTCTCTCTCCCTGGTTGGATCGGCGCTGCACCGGCCGGGCCGGCGCGTGGTCGTCCGCGATTCGACGCTACGCCTACGCCATCATTTTCGTTTGCGCAATCGATTGCGCATCGATGCGCAAAAATTGCCTTGGCCGCCTTGGCGGGTGTCTCACGCTGTCACATTGGCTGTTTTCAGGTGGGCTGTCGTCAGGTGGCTTGCGCTCAGGTTGACTGGCGCACCAGCAGGCGCGGCTCGATCCGCACCGAGGGCGCGTCTTCGCCGGCAATGCGCCGCATCAACAGATCGACCATGATCCGCGCCCCTTCGCGCAAGTGCTGGTCGATCGTGGTGAGCGCGGGCACGAGATGCCCGGCGATCGGCAGCCCGTCATAGCCGATGACCTTGATCGTGCCTGGCACGTCGCAGCCCATTTCGGCCAGCGCCTTGAGCATGCTGGCGGCGGTCACGTCGGCGCCGGCAACGATGCCATCGGGCATGCTGTCGAGCGCGCCCAGGTGCTTGGCCAGATCGCGATAGGCGGCATCGGGCTCGAAGTGCGAGGGCAGTTCCACCGGCGGCGGCAGGCCGGCAGCAGCCAGCGCGGCGCGCACCCCGGCCAGGCGCTCGCCAAATTCCACCCCCAGCCCCGGCCCGGCAAAGGCCAGCAGGCGGCACCCCCGCGCGATCAGGTGTTCGGCGGCCATCTGCCCGCCGCGAAAATTGTCCGATCCCACCGCGCAATGGCGCTGCCCCGGCATCTGCCCGCCCCACACCACCATCGGGCGATAGCGGCGGGCCATGCTTTCGATCACATGGTATTGATCCGATTGACCGATCACCAGAATGCCATCGACCCGGCCGGTGCCGATGTAACGATCCAGCCAGCGCTCATCATCGGGCAGCACGCGCGAGAGCAGCAGGTCATAGCCATGCTCGACCAGGGCATCGGCGAGGAAGCCGATCATCGTGTTGAAGAACGGGTCAGACAGGTGCTGCAACGCATCGTGGCCCATCGGCACCACCACGCCCACCGTCATTGTGCGCTGGGTGCGCAGGTTGCGAGCGATCGCGTTGGGCTGATAGCCCAGCTTTTCCGCCAGGGCGACGATCCGGCTGGTGGTCTCTTCGCTGACCCGGCCCGTCCCGCTCAGCGCGCGGGATGCGGTTGCGGTGGAAACCCCTGCCAGTTCAGCAAATTGCTTGAGATTCATGTGGTCCGTTTCATCGTATCGCCGCTGCCGCCGGCACCATGACGCGGCGGCTATCCCACGGCAAGGCCATGCCTGTGCGCAGGCGGGCGCCTATCCCGCCGGCTGGCCAAACGCGCGGCGCAAGGCCGCCAGCCGCGCCGCAATCAACCGGCGCGAGGGCGATGCATCGGGCACCACGCGGTCAAACCCGTGATAGGCGCCGGGGATCACCAGCAGTTCGGTCGGCACGCCGGCATCGGTCAGGCGCCGGGCATAAGTGATGTCTTCATCCACGAACAGATCGATCCCACCCACCGCGATGAACGCTGGCGCCAGGCCGGCCAGGCGCGCGCAGCGGGCCGGCACCCCGGCGGCCGGCACCGCGCGCGACCCCGGCGTGGCGCCCAGAAAACTCTCCCAGCCAAAGCGATTGGCCTGCGCGTCCCAGCCCAGCTTGCCGATGCCGGGCGGCGGCATCACCGTGCTGCCGGTGCGATCATCGAGCATGGGATAGGTCAGCACTTGCAAGACCAGCGGCACCTCGCCCCGGTCGCGCGCCTGGATCGCCAGCAGGGCGGCATGGCCGCCGCCGGCGCTTTCGCCCATCACTGCCAGGCGCCGCCGATCGACGCCCAGCGCCTCGGCCTGGTCATGCAGCCAGCGCAGCCCGGCATAGGTTTCCGCCACCGATCGGGTAAACCGTGCCTCGGGCGCCAGGGTGTATTCCACCGAGACGATCACGCAATCGAGCGCGTGGGCAAAATCCTGCAGATAGCCGCGCTCGGCCAGGGCCGAACCGGCCACGAAACCGCCGCCATGGGTGTGCAGGATTGCCGGGCGCGGGCCACCGCTGGCCCGGCCGCCGGCCCCGGTGCCGGCATTGATCACCTGTACCGTCACGTCGGGAATGCCTGGACCCACCGCGATCTTGCGCGCCTCCACCGGCACATCGGCGCGCAGCGGCCCGGCCATCGCCGCCCCGCCCCCCCGCAGGATCGGCAGCCGCGCGGTGGTCAGCGGGGAAAGCTTGGCCCCCATGGCCAGGACAGTGGCAGCGCCAGCGCGCAGTTCGGGATCGACGCCGGCCAGTGGATCGGCGGCAGCTGCGCTGGCAAAGTCCAGCCCGCCGATGCCCAGGCTGCTCAGGCCCACGCCGCCCAGGCCCATTCCACCCAGGCCAACCCCCAGCGCCACGCCACCCCGGCGCAAGACCGACCGTCTGTTGATCATCATCGTCTCCCTCGCCGTCGCGGCCATGCCATCTTGCATAAGGCGGCTATTTGCACAATCGTTTACTCAATCGCACAACAGCGCCATCCTGAAAGGCCCACCACCCGATGTTCGCAGCCCTGTTACCACGCCTTGCCGCCCCGGCGCTGGCCCTTCTCGCCGCGCTACCCGCCGTGGTCCATGCCGATGCGCCCATGGCACCGCCCCCCGTGCTGGAGCCGGCGTTCCGCGCCCATGTCCTGTTGGGCGAAAGCCTTGACGTGGGCCAGACGCCGCGCGGCGGGCGCAGCCTGGTGCGCATTACCGGGGGCACGGTCGATGGGCCCATGCTGCACGGCGTGGTGCTGCCCGGTGGGTGGGACTGGCAGTTGCACGGCGCGGGCGGCTGCATCGAACTGCATGCCGACTATATGCTCAAGGCCGCCGACGGGGCCGTGATCAACGTGGTCAACCACGCCAAGGCCTGCCCCGGCCCCCACGGCGAAAAGCCACAGATGGTGGGCATGCCGATGTTCGAGGCGCCGCTCGGCCCGCAAGGCTGGCTCAACAGCGGCGCCTATGTCGCCACGGTCACGGGCGGCAATGACCCGGCCCACCCGGCTGTCGACATCGCCGTCTACAAGGTGCGCTGATCAGCGGCGGGCGGTCTTGGGTGGCATGGCGCAGGCCGTCACGCCGCCCTTGGTCCTGGCCACCAGCGGATAGCGGCACAGCGGCCGCTCCCGCCCGGGCCAGGGCGTGGCCGGGCCGGCCTTGGCCGCCAGCGCTTCGGGCGCCTTGCCCTGCTCCACCCAATCGACCAGCGCGCGCAACGCGTCATAGCGATCGGTGGCCGGGCCACCGGCGCAATGCGCCATGCCCGGCACCGGAAACACCCGGGCATAGCCGGCCGCACGCCCGCCACTGTGGCGATCGAGCGCGCGCCACCAGCCCAGCGTATCGTTGAGCGAAAAGACCGGATCGGATGCGCCATGTGGCACGATCAGGCGGCCGCCGCGCGCCTGGAAGCGATCGAGATCGGGCACATGCGCGCCCACGTCCTGCCAGGCAGAGCGCGGCCAGCCCGGCGCGGTGGCGGTCACCGCCGCGGCATCGCGCGCCGGATCAAACGCCAGTTGCGCGGCCAGGATGGCATCGGGCGCCAGCGGCACATTGCCCGGCGGCGTGGCAAACAGCACCACGCGCGATGGCCCGCCCAGCACGACATTGAGCGCCGGCACGCGCCCATCCGGGCTGCCGGTCATCCAGATACGCCAGCCTGGATCGAACCAGCCGGCATCCCAGCCAAAGCCGGGATAGATCTGCCGCCCGGCGCCATCGCTCACCCCGTCGTGGATCTGCTCCAGCGCGGTGACCTGGGCCGGGCTGAGGCCCGCAGCACGCAATTGCGGCACCACCAGCGCGCTGGTGCAGCGCGCGCCATCGGCGACGATGCCATCCTTGGCACCGTCCAGCCCGTCGCACGCGGCCAGGATCGCCTGGCGTACGCGCGTGCCGTCTTCCACGGAAAAGGCGCGGGCGAGGTTTGCCACGGTGGGCGCGTCGCCGCGCGCGGCCAGCACGCCGCCCATTGCCTTGGTATTCCACGCCTCTGCCAGGGCGGCGCGCGGCAGGGCAAAGCCCGGCGCCGCAGCGACGATGCCGTTGTAGAGATCGGGCTCCTGCTGGGCCAGGACCATGCCTTCCTGCCCGCCCTTGGAACAGCCATAGAAATAGCTGAAGCGCGGATTGCGCCCGTAATAGGCCGCAACCAGCGCCTTGGCCGCCAGAGTCACCGGGCGCAGCGAAGCGCCGCCGTAATCGGCGCGGGCCTGGGGATCATGGGCAAAAGCCACCATGCCGCCGCGCGCGGGATCGGTGTTGGTGGCATTGTCATGCCCTGAATCCTGCGCCAGCACGGCAAAACCCTGGGCAAGCGCCGGTGCCTGGTCCATGCTGACCTTGCCGATCGCATCGCCCACCGTGCCGTTGGTGCCGCCCCCGCCCTGCATCAGGAAGCGCCCGTTCCAATCGCTGGGCAGGCGCAGGCGGAAGCGGATGGCATAGGCCTGGGCATCGACGCCACGGCGTTCGTGCATCACGCCTTCGACCTCGCAATGGGCCGGCAGCACGGCCTGGGTGGGCGGGGCATCGGGCTGGCCCACCAGCGGCACGGCATAGCCGGCCGGGCGCCAGGTCGCCGCCACGATCCGCGTGCCGGCCTCGGGCCAGGCAACATGGCCCGCCTGCGTCAGGGCGGCGCAGCTATCACTGCCCAGCGGCGCCGGTGCAGCCGCGGCGGCATGGGCCAGCGGGGTGAACGCGAAAACCGACATGCCGGCCAGCAAGCCGCCAAGACAACGCAGGGACACGCGCATCATTACCTCTTCCCGCCCGATCGGGGCCTTGTCATATCGTAATGACACATAGCAGTTGATCGGGCCTTTGCAACGCAGTGGCCGCGCCTGTGGCGTCTTATTCGTCCTCGTCCTCTGCCTCGTCCGCGTCACCCGCAGGCGGCTTGGCCGGCGCGGCATGCGGCGCTGGCGGGGCGATCAGGCCATAGGCCCTGTAGCGCCGGTCGATGCGCGGCGCGATGGCGCGGGCGGCGGCCAGATCGGCCGCGCCGCCGGTGGCATCGCCGCTGGCATCGCGTGCCAGCCCGCGCACGAACAGCGCCGCGGCCAGGCGCGGGTTGCTTGCCAGCGCAGTTGTTTCGTCGGCAATGGCGGCGGCATAGGCCTTGCGCCGGTATTGCACCAAGGCGCGCGTATCGAGCATGGCCGGCTGCGGCCCGGCTTTCTTGATCGCCAGATCGCAATCCTTGAGCGCGCGATCGAGATCGGCATTGGCCAAGGCGCGGTTCCAGCTGCGCGCGTTGAGCAGGCTGGGATAGACCGAATCGTCGCGGTGCAGCGCCACTACTGCATCGATCAGTGCCAGCCCGCGATCGGCCGCGCCCAGCCGCTCATAGAGATTGACCACCTGCATCACGTCGAGCGATCCGGGCGGCAGATGCGCCGCCGCCGCATCGGTATCGGCGCGCGCGCTGGCGCGGTCCCCGGTGGCCAGCCGCAATTGTGCGCGCCGCGTCAGCAGGCGGTGATCGGTGGGGCGGATCGCCAGCCCGGCATCGAGATCCTGGCGCGCCAGATCCAGCTTGCCACTGCGCAGATAGGCATTGGCGCGATGCTCCAGCAGATCGGCCCGCGTCGGCGCCAGGCGCAGCGCCTCGGAAAAATCGGCAACCGCGCCGGCAGTATCGCCGCGATCCATCCGGCCAGAAGCGCGCCCGGCAAATTCGTCGGCCGTCTTGGGATCGGCCGTGGTTTCGGCCTTGCCCATGTTTTCGGCACGGGTTTCCAGCCGCCCGATTTCGCCATCGGTCGTTGCGGAAAAGATCGGCCCGCCATTGTACGTCACGAACATGAGCCTTTGCGCGCGCGACACGATAATGTGGTGCGACAGCAGAAAGTCGACGCCCAGGATCATGTCGCTCGATCGGTCATCGTCGGCATCGTCGATCACCCGGATCGGGCTGTTGCGGATTTCCTCGCCCCCGATCGAGATCGTTTTGGTGCGCACGATCCAGCTTTCCCGCCGCTTCATGCCAATGCCGCCCATGCGCATCGAATTGACCACATCGGGCGCGGACATATCTATGCCAGCGCGCTCGGCCGCCCGGCGGCCCAGCAGAGTGGTGGGCGCCCCAGTATCGAGCAGGGCGTGCATCGACTGCCCGTTGATCATCACTTCGACGATGATGTGGTAATCATGCTCGTCGGTCGGGCGGAACACGCGCGCCTCGCCCACCGACATGCCCTTGCCCCAATAGGCCAGGCTGATCCCGTCGCAGCCGCGCTCCTGGAACAGGTTGACCACGCCCTTGGCAAGATCGAACTCGGTGGTCTGCACGCCCAGCAGGTTGGCGCCGAGGAAGCCATTGCCGGCATCGCTGCCGCCCACCAGGAACTGCACGTTGTGCAGCGTGACGCCCACTATGCCAAAATCACGCACTTGCGCCAGTTCGGGCGTCACCGTGCCGCCGATTCCGGTCATGTAGAACCCCATCGGTAGCGGCTCGGTCCGCAGGCCCAGTTCCACCGCGCGGGCCTTGGGCATGAAGTTGAAGAACGCCCCGCTATCGAGCCAGACGCGGGTTTCCTTGCCGTTGACGGTTACCGGCACGCTGGCGCGGGTGTTTTCCATCACCACCGGCAGCTTGGCGATCAGGCCCACCTTGCACTTGTTCGCGCCCTCGGCATGGGCAGCGGGCGCGGCCAGGCCAGACACGGCAACCCACAGCCCTAAGCTGGTCAACAACACCCGATTCATGGTGGCATGCCCCTTGTCCAAGCGACACGCCGTTTGATCACGAATCCCGGCAAGCGGCCAGAGGCAAATAGCGCCGAATCAACTGTTTTTCCGGTTGGATCGAAGCGCGCCCGGCCCACCCTGGGGCAGGCCGGGCCACCGCATTACGCCCCCGGGGCAGCCGCCTTGGTCGCGGCATCCAGTTCGGCTGCGGTCATCGAGATGAACAGGCCATCCGCACCCAGGCCAAACGCCGTCTTGGGCAAAGCGACCGAACCGGCGCTGCGCGCCACGATCACTTGGTCGCCCTTCACTTCCTTGACTGTGCCGATCGCGCCGCCGGCCTTGCCTTTCACCGGTGCGCCGGCAACCATCGCCGCTTCCACCGCTACGCTGGCCTTCTGGTTGGCAGCGGCCACCTGCTCGTCGATCTGGGCCTTGGTCATGGCGATGATCGGGCCCTTGGGTCCGGTGCCGATGGCGCTCTTGGGCAAAGTGGCCTTGTTGGTCCCGGTATCGACCACCACGGCATCACCGGTCATGCTCACGATCTTGCCCACTTCGCCGCCCTGCGGATCGAAGATGGTGCCACCCACGGCCACGGTTGCCGCAGCGTTCGCCGCCGGTGCGGTCTGGGCCTGGGCCAGCGCCGGAACACTGGTCATCGCCGCTGCTGCCACCAGGAAATGGAAAACCTTCACGTGTCGAACTCCCATCTTGCCATAGACTTAGCGCTCGACCGGAAAAACCCGGCCTGGTTTCGCAACCGGCCATCACCCGATGTGGTTCCCAAGATTGTGTCGACAATCTTTTTCCTGAAAAGAAAACGGACGCAAATTCGCGTCGTTTCAGAAGCCCGCCGACCAGGTCAAGAGCAGTTGCCGCCCGCCCAGGATCGTCTGCGGCACGGCGTCGCTATAGCGGCCGATCGTGGCGCGATAGGCGGTATCATCCAGCGCGTTGCGCAGCGCCAGGCGCAGCGTCTGCCGGCCCCAGTGGCGCGCCATGGCCAGGTCCACCTGCCGCGATGGACGCACCCAGGTATCGAGCGCGCTGCCCGATAGCGGCGCGGTGCCGGCAAAGGTCGGCACGTCGATCCCGTATTCCTGGATATAGGCGCCGGTCAGCCGGCAGGCGGCATCGGCAGACCAGCGGCCATCATCATAATGCAGCCGCAGCAAGAGGTTGCTGGCCGGGGCATATTGCGTGCGCTCCACCCGGTCGAGCGCGGGATTGTCGAGGTGCACCGCGCTGTGCAGCAGCGTGAGATCGGCCGCAACGGCCAGATGGCGCAGCACGCCGGAAACCAGGTCCAGCGGCACGGCCATGCTCGCCTCCAGCCCCAGGATCGTCGCGGTGCCGCCGTTTTCCGGGCGGATCAGGCGGATCGCGCGGTATTCCAGCACGCTGGCCGGATTGTTGAGATCGTTGCCGGTATCATTGAGATAGCGCGCCAGGTGCTTGGCAAAGCCGCCCAGCGCCAGGTGCAGCCCGCCCGGCCCCTGCCAGGCCACGCCCAGATCGGCATTGGTGCCGCGCACCGATTTGAGATCGGGGTTGGACAGCTGGATTTCGGTCACCCCCTGGCTGTCGCGCGTGGCGCTGCCACCGCCGGTAAGCTGATAGGGCGATGGCCGCGTCAGGCTGGTCCACAGCGCCGCATCGAACGTCCATTGCCGATCGGGCCGCCAGTGCAGCGTGGCGCTGGGCAAGAGCGCGGCATAGTGGGCCGACAGGTGGTTCCAGCCATAGGCCACGCCATCGGCCGGCACGCCATCGTTGCCCGCCAGCCAATAGCGCCCGCTCACGCCAGACCATTCGCCGCGCAGGCCCAGCGACAGGTCAAGCGCGCCCTCCCCCGCATCGCCCTCCCCCGCATCGTCATCCCCGCCCAGGTGCCGCGTCACCATGGCATAAGCGGCCAGGCGGTCTTCATGCAGGGCATAGGCATTGGCGTTGCTGTCGTCGATGGTGCGCGGCTGCACGCTGGCCCGGCCGATCGCACGCAGCAGCGCGGCATCGGCGATGGTCGGGATGGCATAGTCATAGACCCCGCGCAGCACCGGCCCGATCTGCCCATCGACCAGCCCGCTGTTGCCCAGCGTCGTGCCCGCCGGCAGCGTATCGGCATAGAGGAAATGCGCGGTCTCCCGGCTGCGCCACGATCGCAGCGCCAAGCCGCCAATCTCGGCCTGCCAGCCCGGCGCGGGGCTGGCCTGCACGCGCCAGTCCCCGCCCAGGCGGTGGTCCTGGCTCGTCTCGCTTTCGCGCTCCCCCTGGTTGTGCACCGGAAAGGCGAGTGGATTGGCGACCAACGCGGCATCGGCCGGGGCGAGCTTGAGCACGGGAAAGCCGCGCACATCGGCCACGTTGACCCCGCCGGAAAGCCGCGTGGTATCCGCGTCCCAGAACGAAATCTCGATATGGTCGGGTCGGTCGGTGCGGCCCAGCGCGGCAAACACGCGGGCCTGCGCCTTGGTTGCGCCAGCGTCCCACGCCAGCGCCGCCTGGGCCATGCCCAGCCGGTCGCGCTCGGGGTTGGTTTCGAACCAATAGTGCGCATCGGCGCGCACGCTCTGGGTGCGCAGCAGGCCATCGGCCGTGGGGGTCTGGGCAAAGAACCCGGCGGCGCGGCCGCCCTGCACGCTGACCTGATAGACATCCTGGGCAATCGCGCGGCTGGCCCACATCGCACTCGCCGTCAGCGTCAGCCGGTCGCTCGCCCGCCACCCCAGCGACAGGAACGCGGTCTCTTCGTGCGCGGTGCCGCGCGTCACTTGCGCGTTGACCGAGGCGAGCAGCAGATTGGCCGCCGGGTCCAGCCCCGGCGCGCTGTTGCCCTGCGCATCGGTCAGGGCATAGGCCAGGTTGCCAGATTGATAGGTCTGCTCCACGCTGGCGAAATGGCGCCGGCTCAGCGCCGCGCTGGCCACGAGCGCCAGCCGCCCATCGGGCGATTGCCAGCCGAACCCGGCATTGGCGCCCCAGGTGCCGGCATTCTGGCCAAAGCGCCAGGCCTGGTCATCGGCCCCCGCGGTCAGGCCCAGGCGCAGGCCCTGCGCGCGCGGCGCGAACGGCGCCAGGTGATCGATATCGAGCGTGCCGGCAATCGCTTCCCCCGCCAGCCGGGCATCGAGCACGCGGTGCACCTGCAGGCCCAGATCGGGCGCCAGGGCCATCAGCCCCAGTTGCGTGCCCCGGCTATAGGGCAGGCTTTGCGGTATCTCGATGCCGTCGATCCGCGTTTCGACATAGGCACCGGGCAGCCCGCGCATCGCCACGAAATCGCCCGTGGCGCGGCCCGCGTGGTCCACCCGGCCCATCGCCCCTTCCAGCGAGGTCGCCAGCGTGATGATGCCGGGCAGGCGGCCCAGCGCCTCGGCGATGGTGCGATCGGGCAAGCGGCGGATCTGCGCGCTGGCCAGGGCATCGGGCGTGTCTTCGGCCGCGCCGTCGCGCCAGGCCCGCGCCGCCAGCGAGGCTTCCACCACGATGGCGGTGCGATCCTCGATCATGGGCGGGGGCAGCGGTGCCACGGCCTGGCGGCGCGGTGCTGCGCGCAGGGACGCGGGCGGGCGCCGCCGCGGGGCAAGCCGCACGGCGCCGCCGGCCAGCCGCGTAGCCACCAGGCCATTGCTGCGCGCCAGGATGGACAAGGCCTGGTCAAACGTGGTGGCGCGCACGGGTGGCGCTTGCGCCCCGGCCACGTCGGCAGCGGCAAACAGGATGTTGCGCCCGGCCTGCCGCGCCAGGGCCAGCAAGGCCTGGCCCAGCGGCATGGCCGGCAGCACGATGCGCGTGGGCGCGCCAACGGGCTGCGCCGTCGCGGCCATGGCCGGAACGGGCGCGGGCACAAGGCACGCCGCGCCCAGCAAAGCGGCGCTAGCGGCGGAAAACCTCATACCCACGCTCGGTTCGGCGCCACGCCACGGGGTAGAGCGCGCCAACGGCATCGAGGAACTGCGCCACATCGCCAAGGCGATAGGTGCCATAGACGCGCAGATCGCCCATCGCGGGATCGCGCAGCGCGATCGGCACGCCGCTCAATTGCGAGAACCGCGCCATCACCGCCGCCAACGGCAGATCCTGCACCACCAGCCGCCCGTCGCGCCAGGCCAGCGCGGCATCGGCATCGATCGCAGCGATCGTGGCAGTATCGCCGGCCAGCGACACCTGCTGCCCGGGATGGGGCGTGGCGATCAAGGCGCCGCTGCGGCTGTCTTCGATATCGATCGCGCCGCGCGCCAGGATCACCGCCGTTTGCCCGGCGCGCCGCGCCACGGAAAACAGCGTGCCGCGATCGACCACGCGCACGTCACCCGCCGTCACCGCAAACGGGCGTCGCTCGTGCTTCACGTCAAACGTGCCTTCGCCATCAAGCGCAACCGAACGGCCCAGCAGGGTGGCGCGCATCGTCACCGCGCTGCCCGGCGTCAGCCACACCCGGCTGCCATCGGCCAGGGCAAAGCTGGCCATGCGATCAGCCGGCGCTGCCAGATGCTGCTCGTGCACGGTCAAGGTCCAGGCGGCCACGGCAGCCAGCGCGGCGCAGGCCGCGCCCAGCAGTGGCCCCGCCATGCGCCAGCGCCCCGCACCGCGCGCCGCGGCGGGTTCAGCCAGGCGCGCGCGCGGGCGCAGGCCACGCCCTGCCGCGGCACGCGGCGCCTCGCGCCAGGCGCGCTCGACCAGGTCCATCGCCGCGACATGCTCGGGCCGCTCGCGCAACCAGGCGCGAAAGGCCCGGCGGTCTTCCTCGCTGCCATTGCGGGCGCGTTCCATCCAGCGCGCGGCCTCGGCCAGGATCGGGCTGTCGTGCAGGTTGGGCGCCGTCATCGCGCGGCTCTCCCGCCGCTGCCCCTGCCGCTACCCTCGCCCAGCGCCAGGCGCCCGGCCATGCGCGCCAGCGTGCGCTCCACATGGTGCGAAACCGCCTTGGGCGTGATGCCCAGCCGTTGCGCGGCTTCCTTGTGGCTCAACCCTTCCACCCGCACCAGCAGGAACGCATCGCGCGCCACTGGCACGATCGCCTCGAGCGCATCGCCCAGCAGCGCCAGCTCCTGGCGGCCAGAGGCAATGCGTTCGGGCGCCAGGGCGCCATCGTCGACGATATGCTCGTCCAGCGTGGTATGGTGTTCGGACAAGCGGGCAGCCTTCCTGCGGTAACGGTCGATCAACAGGTTTGACGCAACCCGGCGCAGAAATCCCCGAATATTGGCAACAGGATCGGCTTCCGGCGTCGAAAGCACGCGCAGATAGACGTCCTGGACCATGTCGTCCAGGTCCTGCCCATCGCTCATGCGCCGTTTGAGATAGGCGCGCAGCGCGGCCATCTCGCCGGCACTGGTGGCCGCCTCCAGCTCTTCGGCACGGCACGATGCCGCCCCCTGCGGCAGCTCTGGTGGCGGCGCATGACTATCCCCGTCGATGCTCCGCATGGTCGACCCCGTTCTTGCCATCATTGCCCCCCGGCGGCACCCGGCCAAAACGCGCGGGATTGATCCCCTGGGGCACATGGCCGGGCGCCCTAGGCGGCAGGTGTGACAGCGCCGTGACAATCGCGCCATCAAATTTTTTCGGGGAATCGTGGGGCGGCGCTGCGTCCTTTCCAGCAGACCCGCCCGCCGTGGCTGGTCGTGTTTCCTAAAGGGGGAAAACATGCCCGTTTCGTATCTGCGCCCGGCCCTGCTCGCCAGCGCGCTGCACACCATGATCGTTCCCGCGCTGGCGCAACAGGCGCCGCAGGCCGCGCCCGATGCCGCCACCGATTCCGCTGGCGATTCCGCGGCCCCGGCCGATGCCGAACGCGCCATCGTGGTGATCGGCACGCGCAAGCAGGCCGCCGATATCCAGTTCCAGTCTTCCCACCCGATCTCGGTTCTGTCGGAAGAAGACCTGCGCCACACCGCCGTGCACAACGTGGCCGAGGCGCTGGGCCTGCTGCCCGGCGTCAACGTGGTCAACACCGGCTCGTCGTTCATCGGCGGCGTCGATGGCGCCTCGCGCGGGGAAGGCATGTATGTCGCCATCCGTGGCCTCAATTCCGAATACAACGTCAACCTGATCAATGGCGTCAACGTCGCTCAGGGCCAGCCCTACAGCCGCGGCGTGCAGCTGACCCTGCTGCCGCCCACGGGCCTCAACACGATCGTGCTCAACAAGGCCTCGCGCGCCGACATGGATGCCGATGCCATTGGCGGCACGGTCGATTTCCGCACGCCTTCGGCGTTCGACTATTCCGATCGCCTGCACGGCAGCGTGACGGCCTCGGGCCGCCTCGAAACCCGCGCGCGCACCTATGGCGACAGCGGCCTGGGCGGCGGTCTGGCGGCGGAAATCTCGTCGCGCTTTGGCCCGGGCCACACCATGGGCATCTACGTCAGCGGCTATTACGACAAGCGCACCTATACCAACAGCGAGATCCGCGGCGCGCAATCGGCGCACGACGATGGCAGCTGGGGCTATCTCAACGCGTCGGACAGCAAGGGCACCAGCTATCCCGGCCTCGATCCGCAGCGCAATGCCGCGCTCACCGGCTTTGACGCCGGCGTATCGAGCGGCAAGACCCGCCGCTTTGGCGGCAATGCCTCGCTCGACTGGCACCCTGACGATACCACCCGCGTCTATCTGCGCGGCACCTATGCCAAGGCGCTGACCGAGCAGGATTCCACCCTGGCGCAGTTCAACGGCGGCACCAAGGCCTGGATTCTCTCGCCCGGCACCGATCGCTATGTCCTCACCGTGCCTTCGGTTTCGGTGCGCAACTACTTTGAAACCAACCCCGAAACCGCGATCCTGGCGACGGCCGCGTTCGGCGTGGAAAAGCAGCTCGGCGACTGGAAGATCGCGCCCGAGGTGTTCTACAGCGAAGGCCACAACAACCGCCCCAACCACATCGAGGCCTCGGCCCGCATCAACCAGTCCGACAAGTACACCAACGGATCGAAGATCCCGCTCGGTGGCCAGTCGGTCGGCTATTCCGACAACTATCCGGTCGCACTGTATAACCAGGCGATCTTCAACGCGTTCGACAATTCGGCCAGCGTGCTGCCCGCCCGCCGCGCCGGCCAGTTGACCGAGCAGTTCAGCGGCCAGCGCAAGTGGGGCGGACGCCTCGATATCAGCCGCGATTTCACCGATGGCGGCCTGCTGCAAAGCATCGCCTTTGGCGCCAAGCTGCAAAGCAGCAAGCGCAACGTGACCAGCCGCGACTGGACGACCGACTATGTCGCCAACTATGTCGGCCACGCCGTCACCTGGGGGCAGCTGGGCCTGACCAACGGCACGTATGCCCACACCTATCCGGGCCTTTATGACTGGTCGCTGCCACGCTTCAACAAGACGGCGCTGTTCAACCTGTTCAACAAGTACCAGTTCGCCAACGAAGCCGATGGATCGAGCTACAACAGCTTCGACACCTGCGGTTCGCTCTATGTGAACAACTTCAACTGCGGCACGCTGTCGGGCCGTGAAACCGTGGCGGCGGCCTATGCCACGGCCACGCTCAAGGCCGGCAATCTGGAAATCATTCCGGGCCTGCGCTTTGAACACACCACGATCAACAACACCTATTGGGTCATGGCCTATAGCGGCGGCGTGGAACAGCCCGGCGCCTTTGCCAGCAACCGCACCACCTACAACGAACTGCTGCCCAGCCTGTTTGCCAGCTGGCGGCCCAGCAGCACGCTGGTGGCGCGTGGCGACGTGTGGTTCTCCTATACCCGCCCGCCGTTCTTCCAGCTTGGCGGCAGCTCCACCGCGCGCACCGGTGACGATGGCAAGACCACGATCGTGCAGGGAAATCCCAACCTCAAGCCGATCCGCGCGATCAATGTCGACAGCTCGGTCGAATGGAACTTTGCTCCCTCGGGCCACGTCATGCTGGGCGGCTATTACAAGCGGCTGACCAACTATCTCTATGACAGCGGCACCACCCTGCTCAACACCGCCACCAACGACGGCACCAACCAGACGTTCATCACCCGTCCGCTCAACGGCGGCAGTGGCAATGTCTATGGCCTGGAATTCCAGGTGCAGAAAACCTTTGTCGAACTGCCCGGCGCGCTGCGTGGCTTCGGCATCGGTGCCAACCTCACCCGGCAGTGGACCAAGGTGGACATCGGCAACGGCGTGATGCGCAATATCCAGAACGCCCCTGATGTGATGGGCCAGGCGCGGGTGTTCTACGCGCTCGGCGGCTTCTCGATCGACGCCATCTACAACTACACCGGCGCTTATCTGGAATCCTACAATTACCTGGGCCAGCCCACGGGTTGGGACGATCGCTGGGTGCGCCCGGTCAAGCGGGTTGACCTGCACGCCGGCTATGATTTCGGCAATGGCCTCAAGGCCGATGTCTCGGTGGCCAACCTGTTCAACAACTACACCTACTGGGCCCACATCGGGCGCCACTCGCTGGCCATTTCCGACATCGTCAATTCCGGCACCACGGCGCTGGCCAGCATCAAGTACTCGTTCTGATCGCCTGATCCCCCGGGTCGTCCCTCACTGACCCGATCGCAAACTGGGGCGGCGGCGCGTTTATCGCGGCCGCTGCCCCCCCTTTTTGCCGCGTCGCTTCTGTTTCACATTTGCCAGGTAAGGCTGCCCGCCATGCTCGCTCGTGCCCGCTTCACCCCCCGCCTTGCGCTGTGCCTGCTCGCCGCGCTGATCCCGGCCATGGCGATCGCCCGCCCGGCGCCAGACAAGGCTCCGCACTACCGCGTCGATCGCGTCGTGCTGCTCATCCGCCACGGCATCCGCGCCCCGCTCGATGGCGAAGCGGCCGCTGCGCCGCTGGCTGATCACCCCTTTCCCCACTGGGATACCCCGCCCAGCCAGCTTACCCCGCACGGCGCCCAGGCGCTCGGCCGCCTTGCCGATTACGAGCGCGCGCGCCTGGTGCGCCAGGGACTGTTGCCTGCCGGGGGCTGCCCGCAAGCCGGCAGCATCGCGATCTGGACCAACAGCAAATCGCGCACCATCGCCAGCGGCCAGGCCCTCGCCCAGGGCCTCGCGCCCGGTTGTCCGCTCGCGGTCGATCACCTGCCCGAAGGCCAGGCCGATCCGCTGTTCGACGCGCTCGATACGCCGGCCGTGCCGTTCGATGCGCGCGCCGCTGCTGCCAGCATCAACGCCGAACTCGACAATGGCCGCGCGCTGATGGTCGGCATGGGCCCGGCCGTCGCCACCATCGAACGCGTGCTGGGCTGCCGCGCGCCCTGCCCGATTTCCACCCAGCCCAACCGCATCGCGCCTTCGGCCGATGGCAAGGGGTTGAGCCTGGCTGGCCCGATCGATCTCGCCTCGGGCACGGCGCAGGTGTTCCTGCTGCAATACACCGAAGGTATGCCGCTGCGCGAGGTCGGCTGGGGCCGGGCCAGCGCGGCCGACATCGCCACGATGTCTCCGCTCCACGCCCGGCTGTTCGATGTCTTTGCCCGCTCGGCCTATATGGCGCCGCGCGTTGGCGGGTTGATCGCGCGCAGGATCGCCGCCACGCTGACGGCGCGCCAAGCACCGGCGTTCAGCGTCTTGGTCGGCCATGACAATACCATCGCGGCGGTTACCGCGCTGATCGGCACCGGCTTTACCCTGCCCGGCTATGGCCGCAACGATCCGCCGATCGGCGCGGGCCTGCTGTTCGAACGCCTGACCGACACGCGCACCGGCCGCCAGTTGCTGCGCCTGTCCTATCTCGCGCAAACGCCCGATCAGGCGCGCCGCCTGCTGCCCTTGCCGCAAGCGGGCGCCGGCGCGCCGCTGCATCCGCTCTCGCTTGGCCGCTGTGGCACCGCGTGCACGCCGGCAGGCTTTGCCCGGTTGATCGCCCGGCAAACCCGGGTGCTCGATCAGGCGAAATAGCCCCCTGCCCCAAGGGCCATACGGAACTGTCCTTCGCGATGGTGGGTTCCTTTACCGCATATGGAAGAGGAACCCACCATGGCCGAAACCCTGCGCAAGGGCGCGAAAGTCAAATGGCACAGCAGCGGCGGCACCGCCCACGGCAAGGTCGTGCGCAAGGTGACCAAGCCGATGAAGATCAAGGATCACAAGGTCGCCGCCTCGCCCGATGATCCGCAGATCCTGGTGGAAACCGCAAGCGGCGCCCGCGCCGCGCACAAGCCCGCAGCGCTGGAAAAGGAATAGCGCCATGGCCGGGCAGACCTTTACCCCCACGCTCAAGATGGCGGCCAATGCCAAGCGCGGCCTGCGCCTACGCGAAAAGTTTGGCCGTGGCGGCACGGACGTCGGCGTGCGCCGCGCGCACCAACTGGCCGAGCGGGGCGATGTGAGCGAGGCTGACGTGAAAGCCATGGCCAGCTATTTCGCCCGCCACAAGGTGGACAAGCAGGGCGCGGCGCACCAGTGGAACAGCAACAGCGATCCCTCTGCCGGGTTTATCGCCTGGCTGCTGTGGGGAGGAGACGCCGGGCGCACCTGGGCGGAGGCCAAGCGCGCCAAGCTGGCGGATTAGGAATTGCTGCGCAGATAGCTGCTTGCCGCCTGGGCATCCTGCACGTCATAGGCGAACCACGTGCTCTGCGCGTGGTCAAACACCTGCACCACGCCATCGCCCACGCGCGCCTCGAAATGAGCGCCGCTGGCCCGATCAAAACCGCGCACCTGTTCGCCGTCGATGGTGAACGAAACGAAGGCCTTGCTGCCCTCGTCGTGGATTTCGGGCAGCGTGCCAGCAAAAGCCACATTGCGTTCGCCGTCAAAGCCCTGGACCTGGTCGCCGCGCCGCTCTGCCGCCACGCGCAGATCGCGGCCGGCGGCATGGTCAAACAGCCCGGCCACCGTCTTGCCGGTGGTGGAGGCAAAGGCGACGGCAGCGATCATGGCGCGGGTATCGGGGTTCATGCCCGCCGATGTCGCATGCATGGCGGCCTACTTCAACCCCTGCGCCCCCGCTCCCGCCGCCGGCACCGCCGACATCCACAGCGCGCGCAGATGGGCCAGACCAGCGCGGGCATAGGCCGCTGGCGGCGCCAGCGCGGGGTCTTGTTCCGCCTCGATCACGATCCACCCGGCATAGTCGATCGCGGCGAGCGCCGCGCAAATGGTGGCAAAATCCACCGCGCCATCGCCCGGCACCGTAAACATGCCGGCAATCACGCCATCGAGGAACGAGGCGCCCTGGCCGATCGTCTCGGCCGCCACCGCCGGGCGCACGTCCTTGGCGTGGACATGCACCACGCGGGCGGGATGCTCGCGGATCAGTGCCGGCACATCGATTCCGCCCAGCCGCGCATGGCCGGTATCGATCACCAGGCCCACACCCTCGCCCGTGGCATCGATCAGCCGCGCCAGATCCTGGGCATCCTCCACCACCGTGCCGAGGTGATAGTGATAGGCCAGGCGCAGGCCGCGATCGGCGAGCCGCGCCGCCACGCTGTCGAGCATGGCGCCAAACGCGGGCCATTCGCTGGGCGCCAGGCGCGGCCGCTGGCGCAGCGGCGTGTGGCGCTGTCCATGCACCGCGCCGCTGGTTTCCGCCAGAATGAACACGTCGCAGCCACACGCCGCCAGCAGCGTGCCTTGCGCCTCGATCGCCGCGCTTTCCCCCGCCAGGCCATGGGCAAGCAGGCCGCTGCCGTGCCACGCCCCGGCCAGCGCCAGCCCGGCCTGGTCCAGCCTGGCGGCCAGCCCCGCCGGTTCGGCCGGAAAAATCCCGCCCCGCTCGATCCCGGCAAAGCCGATTGCCGCCGCATCGCTCAGGATCGTATCGAGCGTGGTGCCCGCACCCAGGCTGGGCAGGTCATCATTGACCCAGCCAATCGGGCTGACGCCCCAGCGCACGGTCATGGCCGCTGCTCCAGCGCTGCGTCATAGTCCGCGCGGGCGGCCTTCACCGCCTCACGCGTGGAAATTTCCGGCACAGCCACGTCCCACCAAGCGCCGCCCAGATCGCGCCCGCCGTCGGGATCGGTCTCGATCACCAGCACGGTAGGCCGATCGGCGGCGCGCGGGGCCGCCAGTGCCGCTTCCAGCGCGGCGCAATCGGCCACCTTGTGCGCCACCGCGCCCAGCGCGCGGGCATGGGCGACGAAATCGATCGCCGGCAGCCCGTCCCCGCGCAGTGTGGCGAAAGAGGCATTGCCGGTGCGCCCCTGCAGGCGATGGATGCAGCCAAAGCCCCGGTTGTCGAGCAGCACCACGGTAAACGCCACGCCCAGCGCCGCCGCGCTGGCCAGTTCGGAATTGAGCATCAGATAGCTGCCATCGCCCACCATCACCACCACATCGGCGGCGCGATCGGCCAGGGCAATGCCCAGCCCGCCAGCCAGCTCGAAACCCATGCAGGAAAAGCCGTATTCCACGTGATAGCGCCCCGGCGCCGGGCACGGCCAGAAGCGGTGCAGATCACCCGGCAAGCCGCCGGCCGCCGCCACGATCGTGGCATCGGGCCGGGCGCGCTGCACCGCGCCGATCACGGCCACGTCATCGGGCAGCGTGCCCGCCGGCACCGGCCAATTGCGCGCGTCCTTGGCCGCCTGATGCCATTGCGCGGCCCAGGCTGCGGTCTGCTCCGCCCAGGCGGCCGGCACGGTCCAGCCGTCCAGCGCGTGGGCTAGCGCATCGACCACCACGCCGGCATCGCCCAGCACCGGCTGCGCGCCATGCTTGGCGCTATCGTGCAGTGCCACGTTCACCTGGAACAGCTGCGCATCGGCGCCGAACAGGCGGCGCGAGCCGGTGGTGAAATCCTGCAACCGCGTGCCCAGCGCCACGATCACGTCTGCCTCGCGCGCCGCCGTGTTAGCCGCGTCGGTGCCGGTCACCCCGATCGCGCCCAGCGCGCCGGTTGCCGCATCAGGCAACGCCCCCTTGCCCGCCTGGGTTTCGGCCACGGGCAGCCCCGTCTGCGCCGCCAGCGCCGCCAGCGCCGGTGCCGCCCCGGCATAGTGGACCCCGCCCCCGGCAATCACCAGCGGCCGCCGCGCCCCGCGCAGCGCCGCCACCAGTGCGGCCAGTTCGCGCGCATCGGGCGCCGGCCGGCGGATATGCCACAGGCGCGGCGCCAGGAAATCGGCCGGCCAATCGATCGCCTCGGCCTGCACATCCTGGCACAGCGCCAGCGTCACCGGGCCACACGCGGCCGGATCGGTCAGTACCGCCATGGCGCGGGGCAGCGCATCGATCAGCTGCTCGGGCCGGGTAATCCGATCGAACAGGCGCGACACCGGGCGCAGGCAATCGTTGGCCGAGACCGTGGCATCGGCAAAATGCTCGATCTGCTGCAACACCGGATCGGGCCGGCGCGAGGCATAGACATCGCCCGGCAGCAGCAGCACGGGCAGGCGGTTGACATGGGCCAGCGCCGCTGCCGTCACCAGATTGGTTGCCCCCGGCCCGATCGAGGTGGTGCACACCATCGCCCGCCGCCGGGCATGGGCGCGGGCAAAGCCGATCGCCGCATGGGCCATGCCCTGCTCGCTATGCGCGCGATAGGTGGGCAGGCGCGTGGGGTCTGCCTGCGCCAATGCCTCGCCCAATGCGGCCACGTTGCCATGGCCGAAAATCGCCCAGACACCGCCGAAAAACGGCACGCGCACGCCATCTTCCCCCACCACGTCCTGCGCGGCGAGCCATTGCACGAGGGCCTGGCCGGCGGTCAGGCGCAAGGGGCCAGCGCCTTGGCCCGCGCCCGGCGCCAGGTGGCGACCATGGCGGCGAAATTCTCGGTCAAACGCACCAGTGCGGTTTCATCATCGATCATGCCGGTAAACCATTCCTGCGCCACGTCTTGCCAGATCGCCCGCCCCACGGCAAAGCCCTTTACCACCCGGCGCGGCGCGGCTGCGGCAAAGCTGGCGGCCAGATGCGCCTGGCTGCTTTCCGCGCCCAAGACCACCACGCCCCGGCACCACGGATCAGCCTGCGCAATCACCGCCTCGATCGCTGTCCAGGCGGCCGGGTCATCAGTCGCTTCCAGCTTCCACCAATCGGGATAGATGCCCAGGGCATAGACATGGGCCATGACCCGCGCCACGGTATCGTGATGCACCGGGCCATAGGGCGCGGCGATGATTTCCAGCAGCAGTTCGTGGCCGGTGCTGCGCGTGGCATCGAACAGGCGCGCCAGCTGGGCATCCTGCTCGGCGCGCAGATCGGCCGGATCATCAGGGTGATAGCGCAGGTTGCATTTCACCGCATGCGGGCGCGGCCAGGATCGCAGCGTGATCGCCACATCAGCCCCGCCCTCGAACCGCAAGGGGCGCGAGCCGGAAATCTCGATCGGCCGCCCGATCCAATAGGGCGCATCGGCGGCCTGGGCCAGCGCGCGTGCGCCAAACCGGCCATCGAGCAACAAGCCACAGGCACGATCGCCGGCTGCGGTGCGCTCCATCGCCATGCCGGCCAGATCCTTGAACGTCGCCACGCGCGCGGCATCGCCACCGCCGCTGGCGATCAGGGTTTCGAACAGGCCGCGATGGTCGATCGCCAGGATCGTCAGCGCTTCATCGGCCGGGGCGCGGGTGGTGGCCCAGTGCACCTGTTCCAGGCTGGCCGGGCTGCGCGCGCCCTGCCCCGCCATGAACGCGTCGAGTTCGGGCCAGGTCGGCATCGCCGGGGCACAGCCATGGCGCGCCACCACGATCGCGCCACAGGCATTGCCCCAGGCCGCCGCCCGCGCCATCGGTTCGCCGCGCAGCCAGCCCCGCAGGAACCCGGCCATGAAGCCATCGCCCGCGCCGAGCACATTGGTCTCCGGCACCGTGAACGCCGGCGCCACCAGGCCTTCGTCCAGCTCGCCCGGGATCACCCCTTCGAACACGACGCAGCCCCTGGCCCCGCGCTTGACCACCACCGGTGCGTCGGTCAGCGTGCGGATCGAGCGCAGCGCATCCAGCGTGTTGGTCGATCCGCCCAGGATGTGGATTTCCTCTTCGGTGCCCACCACCAGGTCGACCAGGTCAAGCACGCCCTGCAGCGTCGCGGTCACGCTGTGGCTCGGCACATAGCGATCCTCGCCACAATCGCGCGGCGCCAGATCCCACAGCACCGGGCGATAATCCACGTCGAGCACCACGCGCCCGCCCTGTGCGCGCATCAGTTGCGCGGCGCGGCGGCTTGCCGCGGCAGTCTGCAGCGTGGAAAAATGCGTGCCGGACAGCAGCACCGCTCCGGCCTGGGCGATCAGCGCGGCATCGATATCAGCCTCGCACAGCGCCATGTCGGCGCAATCCTGGCGATAGAAGATCAGCGGATAGGTGCCGTTTTCGCGAATGCCCAGCAGGACCAGCGCCGTCAGCCGCGCCGGATCGCTGCGGACGCCGCGCGTATCCACCCCTTCGCGCACCAGTTCCTCGCGGATGAAGCGGCCCATGTGATCGCCGCCCACGCGGGTGATCAGCCCGGCGCGCAGGCCCAGCCGTGCCATGCCGATCGCGGTGTTGGTCGGGCTGCCCCCCACATACTTGGCAAAACTGGCCATGTCTTCCAGCCGGCCGCCCACCTGCTCGCCATAGAGATCAACCCCGGCGCGGCCGATCGCGATGACATCGAGTGGCTTCATGGACGGCGCCGTTTCCCTGGCTGGTGAAGGTTGCCCCGCTATGGCGCCAAGCGCGCGCTCTGGCCAGTGCCGCTCTTGTGCCGGCGCGCCAGTTTCGGCACAGACGCGCCAGACCACGTCAACGGAACCGCCACGCCAAAGGAACCGCCAGGCCTCATGCACACAATCGCTCTGCTGGGCGCCGGGCGCATCGGCGCCGTCCATGCCGCGCATATCGCCCGCCATCCCGGCCTGCGCCTGGCCGTGGTGGCCGATATCGATCCCGCCGCAGCCCAGGCACTGGCCGACCGCCACGGCGCGCTGGCGCTGTCACCCGATCAGGCACTCGATCATCCGGGCCTTGCCGGCGCGGTCATCGCCAGCCCCACCGCACTGCACGCGCCGCAAACGCTCGATGCTGCCGCGCGCGGCCTGGCCGTGCTCTGCGAAAAGCCGCTCGCGCTTGATCTGGCCGTGGCGCAGGCAGCGCTGGCCCGCCTCGACGCGCTGGGCGCGCGGGTGTTGATGGGCTTCAACCGCCGCCACGATCCCGATTTTGCCGCGCTGCAGGCCGCGCTTGCCCAGGGCGCGATCGGCGGCATCGAAACGCTGCACATCATCAGCCACGATCCCGCCCCGCCGCCACCGGCCTATGTCGCCACCTCGGGCGGGATCTTTCACGACATGGTGATCCACGATTTCGACATGGCGCGCTGGCTACTGGGCGAAGAACCGGTGGAAGTGATGGCTGCCACGGCCTGCCTGATCGATCCCGCGATCGGCGCTGCGGGAGACGCCGATACCGCCAAGACCATCCTGCGCACCGCCAGCGGGCGCATGGCGATGATCAGTTCCAGCCGCCGCAGCGGCTATGGCTATGACCAGCGGATCGAGGCGTTCGGCGCGCGCGGCGCGCTGCGCGTGGGCAACATGCCGCACAGCCGGGTGGAACACTGGGGACCAGCCGGCGCGGCCGGCGCGCCGTTCATGGATTTCTTCCTCGATCGCTATGCCGCTGCCTTTGCCGCGCAGATCGCCCACTTTGCCCAGGTGATAGAGGGCGCCGCGCCGCTGATCAGCGCGGCCGACGGGCTGCGCGCGCTGCTGCTGGCCCAGGGCGCGCAGGCATCGGCGCGCAGCGGCGCGTTCGTCCGCGTCTGATCGGCGGGGGCGTCAGCCCAGCACGTTGCGCGGCGGGCGTGTTTCGGGCGCATGACCGAATGCGGGATTGGGGCGGGTATCCATTTCGAACACCAGGTGCCCGCCGCGCGCCAGTTCGGCATGGCTGATCCAGCTGCGGTCCCACACTTGGCCATTCCAGCGCACCTGCCGCACATAGACCGCCGCCGCGCTGTTGCCCGGCGCCTCGATCACCAGCCGCCCGCCGGGCACAGCCAGTTCCGCCCGGTTGAACAGCGGTGAGCCAAACACCCACACCCCGCTGACCGGATCGACCGGATAGATCCCCAGCGCGCTCAGCACGAACCACGCGCTCATCTGCCCGCAATCCTCGTTGCCCGCCAGGCCATCGGGCGCGGCGCGATACATGCTGGTCAACAGGCTGCGCACCCGCGCCTGGGTTTTCCACGGAGAGCCTGACCAGGCATAGAGATAGGCCACGTGGTGGCTCGGCTCGTTACCATGGGCATATTGCCCGACCAGGCCGGAGACATCGGGCGGCGCATCGGCCGGCAGCGTGCTGTCGGCGGCAAACAGCGCATCCAGCTTGGCCTCGAACGCGGCGTCCCCGCCCATCAGGTCGATCAGGCCTTGCGGATCGTGCTGGGCCATGAACGTCGCCTGCCAAGCGTTGCATTCGGTAAAATCGCGCCAGTGGTTGGTATCGTGGCCCAGCGCGCGCGGATCGAACGGCGTGGCCCAGGCGCCATTGGCCAGGCGCGGGCGGACAAAGCCGGTATCCTTGTCAAACAGGTTGCGCCAGTTGCGCGACCGCGCGCGCAGCGCCGTGGCATCCTCATGCGCGCCGGCCGCTGCGGCGATCGCGGCCATGGCCCAATCGTCATAAGCATATTCCAGCGTCTTGCTGGCCGCCTCGCGCACGGTATCGGCCGGGATATAGCCCAGCCGGCGATAGGGCTCCAACCCGCTGTCCTCCCGCTCGAACGCCAGGTGGCGCAGCGCCGGCCACAGCGTGGCCAGGTCCAACCCGCTGGCGCCCTTGTTCAGCGCGTCGGCCATCACCGCCACCGAATGCCAGGCGATCATGCAATGCGTCTCGATCCCCTGCAACGGCCACACCGGCGGCCCGAACGGGCTTTCCAGCGTCATCCGCGCCAAGTTGCGGGCAAAGGCGGCGTTGCGCGGCGCATCGACCAGGCTGAGCAGCGGATGCAGCGCGCGATAGGTGTCCCACAGCGAATAGGTGCTATAGTTCGCCTCGCCGGCCGGCAGCGTACGCACCGCGCTGTCCATCGCGCGATAGCGCCCATCGACATCGCAAAACAGGTTGGGCGCGGCCGCCGCGTGATAAAGCGCGGTGGCCATGATCTTGCGCTGATCGGGCGTGCCACCCGACACCTGCACCGCGCCCAGCCGCCCGGCCCAGGCCGCCCGTGCCGCGCCGCGCACGGCGGCAAAATCCCAGCCCGGCACTTCGGCATCGAGCGCGGCCAGCGCGCCTGCCACGTCCACGCCCGAAAGCCCGACCTTGACCAGGACCGGCGCCTGCGCGGCATCGGGCAGCATCACGGCGGCTTTCAGGTTTGCCCCGGCCACCTGCGTGGCGCCCTCTGGCAGCGGCGCATCGTTGCTGAACAGGCGCACCTGCGCCACCGGGCGCGACAGGCGCAGCGCGAAATGGATCTGCCGCCCATCGGCCCACTGGTGCACGCGGCGGCTGCCAGTGATAAGGTCGGGCGCGGCCAGCTGCAGGCTCGCCTCGGTCACCTTGGTCGGGCCCGATGGATCATCGGCAATGCTCGCCTCGTCCGGCTCGTCCCGCGCGCCGTGGGCCAGGTCGATCAGCAAGTGCCCCGCCCCGGCAAAGTGGTAACGGTGCAGCCCCACCCGCGCCGTCGCAGTCAATTCCACGCCGATGCCGCTTTCGCGCAAGTGCACCGCATAATAGCCCGGCTCGACCGTCTCGTCGGCATGGTCAAAGCGCTGGCGATAGCTGCCCTGCGGCTTGGCCCGCGTGCCGGGCGACAGCACCACCGGCCCGGTGCGCGGCACCACCAGCACGTCCATCAGGTCACCCACGCCCGTGCCGCTCAGGTGGTTGTGGGAAAAGCCCAGCAGCGTCGTATCGTCATGGTGATAGCCCGAACACGCGTCCCACCGCGCGTTGTCGGTATCCGGGCCCAGTTGGACCATGCCGAACGGCACCGTGGCCGCCGGCGTCACATGGCCATGGCCGCCCGTGCCGATCATCGGATCGACCAGGGCCAGCGCCGCATCGGGCGCGGCCTGCGAGAGCGCAGCGGCCTTTTGCGCAATCCCGCTGGCCAGCGTTCCGGCCAGGCCGGCCGATCCCTTGAGCATGTCGCGACGCGTGGGCTTCATCATCTTCTCCTGCTGCCAGGGCAGAAAAGGGGCCGGGCAGCCCCCTTCTGCCCGGCCCCTTCCCCGAAATACCGCCCGCAGGCGGGAAGGAATGATCAGAACTTCATCGTCGCCGTCACCAGCGAGGTGGTTCCCGAATTGACGATATCGGAAATCGCCAGGCTGTGCTGCCCGATGTGCGACCAATAGCTGGGCGTATTGAACAGGTTGGCGATCGACAGGTCCAGCTTGAACATGCGGCTGAAAGTATAGCCGGCATGCACGTCCACGCGGCTCACCGGGCGCACCCACACGTCGTCCCATGTCGCATTCTTGCCCAGCGTGTCGTAGATCGAGACATAATCGCCGGCATAGCTGTAGTTCACGTCAAGCGAGACCGGGCCCTTTTCAAAGAAGACTTGGCCATTGGCCATGACTTCGGGCGCGTTCTGGATGCGGTCCATGCGCGTGCCATCGCCCAGCACGTCAACCCGCGTCCACTGCCGGGTAAAGTTCACCGCCACGCCCAGGCCGGAAAGCAGGCCGGGCAATGCCGAAAACTTCTGCCGGGCCTGCAACTCGATACCATAGACATGGCCCGATCCACCGTTCTGCGGCTGATAGGTCACCGTGCCGGTGGTGACGCCGGCATTGCTGCCGGTCACGATCCCGGCGCTGCTGCCGTTGTCATAGATATAGTGCGCCAGGTGCTTGTAGAACCCGGCCAGCATCACGTGGCCGCCGCCCGGGATGGTCCATTCGCCCGAAGCATCGAGGTTGATCGCACGGATCGCCTTGAGGTTGGGATTGCCCTGGGTGATGGTGGTCACCCCGCCCGACACGCTGGTCGAAGCGCCGCCACCCAGTTGCAGGAACGGCGGACGGACATAGCTGGTCCAGGCCGAGGCGCGATAGACCGCCCCGCCATTGTCGCGATAGGTAAAGGCGATGCTGGGCAGCACCGCATCGAACTTGGCCTTGTTCGAACCGAAGGCGCCGGTCGCGGTGTTACCATCGGTGGTCGGCGTCACCCAGAACACGTTCTTGATGTCGGTGTGCTCGTACCGCACGCCGGGCACGATCTCGAGGTTGCCATACTGCAGCTGGCCCATGACATAGCCGGCCCAGACCGTCTCGTTGGCCTTCTGCGTGTTGCAGTTATAGCTGTTGATCGGGTTCGAACCGCAGGTATCGATCGTCGCGTCGGTGGCGCCGCCCAGCTGGTTGAACAGCGAGAAGACCTTGCCCTGGTCGATCACCGGCACCTGCCAGGTATAGCGCTTGGGCCAGACCGCCGGATAGATCTGCTTGATCACACCCAGATCGCCCAGCGTCGCGGCATTGCCATAGCCGGGCACGGTATAATCGCGGTTGGTGATTTCGCGGTGGCTGGTTTCCACGCGGAAGCCGGCCTTCAGGAACGTGAGATGGCCGCCATCGAAATCGAGCTTGAGGTCGATCTTGCCGCCGCCCTTGCGCTGGAAGCTGGTCTGCGGGGTATATTCCGGCGGGCCGCCATTGGCGGGCATGCCGCTGATATTGTTGAGCTGGTTGCGCACGGTGGCAGGCAGCAGCGGCACAGGATAGCCATTGTCATAGCCAAATAGAGTGGAGCCGCCATAAGCCACCGGGGCATAGCGCCCGGCCACTTCGATGTGGTTGGGCCGCGCGTTGCTGCCCCAGCTGTAGAACAGGCTGGGCGACACGGTCAGCTTGCCGGCATGCTTGTCCATGCCCAGCTGCACAGTGCCGAGCGTGGCGATCGCCGGGTTGGTTTCATACCAGAACCGCGCCTGAACCGCGCCGATCACCGGGGCATAGGTGCCGTTGCCCAATGCCGTGCCGTTCGACCCGTCCTGCTTGTTGACCCCCACGATCTGGGTCAACTGGCTGTTCTGGTCGGTCTTGGCGCGGGCATAGCTGGCGCGCAGGTAGATCGAGGTATCTTCATCCGGGCGCCAGTCGAACGTGCCGTTGCCGCCAAAGCGTTCGGTATAGCCGCTCGACAGGCCAAAGTTGGCCGCCGTCTGGATCAGGTTGGCGGCCGGATCGAGGCCGGGCGCGCTGTTGCCGGCGGCATCCTGCACGGCAAAGTCATAGCCGTTGTCGCAGCAGCCCGATTCCTGCACGCCGCCAACCAGGCTGTTGGCAAAGTGGCGGATATCGTAAAAGCCGCTGACATAGACGCCGAACTGGTGATCCGCGCCGAACTTGCGCGAATAGTCCGCCCCCGCGTTCCAGCCCAGGCCGTTCTGGCCATAGGCGCGCGCGCGGCTTTCCACGCGGCCGCCGATCGTTACCGACCCGCGCGAATCCGCCGCATAGTCGAACGCCGAAGGCGTGCGGAAATCGATCGTGCCGCCGATCGCATCGCCCAGCATGTCGGGCTGCGAGGTCTTGTTGACGATGATCGTCTGCAGGCCTGACGGGGGCAGCAGGCTGAGCTGTACGCCGCGGCTATAGGGATTGCCCTGCGCCACCGACACGCCGTTGATCAGGTTGATGTTGTATTCGGAATTGAGGCCACGCACCGAAACGAACATGCCCTCCCCGCGCGAGGCGCCGTCGACGCCGCCGGCAAAGGCCGAACCGGTGTTCATCACGTTGATGCCCGGCACCATGCCCAGCGCTTCGGCCACGTTGTGCACGGCCGTATGCTCAAGATCCTGGGCGGAAATCACGTTGACCGTGTTGGCCGAACGCATCTGCAGGGTGGCCGCCTGATAGCGGTTGCCCACCACCACGATGCCGGCGGCCAGATCCGCCTCGCTGCCGGTGGGAGTGCCCGCCGTCGCATCGGCCAGTGGCGCTGCCGATGCCGGCGCCGTGGCGGGAAGGGTTTGGGCGGTGGCCGGCGTTTGTGCCGCCAAGGCCAGCATCATGGTCGATCCGCTAAGCAGCAGACGCGACCGACAGAGCAATCCGATCATTTCACAAACCCCCATATCCCTCTCGCCACGTTTCGGGCGTTGAGCGTATGGAATGGTATTGCCCGTCTTCTGTCAATATGATTTTTCTGTTTCTAATGTTTTTGATATAAAAATTTCAGAATTGCGACGGTCGCGCCACAGCAGGCCATCGCTTTGTCACGAGGCATCGCCGCCGCTGCCGGGTGCCCCTGCAGCCACGCTGCGCTGCTGGTCATAGGCCAGCCCCACCACCAGCGCCTGCGCCAGGCACAGCGATGAGGATAGCGAGCGAAAGCCGCGCACTTCGGATTCGCGCACCAGCAGTGTCTGCGCCGCGCGCTTGGCTATCGGGCTCAGCAGGCTGTCGGAAATCGCCAGGACTTTGGCCCCGGCGGCGCAGGCCGCTTCCACTGCGGAAACCGTTTCCGGGGCATAGGAATGATAGCTGATCGCGATCAGCACGTCGTCCGGCCCGATCGCGCGCAATTGCTGCGCCGCCAGGCCGCCCACGCCATCGACCAGCATGGTCGGCTTGCCCGCCTGCGGCACGGCATAGGCCAGATAGGCCGCCACCGGAAAGGCGCGACGCATGCCGACCACGTGCACCACGCGCGCCGCCGCGATCAGCGCCACGGCATTGGCCAGCCCTTCGCGCCCCACCATCGACCGCGTGTTCTGCAGGGCCATGATGTCGCCCTCGGCAAACTCGTCGATCAGCGCGCCGATGCCCCCGGCCGAGACCGAATCCTCCACCGCCGCGCCAAACTGGTGCACCCGCTCGCTATAACCCAGCGCGCTGTTCTGCGCGATCAGGCTGTCGCGCAGCAGGCGCTGCATCGGCCCTGCCCCGGTAAAGCCCAGCGCCTTGGCAAAGCGCACGATCGCCGATGGCTGCGTGCCCGAACGCTCGGCCAGTTCGTTGAGCGTGAGCAGCGCCATGTCTTCGGGATGATCGAGGACATAGCGGCCGACCTGCTGCAACACCTTGGTCATGCCGTCGTAACGCGCCAGGATCATGTCACGCAGCGCATCGGCGCTGCCGGGCAGTCCATCGCCGTCTGCCGCAGCATCGGGGGCATTGTCTTGCGAGGCGGTCATCGCTGTCTCCACTGTCCTGGCCGGTATATGCCAGTGGATCGGCGATGCAACATTTCATCATGGAATAAAATTTTCATATTGACGTAATCATGGCATTTCCTGATTAATATGGCGATGAGCACGGCACCCATCACCGCTATCGGCACGCCGCCCGCAGGGCGGGCGCGCATGACGTTTGCCGGCGCGCTATCGGCCAACATGCTCAACATGATCGGCGTGGGCCCGTTCATCACCATTCCGCTGGCGCTGGCCGCCATGGGCGGGCCACAGGCCCTGCTGGGCTGGCTACTCGGCGCCGTATTGTGCCTGTGCGACGGCTTTGTCTGGGCCGAACTCGGCTCGGCCCTGCCCCGCTCAGGCGGGTCGTTCCATTACCTGCGCGAGGCGTTCGGCCCGCAGGGCCTGGGGCGCCTGTTCGGCTTTCTCTACCTGTGGCAGACGCTGCTGATCGGGCCGATGTCGATCGCCTCGGGCACGGTGGGCATGGCCCATTATCTCACCTGGCTTGAGCCGGGCCTGTCGCCCTGGACGCTGGCGGCGATCGCTGCCGCCGTGTGCCTCGTCAACCTCGGGCTGTTGTGGCGCGATATCCGCGCGATCGGCGTGCTCTCTGTCGCCACCAGCGTGATCGTCATCGGCTCGTGCCTGTGGATCATCGCCTCGGGCGCGGTCCATTTCGATGCCGCGCGCGCCTTTTCGTTTCCGCCCCATGCCTTTGCCATCAACGGCGGGTTCTGGATGGGCCTGGGCGCGGCCACGCTGATCGGCGTCTATGATTACGGCGGCTACAACACGATCTGCATGCTCGGCGATGAAGTGGTGGAGCCGCGCCGCAACATCCCGCGCGCCGTGCTGCTGTCGATCCCGCTGGTGGCGCTGCTCTATATCGGGTTGAACCTGGCGATCCTGGGCGTGCTGCCCTGGCAGCAGGCGATGCATTCGCAGGCCGTGGTGGCCGATTTCATGGCCGCGATCTATGGGCCCACCGGTGGCCGCATCGTCACCGTGCTGATCCTCATCGCCAGCTGGGCCTCGGCACTGATGAACCTGCTCGGCGCCTCGCGCGTGCCCTTTGCCGCGGCGCGCGCCGGTGATTTCCTGGCGGTGTTCGCCCGCACCAATGCGCGCGGCGATGTGCCGGCGGTTTCACTGCTGTTTATGGGCCTGGCCTCGGCCCTCGCCTGCCTGGTCTCGCTCGATACGCTGATCGCAGTGATGATCGTGGTGCAGACGATGTTCCAATATACCGCGCAATGCATCGCCGTGGTCCTGCTGCGCCGGCAGAACCCGCAGGCCGCGCCCGGCCAGTTCCGCATGCCGCTCTATCCGCTGCCGGTGATCATCACCCTGGCGGGCTGGGCCTATATCGTCACCACCGCGCGCCCGCTGCACATCCTCGCCGGGGTGGCGATGATCGCGGTGGGCAGCGTGCTGTTCCTCGCCATGGCGCGCCGCACGCGCCAGTGGCCGTTTTCGTCAGACAATTCCTTGCACAAGGCTTCTCGCCCATGACCGTCCGCTTCGATGTCGCCGTGGTTGGCGAAATCTATGTCGATCACATCTTCAGCGGCTTTCCTGCCTGGCCCCTGCCGGGTGAGGAAGTGACCACCGATGCCTATACCCGCGAAATGGGTGGCGGCACCATCGCCACCGCCTGTGGCCTTGCCCGGCTTGGCCGCAAGGTGGGGGTGGTCGGCCTGATCGGCGCGGATGATCGCGCCTGGTTCGAGCAGCGCCTCGCCGGCTATGGCGTGGCCTTCGACGGCATCCGCATCGGCGATGGCTTTACCGGCACGACGATCTCGATCTCCACGCCGCAGGATCGCTCGTTCTTCACCCACATCGGCGTCAATTCCGCCGTCGGCGCGCTGGCCATGGACGATGGGCTGGCCACGCTTTGCGCCGCATCGCACGTCCACTTCGCCATGCCGGTGCCGCACACCGTGGCGCAGGTCGTGCTGCCGCTGCTCGCCGCGCGCGGGATCACTACCTCGCTCGACATGGGCTATCAGCCCGAATGGCTGGCCAGCCCGGTCAACCGCCCGACGATCACCCAGGTCGATTACCTGATGCCCAACGAGAAGGAGGCCGAGCTGCTGTTCGGCAGCACCGACGTTGGCACCTATTTCGACCACGCCGCGCGCATTGGCATCCGCAACCCGCTGCTCAAGTTGGGCGCGCGCGGTGCCGCCGCGCTCGACAATGGCGAAATCGTCCACGTGCGCCCGCCGGTGGTGCAGGCGGTCGATGCCACGGGCGCGGGCGATGCCTTCGATGCCGGTTTCATCGATGCGCTGCTCGATGCCGCGCCCTTGCGCCGCCGTCTCGAACGCGGCTGCATCACCGGCGCCCTTTCCACCCGCAAGCCGGGGGCGCTTGGCGGCATCCCCGATGCACAGGAGCTTTGGACTGTTCATGACCGCAACTATGCCCTCCACGACTGATCGCAAGCTGACCCTGATCGGCGGCGGCGGTGTCCGCACGCCGCTGGTCACGTTCGGCGTCAACGATGCAGCCCAGGCGCTGGGCGCGCGCGAACTGGTGCTGTGGGATCCCGATGCCGATCGCCTGGCGATCATGGCCGCGCTGGGCCGCGCCATCGTGCGCGCCGAAGGCGGCGCCCTGATCGTGCGCGAGGCCACCAGCATCGAAGACGCGATCGAGGGCTCCTCGTTCGTGATGAACTCGATCCGCGTGGGCGGCATTGCCGGCCGCGCCGCTGATGAACGCACCGCGATCGAGCATGGCTTTCCCGGCCAGGAAACCACTGGTCCGGCGGGCGCTGCCATGGCGCTGCGCACCGTGCCGATCGCGATCGAGCAGGCCCGCCTGGTGCAGCGCCACGCGCCCGACGCGTGGATCGTCAACTTCACCAATCCGGCCGGCCTGATCACCCAGGCGATCGCCAACCACACCGATGCCAAGATCGTGGGCATCTGCGACACGCCCACCGAGCTGTTCCACAACATCGCCCATGCGCTCGGCGCCACGCTGGCTGATGTGGAATGCGATTATGTCGGCCTCAACCACTTGGGCTGGGTGCGCGGCATCCGCCTGCATGGCGAGGACGTGTTCGACCGAGTGCTGGCCGACGATGCCGTGCTCGACAAGCTCTATTCCGCCCCGGTGTTCGACAAGGCGATGATCCGCGCGCTGCGCCTGATCCCCACCGAATACCTGTTCTTCTATTATGAGCGCCGCCGCGCTCTGGCCAACCAGCAGCGCCACGGCTCCAGCCGTGGCACCGAAGTGGAAGCGCTCAACGTCACGCTAATCGAAACGCTGCGCGATCGCCTCGGCGCAGACGATGGGCCGGGCGCGATTGCCGCCTATGCCGCCTACCTCAACCGCCGCTCTGGCTCGTACATGAAGCTCGAGGCCGAAGGCGGCTCTGCCTTCGATCCCGAGGCCACGTTCCACATCGATCCGTTCCGCGTCGCCAGCGGCTATCACCGCATCGCGATCGACGTGATGAGCGCGCTGACCGGGGCCAAGCCCGCCACCATCGTGGTCAACACGCGCAACCAGGGCGCGCTGCCCAACCTGCCGGCCGGCGATATCGTCGAAACCAGCAGCCGGATCGATGCCAACAGCATCACCCCGCTGCCCATCGCGCCGCTGCCCGATGTGGCACTCGGCCTGGTTCACGGCATCAAGGCCTATGAACGCGCCGCGATCGATGCGGCGCTCACCGGCGAACGGCCCACCGCGCGCAAGGCGCTGCTGATCCACCCGGCGATCGGGGAATGGGACCCAACCGGCGCGCTGCTGCACGATCTGCTCGATCCCACCTGCCAGCACTGTTGAGTGATGCTGTCGGCAAGCCGGCGCACGATCCTGGCCAGCACGGCGGCAATGGCTGCCGCGCTGGCCCAATCCCCGATCGTTGCCCAGGCGCTTGCCGCCCCGGCGGCGGGGGCGCCTCCACAGCCTGACAGCCCCCGCCGCCGGTTATCGCTGGAGGCAGACTGGCGCTTTCACGCCGGTGACATTCCCTTTGCCCCGCTGCGCGATCACGAAGCCGCCTATGCCCATGCCAAGGCGGGCAATGCCACGGGCGGCGCGGCGGAGGATTGCGACGATGGCGATTGGGCCATGGTCACCCTGCCGCACGATTTCGCCCTGGGCCAGGCACCCGATCCGGCGGCCAATCCCGACCAGGCCTATCGCCCGCGCGGCATTGCCTGGTATCGGCGCGGCGTCCTGCTCGATCCCGCCTGGCGCGAGGGCTCGCTCGATCTGGTGTTCGATGGCATCGCCACCAACGCCACGGTGTGGATCAACGGCACGCTCGCCGCGCGCCATTTCGGCGGTTACACCCCGCTGGTCATAGACCTGTTGCCCTTCGCCCGCTTTGGTGAAGAACCCAACACCATCGCCGTGCAGGTTGACGCGCAAGACAGCGAAGGCTGGTGGTACGAAGGCGCCGGCCTCTATCGCCACGTCTGGATCGAACGCCGCGCGCCCGTGCACATCGTGCGCCACGGCCTCGTCGCTCGGCCCCACCCGCTGGGCCAGGGCGATAATGCGGCAACGTCCGGCGATTGGGCCGTTCCGCTCACGCTCGATCTGGCCAACTCCGGCGCGACCGACGCCGCCGTTACTGTCGCTGCACGCCTGATGGCGCCCGATGGCACCCCTGTCGCCACCGCGCAGGCCGCGCTCACTCTGCCCGCGCAAGGCCAGGCGCAGGCCGCCCTCACCCTCACCGTGCCGCGCCCCCGGCTGTGGTCGCCGGCCGATCCCGCCCTCTATCGCCTGGAAACGCGCGTGCTGGCCGATGGCGCGCTCACCGATCAGGAAAGCGGCGCGCTGGGCCTGCGTACCGTGCGGTTCGATGCGGATCACGGCATGCTGCTCAACGGCGAGCCCTGCCCGATCAAGGGCGTCTGCGCGCATCAGGATCACGCCGGCGTCGGCGTCGCCGTACCCGACAGCCTGTGGGACTATCGCCTGCGCCGCATCCGCGCGATGGGCGGCAATGCGCTGCGCACCGCGCACCATGCTCCCGCGCCCGAACTGCTCGAAGCGGCAGATCGTCTTGGCGTGATGATCCTGGCGGAAAACCGCACGCTATCGGCCGCGCCCGATACGCTCGATGCCCTGGCCGCGCTGGTGCGCCTGGGCCGCAACCATGCCAGCGTCATCGCCTGGTCCTTGTGCAACGAGGAATCGATCCAGGCCAGCGGCATTGGCGTGGCCATGGTCACGCGTATGAAGGCCCTGGTCCGCGCGCTCGATCCAACCCGCCCGGTCACCGCCGCGCTCAACGGCGCGATGGAGGCTGAGCCCAACATTGCCGACATGCTCGATGTGGTTGGCTTCAACTATGGGCGCGGCAGCATCGATGCCTATCACGCCGCGCATCCCACCCGTCCCTTGCTCAGCAGCGAAGACACCTCTGCCCTGATGACGCGCGGCGCGGCGACGGGCGATCCCGCGCGCCACGTGATCGCCGATGATGACATGACCGCCGTCGCCTGGGGCCAGACCAACAGCGCCGCCTGGGCTTTCATCGCCCAGCGCCCCTGGCTGGCCGGTGGCTTCCTGTGGACCGGCTTCGACTATCGCGGCGAGGCAACGCCGTTTGGCTGGCCCAGCACATCCAGCTTTTTCGGCGCGATGGACCTGTGCGGCTTTGCCAAGAGCGGGTTTCACATCCGCCGCGCGCTGTGGAGCGCCACTCCGGTCATCGCGATCTGGCCGCACTGGACCTTTCCGAGGCAAGAGGGCCGCGCCGTGCCGATCCTGGTCGCCAGCAATGCTGATCTCGTGTCGCTGCACCTTGATGGCCGCGAACTGGCCCGCGCGCCGGTGCATGATGGCGTCGCGCGCTTCTCCCCGGTCTATGCCCCTGGCCATCTCGTCGCCCAGGGCTGGCGCGACGGGCGCGTGGTCGCCAGCGCCACCTGCGTCACCGCCGGCCCGCCGGTGGCGCTGCGCCTGGTGCCCGATCGCCTGCGGATCAGGGCCGAACGCCGCGATGCCGTGCCCGTCACGGTCATGGCGGTCGACGCCGCCGGGCAGTCCGTGCCCGTGGCGCAACATGGCTTTGCCCTGCACGTCGAGGGCGGGCAGATCCTCGGCCTCGGCAATGGCGACCCCAACCTCGCCCTGCCCGAAACCCCGGCTGCCGATGGCCGCAGCGGGGCCATGGCGCTGTTCAACGGGCTCGCCCAGGCGATCGTCTGCGCCGATGGCAGCGGCCCGCTCCACCTGGTCGCCACCGCAGCCGGTCTCGCCCCGGCGCGCTGTGTCTTGCGCGTCGATCCCGGCATTATCGCCGCGCTGCCGGCCGTGCCCCCGGCACAACCACTCACCGAATGGCGCCAGGCACCCGCCAGCGCGCAGCGCCCGGTGCCTGGTCAGCGCCTGGGCGATGGTGACATGAACTCCTGGGCCTGGACCAAGCCGGGCGCCACCCAGCCCACTGACCCTGCCGCGCCCTGGGTGCTGCTGCACCTGGCTTTCACCCCGCGCCGCGCCGTGGCAGCCAAGGGCGGCACCTTGCGCTTTGCCAGCGTCGTCGGCCGCGCCGAAATCTGGCTCGACGGCGTGCGCGTCGCGCTCAAGGCCGATCCCGCCCCTGCCCCGCTGGCCATCCCCCTGCCGCCGGGTAACGGCGAACGCCTGCTCGATGTGCTGTTCGATAACCGCACCACCCCCGGTCGCTGCGGCCTGGCCGGCATGGTCAGCCTCGGCCCATAAGGCCGGCACCACGCCCCGCCACTGCCACCGTTCATAGAATGGCTATTGACCGTTAAGGAAAAACTTGCGAGCCTAATATCAACTTGAAAGGTTGAGTTATGGCGAATCCGTTTCCGTTCCATGACTTGGCGCGGCGTGCCAGCCATGATGATCTGCCCGTGGCGATCATCGGCGGCGGGTTCAGCGGCACCTTGCTGGCTATCCACCTCGCCCGGCGCGGGGTGCGCGTGGTCATCGTGGAACGTGACCCCCAGGCGCTGGCCCATGGCCTGGCCTATGGCGCCTGCGGGCCGCAGCACCTGCTCAACGTGCGCGCCGGCAACATGAGCGCGTTTCCCGACGATCCCACCCATTTCCTGCGCTGGCTTGGCCATGGCGAAACCGACGCGGCCAACCGCTTTGCCACCCGCGCCAGCTATGGCGCCTATATCGCCAGCCTGCTGGCCAGCGCGCGCGCCGCCATGCCCGATCGCATCACGATCGCGATTGCCAGCGCGCAAGGCGTTACCCCGCTAGGTGATGGCACGCTCCAGGTCGCGCTCGATCAGGGCGCGCCGCTCCATGCCCGCGCCGTCGTCCTGGCCCAGGGCAACCTGCCGCCCCAGCGCCACCGCGCGCTGGCCGCCCTGGCCCCGCCCCTCGCCCTGCCCGATCCCTGGGCGCCCGGCGCGCTCGATGCGGTCGCGCCTGATGCCCGCGTGCTGCTGCTCGGCACCGGGCTTACCGCGATCGACGTGATCCAGTCGCTTGAGGCGCGCGGCCATCGCGGGCCGATCGTCGCGCTGTCCCGGCGCGGCCTGGTGCCGCGCGCCCATGCTGCCAGCGGCCCGGCGATTTCACCGCAGCCGATGCCCGCCGCGCGCGGCAGCGCCTTGCTGCGCCACATTCGCGCCCGCGCCCGCGCCGTGGGCTGGCACCATGCCATCGATGAACTGCGCCCCCACACCCATGCCTTGTGGCAGGCGCACGATGGCGCGGCCCAAGCGCGCTTTCTGCGCCATGCCCGCCCGTGGTGGGACGTGCACCGCCATCGCATGGCCCCGGCCATTGCCCAGCGGATCGAGGCGCTGACGGCCGCCGGGCGCCTGCTGGTCGTGGCGGGCAGCCTGCAACAGGTCGTGCCCGATGGCGATGATGGCCTGCTCGCGCAATGGCGCGCCCGCGGCAGCGACAGTGTGGCCACGCTCGCGGTCGATCACGTCGTGGTCTGCACCGGCCCCGGCGGCGATCCCGCGCAAAACCGCGATCCCCTGCTTCGCAGCCTGCTCGCTGCCGGCCTGGCGCGTCCCTGCCCGCTGCATCTCGGCCTCGATGTCTTTGATCACTGGCGCCTGCGCGATGCGCGCGGCCGCGCGGCCTTGCCCATTCACGCCATGGGCGGGCTGTCCAAGGGCCTCAACTGGGAAATGGTCGCCGTGCCCGATATCCGCCTCCAGGCACAGCGCCTGGCCGATCACCTGGTTGCGGCGCAACCCGCTGTCGCGGCCTGATCGCCCTCACCACCACAGCCGCACGCCGGCCAGCGCGCGCAGCACCGAGGCACGCTCTCCCACCGAACGCGCCGCGCGCGCGCTGCCACCCAGGCTGCGTTCCCAGCCCAGCCCCACATAAGGCGCGAAATTGCGCTTGATTTCATAGCGCAGGCGCAGCCCACTCTCGATGCGGTTGATCCCCGCGCCCTCGCCCAGATCGGGCATGCCTTGCGCCGCCCAATCCATTTCCACGCGCGGCTGCGCCACCAGGCGCTGGGTCAAGCGCTGGTCATAGCTCGCCTCGGCCCGGCCGGTCACCTCGCCCCGCGTCGACAGGAAAACCGATCCTTCCACGTCGAACCAGTAGGGCGCCAGCCCTTCGATCGTCAGCGCGGCATGGGTGCGCCGCTGGCCCGTGCCCAGCACGCCGCGGTCCAGATCCTGCCGCACCCCGGCGCGCAGGTTGAACCACGGGTCCAGCGCGTGCAGCCAGCCTGCCTGCACCTCGGCGCGGTCCACCCGCCCGGCAAAGGCCCCTTCCCCGCGCGATTCCAGCGCCAGGCGGTCGCTGTCCCCACCCCACCAGCCCTTGGCTTCCCAGGCATAATCGCCGCCGCCGCGCGCCTCCAGCTGGTCGATCATCACCTGGCTCACCGCCATGCCGCCGTTCTCGTGCACCAAGGCCGCCCGCGCGCGTGCCATTGCCTGCGGATCGAACAGGGCATCGGCAGCATGGTCGCTCGGTGGCGGCGGCGGAGCCGCAGCATCTTGCGCCCGCGCCACCCCAGCGCCGCTCATCAACACCGCCAGCGCGATGGCCAGACCGCACCCGCTCATGCGGCCTGCTCGCGCACGGTCACCACGCGAAACATGCCGGCATGCATATGCAGCAGCATGTGGCAGTGAAACGCCCAGTCCCCCACGGCATCGGCGGTCAGGTCAAAACTGGCCTTGCCGCCCGGCAGCACGTTGACCGTGTGCTTGCGCGGCGCCGCCTCGCCCGCACCGTTCACCAGGTCGAAGAAATGGCCATGGATATGAATGGGATGGGGCATCATCGTGTCGTTGATCAGCGTCACTCGCACCCGCTCCCCAGCGCGGAACGCCAGGGGCGCGGGGTTCTCGCTCAGCTTCACCCCGTCGAACGACCACATATAGCGTTCCATGTTGGCGGTCAGGTGCACGTCCAGGTTGCGCGTCGGCGGCGCCTGCGGGCGCGGCACGGCGGCCTTGAGATCGGCATAAGTCAGCACGCGATGGTCCACGTCTTCCAGCCCGGTGGGCCGGTCCGCCAGGCGATCGGCCGGCGCGGCAGACAGCGTCGCCACGCCCGGGCCCAGGCGCATGCCCGGCGGCGCCAGGGACTTGTCCCGCATCTTCATCGCGCCATGGCCGCCGTGCATGGCATGCCCGCCCTGCCCCGGCGCCGGCATCGGTGCCGAAAGATCCAGCGTGCCGGCGGCCATGTCCATGCCCGTCATGTCCATGGCGCCCATGCCCATGTCGCGCATGGTCAGCAGCGGCCGCGCGCGCAGCGGCGGGATCGGCGCTGCCGTGCCCGCAGGCGCGCCCAGTGGCGCCAGCGTCGCCCGGCACTGCCCCGATCGATCGATCGCTTCAGCAATGATCGCAACGGGTTGCGCGGATTTTGGCTGCACCAGCACGTCATAGGTTTCGGCAATGCCAATCTGCAATTCATCGGTGTCCACCGGCACCACATCCTGCCCATCGGCCGCCACCACGCGCATCGGCACGCCCGGCAACCGCAGGTTGAAATTGGTCATCGCCGCCGCATTGATCACGCGCAGCCGCACCGCCTCCCCCGGCACGAACGCACCGGTCCAGTTCGCCGCGCTGTCGTGCCCATTGATGCAATAGGTATAGGTCGATCCGGTCACATCGGCGATGTCGGTCGGGTCCATGCGCATGCGGCCCCACTCCAGCCTTTCGCCCAGGGGCTGGTCGCGGCCCGCCAGCAAGCCTGCCAGCGTCTGCTGCTGCCGATTGTAGAACCCGCCCTGCTGTTTCAACCGCTTGAGCAGCACATGCGGATGCACGTCGGTCCAATCGTGCAGCATGATCACGTGCTCGGGCGCCGCGGGAATGGCTGGCACCGCCGGATCGATCACGATCGGGCCGAACAGGCCCATCGCTTCCTGCATCCCGCTATGCCCGTGATACCAATAGGTTCCGGCCTGGCGCACGGTAAACACGTGGTCAAAGCTCTGCCCCGGGGCGATGCCGGGATAGCTGATGCCTGGCACCCCATCGAACTGGAAAGGCACCAGCAGTCCGTGCCAGTGGATCGAGGTATCCTCGCCCAGGCGGTTGTGCACGCGCAGGCACACCTGCTGCCCTTCGCGCAGGCGGATCATCGGGCCCGGCGTGGTGCCGTTGACAGTGATCGCATGGCCGCTGCGCCCCCCGACGCGCACGGTGGCTTGGTCGATCACCAGTTCGATCAGATCACCCGACAGCGCGGTTGCTGGCGCGCCCATCGCCCCCTCGGCCATGCCCGGCATCATGCCAGCCATGGCGGTGCGCGCGCGTGCCAGATCGGGCAAAACACCGCCCAGCCCGGCTCCAGCCAGTCCCGCCAAAATCGTGCGCCGATCCACTCTATCAGTCCTTTTCGCCAAGCTGTTGTGCAAGCTTCTTTCTTGCGCGGTAAACTCTTGTTTCAATTGTCTTTTCGCTAACATCCAACATCATGGCAACCTCGCGCTGCGGCATCCCTTCCACGCCATGCAGCACGATCGCCTCGCGCAGCGGTTGCGGTAGGGTATCGATCGCCCGCGTCATGCGTGCCAGATCGGCACGCCCTGCCGCTTCGCGCTCCGGCCCTGGTGCGCTGTCCGGCACGTGCTCTACGGCGGCCTCGCCCTGCCCGCGCCAGCCCAGAAACAGCCGCCGCACCGCCTGCCGCCGCCGCCAGTCGCGCCCCTTGTTCAGGGCAATGCGCGCCAGCCACGCCGCCAGCGGCCGCGCCGGATCATAGCGGCGCAGCGCGGCAAAGGCGGCGATGAACGTATCCTGCGTCACGTCGAGCGCGGCATCGGCCTGTCCGGTCTGCGCCCAGGCCACGCGATGCACCACGGCGCGGTGACGCGCCATGAGCTGGCGATAGGCCTGCTCGTCGCCCACCAGCGCGGCGCGCACCAGGGCGGCATCATCGGCCTGGTCCAGAAGATCATCACGCACCGCCGCGCGGCCGCTCAGGGCCGCTGCGAAGCGCTGGGCGCAGGGGATTGCATCAGGGCCGCCACCATCGCCTGGTCGAACCGCGCCTGCTGATCGGGGCGCAGCAGCGCGCGCATGGCAAACAGGTGCTGCAGGGTTTCCTTCTGCAACATGCCCATGGCCGCATGCGAGCGATCTACCGCCGCGGCCACGCGCGGGCCATAGCCGCGCTCGGCAACGATCGCCTGGGCCAGATCGCGGTTATCCTGCGCCATCTGCGCGCCATAACGGGCCTGCGCGGCGGCATAATCGGCCTCCAGGCGCGCCATGGCCTGTTCCTGCCCGGCATCGAGCGCCAGATCGCGGTGGATCAGCGTGTGAAAGGCGTTTTCCGCGGGCTGTGCGGGCTTAAACAGCATGCGCCCCACCCCCACCCCTGCCAGGGCAGCTGCAAAGGCCAGCAGGGCCACAAACACCATCTGGCGGGCGCCCATCACCCCGCCCCCATCAGCACGACCGAGGGCGCCTGTGCGGGCAAGGCCAGCGGGCTCACCAGCCTGGCAGGCTCATGACGCGGGCCAAAGGCATGCCAGGGCTGCTGGGCCACTCCGCCCGCCAGGCCAACCACCAGCGCCAGCGCCCCGGTCCAGGCCAGTTGCCGCCGTGCCTGCGCGCGTGCCTGATGACGGTGCAGCCCGCCGATCACCGCCTGTTCCAGCGCCGCCCAATCCGCCACACCGTCTGCCCGCATGGCCGCTGCATGGCGCAGCCCGGCCAGCCCTTGCTCCACACTGCCCATCGCCCGCGCTTCTCCTGTCCTTGCCCTGCCTGCCCCCTCATACGCACCGGCGTGGCTTGTCCCTCATCCCGTCGCCACATTTTTTGCACATCGGCCAAGGGGTGATGATCGACGCTGCGTATCAGAAGGCAGCCCCGTTTCGAAAGGATCGTCGATGTTCATGCGCCATGCTGCCCTCCCCCTTGCGCTTGCCGTGCTCTGCGCTGCCGCCCCTGCTCTTGCCCAACCGGCATTGACCGCCGCCAGTCCCTCGGCTGATGCGGTGGTCAGCGCGCCAACGGTCATCACGCTGTCCTTTACCGAGGCGGTGGCCGTGCCGCCCTCCTCGCTTGCTCTGGTGATGACCGCAATGCCCGGCATGGCAAACCACCAACCGATGAAGGTCACCGGCTTTGCCACCGCCCTTGCTGACCAGGGCAAGACTCTCAAGGTTACCCTCCCCCGCGCCCTGCCGGCCGGCACCTATCGCCTGACCTGGCATGCCGGCTCCAGCGCGGGCGAAAGTGCCGATGGCAGCTACAGTTTCACGGTGAAATAGGAAACTGTCGCAAAGGCCCCTTCAAACAACTGAAAAACATGAGATTTCCTACTTCGGCCGGTTTTGCTCGCTTTTCGCGTAAAGCCGGCCGAAATACGTTTGCGGCTCGGCGCGGCGCAAATTCAGGCTATCGTTCTAAAAAGAATGGATAATTCTGATAGTGCCCCAGTTCCGGCTCGGCACGCGCGTCTATCGCTGACCGTATGAACGCGTTCAGTCCGTGGGCTGCCGCAGGTTTAATCTACATGCGGTGGCGCCTTGCGCCCTTCCCCCATTTCAGCTCGTCAAAAGACACTTCCAGCGGGTTAGATCCTGTTTAGAGTCGTTAGACAAGTTAAGCGCCGCGCTCACTCGCGCGAATCGCCAGAGTTTCGCGATTCGCCTGCAATGCGCTGTTCCCGATAGATCGACGTTCCGTTCCTGATGGATCGAAGCATCGTTCCCGATGGATCGAAAGGCCGTTCCTAAAGGATCGAAACACGCGTTTTGCTGTTCCCGAAGGGTCGATCTTTGCCATCAGGTGGGCGGTAACCACGGCGGATTGAATTTCTTTTCGGGAACGCAGTGCTTTGGACGTTCAATCGCTGTGGATGATTTCACTGGTGTGACGGGGGGACGATCGGCGCACGACACTTCGCGAACGGCGATTGCGAGCAACAGCACGCGACACGTTCTTTCGAGAACGGCATTGGGGCATTGGCGACTCTTGCGAATGCCGTGAACCGCACTTGCATCGCTGTCATGCTGTGTTGATCGCTTATCCCGCGCGCCACTAAAGACGAACCGCGCGAAAGCAGAAAGCTGGAGCCCGGATCAAGTCCGGGGTGACGCAGGTGGTGACATAGGGGGTGGGCGCTGCCTTGGTACTGCCCCCCTCCCCCCCCCTCCCCTCGCCCCTTCCCTATCATCAAGCGTCTGATGGCAGGCGTGCAAATCGCTGCGACTCAGGCCGACGCACCTGCAGGCTTACCCGAGACTGGATTAGCGTCGTTCGTGATGGTGGAGGTAAAGTGCGATCGTAGTGGCGCGCTGAGGCCCGCTCCGTGCGCATGAGGCACGGAGCGGGCGGCGCTGGTCAGCGCAGGGTGTGGCGGTGCTTTTCGTGGTGGCGCTTGGCCCAACCGATGAAGGCGCGCTGCCAGTCGGCCGGGGTGCGCGCGGGGTCGGCCGAAACCCAGCGTTCGAACTCGGCATGGAGCGCCTGGAAATCCCAGCCCGGGCAGGTCTCGCGCAAGTGCGCCAAGGTTTCATCGGTCATGAAACCGCGCGTGGCGGCGTGGCTGAGGCCGGCAATGGTCGAGCGGATCAGGCTGCGTGCGTCGACGATCACGGGCGCTGGCGCGGACGCCGCTACGTGCCCCGCGTTGCGCGATGCCGGCTTGGCTGGCGCAGGTGCGGGTGAGGGTGCGGCAGTGGCTGCGGGCAGGGGGGCAGGGCGTTTCCCCGGGGAAACGACTTCGGCGCCATCCTTGCCATCGACGCGGCGCATGCGCAGCAGCGGCTCGCCGGTCTTGCCAGGTTCAACGCTCAGGGCGTAGCCGGGGAGGGCGTCCTTTTCCGCCAGCTTGAGAATCTCGAACTTGAAACGGCGATATTCGCCTTCTGCCCCGGATTTCTCGAACAGCGTGGGCATGGCAATGGCAAAGCCTTCCTCGCCCGCGCCCCCGGCATGCTTGCGCGCCACTTTGTAGAGCCACCGCTCGCGTCCGCCGGTGATGTTGAAGTAGGCGCGATCGATCGCCAGGACGCCGCCCTGCATCATCACGCCTTCCCAGAACCAATTGGACAGCTCCAGCGTCATGCCCTTGGAGCGTTCGGTGCGCTCGTCCACCAACTGGGTCCAGCCATCGAGCCAAGAGAACGTGGCCTCGCGGCGGTTTTCGGCGCGGATGTTGGTCTTGATCGTGGTGGCAACCAGGCGATCGAGCGCCTGGCCCAGCAATTCGTAGGCGCGGCCGGTGGTGGGGCGGCCGATCGCGCGCAGCAGGTCATAGGGCATGATGGTGAGCTTGCGCGGCACATCGTTGACCCCGCGCCGCACCATGTCAGCCAGAACGCTGGCGCAATAGATCAGGATGTCGGCGTCCCAGATCGTGGCCATGCCATAGTCGGGATTGCCCGAGACATGAACCCACAGCTTGCCATCGGGGCTGGTGTAGTCGATCGGCTTGGTGCGCTTGGTCTTGGCCAGCGAGAAGAACGGGCGCTCCATCATCTCGCGCTGATCGCGCAAGGGCATGTCGGCCACGTAGGGCAGGAACACGTCAAAGCGTTCGCTGCTGACGGAAGGTTTGCTGCGGGTCATGCGATGCCGGAGTAAGGGGAGGAGGAGGGAAGGGCGGGTGACAACACCGCCAACCGGTACTGGCGTGGGCCAGCCCGGGGCAAGATGCGGTGGCGATGAAACGTGTGGAGGGCGACGCGCACGATCGTCAGCGCGCCAAGCACTGGCGGCGGACGGAACGCGTCACGCGAGGTTTGCGGGATAACACATGCGTCAGCGAACGGCACGCCGCGCGCGCCGTTCGCCAGGGGAGGGGGGTGCCAGGGAGGGGGCGGTGTTTCCCCGGGGAAACGGGGAAACGATGGCCTCACCGCTGCATGCCCTTGCCTTGGGCTTCGAGCGCTTCGAGCGCGGCGCGCACGCCTTCGATCAGGTCTTCGGTAGTGGCGCCAGTGCCGTTGTGCAGCTTGAGCGTCACGCCCTGGCGCCCGGCCGACAGCACCGATACGGCGCGGCGGCCGCTCATCGGGGCGTCCCAGCTGAACAGCGGGCCCGATGGGCTGTTGCCGGCCGTGGGCGCAGCCAGCAGGCGCTTGAGCACCTCGGGCGAGGGCACCGTCGGCCGGCCCGTGCTGCGGGCGGCGTCCTGCTCCCGCGCAAGTTGGCGCGCTTCCTTGAGGATGGCAACCTGGGCGTTCTTGTCATCCAACGCCTGGGCGAGGGCATAACCAGGCTTGAGCTGGACATCGGCGGGGGAGGCAAAGGCGGCGACAACGGCATCGGGGATCGTTGCCACGCGCAGCATCTTTGAAAGCCAACCCTTTGAAAGTTTTAGCCTTTCTGCCATCCGCGTGAGGTGGTTGCCGTAATGGTCCTTGAGCGCGAGAGCATAGTTGCGCGCGCGTTCCAGGTCAGACACGTCCTTGCGGGCGCGGTTTTCCAGATCGGCGAGGCGGAAAGCCGCTTCGTCATCGAGCTGGGCCACCTGGGCCAGGAACTGGAACTGGGGATAGGAATTGGCGCGCAGCCAGGCGATCGACCAATGGCGCCGCGTGCCGGCGATGACCTCGTAATCATAGGCCGGATCGTTTTCGATGCGGCGCACCACGGCGGGCACTTTCTGGCCGCCTTCGGCGATGATCGAATCGATCAGTTCGCGGCAGGATTCCTCGCTCAGATGCGCATAGGACCGGGCATTGCCTGCCCATACCCGCACCCGCGCGGGATCGAGCAGCAATTGCGTGACCTGGCGCACTTCGCCGCTGGCGACGCGGGCCAGCGCGCTTTCGCGGTTGAGCAGCGTGGTGCCGCGCAACGGGCCAAGGCCTGGCGCGGCCGGGCGCGGTGGGGAGGCTGGGGCAGGGGACACAGGCGGCGTGGGGGCAGGCTTGGCCTGCGCACCCGGCACGGGCGCTGGTTCATCCGCCACGCCCGAGGGACGCGGCGCGGGCGTGTTGTCGATCACCACCGGCGCAGGGGTGGTGTCTGGCGTTTCTTCGTCTTCCGCCAGCAGCGCGGCGAGGTAATCGGATTGCTTGCGCGCCATGGCTTAGAACCTTGCGAAGGGCGGGAACGAGGGGAGGGAGGCGGCGCAGCGGCGGGCGGCGTGGTCAGGCATGAAGCACATCCTCTTCCCGCGCCGGGGCAACGCGACCCCAGCCCGCGCGCACCAGCTGTTCGAGCTGGCCCAGCGCCTCGTCGAGGTTGGCGCGGCAGCGCTTGTGGGTCTTGGCCGTGCCGATCGGCTTTTCCAGTTCGTAGATCGTCATCATGCGCAAGGCGGCATGGCTGATTTCCGCGCTTTCCAGGATGGGAACGGGCAGGAGCGCCGGGCCAAAGGTCTGCTCCATGATGGTGCGGACCATGGCGTGGCTGGGATCGTTGCCGTCAAACTTGGAACAGATCAGGCGAACAAACTGATAATCCACGGCAATTCCCGCTTCAACCAGCTGCGCGATCACCTGGTCCATCATCGAGAGGAACTGCACGGTGGAGCAGAAATCGGGCGTGGTGGCGGCCAGCGGCACGAGCAGGGCATTGGCCGCCTGCATCACCGCGAGCGAGATCGTGCCGAGTGCGGGCGGCGGATCGAGGATCACCACGTCATAATCGCGGGCCAGATCGAGCAGCCCCTGCTTGAGCTTGCGAAAGCGTGCCGCCAGCACCGATTGGCCATCGGCGCCGGCCGCGGCCAGTTCGTATTCCACGTCGAACAGTTCAAGGTTCGACGGGATCAGATCGACATTGGGCCAGGGCGTGCGCTTGACCGCATAGAGCAGATCGGCCTGGGTCGGGTCGATCGACAGATAGGGGTAGAGCGTTTCTTCGCGCGTGATGTTGAAATGCGGGTTGAAGCCGAACAGCGTGGTGGTGGTCGCCTGGCTGTCGCAATCGACCACCAGCACGCGATAGCCTTGCACGGCGAAATAGTGAGCCAGGTGGGTGGTCACGGTGGACTTGCCCACGCCGCCTTTGAAATTCTGCACCGCGATCATGGCCGGCACATCGTGCGGCCCGCGCGTGGGCATGGCGCCCAGCACTTCGCGCATGTGGAGCATTTCCTGCACGCCATAGCCAATGCGCCGGCCATTGTCGCCCGACGGCGGGGGCGGCAGGCGCCCATCGTCCTCGGCCATGCGGATGCGGTTGGTGGAACAGCCCATCAGCTGCGCGGCTTCGGCAATGCCAAAGCGCACGTTGAGTCCCTTGCGGCTTTCGGGCAGAAAGGCCTTGCGCCGCAGGCGCTCGATCATTCGTTCGCCGGCCTGGGCCAGATCGCCGATTTGCCCCACGATTGCACTGCTATCAGCCATCATTCGCCCGTTTGAAGCTGTTGATGGGTATGCATAGCAAATTTCATTCAATTGAGCAACGCGTGGCTTGGCAATCTCTCGCGCGCGCAAAAAGACCGCAGCATGCATCCCTTGACCGGCTTGGGCGCCGTTCGGCATGCTTTTGCGATATCCATTTATCTATCTGATATTAAGAGCTATTTATGAAAATCGAACGGATGCGCCGGCGCTCGCTCGTTCAGGCAAGCTTTTGGCGAACGGTCGAATTTGCCGGCCGGGGGGCGCATCGGCGGGGCGCCTGGGCGAGAATCACGGCAGCGGCCCGCGTGGCGGAATGTCGATCGCGTCACCGGGATGGAGCGCGCGAAACCGGCCCGGTGCCACGCCTTGCGCGGCCAGCGCGGCATCGAGCTGGCGCAGGGGATCATGGCGCGGTTCGTCGGTCAGCTTGAACGTGCCCCAATGGATGCCGAGCGCCCATTGCGCGTCGAGATCGTGCATGATCTGCACCGCTTCGGCCGGATCGGTATGCTGCGCCGCCATGAACCACCGCGGGTCGTAGGCGCCGATGGGCAAGAGTGCGCAATCGACCGGGCCAAACTGCTGGCGTAGCTGGCGAAAGATGGCGCCCGTGCCATAGCCGGTATCGCCGGCGAAATAGATCGTGCGCCCCGCCGCCTGGATCATGAACCCGCCCCACAGCGCCATGCGGCGATCGCGGGGCGAGCGGGAGGACCAGTGCAGCGCCGGTACGAGATGCGCCAGGGCCTGCCCTGCGGCATCGAGCGGGTGGGCTTGCTCCCAATCGAGCGGCGCCAGGCGGGCATGGCGGATGTGGCGGCGTACGATGCGATCGTTGCCCAGCGGCGTGATGATCAGCGGCGCGTGGGCGCGGTGCAGGGCCTTGAGCGTGGCCACGTCAAGATGATCATAATGGTTGTGCGAGAGCAGCACGGCATGGATCGGCGGCAGATCGGCCAAGGCGACGCCGGGCGCCGTCACGCGGCGCGGGCCGGCAAAGCTGACCGGGCTGGCGCGCACCGCCCAGACCGGATCGGTCAGGATGTTGAGCCCGTCGACCTGGATCAGCACCGTGGCATGGCCAATCATGGTCACGCGCAGGTCGGCGACGGCCATTTCGGGATGGGCTGGCACCACCGGCACATGGCGCGGCCAGGCATGGCGCGGCGCGCTGCGCCGCCAGCGCAGCACATCGCCCAGGCTGCGGTCGGTTTCCGGCTCGCCGGCCAGGTTGCGGAAGCGCAGCCCATCGAAATGATCGCTGATCGGGCCATGGTAATAGGGATTGCGCGGCATGAAGCCCTTTCGCGGCGGGGAAACCGGCGGAGTTGGACAAGGGACCTGGCAATTGGGAACGGCCTGCCGCGATTTCCAGGGGGCGGGCGGCCGATTGCCGTTACCCGGCATTGCAATGCCGGGCCAACGCGGTATGGACTGGCATTGCGTCGGTGCCGTGCCTTGTTTCTTGCGGGGTGGCATTTCCCCCCTCTTGCTCGCCCGGTGGATGGCTTTGTGATGCCATCGCCTACCCGGCCGGGTCGTTGCCGCGATTGGAATATTTCTTGGTCCAGACCACGCTTGCCCCGGTGCGGGACGAGACGATCCGCCTTATCGACAAGGCGCGCCTGCCCGATGGCGGCGAACTGCTTCTGCTGCAGAGCGGCGACAGCTTTTCGATCGAGCTCGATGATGAAGAGCTGATGGGCAATACCGACCATGTTTCGGAAGAGGCGCTAGCGCTGATGACGGCGCACCGCCTGGGCCGCCACGATGCCGCGGTGCTGATCGGCGGGCTGGGCATGGGCTTTACCCTGGGCGCCGCGCTCGATGCCTGGGGACCCAAGGCGCGCATCCAGGTGGCCGAACTGGTGCCCGAAATCCTGGCGTGGGCGCGCGGGCCGCTGGCCCATGTCATGGCCGGCAAGCTGGATGATCCGCGGGTGAGCGTGACGCTGGGCGATGTGCACGACGTGATCGCGCAAGGGCGCGGCGCCTATGATGCCATCCTGCTCGACGTCGACAACGGCCCCGATGGCTTTGTGCAGAAGCAGAACGACCGGCTCTATGCCGCGCCGGGCCTGACCGCGGCCTATGCGGCCCTGCGCCCCGGCGGCATCCTGGCGATCTGGTCGGCCGATCCCGATGGCCAGTTCACGCGTGTGCTTTGCGATACCGGGTTCGATGTGGAAGTGGAGTTCGTCCCGGCCTATGAAGGCGCCAAGGAAGATGAGCACTGCCTGTGGTTCTGCCGCCGCGATTGACGAAAGCGCGCCCGGCCTGATCCAGCTGCCGGATTAAATTCCTTCTTTCCGAAAGGTTGGGCACGTTTCCGCCAGCGGTGCGTTGCGCTGGCGGGGGCCTATCTTGCCCTTGTCGTGACCAACACCAGGCAAGCAGGGAAACACCGTGAATCAACCGGCACTCGAGACTCTTTCCCGCGCGGAACTGGAGGCAGAAGTGCTGCGGTTGCGGCAGGCCGGCGTGGTGTCGGGCGATGCCGCCGATGCCGCCGATGCCCACCGCCAGGCGCTGTTCGAGGCGATCGACGACGGTTTTTGCATCATCGAGTTCTTTGATGGCCCGCATGGCCCGATGAGCGACTATCGCCATATCGAGGCCAACAGCGGCTATGAGCGCCATACCGGCATTGCCGGCATTGTCGGCAAGACGCTACGCGATATCGCTCCGGCCGAGGCCGATGGCTGGCTGGCGCTTTATGGCGAGGTGCTGCGCAGCGGCGAGCCGGTGCGGTTCGAGCGCGAGTTCGTGACCGCCGAGCGCTTTATCGAAGTATCGGCGCGGCGCGTCGGGCCGGCCTGCAATCGCCAGGTTTCCGTGCTGTTCCGCGATATTACCGCGCGCAAGGCGCAGGAGGCGGCGCTGCGGCGGAGCGAGGCCCTGGCGCGCGACAACGTGCAGCGGGTGCAACTGGCGCTTGCCGCTGGCGCGATCATCGGCACCTGGATGTGGGACATCCCGAACGGGCAGGTGGCCGTGGATGAAGGCTTTGCCGGCGTATTCGGCTTGCCGCCCAGCGCTGACCCGGTGAGCTATACCATCGATCGCCTGCTCGAGGCCGTGCACCCCGACGACAAGCCCGGTGTCGATGCCGCGATTGCCGCATGCCTGGCCGATCTGGGGCACTATCGCCACCAATACCGCGTCAGGGGCCACGAGGGCCGCTATGCCTGGGTCGAGGCGGTGGGCCGGGTGGAAGCTGATGCGCAGGGCCAGGCCCGGCGTTTTCCCGGCGTGCTGCTCGATCTGGAGGCGCGCCGCGCGGTGGAGGCCGAGCGCGACCGCGTGACCGACGAATTGCGCCGCCTGACCGATACGCTGGAGCAGCGCGTGGCCGATCGCACCGCGGAACTGATGCACGCCGAGGAACAGCTGCGCCAGGCCCAGAAGATGGAAGCGGTGGGGCAGCTGACGGGCGGCTTGGCGCACGATTTCAACAATCTGCTGGCGGGCATTTCCGGCTCCCTGGAAATGATCGGCACGCGCCTCGCCCAAGGCCGCTTTGCCGAGGTGGAAAAGTATCTGGCCATGGCCCAGGCGGCCGGGCGCCGTGCCGCTGCACTGACCCATCGCCTGCTGGCCTTTTCGCGGCGCCAGACGCTCGATCCCCGGCCGACCGACATCAACGACCTGATCAACGGCATGGCCGATCTGGTGCGGCGCACGGTGGGGCCGGCGATTGCGGTGGAATGCGTCGGGGCGGCGGGGCTGTGGACCGCGCTGGTCGATGCCAGCCAGCTGGAAAACGCGCTGCTCAACCTGTGTCTCAACGCCCGCGACGCCATGCCCGATGGCGGCCGCATCACGATCGAGACGGCCAATCGCTGGTTCGATGCACGCAGCGCCGACGCCCACGAAATTCCGCCGGGCCAGTATCTCTCGCTGTGCGTCTCTGACACTGGCGTGGGCATGTCGGCCGATGTCATCGCCAAGGCGTTCGATCCGTTCTTCACCACCAAGCCGCTGGGGCAGGGCACGGGGCTGGGCCTGTCGATGATCTATGGTTTTGCCAAGCAATCGGGCGGCCACGCGCGGATTTATTCGGAAGAAGGCAGCGGCACCACGGTGTGCATCTACTTGCCGCGCTATTACGGCGCGGAACAGGCGCAGGGCGAGCTGAGCGGGCACTTCATGTCGGCCACCGATCTTGCGCCGGCGCCTGGCCAGGGCACCGTTCTGGTCGTGGACGACGAGCCGCTGGTGCGCATGCTGGTGGTGACCGCGCTGGAAGACATGGGCCACCATGTGCTGGAGGCCGAAGACGGCGCGCAGGGGCTCAAGATCCTGCAATCGGATGCGCCGATCGACATGCTGGTGACCGACGTGGGCCTACCCGGCGGCATGAACGGCCGCCAGATGGTCGACGCCGCGCGCAGCCACCGGCCCGCCACGCCGGTGCTATTCATCACCGGCTATGCCGAGAACGCGATCATCGGCAGTGGCCATCTGGAGCCGGGGATGCAGATCCTGACCAAGCCCTTTGCCGTGGGCGATCTGGAGCAGCGCGTGCGCACGATGTTGACTGGGCGTGAGGACGGCTGAGGCCTGGGTGGGTGTTATCAAGCGGGACCCCGGATCAAGTCCGGGGTGACGACAAGTTTTTACGTTCCCTATATTTTCTCGTCACCCCGGACTTGATCCGGGGTCCCGCTTTTTACTTGTGCAAAACGCCAGAACGTCAGCATTTGCCCACGCGCCCAAGATCACGGGCGCGGGTGGGCGCCGGTCTTGACCAGCAGCGCCAGTTCGGTGCGGTTGGCCACGCCCAGGCGGTCATAGAGGCGGTGCAGGTTGATCTTTACCGTGCCTTCGGTCACGCCCAGGCTATCGGCGATATCGCGGTTGCGCAGGCCGGCGGCGACGCCCTCGGCAATCTGGCGGTCGCGATCGGACAAGGCGGCCATGGCGTCTTCGCCCGTGGCCGCAGGGCGCGTGGCGGCGGCAAAGGCGCGCTCCATCAGGTCCATGGCAATGGCGCGCTCTCCGGCCATGACGGCGGTGATTGCTGCTTGCAGCGCGCCGGGCGGGGCATGCTTGAGGACGATGGCGTTGACCCCGCGTTGCACTGCCGCCACCAGGCTGGCGTCATCGAGTTCGGCCGCCAGGATCAGCACGGGCAATGCATCGCCGGCATCGCGCAGCGCGGAGAGAACGCCCACGCCATCGGGCGCGGGCATGCGCAGATCGACGATCGCCAGATCGGGCCGAGTCTGGGCAATGGCGGCAAGCGCGGCCGCGCCATCACCGACCGAGGCAACGATCTCGTGCCCCAGGCGGCCCAGCACCTGTTCCAGCCCGGCGCGCAGGAAGGCGTGATCGTCGGCAACGAGAATGCGGGTCATGACAGGTCCAGCGGCAGGGTGAAAAGCAAGCAAGTGTGGCCGGCACGCGTTTCCAGCGCAAACGAACCGCCCAGCGCGGCGGCGCGCGTGGCGAGCGACGCGGGCAGGGCATGGGGCGGCGGCCCGGCAAAGCCCTGGCCATCATCGCCGATCGCCAGGCACAGCGCGCCATCGCGTTCGGCAAGATCGATCGTGATCATGCGCGCCTGGCCATGGCGCACGGCATTGGCCACGCTTTCGCGCACCAGGTGCTGGCATTCATAGACCAGCGCGGTGGATACCGGCAGCGGAGCGGGCGCTGGCGTGGGCGAGATGGCCACGTGCCAGTGACGCGCCAGTTGGCGCGCCAGCGCGGCGATTTCGGCATGGATATCGCGCTGGCCGGGCAGGATCTGCCCGTGCCGCAACTGCGCGATGATCGCGCGCACGTGGTCCTGCTCGCCCGCGACGCTCTCGCAGATTTCGGCAATGGCGTGGCTGGCGGGCGTGGCGGGGTTTTCCCCCTGTTCCAGCCGTAGCGCTTCCAGGCGAAAGCGCGCGCCGGCCAGCGTCTGCACCACGCTGTCGTGCAGGTCGGTGGCGATCTGGCCGCGCAGGCGGGCCATGGCCACTTCGCGGGCGAGGGCGCGGGCTTCCTCGTCGTCCAGCGCGGCGGCCACTTCGCGGGCGAGGGCCTGGGCGAGGAACAGGTCATCGGCATTGAGGCCGGGCATGCCATAGAGCACGAGCTGCCCGCGCCCGGTGCGCCCGGACAGCGGGATCGAGAGGCCTTCGTCTTCCGGGCCGGCCATCACCAGGGCGGGCCACTCGGGGTGGCTGCGCGCCACCAGGCGGCCTGATGCGGTAAGGCACAAGGCCCGCCCGCGCGTGCGATCGAACAGCATCGGCGTGGCCTGCGGCGGGGGCAGGGGCGGGATGGCGGCAGGCCGCGCCGCACTGCCGGCGGCATGGACGCGGGGATGTGGTTCTGCCGTGGCGGCCCAGGCCAGGAGGCCGCCCTGCGCCTGGCACAGGCCCATGGCATAGGCCAGGACCTGGGCCGGCAGCACGGCGTCGTCGCCCGCGTCCCCAGGCAGCGAATCCGCCGGGTCAAGGCGCGGCAGGGCGGGGCGCTGCCGCCCCTGGACGAACCAGGCGAGCAACAGCGACAGCACGCCCAGCGTACTCAGACGTCGCAGGAACTTGGTGGTATCGATCGGCACGCCGGCCCAATCGACCGCCAGCCCTGCCACGAGAAAACACAGCGCCAGTCCCACGGCTGCCAGCATGGCGTTGCGCCGGCTCCATCGCGCCAGCGAGGTGAGCGTGAGGAACGCGTAGAATGTCAGGAACGCGCTGAAGAAATCGAACGTGACGGCTTCTGTGGCGGCGAGCCCGATCAGCATGGTCAGCGCATCGATGAAAAAGGCCAAGCCGCCGAGGCGAAATTCGAACCACCAGCTGCGCCAGGCGATGGCCAGCATGACCAGGGCAAACACCAGATAGCCTTCGAACAGGAACGCCGGTTGCGTGCCGCCGAGCACGGCATGGGGCGGCGCGATCCACAGCCACAGCGTGAACAGGCACGCGATCAACGCCCGAATCGTGGCCAGGAACAACCCGGAGCGCGAGCGCACGCCAGCAGCGCCCATGCCATGGTGTGGTGATGTGGCCCCGGTCATGGCGGCCTCCATGCCACGATCGCCGCGCGGTTCAAAGCCGGTGGTCAAGACGCGGCGTGATTGTGATGGTCTGTCACACAAGTGCAATTATCGATGGGTACTGGCCCCGTAACGAAAGATACAGACTCGTTGCGGAGGAGTGCACAGTGACTTACCCCAAGGCCGCCCTGGCCTCGTCGATGATGGTGCTTGCCTGGCTCAACGCCGGTGTGGCGCATGCTGCCGAAGCACCGGCCGCTGCGCCCGCAGCTGCTGAAGCCGCGCCCGATGCATCGGCCAGCGCCGATGGCGGCTCGCGCCTCTCTGAAATCGTGGTCACCGCAACCAAGCGCGAGACCAACCTGCAGAAAACCCCGGTGGCGATCTCGGTGGTGAGCGACCAGCTCATCAAGGACCGCCACGTGCAGAGCCTGATCGACCTCGCCGATGGCGGCGTGCCCAGCTTGCGCGTCGCCACGTTCGAAGCACGCCAGTCTGCGCTGACCGTGGGTATTCGCGGCATCGTGCCGTTCGACCAGAACCAGACCGCGCGCGACACTGGCGTTGGCGTCTATATCGACGGCGTCTATCTCGCCCGCTCGCAAGGCCTCAACGCCGCGCTGTTCGACGTGCAGCGCATCGAAGTGCTGAAAGGCCCGCAGGGCACGCTGTTTGGCCGCAACACCGAAGGCGGCGCGGTCAGCATCGTGACCAAGGACCCGACCGGCCAGTTTGACGGCCGCTTTTCGGCAGGCGTGGGCAATTTCGGCAGCCACAGCGTGGAAGGCCACCTGGACCTGCCGGAATTCAACAACATCGCCATCAAGATCGACGGCGTGCAGCAGCATCAGGACCCCACGGTGAAGAACCCGCTGGCGGGCCAGGCCGGCTGGAACCAGTATGATCGCACCGGTGGGCGCATCTCGGCCAAGTGGACGCCGATGCCCGGTTTCTCGGCGATCGTTTCCTATGACAAGGCCAAGGACGAAAACACCCCGAACTACAGCCAGCTGATCACCTACAACCCGCAGGGGCGCACGGTTGGCCAGTACATCCAGAATCCCAATGGCAACGGCAAGTATATCCTGGTGGCGCCCGGCACCACCTCGGCATGCTCCTCGTGCATCGCGCCGCTTTCGTCGCTGATGACGCCCACGGGTGACAACCGGGTCAAGGTGGCGCCGATCGGCGTGCCGCAGCAGCCCAGCGTCGATCGCACGCAAGGCACCTCGCTGCACCTCAACTATGACGTGGCGCCGCACATGCAGCTGCGCTCGATCACGGCATGGCGCACGGTTTCGACCGAGCAGTGGGACAACTCGGGCGGCGCCGCGCGCACGATCTTTGCCCCCAACACCGGCTTCTCGCGCTACAGCCTCTCGTACCTCAACCAGCGCCAGTTCAGCCAGGAGCTTCAGCTCGTTGGCAGCCTGCCGCAGGTGGATTACGTGCTGGGCGCCTATTACTTCAACGAACGCGCCCAGGAACAGGCATCGACGCCCTCGTCCAACACCTGGAACGTCGATGGCACCGGCTATACCATCAACAGCGAAACCGTGGTTGGCCCCGTCACTTCGTCCAACCAGGGCTGGGCGATCGGGCAGCAGTTCCTGCAGCGCGCCAGCCAGGCCTTTGCCAAGAGCTATGCCGCGTTTGGCCAGGCGACGTTCACTCCCGATGCGCTGGGCGACAAGCTGCACCTGACGGTGGGCGGCCGCTATACCCACGACAAGCGCGACGGCACGCTCTATCTCGTGCAGGGCGCGGCAACCAACTATCAGTTCCACGAAAGCGTCAGCCGCTTCGATCCGCTGGTCGTGGCCGCGTTTGACCTGACCGACAACATCCACGCCTATGCCAAGTATTCCACCGGCTATCGCGCCGGTGGCGCCAACGACCGTTCGCAGACCTTTGCCGCGTTCGGCCCCGAAGCGGTCAAGGCCTATGAAATCGGCACCAAGATGGACCTGATGGACCACCGCGTGCGCCTGAACCTGGCCGGCTACATGATGGACCGCACCGGCACCCAGACCGATTTCGACAACGTCGATACGCGGCCCTATCTCGACAATGGCCTGCCCAACCCGACGTTCAACCTCCACACCGAGGAAACCCGCAACGCGCCGGGCACCTCGCGCATTCGCGGCGTGGAAGCAGACCTGACGGTGCAGGCGGCCGAGGGCCTGACGCTGAGCGCGTCTTACGCCTATACCTATACCCACGTGCCGGCGACGGCGAACCCGTTCCTCAACAACCAGCTCTATCAGGTCTATGTGGTCTATACGCCGGCCAACGCGGCGTCGGGCGCGATCGACTATGCCCTGCCGGTCAATGCCAATGGCAGCGAACTGCGCGTGCACCTCGATGCCAACTATGCCGATCCGCAGTACAGCTTCCAGAACGAATCGGTGAAGACCGACTCCAGCTTCGTGGTCAACGGCCGTATCGCGCTGGCCTCGGTGCCGCTCAATGGCAGCGCCAAGGCGACGTTCTCGGCCTGGAGCCGCAACCTGCTCAACACCACCTACATCTATCGCCGTTCGGGCGCCAACGATGCGGTGCTGGGCGATTATGGCAACTTCAACCCGCCCCGCACCTTTGGCGGCGAGATCGCCATCAGCTTCTGATCACAACGAAATTCCGAGCCCTCACTGGGCGGGCAGTTCCACCGTGGACTGCCCGCTTTTTTTTGCCCGTTTTCCAGCCCGTTTGGGCAGGATCGCGCCAAATTCCGGCGGTGTCTTGCCGTGCGGGCGGTTTGCCCTATTTCGGGAGGTGCGATGAAACCGACCGATCTTTCCCAGCTCAAGGCCAATGCCGCGCACATGGCCGGCCGTCTCAAGGTGATGAGCCATCCCGAGCGGCTGCTGATGCTGTGCCGGATGGACGAGGGCGAGGTGAGCGTGACCGAACTGGTGGCGCTGACCGGGCTGTCGCAATCGGGCGTATCGCAGCACCTGGCGCTGCTGCGCGGCGAAGACGTGGTCAACGTGCGCAGCGAGGCGCAGGTGCGCTGGTACAGCCTGAAGGATCCCGTCGTGGCCGGCGTGATCCACGCGATGTGCGCGATGTGCGACAGCGGCGTCGTGGCAGCCGAGCAAAATTTTGGCCAGCAACATTCTGAATGAGAGACGACAGCCAGTTCAAGTTTGCGGCAGCGGCCGCGTCATAGCGTGTCTTCCGGGACGACAAGACCCGAGGTGGGAGACACAAGATGAAGACCATTCGCATTGCCGCCATCATGGCCGCCGCGCTGACCATTGGCGGCACGGCCGCGCAAACCGCCCAGGCCCAGGCCTGGGGCGGATATAACCAGGGCTATGGGGGGCAGGGCTATGGCGGCGGCTATTACGGCGGCGGTGGCGACTGGCAGGGCCGCCGCATGGCTTTCATCTGTTCGGGCCAGCGCGCCCATGGCCTGGAAGCGCGCCTGCGCCACGAGGTGGACGAAGGCGATATCGATCCGCGCCAGGCCGGCCGCATCCACGATGCGATCGACGATCTGGAAGGGCGCCAGCGCAACGAATGCGGCGAGGGTGACTGGCGCTCGGTCAACCGCATCGCCATGCGCTATGACCGCATCGAAGGCTGGATCAACGCCTCGGCCCATCAAGGCGGCGGCTGGGGCGGGCGTGGCTGGTAACGATCAGGCCTGGCAAGATCAGCCGAGGGCGATGGCCTGCTGTGCCAGGGTGGCCATCGCCGGGCGATGGCTGACCAGCAGCAGGCCGGTGCCGGTCTGATCCAGCCAGGCGGCGAGGCGCTGGCGCAACTGCGCCTCGGTCGCCAGGTCCAGCCCCTCGCTCGGCTCGTCGAGCACGAGCCAGGGGCGGCCTGACAGCAGCGCCCGCGCCAGGGCAATGCGCCGGCGCTGTCCGCCCGACAGGCGCGCGCCATCGCCGCCCAGCCACTGGTCGAGACCGTGGGGCAGGGCGGCCACCACGTCATCGGCACAGGCCACGTGCAGCGCCGCTTCCATCGCCGCGCGATCGATGCCGGGCCGCGCCAGGGCGAGATTATCGGCCACGGTGCCGGCGATCAGCGGCGCTGCCTGGGGCATCAGCGCGATCGCCGGCCGCACCGCTGCCAGGCCCAGCGCGCGCGGATCGTACCCGTCGATCGCCAGCGCCTGTGGCGCATCATCGCGCAAGCCAGCCAGGGTTTCGACCAGCCGCGTCTTGCCCGCGCCCGATGGCCCGGCGATCAGCACCCGCGCGCTGGGAGCCAGGGCGGTGCCGGCAATGGTCAGCGTGGGCCGCGCCGCCAGCACTGGCGCGGGCTGCGCCGTGGCCAGGGTGGCGCCGGCCTGTTCCAGCCGTTCCTGCGCCAAGCGGGTATCGGGCGCGTTGGCATCGTGCGCGGCCAGTGCGCTCCACGGCTCCAGCGCGGCCATGGCCGCCAGGAGGGCGAGGGCCAGCAGCGGCGCGGTGCCTTGGGCCATCAGCACGATCGCCGCCAGCGTCACCGCCGCGATCAGCGCCTGCACGGCGGCAAGCCAGGCTTCGGCCTGGGCCACGGCGTGGTGCGCCCGGCATTGCGCAGTGGCGCGCTCGTGCAGCGCCTCGGCCAGCGCGGGAGCCAGGCCATAGACCGCGATATCGATCGCCGGTGCGGCCATTTCGGCATAATCGGCGGCCAGTGCGGCATGGGCGCGGGCGCGCTCGGCCTGGCGCGCGGGCAACAGGCGCGTGGCCATCGCCGGGCCGGCCACGCGCATGGCTGCCAGGCCCGCGGCCAGCACGATCAGCGCCGCCACCCCCAGCGCCAGCGCGCAGGCCAACGCGACGATTGCGGCCGCCCACGCCCCTACGCGGGAGACACGGCGGATCGCGGCGTCTTCCAGCAGATCGACATCGCGGCCAAAGCGCGCCGCCATTTCCCCGCTGCGCCCGGCCTCGCGCCCGGAAAGCGCCGCCTGTGCAATGCGGGCAAACAGGCCGGCGCGCACTTCTGCCAGGGCAAACAGCGCGGCGCGGTGGCCCAGCATGCGTTCGCCATAGCGGCTGGCAGTGCGGCCGATCGCGGCGGCGCGAATCCCCGCGCTGGGCAAAAGATAGTTGAACCCGGTGACCGCGAGCGGCCCGCCCAGACCCGCTAGGGCGGCCCCAGCCAGGAACCAGCCGGCAGTGGCCAGCAGGCCCACCCCGGCCAGCGCGGCCACGATCGCGCAGGCCATCGCCGCGCGCAACACGCCGCGCTGGCGGGCAAGCGGCGCTTGCAGCAGGGCGATCATGCCGCGTTCCTGGTGGCGGCGGCGTCAACCGCGCAGCGCGTTTGCGCCAGGGCGGCGAGATCGGCATCGTGGGTCGCGGCCACCACCAGGCGGTCTTGCGCGCAGCGGGCCAGCACGGCGCGCACCGCCGCCGCGCTGGCGGGGTCGAGATCGGCGGTGGGCTCGTCCAATAGCAGGAACGGCCGGCCCGACAGGATCGCACGGGCGAGGCCAATGCGCCGCCGCTCTCCGCCTGAAAGCCCGGCGCCGCGATGATCGATCGCCATGGCAAGGCCGCCGCGCCGCGCCAGCATCGGGCCCAGGCCAAGCTGCGTCAGCAGGTCGACCAATGCGGCATCATCGCGTTGCGCGCCGGGCTGCGCCAGGTGCAGGTTGCTCGCCAGGGTGCCAGGCAGCAGCGACACTGCCTGCCCGGCCCAGCCGATCAGGGCATTGGCCGCGCCGCCAGGCCAGGGTGCCCCGTTTGCCACGATCTGCCCTTCGGCCAACGGCGCCTGCCCGATCAAGGCGAGCAGGAGCGAGGATTTGCCGCTGCCGGTGGCGCCGGTCACGGCATGAAGGCCAGGGCCACGCCAATCCCACGCTAATGGACCGATCCGCGTGCCATCGGGATAGGCGATCACCACACCCGCGCCGTGCAGGTGGCGCGGCGTTGCCGTTGCCGGTTGTGCTGGCCGTTCCGCGATCGGCGCGGCATGGGCCAGCGCCTGGTCGATCGCCGCCAATGCGGCCTCGCCGGTCTGCTTGTCGTGATAGGCGGCCGCCAGGCGCCGCATGCCAAGGTAGAATTCGGGCGCCAGCGCCAGGGTATAGAAGGCGCGCGCCAGGGTGAGATGCTCAGGCGCGGGAAACGGCAGCAGGCCGAGCAGGGCAAAGCCGCAATAGACCGCGACCAGCGCCACGCAGAGCGCCGCGAAGAATTCAAGAATGGCGTTGGAGGCAAAGGCCACTGCCAGCACGCCCATCGTGCGCCGCGCCACATCCTGCGTCGCCATGGCCAGTTGCCGACCGATGCGCTCTTCCGCGCCGGATGCCAGGATCAGCGGCAGATGGGCGATGCGATCGACGAACAGGCCCGAGGCGCGCTCCAGCGCGCGATGCTGCGCCTGCGCGCGGCGTGCCGCCATGCCCCCGGCCAGGATCAGCCCGGACACGAAGGGCACCAGCGTGGCCAGCATGATGGCGGCCGAAACCCAGCTGGCCGGCGCCACGGCCAGGGCGATCAGCAGCGGCCCCAGCGCGCTGGCCCCGCGCAAGGGCAGGAACCGCGCGACCAGCCCTTCGGTGCGATCGACGGTATCGACCGCCAGGTGCACGTCTTCGCCCACCAGCGCCCCGCGCGCGGTGCGGCTGGGCAGCAGCGCGGGCCACAGCCGCTGGCGCAGGCCGTGCTGGAACCGCGCCGCAGCGGCCTGCCCGGTCAGCCGCGCACAGGCCAGCGCCAGGGCGCGCCAGGCGCCGCCCGCGAGCAGCAGCGCGGCCGCCGGCCAGGCCGGCAGCGTGCCATCGGCGCGCGACGCCACCGCCCAGGCCAGGCCCGCCGCAACCGGAATGGCGCCGGCGCTTTCCGCCAGCCACCACGCGGTGGGGCGCAGGCTGCGCGGAGGGCGGGTCGCCGGGCGGGAATCGCGGGCAGGTGCGGCCTTGTGAGACAATCTGTCCATCTTCTTATAACAGGAAATCGTGATATAAACGGTAATCGATTCGAGGAAACCCGCGTTTTGCCCGGTTTTCCTTTTCGTAATCGGCGTTTGCGCCAATTAAACCGGCGCTGGATTGATCGCCGTCAAAATGCTGCGGCGCAGCGGGGGCTAAGGGCGGTGGCGTGCCCCTGTCGCGCTTTTGGCAGGGCTTCTCCCGATCGTGTGGCCTGCCGCCGATCGGCAGGGCCCGACGGGGAGCCATAGCAGAGGGAACGCGGCCATGGACATGGCAGTCATCGAATTATCCCGCCTTCAGTTCGCGCTGACGGCCATGTACCATTTCCTGTTCGTGCCATTGACGCTTGGCCTGTCGTTCATGCTGGTGATCATGGAGAGCATCTATGTGATCACCAAGCGGCCGATCTGGCGCATCATCACGCGCTTCTGGGGCAAGCTGTTCGGCATCAACTTTGTCCTGGGCGTGGCCACCGGCCTGACCATGGAATTCGAGTTCGGCACGAACTGGGCCTATTACGCCCACTATGTCGGCGATATCTTCGGCGCGCCGCTTGCGATCGAAGGGCTGATGGCCTTCTTCCTCGAAGCCACCATGGTGGGGGTGATGTTCTTCGGCTGGGACCGGCTCAGCCGGCGCCAGCATCTGGCGGTCACGTTCATGGTGGCGCTGGGCACCAATCTTTCGGCGCTGTGGATCCTGATCGCCAATGGCTGGATGCAGAACCCGGTGGGGGCCACGTTCAACCCCGAAACCATGCGCATGGAAGTGACCGACTTTTCCGCCGTGCTGTTCAACCCGGTGGCCCAGGCCAAGTTCGTGCACACGGTCAGCGCCGGCTATGTCTGCGCGGCCACGTTCGTGATGGGGGTTTCGGCGTTCTACCTGCTCAAGGGCAAGTGGACCAACGTGGCGCGCCGCTCGATGATGGTGGCAGCCGCGTTTGGCCTGGCGTCCTCGCTGTCGGTCGTCGTGCTGGGCGATGAAAGCGGCTATACCCTGACCGACAACCAGAAGATGAAGCTCGCCGCGATCGAGGCGATGTGGGAAACCGAGCCGGCGCCCGCCGCGATCACGCTGGTCGGCTTGCCCGACGTGGCGGCGCGCACCACGCATTTTGCGGTCAAGGTGCCCTATGTCATGGGCCTGATCGGCACGCGCAGCCTGACCGGCAAGATCGACGGGATCGAGGAACTGGTGCTGCGCGCCGACGGGCGCATCCACAGCGGGCTGATCGCCTATGACGCGGTGGAGCGGCTCAAGGCCAACCGCACCGACCTTGCCGCCCGAGCCGCGTTCGAGGCGCACAAGCAGGATATCGGCTTTGCCATGCTGCTCAAGCGCTATGTCGCCGATCCGCGCCGCGCCGATGACAAGCTGATCCTCAAGGCCGCGTGGGACACGGTGCCCAACGTGCCGGTGATGTTCTTCCTGTTTCGCGGCATGGCGGCGCTCGGCTTTGGCTTCATCGCCTTGTTCGGTGCGGCATTCTGGTGCGCTTCCACCTGCCGGTTCCGGCGGCGCTGGTTCCTGAAACTGGCGGTGGTGGCGATCCCGCTGCCGTGGCTGGCGATCGAGGCGGGCTGGGTGCTGGCCGAGATCGGCCGCCAACCCTGGGCCGTGGACGGCGTGCTGCCCACGTTCCTGGGTGCGTCCTCACTCACCGTGCCGCAGGTCTGGGCCACGATCGTGGGCTTTACGGCGCTTTATGGCGGGCTTGCCGTGATCGAGGTGCGGCTGATGCTGGCGCAGATCCGCAAGGGGCCGATCGAACACCACGACACCGACGATCAAGACGCAACGCAACCCCTGGACGCGGGCTTTGCCCCGCTGCCGGCAGAATAAGGGGCAAGGGCCATGCATATTCCGCTCGATTATGAAACGCTGCGGGTCATCTGGTGGGCGCTGTTGGGCGTGCTGCTGATCGGCTTTGCCCTGACCGATGGTTATGACCTGGGCGTCGCCGCGCTGCTGCCGTTCGTGGGGCGCAATGACGCCGAACGCCGCCTGGTGATCAACGCCGTGGCGCCGCATTGGGAAGGCCACCAGGTGTGGCTGATCCTGGGCGGCGGGGCGATCTTTGCCGCCTGGCCGTTTGTCTATGCCGTCAGCTTTTCCGGGTTCTACCTGGCGATGTTCCTGGTGCTGGCGGCGCTGATCCTGCGGCCGGTGGCGTTCAAGTATCGTTCGAAAAAGCCCGATCCGGCCTGGCGCACGCGGTGGGATTGGGCGCTGTTCGTCGGTGGCTTTGTGCCGGCGCTGGTCTTTGGCGTGGCGGTGGGCAATGTCCTGGCCGGCGCGCCATTCCGCCTCGATAGCGATCTGCGCATGACCTATGAAGGCAGCCTGCTGGGTCTGTTCACGCCGTTCACGCTGCTAACCGGGTTGCTGTCGGTCACCATGCTGGCGCTGCATGGCGCGGGCTGGCTGGCGATCAAGATCGAGGAAGGGCCAGTGCTGAACCGCGCCCGCGCCATTGCCCGCGTCGCGGCGATTGCCAGCATCGCGCTGTTCGTGATCGGCGGGGTGATGGTGGCCAAGGGGCACATGGGCATGGCCCTGGCCGGTACGGTCGATCCGCAGGGGCCGTCAAACCCGCTGCTGTCCGCCAGCGTGGCCACGCCCGGCGCGTGGCTGGCCAACTATGGCGCGCACCCCTGGATGATCGCGGCGCCGCTGTTGGGCCTGGCCGGGCCGATCGTGGCGCTGTGGGGCATCGCGCGCCGGCAGGGCCTGGTAAACCTGGTGGGCACGGCCATGGCCACCACCGGCATCATCGCCACCGTGGGCTGCTCGATGTTTCCCTATATCCTGCCGTCCTCGATCGATCCGCGGTCCAGCCTGACAGTGTGGAATGCCTCGTCCAGCCATCTCACGCTGTTCATCATGCTGGTGTGCACCATCGTGTTCCTGCCGATCGTGCTGGCCTATACCGCCTGGGTCATGACCCTGCTGAGCGGGCGCATCACCCTGCGCGATGTGCGCACCAATCCTGATTTTTACTGAAAGGACGTCGCCATGTGGTATTTCACCTGGGTGCTCGGTCTGGGCCTGGCCGTGGGCTTTGGCATCATCAACGGGCTGTGGCACGAATTCAATTCGCCGATCGACGATGACCCCGCGATTTGACCGTAAAGCCTGATGCGCCGCGCGGTTGCGCGTGGTGACAGAGACCTGAAAACGCGGCGCCCGGCCTTGGCCTGGCGCCGTTTTTCGTTGCAGGTGCAGCAACTTGGCAACAGATCTTTGCGATATGATGCGGTGCTTGCGGATTCAAAGTTGAAAGTCGGTTCACCTTTCAGTATTGTGCCCTCACCAAGCGACGGCAAGGCAAGACCGTCGCGCCAAGGAGAGGACCATGGCTCTGACCGCCAGCACCCGCATTCGTTCGATTTCCGCCATTCTGTTTGCCGGCGTGGCGCTGGGCGCGCTGCCGGCCCCGGCCCTGGCGCAGGACACCAGCGGCGCGGCCGCGCAGGCTGGCGCCGCCAGCGACGGCGAGATCATCGTCACTGCCCGCCGCCGCAGCGAAACGCTCAACTCCGTGCCGATCGCCATCACCGCGTTTTCCGGCGATGAACTGCAGGCCAAGGGCGTCGGAGACATCACCGCGCTGGCCGACGAAGTGCCCAACGTGACGCTGGAGCCTTCGCGCGGGACCAACTCGACGCTGTCGGCCTTCATTCGCGGGGTGGGGCAGCAAGACCCGGTGTCCGGTTTCGAACAGGGCGTGGGCATCTATCTCGACGATGTCTATCTCAACCGCCCGCAGGCCGCCGTGCTCGATATCTATGACGTGGAGCGGGTGGAAGTGCTGCGCGGGCCGCAGGGCACGCTCTATGGCCGCAACACCATCGGCGGCGCGATCAAGTATGTGACCCGCAAGATCGACGATGCCTTTCATCTGCGTCTGCGCGGCACTTATGGCAGTTATGACCAGGCCGATGGCGTCGCCACGGTCAGCTCGCCGCTGACCAGCGATGGCGTGCTGCGCGCCAGCGGCACCGTGGCGCGGCTGACGCGCGGCGGCTTTGGCCGCAACCTGACCACGGGGCTTTCGAACTACAACAAGGATATCTGGGCCGGCCGTGGCACGGTGGAAGTGCACGGCACCGATTTCTTCGCGCGGCTCACCGGCGATTATACCCACGATATGTCCAACCCGCGTGGCGGCCACCGCGAAATTCCCGGCCAGCTGACCGGTGCGCCGGTGCTTGCCAACGTGTTCGATACCCAGGCCGGGCTCAACAGCCCCAAGCAGGACGTCAAGGCCTGGGGCTGGTCGCTGTTCATGGAAGCCAAGCCGACCGACCACCTCACGCTGCGGTCGATCACCGCGTTCCGCAAGGATGACAGCGCCTCGCCGATCGATTTCGATGCCACCGCCTCGCAAGACGTCGACGTGCCGGCCTACTACCGCAACAAGCAGTGGAGCCAGGAAATCCAGCTGCTCTACAACTCGGGCAAGTTCAACGCGCTGCTGGGCTATTACTATCTCTATGCCACGGCGCTGACGCAGTTTGACGTGCGGCTTTTCACCACCGTGCCGGGGCTGGCGGCGTTCACTGGCGCCAATATCCGCACCGATACCTCGGCCGCGTTTGCGAACCTCAGCTATGATTTCAGCGATCATCTCAGCCTGGAAGCGGGCGGGCGCTATACCTGGGACAAGCGCTATGCCCAGATCCTGCGGCAGAACTACCTGGGCGGCGGATCGCCGGTGTTTGGCGGGGCGGGCGTGGCGTTTGGCGCCCCTAGCACCAATTTCCTGGGCAGCGCGGACTACAAGAAGTTCACGCCGCGCGTCTCGCTCAACTGGAAGCCGAACACCGACAACACCGTCTATGCCAGCTTCAGCCAGGGCTTCAAGGGCGGCGGGTTCGATCCGCGCGGGGTGGGCGTCAATGCGCCGCCGGGGATGACCCAGGGCGAATTCCTCAGCTTCCGCCCGGAAAAGGTCAACAGCTATGAACTGGGGGTCAAGACCCGGCTGTTCGACCGCCGCCTGTCGCTCAACCTCGCCGCGTTCCGCATGGACTATACCGATGTGCAGATCCCCGGCTCGGTGGCGTGCACGGTGGGCGGGCTGCCCAGCTTCTGCGGGGTGGTGTCCAACGCCGGCAAGGCGCGGATGCAGGGCGTGGAAGCCGAAGGGCGGCTCAAGCTGGGCGGGTTCACGCTCAATGGCTCACTCGGCTATATCGACGCAAAGTACCTCAAATACATCACGCTGATTGCTGGCCAGCCGACTGATGTGGCCGCCTATCGCAAGGTGCAGAATACCCCGGCGTGGACCGGCAGTGCCTCGGCCAGCTATTCCATTCCGGTGGGCACGGGTGCGGTCGACGTGACCGGCGGCGTGTCGTGGAAGAGCAAGACCTATCAGTTCGAAGTGCCCAACCCCTATCTCGACCAGGCCGGCTATGCCCTGTTCGATGCCAGCGTGTTCTATCGTGCGCCGGGCGGGCGGTGGACCTTTGGCGTCTATGGCAAGAACATCCTCGACAAGCGCTACAAGACCTCGGGCTATACCTATGTCGCGGGCAATGCCACGACCGGGGCGCTGACCTATACCCCGGCGGGCAACCTGATCCCGACCCTGGGCAAGGAAGGCGTGCTGACCACCTACTGGGGCAATCCGCGCCAGGTGTTTGCAACGGCGACGCTCAACTTCTGAGTTCAGCACCTGCAAAAGGGGGGGATGGGGCCGGGCAGCCCCATCCCCCCTTTTTGTCATGGCGATCAGATGCGCGGCTCGCCGTGATCCTTCACCACGCGGCCGCCCTGCATGACAAAGCGCACGCGCTGCAGTTCGGTGATATCGGTCATGGGGTCCTTGTCGGTGGCGACGATATCGGCGAAGGCGCCCGGGCGGATCGCGCCGATGCGGCTTTCCCCGATCAGGTTGGCCGCGCCCACGAACGAGCTGCGCAGCACGTCAGCCACGGGCATCCCGGCCTTGACCATCAGTTCGAACTCGCGCCCGTTCTGGCCGTGGTGATAGACGCCGGCATCGGTGCCGAACGCGATTTTCACGCCCGCTTTCCATGCGGCATAGAGGTTCTTGGCCATGATCGGCCCTACCGCCATGGCCTTTTCCGCCATCGACGGGCCGAGCAGTTCGGGATGCTTCTGCGCGAATTCCACCACCGTAGCCCCGGCGATCAGCGTGGGCACCAGATAGGTGCCGTGTTGCTTCATGATCGCATAGCTTGTCGAGGTGGCAAAGCTGCCATGCTCGATCGAATCCACGCCGATCGCGCTGGCATGGTCGATCGCCTGGGCGCCATGGGCATGGGCCGCCACGGGCAGGTGCAGGGTGTGGGCAGTATCGACCACGGCCTTGATTTCGGCGTCGGTCATCAGCTGGGCCTGGGGATCGTCACCCACGCTGGCGACGCCGCCCGAGGGCACGATCTTGATCAGGTCGACGCCGTCGCGGAAATGCTCGCGCACTTTCTTCACCGCCTCGTCCGGCCCGTCGACAATGCCATCCTGCCAGCCGGGCTTGGTCAGCGCCGGATCAAAGCCGTTGGCCGGATCGCCATGGCCGCCGGTGGGGCTCAGGATGCTGCCTGAAACCCACATGCGCGGGCCTGCAATGGTGCCTGCCTTCTGCGCGCGCTTGAGCGCCACGACCACGGCGGTATCGCCGCCCACATCGCGCACCGAAGTGAACCCGGCCAGCAGGGTGAGGCGGGCATTGCCCACGCCATCGAGCGTTTCGTCATAGCTGCTATGCGTGACGCTTTGCAGCAGGGCATTGCCCTTGGTGAGATCGAGCGTGAGGTGCACGTGCGCGTCGATCAGGCCGGGCATGACCGTGCCCTGCGACAGGTCGATCACCTCGGTCCCGGCGGGCGTGACAAAGCCATCCTGCACTGCGGTGATCTGGTCATCGTGCACCACGATCGAGACCTGGCTGCGTTCGCCAGGGTTGATGCCATCGATGAGGTGCCCGGCATGGATGACATAATCGCGCGCAATGGCTGGGGCACAGGCCATAGTCATGGCCAGCGCGACACCGGCCAGCAAGGTCTTCTTCATTGCAAAGCTCCCTGAAAAGAATGGCTTGGTTATTGTGTCTGGGGTGAAGGGTGAGCGGCGGCGGCGGCCGGCTGGGCCAGCGCGCCGGGGTGGCCCATGGCGGCGACCGCCGCGATCAGTGCCTGAGGATCATCGATGCGGAACGTGCCGCTGACCGGCAGGCTGCCGACGCGGGCATCGCGCAGCACCAGCGGCCGCGCCAGATAGCGGTTGAAGCGCGCGACCAGGGTGCCGAGCGGCTCGGCGTCGGCGGCGATCATGCCATCCTGCCAGCCGGGCGTGCCGGCGGGATCGGCCTGACCCAGCAGCGCTGTCTGGCCGCGCAGGGTCAGGCGCTGGCCGGGCGCGAGGCGACGCGGCGCCAGGCCGGGGGCGGCCACGTCCACCGCGCCCTCGATCAGGGTGACGGCGGCGGCATCGCCATCGCGGCACACTTCAAACACGGTGCCCACATCGGTCACGGCCAGATCGCCGGCGGTCACGCGGAACGGGTGCGCGCCATCGTGCACCACGCGAAAGAACGCGCGGCCTTGCGCCAGGGTGGCGCGGCGCTGGCCGCCATCGGTGCCGACCAGCACGCGGCTATGCGCGTCAAGCGTGATCGCGGTGCCATCAGCCAGGGCCACGGTGCGCGGCGCGGCTGCGCCGTTTTCCAGCGCGCGCATGGCCAGCTGCGGCGCGGCGGACTGCGGCACGCTACCCGATCGCATCGCCAAGACGCCGCCCACGCCCACCGCCAGCGCACCAAGCGTGGCGGCCACCGCCAGCCATGGGCGGCGCCGAATGGTGGGCGGGGCGGTACGGGCCAGCGCCGCGGCACGCAGGGCGGCAATCTCGTCGCTCTGCGCGCAGCCATCGAGCGCCTGCCACAGCGCCTCCACTTCGGCCAGGGCGGCGCGGGTGGGCGCATCGCCGGGCACGGGCACGGGCCGCCCGCCGCGCCGTGCGGCAAAATGCACGATGGCCGCCTCTTGCGCCGTGCGTTCCTCGCGCCCGTCAGGGCTGTGGTCCGCGCTCATTCCTCGATCTCCAGCAACAGGCGCAGCGCCTTCATGATATGCTTTTCCACGGAACTGACCGAAATCCCCATGCGGCGGGCAATTTCGGCATAGGCCATGCCTTCGAACCGGTGCAGCACGAACACGTCGCGCGTCCGCTCGGGCATGGTCGAAAGCCGGTTCATGATGACGTTGAGCGCCTCCTTGCCTTCCAAGACGCGCTCGGGCGTGATCCACTCAACGGGATGATCATTTTCTTCCAGCGACCGGTGCGCGCGTTCGTGGCGCACCCCGGCGCGGCGGGCGCGATCGTGCACCACGCTGTTGGCGGCAGTGAACAGATAGGCGCGCGGATTGTCCACCGCGCCGCTGTCGAGCCGCTCGTGCGCGCGCAGCCACACGTCCTGCACGGCATCGTCGACATCGGCGGCATTGCCCAGGCGGCGCCCCAGCCAGGCGCGCAAGGCGCGGCGGTGGCGTTCGAACCCGGAAAGGGGTGCCTCGCCCGCCGGGGGGATGATCCGTTTCGATGACATTGACGGGTAAGCTAGCCAAGCCGCGCGCCGTTTGGCAAGCTGATGGACAATGAGGGAAAAATCGGGCGCCATCGGGTGCCGGCCGGCCTGGCTGCAGCGGGGGCGGGCTGGCGTGCCTTGGGCCATGGCCAGGCTGGCCGTGGCGGCGCTGGTGCTGCCTGCGGTTTTCGGTGTTGCGCGGCCGGTCCATGCCCAGGGCCGGCCAGGCATGGCCCCGTTGCGCCTGCCGGCCGCGCCTCTGGCTGATAGCCTGCGCACACTCGGCCTGGCCACGCACACCACGATCATCTTTGCGCCGCAGACCGTAGCCGGCCGCCGCGCGCCCGCCATGGTGCTGGTGGGTGATGTCGCGGCCATCGCGCGGCGCCTGGTGGCGGGCAGCGGCCTGGTGGTGCGGCGATCCGGCCTGCGCAGCCTGCTGATCCTGCCCGCGCCGCCGCCGCGCGCGCCAGCGCCCGAGGCGCCGCCACCACCGGTGCTGGCGGCGGGCGATATCATGGTCACCGCGCTGCGCCGCCCCACCTTGCTGGCCGATACGCCGATCAGCATGGTTGCCCTGCGCGGGGAAGACCTTGGCCATGATCACGCCACTACGTTGGCCGGCCTGGCGCGGCTGGCGCCCAGCCTGACGGTCACCTCTGCCGGAACCGGGTTCAACCGCCTGAGCATGCGGGGCGCCTATGCCGCCGGTGAAGCGACCGTGGCGCTCTATTTTGGCAACGTGCCGGTGGCCGGGCCTGGCGGATCGACCAGCGATCCCGGAATGATGACGCCCGATCTGGTGCTGGCCGATGTGGAACGGGTGGAGGTGCTGCGCGGGCCGCAGGGCACGCTCTATGGCACCAGCTCGCTGGCGGGAACGGTGCGCGTGCTGTTTCGCGGCGCCCAGCTTGACCAGCGCAGCCTGGCGCTCGACAGCGCGGCCACACTTACCCAGCACGGCGCGGCGGGGGCAAGCACCACGGCCGTGATCAACCTGCCGCTGGCCGCCGGGACCGTCGCGCTGCGGGCAGTGGGCTGGCGCGAATACCAGGGCGGCGTGATCGACATGCCGCGCCTGGGCCGGCGCAACAGCGATGACCAACTGCGCGAAGGCGGCCGGCTGGCGCTGCGCTGGCAGATCGCGCCCGATTGGCGGGCAGACCTGGCGGGGGTGTGGCAGCGCAGCCGCATCGGCAACAGCCACAGCACGATTGGCGGCGGCGCGCCGGATCAAACCGCGGCGCAGGTCATCGTACCGTTTTTTGATACCTTTGCCATGGCCTCGCTCGATCTGCATGGCCGGCTGGGCAGCGGCGGGGTGAGCCTTGACGCCACGGCGGCGCGATCATGGTGGCGGCCGCACCGCTTCTGGGATTTCACGCAAAGCCAGCTCAATCATCTCGACGATGCCGCCGCGTGCGCGGCCTTGGCCGGTCTGGCCAGTGGCAGTTGCAGCGCCGCGCAGATGGCGGGATACAATCGCCTGCTGCTGGCAAGCAGCCCGACGCTGGTGGATCAACCCCTGGCAGTCGACGTCAGCAGCGGCGAGGTGCGCCTGTCGGCCGAGGGCCGAATGACCTGGACCGCCGGCCTCTTTGCCAGCCGGCGCAGCGATGACGGGCAAAGCGCCAGCCTGGGCGTGAACCCGGCTACCGGGCTGGCGCGGCCCGGAACGCAACCAACCTCGCTGCGCCGCTTTGCCAGCCAGCTCGATGAATATGCGCTGTTTGGCGATGGCAGCTGGCGCGCGCTGCCCTGGCTGATGCTGTCGGGCGGGCTGCGCTATTTCCACTATGCGCGCACTACGCAAAGCGTGGTCACCCTGCCCAATCCATTCCTGGGCCCGTTTGCACCATCGTCGCTGGCGATGGCCACCCGCGCGCATGGGCTGGTCGGCCGCGCGCGGGTAGAGGCGCGGCCATCGTCGCGCGTGCTGGTCTATGGCCAGGTATCCAACGGCTTTCGCCCGGGCGGCAGCAATGTGGTGCCCGGCCTGCCGCAAGCCCTGGCCAGCTATGCCGACGATCGCCTGGAAAGCTGGGAAGTGGGCACGCGCCTGTCGGGCCCGGCGCGCAGCTGGCATCTTGATCTTAACGGCTTTCACCAGCGCTGGTCCAACATGCAATATGCCGCCGTTTCGGCCGATGGCAGCTATGCCTTCATCACCAACATCGGCACGGCGCGGATCAACGGGGCGGAATTGTCTGCCGGCGTGGCGCTGCGCGGCGGCTGGCGGGCCAAGCTGCAGGGCACCGTGACCGATGCGCGGCTGGTGCAAGACCAGGTTTCGGGCGCGGCCACCACCGATGGCCGCGCGGGCGAGGCGCTGCCCTATGTCGCGCCCTGGGCGGCGAGCGTGGAACTGCGCCGGGAATGGGCGCTGGGCCAAAGCCAGGGCGCCGATGGGGGCTGGCGCGGCGATGGCGGGCTGTTCTTGCACTATGCCGGCCGGGCGTGGAGCGCGTTTCGCGGCAGCACGGTGATCGATCGCCTGGCGCTGGGCGGCTTTGCCGCGATCGATGCCGATCTGGCGATCGCGCGCGGGCCCTGGCGCCTTGGCGTGTTCGTGCAGAACCTGGCCAATGGCCGCGGCCGCGTTTGGGCCGGCACGACCGGCGGCAGCGACATGGTGACCTATCAGCGGCCGCGCACCGTGGGGCTGACGCTGCACAGCGAATTGCGCTGACCAACTTTCACGGGCCAGAAAATTCACTGACAAGAAAAAAATCTGCCCCGTCGGGTGAGGGGGTGACGCTGCCCTGCGTCTAGCCAGGCAAGGGGGCCGGGACTGCGCGGCACACCCTGGAACAACGACAGGGAGCATACCATGAGCAAAGCCATTCTGGCCGTTTCCGGCCTGATCACCGCGCACGTCTTGTTGGCAGGCACTGCCTTTGCCGCCGACGCCGCGCCGGCAGACACGCCGGCCGCCGCCGCCCCCGCGCCGCAGGCCGATGGCACCACCGGCGGCGATATCGTGGTCACCGCGCTGCGCCGTGCGTCAACCGTGCAGACCACCCCGCTCAGCATCGTGGCGCTTTCGGGCGACGGCCTGGCCAAGACCGGGGCAACCCAGCTCAATGACTATTTCCGCCAGATCCCCAACCTCAACGTCACCAGCGGCGTGGCCGGATCGAACCGCATCTCGATCCGCGGCGTCAACGCGGCGGGCGAGGCGACGGTGGGCCTCTATTACGATGAAACCCCGGTCACCGGCCCTTCGGGCACCACGCAGGATTCCGGCGCCGTGGCGGCCGATCTCAACCTGTTCGATGTGGAGCGGGTGGAAGTGCTGCGCGGGCCGCAGGGCACGCTCTATGGCGCCAGTTCGATGGCCGGCACGCTGCGCGTGATCTTTCACAAGCCCGATTACGACAAGGTGGAAGCCGGCGGCGAAACCCAGGTGACCACAACCGAGGGCGGTTCGGCCGGCTATTTCCTGCGCGGCATGGTCAACCTGCCGGTGGTGACCGACAAGCTGGCGGTGCGCGTGGTGGGCTATGGCGAGCGCAAGCCTGGCTGGATCGACAACGTCACCTATGGCACGCAGAACATCAACCGTTCCACCAACTGGGGCGGGCGCGGCATCATCGGCTTCAAGCCCGATGCGCTGACGACGATCACCGCCACGCTCAGCTATCAAAAGGGCGACGCGCCCGATCAGCAGGGCTGGTATCCCAGCGTCGGCCGCTACAAGACCAATTCGCCCGCGCAGTTGCCGTTCCACACCGAAATGCAGCTCTACAACCTCAAGGGCGATCGTGACCTGGGCTTTGCCACGCTGACCGGCACGGCCAGCTATTACAACTACAACTATATCCGCACGATCGATTTCACCCCGTCGGTGCGGGCCTATGCCACCTCGCCCGCGCAGTGCGCCCGCGCCAATGGCGCCACCTGCACCAGCGACCAGTTCGCCGCCTATCAGGCCGCGGGCCTTGCGCTGTTGCCGGCTGCCGGCTTTCAGCCTGCGTGGGTCCATTCGCAAAACTATGAGGCGCGGCTTTCCTCCAACGCGGCGCAGATGCCGGCCTGGTTGGAATGGACGGTGGGCGTCTATTACGAAAACCGCAAAGACCATATCGACAGCAACGTGATCAGTGAAAACGCCAGCGATGGCAGCATCACCCTGCCTATTACCCCGCTGGTCTATCGCTATGTCGAAACGCGCTCGCGCCAGATTGCCGGTTTTGGCGAAGTATCGCTCAAACCGCTGGCCGGGCTGACCATCACCGGCGGCCTGCGCTATTACGATTATAGCAAGACCACCAGCGGCCAATCCTATATCACCAACTTCTACACCGGCACGCTGGCCGCGCCGTTCAGTGCGGCGACGACCACCGCCAACGGCTGGCTGGAAAAGTTCAACGTCAGCTATCGCATCACCCCGCGCGTGATGGTCTATGCCAGCGCATCCAAGGGGTTCCGCCCGGGTGGCGCCAACAACATCCCCGGCCTGGCCGCCAATCTGGTGTCGTACAAGCCCGACAGCCTGTGGAACTATGAAGTGGGGGTGAAATCGAGCTGGCTGGGCGACAAGCTGGTGCTCAATGGGGCGGCGTTCAACATCGAGTGGAGCAATATCCAGACCTCGGCCCGCACCGCCGATGGGCTCTATGCCTTTCTTACCAATGCCGGCCACGCACGCATCCGCGGGGTTGAGCTTGACCTGACGGCGCGGCCGGTGCGCGGCCTGACCCTGGGTGCGGCGCTGGGCTATACCGATGCCCACCTGACGCAGGACCAATCCTCGTCCGCCGTGCTGATCACCGCATCGACAGGCAAGGCCGGGGATCCCATCCCCAATACGCCCGATCTTACCGCGTCGGCATCGGCCAGCTATTCCTGGGCGCTCAATTCGCGGTTCGATGCGCTGGTCCGTGCCGATGGCGCCTATACCGGCCATCAGGAAGGCACGTTCCGCCCCAACGATCCCTATCACACCGCCTATGGCAACTATGCCACGGCGAACCTGCGCGTGGGCGTGGAGAACCGCGAGATGGGCGTCTATCTGTTCTGCAACAACCTGACCGACACGATGGGTGCCATCGCGGTCACCAGCGGTTATGGCTATACCAACCTGACCTATTCGATCCAGCCGCGCACCTGGGGCCTCAACGCCCGGTTCAGCCTGTAAGCAAAGGAACTGTCATGGCTTTTACGCACACACTCCGCCGCCGGCTGGCGCGGGCCACGGGCCTTGCCCTGACGCTTGCTGCCGTGCCGCAGGTGGCCCAGGCCGCGCCGCTCGATCCCGTGGCGGCGCGCGCCGCGATCGATGCGCAGCTCGCCAAGATCTATCCCTCGCTCGATGCGCTGTACAAAGACCTTCACCAGCATCCCGAAGTCGGCTTTCAGGAAACCCGCACCGCCGCACTGCTGGCGGCGCGGATGCGGCAACTGGGCTTTACCGTGACCGAGCATGTCGGCCAGACCGGGATCGTGGCGGTCTATCGCAATGGTGATGGCCCGGTGGTTTTGGTCAGGACCGAGCTGGACGCCCTGCCGCTGGAGGAAAAGACCGGGCTGCCCTATGCCAGCCACGCCCAGCAGACCATCGATGGCAAGCTGACCCCCACCGATCACGCCTGCGGCCATGACAGCCATATGGCCTGGTGGGTGGGCACGGCGCAGACGCTGCTGGCGCTGAAAGACAAGTGGCACGGTACGCTGGTGTTCATCGGCCAGCCGGCCGAGGAAAAGGCCGGCGGCGCCAAGGCCATGCTGGCCGATGGCCTGTTCACCCGCTTTCCCAAGCCGGACTATGCCTTTGCCGCCCATGTCGGCCCGGATGTGGCCGGGCATGTGACCGTCAAGCAGGGCGCGGTCAGCTCTGCCTCGGACTCGGTCGTCGTCACGTTTCATGGCCAGGGCGCGCACGGCTCGATGCCTGACAAGAGCATCGATCCGATCGTGATGGGCGCGCACTTTGTCGATGATGTGCAGACCGTGATCAGCCGGCAGAAAGACCCGCAGAAGTTCGGCGTGATCACGGTGGGCGCGTTCAACGCCGGTTTCGTGCCCAATATTATCCCCGATACCGCCGTGCTCAAGCTGACGCTGCGATCCTACGATCCCGATGTGCGCAAGCTGCTGCTCGATGGGGTGGGCATCACCGCGCGCGCCGTGGCGAGCATGGCCCGCGCGCCCGAACCGGGGGTTGACCATACCGAGGCAACGGCATCGGTGGTCAACGATCCCGCGCTTGCCGGGCAATTGGCCGGTATCCTCAAGACCGCGCTGGGCGATGCCCAGGTGGCGCTGGTGCCGGCGATGATGCCCGGCGGCACCGCGAGCGAGGACTATTCCGAATACGTCAACGCCGGGGTGGCCAAGTCGGTGTTCTTTGGCGTGGGCGGCAGCGATCCGGCGATGCTCGCGCGGCTCAAGGCCGAGGGCAAGCCGGTGCCGGTCAACCATTCGCCATTCTTTGCCCCGCAGCCCGAACCGACGATCCGCGCCGGGGTGGAAACGCTGGCCCTGGCGGTGCTGGGCGTGGCGGGGAACTGATCCCCCGCCACTGCACGTCAGCGCCCGAAGAAGGTCGGGCCGTCGAGCGTGAACTTGAAACCGAACACCAGCGCATCGCGGGTGTTGGTGGGGTTGAACGGCGCTCCGGTGTTATCGGGGTGCAGGACATATTGCACATTGGGCGAAATGCGCAGGCCCGGAACCAGATCGGCGCCATAGGCCAGTTCCATCATCACCTCGTGGCGATGCACGTTGTCTTCGCCGCCGGCGGCCAGGCGCGCGGCGCGCATGCGCTGCATCGCCAGGTCGGAAAAGCGCTGGTCGTTGATGACAAAGCCCAGCGTATCGGTATCGCGCCCCTTGAACGTGCCGGTCTGGACGATCCCGAAATCGAGATAGCGGCTTTCCTCCACCTGGCCCGACAGGTTGGTCATCGCCACGCCAAAGATCGACAGCCCGCGCCGGCTTTGCGGATCGGGGCGGGTCAATTGCTGGTCAAAGCGGGCATAGATCCCGTTGCGCCCGTGCAGCGTGCGGGCCGGGCGGCCGGTGAGAATGGCAATACCGCCGGCATCGTCGCGCAGCGGATCGGCATAGTCGGCGCGGTCGAACCAGCCGCCCAGGATATAGTGGCCGGGCAGGCGGGTCTCACCCTTGTCATCGGCATAGCCCAGTTCCCACGGCACGATCACCCCCGTGCGGTTGGCCGAGGAGAAGTTGAAGCCATCATCGTTCCAGCGCTTGCGATCGGGGTTCACTTCATAGACGCCGGCATGGGCGAACCAGCGCGGCGCCACCCACAGCTTGGCCTGGGCCATCCAGCTTGACGCCGGGAAATAGGTGAAGTTGCTGTTCTTGAACACGAAGGTGGGGTTGCCGCAGGTCGAATTGGTCTGGAACAGGCAATAGAGCGGCGAATTGAGGAAGTGGATGTTGGCCTGGCTGCGCCCGGCCTCGATCACCAGGCGATCGTTGAGCAGCTTCTGCTCCCAGGTCAGGATCGCCAGGTGGGTGTTCTGCGTGCCCCACACTTCCTGGACCGAGGTATTGTTGCCCAGCGCAATGCCCGACAGGCTCTTGCCGTGGCGGTTGGTCACGGCCACGTGGATCGTGGCGCCACTGATCCCGGCGATGCGATCCATGTCGAGATCGGCACCCACATAGACCTGGCCGGTATAGGCGCTCTTGCGCGCCAGGCCGCCGGTCACGTTGCCGGCGGCTTCGCCGGTATAGCTCCATTGCAGGGTGACGCCTTTGTCGGCCAGCGGTTGCAGCGGCTGGCGCGCGGCGGGCGTCTGCCCGGTTGCCGGAAGCGTCGCTGGAAGCGTTGGCGGGGGCGGGGGAGCGGCATCATCGGCCAGCGCCGGGGCGGCAGAGGCGAGGAGAGCAGGCAGCACGAGGGCGAGGGCGCCTGCGCGGCAGGCACCATGGGGCAGGGCGAACATGGGTTTTGCTCCTTGCGGCCGGGGGCTGGCCGCATGTGAAAGGGTTCAGGCGGTGGCGGGCAGCGCCGTGGTTTCTTGGGCAAGCGGGCGGCGCAGCAGCCCGGCAAGCAGCGCGGTGGTGAGCGTGCCGGCGGCAATCGCCACGGCATAGGCGGCCAGATGGGTCACCGCGCCGGGGATCGGCAGCACGAACACGCCGCCATGCGGCACGCGCAGTTCCACGCCCATCGCCATCGAAATGGCGCCGGCCAGGGCCGATCCGGCAACGAAAGCCGGGATCATGCGCAGGGGATCGCGCGCGGCAAACGGGATCGCCCCTTCGGTGATGAACGCCAGGCCGAGCACGGCCGTGGCCCCGGCGCCATCGCGTTCCTCTGCCGAAAAGCGGTTGCGGAACAGGACCGTGGCGAGCGCGATGCCGAGCGGCGGGGTCATCCCGGCGGCCATCGTTGCAGCCATCGGGGTATAGACCTGGCTGGCGATGAGGCCGACGGAAAAGGCATAGCTCGCCTTGTTGACCGGGCCGCCCATGTCGAACGCCATCATCGCGCCCAGGATCAGGCCCAGCGCAATGGCGCTCGATCCCTGCATCCCGCGCAGCCATTCCGTCAGGAACGAGAGCACGGCGGCCACCGGCGTGCCCACGGCATAGACCATCAGCAGTCCGGTCAGCAGCGTGCCAAGCAGCGGCAGGATCAGCATGGGTTTGAGCCCAGCGAGGTTACGCGGCAGGCGGATCGCACGGTTCAGCGCGTCCATGCCATAGCCGGCGATGAAGCCCGCGACGATTCCGCCGAGAAAGCCCGCGCCCTGGCTGGCCGCGATCATGCCGCCGATCATGCCCGGGGCAATGCCCGGCCGATCGGCAATGGAATAGGCGATATAGCCCGCGAGTGCCGGCACGATCAGGGCAAAGCCGCCCTTGGCGCCGATCTCGAACAGGGTGTGCGCCAGGGTGCCGGCGGCGGCATCGTCGTTGGCGTGAATGCCGCCCAGGGCAAAGGCCAGCGCGATCAGCAGGCCGCCCGCCACCACGAACGGCAGCATGAACGATACCCCGGTCATCAGGTGCTTGTAGGGGCCGGTGCGCTCGGCTTTGGCCGGCGCCGCGGTTTCTTCACCGCCTGCCTGCACGCTTGCTTCGGCCAGGGCGCGGGTGATCAGCGCGGCGCCGCCGGTGATGGCCGGCTTGGTATTGCTGGCAAACACGCGCTTGCCGGCAAAGCGGGCGCGATCGACTTCGCGGTCAGCGGCGATGATCACCACGTCGGCCTCGGCAATTTCCTGCGCGGTGAGCGGGGTGCCGGCGCCTACCGAGCCTTGCGTTTCCACGCGGATGGCATGGCCCAGTTCAGCAGCGCCCTGTTGCAGCCCTTCGGCCGCCATGAAGGTGTGGGCAATGCCCGTGGGGCACGAGGTGATGGCGACGATGCGCGTTGGGGTGGCTTCAGCGGCCGGAGCGGCGGCCAGGCCAGCCAGCACAGCGGCGGGATCGGCCAGCACGGCATCGACCGGGACCACCCGCGCGGACGGATCGGCCAGCGGCGCGGCATCGTCGAGGGCAAGCTGCACCTCGACGTCGAGCCCGGCCTCGCGCGCGGCCTTACGCAGCGCCTCGGCGGCGAGCACCGCTTCCACATCGCGCCCCGGCGCGGCGATCAGCACATGATGTTTCATGGTCAAACCCAATCCCAAGGTCATTTCTGTTGCAGCCGCGCGTTACGGACGCGGGCCGATGATCACGTCTTGCGCCAGCGCCATGACGCTGGCCTTTTCCGGCAGGTTCGGCCCGGCCATGCCGAGCTTGGCCACGGCAAAGGCGGTGGCGAGCCGCGCGGTTTCCGCCAGGCCCAGCCCGGCGACATGCGCGGCGGCGAGGCCTGCCACCATGGCATCGCCCGCACCCACCGTGCTGGCCACGCCCAGCGGGCCGAGCGGGGGCAGGGCAAGCTGGGCATGGACCGCGCCATCGCCGGTCACGAACAGCGCGCCCTGGCTGCCCATCGACACCACCACCTGTTCCACCCCGCGCGCATGCAGCGCCCGCGCCGCAGCGAGCACGGCAGTGCAATCGGGCAGCGCCTCTCCGGCCCAGGCGGCCAGTTCATCGCGGTTCGGCTTGATCACGTGTGGCAGCACCGGCGCGGCCAGCGCGCGCGCCAGCGGATCACCACTGGCATCGAGCAGCACGTGCACGCCCTGTGCGCGCAGCCGCGCCACCAGCGTGGCATAGCAGGCTGGCGGGCAGCCGGGGGGGAGACTGCCCGCCAGAACCACCATGTCTCCCGGTGCGGCCATGGCCGTCAGCCCGTCGAGCACGGTGGCAAGGGTTTCATCGGTCACCGCCAGGCCATCAAGGTTGATGTCGGTGGTATCGTCGGCATCGACCAGCTTGAGGTTGACGCGCGTGGCGCCATCCACCCGCACCATCGCATCGGTGATCGGCTTGGCGGCAAACAGCGCCTCGAACGGGGCGGCATTGTCGCGGCCGAGCAGGCCATGGGCGGAAACCGGGGTGCGCCAATCGGCCAGGCAGCTGGCCACGTTGATGCCCTTGCCCCCGGCGTTCTGGCGCACGCCACGGGCGCGGTGGACCTGGCCGGGCACCAGGCGATCGAGCGTGATCGTCTCGTCGATCGCGGGATTGAGCGTGAGGGTATGAACGCGCATCAGGCCGCTCCTCCATCGAGCGCGCGCACTTGCGCGGCGCCGGGTTGGGCCAGGGCGCGGCGCGCCAGGTCTTGCAGATCGGCCAGGCTGGCGCCGCGCAGCCGCGCCTTGACGGCGGGAATGTCACGCGGGGTCATCGACAGTTCGCTCACCCCCAGGCCGGTGAGCAGCGCGGCGCCGAACGGATCGCCGGCGAGGCCACCGCACACCCCCACCCAGCGGCCGTGGGTGGCGGCGCCTTCCACCGTCAGGGCGATCAGGCGCAGCACCGCCGGGTGCAGGCTGTCGGCCTCGGCGGCAAGGTCGGGGTTCTGGCGGTCGATCGCCAGGGTATATTGCGTCAGGTCATTGGTGCCGACCGAAAAGAAATCGGCATGTTCGGCCAGCGCTGCGGCTTGTACGGCGGCGGCCGGCACTTCGATCATGATGCCGATCGGCACGGCGGGCGCATCCAGCTCGGCGCGGATCTCTTCGCAGCGGGCGCGCAGCCGCTGCAATTCCCAGGTAGAAGTAATCATCGGGAACATGATCGACAGATCGCCGCCCTGCTTGGCGGCGCGATAAAGCGCGCGCAGCTGCGGATCGAGCAGGTCGGGCCGGCGCAGCAGCAACCGCGCACCGCGCACGCCCAGGAACGGGTTTTCCTCGGTCGGCAGATCCAGATGCGGGACCTGCTTGTCTCCGCCGATATCGAGCGCGCGCACGATCAGCGGGCGGTGGCCGTCCGGCCCATCACCCAGCGCGGTGATCATGGCGCGATAGATCGCTTCCTGTTCGTCCTCGCTCGGCGTGTCGCCGCGTTCCAGAAACAGGAATTCGGTGCGCATCAGGCCGACGCCTTCGGCGCCTTCGGCCAGGGCAAAGGCCACCGAATCCGGGCGGTTGACGTTGGCGGCGATGGCCACCTGGTGCCCATCGGTGGTGATCGCCGGGCGGCTGCGTTCGGCCTCTTGCGCGCGGCGGCGGGCGGCGATGCGATCGATCCACCCTTGCGCGCTGGCGATGTCTGCCGGCGTGGGATCGAGCCAGACGCGGCCGGCATCGCCATCGACGATCACCGTGGCCCCGGCGCCCAGCGCCAGCAGGTCATTGCCCAGCGCCACCACCGAAGGCAGGCCCAGGGTGCGCGCCAGAATCGCGCTGTGCGAGGTGGGGCCGCCCAGCGCCGTGGCGATGCCCGCTACCTTTGCGGGATCGAGCGTGGCGGTGTCGGACGGCGAAAGATCGCCCGCTAGCAGCACGCAAGGCGCCGCATCCGGGCCGTCGGGCAGGGTTTCGAGCGAGCCTGTGGCAAGTGCCGGATCGATCGCGGCCAGCACGCGGCGGCCCACATCGTGCAGGTCTGCCGCGCGGGCGGCGAGCACCGGATTGCCCAGCGCGGAAAGCTGCCCGGCAATGCGGCTGACAGCCTGGTGCCACGACCACGCCACGCCATGGCCCTCGACCATGAGCTGGCAGGTCAGCGTGATCAGGTCGGTATCATCGAGCAGGTCGGCCTGCGCCTTGAAGATCGCCGCATCGCCCGCGCCCAGGCGGCGCGTGGTATCATCGATCAGCGCGGTCATCTGCGCGCGGGTGCGGCGCAGTGCCTCGTCCAGCATGGCGCCGCCCCGGCCCAGATCCACTGGCTCGTCCGGCACCGTGAGTTCGGCTGCGGCAACTACATGGACGCGGCCGATCGCCAGGCCCGGGCTGGCTGCCACGCCCGCCAGCATGGCCAGCGGTGTTTCCGGCTGCCAGCCCTTGCCGCCATTCTGGGCAGCAGCGGCGGCGACCTTGGCGGCGGCACGGGCAGCGTCTTCCTTTTCCCGCGCGGTCAGGCGGCGGGCCACGGCCAGGAACTGGTCCACCGCGGCGCGGCCCTGCGGGCCATCGGCCGACACGGTGATCGTGTCACCCTGCTTGAGGCCCAGTTGCAGCAGGGACACCAGGCTTTTGGGATCGGCGCTGTCATTGCCGTGGCGGACGCGCAGCGCGGCGGGCGCGGCGCGTGCCGCATCCATCCAGGCAGAAGCGGGGCGGGCGTGGAGGCCTGCGGGATAGTCCACCGTCCACTGCGCGCTGTGGGCCAGATCGGCCACTGGCGCTGCGGATGTCGGGGCGGCGCCATCTTCGCCCAGGGCGCGGGCAATGGCATGGGGATCATCGCTGGCGACCAGCGCGGCCAGGCGTGCCTCGTCCTGGATCAGGCGGGTCAGCCGGCGCAGGATGGCGATGTGGCTGTCGGAACTGGCGGCAATGCCCACCACCAGCTGCGCGGTCTGCCCGGGGTTCCATTCCACCCCGTCGCGCAGTTGCAGCACGGCGATGCCGTCGCGCCGCACCAGGCCCTTGTCTTCGCCCAGGCCATGCGGGATCGCCACGCCGGCGCCCAGGAAGGTGTTGGCCACGTCCTCGCGGCGGACCATGCTGTCTTCATAGCCCGGCGCCACGCATCCGGCTGCCACCAGCATCTGCCCGGCCTGGCGAATCGTGTCTTCCTTGCCGTTGGCCGTGGCGGCGATGCGCACCAGAACGGCATCGCCAGCGGCTGCACCATGTGGCGCATCTTCGGGCAAAATCGCGGGGTTGGGCTGCATTTCGCGCATCTCTCCTGGGGCCATTGGTCGGCGAGCTTGGGCCGCCGCTGTGCATTGAGAAAACGTTTTCTCGTGAATTTTGTCAAGAGGCTTGCGTAAATGGGCGGATTGGGGCCATGCTTGCCACGAAAACAGGCTGCAAGGCCGGGGGTTTGGAGAGAACGTTTTCTGATGGCAGTGGGGATCAAGGATGTGGCGCGGGTGGCCGGCGTTTCGGCGGCCACGGTTTCGCGGGTGCTGGCGGGCAAGGCGGTGGATGCCGCCATGCAGGCGCGCGTGCTCGATGCGGTGAAGAGCACCGGCTATCGTCCCAACCTGGCGGCGCGGCGGTTGCGTTCGCGGCATTCCAACGTGATCGGGCTGATCGTCGCTGATATCCGCAACCCGTTTTTCACCGCCGTATCGCGCAGCGTGGAAACCGTGGCGGCGGCGCGCGGCATGCAGGTGATCTTGTGCAACACCGATGAAGACCCCGCGAAAGAGGCGATGTACCTTGACCTCATGCACCAGGAACGCGCCGCCGGCGTGATCCTGGCGCCTTCGCGCCAGCGCGTGGCGCGCACCGAATGGCCGGGGGGAGAGCGCCCGGTGGTCCTGATCGACCGCGCCATTCCCGGCGCCGATCTCGATTGCGTGCTGCTCGACAACGAACGCATGGCTGCCGTGCTGGTGGAGCATCTCCACGCCCAGGGCCATCGCCGCATCGCCGGCCTGTTCGGCGCGATGAGCACGACCGGCCTGGAACGCCGCGCCGGGTTCGAGCGCGCGGCCAAGGCGCTTGGGCTGGAGACGCAGGCGATCGCCGTGCCCCACAGCGCCGGCGAGGCCGAGCGCGCCCTAGCCGGCCTGCTGTCTGGCCCGCAGCGCCCCGATGCCGTGGTGGCGAGCAACGGGGTCATGCTGCTCAACGTGCTGCGCACCTTGCGCGCGCAGGGCCTGTCGGTGCCCAACGACATGGCGCTGGCCGGGTTTGACAACAACGACTGGATGGATTTCGTGGGCCAGGGCGCCAGTGGCGCGGGCGGGATCAGCGTGATCGAGCAGCCAGTGGAGGAAATCGGCCGCACTGCCACCACCATGCTACTCGACCGGCTGGACAATCCGCAGGCGCCCACCCGCAAGGTGGTGCTGGCGGGCAAGTTGGTGGCGCGAGGTTAGACCACGACAACCTCGCGGGAAGGGCGGCGCACGCGGCTGGCGAGGCGCGCGCCAAGTTCCATCCCTGGGCGTTCGACCAAGCGATAGGCATAGCGTGCCACGGTTACGATGACGACGAGGTAGAGCACCGTTACGCCGTCCATGATGAACGGCGATTGCTTGATCGTGGCCAGCTCGGTGCCGGGCACCACGGCCGGCGAGTGCAGCAGCTTGGCCACGACTTTCAGCACGTTGGCAACGACGAAGGCGATGAAGAAATGCACCATGTAGATCGAATAGGAGGTGCGGCCGAGGAACAGGCAGAACGGCTTTTTGAGGAGCTTGGCAACCGCGCCATCTTCGAACGATACAGCCGCGATCACGAACAGGAACACGATCGGCCCCACCATGAACAGGCCATAGCCCGCGCCGAAAGTGAGCATGGCAAAGGCCGCCGCGATGGCGACGATCTGGAACGGCGTGGCCGGAATGCCCGAGAACGTGCCACGATAGTTCCACAGCGCCACGCCGATGAAGAACGAATAGATGCAGCGCGGTAGAAACGCATAGAAGCCCGGTTCGCCATCGGCATGGATCAGCCAGGCAAGCCCAAGCGCGATGGCAGCAAACTGGCACAGCCGCACGTGCCGCTTGGCCAGGAGCAGGATCAGCGCGAACAGGACATAGCTGACCAGCTCGACGCTGATGCTCCAGCTCGGCCCGTTCCATTCCGATCCGGGAATCGGCAGGAAGCCGTTGAGCAGGAAGAAGTTGGCTGGAACGCCCGACAGTGTGCGATTTTCGCTGAACGGCGGGCGGGCCAGGGGCAGCGCGATCTTGTGCGAGAGAATATAGAGCGTGGTTTCCGCGCAGAGGAACGCGGCCAGCATGACGAGATGGAGTGGCCAGACCCGGGCAATGCGCTTGATCGCGAAAATCTTGAAGTCTTGCTGGTTATGGATCTTATCCTGATAGGCGCAGGCGATGACAAAGCCGCTCAAGACGAAAAAGAATTCCACGAACAGGAATGAATTGCGCACATAGTGCCAGAAATAGATGTGGCTGCCCACTTGCAGGTGATGCAGCGCCACCGACAGCGCCGCGAAACCGCGCAGGCTGTCGATCGCTTCGAAACGATGGGGCGAGGGCCTGCTGCTGATGGCGACGTTCGAGATTGGTTCTTGTGCCATGGTCTAGCGATCCTGAAAGGGGGCAGGGATCAGTCGCGTCTCGACCCTGTTGGGCGAGATTGCGGCAGGGCCATTTGCAAAGCATGCAAATAAAGGCCGATATGGCGTTCAGAATTGCTGATTATTATTTTTTAAAATCATTCCGATATAGCTGTTTTATAAGTCAAAGCCGTTGGTTGTCACAAGACGTGCGGAGGAAAACTGTAAAAAAGTTCATGTTGTTTTGGAAATATTCAGCAATGTTGTTGATGCGGGCGGCATAATTCCAAGCGCATGACGATTTTTTAATATTGAGGTCATGCGTTTTTGCCGGCCTTGCCGGCGCTTCGCCTCCCGCAACGTGCGCTTGGCCGCGCCTGCCGAAGCGGGCAGGCAGTCCTGCTGCGCGCAAAAGTTGCCCTTTCGTCTTCGCATTTGCACAAGACTTGGCCTAGAGAGGGCCGCATTGCCCGGCCAGGCCGGGCCCAGGCAGGAGAGATTCGCCCGATGAGCACCCAGACCCCCGTGATCGACAGCGCCCCCGCCGCACCTGCTGCGCCGGCGCCCAATCCGCAATCGGGGCAGCCGGTCACGCTCACCCGCTTTCTGATCGAGCAGCAGCGGCGGCCGGATTCGCCCTGTCCGCCGCAGTTGCGCCTGTTGCTGGAAACCGTGGCGCGCGCCTGCAAGGCAATCAACTTTGCCATTTCCAAGGGCGCGCTGGGCGATGTGCTGGGTTCGCTGGGCAGTGAAAACGTCCAGGGCGAAGTGCAGAAGAAGCTGGACGTGATCGCCAACGACCTGCTGCTCGATGCCAACGAATGGGGCGGGCAACTGGCCGCGATGGCGTCGGAAGAAATGGAATCGCTGCATCCCATTCCGGGCCGTTTCCCCAAGGGCGAATACCTGCTGGTGTTCGATCCCATCGACGGGTCGAGCAATATCGACGTGAACCTGTCGGTCGGCACGATCTTTTCGGTGCTGCGCGCGCCCGAGGCCTGCGCCGGGCGCGACGTGGCCGAGGCCGATTTCCTGCAGCCCGGCACCAGCCAGGTGGCCGCCGGCTATGCCATCTATGGCCCGCAGACGCTGCTGGTGCTGACCGTGGGCACCGGCGTCTATGAATTCACGCTGGACCGCGAGATCGGTTCGTGGCGGATGACCGACGGGCCGATGCAGATGCCGCGCGGCAACCGCGAATTCGCCGTCAACATGGCGCGCCGCCGCCAATGGTCGCCCCACGTCGCGCGCTATATCGAAGAACGCATCCAGGGCAGCGAAGGCCCGCTGGGCGTGGATTACAACATGCGCTGGCCCGCCTCGATGGTGGCCGACGTGCACCGCATCATCAAGCGCGGCGGGATTTTCCTCTACCCGGCCGATCACCGCAAGGGCGGCAGCGCGCGCCTGCGCCTGCTCTATGAAGCCAATCCGATGAGCATGCTGATCGAGCAGGCCGGCGGCACATCGAGCAATGGCCACGCGCGCATTCTCGATCTGGTGCCTACTGGCCTGCACGAACGCGTTGGCGTGATCCTGGGCGACCCGGAAGAAGTGGCCGCCGCCAGCGAGCCGCAGGGCTAAGCGCCGAGGCTGGCGCGCACGGCGGCGGCGGGGGCCGGGCATGGATATGTTCGCCGCGTTGCAGGCCTTCGTGGCCGTGGTGGACGAGGGCGGCTTTACCCCGGCGGCGCGGCGCGCGGGGCAGGCCACGTCATCGTTCACCCGCCATGTCGACGCGCTGGAAGCGGCGCTGGGCACCCGGCTGTTGACGCGCACCACCCGCCAGGTCAGCCTGACCGAGGCGGGGGAGGCCTATTACCCGCGCGCCCGTGCCATCCTCGATACCCTGGCCGAGGCCAACCGCACGGTGCGCGAGGGGCCGGGCGCGGCGCGCGGGCTGTTGCGGGTGAGCCTGCCGGTCAGCTTTGCCCGGCTCCATGTTACGCCGATCCTGCCCGCGTTCATGGCGGCGCACCCCGATATCACGCTCGACGTGGTGGTGACCGACACCCCGCTCGATCTGGCGACGCAGCGCATCGACGTGGCCGTGCGGCTGGGCGCGCTCGATTCCTCCAGCCTGGTGGCGCGGCGGCTGGCACCGCAACGCCGCCTGGTCTGCGCCAGCCCGGCCTATCTTGCCGCGCATGGCACGCCCCAGGTGCCGCAGGACCTGGCCGATCACGCCTGCCTGACCTTTGCCTTTGCCGATGGCGAGCGGCGCTGGCGGCTGACGCGCGATGGCCAGCACGAATGGGTGCGGGTGTCAGGCCCGCTGCGCACCAACCACGCCGATACGATCCGCGAAACCGCGCTGGCTGGGGCGGGGCTGGCGCTCTTGCCCACCTGGCTGGTGGGTGAAGACGTGGCGCAGGGGCGGCTGCGCCCGGTGCTGGCCGAGTGGCACGGCGACATTGCCCGTCCCGGTGCGCCGCCGCCGGGCGATCCGGGCATCCACGCGCTTTACCTGCCCGATCGGCGCGGCATGGCCAAGGTGCGCCTGCTGGTCGATTTCCTGGCGGAAAGTTTTGGCACGCCGCCCTATTGGGAGCGGTGCCTGCCGGGCTGAGCTTTGCCCGGCATCATTGCGTAAAATGCAATAGTGCGTGCCACTTGGGGCAGATTATCATTTGCCGGCCAATGGTGCATAGGGGGGCAACCAAGCCCGGCAGCAACCGTTTCCCCCGGCCTGCCTCTGCACGAGAGCCCTGATCATGTCGGACACCATCCTTGCCGGCGCGCCCGCGCGCCAGGCGTCTCAGCCATCGGCGCAAACGCCACGCCCGGTTCTGGGCAACGGCCTTATCCTGGCGATGGCCGCCACCACTGGCCTCGCCGTCGCCAATATCTATTACAATCAGCCGATGCTGGGCCTGATCGAAACCAGCATGCCCGGTGCGCTGACGGCGCTGGTGCCCACGGTCACGCAACTGGGCTATGCCCTGGGGCTGTTCCTGCTGGTGCCATTGGGCGACCGGGTCGAGCGGCGCGGGCTGATCGTCTTGCAGTTCCTGCTCCTCGCCGTTGCGCTGGTGCTCGCCGCCGTCGCGCCCACGCCCGCGCTGCTGCTCGGTGCCTCGCTCGTGCTGGGCGCGCTGGCCACCGTGGCGCAGCAGATCGTGCCCTTTGCCGCGCATCTGGCCCCGGCCGAACGCAGCGGTGCGGTGATCGGCAAAGTCATGGCTGGGTTGCTCTGCGGCATCCTGCTCAGCCGCACCTTGGCCGGGTTCGTCGCCGAACATGCCGGCTGGCGTGCGATGTTCTGGCTGGGCGTACCGCTCGCGCTGATCGCTGCGGCGATCCTGCGGGCGATGCTGCCCACTTCGCGCGCCAAGGGTGACCACCACGGCGAAGGGCCGCGCTATGCCCAGCTCCTCGCCTCGCTGTGGCACCTGTGGCGCCGCCACCGCGCGCTGCGCCTGGCGACGCTGACGCAAGGCCTGCTGTTTGCCGCGTTCAGCGCGTTCTGGAGCATTCTCGCCCTGCGCCTGGCACAAGTGGGCCAAGGCGCGGGCGTGGCCGGGCTGTTTGGCGTGATCGGCGCGGTGGGCATTCTCGCCGCGCCGATGGCCGGCCATGTTGCCGACCGGCGCGGCCCCCATGCCACGATCGTGGTGGGCGTGGCGCTGATGGTGGTGGCCTGGATTATCGCCATGACCTTTTCGGGCGTGGTTGGCCTGGCGCTGGCCTGTGTGGTGCTCGACCTGGCGGTGCAAAGCGCGCTGATTTCGCACCAGCATATCGTCTATGCGCTGGACCAGGGCGCCCGCGCGCGGCTCAACACGCTGTTCATGGGCGGCATGTTCCTGCTGGGTGCAGCTGGCTCTGCCCTGGCGGCACTGGCCTGGCATGGTGCGGCCTGGACCGGGGTGAGCGTGCTCGGCTTGGCGCTGGGCGTGGGGGCGGGGCTGGTCAACTGGCTGGCACGGCGCCCACAGGAAGCGTAAAACAATAATAATTACAGATGTATATGTGATTTCCCCGGGGAAACCTTGCGGTTGCTCCGGGGAAATCCAGTAAAATGCTGCACTGCACAATAATGTGGTTCAGCCAAACACGATGGTCTTGTTGCCATCGACCATCACGCGCCGTTCGATATGCCACGATACCGCGCGGGCCAGCACCTGGCATTCCACGTCACGGCCCAGCGCCACCAGCGTGTCGGGCGCATGGACATGGCTGACGCGGCGCACGTCCTGCTCGATGATCGGCCCTTCATCCAGGTCGGTCGTGACATAGTGCGCGGTGGCGCCGATGATCTTCACCCCGCGCTCGTGCGCCTGGTGATAGGGCTTGGCGCCCTTGAAGCTGGGCAAAAAGCTGTGGTGGATATTGATGCAGCGCCCTGCCACCTTCGCGCAGAGCATCGGCGAGAGAATCTGCATGTAGCGCGCCAGCACCACCAGATCGGGCTGCGTCTCGTCGATCAGCGCGGCGAAGCGGGCTTCCTGCGCGGCTTTGCCATCGGGCTTGGTCGGCAGGTGGTGATAGGGCAGGCCGCTCCATTCGACAAAGCTGCGCATGTCATCATGGTTGGAAACCACGCCGACGATATCGACCGGCAGCAGTCCGGCGCGCCAGCGATGCAGCAGATCGAACAGGCAATGCCCGAATTTCGATACCGCCAAGAGCAGGCGCGGGCGTTGGGCCATATCGTGCAGCGACCAGTCCATGGCAAAGCGGTGGGCGATCGGGGCAAAGCGCTGGCGCAGCGTGGCCACATCGGGCAGCGGCGCGCCATCGCCGGCAAACGCCGTGCGCATGGCAAACTGGCCCTTGGTGCCGTTGTTGAAATGATTGGATTCGGTGATGGTGGCGCCCTGTTCCGCCAGGAAGCCGGCCACCGCCGCGACGATGCCGCGCTGATCGGCGCAGCGCAGCAAGAGGACCTGACCTGGCATGGCCAGCGCCCCCGGATCAACAATTCCGGTCATGCTTTGCATTCCCCCCGGCGGGCCGGCCACGTGCCGCCCGCGCTTTCACGCCTTGCAAAGACCGGCTGCCGGCGGTTTTTGGCAAATCACATTTTCGGCCATGGGGATGACATTTTTAGACGCGACGGGATCGCCCTGCGCCACTTACCCATGACGGCGTGACAGGAACCCGATCAACCCGTTGGCCACAGGGCCGCTATTCCGCGCTGGCCCTGCTGCGTGGCGCGCTGGGCGGCCATCGCCACTGGGGCCGTGCCTGGCGCGCGGCAGAGCCACGCGCGAGCTATGACGTGGTGATCATCGGCGGCGGCGCGCACGGCCTGGCCACGGCCTATTACCTGGCGAGCCAGCACGGCATCCGCAATGTGGCGGTGGTGGAAAAAGGCTGGATCGGCGGCGGCAACACCGGCCGCAACACCACGATCGTGCGTTCCAACTATCGCCAGGCCCCGCTGCAGCGTCTGCTCGAGCATTCGCTCAAGCTGTGGGAAGGCCTGTCTGACGAGCTCAATTACAACGTCATGTTCTCGCCGCGCGGTGCGCTGTTCCTGGGGCATTCCGATGCCGACATGACGCGCCTCGCCGAACGCGGCGATAGCTTGCGGGCGATGGGCATCGATGCCGAGCTGATGGACGTGGACGCGGTGCGCCGCCTGGTGCCGCTGCTCGATTTTTCCCCCCATGCGCGCTGGCCGATTCAGGGCGGGATGATCCAGCATCGCGGCGGCACTGCGCGGCACGATGCCGTAGCCTGGGGCTATGCCCGCGCGGCCGACAACCTGGGCGTGGACGTGATCGAGAATTGCGAGGTGACCGGCTTTGTTCGCGAGGGCGATGCGGTAACCGGCATCGAGACCACGCGCGGCAGAATTGCGGCGGGCAAGGTGGCAATCTGCGTGGCGGGCAACAGCGGCCATGTCGCGGGCCTTGCCGGGCTGCGCCTGCCGATCGAAAGCCACACACTGCAGGCCTATGTCACCGAGCCGGTCAAGCCGATGATCGACACCGTGATCATGTCGCAATCGCTGCATTGCTATATCTCGCAATCCGACAAGGGCGGAATCGTGGCGGGCGGCGATCCCGATGGCTTTCCCAGCTATGCCCAGCGCGGCCAGCCGGTGCGGCTGGAAGACGCGATCGCCCAGGCGATTGCCCTCGTGCCCGCGCTCAGCCGGTTGCGGATGGTGCGCTGCTGGTCGGGCGTGACGGACATGAGCTTTGACGGCTCGCCGATCATCGGCGACCTGCCGCTGCGCAACCTCTATATCAACGGTGGCTGGTGCTATGGCGGGTTCAAGGCGACGCCGGGATCGGGGCATCTCTATGCCCACCACCTCGCCACCGGCCAGCCGCACCCGATTGCCGCGCCGTTCGACCTGGCGCGCTTTGCCCAGGGGCGCACCATCGACGAAGCGGGCGTTGGCCCGATGCCGCAGCACCGCTGAGGGGGAGAGCAGGCCATGATGCTGATCGATTGCCCCCATTGCGGGCCGCGCGCGCAGGAAGAGTTCACCTATGAGCGCACGCGCGACAGCGTGGTGCCGCTCGATGCCGCGCCGGCCGCGGCGATGGCCACGCTCTATGCCCGCGCCAATCCGCGCGGCGAGGAGGACGAGATCTGGCGCCACACCCTGGGTTGCCGTGGCTGGCTGGAACTGCGGCGCCACCGCATGACCCACGCCATCGTGGCAGTGCGCCCGCTGGGCCCGGCGGTGCTGCCATGAGCGGCGCTGCGCTGACGTTCACGTTCGACGGCAAGACCTATGCCGCGCGGCCGGGGCAGACCCTGGCGGCGGCGCTGCTCGACAACGGCGTTGCCGTGGTGGCGCGCAGCTTCAAGTATCACCGCCCGCGCGGCGTGATGGCGGCAGGCGTGGAAGAACCATCGGCGCTGGTCACCGTGGGGGAGGGCGGGCGGGCGGAACCCAATACCCGCGCCACCGACGTGTTCGTCTATCAAGGCCTGGTGGCGCGCAGCCAGAATGTCTGGCCCAGCCTGGCGTTTGACGTGGGCGCGATCAATGGCCTGGCATCGCGGCTGATCCCGGCAGGCTTTTACTACAAGACCTTTTTCGGGCCGCCGCGCCGCTGGATGGTCTATGAGCGGTTCATCCGCAAGGCCGCTGGCCTGGGCCCGGCACCGGCCGATGCCGATCCCGACAGTTTTGACCACCGCGCCGCGTTTTGTGACGTGCTGGTGGTGGGCGCCGGGCCAGCCGGCCTGGCTGCCGCGCTGGCTGCGACGCAGGCGGGCCAGCGCGTGATGCTGGTGGAGCAGGACAGCGTGCCCGGCGGCGCGCTGCTGCGCGAGGATGTGCGCATCGATGGCGTGGGCGGGCCCGAGTGGGCCGCGCAGGCCGTGGCGCAGATTCGCGCGGGCGGCGGGCGCGTGCTGCTGCGCGCCACGGCGACCGGCTATTGGGATGGCAACCTGGTTTCGGTGGTGCAGCGCCTGGCCGAGCCGGGGCAGGTGCCGGCGGCTGCTGCGCCGGTGCAGTGCCTGTGGAAAGTGCGCTGCGGCAAGGTCTTGCTGGCCACTGGCGCGATCGAGCGGCCGCTGGCCTTTGGCGGCAACGATCGCCCCGGGGTGATGCTGGCGCAGGCGGTGCGCGCCTATGTGCGGCGCCATGGCGTGGTGCCGGGGCGCCGGGCGGTGGTGGCAACCAGCAACGACGATGGCTATCGCACCGCCTTTGCCCTCGCCGATGCCGGGGCGCAGGTGGTGGCCGTGCTCGACAGCCGCGCCGCGCCCGACAGCGCCATCGTCGATCAGGCGCGCGGCCGCTTTGCCGTGCTGACCGATGCCCGGCCGATCGATACCCGCGCGCGGGGCCGGCGGCTGGCCACGGTGATCGCGCAGGTGGGCGGCGGCGAGCAGCGCCTGGCGGCCGATCTGCTGGCGATGTCGGGCGGGTTCACCCCGGTGGCGCATCTGCACAAGCAGGCCGGGGGCGACCTGGCGTGGGACGCGGCGGCCCAAGCCTTTGTGCCCGGCACGGCGCGGCAGGCGCAGGCCAGCATCGGCGCGGCGGCAGGCGGGCACGACCTGGCCGCGATCCTGGCGCAGGGCTGGGCCGCGGGCAGCGGCGCGGCGCCGCGCGGCTTTGCCGTGGACGATCCGCTGGGCATGGGCACGCCGGCCAGCGCGGCCGAGGTGCCGCAGGCCGCGCGCGGCAAGGCGTTCGTCGATTTCCAGAACGATGTGACGCTCAGCGATATCGATCTGGCCTGGCGTGAAGGCTATCGCTCGGTCGAGCATCTCAAGCGCTATACCACGCTGGGCATGGGCACCGACCAGGGCAAGACCGGCAACATGGCCGCGCTCGCCCGGCTGGCCCAGGCGCAGGGCGTGGATATTCCCCAGGCCGGGCTGACGACGTTTCGCCCGCCCTATACCCCCACCACGCTGGGCGCGTTTGCCGGTGCGGCGGTGGGCGATCATGCCGGGCCAGTGCGGCGCCTGCGCCTGCGCCAGGCGCACGGTGATCTGGGCGCGGCGTGGCAGCCGGTGGGCTATTGGTTTCGCCCGCGCAGCTATCCGCGCGCCGGGGAAAGCCTGGGCGTGGCATCGCTGCGCGAGGCGCGCATGGTGCGGCACAGCGTGGGCGTGGTCGATGTTTCCACGCTGGCCACGTTCGAGGTGAGCGGCCCGGATGCCGCCGCTTTGCTGGAAATGGCCTGCGCTACCACGATCGGCCGCCTGGGGGTGGGGCGCGGGCGCTATACCGTGATGCTGCGCGAAGATGGGCTGGTGATGGACGATGGCACCGCCTGGCGCCTGGCCGAGCAACGCTATCTCCTCACCAGTTCGACCGGCGGGGCAGACCGCATGGCGCAGCATCTGTCGTGGTTGCGCAACGGGATGGCGCCGCATTTGAAAGTCAGCGTGGTCAACGTGCAGGAGCATCTCGGCGCGGTGGCGCTGGCCGGGCCACAAGCGGCGCGCGTGCTGGCCGCGCTGACCGGGGCGGAGGCGCCCGCGCACATGCGCTGCACCCGCGCGGTGCTGGCCGGGGTGGACGTGCTGATCCTGGCGGCAAGCTATAGCGGGGAGCGCGCGTTCGAGGTCTATGCCCCCGGGCACCAGCTGCGCGCGGTGTGGGATGCGCTGCACGGCGCGGCGGTGGCGGCGGGCGGCGGCGCCTATGGCCTCGATGCCATGGATCACTTGCGCGTGGAAAAGGGCCACGTGGTGATCGGCGCCGAAGTGGACGGGCGCGTCAGCGCACACGACATTGGCCTTGGCGGCATGCTGCGCAAGAGCGGCGGTTTTGTTGGCTGGCAGGGGCAGCAGCGCCCGGCGATCGCCACGGCCAGCGGGCGCCGCCAGCTGGTGGGCCTGACGGTGATCGGCGGCCAGGCCCTGCCCGAAGGCGCCATGCTGGTGACGCAGGAAGGGCAGGAACCGCTGGGCCATGTGACCACCGCCGCGCCGCGCGTGGCGGGCGAGGGCTGGATCGGCCTGGCGCTGTTGACCGATGGCATGGCCCGCCGTGGGCAGGAACTGCTCGCCTGGTCGGCCACGCGAAACCTGCGCGTGCCAGTGCGGGTGGGCGATCCGGTGTTCTATGACCGTGAAGGGGCGCGCTATCGTGATTGAGCTTTCGGTCCACGATGCCGCCGATGTACTGGCGCTGGAGCTGTGGGATGCGGCGGGCGCGGCGGCGGTGGCGCCGGTGCTGGGCTTTGCGCTGCCGGCTGCGGGGCGCAGCGCTGGCGATGATCACCTGCGCGCCATGCGTTTTGAACCCATGGTGTGGCTGGTGGAAGGCGCCGCGATCGACCGCGCCGCGCTGGACGCGGCAGTGGCGGACCAAGGCGCGGTGACGCCGATTGGCGGCGGGCTGGTGCGGGTACGTCTGGTGGGCGCGGGTTGGCGCGGCCTGCTGATGCACGATGGCGTGTTCGATGCCGAAGACCCCGCGTTTGCGCCGGGCTGTACGGCCGCCACGGTGATCGCGCATGTGGCGGTGCGCCTCAACGTGGTGGCGCCCGATCGCTGTGACGCGCTGGTGCCGGCGAGCCTCGCCGATGGCCTGATCGCGCGCTGGCGCGAGGTGGCGGCAAGGGTAGATACGCCGGCATGACCCTGCGAAGGTGAAAGGATTAGGCACAAGAGACTGGATTGTATCGCATTGATCTCGTCATCCCGGGCTTGACCCGGGATCCCGCTGCCTGTTCCTGCGAGAAGGCAAGAAAGCGGGACCCCGGGTCAAGCCCGGGGTGACGGAATTGCGATAAATTCGGGTTTTGCCATGCTGGGCGAACGAGAACAGAGCCAGTGGCCGGGGAGAAAAGACAATGCGCGATGGTGAGGCAATGCTGGCCCCGGTTCCGCCCGTGATGGGTGCGCGCGGGTCTGCGCCTGTGGCATCGGCCCGGCAATGGTACGTGCTGGTGCTGCTGTCGCTGGTCTATGCGATGAACATTGCCGATCGCTATGTCATCACCACGGTGATGGAATCGATCCGGCTCGATCTCAAGCTGACCGATTCGGGTGTGGCCCTGCTCACCGGCGTGGCGCTGGCGCTGTTCTATGTGACGATCGGCATTCCGGTGTCGGCGCTGGCCGACCGCTTCAACCGGCGCAACATCATTTCCGGCGCGCTGCTGCTGTGGTCGGGCCTGACCATCCTGACCGGGCTGTCCTCCACCTTCGGGCAGATGCTGCTGGCGCGCATTGGCGTGGGCATCGGCGAAAGCGGCGGCACCCCGCCATCCACCTCGATGCTGGCAGACTATTTCCGGCCCGCGCAGCGACCGGCGGCGCTGACCGTCTATGCCCTGGGTTCGTGCCTGGGGGCGTGGATCGGGGCAGACGTGGCCGGGCGCGTGGCCGATCTCTATGGCTGGCGCCATGCGTTTCTGGCGCTGGGCGTGCCGGGCGTGGTGCTGGCGGCACTGATTTTCCTGACCGTGCGCGAGCCGCAGCGCGGGGCGATGGATGCGCCGCGTGCAGCCGATGCCGCCCCTGCCGCGCCGCGCCTGCCGCTGTGGCGCGCGCTGGCGTTCCTGCTGCGCCAGCGCGCCACCATGCACCTGATGATGGGCGGCGCGGTGACGGCGCTGTGGGGCTGGGGCCTGATGTGGTGGACGCCCACCTATCTGCAGCGCGCCTATGGCCTGACGGCGGGCCAGGCGGGAGAGATCCTGGGGCCGATGCACCTGATCGCCGGCAGCCTGGCGACCGTGGCCACGGCCGTGCTGATGGCCAGCAAGGCCATGGCCGATCCGCGCCGCGTGCTGATCCTGATGGCAGTGGTGGTGGCGGTGATCACCGTGCCATCGTTCTTCATCTTCTGGACGCATGATCTGGGCGTGGCCAAGCTGTGCCTGTGGCTGTTCGTGCCGGCGATGTATTTCTACATCGGCCCCTCGTTCGGGCTGTTGCAGAACGTGGTGCCGGCGCAGATGCGCGCCACGGCCTGTGCACTCACGCTGCTCATGGCCAATATCGCCAACCTCGTGATCGCGCCGCAGTTCGTCGGCCTGGTCAGCGATCATATGGCCGGTGGCCATGGCGCCGATGCCGCATCGCTGCGCATCGCGCTGCTGATCCTGGCGCCCACCGGCCTGTGGGCGGCATGGCATTACTGGGCCGCGACGCGCAATATCCTGGCCGAACAGGCGCGCGCCACAGCCGGTGACCACGCCGCCTAACGCGGGCTTGGCGGCGCGGCGGCGCGCAATTCGGCGATCAGGCTGGCTTTCATCAGTTTGCCGGTGGGTTCGCGCGGGAGGGTTTCGCGAAACAGGATGCGCTTGGGCGTCTTGATCGCGCCCAGCCCGGCGCGGGCAAAGGCGGTGATGCTGGCAGCCAGGGCATCGTCGGCTACCACCCCGGGCGCCGGCTGGATCACGGCGACGGCCACTTCGCCCAGATCGGCATCGGGCGCGCCGACTACGGCGACGTCGGCCACGGCCTCATGGCCGATCAGCAGGTTTTCGATCTCTTGCGGGTAGATGTTGACCCCGCCCGAGATGATCATGAAATGCTTGCGATCGGTCAGATAGAGGAAGCCATCGGCATCGAGATAGCCGATATCGCCCAGCGTCGCCCAGCCCTGGGACGACAGCGCGGCGGCGGTCTTGGCCGGATCGTTGTGATAGGCAAACGCCGGGCCATTGGCGAAATAGACATTGCCCGGCGTGCCGATGGGCAGTTCATGGCCATCATCGTCAAGGATATGCACTTCGCCCAGCACGGCGCGGCCCACTGATCCGGGATGGCTGAGCCATTCGGCGGCGCTGAGCGCGGTAATCCCGCAGGTTTCGGTGCCCGAATAGTATTCGTGCACGATCGGCCCCCACCAATCGATCATCGCCTGCTTGACCGTCACCGGGCAGGGCGCCCCGGCGTGGATCGCCGCGCGCAGCGACGACAGATCGGGCTGCGCGCGCTGCGCCGGATCGAGCTTGAGCAGGCGCACGAAATGGGTGGGCACCCAGGTGCCGTGCGTCACGCGCCAGCGCTCCACCAGGGCGAGCGCGGCCAGGGCATCGAACTTGTCCATCACCACCACGGTGCCGCCGAGGCGGTGGATGGTCATCGCCCAGCGCAGCGGCGCGGCGTGATAGAGCGGCGAGGTGGAGAGATAGACGGTGTCTGCCGCCATGCCATAGAGCGCCTGCCCCATGCACACCAGCGGCGTGGGATCACCCAGCACGCCATCGGGCAAGGCCGGCTTGACCCCCTTGGGCCGCCCCGTGGTGCCCGAGGAATAGAGCATGTCGGCGCCCGGGCTTTCATCGCCCACCGGGGCAGCGGGCATGGCCGCGGCCAGTGGCGCCCAGCCGGGCAGGCCATTGCCGCCCACGCCGGTCAGCAGCACGGTAACCGCCGTGCCCTGCGCGGCGAGCAACTGCGCCACCTGCGCTGCCAGCGGGGCCAAGGCATCGGCCACGACCAGCAGCTTGGCGCCGCTGTCGGCGACGATATAGGCTGCGTCTGCCGGGCTGAGCCGGGTGGAGATGCTGGTAAGATAAAGCCCGCTGCGCTCTGCCGCCCAGCCAATGGTGAACACCTCGGCCGTGTTGTGCAGCATGACCGCGATCACGTCTCCGCGCGCCAGGCCCAGCCGGCGCAGTGCCTGCGCGCCCTGGTTTGCTGCAGCCTCGAGTGCAGCATAGGTCAGCACGGGCGGCTGGCCGGCCGTGGCATCGGCAAAGATGCAGGCGGCCTTGTCGGGGCTGGTCTGGGCGTGGGCGCGGGGGTGAAACACCGGTGATTCCTCTTCCATGACGGGCGCCGGGGTCGCTGCCCTGGCCGTTGCCACCGACAAGCCGCTCCACGCGCGATCAGGCAAGCGCAGAGCAGGAAATGCACAAATCGGCGACAACCACGACTAAAGCCAGTGCTGCGCCGCGCGGCTAGAACAGGCAAATGAGGACAGCGGCCCCGGCACTGGCCTGGTGCCGCTGTCTTCACGCCAACAACAAGAATGACCCGGCCCAAGCAGGACGGGAGGAGAGGAATCATGAAGGCATCTGCCCGCGCGCAGTTTCACGTCTTGGCCAGCCTTGCAGCGCTGGCCGCCGCCACCGCCGCGCCGCGCGTCGCGCTGGCCCAGGATGCCCCCGTCGCCCAGGATGCTGCACCCACGCCGGCGCCGGCCGTTGGCGAAATCGTGGTGACGGCGCAGCGCCGCGCGCAATCGGTGATGGACGTGCCGCTGGCGATTTCGGCGGTTTCGGCGCAGGGCCTGGTGGCCATGGGCGTGACCAATTCGGCCAACCTCGCCCAGGCCGTGCCCAATCTGCAGGTCAGCACCAATTTCGGCGCGGCGCAGCCCAATTTCTCGATGCGCGGCATTTCGGTGGCCAACGAATACAATTCCAACCAGGTTTCCCCCGTGGGCGTCTACATGGACGACGTCTATCTTGCCGCGCGCGCCAGCCATGGCATGGGCCTGTTCGATCTTGATCGCGTGGAAGTGCTGCGCGGGCCGCAGGGCACGCTGTTTGGCCGCAACACCACCGGCGGGGCGATCAACTTCATCACCCGCGCGCCCTCGCTTTCGGGCAGCAATGGCTATGCCGAAGTGGGCTATGGCAACTTCGACACCTTTACCGCGCAAGGCGCGGCCGAAACCACCCTGGCCGATGACCAGGTGGGCCTGCGCGCGGCGGTCAATTATGTGAAGGGTGACGGGCAGATCCACAATGTCTATCCCGGCGGCCGCGATGCGATGAGCCAGGATACCCTGCAAGGCCGCGTCGCCCTGCGCATCAAGCCGACCGGGTCGGGCCTCGACATCAAGATCCGTGCCTATGCCGGGCGCGACAATCCCACCGGGGCGGGCACGATCGGCCTGCAATCGGCCCGCGCCGGGCTGGGCTTTTTCGAGGTGAACGAAAAGAACCTGGGCAATTTCCGCACCCGCGCCTGGGGCGTGGCCGCCAACGTTTCCTATGAACTCTCGCCCGCCGTCACGCTGACCTCGATCACGTCATACGATGGTGGCAGCCTGGACATGGGGCAGAATGCCGATGGCGCGCCGGCTGATATTCTCTTCATCAACTGGAAATCCAATTTCCGCCAGTTCGCCGAAGAAGCGCGCATCAACTATTTGTCTGACAACCTCAAGCTGGTGGCGGGCCTGTTCTATGGCTGGGACCGCACCATCACCGACAACGATTTCAACATCGGCAGCGCGCTGGCGCCGGGGGTGAACGGCGGCTTTTTCCAGCACTTCCGCCAGAGCCGCTTTTCCATCGCCGGGTTCACCCAGGGCGATTACAGCCTGACGCGCAACCTCACGCTGACGCTCGGCGGGCGCTATACTTCTGACAAAGCGCGCTATCGCGATGGCTATGCCTATCTCTTTGCCGGCGGGTTCGGCGCGGGCGAAACGCCGCTGGCCACGACCGTGCCGTGTGCGACCGGACCGGGCACCTGCGCCTATGATCCCAACGCGCGCTACAACCTTGATGGCAACAACAACGCCTTCACCGGCCGCGCCGCGCTCAGCTACAAGTGGGACAGCGGGCTGCTCGGCTATGTCAGCTATAACCGCGGCTATCGCTCCGGCGCGTTCAACGGCGGTTCCTACACTTCTTCGGCGGGGATCAACTTCGTCAAGCCAGAGACGGTCAACGCCTATGAAGTGGGGCTGAAAGGCCGGCTGTTTGACCGCACGCTGTCGTTCTCGACCGCGGCATTCTATTACGACTATTCCAACCAGCAGCTGCAGGACACGCGCCCCGGCCCGGTTTCGATCCTGGTCAATGCGCCCAAGTCGGAAATCTATGGCGCGGAAGGCGAGTTTACCTGGACGCCGAGCACGCGCTTTTCGATCAACGGGTCGGTGGGCCTGCTGCATGCCACGTACAAGGAACTGACGCTCCAGGGCACCAACCTCGCCGGCAACGACCTGCCGTTTGCCCCGCACGTGACCGCGCAACTCGGTGCCGATATCGTGCTGCTCGACAATGGGCCCGATCGCGTGACGCTGTCGCCCAACGTGGCCTATGCCGGGCACCAGTATTTCACGCCGTTCAACCTGACCAATGCCGCCGGCACGGCGCAGAACAACGCCGAATTGCAGCAGGACGCCAATGCCAAGGTGAACGGCCAGATCACCTGGCAGCACGCCAACCTGCAACTGCGGGCATGGATCAAGAACGCCTTCAACGCGCGCACCTATGCCTATGGGCTGGACCTGCGCGGCGCGGGCTTCCCCTACAACTTCCTGGTGCAATCGGCGCCGCGCACGTTCGGCGCCAGCGCCAGGGTCACGTTCTGATGCAGGATACCCCGGCCATGACCACAGTGACCAGCACCCGGCCCGATTTCAAGAACCCCGATCTCTATGTGGCCGGGGTGCCGCACGACCTGTTTGCCCAGGTGCGCGCGGATGAGCCGGTCTATTGGAATGCGGAAGCGGATGGGCCGGGGTTCTGGGCGGTCTTGCGCTATACCGATATCGTCGAGGTGTCGCGCCAGCCGCTGCTCTATTCCTCGGCCTATGCCAACGGCGGCCACCGCATTTTCAACGAAAACGAGGTGGGCCTGACCGGGGCGGGCGAAAGCGCGATCGGCGTTCCGTTCATCTCGATCGATCCGCCGGTGCATACGCAGTATCGCAAGTTCATGATGCCGGCGGTGGCGCCGGGCCGCCTGGCCGGGATCGAGGAGCGCATTACCGAGCGCTGCCGCGCCCTGCTTGATGCCATTCCGCTGGGCGAGCCGGTTGACCTGGTTCAGGCGCTGTCGGCGCCGCTGCCGCTGATGACGCTGTGCGAGCTGTTCGATCTGCCGCCCGAGATCGGCTGGCATGATCTTTATGACTGGACCAACGCCTTTGTCGGCGAGGATGACCCCGAGTTCCGCCAGAGCCCGGAGCAGATGGCGCAAGTACTCGGCAGTTTCTTTGCCCTGATGCAGACGCTGTTCGACACGCGGCGCCACCAGCCCGGCGCCGATCTGGCGACGCTGCTCGCCAATGCCGAGATCAATGGGCAGCCGGTGCAGTTCCGCGATTTCGTGGGCAACATGATCCTGGCGCTGGTCGGCGCCAACGAGACGACGCGCAATTCGTTGAGCCACACCGTGGTGAACTTTGCCGCCCATCCCGCGCAATGGCAGATGGTGCGCGATGATCCGGCGATCCTGGCCACGGCGGTGCGCGAAATGGTGCGCCATGCCAGCCCGGTGATGCACATGCGCCGCACCGCCACCGCCGATACCGTGCTGGGCGGCCAGGCCATCGCCAAGGGTGACAAGGTGGTGCTGTGGTACACCGCCGCCAACCGCGACGAAAGCGTGTTTGCCGATCCCGACACCTTTGACATCACGCGCGGAAATATCCAGCATCTGGCATTCGGCAGCGGCCAGCACGTGTGCATCGGTTCGCGGCTGGCCGAAATGCAATTGCGGGTGGCGTTTCGCCTGCTGGCGGAGCGGGTCAAAGGGTTCGAACTGGTTTCGGCCCCGCGCCGGTTCCGTTCCAACTTCATCAACGGGCTCAAGAACCTGGACGTGAAGCTGGTGGCAGGATGAAGCAGGCGGCACCGCAAGGCGGGAGAGATGGGATGCAGGAATTGCCGCGTTTCAATCCGGCGGGCACCAACGAGGCGATCATTTCCGATGCGCTGGGGCGTGGGCCCGACATGCAGCTGGGCTCGCGCGAGGATGGCTGGCAGCTGTGCCGCTGGCGCCAGTTCGTCGGCTCCTACACCGTGCCCGCGCTGCCCGAGCCGCTCTATACCATGCATATCGCCGGGCAGCAGCACAACCGCACCTGGCTCAACGGCGGGTGGAGCGAGCATGCCTCGATGCCCGGCTGCGCCACGATCGTGCCCTCGGGCCAGCAGACCGGCTGGCTGGTGGATGGCGAACTCGACGTGGTGACGCTGAGCGTGTCCTCGCAGCAGTTGCAGCGCGCGCCGGCGGCCGACCAGTTCCGCACCATGCGCTTTGCCTTTTCCGATCCGCTGGGCGCGGCGTTGACGCGGCAGGTGCTGTCGGAACTCTATGCCCCGCAAAGTGCCGAGCGCGAGGTCTATATCGGCGCGCTGGTCAATGCGCTCAAGGCGCATATCCTGCGCGGGGCCAATTCGGTAACGGCGCAGGATATCCCGATTTCCTCGTTCTCGTCCTATCGCATTCACCATGTGATGAACGCGATCCTGCAAAAACCCGAGGCGCAGCATTCGCTGGAAGAAATGTCGGCCGTGGCAGGCCTGACGCCATCGCATTTCTGCCGCGTATTCCGCAAGGCCACCGGCCTTTCGCCGCACCAGTATGTGATGAAGACCCGCCTGGATAAGGCGCAGCAGATGCTGCACCAGAGCGACCTTTCCATTGCCGCCATTTCCGAAAGCCTGGGCTTTACCAGCCAGAGCCATTTCACCCGCGCCTTTCGCCAGTTCACCGGCGAGGCGCCGAGCGATTTCCGCAAACGCACCAGGAATTGAACGCCTCATGACGATGCAGCCCGGCTTTGCCGATCTTGCCCTGCCGGACCTGCGCCTGCGGGTGGGAGACGATATCCTGCCCGCGACCGGCGCGGTCGATGTGGAAGACCCGAGCACCGGCGCCACTGTGGCGCAAGTGCCATTGGCCGGCGATGCGGCGGTGAATGCCGCCGTGGCAGCGGCGCGCGCGGCGCTGGTGGCGCCGGCCTGGCGCGACCTGGCCCCGCTGGCGCGCGAGCGGCTGCTGCACCGCCTGGCCGATGCGATGGAGGCAGACCTGCCGCACCTGGCGGCGCTGGAAGCGCTCGATACCGGCAAGCCGCTGACCATGGCCGAAACCGTCGACATCCCCTCGGCCATTGCCTGGCTGCGCTGCTATGCCGGGTGGCCATCCAAGCTGGCTGGGCGGGCGGGCACCTTGAGCGCCACGCCGGGGGATTATCACGTCTATACCCGCCGCGAGCCGGTGGGCGTGGTCGCGGCGATCACGCCGTGGAATTTCCCGCTGGTTCTGGCGATGTGGAAGATTGCCCCGGCGCTGGCGGCGGGCTGCACGCTGATCCTCAAGCCGGCGGCGGAGACCCCGCTGTCGGCGCTGCGCCTGGCCGAACTGGCCCGCGCGGTGGGCTTTCCCCCCGGCGTGTTTACCGTGCTGACTGGCGATGGCGCCACGGGCGCGGCGCTGTCGCGCCATCCCGGCGTGGCCAAGGTGGCGTTCACCGGCTCCACCGCCACGGGCGGGGCGATCCTGGCGGCGAGCGTGCCCGATTTCAAGCGCGTGACGCTGGAACTGGGCGGCAAGTCTCCTTCCATCGTCTGCGCCGACGCTGATCTGGCCAAGGCGATCCCGCAGGTGGCGATGGGCTGTTTCTTCAACAGCGGGCAGATCTGCTATGCCGGGTCGCGCGCCTATGTGCACCGCTCGATCTATGACCAGGTGCTCGATGGGCTGGCCGATGTTGGCGCCGCGCTGCGCCTGGGGCCGAGCGCCGATCGCGAGAGCCAGCTTGGCCCGCTGGTGAGCGCGCGGCAGCAGGCGCGCGTGGCCGGCTTTGTCGCGCGCGCACGGGAGGCTGGCATTGCCGCGGTGGAACGCCGTGTGACGCTGCCGGAAACCGGGCATTTCCTGGCGCCGACCGTGCTGCGCGATGTGCCGCCCGATGCCGAGGTGGCGCGCGAAGAGGTGTTTGGCCCGGTCTTGGCAGTGACCGCGTTCGACGACCTGGACGAGGCGATCGCGCTGTCCAACGACAGCGCCTATGGGCTGGCCGCGCATGTGTGGACGCGCGACCATGCCACCGCGCACCATGCCGCAGCGCGGCTGGAGGCCGGCACGGTCTTTGCCAACTGCATCCTGGTGGCCGATCCCGCCTTTCCCTTCGGCGGGATGAAGGCATCGGGCATCGGCCGCGAAAACGGCAGCGAAGTGCTGGACGCCTATCTCGAACCCAAATCCGTGATCATGGCGCTGTAAGGCGGCGCGAAAGGACCAATGCCGATGAAGATTACCGCAGCCTTGGCCGTGGCGCCGCACAGCGATTTCAGCGTGGAAACGGTGGATCTGGGCGCGCCCCAGGCCAACGAGGTGCTGGTGCGCATTGCCGGGGTGGGGCTGTGCCATACCGACCTGGTCTTTCGCGATCAGTTCGTGCCGCTGCCGCTGCCGGCCGTGCTGGGCCATGAAGGCGCCGGCGTGGTGGAAGCGGTGGGCAGCGCGGTGACCGACCTGGTGCCCGGCGACACGGTGGTGCTGGGCTTTTCCAGCTGCGGTCACTGCCCGCGCTGCGCCGAGCATCTGCCCAGCTATTGCCGCGAGTTCGTGCCGCGCAACTATGCCGGGGTGCGGCCCGATGGCACCAGCCCGATCAGCCGCGATGGCAGTGCGGTAACGGCGGTGTTCTTTGGCCAATCCTCGTTCGCCAGCCATGCCATTGCCGATCGGCGCAACGTGGTGAAAGTGGCGGCGGGCGATGACCTGGCGATCATGGGGCCACTCGGCTGCGGCCTGCAGACCGGGGCCGGCGCGGTGCTGCGCTCGCTCGATTGCCCGGCGGGCAGCACGCTGGCGGTGTTTGGCGGCGGGCCAGTGGGCCTAGCCGCAGTGATGGCCGCGCGCTATCGCGGGTGCAGCCGCATCATCCTGGTAGAGCCGGTGGCGGCGCGGCGCGCACTGGGCGTGGAGCTTGGCGCGACCGACGTGATCGACCCGGGCGAGGGTGACGTGGCCGCCGCGATCCGTGCGCTGCTGCCCGATGGCGTGGATTTTGCCGTGGAAAGCAGCGGCCGGGTGGCCGTGATGGAAACAGCATTGGCGAGCCTTGCCAGCCGGGGTGCGCTGGGCCTGGTCGGCGTGCCGCCGCGCGCCGAAGATGCCCTGGCGATCAACATTGCCGGCATGATCACCTTTGGCCATCGCGTGATCGGGATTATCGAGGGGGACAGCGACCTGCAGGGCTTCATCCCCGAACTCGTCGCGCTGTATCGCGCGGGGCATTTCCCGTTCGATCGGCTGATCAAGACCTATCCCCTGGCGCAGATCAACGAGGCCGTTGCCGCGCAGCATCGCGGCGAATGCGTCAAGGCGGTGCTGATCCCCTAACCTTGATCCCCTTAGCCTTGGGGCGGCGCCTCGCGCAGCAATGGGACCAGCACGTTGTTGAGATCATCGAGATCGAAGGCGCCGGCCTTGGCATAGCGGACCACGCCGGCGCGATCGATCACGAAGTTGGTCGGCACGCCGGTGAGCGGGGCATAGGGCCCCTTGAGCGTGCGCACTGCCGGAATGTGCATGACTGCAAACAGCTTTTTCAGCTGATAATTCGGCAGCGAATCCTCGGTCGTCACGGCAAAGACGCGCAACCCGTGCTTTTGCTGCAGGGCATAATATTGATCGAGCAGGGGCAATTCCGCCTTGCACGGGCCGCACCAGGTGGCCCAGAAATTCAGGACCACGACCTGGCCCTTGAGATCGGCGAGCGACAGCTTGGTGCCATCGATCAGGCGCAGGTCAAACGGCGGGGCGGGCTGGCCGACCACGGGGTCTTTGGCCAGCGCCGGCGCGGTTGGCGCAAACGCCGTGGCGGCAAGCAGCGCGGCGGCGCCAGCCATGGCCAGGCGGCGCGGGACGGCAAAGCGGATCGGCATCATCTGGGTTCCTGTTGGTGCGCGCGGTGCCGGTGCCCCCGGTCGCCGACGGAGACTGTCATACCGCGCCGATTGTCGCCAGTCTTGCCGCTGATATTCCCACCGTTTCGGCACAAATCTCATCCCGCGGCGATGGGCGTCGCGCGGATAGCGATTTTGCTTGTTCTTACACTCATTGATGTCCAGAGTGTTGGACATATGGCCCGCTTCCCTTTCTCTGCGATCGTCGGCCAGGACGAGATGAAGCTGGCGCTGCTGATTGCGGCGGTCGATCCGGCGATCGGCGGGGTCATGGTGTTTGGCGATCGTGGCACGGGCAAATCCACCGCCGCACGCGCGCTCGCGGCGCTGCTGCCGCCGATCATGGTGGTGGAGGGCTGCCACTTTGGCTGCGAAACGCCAGGCCAGTGCCCCGGACCGTGCACCGGCGGCAAGACCGTGCGCCAGGCGGTCCCGTTCGTCGATCTGCCGCTGGGCGCGACCGAAGACCGCCTGCTCGGTGCGCTTGACCTGGAACGCGCGCTGCGCACGGGCGAGCGGGTCTATGAACCCGGCCTGCTGGCGCGCGCGCATCGCGGGTTCCTTTATATCGACGAAATCAACCTGCTGGAGGATCACCTCGTTGACCTGCTGCTCGACGTGGCGGCATCGGGGCAGAACGTGGTGGAGCGCGAAGGGCTGTCGGTGCGCCATGCCGCGCGCTTTGTCCTGATCGGCAGCGGCAATCCCGAAGAGGGCGAACTGCGCCCGCAATTGCTCGATCGATTTGGCCTGTCGGTGGAAGTGCGCACCCCGCGCGCGATCGATACGCGGGTGGAGATCATGCGCCGCTGCGCCGCGCACGATGCTGATGCGGCGGCGTTTGCGGCGCAGTGGGCGCAAGAGGATGACAAGGTCTTGCAACAGATCGCGCGCGGGCAGCGGCGGCTGGCGCGGATTACGGTGCCCGATGCGGTGATGACCGATGCCGCGCTGTTGTGCAGCGAACTGGGCGTGGATGGCCTGCGCGGGGAATTGACGCTGATGCGCGCCAGCCGCGCACTGGCCGCGCTCAAAGGCGCCAAGCTGGTGCGGCGCGAGCATCTGATGGCGGTGGCGCCGCTCGCGCTGCGCCATCGCCTGCGCCGCGATGTGCTGGACGAAAGCGGATCGAGCGCGCGGATCGAGCGCGCGCTAGCTGAACATCTATCATGAACAGCGGGCTGGCAGATGCGCTCCTGGCGGCGCGCCTGCTGGCCCAAAGCCCCACGGCGCTTGGCGGAATGTGCCTGCGCGGCGGCGGCCCGGCGCGCGACCTGGTGACCCAGGCGCTGGCCGCGCTGCTGCCGCCCGGCACGGCGTGGCATCGCCTGCCCGGCCATATCGACGAAGAACGGCTGTGCGGCGGCACCGATATCGCCGCGAGCCTGGCCAGCGGCACGCTGGTGCACCAGCGCGGCCTGCTGGCGGCGGCGCGCGGCGGAGTTCTGGTGGTGCCGATGGCGCAGGGCCTGCGTGCCGATATTGCCGGCCGCGTGGCGCAGGCGATGGATGATGCGGGCGGGCCGATCCTGGTTTTGCTGGACGATGGCACAGCGGACGAACCGCGCCCGCCCGCCGCGCTGATGGAACGCATTGCCTTCGACATTACGCTGGATGGGCTGCGGCTGGCGGACCTGGCAATGCCACTGCCGCACGCTCTGGCGGCAACGCCTGTTCCACCCGCGGATAACGCCATGCTGGGCGCGCTCGCGGCGGCGGCGCAGGCGCTGGGCATCGCCTCGATGCGGCCGCTGTTGCAGGCCGCCGCCGTGGCGCAGGGCCATGCCGCGCTGGCGGCGCGCGCGACCGTGAATGCTGAGGATGTGGCGCTGGCCGCGCGGCTGGTGCTCTCGCCCCGCGCCACGCAAGTGCCGCCCGAGAGCGCGCCTCCCGACGACGCGCCGCCCGAGCAGGAACAGACCAACCGCGATGGCGAGAACGAGGGTGAAAGGGAGGGGCCGGAAATCCCCGAGGATCTGGTGATCGAGGCGGCACGCGCGGCGATCCCGCGCGACGTGCTAGATCGCATTGCCGCCGGGCAGGCGGGTCGGGCCAAGACCGGTGGCGGCGGTGGCTCGGGGCAACGCTTGCGATCGGGCCGGCGTGGCCGGCCGCTGGGCGCGCGGCCTGGCCTGCCCGGTGGCGGGGCGCGCCTGGCCCTGATCGACAGCCTGCGCGCGGCCATTCCCTGGCAACCGCTGCGCCAGCGCGATCCCGCGCCCGATGGCGCCGGGCCGATCCGCTTTCGCCGCGACGATCTGCGGGTGCGCCGGTTTGAGGAGCGGCGCACCACCGTGACGGTGTTCTGCGTCGATGCCTCGGGCTCTACCGCGATGGCGCGCCTGGCCGAGGCCAAGGGCGCGGCCGAGCTGATCCTGGCGCAGGCCTATGTCAAGCGCGCGGAAGTGGCGGTCTTGGCGTTTCGCGGCGAGGGGGCCGAGGTGCTTTTGCCGCCAACCCGCTCGCTCACCCGCGCCAAGCGCGCGCTGGCCGCGCTGCCCGGCGGCGGCGGCAGCCCGCTGGCGCATGGACTGGTCCTGGCGCGCCAGCTGGCAGAGGCGGTGGCCGCGCGCGGTGGCACGCCGATCCTGGTGTTCATGACCGATGGCAGCGCCAATATCGCGCTCGATGGTGCGCGCGGCCGTGCCCGCGCGCAGGATGATGCGCAGCGCGCGGCCCGCGCTATTGCCGTGGCCGGCCACGATGCCGTGGTGATCGATATCGCCGCGCGTCCCCGGCCGGAGGCAGCGGCCCTGGCCCAGGCGATGCGCGCGCGCTATCTGCCCTTGCCCTGCGCCGATGCCCGCGCGCTGCATGCCGCCGTGGCCCAGGCGACTGCGCCAGAGCCGGCGCTACGCCGGGCGCGGGCATGAGCAGCGGGCCGCGCTGGGCCGTGGAGGGCCGGAACTGGCCGCATCGCGCCGCCAGCCGCTTTGTCGAAACGCCAGGGCTGACCTGGCATGTACAGCAGATGGGCGATGGCGCGGGGCCAGTGGCGCTGCTGCTGCACGGCACCGGCGCGGCCACGCATAGCTGGCGCGATGTGATGCCGCTGCTGGCGCGCGATTATACCGTGGTGGCGCCCGATCTGCCCGGCCATGGCTTTACCCAGGGGCGCCCGCAAGGCGGGCTGACACTGGTGGCGATGGCGCGGGCGGTGGATGATCTGCTGGGCGCGCTGGGCCAGGTGCCGGCGGTGGTGGTGGGGCATTCGGCCGGCGCGGCGATCGCCCTGCAACTGGTGCACGGGCGGGGGGATGACGTGCCGGTGGTGGGCCTCAACCCCGCGCTGATGCCGTTTCCGGGCCTGGCGGCGCAGCTGTTTCCCTCGCTGGCGCGGATGCTGTTTGTCAACCCGCTGGTGCCACGCATGCTGGCGGGGATTGCCCGCCTGCCGGGAGAGCCGGAACGCTTTCTGCGCCGCGCCACCGGCTCTGCCCTCGATGCCCAGGGCCTGCGCTGCTATGCCGCGCTGCTCGGCAATGCCGGCCATTGCGGCGGGGCGATGGAAATGATGGCCAGCTGGGATCTCGATGCCCTGAGTCGCACTTTGCCGGCGATCACCGCGCCGGTGCAGCTTGTGCATGCGCGCGGCGACGTGGCCGTGCCGCTGGCCTCGGTGGAAAAGGCTGCCGCCCTGCTGCCCCATGCACGGCTGGAGGTACTGCCTGGGCTGGGCCATCTGGCGCATGAGGAGCGGCCCGACCTGGCCGCGGCCCTGATCAACGCCCACGCCCGGCAACAGCGGGAGAGAGTGGGATGAGCGGCTGGAGCCAACATTTCGGCTGGGTGGAAATCGTCTTCACCGCCGCGATCGCCATCGGCTTTGGCGTATGGCAGCTGTGGTCAGTCAACCGTGAAATCCGCCACGACCGCGCCCGCAAGGCCGAGCAGGAGCGGGCGGATGCGCGCGATGATGGGGCGCCGCCGGGGTGAAGCGAGAATTTCGCGCAGAGGCGCAGAGGTGCAGATAGGTAGATTTTCTCCGCGCCTCTGCGCCTCTGCGCGAACAAAAATATGTTCGACACTGCCCGTCGTGGACGTGCGCGCGTTGCGTCAGAAGAACAGCTGGACCCCGGATCAAGTCCGGGGTGACGAAGAGCTATGTGTAACCCTGGCCTAAACCACCCGCGGAATGCGATAGGGCAGCATGAACTGCACGATCGGCGAGGAGAAGCGATCCATGTCGAGGCTTTCCTGCACCGAGACGACCGGTTCGCCCAGCAGGGTGGAGCGCAGGGTGGAGCGGGCATAGAACGGGGCGTCTTCCCAGGTGCGGACCACGCTGGCGTGGCCGCGATCGGCGCGGGTCTTGCGTTCCATTTGCCACAGCGTGTTGGGCAGGGGCGCCACGGGTGGCAGTTCGGCTTCTTCGTGGGGGGTGCCATCGACGGCAAAGCGCAGGGCGCTGGCAAAGGGGCGGCCGTCGCGGCGGATGCCCTCGTAGAACACGAAGGAGCCGTGGCGGCCATGGGCGCGTGACCAGTGCCAGACGCGGAAGCCCTGTTCCAGTGCCTCGCTGCCGAAATTGGAATCGAGATAGGCGCTGCCCTGCCAGGCCAGCCCGGGCTGCTGCATCGTCACCTCGATCCGCGCGCGTGGGGCAAGGCAGTGCCAGCGGTGCCGGCCTTCGGGGTCGAGCGCGAAGGCCTTGGCGTTCATCGCCTCGGGAATGACGCGCACGCGCCCGGCCACGCGACGCTGCCATGGCACGCCGACGCGCTTGTCCATCTCCTCGATATCGATTTCCAGCGCATTGCCGGTCCAGCGCATGGCACTGGGGCCGATCTGCAGGCAATCGGCGTCGCGCCGCACCGCGCCGCGTCCGCGCTCGGTCATCGTCCAGCGCGCGCCGGGGCCATAGAGCGCGACGTTGAGCGCGCAGTGATCCAAGGGCGTGCCCCGGCCACTTTTCTTGTAATAAGGGGAAAACACGCTGCCGATGAAGGCGATGATCGTCAGCCCGTGGCGCCCGCACTGGCTGATGGCATCGACATACCACCAGCCATAGCCACCGGGTGGAATCGCCGCATCGAAGCGAGGTCTTGCAGCACTGCCCGGCTCGCCAACCGTGCCGACAAGGCGGCCATCGGCACCCCCGCTCCGGGGTGGGTGCTTCCACCCGCGCAATAGAGCCCAGGGATCCGGGTCCGCGTGCCCTGCCGCAGGAATGACGCCGCCCAGCCGTGCGAGGCCCGTCCATAGATCGCTCCGCCCGTCGAGGGCAAAAAGGTCTCGAACTCGTTCGGCGTCAGCAGGATGCGGGGACAATCCGTTTCCAGCTCCAGCCCGCAGCGGCGCAGCGTCTTGCGCATGGCCAAGGTGCATTGGTCCCTCTCCTTTTCGCTATAGGCGTGGCTGTCGCCGTTGGCCGGGGCATTGACGATGATCTGCAGGCGCTCGCGCCCGCCGGCTTGCGCAGTGGTGCCATCGCGATCCTGCGCGCAGACATAGACGCTGGGATCGGTGGGCGGGCGGCCGCCGCGAATATCGCTGAACTCGCGCGGGTAATCGGGCGAGAACAGCACGTTGTGCCGTTGCAGGGGGAAGCCGCCGGTTTTGGCATGGGCGAGCCAGACCATGGCCGAGAGCGAGCGGTGACGCACGCCGTGGCTGCTGACCGCCATGGCGCCGATCGGGCCAAGGCGCCCGGCAGCAAGCGCTTCGGGATCGGCATTGGTGATCACGGCATCGGCCGGCACATGCTCGCCATTGGCAAGCACCACGCCCGAGGCGCGGCCATTGTGCGTTTCCAGCATGGCCGCACCGGTGCCAAAACGGAACTGCGCGCCATGGCGCTGCGCCAGGTTCAGCAAGGCCTGGGCCAGGGCGCTGATGCCGCCATCGATCAGCCACACGCCCTGCGCCTCGACATGGGCGATCAGCATCAGCGTGGCCGGCGTGGCAAAGGGCGAGGAGCCGCAATAGGTGGAATAGCGCGCGAAAAGCTGACGCAGCCGTTGATCGGCAAAGTGCTCGCCCAAGACCTTCCACAGGCTTTCATAAGGGCGGATGGCGAGGAGATCGCCCACCCGCCACAGCCCGATGCGCCACATCAGCGAAGGCGGCCAGGCGAGCTTTGATCCGCGCAGCATGGTGGCGTCAAGAATGCCGTGGATGCGCGCGGCCTCGGCCCGGAAGGCGCGAAAGCCGGCGGCGGCCGCCGCGCCGGCAAAATCGCCGATCGCTTCCTCGCTGCGCGCGGGATCGGCATGGAGATCGAGCTGGCCGGCCCCGTCCCAGGCATGGCGGGCGAGCACCTGGGCGCGGCGGATCGTGACATGATCGGCTAGGTCAGCGCCGCAATCGCGGAAGATATCGGCAAACACATCGCGCAGGGTGAACACGGTGGGGCCGGCATCGATGCCCACGCCATCGACGGCCAGCTGCCGCGCCTTGCCTCCCGGATGCCCGGCCTTTTCGATCACGGTCACCGCCAGGCCGCGCGCGGCGAGCAGCGCGGCCGCTGCCAGCCCGCCAATGCCTGCGCCGATGATCGCAACCCGTGCCGCCATGCGCGTCGTGCCCCTTTGCGAAAGGAATCACCCCCGGGAATAGGAATTGATCTTTACACCAATGATGTCCATTAAAATAGACATATGGAAATGTCCACTATTCCAGACCAGCTGGGTCAGCCTTCTGTCGTGGCACCCTGGCGTCGGCGGTGGACGGCGTGGCGCAACGGGGTGCTGGCCAGCCCGCGCTTCCAGTTCTGGGCGGCGCGGCTTCCGCTCATTTCGGCCGTGTCGCGCCGCCGCGCGGCGCAGGCGTTCGATCTGGTGGCGGGGTTCTGTTATTCGCAGGTGCTGATGGCGGCGGTGCAGGTTGGGCTGCTTGATCTCTTGCGTCGCGGGCCGTGCAGTGCAGATGACGTGGCGCTGGCCAGCGGCCTGTCCCCCCAGGCCGCGTTGCGCCTGGTGCGCGCGGCGGCTGCGCTCGACCTGGCCGAGGAAGTGGCACCGGGGTGGTGGATGCTGGGGCAACAGGGCGCCGCCCTGCAGGCCAATCCCGGCGCGATCGCGATGGTGCGCCATCATGCGCTGCTCTATGCCGATCTGGCCGATCCCGTGGCGCTGCTGCTGCGCGACCGGGCCATGCCCACCGCGCTTTCGTCGTTCTGGCACTATGCCCAGGATGCCAGCGAACACGAGGCGGCATCCTATTCCGCGCTCATGGCGGCTTCGCAGGCGATGGTCGCGCAGCAGGCGCTGGCGGCCTATCCCTTTGCCCGGCATCGGCGGTTGCTCGATCTCGGCGGTGGCCATGGCGCCTTTGCCAGCGCGGTGGCCAAGGCCTGTCCGGCGCTGGAGGTGGCGGTGTTCGATCTGCCGCCGGTGGTGGCCGGCGCCGGCGCCTGGCTGGATGCAGCGGCGATGCGCGGGCGCATCGCGTTGCACGGCGGCGATTTCTTTCGCGATCCGATTCCGCCGGGCCATGATTGCATCACGCTGGTGCGGGTGCTGCACGATCACGATGATGATGCCTGCCTGGCCCTGCTGCGCGCCGCGCGCCAGGCGCTGGTTTCGGGCGGGCGACTCGTGGTGGCAGAGCCGATGGCCAAGACGCCGGGCGCGGCCGCGATGGGTGATGCCTACTTCGGATTTTATCTCTGGGCGATGAATGCCGGGCGCCCGCGCAGCGCGGCTGAATATGGCGCGCTGCTCAAAAAGGCCGGATTTGCGGGGTGGCGGCGCCATCGCACGGCATATCCCGTGGTTGCCAGTGTGGTTGTCGCGTTTGGATGACACTTAAAAACGTTAAGGTAGATTGACGTATGTCAAGGTTGGCGTATGGTGATCCTTGCCGGAACGTACCCGCTTTCGGGTGAACGCGACGGGGTCTGACCGACCGTTGGGAGAAGGACCGGGGCATGGATGCGCTGGCCGTCATACTCGAAGCACCCAGGTGCATTGCGCTGCGCAAGCTGACGTTGACCAGTTCGGTCGCCGGCAACGGCGCCATTCTCGGCCCGAGCGACGTGGTGGTCGACATCCGCTGGAGCGGCATCAGCACGGGCACCGAAAAGCTGCTGTGGTCGGGCGAAATGCCGGTCTTTCCCGGCATGGGCTATCCGCTGGTGCCGGGCTATGAATCGCTGGGCCGCATCGTGGATGCCGGGGCCGCGGCGCAGGGCCGCATTGGCGATTGGGTCTTCGTGCCGGGCGCCGCCTGCTATGCCGATGCGCGGGCGCTGTTTGGCGGCACGGCGCAGCGCGTGATCATTCCCTCGGCACGGGCCTTTCCCGTGGCCGAGTCGCTGGGCGCCGATGGCGTGCTGTTTGCCTTGGCGGCTACCGCGCTCCACGCGCTGCAAGGCGGCACGGCGCCCGATCTCATCATCGGGCATGGCACGCTGGGGCGCCTGCTGGCGCGGCTGACCATCGCCATGGGCGCGCCTGCGCCCACGGTGTGGGAACGCAATGCGGTGCGGCGCGAGGGCGCCAGCGGCTATCGCGTGATCGCGCCCAAGGACGACGATCGGCACGATTACGCCACGATATACGACGCGAGCGGCAATGCCGATTGCCTGGACCAGCTGATCGCCCGGCTGCGCCACGGCGGCGAAGTGGTGATGGCCGGGTTCTACGCCAACCGCCCCAGTTTCGATTTTGCCCCGGCGTTCCGGCGCGAGGCGCGCTTTCGCATCGCCGCCGAATGGCAGCCGGCCGATCTGGTGGCGGCGCGCGGCCTGATCGACAGCGGGGCGTGCAGCCTGACCGGCCTGGTCAGCCACATGCGCCCGGCGACCGAGGCCAGGGACGCCTATCCCGAAACCTTCCTCGCCGCCGACTGCCTCAAGATGGTTCTCGATTGGAGCGCTTGCGCATGACCTTGCTGAACACTGCCGATGCCCTGCGCGCCGAAGCCGCGATCGAGCCCGATGCCCCGCACACGGGCGAGGTTACCAAGCAGACCCAGGTGATTGCCATCTATGGCAAGGGCGGATCGGGCAAGAGCTTTGCCCTGTCCAACCTCAGCTACATGATGGCGCAGCAGGGCAAGCGCGTGCTGCTGATCGGGTGCGATCCCAAGTCTGATACCACCAGCCTGCTGTTTGGCGGGCGCAGCTGCCCCACGATCATCGAAACCTCTGCCGCCAAGAAGCTGGCGGGCGAAGAAGTGCGTATCGAAGACGTGTGTTTCCAGCGTGATGGCGTGTTTGCCATGGAGCTGGGCGGACCGGAAGTGGGCCGTGGCTGCGGCGGGCGCGGCATCATCCATGGGTTCGAACTGCTGGAAAAGCTGGGCTTCCATGATTGGGGGTTCGACTATGTCCTGCTCGATTTCCTGGGCGACGTGGTCTGCGGCGGGTTCGGCCTGCCGATTGCACGCGATATGTGCCAGAAGGTGATCGTGGTCGGCTCCAACGACCTGCAATCGCTCTACGTTGCCAACAACGTGTGCAAGGCGGTGGAATACTTCCGCAAGATGGGCGGCAATGTTGGCGTGGCCGGCATGATCGTCAACAAGGATGACGGCACCGGCGAAGCCGCTGCCTTTGCCGATGCCGTGGGCATCCCGGTGCTCTGCGCCATTCCCGCCGATGAAGACATTCGCCGCAAGTCGGCCAATTACCAGATCATCGGCCGGCCCGATGGCCAGTGGGGCAGCCTGTTCGAAGACCTGGCGGTCAATGTTGCCACCGCGCCCGCGCAGCAGCCGCGCCCGCTTGACCAGGATGGCCTGCTCGGCCTGTTCTCGCCGGAGCAGGTGGGCGGCGATGTGGTGCTGCGCCCCGCCACCCAGGCCGACATGCGCGGTGCCGCCTTTGTCCAGAAGCCCTCGCTCGAGGTGATCTATGACGAGGCTTGACGCACCCGCGCCGCCGGCCGCGCGCCAGGCAGACCGCATCGCGCTCGATCCGCCGCCGGCCAGCGGCGGTGGCTGCCATGCCGATGCCGGCGTGCTGCGCGCGGCGACCGACCAGGCCCAGGGCAGCGCCCTGCTGGAACGCTATGCCGCCGATTATCCTGTGGGGCCGCACGATCAGCCGCAAAGCATGTGCCCGGCGTTCGGCTCGCTGCGTGTCGGGCTGCGCATGCGCCGCACCGCCACGGTGCTGTCGGGTTCGGCCTGCTGTGTCTATGGCCTGACGTTCACCTCGCACTTTTACGGCGCGCGGCGGACGGTGGGCTATGTCCCGTTCAATTCCGAAACGCTCGTCACCGGCAAGCTGTTCGAGGATATCAAGGACGCGGTGGAAGGGCTGGCCGATCCGGCGCTCTATGATGCCATCGTGGTGACCAACCTGTGCGTGCCCACGGCCAGCGGCGTGCCGCTGCGCCTGCTGAAAAAGCAGATCAACGGCGTACGCATCATCGGCATCGACGTGCCCGGCTTTGGCATTCCCACCCATGCCGAGGCGAAGGACGTGCTGGCCGGCGCCATGCTCGCCTATGCCCGCGCAGAGGCCGAGCAAGGCCCGGTGGCGGCGCCGCGCGTCAAGCCCGATCGCCCGACGGTAACTTTGCTGGGCGAGATGTTCCCGGCCGATCCGGTGGGCATCGGCATGATGCTGGAGCCGCTGGGCCTGGCCGCCGGGCCGGTGGTGCCCACGCGCGAATGGCGTGAACTTTATGCCGCACTCGATTGCGCGGCCGTGGCGGCGATCCATCCGTTCTACACCGCCAGCATGCGCGAATTTTCCGCCGCCGGGCGCGGCATCGTCGGCTCTGCCCCGGTCGGGGTGGAAGGCACGGCCAGCTGGCTCGATGCGATCGGCGCGGCCTGCGGCGTGGCACAGGATCGCATCGATGCGGCCAAGAACCGCTTCCTGCCCGCAATCGGTGGCGCGCTGGCGGCCAATCCGATCAAGGGGCGTATCACCGTGACCGGCTATGAAGGGTCGGAACTGCTGGTGGCGCGGCTGCTGATCGAAAGCGGCGCCGATGTGCCCTATGTCGGCACGGCCTGCCCGGCGACGCAGGCGGGTGAGGCTGACCGCGCCTGGCTGGAGGCGCGCGGTGTGCGCGTGAACTATCGCGCCAGTCTTGAGCAGGATGTTGCCGCGGTCGAGGAATTTGGCCCCGACCTGGCGATCGGCACCACGCCGGTGGTGCAGCATGCCAAGCAGCGCGCGATCCCCGCGCTCTATTTCACCAACCTGATTTCCGCCCGCCCGCTGATGGGCGTGGCCGGCGCGGGCAGCCTGGCGCAGGTGGTCAACGCGGCGATGGCCAACAAGCCACGGTTCGATCGCATGCGCGCCTTTTTCGATGGGGTGGGCAGCGGGCCGGGCGCGGGCGTGTGGGAAGATACCCCGCAGGACCGGCCGCAGTTCAAGAAGAAATATGCCGCCCTGAACGAAGCTGCGCGCAAGGCGGCCGAGGCGGTGGGATCATGACTCTGGTTCTCGATCACGATCGCGCCGGCGGCTATTGGGGGGCGGTCTATGTCTTTACCGCGGTCAAGGGCCTGCAGGTGATCATCGACGGTCCGGTGGGATGCGAAAACCTGCCGGTGACATCAGTGCTGCACTATACCGATGGCCTGCCGCCGCACGAACTGCCGATCGTGGTGACCGGCCTGGGCGAAGAGGAGCTGGGCAAGACCGGCACCGAAGGCGCGATGAAGCGGGCGTGGAAAACGCTCGATCCCGATCTGCCGGCGGTGGTCGTCACCGGCTCCATCGCCGAGATGATCGGCGGCGGGGTGACGCCCGAAGGCACCAATATCAAGCGCTTCCTGCCGCGCACTATCGACGAGGACCAGTGGCAGAGCGCCGATCGCGCGCTGGGCTGGCTGTGGAAGGAATTTGGCCCCAAGGGCGTGCCCGCCGCGCGGCCGCTGCGCGAGGGGGAAAAGCCCCGCGTCAACATCATCGGCCCGTCTTACGGCATGTTCAACATGGCGAGCGACCTGCACGAGGTGCGCCGCCTGATCGAGGGGATCGGCGCGCAGGTCAACGTGGTGTTCCCGCTGGGGTGTCACCTCGCCGATATCCGCAAGCTGGCCGATGCGCAGGCCAACGTGTGCCTCTATCGCGAATTTGGCCGAGGCCTGTGTGAGACGCTGGAGCGGCCCTATTTCCAGGCGCCGATCGGGTTGGACAGCACCACGCTGTTTTTGCGCGCGCTTGGTGCGGAGCTGGGACTCGATCCCGAACCATTCATCGAGCGGGAAAAGCACACCACGATCAAGCCGCTGTGGGATCTGTGGCGCTCGGTAACGCAGGATTTCTTTGCCACCGCCAGCTTTGGCATCGTGGCTAACGAAACCTATGCCCGCGGCATCCGGCGGTTCCTGGAAGACGACATGGGCCTGCCGTGCAACTTTGCCTTTGCGCGCAGTGCCGGGGTCAAGCCGCGCAACGAGGACGTGCGCGCGGCGATCCATGCCAATCCGCCGCTGGTGCTTTTCGGTAGCTATAACGAGCGCATGTACAACGCCGAGCGCGGTGGGCGCGGGATCTATATCCCGGCCAGTTTCCCCGGCGCGGCGATCCGGCGCCACACCGGCACGCCGTTCATGGGCTATTCCGGCGCGACCTATTTGGTGCAGGAAGTGTGCAACGCGCTGTTCGACGCGCTTTTCCACATCCTGCCGCTGGCGACCGAAATGGACAAGGTAGAGCCCACGCCCGCGCGCGGGGTCGGCGAAGCGGCGTGGCGCGAATTGCCGTGGGATGACGATGCCAAGACGCGGCTGGACGAGGTGGTGGCAGCACAGCCCGTGCTGATCCGCATTTCGGCGGCCAAGCGGCTGCGCGATGGCGCCGAGCGCGCCGCCCGCCGCCATGGCGAAGATCGCGTATCGGCCGATCGGCTGGCCGATGCCCTGCTTGAGGCGCAGGTCGCATGACCCGCGCCCGTTCCATCCGCCCGGAAGCCTGCCGCGCGCAGCCCGGCCCAGCCATTCTCACGGTGCATTCGGGCGCCGCGAGGATACCCGAAGAGGTCGTTTCGCCTCTCGCACACCACCAACGAAAGGAGATTGGGCTATGAGTGATCGTGACGATCGCTTTGGGCTGAGAACGTATCTCACGCCCGAGGAAGCCAAGGAGTTCCACAAGCTGTTCATGAGCAGCTTCCTGGGCTTCACCGGCGTGGCCGTGGTTGCACACGTCCTGGTCTGGATGTGGAAGCCCTGGCTGTAAGCCGCCCACTCCCTCGCGATATCGGGCCAAGGGGGCCTGATGGGGCGAGGGCCAACACTCTTGCACAAGGATAAAACCCATGTGGAGACTTTGGCTGATTTTCGATCCGCGCAGGACATTGGTTGCCCTGTTCGGCTTTCTGCTCGTGCTGGCACTGATCATTCACTTCATCCTGCTCAGCACCGACACCTACAACTGGCTCGACGGCCCCAACTCGGCGCAGGGCGCCGCGCATGCCGCCGCTGCCGCAAAACCGGCCAGCTGACGCAAGCCCGTGCGAGAGGCGGCGGCGATCCCGACCGCCGCCTCATGGGCGCTGACGCCTGAAAAAACTGGCATCTGAACACAACAGCCGCCGCATCCAGGCGGAGAGGGGGATGGCCATGGCACTCCTGAGTTTCGAACGAAAATATCGCGTGCGTGGCGGCACCTTGATCGGTGGCGACCTGTTCGATTTCTGGGTGGGCCCGTTCTACGTCGGCTTTTTCGGCGTGGTAACGGCGATCTTCGCCTCGCTGGGCACGGCGCTTATTTTCTATTCCGCATCACAAGGCCCGACCTGGAATCCCTGGCTGATTTCGATCGCGCCGCCCGATCTCAAATATGGCCTGGCGCTGGCGCCGCTCAAGGAAGGCGGCTTCTGGCAGATCATCACGGTCTGCGCGCTGGTCTCGTTCGTGTCATGGGCGCTGCGCGAGGTGGAAATCTGCCGCAAGCTGGGCATGGGCTATCATGTGCCGGTGGCCTTTGGCATGGCGATCTTTGCCTATTTCACGCTGGTGGTGATCCGTCCGGTCCTGCTGGGCGCGTGGCACTGGGGCTTTCCCTATGGGATCTTCAGCCACCTCGATTGGGTGTCGAACACCGGATACCAGTACCTGCACTTCCACTATAACCCGGCGCACATGCTGGCGGTGTCGTTCTTCTTCACCACCACGCTGGCGCTGGCGCTGCATGGCGCGCTGGTGCTCTCGGCCGTCAACCCGCCCAAGGGTGGCGAGGTCAAATCACCGGAATACGAAGACACCTTCTTCCGCGATCTTATCGGCTATTCGATCGGCACGCTGGGCATTCACCGCCTGGGCCTGTTGCTGGCGCTCAACGCCGGGTTCTGGAGCGCGGTGTGCATAGTCATCAGCGGCCCGTTGTGGACGCGCGGTTGGCCCGAGTGGTGGACCTGGTGGCTCAACCTGCCGATCTGGTCGTGAAGGAGCACCGTGCGATGACGACCTACCAGAACATATTCACCCAAGTGCAATTGCGCGGCGAACCGGAAATGGGCGTGGCCCTGCCACCGGGCAGCGAGGAGCGCATCGGGCAGGGCGGCTTCGTCCACCTCCTCGGCCTGGTCGGCCAGGCGCAGATCGGCCCGATCTACCTCGGCTGGACCGGCATTTTCGCGCTGATCTTCGGGTTTACCGCGTTCGAGATCATCGGTCTCAACATGCTGGCCTCGGTCAACTGGAACCCGATCCAGTTCGTGCGCCTGCTGCCGTGGCTGTCGCTGGAGCCGCCCGGCCCGCAATATGGCTTTTCCCCGTTCGTGCCGCTGGCCAAGGGCGGGTGGTGGATCATCGCCGGTTTTTGCCTGACCACCTCGGTCATGCTGTGGTGGGTGCGCACCTATACCCGCGCCCGCGCGCTCGGCATGGGCACGCATGTCGCCTGGGCCTTCCTCAGCGCGATCTGGCTGTTCCTGGTGCTGGGCTTCATCCGCCCGTTCTTCATGGGCAGCTGGGCCGAAAGCGTGCCGTTCGGCATCTTTCCGCACCTCGATTGGACCGCTGCTTTTTCGATCCGCTATGGCAACCTGTTCTACAACCCGTTCCACTGCTTCTCGATCGCGTTCCTCTATGGCTCCACCCTGCTGTTTGCCATGCACGGCGCGACGATCCTCGCCGTGGGCCGCTATGGCGGCGAGCGCGAGATCGAGCAGATCACCGATCGCGGCACCGCATCGGAACGCGCCGCGCTGTTCTGGCGCTGGACCATGGGTTTCAACGCCACGATGGAATCGATCCATCGCTGGGCCTGGTGGTTTGCCGTGCTGACCACGCTGACCGGGGGCATCGGCATCCTGCTGACCGGCACCGTGGTGGACAACTGGTATCTGTGGGCCCAGCAGCACGGCTATGCGCCGCACTATCCGGCAACCGGGGTGATTGACCCCGCCACCTTGGGGAGCACGGGGAAATGAGACGGATCACCGCTATTGCCCTGGCGGCGCTTGCCGCGCTGTCCCTGGGGGGCTGCGAACTTTCCCACAAGGTTTCGGGCCAGAACGGCTATCGCGGCACCGGCATGGACCAGGTCACGGTCAAGAAAGTGGCCATGGCCAAGGACGAGGTGCCGCCGCCGCCCTATGACCCGCCATCCACCGACGGGCCGCGCGCCAAGGAGCAGTTCCAGAACCTGCAGGTGCTGGGCGATGAATCCGCCGAGCAGCTGAGCTATACCATGGCCGCGATGACCGCCTGGGTGGCGCCCAAGGAAGGCTGCAACTATTGCCACAATCCCAACAACATGGCCTCTGACGAACTCTATACCAAGGTTGTCGCGCGGCGCATGCTGCAGATGACGCGCAACATCAACCACAACTGGCAATCGCACGTGGCCCAGACCGGGGTGACCTGCTGGACCTGCCACCGTGGCCAGGCCGTGCCGACCAACCACTGGACCATGCCGCCCGCGCCGCCCAGCGGCATCATCGGCAACCGCCATGGCCAGGACGACCCGATCGCCGCCACGGGATTTTCGTCGCTGCCCGATGCCTCGCTGGCGCTCTATCTGACCGGCGATCCGAAAAAGGACCAGAACATCCGCGTTCAGGCCACGGCCGCGCATCCTTCGCCGGCTGACAAGACCAGCGTGATGCAGACCGAAAATTCCTATGCCGTGATGATCCACGTGTCCAAGGCGCTGGGGGTGAACTGCACGTTCTGCCACAATGCCCAGGCTCTTGGTGCCTGGCCGATCAGCACGCCCAAGCGGGCCAAGGCCTGGTACGGCATCCGCATGGTGCGCGAAACCAATGGGCAGTATATCAGCTCGCTGACCAATGCTTTCCCGGCCTATCGCAAGGGGCCGATGGGTGATCCGTTCAAGGTCAGCTGCGCCACCTGCCACCAGGGCAAGAACAAGCCGATGGGCGGCTATCCCATGGCCAAGGATTACCATGCCTTGTGGGGCGCGCCGGGCAACGCCACGGTTCCCGCCACGTTCCCCGCGCCGTTGCAGGCGCCAACGCCCACCCAGCCGGTCGCCTCGGCCGCGCCGGCCACTCCGGCGGGATGAAGGCAATGCCGAAAGCCAGCCAGCCGCCTTGATGTCAGGCCCGATCATGCATTCGGGAACGGTTCGGGGGGCCAGCCGTTAACGCGCGAGGGAAGTATCGGAAAAATGCGGGATAACTGGCACGATCCGCCGGCCAGATCCGCACCCTGGCGATGATATGTTCTTGCCCTTACGGCCGTATTGCGTGGCACTATCGGACACGTTCTAGTTTCCCGCCGTCCTGTGTGACGCGCAGCCTCATAAAACAAAACGGAGGATGCAGATGATATCCAAGGTTCATTATCTTGCACTGGGCACCGCCACGCTGCTGCTTGCCGCGTGTGGTGGCGGCGGCAGCAAATCGGCAGCGGAACAGACGCCAGCTGCCAGCGAAACCACGACGGCCGCTGCAGCGGCATCGATGACCCCGGCCGCAGCGGCCAGCACGCCCGCGCCGGCGGCTGATTCCACCGACACACTCGATCACACCACGCTGGCATCGTTCACCGCCGATCCGGTGCACGGCAAGCAGATCTTCGCACAGTGCCAGGCCTGCCACTCGGCCGAGCCCGGCAAGAACATGATCGGGCCCTCGCTCGCAGGGGTGGTGGGTCGCAAGGCTGGCTCCATCGCCGGGTTTGCCTATTCCAACGCCAACAAGAGCAGTGGAATTACCTGGACCGCCGAAAAGCTGTTCCAGTACCTGGAAAAGCCGCAGCGCGTGGTGCCGGGCACCAAGATGACGTTCCCCGGCCTGCCCAAGGGCCAGGACCGCGCCGACGTGATCGCCTATTTGAAGAACCCGACCTGATCACCGACGCTATTGCGATTTGTACAAAGGCGCGAAGGCACTGCGGTGTTCTTCGCGTCTTTGTGTGTGGGTGGAGGACAGCGTGCCGTCCTGCTCTGCGATGTTCGAGACCGCGCCCCTCCGTCAGCCCTGCGGGCTGCCACCTCCCCGCTGGGCGGGGAGGATCGTGTTCAGGGCGCCGGGGTGTGGACCGGGGGCAGCAGCATGGTCATGCCCAGACGCGCGATGCGCCAGGTGCCCTCGTGCTGGGCAAGGTCGAAGGCGTAGCGGGCCTTCACCTCTAGCAGGGTGCCATCGGTGCCCAGGCTGAAGGCGTGGCCATAGGCCGTGACCTGCGCGGTGCCGGCGGTGGCGTCATAGGCGCCGAGTGCCACGTTGCCGACAAAGTGGGCGTTGCTGGCCATGGTGGCAAAGGCGGCTTCGAAGAACCCCTGGATGCCTGCACGCCCGACGATCCGGTCCATGCCCAGGCTGGTCAGGTCATAGCAGCCATCGGGCGCGAACAGCGCGGCAACGCCGGCCGCATTGCCGATATCGTCCACCGCCATGGCATAGGCGGTGAGCAGATCGGCAAGGGCCAGGCGCACGTCTGCGGGGCAGGGCGGCGGGGGATAGGTCATGCCGGCTGCACCGGGCCCTTGCTGGCCACGTAATCGTTGAGCAGTTCGTGGAAGCGCTGGATGCGCTTTTCCTGGCCGGGCAGGATACAGCCCTTGAAGCCGCGCGAATTGAGGCCTTGTTGCTGCGTGGTGCCGATCGAGAGATCCTGATCGGCGACAAAGCCCAGCGAGACGCCATCGCCATAGCGGCTGTGCCGTGCCACGGCATCGTGGCGCAGCGGCACGGTGCCGATCGGGGTGACCACCTCTTTCATGCCCTTGACCGGGGGATAGAGGCACCAATGCTGGAACACGCATTTTTCCGGGTCGGTGGGATGCGGCTCGGTGCGCAGCACCTGCATCTGTTCGGGCGACATGGTGAGCGTGAGATTGGGAAACAGCGTGCAGTGGAAATAGTCCACCAGTTGCTGGTCGGTCATGTCTTCGTACATGGTATAGCCGCGCTCTGGCCCCAGCTTGCGCTTGGCGGCGATCACGGCGGCGCGGATTTCGCCGGTGCGGCCCTGATAATCGGCCGGATCGATGCCCCAGGCGCGGGCGATATCATCGAGCGGGGCAGGCACTTCGGCGCTGTGATAGTCCACCCGCGTGGTGGCCTGGTGGCCGATCATCCACATCGCGTTGTGGCCGCTGGGATACATCTCGAACACCGTCGTGGGCAGGCCGTCGTTGATGAACGTGGCCAGTTCGGGATGGATCGTGGGGAGGTGGTAGCTTTCGTTGAAATTGTCGCGGATCACCTTCCAGTTGAATTCCGCGTCGCACGATAGCTTGAGCACGCGCACCCAGTTATCCAAGCCATAGTTGGCGAGGCGTTCCTGCAAGGGCGCCATCCACTGCGCCAGCGGCGGCACGTCATCGTCCATGCACCAGAACACGAACGGGCCCCAGGTTTCGCAGCGCAGTTCCGACAGGTGCACTTTGCCGCAGGGGTTGCCGCCGGCAAAATCATCCGGGTCCTGCACTTTGGCGAGCAGGCCATCGGGAGTGAACTGCCAGCCGTGATAGCCGCAGGTGATGCGCGGCAGCGAGCCGGCATCGCCCAGCACCAGGCGGTTTCCGCGATGCGGGCAGCTGTTGTAGAACGCGCGCACGCTGCCATCGGCCTGGGCGATCATCAGGATCGAATCCTTGCCGAAATCGTGGCGAATGAAGTCGCCTTCCTCCTCCAGTTCGGCCAGCATTCCGCCCAGGTGCCACACCTTGGGCCACAGATTCTGCCCTTCCTTGTCCATCCAGTCGCGCGAGATATAGCGATCGGCTGTGATCGTGTCGCCGCGCACCGGCATGTCGAAATCGGGCGAATAGCGCGATTTGTTGTCCTGGACTGTCATGCTCGCCGCCCTCTCACATTACCGGCTTGGGCAGGGTGGCATCATCCTGCAGATACCAGTTGAGCCATTCGTGGAAATACTGGTTGCCGCGTTCGTTGCGGCCGAACACCAGGTTGTCGTGCGCGCCGCTTTCCAGGCCTTTCTGGATTTCCATGCCGATGACGTAGTCTTCCTGATAGGTCACATCGCGGAAGAAGTTGATCATCTGCTCCACCGCGGCGCGGTCGGCCTCGTCGCGGATCGGCTCGCGCCGCAGATAGTGCAGCACGGTGCGGTTGCGATCGGGCGTCGGCCCGGGGAACAGCTGGGCCACCTGGGTAATTTCGGGCGCGAGGAACGCCGAGACATTGGGGAACAGGATGCGCACAAAATCAAAGCCGTTGTTTTCCTGGTCGCCCCAATCCTCGCGCGGCACGTCTTTCAGCGCCTCGGCAATGCGGTGCTGGGGAAAGCCGATGCGCATCGAGGGGCCGAAGCCTTCGTAGAACATGCGGTTCGATGGCGTGCGTGGCTCGATCGTGGCGGGGTGCAGCGAGGCGAAGTGATAGCCTTCGAGATAGCCGTCGAACGCGATCTTCCAGTTGGCGCCCTCGATCGTGCGGCTGCCGAGATAGGCCCAATCGGCAAAGCCGACATTGTCGAAATCCTCGAGAAAGCCCTGGAAATAGTCATCGAGATCGAGCGGGGCATTGGGCGTGAGCGCCACGAAGATCATGCCCGCGCGTTCCTCGCACGGCAGCGCGCGCAGCGCGAGGCCGGCCTTGTCGACATCGCCAAAGTTGGCGCTTTCCGACACACCGAGCAGCTTGCCGTCCTGGCCATAGGTCCAGCCGTGGTACTTGCAGGTGAAGCGGGCGCACTTGCCGTGCCCTTCCGAAGCGACCGGCGCGCCGCGATGCGAGCAGACGTTGAGGAAGGCGCGCACCTCTCCTGCCTTGTCCCGCACGATCAGCACGGGCAGGCCCATCGCGTCCATCGCCTTGTAATTGCCCGGCTCGGGCAGTTCGGCGGTGAAGGCCAGCATCAGCGGCACGCGGCGGAACACCAGTTCCATCTCGGCCTTCCACTGATCGGGATCGGTATAGGTGGCCGTGCGCACGCGCGCCACCTGCTGGGCCTGGTAGGTGCTGTTGTGCTCGACGTAATCCAGCATGATCTCGGCAATATCGCCGATCCGCTGGCGCCGCTCGGCCCGTTCATTGCTCATCTGCGGCCTCTCCTGCCTGTTTTGCTTGTGACGCTATCGGGCAAAGCTGCCGCAGGCAGATCGCCTTGCCAAGCTGGGACAGGTGACAGGTTCCTCGCATTTTGGCCAAGTGGACAGGCGCCCGCTAACCGGCGAACAAGCGCAAAACGGGCAAGGCGACGAGGATGATGAACGACAGCGGCGAATCAGCGCGTGAACCTGCCCGATCCTGGCCCGCCGTTCCGGCCGCGCACCAGGCGCCATTCGTGCGCGAGGGGCTGTGGCCGCATCAGACGATAGCCGATCGCGCCGCTGATCTGGCGCTCAGCCGGCCCGATGATCCCTGCATCGTCGATGATGCCGGCGCGCTGACATTTGCCGCCTTGTGGGCCGATGCCCAGGCACTGGCCGCGTCGCTGCGCGCGCGCGGCTTGGTGCCGGGCGATGTCGTGGCGTTCCAGTTGCCCAACTGGCGCGAGGCGGCGGTGCTGAACCTGGCCTGCGTGATCGCCGGGCTGGTGGTCAACCCGATCGTACCGATCTATCGCGATGCCGAAATGCGCATGATGCTGGGCGATGGCGCGGCCCGCGCGCTGTTCGTGCCCACGGTGTTCCGCAAGGTGGACCACGCTGCCATGGCCGCCCGGGTGCAGGCCGATCTGCCCGCGCTGACGCATGTGTTCACCGTGCGCGGCGAGGGGCCTGACGATCTTGCCAGCCTGGTGGCGGCCGAGCGCAGCCTGCCCGATGCACGGGTGGTGGTCGATCCCATGGCGGTGAAGATGGTGCTCTATACCTCGGGCACCACGGGGCGGCCCAAGGGCGTGCTGCACAGCCATGCCACGCTGGGCCGGGTGATCGGCCAGAGCGGCGCGTTCTGGGGGCTGAAACCGGGCGAGGCGGTGCTGATGCCATCGCCGGTCACGCATGTGTCGGGCTTTGCCAATGGCCTGGAAATGCCGCTGGTGATGGGCACCTGCACGGTCCTGATGGAAAGCTGGAACGCGCAGGAGGCGCTCGTCCTGATCGCGCGGCATGGCGTGGTTGGCACGGTGGCGGCCACGCCGTTCCTGGTGGAGCTGGCCGCCGCCGCGCGCGCGGCGAGCGAGACCCTGCCCACGTTCCGTTTCTTTGCCTGCGGCGGCGCGGCCGTCGCGCCCGAGGTGATCCGTGAGGCGCGATCAGCCTTTGCCCGCTGCGCGCCGTTTCGCGTGTTCGGCAGTTCCGAAGTGCCGCTGGTCAGCTTTGGCTGGCCCGATGATCCTGCGCGCGCGGCGCAGACCGACGGGCGCATCGTCGACTATGCCGTGCGCATCGTCGATGAAGCCGGCCACGATCTGCCCGATGGGCGCGAGGGGGAAATCCTCGCGCGCGGGCCGGCGATGATGATCGGCTATACTGATCCTGCCGAAACCGCCAAGGCCATCGACGCGCAGGGCTTTTTCCGCACCGGTGACCTGGGCGTGCGCGACGCCGCCGGCGCCATCACCGTTACCGGGCGCAAGAAAGACCTGATCATTCGCGGCGGCGAAAACATTTCCGCGACCGAGATCGAGCAGGTGCTGGCCACGCACCCGGCCGTGGCCGATTGCGCGGTGGTGGCCATGCCCCATGCCCGGCTGGGCGAGGGGGTCTGCGCGTTCATCGTGGCACGGGGCGCTGTGGCGGCGTCTGACCTGGCCGCGCACGTGGCGGCCAGTGGCCTTGCCCGGCAGAAGATTCCCGAACGCTTTGAAATGATCGCGGCCCTGCCGCGCACGGCGGCGGGCAAGGTGCGCAAGGATCAGCTGCGCGCGCAGATCGCGCAGATCATTGCGGCAGAGACGCTTCCGGCGCCGGGTTGAGCGGGCCCTGGTGCGCGCCAACCCATTCGCGCCACAGCAGCATCAGCACGGCGATCAGCGCCGGCCCGATCACCAGCCCGATCAGGCCCCAGGTTTCGATCCCGCCCAGGATGGCCAGCAGCACCCACAGGAAGGGCAGCCGCGTGGCCCCGCCGATGAACACCGGGCGCACGAAGTGATCGGCCACGAAGATCACCACGCTGCCAAAGACCAGCACGATTACTGCTGCCGCCGCCTTTCCGGCCGCGGCGAGCAGGGCAGCGGCGAGGACCACCGCCGCCACCGCGCCCAGCGGAATGGCCGACAGCAGCGCGGTGAGCAGGCCGAGTAGCGCGGCATGGTCCACTCCGGCAAAGCCATAGGCCAGGCCCATCAATACGCCTTCGCCAAAGCCGATGATGATCAGGCCATTGACCGTGCCGCGCACCGCCAGCACTGCCTGATCAGCCACGCGCAGGCCCAGTTCGCCAAAGGCGCGGCGCGTGCCGATGCGCAAGGCATGGGCCACCCGCGCGCCATCGCGCATCAGGAAGAACAGCGTCAGCAGCATGAAGCTGACCAGCAGCACGCGATGCGCGACCAGGCCCAGAATCTTTTCGCCTGAGGTGAAGTGCAGCTTGTGTGCCTGCATCGACAGGCGATCGATCGCCTCGGGCGTGGCCAGGGTCTGCTGCCACCAGGCGACCAGGTGATCGCCATAGGGCAGGTGCGCCACGAAATCGGGCACCGGCACGCCCTGGGCATGGGCCTGCGCCAGCCACTGCGTCACGGCCATGCTGTCGTGCGCCACGGCGGCGGCGACCATGACCAGCGGGATGACAAACACCAGCAGCACCAGCAGGGTGAACACCGCAGGCAAGACCAGCTTCTGCCCGCGTGGCCAGCGCTGCGCCGCTGTAACGTGGAGCGGCCAAAGCGAGACCGCCAGGATGACGCCCCAGCCCAGCGCGGGCAGGAACATCCGCAAGGTCCACAGGCCAGCCAGCGCCAGCAGCACGATGGCAACGACACCGGTTATCCGTTGCGCCCGCGTGGCGTGGTTGGCCCCTTGCGCGGTCCAGGTTCCGGGCGCGTCGTCATCATGGCTTGCTTGCATCAGGCCTGCCTAGCGCAGCACACCGAGCGAAACCAGATGGCAGCGGGCGGTCTTTTTCAGCCGCCCTTGGCCATGGCCGCGGCCATTTCCGCGCGGGTGGGGTTGCGCCGCAAGGTAAGGCCGCCGTTTACCTGGAGGTTTTCCCCCGTCATGAAGCATTCGTCGCTGGCCAGGAACACGGCGGCGGCGGCGATATCGTCGCTCGTGCCGATGCGGCCCAGCGGATAGCCCGCCAGGAAACTGTCGAACAGGCCGGGCACGGCCTTGGCCTCGGCGGTCATCGGTGTTTCGGTAAGGCCCGGCGAGATCGAGTTGGCGCGGATGCCTTCCTCGCCAAATTCGTGTGCCACGCAGCGCACCACATGGTCGGTGCCGGCCTTGGTGCCCATGTAGGCGGCGTGATCGTTGAGCATGATCGTGGCTGTGGCGCTGCTGATCTGGATCAGGCTGCCGCCGGTGCCGCCCATGCTGCGCGCCATCTTGCGGATCATCGCCTGGTAGAACTGGAACGGGCCGATGTATTGCAGCGCGGTGATGGTATCGAGTTCGTCGCGCGTGGTATCGAGGAACGGCTTGAGCAGGCCCCAGCCGGTGGCGTTGACGGCAATATCCACCCCGCCCATCGCGCCAACCGCCGCATCGGCCATCGCGGCAAGGCTTTCCGGGCTGGTGATGTCGCACGCCGCCCAGTGGCACGCATGGGCACTGGCAAAATCGGCGAGCACGCTTTCCTTGCGCCCGGCGACCAGAACCTGTGCGCCTTCGTCCAGAAAACGGCGCGCGATGTGCTGGCCCATGTTGCCTTCGCTGCTCGCGCCCAGAACCACGGCGCGCTTGCCGTCCAACCTGCCCATCGCTCTCTCCCGCATGACGTTTGCCCGCTTGCTAACACAGGCACGCGCAGGCCATTCCTCTCCAAAAGGGCAGTGGAGCGCGGCCGGGGCGATGCGCCAGTTTGATCCTGCTATCATGGCGCGGCGTGCGCGTCCGAAAGGAACGAGAACATGGATCTGGGACTCAAGGGGAAAAAGGTAATCCTCACCGGCGGCAGCCGGGGCATCGGCCGCGCCACGGTAGAGCTGTTCGCCGCAGAAGGCGCCGATGTCGCGTTCTGTTCGCGCAATGCCGAACAGGTGGCCGAAACCGCCGCCGCGCTGGCCGCGCATGGCGGCAAGGTATTTGGCAGCGCATTCGACATGGAAAGCGGCCACGATGCCTATCGCGCGTGGCTGACGCAGGCGCGCGACGCGCTGGGCGGATGCGATATCTTCGTGCCGATGATCTCCACCAGCGGCGCGGGCGCGACGGGCGATTGGCAAAAGAGCCTGGATTACGACATCATGGGCCTGGTCATCGGGGTGGAGGTGCTGGAAGAGGCGCTCGCCGCCTCGGGCGAGGGCAGCATCGTGGTCACGGCCAGCACGGCCGGCGTGGAAACCTTCATCGTGCCGCAAGGCTACAACGCGCTTAAGGGCGCGCTGCTGGTGCATGCCGGACAGCTGAGCCAGGCTCTGGGCGCCAAGGGCATTCGCGTCAACAGTGTATCACCGGGCCCGATCCGCTTTCCCGGCGGCAACTGGGAAGCGATCGAGGGCGTCATGCCCGAACTCTATGCCGCCACGCAGGCGCAGTTCGTGCTGGGCCGCTGGGGCGGGCCGGAAGAAGTGGCGCGCACCGTGGTGTTCCTGGCCAGCCCGGCATCGTCTTTCACCACGGGAACCAATGTGGTGATTGATGGCGGCTATACCAAGCGTGTGCAGTTCTGAGGTTTTGGGGATTGTGCGTTTGGGGGGTGAAGCGATTTCTCCCCTCCTCTTCAGAGGAGGGGTCGGGGGTGGTGCGAAGCCTTACACTACCTTTCCACCACCCCCCGACCCCCTCCTCTGAAGAGGAGGGGGAGAGAGTTTACGCCCATCACTCCACCGCCAGCACCAGCTTGCCGGTGTTGGCGCCAGTGAACAGGCGCATGAATGCGTCATAGGCGTTTTCCAGGCCATGCTGGATATCCTCGTCCACGCGCAGGCGCCCTTCGCCGATCCATTGCGCCACGGCCGCGCCGCCTTCGGCAAAGCGGGGGACATAGCCGGCGATCAGGAAACCCTTGATCGTCGCCTGTTTCACGATCACCTGCCACAGGTTGCGAATGCCGATCTTTTCCGGGGCGTTGTATTCGCTGATCAACCCGCACAGCACCACGCGGGCATGCAGCGCCAGGTTCATCAGCACCGCATCCATCACATCGCCGCCGACGTTCTCAAACAGGATATCCACCCCCTGCGGCGCGGCAGCGGCAATTTCGGCCGAGAGGGCGTCGACCGGCTTGGCCCCGTGCGCGTCCTTGTAGTCGATTGCCATGTCAAAGCTGTAGTCCTGCACCAGGCGGCGGCACTTTTCCGCGCCGCCGGCAATGCCGATGACCCTAAGGCCCAGGATCTTGCCGATCTGACCCACCATCGATCCCACTGCCCCGGCTGCACCTGTAACCAGAAGGGTTTCTCCAGCGCGCGGTGCCGCTGCATCGGTAAGCCCGAAATAGGCCGTCAGGCCCACCGCGCCCACGGCCGAGAGATAGCGCGAGGGGCTATCGACGATCGACACGTCGATCTTGCTGGTGAAGCCGCCGGGGGTGACCACCGAATAATCCTCGATCGCGTTAAGGCCCAGCACCCAGTCGCCCACCGCGAAATCGGGATTGCGCGACTCGTGCACCCGACCCACCGTGGTGGCGCGCACGGCATCGCCCAGCGCGATCGGCGGCATATAGCTGGGCGCATCGTCCATCCATCCGCGCTGCGCCGGATCGAGCGAGATGAAATGGTTGCGCACTACCATGCCGCCTTGCGGGGCAGCTGGCACGGCGCCGGTTTCCAGGTGGAAGTCATCGCGCTGTGGTGTGCCGTGTGGGCGCCGTTGCAACAGGAAACGGCGATTTTCCAGGGGGTTCATCATTGCTCTCCCAATCCGGCGGGGCTGCCTTGGCCAGCCCCGATCATGTGCTTGCAGCTTGGCCCAAACCCCGGGGCAAGCACCTATGATTTGTTGCAGTAGGTGTGCGTGCCCTCCCCGGCATAGGTTCCCATCATCAAGGGGCAAGAACCCTGCGGGATAAAGATACTGGGGGAGTGAGAGGATGAAAGGCTGCTTTGCCAATCGTGCTGCGTGCGTGCTTCTGGCCGGGGTCAGCGTGCCGCTGTTCCCCGGGCTGGCCTTGGCCGAAGGGGCGCCTGCGCCGCAAGCGCCGGCGGCCGATGCTGCCCCGCAGGCCGATAGCGCCGTCTCGCAAGACACCAACGCCATCATCGTGACCGCCCGCCGCCGCGCGGAATCGCTGCAGACCACGCCGGTGGCGATCACCGCGGTCAATGCCGCGATGCTGGAAAACAAGGCCGCGGTGAACATCGGCGATCTGCAGGGCGCGGCGCCCGGCCTGCTGATCACCCAGCAGAATTCCGGTGCCCAGGCGGCCAACCTGTCTATCCGCGGGTTGACCTATGCCGACATCGAAAAGAGCCAGACGCCGACGGTCGGCGTGGTCGTCGATGGCGTGACCATCGGCACCAACACCGGCCAGTTGCAGGACGCGTTCGATATTGCCCAGATCGAAGTGCTGCGCGGGCCGCAGGGCACGCTGTTTGGCGCCAATACCATCGGCGGCGTGGTCAATATCACGCGCAGCAAGCCGACCATGACCGCGGGCATGAAGGCCGAGTTCACCTATGGTCGCTGGAATACCTGGTCGGGCAAGGCGATCGGCAATTTCGGCAATGGCGAAACCCTGGGCCTCAAGTTGTGGTACTTCCACAACCAGAGCGACGGCTTCTATCACAACGCCACCTACAACCGTTCTGACGGCGCCTCCAAGGGTGACAGCTTTGGCGGCACGATCCTGTTCAAGCCGGCCGATTCCGATTTCACTGCGCAGTTCACTATCGAGAACGTGATCCAGTCGTTCGTGCCGGTGGTGAGCAACCTGGCCAAGACCGGCGAAGTGTTCTGCGCGTTCGAGCCGGCGCAGGAATGCAACCGCAACACCACCACCGATCTCTATACCACGTTTGGCCAGCCGGCGCTCAGCACCTATCACGCCCCCGATGCCACGCTGGAAATGAACTATAACCTGGGCAGCGTTAAGTTGACCTCGATCACCGGCTGGCGTCACAGCGCCGAGCGGCAGACCCAGGATTTCGACGGTTCGTCCACCGATCTCTATTACGTCGATCGTATCCAGAACTACACGCAGTGGAGCCAGGAACTGCGCGCCGCCGGCAACCTGATCCAGGGTTTGGATTATGTGATCGGCGGGTTCTATTTCAACAGCAAGTACGATTTCAAGCAGTGCTCGCGCGTGTTCGGCTTTTCCCCCAACACCCCGCCGTGCACGTTTGACGCCGCGCCGCAGATCGAAAACGCCAAGTCGGAAAGCTATGCCGCCTTTGCCGATTTCAACTGGGCGATCATCGACAAGGTACGCCTCTCGTTCGGCGGGCGCTGGTCGCACGATTACAAGTACCTGGCCAATGGCTTCCTCGGGGCGCCATTCCCGCCCGGTTCGGCCAACTTCTCCAAGTTCACGCCCAAGGTGGGCATCGACTATCGCCCCAATTCCGATGCGATGTTCTATGCCAGCTGGTCGCGCGGGTATCGTTCCGGCGGGTTCAGCCCGCGCGCGGGCGACGCCAACTATGCCACCCGGCCGTTCCAGCCCGAAACGCTCGACTCCTATGAGGTGGGTGCCAAGCTTGATCTGTTCGATCACCGCCTGAACATCAACCTGGCCGGCTATATCTCTGATTACAAGAACATGCAGCAGAACACGACGATCCCGTGCGCCTGCTCCACCGGCAACCAGACGATCACCAGCAACGTGCCGGGCGGCGCGCTGATCAAGGGGATCGAGTTCGACGGTTCGCTGCGCGTCAGCTCCAACTTCAAGATCACGGCCTCGGCCGCGCTGATGCAGTCGCACTTCCGCCGCTTCGTGGTGGGGGGCCTAGTCGGCACCACGATCACGCCGTTCGATTACACCGCCAACCGCCTGATCTATGCGCCCACGTTCTCGGGCTCGATCAGCGGCGACTACACCATCCCCACCGATTTCGGCAGCGTGGTCAGCTCGCTGTCGTGGCGGCACATCAGCCCCTATGACGAGCAGATCTCGATCGCATCGAGCGCGGCGGGCACCACGGCACTCGGCACGCCCGGCCAGATCGTGAGCGGCAACGATGCGCGCGTGCGCACGGTGACGCAGGACCTGGTCGATGCCAGCCTGACGCTCAATTTCAAGATCAACAAGACTGATGCCTATCTGCGCGTGTTCGGGCGCAACCTTGCCGATATCCGCACCACCACCCATGCCTTTACCGTGGCGGGCCTGTGGTCGTTCGGCATGGCGCTCGAACCGCGCACCTATGGCGGCACGATCGGTTTCAAGTTCTGATGGCCGCTCGGGATCGGGCGGCGCCCGGTCCCGACCCCTGCCCGGTCGCTTAAGGCCAGGTCGCACAAGAAAGGAAACAGCATGAAGCGCTTGGAAGGCAAGATCGCCCTCGTTACCGGCGGGGCATCGGTGCCCGGGCTGGGCAGTGCCACGGCCATCCGCTTTGCCCAGGAAGGCGCGCGGGTCTATGTCACCGATCGCGATCTGGCCGGCGCGGAACAGGTGGCGCAATCGATCCGTGATGCCGGCGGGGTGGCCACGGCCCTGGCGCACGACGTGACCTCGGAAGCCGATTGGGATCGCGTGATCGCCGCGATCGATGCCGCCGATGGGGCGCTCGACATTATCGTCAACAATGCCGGCATCGCCGTGCTGGGCGAGTTTGACAAGGTGACCACGGCCGATTGGCTGCGGCAGAACGACGTGAACCTCAACAGCGTGTTCCAGGGCACGCAACGCGCGTTTGTGATGATGCGCCGCCCGGGCGCCGATGGCCGCGCGCGGGGTGGGTCGATCATCAATATCTCCTCGGTCGCCGGCCTGATCGGCGTGCCGGGCTGCGCCGCCTATGCCGCCAGCAAGGGCGGGGTGCGGCTGTTTTCCAAGGTCGTCGCGCTGGAAGGGGCCACCGATGGCATCCGCTGCAACACCGTGCATCCCGGCATGATCGCCACCAATATCCAGGGCGTGGCGCTGGAAGACAATGCCGCCAACTATGACGCGGTGATGGGCCTGGTGCCGATGGGCTATATGGGCGCGCCCGAAGATATCGCTAACATGAACTTGTTCCTCGCGTCGGACGAGGCACGCTATATCACCGGCGCAGAGTTCGTGGTGGACGGCGGGATGACCGCGCGCTGAGGGCTTTCGGGGCAGCAGCTGAGGCCCTTTTTCACCACTGTCACCCCGGGCTTGACCCGGGGTGACGTAGCATATTGGCTCAACGCAGGTCCTGGTGCGCCACCCAGCGCATCGCGTTTTCCAGCAGGGCGCGATAGGGCGCGCTGTTCCATGCGCCGGGGCCATCGCCGGGCTGGAGATAGACCAGCCGGCTGGCCAGCGCCTGCTTGGCCCAGCCGATCAGCGGTGGCGCGAGCGGATGGTCCCAGCCATGGTTGGCAAACATCGCGCCGCGCACGGCAAGGTCTGCCGACCAGAAGTGATCGCGCGTGAACGGCGCATCGCAGGTGAGCAGCGGCACCACCTCATCGGCAAAGACCTGCGCCAGATAAAGCTCGTCCACCACAGGAAATTCCGTGGGGATTCCGTGGGTAACGGGATGGGCATGGGTCTGGGCAGTATAGGCTACATCGTGGCGATAGCCGCTGTCGGGCGCAAGTTGGCCGCGCACCATGGCCGGCCGGTACAGGAACTGGCCGCCCAGCCATTCATGATAGTCGGCCCAGGTGGGCCAGGCCGCCAGCGCATGGTGCAGCGCCACCACGCCCTTGCCCTGTTCCAGCAGCGCGCGAAAACCGGCCTGCAACTGCGGCGAGGGTGCGAGCATGGCGGGCGGCTCGGTTGCTTCGAAATCGAGGCCGGGCATGTCGTAGAGCACCAGCACGTCGAATTCGGCCATGCCATCGGGGTCCATCAGCAGGGCGGCGGCGGGCTGGTCCACCATCGTCGCGCTGACGCCGTCCATCGCCTGGAACATGGCATCAAAGCCGGTGCGATCAAACGGATGGCCACGCACCGCCACCAGCGCGCGCAGCCCGGCGTGATGGCGAATGATAGGCATTACAACCCCTTGGGCGCGATCTGCCGATGGATGTTGCGGAACGTGCGCGCTTTGAAATACCAGCGGCCATCGATGCGGATGCATTCATCGTCATACTGCCCACGATCGCGGTGCACGCCATCGGGCCAATCATAGACCTCGGCGGTGTAGGACCGCAGCGTGGCGCGATCGCCATCCACCACGATGCTGCCGGGCCAGGCTTCGAACATGATGCCGGGATAATGCTTCATCGCTTCCACCCACATCGCCACGATCGCGGCGCGGCCTTGGGTGGTGCCGATTTCGGGATAATCGGGCAGCGACCATTGCGCATCCTCGGCCCAGGTTTCTCCCCAGGCCTGCGCATCGCAGCGCGTCACCGCATCGGCATAGGTTTCAAGCAGTTCGCGCAAGGCCAGGCGATCTTCGGCGGGGCCGGCAAAGGGCATGGGGGTCTCTCCCGTTATGGCTTTGGCCCCGACCATAGCCGGGGGGCAGGGCCACGGCGCCTAGCCGATTGCACAGGCGGCGCACGGCCGGCGAGCGCGCAGCAATCGATTTTGTCAAACACAGGCATTGTCAGCAGGGGCAATGATAGCGTAACCATTGCCGAGAATACGGGGGTTCGAGCCCGATTGGCAGCAGCCCTGGCATTGGCCCTGGCGGCCTGATCTGGTGCAGTGATCCGCACACTTTCGCGCCAGAACACAACCAAGCCAGAACACTATCAAGGAAGAGGACAGCATGAGCAGAATCAGTCGTCGCGATCTGGGCCGTGGGTTGGGCGTGGCCGCCCTGGGCGCATCGATCGGCGGGACGCACCCCGTGCTGGCACAAACCGCAACTGCGGCCGGCACCGCGGCGGGCGCGGGCGATGACCTGGCATTCCCGGCCGATTTTGCCTGGGGCTGCGCCACCGCAGCCTATCAGATCGAAGGCGCGGTGAAGGAAGACGGGCGAGGGCCCACCAACTGGGACATCTTTTCCCACACCCCGGGCAAGGTTGCCCATGGCGATACCGGCGATGTGGCGTGCGACAGCTATCACCGCTATCCCGAGGATATTGCCCTGCTCAAGGCACTGGGTGTCAAGGCCTATCGCTTTTCGGTGGCCTGGTCGCGCATCTTCCCGGAAGGGAAGGGCAAGCCCAATGCCAAGGGGCTGGATTACTACAACCGCCTGGTCGATGGCCTGCTCGCCGCCGGCATCACCCCGCATGTCACGCTGTTTCACTGGGATCTGCCCGCCGCGCTGCCCGGTGGCTGGCAGAACCGTGACGCGGCGCTGGCCTTTGCCGACTATGCCGGGTTCATGGCCGGCAAGCTGACCGACCGCGTCAAGCATGTCATGACGGTCAACGAACTGCGCTGCTTTACCGACCTGAGCTATATGACCGGGGGCAAGGCGCCCGGCCTCAAGCTGCCGATGGGCGAGGTTAACCAGGTGCGCCACCATGGCGTGCTGGCCCATGGCCTGGGCGTGCAGGCGATCCGCGCCCATGCCCGCCCCGGCACGCAGGTGGGCCTGGCGGACAACGCGACGATCTTTGTGCCTGCGCTGGAAACGCCCGAGCATATCGACGCGGTCAAGCGCGCGGTGCGCGAGGAAAACGCCATGTTCCTCACCGCGATCATGGAAGGCCGCTACATCGACAGCTACCTGGCCGCGCAGGGCAAGGACGCGCCCAAAGTGCAGGCCGGCGACATGGCCGCGATCGGCAGCCCGCTCGATTTCGTTTCGGTCAATATCTACACCGGCAACACCGTGCGCGCCGATGCCAGCAAGCCCGGCGGCTATGAGATCCTGCCGCACCTGCCGCAGTCGCCGCGCATGGCCTCGCCCTGGCTCTATGTCACGCCCGAGGTGATGTATTGGGGGCTGCGCACCATCAACGACCTGTGGAAGCCCAAGGCGCTGTACATTTCCGAAAACGGCTGTTCTGCCGATGATGCCGTGGCCGCCGATGGCAAGGTCTATGACGCCGATCGCGTGATGTACCTGCGCAACTACCTCACCCACCTGCAGCGCGCCACGCGCGAGGGGCTGCCGGTGAAGGGCTATTTCCTGTGGAGCCTGATGGACAATTTCGAATGGGAAGATGGCTATACCAAGCTGTTTGGCATCCACCACGTCGATTTCGCCACGCAGAAGCGCACCCCCAAGATGAGCGCGGACTGGTATCGCGAAGTCATCCGCACCAATCGCCTGGTCTGAGCGAAAGGACCGACCGATGACCACCACGATCGCGCCCTCGCGCCGCGCCTTGCTTGGCGGCCTCGCCACGCTGGGCGCACTTGCCGCCGCCAGCCCCAAGGCGAGCGCCGGCCCCACGGCGATCCACTATGGAGGCCCCTCAATTCCGCTGTGGCCCGGTGCCGCGCCGGGCGCGCCGGCCATCTTGCCCAAGCGCCGGATCGAGCAGCGCAGCCAGAGCGCAGCGTTCGACGATCGCTGGCTCTATGGCGTGGCCACGCCCACGATCGAGGTGCGCCGGCCGGCCTATCAGGATGGCTCGGCCGTGATCCTGGTGCCGGGCGGCGGCTATGGCTTCCTCTCGATCGATAACGAGGGGGAAGAGCAGGCCAACTGGCTGACCCAGCGCGGGGTGACCTGCTTCATCCTCTATTATCGACTGCCGGGCGAGGGCTGGGGCGATCGCGGCCTGGTGCCCTTGCAGGATATGCAGCGCGCCATCCGCCTGGTGCGCCATCGCGCCGGCGAATTCGGCATTGATCCGGCGCGGGTGGCAGTGCTGGGCTTTTCGGCCGGCGGGCACCTGGCCGGCAGCCTGGCGACGCGCTTTGCCGAGCAGACCTATGCCCCACGCGACGCGGCCGACGCGCTTTCGGCGCGGCCTGACCTCGCCGGGCTGATCTATCCGGTGATCACCTTGAGCGAGACATTCGTCCACGCCGGTTCGCGCGACAACCTGCTGGGTCCCGGCGCCACGGCGGCGGCCGCGCGGGCAGGCTCGGTGGAACAGCGGGTTGGCGCGGACACGCCGCCCACGTTCCTGACCGCCGCCTCCGACGATGGCCTGGTGCCGATCCAGAACAGCCTGGCGATGTACCAGGCGCTGCTGGCCAAGGCGCGGCCCTGCGAATTCCACGGCTTCGACCAAGGCGGCCACGGCTTTGGCGCGCGCCTGCCGCAAACCGTGCCGGCGCACGCCTGGCCCGACCTGTTCCACGCCTTTGGCCGGCGGCATGGGGTGTTCAAGGGCTGATCGCGAGGGTTGAGGGTTTCAGCGACCAGCCGAAGCCCTCAATGATCGACGGGCATTTCATCCATGCCGGGCGGCGTGGCAGGCACGGCGACTTCTACCACGCCATCGCTTTCGCGCACGGGGAAGCGGCGCAGCGCCGGATAGGCGCCGCCGATGCAGTGGCCGTCAGCCAGGTCGAACCGCGCGCCGTGAAGCGGGCACATCAGCGCGCCGCGGCGGATGCGGCCGGTGGAAAGGCGCGCGGCGGCGTGGGTGCAGCGGTCGTTGACGGCCACGATCGTGTCTTCATGGCGCGTCAGCAGCACCTGCCAGCCGCCGACTGCGTGCACGCTGGCTTGGCCTTCGGCAATATGGTCTGCGCTGCCGATCGGGTGCCAGACTTGCTCTTCCACGGCGCGTTGCTCCTTGTCGGTGGTCGGTTGGTCAGATTTCCACCAGCGTCTTGCCGGTGGTTTGCCCCTGCATCAAGGCGATGAATGCGTCCGGCAGGCTTTCGAAGCCGTGGTGGACGTTTTCGAGCGGCACCAGTTCGCCCCGGCCGTGCAGATCATCGAGCATGGCCTGCGCCTCGGCCAGGCGATCGGCATGGTCATACGTGAGGAAACCGCGCAAGGTCAGGCGCTTGACCACCAGTTGCCATAGCTGCGTCACGCCGTGGGGATGATCGGCATCATTGTATTGCGCGATCATGCCGCACAGCGCGATGCGTCCGCCTTCGCGCATGCGTGGCAGGACGAGGTCGAGCAGCGGGCCGCCGACATTGTCGAAATAGACATCGATGCCCTGCGGCGCGGCGGCATCGAGCGCGGTGGCGAGTGCATCGGGCGCCACGCGGTGGTCGATCGCAGCGTCGGCGCCCAGGCGCTGCACCAGCGCGGCCTTGTCTGCCCCGCCAGCCAGGCCCACCACGCGGCAGCCCATGGCGCGCGCCAGCTGCACCACCGTGCTGCCGGTGGCGCCGGCCGCCGCGCTGACCAGCACGGTATCGCCCGGCCGCGCCTGGCCCACCGCGACAAGGCCCACCCAGGCCGTTAGCCCCACCGGCCCCAGCGCGCCCATATAGGCACGCAGCGGCACGCCCGGTTGCGGCGTAACGCGTTCCAGCCCCAGCGCATCGGGCGTGATGACATAGTGATCGGACCAGGTGCCGAGCACGCGCACCAGCGTGCCCACCGGCCAATCGCCATGGCGGCTGGCCACCACCTCGCCCAGCGACATACCGGTGACCGGCGCATCGATCGCCACCGGCGGCAGGTAGGATGGGCGATCATCGAGGAAGCCGCGGATCGCCGGATCGACCGAGCCGACGCGCATGCGCACCAGCATCTGGCCATCGTCCAGCACCGGCATGGGGGTTTCCACCAGGGCAAAGCAATCGGGCGTGGGCACGCCCACCGGCCGGCGGCGCAACACGATGTGGCGCACCGTTGCGGGCAGGGCGGCCGTGGGGTGAGCAGCAGACGTCATCTGATCAGGCATCCGTCTTCCAGCGTTGTGTTCTTGTCTATCCATGCCTGATAGGCGCTTGGCCCGCCGTCGCGCTCTAGCTTTTTCGCTAGGTGGCGTGGCGCTGGGGCGGGGCGATGATGGCGCAATACCCAGCGGGAAGAGGAACGCCGGCCATGACGCCAGCCGAAATGATCGCCTTTGTCGATGAACTTTATGACCTGACTGCCACCGGGCAATGGGATGCCGTGGCCGCGCGGCTGACCGACGATTTCGTGGTGGTGGAGGCCGATGGCCTGCCCATGGCCGGCACCTATCGCGGGGTGCAGGGCCTGCAGGACCTGTTCACCAAAGTGATGGGATTGATGGATGTGGTGGCGATGGACCGGGTGGAAACCACCGCCGGCGCCAATCACGCGGTGACGATCCTGTCGTTGCGCTTTGCCGACCCGGCGCTGGCGCCGGCCGAGCTGTGCGAGCTGTTCCGCTTTCGCGATGGCAAGGCCTGCGCGATCATTCCCTATTACTTCGATCCGGCGCCCGTGCTGGCCGCCACTGCTGCCAAGCGCGCCGCGCTGGCCTGACCTCCAAGGACCATCACAACCATGACCGACAAGCCCGACGACATCATGATCCTTGGCCCGGTGCGCACCGCCATCGGCGATTTTGGCGGCGCGCTGAAAAGCTTTGCCGCGGCCGAGCTGGGCGCGCGCGTGATGGCCGAGGCGGTGCGCCGCGCCGGGCTGACGCCGCAGGACATGGAGCACGTGGTGATGGGGCAGGTGATCCCGTCAAGCGGCAAGGACGCCTATCTGGCGCGCGCCGCCGCGCTCAAGGCCGGGGTGCCGGTGGAGGTGCCGGCCTTGACTGTCAACCGCCTGTGCGGATCGGGGCTGCAGGCGGTGATCTCCGCTGCGCAGATGATGCAACTGGGCGAGGCGGACATCACCCTGGCGGGTGGCGCGGAAAGCATGTCGAACACGCCCTATCACGATCACGGCCAGCGTTGGGGCCGCAAGATGGGCGATGCCACGCTGGTCGATGCGCTGGTGGAAACGCTGTCCGATCCGCTCGATGGCTGCCACATGGGGATCACGGCGGAAAATATTGCCGCGCGCCACGATATTTCGCGCGCGGATCAGGATGCGCTGGCGGCGCAAGGCCATGCCCGCGCGCTGCGCGCGATTGCCGAAGGGCGCTTTGCCGAGCAGATTCTGCCGATCGAGCTGGTCACGCGCAAGGGCACCACGGTGTTCGATACAGACGAGCACCCGCGCGCCGGAACCACGGCCGAGGCGCTGGCGGGCATGAAGCCGGCATTCCGCAAGGACGGTACCGTCACCGCGGCCAATGCCAGCGGCATCAACGATGGCGCGGCGGCCATGGTTCTGGCGCGGCGCAGCGTGGCAGAGCAGCGCGGCCTGGCGCCGATCGCGCGCATCGTCAGCTGGGGTCACGCCGGGGTGGAGCCAGCCTATATGGGCATGGGCCCGGTCAAGGCCGTGCCGATTGTCCTGGCCCGCGCCGGGCTGACCCTGGCCGATATCGACGTGATCGAGGCGAACGAAGCCTTTGCCGCGCAGGCGCTGGCGGTCTCGCGCGCCCTGGGTTTCGATAGCGAGCGCGTCAATCCCAACGGCAGCGGCATTGCCCTGGGCCATCCGGTGGGCGCGACCGGCGCGATCCTGGTGGTGAAAGCTGCGCACGAATTGCGCCGCACCGGCGGCCGGCGTGCGCTGGTCACGATGTGCATCGGTGGCGGGCAGGGTATCGCCATGGTCATCGAGACAGCCTAATCATATGCACGATTATTGAAAAAGCCATACTGCGTATGCGGTGGTGCGATTAAACGCGGTAGTGTATATCCCGTGGCCGGATATCGGCCTTGGGAGAATCACGCGCCATGCCGCTCGACCGATCGCGCCTTGCCCGCGACATTCTCGAAAGCCTGTTTCAACGCTGGCGCCGCCCGGTCGTCGGCAAGGGTGCGCCGGGCGTGGCTGCGGTGCCAGCCGATGCGCCGCTCATCGATCGTGCCGCGGCACTGCTGGAAGAGCGCAGCCAGTCTTCGGGCGTGCATCTGGCGGCTGGCATCCTTGCCGATTATGCCGCGTGCGACGATGCCGGGCGCCACGCGTTCCTGCGCGCCCTTGCCACGCGCTTTGCCCCCGATCCGCAGGCCATTCGTGCGGCGCTCAATGCGCATGATGCCGATCCCAGCCCGGCGCGCCTGTCGGCAGTGACTCGGGCGGCAGAGGCGCCGCGCCAGGAGGTCTTGCGCCGGCTGAACCAGGCGCCGGCCGGCACGGCGGCGCTGGTGGCGATGCGGGCCGATCTGCTGCGCCACTTGCCGCAAGACCCGATGCTGGCGCCGCTGGAAGACGATCTCGTGCATCTGTTGCGCTCGTGGTTCAACCGCGGATTCCTGGTGCTGCGGCGCATCGACTGGAGCAGCCCGGCCGATCTGCTGGAGCGGATCATCCGCTATGAGGCGGTGCATTCCATCGCCACCTGGGACGATCTGCGCGCCCGCCTGCTGCCGGCTGATCGGCGCTGCTATGGCTTTTTTCATCCCGCGCTTGGCGACGAGCCGCTGATCTTCGTGGAGGTGGCGCTGTGCGCGCAAGTGCCGGATTCGATTGGCGCGCTGTTGGCGCAAGACCGCGCCGTGCTCGATCCGCAAGCGGCGCGCGTGGCGGTGTTCTATTCGATATCCAACTGCCAGGCGGGCCTGGCCGGGATCAGCTTTGGCCAGTTCCTGATCAAGCAGGTGGTCGAGGATCTCGGCGCCGAATTTCCTGGTCTGGAAAGCTATGTGACGCTTTCGCCGATCCCCGGCTTTGCCCGCTGGCTGCGGGATGCGGCGGCCAAGGGCGATGCGGCGGCCGGGCAGGCCCTGGCACAAGGCGCGCCCGATGCCGGCTGGGCAGGGGATGATCCCCGCCGCCACGCGCTGATGCGGCTGGGCGCGCGCTATCTGCTGGCCGAGCGCGATGGGCGCGGGCGGCTGCGCGATCCGGTGGCGCGTTTCCATGTCGGCAATGGCGCGCGGGTAGAGCGGCTGTGCTGGCTGGCCGACACCAGCCCGCGCGGGATGAAGCAATCGCTGGGGCTGATGGTCAACTACCTCTACGATCTTGCCAGCGTGGAGGCCAACCACAACGCCTATGCCCGCCACCGCGTGGTCAATGCCAGCGGCGCGATGCACGCACTCTTGGCGCCGGAGCGACACACGCATGCCAAATTGGTATTGCCAGCTGCCTGACCTGTTTTGCTGCTCTGTTAAGCCAGATGGTGGGCGCAACACGGCGTCTTGCCCGATCGCGCGCGGCATATGCTGCATTCTCGCCACATATTCGGCTTTGACTGCGGCGTGGCAACGCCGACTTTGACGCCTTTGCATGCATGAAACAGATGAATAACGATAAAATGAATTGATTTCCGTTCTTCCTAAAACCAAGCCAAGGATATTGGTAAGGCCAAAATGTGTGGCCAAATGAATGAGGGAGGAACCTGTGCGCACACTTACCATCGCGGCTTTGCTGTCGGCATCGATGCTGGCCGCACCAGCTGCCCTGGCCCAGGCCGCGGGCGCTGCTGACGCAGGTGGCGATGCCGTGCAGAACGGCGAGATCATCGTTACCGCGCAGCGCCGCAGCGAAAGCCTGCAGCGCGTGCCGGTCAGCGTTATGGCGCTGACCAAGGATGCGCTGGCGTCGCAGAACCTCAACGATCTGACCCAGATTGCCCGCGCTGCGCCCTCGCTGCAGGTGGGCGTGGACAATTCCTTTGCCGTGCGCGGCATCGGCACGCTGGCCTTTGCCGGCACGATCGACAGCAGCGTGGCCATCGCCATCGACGACGTGAACCTGGGCCGCCCCGTGCTCAACAGCCCGCTGCTCAACGATCTGGCGCGCGTCGAAGTGCTCAACGGGCCGCAAGGCCTGCTGTTCGGCAAGAATGCCTCGGCCGGCCTGCTCAACATCGTCACCGCGCGGCCCAAGCTGGGTGACTATTCCAGCTCGGCCAACCTCGAACTGCTCAGCCGCGACAAGCCCTCTGAATCGGGCAATGCCTTTGGCGTTATCGCGCGCGAGACGCTGAACATCCCGGTGACCGCCAATTCGGCGCTGCGGTTGAGCGGCCTTTATTCCTATCAGGAGCCGGCCACCACCCATGTCGGCGCCTATGCGCCCGGCTCGCGGCACGATCTCAATGCCACCAGCTTTTCCTTCAAGGGCAAATACCTGGCCGAGCTGACCGACCAGCTCTCGTTCTATGCCATTGGCGATTACAACGAAAACCACGGCATCGCCGGGATCTTCGACAACACTTATCGCCAGGTCGACGTAGCCAGCGTCAACCTGCCGTCGCTCAACTCTGTCGGGATCACGCCGGGCAGCCGCAATTTCCTGTTCGGGGGCGAAGCCAGCCAGTTCCGCGACATCAAGACCGGCGGCGCACAGGGCCAGCTGTCTTATCGCATGGCTTCGGGCATCGAGATCAGCAATCTGTTTGCCTGGCGGTTCTATACCCAGAACCAGGCGGTTGACGGCGATTACCTGCCCGGCAACGGCTTGAACACCAATGCCTCGCAATCGCGCTATGACCAATATTCCAACGAATTGCGCGTGGCGCTTCCGGCCGAGAACCGCTTGAGCGGCCAGGTCGGTCTCTATTGGTTCAAGTCGAAGCTCGATCTGGCGCGCCAGTTGGCCGGCAACAGCTACCTGCCGGATGCTGCCGTGCGCGGCTATCCCTTCTGCGTGGGTGCGGTTGCCGTTCCCGGCGCCAACCCGCCGACGTGTTCGCGGTCCAACGTGGCGCAGCTGGGCAGCGATCGCAACTATGTGCAGAACACGCAAAGCTATGCCGGCTTCGGCCAGTTGACCTACAAGGTGGTCGATGGGCTGCAACTGATCGCCGGTGGCCGCGTCACGCACGACAAGATCGACCTGGTCCTGTCGCAGAACCAGCTGAACTATTTCCAGGCGCTGGGCGGCCCGCGTGGCGTATTCTCGTCCAGCTACGCTAACACCGATTTCAGTTGGAAGGCCGGGGCGCAGTTCCAGGCGACGCCCACGATCATGGTCTATGGTTTCTATGGTCGCGGCTACAAGGGGCCGGGCTTCAACGATACGTTCCCCACCGCGACCGCCAATGTGGTGGTGCGCCCGGAGACCTCGCGCACGGCCGAAATCGGCGTGAAATCCAGCTTCTTCAACCGCAAGCTGACAGTCAACCTGTCGGCGTTCCACACCAAGTTCGACGATTTCCAGGTGCAGTCGTTCGACGCCACCCTGGCGACCTTCCAGGTGCAGAACGCCGCCAGCGTCACCTCGAAGGGGATCGAGGCCATGGTCATCGTGGCGCCGTTCACCGGCTTCACGCTGACGAGTTCGGCCTCGCTGCTGTCTTCCAAGTTCGACAGCTTTCCCGGGGCGCAATGCTATCCCACGCAAACGACCTATGGGTGCTCTGCCACCCAGTCCACCTTCAATGCATCAGGCCTGACCTTGCCGGCCGCGCCGCGCTTCACCTCCAGCATGCTGGCGCGCTATGAAGTGCCGCTGGAAGGAACGGTCAAGCCGTTCATCCAGGGCAACTGGTATCACCGCTCGTCGATCAACTACACCGTCAACCAGGCGCCCGGCGCCACGGTCGGCCCGATCGACGTGTTCGGTGCCAGCATCGGTGCGAAGCTGTCCAACCGCGTGGAAATCTCGGTGTTCTGCAAGAACTGCACGAACGCGATCAACCCGACCTCGATCGGCGTCGATTCGGGTGATTCCAACGCCCGCAACGCGCGCGGCCAGGCGACGCCGAAGCTGTCCTACACCCAGCAGTTCGGGCTGGATTCGGTGCGATCGTTCGGCCTCAACCTTGCCATGAACTTTTAAGCCATTATCCGGTAAAGGCCCCTGCAGCGCCATCGCGGCGCTGCAGGTTGGTATTATTCCCCCCAGATTTTCCGTTCCACGCCATCGGGATCGCTCACCAGGGCCGGCACCTGGTCCAGCACCATGGTGGCGTGTGCCCTGGCGTCATAGCCGTGCCAGGCGGGAAGCCCTGGACCGGCCGGTGCCTGTCCCTGCACAAAGCGCACCATCGCCCCGTGCATGCCATCGGCGAGCGGCTGCTCGGCGGCCGAAAGGCCAAAGAACTGCGCCATGCCCGGCGATGTCAGGTGATCGAACGTGAACGGCAGATCGAGCACGTGGGGGCTGTGGCCCTTGAACGGTCCACCCGGCGCCGGAAACGCCAGGCGATAGCGCCACACTGGCGCGCCGCTTTGCGCATGGGCCAGCGCCAGGCGCAGGCACGGCATGCCGTATTCCTCGGCCGTGATCAGGCGCCAGTGGCGCTCTGCCGTGGAAAGATCGGGAAAGGCCTGGGCATAGGCGGCATCGCGCGCCACCATCTCTGCCACCGTGGCATTGGACAGCGCCTGGGACTGGATCGGCCCGGCGGCCTGTTCGGCGTTGAGGAACAGACGGCTTTCATCGGCATTGCTGCCGATCAGCAGCGGCATGCGCGGCGCCTTGCCGGCGCGCAGACGCGCGAGCGGCACCAGGGGCAGCGCCTGGCCATCGACCACCGGGCGGAACGGGAAGTTGCGCGGCCAGGCCGATCGCGCCGCGGCCTGCGCGGCCAGCAACTGGTCGGTCGTGGCGGTCAGCAGGCGATCCGCGCCGCCCAGCTTGGCCACGAACAGGCGGGCAAATTCCTGCGCTTCGGCCAAGGTGTGCACGGTCTGGCCGCCGCCGCTGAAGATCGCGGCGCGGGCATAGAGGCCATCGGCCATGGGCATGCCCATCAGCGTGCCGACGTTCTTGCCGCCGGCGGATTCGCCCGCGATCGTCACGCGCGCCGGATCGCCGCCGAACGCGGCGATATTGGCCCTGACCCAACGCAGCGCCAGCACCAGATCGCGCATGCCGTTGTTGCCGCTGCCGGCATAGGTGCGGCCCAGGGCTTCCCCGGTTTCCAGGAAACCAAGCGCGCCGACGCGATAGTTGACCGTCACCGCCACGACGCCATCGGCGGCAAAGCGATCACCGGCAGTCAACGCCTCGCCGCTCCAGCCGCCTTCGTTGCCGCCGCCGTGGATATAGACCAGCACGGGATGGCGCCCGGGCGTGGCCGGCGCCCAAATGTTGAGCGCCAGACAATCCTCGGTCATCGCGCCGGCAAAGGGCGTCATGCCGGGCTTTTGTGGGCAGACCGGCGCGGGCGCGGTGGCATCGCGCACCCCGGCCCAGCGCGGCGCCGGGCGCGGCGCGGCAAAGCGGGCGGCCTGGCCATAGGGAATGCCGGTGAACACCCGCACGCCGCCGGCCATCTGGCCGCGCACCAGGCCACTGACGGTGGCGATGGTCAGCCCATCGTGGGCCAGGGGAGCGCGGGCGAGGGCGGGCGCAAAGGGCGGCGCGAGCAGCGCACCCGCGCCGATCAGGCCCAGCGCCTGGCGGCGATCGATCGTGGTGGCGCGCATGGCTCAGTTCACCTTGGCGGCAAAGAGGGTGGCATAGGTTTCGCGCAGGGCCTTTTTCTGGATCTTGCCCATGGTGTTGCGCGGCAGTTCGGGCACGAACACCACGCGGCGCGGCTGCTTGAAGCGGGCCAGCTGCCCCTGCAACGCGCCCAGCACGGCTGCTTCGTCGAGCGCGGCATCGCGCGCCTGGACCACCGCCACCACGCCTTCGCCCATGTCGGGGTGGGGCACGCCGATCACCGCGCTTTCAGCGATGCCGGAGATGGCATCGATCAGCGCCTCCACCTCGGCCGGATAGACGTTGAACCCGCCGCAGATGATCAGATCCTTGGCGCGGCCGACGATCGCAACATATCCAGCCGGATCGATCACGCCCATGTCGCCGGTGATGAAGAAGCCATCGGGGCGCAGTTCCTCGGCGGTCTTTTCGGGCATCTGCCAATAGCCCTTGAACACATTGGGGCCGCGCACCTCGATCCCGCCGACCGCGCCCAGGGGCAGGACAGCGCCGGTTTCAGGATCGGTGATGCGCAGCTCCACGCCGGGCAGCGGCAGGCCGACACTGCCGGGAATGCGCGGCCCGTCATAGGGGTTGGACGTGTTCATGTTGGTTTCGGTCATGCCATAGCGTTCGAGGATGGCATGGCCGGTGCGCGCAGAAAATTCCTTGTGCGTTTCGGCCGATAGCGGCGCCGAGCCAGACACGAACAGGCGCATGTGCGCCACCAGGTCGCGGGTGAACGCCGGCTCTGCCAGCAGCCGCGAATAGAACGTGGGCACCCCCATCAGCACGCTGGCGCGCGGCATCAGGCGGATCAGTTCGGCTACGTCGAACCGGGGGCACAGGATCATCGCGCTGCCCGCCGCAATCGTGATGTTGGTGGCCACGAACAGGCCGTGGGTGTGGAAGATCGGCAGGGCATGCAGCAGCACGTCGGCTGCGCCAAAGCGCCAGTAATCCTTGAGCGTGAAGGCATTGGAGGCCAGGTTGGCGCGCGTGAGCATCGCCCCTTTCGAACGCCCGGTGGTGCCCGAGGTGTAGAGGATCGCGGCAAGATCGCCTGGGCTCGCGGCATATGGGGCCAGATCGGGCGCGTAATCTTTGAGGCCAGCAGCCAGCGTGCCTTGCTCATCGGCGCCCAAGGTCAGCCGCGCGGGCACGCCGATTTCGGCGCACAGCGCGGCCATGGCGGCATCGTCCTGCGGGCGGTGGATGAACAGCGCCGGGCGCGCGTCTGCCAGGAAATAGCGCACTTCTGCGGCGGTATAGGCGGTATTGAGCGGCAGATAGACCGCGCCGATCGCCTGCGCGGCCAGATAGGTGAGCAGGGCCGTGGGGCTCTTTTCCACCTGCACGGCCAGCCGGTCACCCGGCTGCACCCCGGCGGCGCGGAACAGGCCGGCCATCTGTCCACAACGCGCCAGTGCGGCGCCATAGGTGATCGTCGAAAGATCGGGCAGGATCAGGAATGGCGTATCGGGGGCATCCAGCGCACGGGCCTGGAAAGTGGTGAAAAGGTCCTGCTCCATGCTCATCCCTTTGTGTGTCCGCGATATCGGCGCCGCGGCCGGTTCATAATCCCGGCGGGGGCTCGGTGTGCACTGTGGCACATACATGATGGTTGAATAGGCTTCTAGTGTATGCAAGATGTGTTGTGGAGAAAATTTGCGCATGCAGGATAATCCAATGAACCCCGTCGAGGAAGCACCCAGCCTGCTCCTTTCCGAGCGGATCCGCATTGCCCTGGCTGACGAGATCACCGCGGGCAGCCTGGTGCCCGGCGCCACGCTGGATGAACAGCAGATCGGCGATCGCTTTGGCGCGTCGCGCACGCCGGTGCGCGAGGCGATCCGCCAGCTGTCTGCCGTGGGCCTGGTGGAAATGCGGCCCCGGCGCGGCGCGGTGGTCTCGGGTTTTACCACGCAACGCATCATCGACATGTTCGAGATGAGCGCCGAAATCGAGGCCATGTGCGTGCGCCTGGCGGCCTATCGCATGAACCCGATGGAGCGCAGCCGCCTGGCCCAGCTGCATGAGGATTCGCTGGCGATGGTGGAGGCGGGCGATCTTGATGCCTATGACCGCCTGAACTGGTCGTTCCACCAGGTGATCTATGAAGGCACGCACAATGCCTTCATCGCCGAACAGGCCATGGCCCTGCGCGATCGCATGGCCGCGTTCCGCCGTACCCAGCTGCGCGAAACCGGCCGCCCGGTGCGCTCGCGCGCAGAGCATGGCGATGTGGTGGCCGCGATCATGCGCGGCGATGGCGAGGAAGCCGCGCGCTGCATGCGCGCGCACATGTTCAACGCTTCGATCGCGCTGGAGCGCTTTACCGCCAAGCGCGAGGAACTGGGCGGGGGCTGACGACACACAAGCCGCTGTTTTTCAAAAACGATAATCGGGAGAGGGCAAGGCGATGGCAATTTATGGAACGGCGCTTCTGGCGCTGTGCACGCTCCTGGGGGCGGCGCTGGGGGAATTGCTGGGCCATGTCCTGCATGTGAAGGCCAATGTCGGCGGGGTGGGGCTGGCCATGTTGCTGCTGATCGCGGCCAAGGCCTGGCTGGCGCGCCGTGGCAAGTTGACGCCGGGCCTGCGCCTGGGCGTGGAATTCTGGGGCCTGATGTATATCCCCATCGTGGTGGCCATGGCCGCGCAGCAGAATGTGCTGGCGGCGCTGGAAGGCGGGCCGATGGTGGTGATCGCCGGGATCAGCGCGGTCACGCTGTGCTTTGCCTTGGTGGCCGTGCTGGGCCGGGTGATGGGCGGCCGCCATGGGTGATATCGTGCAGAAGATCCTGGCCGATCAGGGCTTGGTCTTGGCCTTTGCCGTAGTCGGCGGGCTGATGCTGGCCAGCGTGGCGGTGTCGCGCCATCTCACCGGCGGGCGCATCCACGCCAGTGCCATCGCCATCCTGGCCGCCCTGGCCCTGGCCTGGTGGGGCGGGGTCTTGACCGGCGGCAAGAAGGGCCTGGCCGATGTGCCGGGTCTGGCTGGACTGGCGCTGATGGGCGGCGCGATGCTGCGCGATTTTGCCATCGTTGCCACCGCGTTCGAGGTTGACGTGATCGAGGCGCGCAAGGCCGGCTTGATGGGCGTGATCGCGCTGGCGCTGGGCACGATCGTGCCCTTTGCGGTGGGCGTGGGCGTTGCGTGGAGCTTTGGCTATCGCGATGCCGTGTCGCTCACCACGCTGGGCGCGGGTACGGTTACCTATATCGTCGGCCCGGTGACCGGCGCGGCGCTGGGCGCTTCGTCTCCAGTGATTGCCCTGTCGATCGCCACCGGCGTGCTCAAGGCCGTGTTGGTGATGACGTTCACGCCGATGGTCGCGCGCCTGATCGGGCTCGACAACCCGCGCAGTGCCATGGCCTTTGGCGGGCTGATGGGCACGGTCAGCGGCGTGGCGGGTGGCCTTGCCGCCACCGATGCGCGACTGGTGCCCTATGGCGCGCTGACCGCCACGTTTCACACCGGCATCGGCTGCCTGGTGTGCCCCTCGATCTTTTTCCTGATCGTTCGCGCACTGGCCTGACTGCGTATACAGCGCGGCATGGCTGGGCCGCTCGCCAGGCGTTTGATACGCCCGGCAGGGCATGGCGTGCGCGCTGTGTGCACATAAATGCCACATCGCCCAAAACTGGCATACACTATGCCGATCAGGGTTTGACAACGCCGTCAGTGTGAAATACAAAATTACGAAATAGCCGCATTCGGTATGCCCAATCGTGCAGCGAGCCACGAATCAGCATACAGAGCTTGCGCGGTGAACCGGGTTGAGGGTGTGATGGGGGCAAAATCTGCCGGGGCCGAAGGCTGCCCGGCCGGCGCGTGCGCCTCCCTCATGCCAGACATAGAAAAATGCCTGATGGGAGCAGACGCATGACAACCACCTTCGCCATGCCCACCGTATGTGGGCCGAAAATTTCCGCAGCGATTTCGCTGGGCGCGCTGGCGCTGGCCTTGGCCATGCCGGGCGCGGCACTTGCTGCTGCCCCCGCCGCTGCGCCAGCCGCGCCGGCTGCCCCTGCGGCTGATACGCCGCCCGCCGGCGTGACCGACATTGTCGTCACCGCGCAAAAGCGCAGCGAGCGCCTGCAGGATGTGCCTGTCGCGGTTAGCTCGGTCAGCGGTGACATGCTCAAGGCGGCAAACCTTACCAATATCACCGATATCCGCTTCCTGGCGCCCAGCGTGCAGTTTGCCGAATCCAACAGCGTGCGCGGCGAAGGCTTTGCCATTCGCGGCGTGGGCACGTTCGCCTTTGCCGATGGCACGGAACAGAGCGTGAGCGTGGTGGTCGATGGCGTAGTGCTCGGCAGGCCGGGCATGGGCACGGGCGATCTTGCCGATGTGGCGCAGGTCGACGTGCTGCGCGGACCGCAGGGCATGCTGTTCGGCAAGGGCGGTTCGGCCGGCGTGGTGTCGATCTCCACCCGCAACCCGACCCAGAATTTCGAAGGCAGCGCGCGCGTGTCTTACGGCACCGACAACGAGACCAAGTTGGAAGGCGTGCTCAACGTGCCGCTGACCGAAAACCTCGCCTGGCGCACCACCGGCTATTTCAACCACCGCGATGGCTTCATCAACAATGTATACACGGGCCAGACGCTCGGCGGGCAGAGCGAGGGCGGTTTCCGCACCAAGCTGCTGTTCAAGCCGGATAGCGACCTGTCGGTGCTGGCCTCGTTCGATTGGGGTCACCATTCCTCGGCCTGCTGCCAGTCGGTGATTGTCGGCACGGTGGGCGCGGCGCCCAACAACTATGTGGTGCAGCGTCTGGCGGCCTACAATATCGTGCCCAGCCTGGATAACCGCGAAACCAATGTCGGCGGTCCGGTCTATCTCAACATGACGCAGTGGGGCGGCTCGCTGCAGATCGACAAGTCGATCGGCGATTACACGCTCACCTCGATCACCGCGTTCCGCCGCTGGGTGCTGCATGACAACACCGACACCGGCTTTACCGATACGCCGTTCTTCCCGATCAACGGCGCCGATGAAGCGCAGCAGCAGTTGACCCAGGAACTGCGCCTGGCATCGCCCAAGCGCGGCCTGGTCGATTATGTGGTCGGCCTCTATTACTTCAACCAGAACCTCAAGGCGGCCTATCCGCAGCAGGGGCAACTGGGCCTGCCAGCATCCACCGCTGTCTATAGCCGCAAGGCGCAGCCCGATATCCAGACGCTGAACTATGCCTTGTTCGGCCAGGGCAACATCAACCTGACGCCAACGTGGAAGCTGATCGTGGGCGGGCGCTATACCCACGATGACCTGACCATGATCCGCTACAACCGCACGCTGGTCAGCCCCACCGACAATGCGTTCCCCGGCGCGCCGCCGCTGTCGTTTGACCAGACCACCTATCCCAGCAACCGCAAGGCCGACAATTTCAGCTACAAGCTGGGCACCGAATACAAGATCACCCCCGATGTGATGACCTATTTCACCTATTCGCGCGGCTACAAGGGGCCAGGCATCGGGCTGGTCAGCGGCTATCTGCTGGGCCAGCCGCTGTTTTCCAACCCGGAAATTCCCACCAACTATGAAGTGGGTCTGAAAACCGCGTGGTTCAATCGCCGCCTGGTGTTCAACATCGATGCCTACACCACCGACATCAAGGATTTCCAGACGCAGATTTCCACGCCGTTCATCTTCAACGGCACCAACCTGGCGATCCTGCAGATTGCCAATGCCGGGAAGGTCCGCTCGCGCGGGATCGAAATGGACTTTTCCGCGCGGCCGACCGACCGCCTGACGATCAGCGGGAACGCGGCCTATATCGATGCCAAGTTTGCCTATTTCCCCAACGGCACGTGCAACTATCCCACGCAGCCCGGCTGCTTTGTCAGCACCACGATCCCCGGCACGACCACCACCGTGCCGGCCACGCGGTTCTTCAACAACACCGGCAACGTGCTGCCCAACAGCCCCAAGTTCACCTATTCGCTCAACGCCAATTACGACGTGCCGGTGACCAGCGAAATCACCGGTTTCATCAAGGCGAACTACAACTATCGCAGTTCGGTGAACTTCAGCGCCAATGGCGATCCGCTGACCTATCAGCGCGGCTATGGCATTGCCGGTGGCCAGATCGGCGTGCGCGATGCCGATGGGCGCTGGAACGTGGCGGTGTTTGCCCGCAACCTGTTCAACACCCGCTTCGTCACCGCGATCAGCAACAACGGCAGCTATCAGACCGCCTGGCTCACCACGCAGGCCATGCGCACCATCGGCGTGCTGGGCGACGTGAAGTTCTAAGCGGCCGGCCGCGCGCGGGTTCCGTGGAGCCGCGCGCGGCGGCCCTTGGCTCAGGCGGTGTGCTGGCCGGGCTGCACATCGCCGCTGGGCAGGATCGCGTCGGCCTCGCCGGCTTCCTCGTATTCGTGGGGGAAGCGCCGCTTGTGGCGGATCGAGGCATAGAGTGAGGCACCGATGATCACCGCGCCGATCAGGCCGGTGACGATCTCGGGCACGTGCACGCGGATGCTGATCAGCATGATCACCGCAAGCGCGACGATGGCATAGAACGCGCCGGGTTCGAGAAAGCGAAACTCGCTCAAGTGCCCGCCCCGCACCAGGGCCACGGTCATCGAGCGCACGAACATCGCGCCGATGCCCAGGCCCAGTGCGATCAGCAGGATATCGTTGGTGATGGCAAAGGCGCCGATCACCCCGTCGAACGAGAACGAGGCATCGAGAAACTCGAGATAGACGAACGCCGCCGCGCCCGAGCGGACCACCTTGCCGGTGGCAGCATCTTCTTCGCCGCCCATCAGGTCACCGAATTTCTGGACCGCGAAATAGGTTGCCACGCCGGCGAGGCCCGCGATCAGGAACGTCTGCTGTTCGCCCGGGTGCAACCAGAACGAGAGCGCGCCAACCACGATCGCGGTGACCAGATAGGGCGCCAGGGGCAGCCGCGCGAAGGCCGCCAGCGGCCGTTCGATCAGGCCGATCCAGTGATGTTCGCGGTCGGTATCGAAGAAGAACGAGAGGCCCACCAGCATCAGGAATGCGCCGCCAAAGCCGGAAATGCCCACATGCGCGCCGGTCACGATCGCTTCATAGCGGGCGTGATCGGCAATCGCGATGCGCGCCGCTTCCCATGGAGAGACGAGCGCGGCGACCGAGACGATCAGGATCGGGAAGACGATGCGCATGCCGAACACGGCAATGATGATCCCCCAGGTCAGAAAGCGGCGTTGCCACAGCGGGTCCATGTCCTTGAGGATGGATGCGTTGACCACGGCGTTGTCGAGGCTGAGCGAGGTTTCCATCACGCCTAGCACGCCGGCAATGAACACCATCGAGAGCGCCGGGCCAAGCAGCCCGGTCTCGACATAGCCGAGCACGCCGGCGAGGATCAGGCAGACGACCGTGAAGATCATCGAGCCGCGAAAGGCTTGCATGGGAATGACGCTTTCTTGTTGCACTATTGGGTCCCGCACCGGCGGGCCGGCACGCGTGCTGCGTTAACGGATCGCTGGCGCGGCGCCAACCAACGCTTCACCATGAAAAAAGGCGCGGGTGCCGAATTGTCCGGCACCCGCGCCTTACGCGGTCCTGCTGATCGCGCGTGGTGCGCTGATCAGAAGTTCTTGGTCAGCGAAATCTGCACCGTGCGGGGCAGCGCACCAAAGCCCATGAGATCGGCATGCAGCGCATTGGCCGTGCCGGTGCCGCTGCCGGTGAGCGGCGCATCGACACCGCCGTTGATATATTGCTTGTTGGTCAAGTTCTTGCCGATGATCGCTACCTGCCAGTTATCGTCGCTCGCGCCCAGGCGCACGCCCACGTCGAGCACGGCATAGGCGGGATTGCGCGAGAACTGCTCGCCAAAGCCCGAGACGAGATACGACGCGCTGTAGCGCGTATCGATGTTGAGCCCGGCCTTGAGGCCATTGCCAATCGGCGTTTCATAGTTCGCGCCCAGCGTGCCGGTCCAGTGCGGGGCCATGCCCAGCGGCTGGCCGGTCAGGTTCTGGCGCGCGCCGGTGCCACCTGCGGCGATCGGGGTGCCGGCGGTGGTCAGGTTGCAGCCTTCGGCAATGCTCTGCCCGCCAAAGCACGGCGCGACGGGGAAGTTGCTGTATTTGGCATCGTTGTAGTTCATGCTGCCATGCAGGTTGAGGCCCGACACGGCGCGCGGGGCAAATTCGAACTCCAGTTCGACCCCCTTGGTCGTGGCATCGGCCGTCAGCGTCTGGAACGCCACCTTGACCGAGTCGAAATAGTCGGTCTGCAGGTTCTTGTATTTATAGGAATATAGGTTGAGGTTGAGGCGCAGCTGGTGATCGGCCAGCGTGCTCTTGATGCCGCCTTCAAAGCCCTGCACGGTTTCGGGATTGAACACGAAATCCGCCGCCGGGTTGGCCGAGGCGAGCGAATAGATCCCGCCGTTGGAGAACCCGCCCGACTTGTAGCCCGTCTTGTACGAGGCATAGACCATCACGTCTTGCAGCGGCTTGTAGGTCAACGAGAAATCGGGCGACCAGTTGTTGAAAACCTGGTGCGCGGTAACCTGCGAGCCGGCCCCCATCGGCCACACCCCGATGAACGTGGGGCTGGTATAGGGCTGGATGAAGAAGCTGTCCTTGGTTTCGTGGGTATAGCGCACGCCGGCATCGAATTCGACCTGGGGCACGATCTTCCAGATCGCCTGGGCAAAGCCGGAAATGGTCTGCCCGCGGGTATAGCTCGATTTGGTGCCGTCCTGGTACTGGTTGATGCCCTGGCTCGGGATATTGTTATAGCTGTAGCTGACGAACTGCGCGAAATCGCGGCGGGTCTTTTGATAGAGCACGCCGGCCATCAGGTTGACCGGGCTGTCATAGTGGGTGAGGGCGCGCAGCTCGTTGGAAAAGGCCTGCCAGCTGGAGTTTTCCGTGGCCCAGACCGAGCTGGCGCTGGAATTGAATTCGCACGCGCACAGCCACTGGTTGTTGTTCCAGTTGTAGTTGGTCACGTTGGTGATCGTGACCTTGTCGAGATCATAGTTGAAATTGTTGGTGACGGCGGCGGATTTGTAGCGGTTGTAGAGGCTGCCATCGCCGGCATAAGGAAAATTCTTGGCCACTTCGCTCGGCAGGTTGTTCTGGTGCGTCACGAAGTTGTAGCCGCAGGTATAGCCGTTGATCTGCGTCTTTCCGGTGGGGCAGTTGTACGCCACATAGTTATAGCTGGAATTGTTGGCCTTGTTGTAATCGAACGAGGCCTTGAGCGTATCGGTCAAGGCGCTGCTGGGTTCGTATTTCAGCGTTACGCGGCCGAGGAATTCGCGGTTGCCCGGCTGGTTGCTGCTGGTGGGATACGAGGTGTAGGTCGGGCTGGGCGTGGGCGAGAGCGGATAGGTGATGGCAAAGGGCTGCGACACGTTGTCATAGTATCCGCCCCAGGCCTTGGTGCCGCGCACCGCCACGCGCAGGCCCAGATCATCGGTCAGCGGGCCCGATGCCACGCCTTCAAGCTGTGCCTGCTTGGCCTTGAATTCATAGCTGGCCTTGGTGCGGAACTGCCAGGTGGGAGTGGGATCGGCAGTCTTGATCGAGATGACGCCGGCCGTGGCGTTCTTGCCGAAGAACAGCACCTGAGGCCCCTTGAGCACTTCCACGCCGGCCAGGTCGAAGAACCCTTCTTCCAGCACGCGGCCCTGGCCGTAATAGACCCCGTCGACCACGGTTGCCACCGATTGCTCGATCCCGATCGACGTGGAGGACGAACCGATGCCGCGCAGCGCGATCTGCGCCGCCGATCCGTTGGAGGCGTGGCCCACGGTGAGGCTGGGCGTGGCGGCGGCGATCTTTTCGATGCTGGTGATGTCGCGCTGCACCAGGGTCTGCGCGGAAATGGCCGTGACGGCGACCGGCACCGACTGCGCGCTTTCCACCCGCTTGCGCGCGGTCACGATGATTTCGGCAAGGCCGCTTTCGTGTTCGGCGGCAGGCGGTGCATCGGCGGCTGCGGGCGGTGGCGCTTCGGCGGCGAGGGCGGCGGTGAACGGGTCAAGGGCCAGCGGGCCAAAGGCGGCCGCAGCCATCAGGCGATGGGCTTTGCGAGGCATGGTACTCTCCCTGGCGAGCGCTGTGGTGCGCGTCTGTTGTGCGTGGCTGGGGTATGGTTGAACTGTTCTGGTCCCAAGCCTCGAGGTTAAGCCACGAGCACCGCGCTGCCCCTGCCTCCGACAATGGATAGGCCTAATCCTTTGACTAGGTGGCGTGAGCCCGGCGCAGCGGGCAGCACAGCGGCCAACGAACCGAGAGGATGATGGCTGGCCATGGCGCAGAACCGCTTCTGGAGATTGGATGCGCGCCCGCAGGGCCACGATTTTGCCAGCGCCCTGTCGCTCTGCACCGAAACGCTGGCGCCGCTGGGCGATGGCGAGGTGCGGATCGCGGCCGAATACCTGTCGATGGATGCCGGCACGCGCATGTGGATGAGCCCGCGCACCGATGGCTATCAACCGCCCCTGCCGCTGGGCGCCAAGATGATGGGGGTGGTGCTGGGCCGGGTGTGCGAGAGCCGCGATCCGCGCTTTGCCCGTGGCACGCTGGTGCGCGGCTTTGGCCAGTGGGCGCAGTTCAGCACCGTCATGCCCGATCCCGCCGGCCTGGTGGCGGTGGACGATGACGTGGCCGATATCCGCCAGCATTTCGGCGCGCTGGGGATGAATGCCTGGACCGCTTATGTCGGCGTGGCCGAGGTGCTGGGCCTGGCCGCCGGGCAATGGCTGGTGGTGTCGGCCGCCGCCGGGGCCACGGGCAGCCTGGCCTGCCAGATCGGGCGCAACCTGGGGTTGCGCGTGATCGGCATTGCCGGCGGGCCGGACAAGTGCCGCTATCTGCTGGAAACCCTGGGGGTTGATCAGGCGATCGACTACAAGAACGAGGATGTCGCCGCCCGCCTCGCTGCAGTCGATGGCGGAGTGCACGGCTATTTCGACAATGTCGGCGGCCCGCTGCTCGATGCGGTGCTGCCCAACATGGCGCATTATGGCCGCGTTGCGGTATGCGGGCTGGTGGCAGGCTATGATGCCGACAAGCCGCTGCCCGGCCCGGCGCGGTTTGACCAGATCCTGATGCGCCGGCTGCGGATGGAAGGCTTTTTCATTCCCGATTTCCTGCATCGGGGCGCCGAATTCATGCCGCGCCTGCGCGCCTGGTTCGACGCCGGCAAACTGGTGGCGACGATCGATGAAACCGTGGGCCTGGAAAACACCCTTATCGCCTATGATCGCATGCTGACCGGCAAGAGCCTGGGGAAAGTGGTGGTGAAGCTGTGACGCAGACAAGGCTGGCCACCCTGGCCGATCCCCTGGCCGATTACGTCGCGCGGCGCGACATCACCGATGCGCTGCACCGCTATATGCGCGGGCTGGACAGGCTGGACGAGGCACTGTTCCGCAGCGCGTTCCACCCCGATGCCCAAATCGATTGCGGCGTCTATGCCGGCGATCTCGATGGGTTCGTGACTTTTGCGTTTGGCTTTCTGGGGCAGATGCAGGCCAGCCACCACATGCTGGGGCAAAGCCGCATCGCGATCCACGATACCGCCCGCGCCAGCGGGGAAAGCTATTTCCAGGCGTGGCACGGTATCCGCGACGCCGATGGCGCTCCGCGCGATCTGTTCATCGCTGGCCGCTATATCGATGCCTATGCCTGCCGCGACGGGCAGTGGTGCATCGTGCGCCGTACTCTGATCAGCGAATGGGCGACCGATATGGCCGCCACCGGCCAGGCGCATATGAATGCACCGCAAACCCTGCGCAGTGCGCGCGGCGGCCACGATCTCTCCGACAGGCCCGCCTGGTAGGCCCGGTTTACGGGCGCAGCTTGTTCTGCGCCACGCTCACCGCGATAAAGGCCACGATCCCGATCGGAAACCACAGGCCAAACTTGTGGGTCAACAGACCGATCGCAGCACAGATCAGCAGCGCGCCAAAAGGTGTGAGGTTCTTCATGCTTGCTGTCGTAACGTATTGAAATGTGCTTTGGCCACCGTAATTTCCGCGTGCCGAGCCGAACGCAGGTCAGCGTTGTGGCGTCACACCTTCCAGGGTGGCGATGCGGGCGCGCAGGCGGGCTATCTCATCCTGGAGCGGCTGGGTGATCTGCGCCAGGTCTGCCGCGCCGAACCGGGGCGTAATGTGTTGCGGGCAGTTCCAATCGAACCCGACGATGTCGATCACAAACGCACGCTCGCCGATCGCGGCATAGTCTGCGGGCATCAGCGCCGCGACATCATCGGGGTCGCTGGTGGTGCGGGCATGGCCGATCAGTTTCAACCGGCGCCGCGCGGGATAGTCCATCAGGAACAGGCAGACCCGATCGTGGGCCGCGAGGTTACCGGTCGAGAGGAACTGCCGGTTGCCCTGATAATCGGCAAAACCGATGCGGTTGCCGGAAATCCGGCGGAGAAAGCCCGCCGGCCCGCCGCGATGCTGCATATAGGGCCAGCCGTGTTCACTGATGCTGGCGATATAGAAGCTGTCACGCGCCGCGATGAAGTCGAGTTCACGCGCCGTGAGCAAGTCCACGTCGCCCGCTTGCGCTTCCATGCGGGCATAGGCGGTGCGCGAGCCGTCCTGCTCTTGCAAGGCGCGGGAGTGGGGGCCGAACATGGTTCGCAGGAATGTCTGTGCCATCAGGTCTCGTCCTTGGTAACCGCGTCGGGCGCGGTCCCTGCCTGCGGGGAAGCGGCAAGGGCGGCCAGCAATGTGGCCTGGAGCCGCGCAACGATGCGTTGGAACGAGGCGGCCTCGTCCAGCGCCCGTGCCAGCACGATTGCGCCCTGGATGCCCGACACCGCTTCTTCGGCAAGCGCCAGCGCCAGGCCCTGTGGTATCCCGCCTTTTTTCAGGCATTGGGCCAGCGCCTTGATCCAGCGCGCAAAATACCCTGCCAACTTACCGGAAAAGGCCTGGCCGGCGGTGTTGAGGCCAAGGCACCCGACGATGCACACCCGCCTGCCCGATCGGAAGTAGGCGGTCACGTCAGCGAACATGGCGATGATCGCTGCTTGCGGGTCGGGCCCATCCTCCAGCGGCTGGAAGATGGCGTCGACGAACCAGGCGTCGATATTGTCGAGCACCGCCGCCATCATTTCCTCCTTCCCGCCGGGGAAGAAGTTGTAGAGGCTGCCTTTGCCCAGCCCCGTCGCCTTGGACAGCACGGCCAGGCTCGCGCCCTCGAAGCCGTGCTCGCGAAAGGCTTCGGCCAAGGCGGGCACCGCGCTCTGGCGATCGGTGAGCACGCGCCGGGTTTTCACAGGCCAAGCTGGCTCAACGAAGGATGATCGTCGGGGCGCCGGCCCAGCGGCCAGTGAAACTTGCGGTCGGCCTCGGCGATCGGCATTTCGTTGATGCTGGCATGGCGGTTGGACATCAGGCCATCTTCGGCAAACAGCCAGTTCTCGTTGCCATAGGCGCGGAACCACTGCCCGCCATCGTCGCGGTATTCATAGGCATAGCGCACGGCGATGCGGTTGCCGGTGAATGCCCACAGTTCCTTGATCAGGCGGTATTCGTGTTCCTTGTTCCACTTGCGCGTGAGAAAGGCCTGCGCCTCTTCGCGGTTGGTCGCGAACTCAACGCGGTTCCGCCAGCGCGTGTCGGGGGTATAGGCCAGCGCCACCTTGGCGGCATCGCGGGTGTTCCAACCATCTTCGGCCAGGCGCACCTTTTCAGCCGCTGTTTCGGCGGTGAACGGGGGGAGGGGGGGACGGGACACGTCTGTTCCTTTCGGGAAGCCGGCAGCGGTTCCAGCAGCGAGAGCCGTGGATGCAAGACCAGCATTGCAATGATGACGATGGAGCGATCGATCGCTCGACTCAGCACGACTGTGCCTTGTACTGATCAGTACATCATTTGACCGAATGGTACAAACGGAATTTCGTGCTGCGTTCGCGTGGTGTCAGGCCTTGGCCATGATCTGGGCCTTGTGCTCGGCCTCGGCCGTCTCTTCCTGGCCGCGCTGCCGGGCGAAATGGCGGATGATCCATTCGCGGAACAGGTAGATCGCCGGGTCTGAAAGATCTTCGGCATGAAGCTTGAGGTAATAGCCATAGCCATCGCCGGCCACCGCATCGTAAGGCATGACCAGGTTTCCGGCGGCGATTTCGGGGCCGAACATGTCGATATCAGCCAGGACCACGCCCGAGGCGCCAATGGCATAGCGCACAGCGGAAAAGGCAGTGTCGAACGCCAGGCCATCGGTGCAGTTGAGCGTGAGACGCTGCTGGTCTGCATAACTGCTCCACAGCAGGCCGCGCGGTTCGTTATCCAGCTTCACATGCAGCAGTTCTGCGGAGTTGAGAAATTCCTCCAGAGACTTGCCCTTGTGCTGTTCCCACGTGGCGGGCGAACACAGCGGCGCGACACGCACCATCCACAACAGGTCGGTGACCATGTCGCCCACGTTGGGCCGGTCGAACACGATCGCCATGTCGAGATTGCCCGGCGGCGCGCCCGTGGCGTTGGACGTCGACACATCGATGCGGATCTCGGGATGCTCGCGGCGGAAACCGTGGATCAGCGGCAGCGCCGTCTGATAGAGCAGCGAGGGCGGGATGTGCACGCGCAAGGGGCGGCTTTCCATGTCCTGGTTGCGCACCACGTTGAGCGTCTGTTCCATGCGATCCAGACACTTGCTGACCACGGGCAGCAAGACTTCGCCCGCCGGGGTCAGCTTGAGGCCCGACGCGCTGCGTTCGAACAGCGGCTTGCCGATCAGGTCTTCCAGGCTGCTGACATGGCGGCTCATCGCGCTTTGCGTCACCGTCAGCGCCTGCGCGCCGGCGGTAAAGCTCAGGTAGCGGCCCACCGCTTCGAACGCGCGCAAGGCGTTCAGCGGCAACCAGCGGCGATTGATGAGCCCGTTCGGTCCGATGGTGGTGGCTCCCGTTCTTGGCAGTCCGCCCGGCCGGAAAATGCCGGCACGGCCGAAAATGCGCGTTTCCTTGATCTGCGTCAATTCCATCGGATTTTTGTTGCGCGCCGGCCACGGCGAAAATCGCATGCGGGCATGACTTAATCGGATTCGCGAGAGCCGCGCTGCCCGTGCCAAGACCCATGGTGCCATTTTGAAAGGACGCACAAGGGTGAACCTGGTCGACATCAAGGCCAAGCTTGACGAACGCCGCCCCGGGCACAGCCTGCCCCAGGCGCTGTACAACGATCCGGCCATGTTCGATTTCGACATGACCGCGATCTATGGCCGTTCGTGGCTGATGGCCGGTTTTACCTGCGAACTGCCCGAGGCGGGATCGTGGTCCTCGCTCAAGGTCGGGCGCTGGCCGATCCTGATCGTGCGCGACAAGGGCGGCGCGATCCGCGCGTTCCACAATTCCTGCCGCCACCGCGGCGCGATGCTGTGCAAGGAAGGCACCGGCCGCTCGCCGCGCCTGGTGTGCCCCTATCATCGCTGGACCTACAACCTCGATGGCTCGCTGCTCAGCGCGGCGCGCATGCCGGCCGATTTCGACAATGCCGATCACGGCCTGCGCGAAGTGAAGATCGAGATCGTCGCTGGCGTCATCTATATCTGCCTGGCCGACGATGCGCCGCCGTTCGAAACCTTCCGGCGCGAGATGGAAGCCCTGCTGGCGCCGCATGATCTGGCCAATGCCAAGGTGGCCCATGTCGAAAGCCTGACCGAATACGCCAACTGGAAGCTGGTGCTGGAAAACGGGCGCGAGTGCTATCATTGCCAGGCCTCGCACCCCGAACTGGCGCGCACGTTCCCGGTCGGCGCATCGTCGTATTTCGAATTTGGCGAGGCCGATCACGCCGCGCAGTTCGAGGCGCGGATGCAGGATCTGGGCCTGGCCATGGGCCCGGTGGGCGAGGATTGGTGGCAGGCGATCCGCTTCCCGCTCAACCCCGGCATGCAGACCATGTCGATGGATGGGCAGCCACTTGTGGCGCGGCCGATGGTGGCGGCGGGCGATGGCGACGTCGGCTCGCTGCGCTGGGCGTTGGAGCCGCATAGCTTTGCCCATGCCGTGGGCGATCACCTGTTCTTCTTCAGTGCCATGCCAGTCGGCCCGCGTGAAACCGTGGTGACGGCCAAGTGGCTGGTGCACAAGGATGCAGTGGAAGGCGTGGACTATGACCGCGCCAAGCTGGTGGAGCTGTGGAACACCACCAACCTGCAGGACAAGGAACTGGCTGAAAACAACCAGGAAGGCGTCGATAGCCCCGGCTATACGCCTGGCCCCTATTCGCCCGAGGCTGAAGTGCTGGTGGTGCGCTTCGTCGATTGGTATTGTGCCAAGGCGCGTGAATACCTGGATATGCAGCTGGGTGCGGCGCAACCCGATAGTGCACCGGTGGCGGCGTCCAAGGATCTTAGCCATGCGGCATGATGGGCCGGGCGTGCGGCCCGAAACCCTGGCCGTGGCGGCAGGCTATGATCCGGCCCAAGCGGGCGGCGCGGCCAAGCCGCCGGTCTATCTGACCAGCACCTTCGTCTATGAATCCGCCGCCCAGGCCAAGGCCATTCACGAGGCCTATTTCGATGGCACCGGGCCGGAAGTGGGCCAGACGCACCATATCTATGCCCGCCTGGGCCATCCCAACCTCGACATGCTGGAAAGCCGGCTGGCGGCGGTGGACGGGGCAGGGGCGGCCGCGGTATTCGCCTCGGGCATGGCGACGCACAGCGCGATCGCGCTGGCGCACTTGCGGCCAGGTGACAGCGTGCTGCATTCCCGCCCGATCTATGGCGGCACCGATGGCCTGCTCAACCAGTTCATGCCGCAATGGGGCGTGACGAGCGTGGACATCACCGATGGCTGCAACGCCGACCATGTACGCGCCCAGGCCGACCAGGCGCTGGCCGCCGGGCCGCTGGCGATGATCGTGATCGAAACCCCGGCCAATCCCACCGCCGCCATCACCGACCTGCCGATGATCGTGGCCCTGGCTGACGAGATCGGCGCGCGCACCGGGCGCCGCCCGGTAGTGGTGTGCGACAATACCCTGCTTGGCCCCTTTGCCCAGCGCCCGATCGCGCTGGGGGTGGACCTGTGCATGACCTCGCTTACCAAGTATTGCGGCGGGCACAGCGATCTGCTGGCCGGCGGCGTTTCGGGCAAGCTGGACCTGATCGCGCCGCTGCGGCTGTTGCGCACCACGCTGGGCAGCCATTGCGATCCGTTCACCAGCTGGCTGGTGCTGCGTTCGATGGAAAGCGTGCACGTGCGGTCGGAACGGGCGATGCACAATGCCCGCGTGATCGCCACGTTCCTGCGCGATCATCCCAAGGTGGCTGGCATCACCTATCTGGGCTTCCTGCCCGAAGGCTCGCCGCAGCGCGCGGTGTTCGATCGCCAGTGCAGCGGCGCGGGATCGACCTTTTCGTTCCACCTCAAGGGTGGCGAGGCCGAGGCGTTCCGCCTGCTCGACGCGCTGCGCCTGATGAAAGTTGCCGTCAGCCTGGGCGGGTCGGAAACCCTGGTATGCCATTCGGCCAGCACCACGCACTATGCCGTGGCGCCCGACAAGCGCCTGGCCGGGGGGATTACCGATGGCACCATCCGCATGTCGGTGGGGATCGAGCATGAGGACGACCTGATCGCCGACCTGGCGCAGGCGCTGGAGGTGGTGTGAGCGTGGTGGACAGCAACAACGAAGGTTTCACCGGAACCGATGCCCACGCCGTCAATGGCAAACTGCCTGGCGCCGATGCGCATTACGACCTGGTCGTGGTCGGCGCCGGGCCGGCAGGCCTTGCCGCCGCGCTGGAAGCGGCCGCGAACGGCGCCAGCGTGCTGCTGGTGGACGAGCACCCGGTCTCGGCCGCGCAGATGGGCAACGACGTGCCCTATTGGTTCGGCGGGCGGATGACTGGCGCGGTGGCGGCCAAGGCGCGGATGATCGAGCAGGTGTTCATGGCCGAGCCGCTGTTCGAGCAGGCGTTCGACGCCGGCATCGATGTGCAACTGGGTGTCTATGCCTGGGGCCTGTGGCGCAACCGCGCCAATCTGGGCGCGCTGCCCGAGGCGATGCTGGGTCTGGCCGATGAAGAGCGTTCCTGGACCGTCGGGTTCAAGGCCATTGTCCTGGCCACCGGCGCGCGCGATCTGGCGCTGGCGTTCGATGGCTGGGCGCAGCCTGGCGTGATGGGCGCCCAGGGGCTGTATGCCCTGCTCACGCGCTATGACGCCTTTGCCGGGCGGCGTCTGGTGGTGCTGGGCTCGGGCGATCTGGCGCTCGATACTGCGCAACTGGCACTGGACAAGGGGCTGGAAGTTGCTGCCCTGGTCGAAGTGGCAGACGCGCCGCAGGGCGACGCGGCCAAGGCGGCGGCGCTGCAGGCAGCGGGTGTGCCGATCCGCTGCGCCAGCGTGATCCGGGGGGCGCCCAGCGGCATCGACGGAGTGCGCGCGGCGGTGATCGGCCCGGTGTCGGGCGAGGGGCCGGGCGAAACCCTCGAATGCGACACGATCTGCATGGCGGTGGGCGTGGTGCCGGCGATCGAGCTGCTCGACGTGGCCGGTGGCCGCATCGTGACCGATAGTGCGCGCGGCGGCCATGTGCCCCAGGCGCTGGCCGGCATGGCGCTGCCCGATGTGTTCATCGCCGGTGATTGCGCCGGGCTAGGCCATGGCCGCGATGCTGCCGCCGCACAGGGCCGCGCAGCGGCGCGCCAGGCGCTGGGGCTGGATGTGGCCACGCCCGAATTGGCGGCGAACGAAACCGATCGGCTGGCCTATCGCCAGGCATGGCTGCGCGCGCTGGTCGCTGCCACGCCCGATACCGTGCACGTGTGCCAGTGCGAGGAAGTCAGCCGCGCCGATCTGCTGGGCGTGCAGCCGCCGCAGTATCTCGCCCGGCCCGAAAAGCTCGGCTGCCGCAGCCTGGAAACGCTGCTGCACGATGGCCCGCCCGATCAGGAACAGATCAAGCGACTGACCCGCGCCTGCATGGGCGCATGCCAGGCACGCCGCTGCCGCGAACAGGTGGGCATGCTCATGGCGATGGGCGCCAACCTGCCGATCGAACAGGCGCCCCGCGCCGGCTGGCGCGCGCCGGTGCGGCCCCTCGCGCTCAAGGTTTTGGCCGATTGGGACGAGGCCGAGGCGATGCGCGAGGGCTGGGACGTGTGGTTCGGCATTCCCACGCAGTGGACGCCCTATCGCGACATCGGCACCGAGCGGGAGGCGATGCACCGCGAGGCGCTGGGCGGCAACATGCACCTTTGATGACGACGGGACGCGACATGACGAAATCGGCAAATGGCGCCTCGGTCATCGTGATCGGCGCAGGGGTGACGGGGCTTTCGGCGGCATGGTGGCTGGCCCGCTCTGGCGTGGACGTGATCGTGCTCGACAAGGGCGTGGTCGGCTGGGAAGCATCGAGCCGCAACGGCGGCGGCGCCTCGCACTATCAAAGCCCGCTGTTCGATGAAGAACAGCGCCTGTGGCCGATGATGGATGAATTGCTCGGCTATCCCACCGAATACCAGCGCGAGCGCGTGATCATTGCCGTGAGCGAGCGGCAGCTGCATCACTATCACTATATCGCCGGCATGTGTGGCGACATGGGCTATCAGGTGGACAAGATCGACGCGCAGCAGGCGCGCGAGATGGTGCCACTGGCGGGCGACAATTGCCTGGGCGGCATCCACCTGCGCTTTGGCGGGCATGCCAACCCGCAGCGCACGGTGCAGGCCTATGCCTGGGCCACGCAGGATCTGGGCGGGCGGATCATCCAGCATTGCCCGGCGCTGCGCATCGAAACCAGCGCGGGCCGCGCCACCGGCGTGGTAACGCCGCAGGGCACGTTGTCGTGCGACGCGCTGGTGGTGGCGGCCGGGCCGCAGATTTCCGGGCTGATGGCGCCGCTGGGCGTTGACGTGCCGCTGGCGGCCGCGCGCGCGGAAATGATCGTGACCGAGCCGGCGCCGCTGATGCGCTGGGGCGGGGTGGATGGCAACGGCCTCTATGGGCGGCAGACCCTGCGTGGCAACCTTGCCTATGGCGGCGGGCCGCACGAATGGCTTGATACCGATCCTGCCGGCCCCACCGCGCGCCCATCGACGCCGCTGGCGCGCAACCTGGCGCGGCGCGTGGCCGAACTGCTGCCGGGCGCCGCACATCTCAACGTGATCCGCTCGTGGTCGGGCATCATCGAGAACACGCCGGATGGGCGCCCGATCATCGACCGGCTGACTCACCCCGAAAACGTCACGATCGCCACGATGTCGGGCGTGGGCTTTGGCCTGTCGCCGGCTTCGGGCCATGCCATCCGCGATCTGGTGATCGACGGGCAGGTCAGCTTTGCCGAGATCGACAAGCTCGCCCTGTCACGCTTTGCCGACCTGGCGCCCGATTGGCGCAGCCAGCGCGGGTGGGAGGCCCTGGCCAGCGCGGCGTGAAGCGCTGGCCAATGTCCGTTTGTCTTTGCGCGATCGCGCGGTAGTAAGGTTTCCCGCGCAACCACCCTGCGCGCCTTCCTGCTGTTCGAAAGTTGCACCCCCATGCGCGCATTCCTGTCATTGGCAACGGCTTCCCTGTTTTCGCTCGCCATCGCCGGCCCTGCCCTGGCGCAAGGCGCCGCCCCGGCGGCCGATGCCCCGGTTACGCCGATGACGCCCGATGTGATCGCGCATTTTGACCAGGTGCTGCCCTCGGCCGATTTCATCCGGCGCGAGGCGATGGTGCCGATGCGCGATGGCACCAAGCTCTATACCGTGATCGTGATGAAGAAGGGCACGCGCGGCGGCCCGATCCTGCTCTCGCGCACGCCCTATGACGCCTGGGGATCGACGCACCGCGTGGCCAGCCAGCGCATCGTCGATATCCTGGAAACGATGGACGCCGAATTTGCCGAAGACGGCTATATCCGCGTCTATCAGGACATTCGCGGCATGCACCGCTCTGAAGGCACTTATATCATGAACCGGCCGATCGCCGGGCCGCTCAACAATACCGGCATCGATGAATCGACCGATGCCTATGACACGATCGACTGGCTGGTGAAGAACGTGCCGGAAACCAACGGCAAGGTGGGCGTGATCGGTTCGTCCTACCTCGGTTTCACCACGCTGATGGCCGAAATCAATCCGCATCCCGCATTGAAGGCTGCCGTGCCGGAAAGCCCGATGGTCGATGGCTGGATGGGGGATGACTGGTTCCACAACGGTGCGTTCCGCGTCACCTCGTTGAGCTATGCCACCACGCAGGTGGTCAACAAGGGCGATGGCGGCGGCGATTTCGCGCTGGGCAAGGGGGATGATTACACCCGCTGGCTGGAAGCGGGATCGGTGGGTGATTTTGCCGCCAAGCTGGGCATCGGTCAGGTTCCGGGCGTGCGCAAGTGGCTGGAAAACCCCGCTTACACTCCGTTCTGGTCGGAACAGGCGGTCGACAAGTGGCTGGCCGCCCGGCCCTTGACCGTGCCGACCATGCTGGAAGTGGGGCAGTGGGACCAGGAAGACAGCTATGGCGCGCCTTCCGTCTATCGCGCGCTCGAGCCCAAGGACAAGAACAACGACATGGTCACCCTGGTGATCGGCCCGTGGCGCCATTCGGGCGCCAACCACGGCGGATCGAGCCTGGGCGCGCTCGATTTCACGGGTGACACCGCGCACGAATGGCGCGTGAAGTATCTCAAGCCGTTCTTCGATCACTGGCTCAAGGATGCGCCCAATCCGCACACCCCGCCGGTGCTGACCTATGCCACCGGCATCAACCAGTGGCAGGAAAGCCCGCGCTGGCCGATGGGTACGGGCCAGGCGCTCTATCTGGGGGCCAATGGCAGTGCCGGCTTTGCCAAGCCGGGCGCGGCCGGGCATGACGATTATGTCAGCGATCCGGCCCACCCCGTGCCGTTCATCCCGCGCCCGGTCGACATGGACGATGGCGCGCAGTGGAAGCCCTGGCTGGTGCACGACCAGCGCTTTGTTTCTGGCCGGCCCGACGTGGCCGAATGGCAGACCGCCACGCTCGACAAGCCGGTGCACATCATGGGCGCGCCCGAGGTGGACCTCTATGCCGCCACCACCGGCACCGACAGCGACTGGGTGGTCAAGCTGATCGACGTCTATCCCAACGACGTGCCCGAGGCCGCCGACCAGGGCGGGCGCCCGTCGATGGCGGGATACGAGCTGCCGATCGGCATCGAGATTTTCCGCGGCCGCTATGCGCAAAGCTTTGCCAAGCCCGCGGCGCTCAAGCCGGGGCAGGTGGTGCACTATCATTGGGCGCTGCCCAACGTGAACCACGTGTTCCTGCCGGGCCACAAGCTCAAGGTGCAGGTGCAGTCCACGCTGTTCCCGCTCTATGACCGCAACCCGCAAACCTTCGTGCCCAATATCATGTTTGCCAAGCCCGGCGACTATCGCAAGGCCACGCAGAGCGTGTGGTTCGGCGGCGACAAGGCCAGCGCGGTGGTGCTGCCGGTGGTCGCCGAATAGCGGTCTCCTGCGCTGGCGGTGGCCTTTTTGGGATCCCCGATGCTGTGTCGGCTGGGGGCAAGGGGCGTGTGCGCGGTAGCGTGCCAGCGCTTTCGCGCCCAGGGCCGATATGGCACAGTGACGCGCAATCCCAAGCCTGTGGCAGACGCGAGGCGTTCAACCCGCTTCGCCTGCTGCGGCGCCGAAGGGAAGGTACGAAGGACTGGCTAACTTGCGCATCGATAAACCCAGGGGGGACAGGGGCCGTAGCCCGGCCGAGACCCCGGAGCCCCCGGTTCATCGCCTCAACCTCAACCTGCTTTATCCGCTCGACGCGATTCTTCATGCGCCGACGCTGACCGAGGCGGGGCGACGGGTAAGGCTCAGCCAGTCTGCCATGAGCCATGCGCTGCGCCGCCTGCGCGACCATTTCGGCGATGACCTCGTCATTCATCATGCGGGTGGGGACCAGCAATTGACTTCCCTCGGCATGGCGCTGCGTAGCGAGGTTCGCCGCGTGTTGCGCGATGTGGACGGGACACTCAACTTCGCATTGTCGTTTGATCCGTCGACCAGCACGGGTACGATCACCGTTGCCGCATCCGACGTGGTCGAGCAGATGTTGCTTGGCCCTGTGGTCCAGCGCCTGTTGGCGGCCGCTCCCGGCCTCGCGATCAACATCGTTCCGCTGGATATCGATGTGCCGCAACGCGCCCTGGATCGTGGCGCCGACTTGCTGTTGCTGCCGGCGGAACTGGCATTGCCCGACCTGGAAACGCTCCCCATCCTTACGGAATATATTTCCTGTCTGATATGGACGGGCCATTCCGAACTTGCCGACCGGTTCGACATAGACGAGGCCCAGTATCGCGGCGCGCGCCACGTCATCGCCGGCGACGAGCGGATGCTGACCATGACGGTCGATCGCAGCACGGCCGACCTGCTCAAAGCACGTCGCATTGCGATGCGCACCAGTTCGCAGGCTGCCCTGCCGGGGATCATCATCGGCAGCGATCTGTTGGCGACCGGCAGCAGTTGGCTGTTTCAGTACTTCGCTTCGATCATGCCGGTCAGGGCCGTCGCGGCGCCATTCGTGCAGGAAGGCGTCGTGACCGTGGCGCAATGGCCAGCCTATCGGCGACGGGATCCCATGCTCGCCTGGTTCGTGGCCCAGATCGAGGCCTACGTCGCACTGTTTTCAGCCAACGTCAGGGCCAGAGATGGCCATTGAACGTGTTCATGCCCGGCATGAACACTTCGAATTTGCGTGTAACCCAAGTGACGCATAGCTTCGGCTTCGACAGCAAAATCCCGCTGGTGCCAAGGGCGCCAAGACAGGGAATGCCGTCGCGCAGGAGGACGGCCGCGGTCGCACCCGATCGGGAAGCGACCGATCTTTCGCCGTAAGGCGAGTCCGTTTTTTGTCACAGGGTCTTGGGTTCACCGGACGGGCAACTGCGCCCGTCTGGGGATGGCGCTCGACCGTGGGGGGAGGGAGTTGCATCGTGCACATGACTGCTAAACGCCGTTATCTTTTGAGCGCCGCAAGCCTGGGTATTCTCGCGCTGGGGGGCGCCGCAATGCCTTCGACTGCGTCGGCGCAAGGTGCGCTGGCCAGCACGGCCATCGACCTGCCAGCAATGCCGATGGCCGAAGCGCTTCAGGCGATTGCAGCGCGAACGGGTGAGCCGATCAATTACGATCCCGATGCGGTCAAGGGCCTGACCTCGCGGCCGATACGCGGTGCGACGGATGCGCAACACGCGGTCCAGGCGGCGATTAAGGGCAGCCACCTTGTGGTCATGCCGGGGGCACAGGAAGGGCTGATTGTCGCCAACGACATCATCGTTACCGCCCGGCGTGACGAGGCGGAAACGAGCGTGCTCGTTCGCCAGGCGACCACGTCTGATCGCAACGGCCTGGGCCTGCGCAACCAACCGCGCAACACCCAGGTCATTACCGCCAAGACGATCGAGGAGCAGCAGGCCCTCAACATTACCGATATTCTGCGCAATGCCGGCAGTGTTTCGGTGCTGTCCAACAGCCCGAACAGCGGCGCCAGCTATACGATCCGCGGTTTTTCCGCCGCGGGCCTGGTCAATGGCCTATCGACGACATCGCAGTACGGTGTCAGCGCGGGTGCGGATCAGCCGGTCGCCAATATCGAGCGGGTCGAAATCCTGAAAGGCCCTGATGCGCTGATGGCCGGCTTTGGGAATCTGGGCGGCAACGTCAACGTGGTGACGAAAAAGCCCAGCGCCGAGCAGCGCCTTGCCGTCAGCTTTGATACCGGATCGTTCGGGCTGGTGCGCGGCGTGGTCGATGGCAATAATGCGATCACCGCCGACAAAAAGCTGTCGGCGCGCTTCATCGCCAGCGCGCAGACGATGGATCATAACTATGGCGGCTATACCGGTGACAAGAGTTGGCTGGTTGCGCCTTCGCTACGCTACAAGGACCGCCTGACCGACATCATCATTGGTGTCAGCATCAACGAGGCGACGAGCGGTATTGGCGCGTTCACGCTGTTCGACAACAAGACGCGGCAACTCATCGATCGTGACCCGTCCCGGCCGATCTACGCGGCCAACCAGGGCATCAAGATCAACACCAACCGCTATTACTTCGAGGCGACGCGGCAACTCGTGCCCGGCATCGACCTCGTCGCGCGTGGATCGCACGATGATACCCTGTTAACGACCCGGGCCGCCAGCGTCGGCTACAGCCGCCAGGGCGCGTTGATAGCTGACACCCAAGGGTCGCAGCAGGATGGCTCGTCCAACGCGCTGGACACCTTCCTGCGCATCAAGACTCAGCCTGCCAAGGGCCTGAAAGCCAATTTCAACCTTGGCTACAACTACAGCGATGGTTCGGCCGCGCAGCGCAGCGGGCTGGTCTATAACCGCGCCACCAACCCATCACTGGGCGCCAATACTCCCTTGGTCGTGATCCCGTGGTCCTCGTTCGGCAACGTGCAACTTATCAGCGGCGGCAAGCAGAACGGCGTCTATGGCCAGGCCCTGATCGAGTTCTGGAAGCTCAAGATTCTCGGCGGCGTGCGCAAGAACTGGTTCGAGACTACGTCACAGACGTTCTTTGCCGGGCCTTCGCCCGTGCTGATGCAGCGCAAGAACGGCACCTCGCCCAGTGCCGGCATTATTCTGGATGCCACCCCCGACCTTTCGATCTTTGCCAATTACGCGCGCGGCGAGCAGGCCACGTTCACCGCGGCCAAGGACGGCAGCATCCTGCCCAATGTGATCACCACCAACAAGGAAGCGGGCATCAAGCTCGATCTCTTCCACAAGCGTGCGACGATCAACGCATCGTATTTCGATATCCAGCAGGATAACATCATCATTCGCGATCCGGCTGACCCCACCAACCTGTTGCCCGGACCGGGCCAGCGCGGCCGCGGCGTGGACCTGAACATTGCCGGACAGCTGTTGCGGGGGTGGACGGTGCTGGCATCGCTTACCCGCACCAATTACAAGCTGTTGACGACCAATGCCCTGCAGACCGTCGTCGCGCAGCAACCGCGCGATACCTACAGCGTCTATTCGACCTATCGGACAAAGCTTTCGGACGACCTCAGCGGCGGTGTGGCGGCGGGCCTGTACGGACGATCAAGTTCCTTTGCCAATCTGCTGGGACAATATGTCGTGCCGGCGTCGCGGCAGGTGGACGCCAACGTGTTCCTGAGCTTCAAGGGTTTCAACCTCAATCTGGGCGTCCGCAACGTCTTCGATCGGCGGAACTACGGCTCGGCCTCGGTCTATACCTACGTGCCGGTGGGCGAGCCGCGCACGGTGCGTCTGAGCATTTCCAAGCGCCTTTTCTGACTGGGTATAATCGAGCGATGATGCCACCGCCTGCCAACGTCGAGGAGGCCCGCCGCGAAGCGGGCCTCCAGTCCAACCAACCGGCACGGGAGCGCTGGGCCCACGCGTGGCGGTTGACCACGCGATATTTCGTGTCCGACGATTGGAAATGGGCGTGGCTTCTGGTGGCGTGCTATTGCGCGATCGAGGTGGGCACGACCTATGCGCTGTTGCTGGCCAACCAATGGCAGCGCCACTTCTATGATGCGATCGAGCAGCGCCAGGGTGGGCTGTTCCTGTCGCTGGTTCTTGCTTTCGCGACCATCATTGCAATTCAGATCGGCACGGCGACTGCCCACAACATCGTCGGCTGGACGCTGTCGATCCGGTGGCGGCAATGGCTGACGAACTGGTATCTGGGCCGCTGGTTCGCGCGCGATCGCTTTTACGAGATCGAGCGGCTGCGGATGATCGACAATCCCGACCAGCGCATCGCCGAGGATGTGAAGGAATTCACGTCCATGGGCCTGATCTATGGCACGTCCCCGCTCAGCATCCTGGTTTCGCTGGTGTTCAGCCTCGTGCGGGCGATCGCGTTTGCCGCCATATTGGTGCAGACGGCGAGACCGCTTGCCATTCCCTTGTTTGGCTACCGCATCCCGCTGCCCGGTGGCGACCTTGTCTGGTTCGCCATCGGCTATGTCCTGTTCGGCACGGTGCTTATCACCTGGATCGGCAAGCCGTTTGTCCGGCGGCGCATGCGGGAGCAGCATTACGATGCCGATTTCCGCAGCGAACTGCTCCACGTCCGGCGCAACAGCGAACAGATCGCCTTTTCAGGCGCCCAGGGCATAGAACTGCACGGCCTTCGCCAGACCTTCGCCAACATCAGGCGCAACTGGTATCGGCTGATGCTGGCCAATGCCGGGTTGCAGGCGGGGCAGAGCATCTATCAGCAGGTCATGGCGATCGTGCCGCTGTTCCTGACAGTGCCCAAGTATTTCGCTGGCGCCATTACGTTCGGACAGGTGCAGGCCGCCCGCGATGCCTTCACACAGTTTTCCAGCAACTTGTCTTATATCGTTCTCGGCTATCCGGGCATCGCGCGCCAGATCGCCAACTTCAACCGCTTGAAGGCCCTGGACGACGCGATCGATCACGAACGCCCGCGCGGCATCGGTTTTGTGCCGGGTGGCACGCCCGATGGCGTTGCCATCAGCGCAACCGGCTTGATGCTGCGCCGCCCGAATGGGGAGCCCCTGCTGTCGGTGGCGGACTGGACGATCCGCGACGGCGAGCGCTGGGTGATCGAAGGGCCTTCGGGTACGGGCAAGACCACGCTGCTGCGCGCCATGGCTGGCCTCTGGCCCGACGGGACGGGCCAGGTGGCGATGACCCGGCGCGGCACGGCGATGCTGGTGCCGCAGCGGCTCTACCTCCCGCTCGGCACGCTCAAGAACGCGATCTGCTTTCCCGATCGGTCGGAAGATCATGACGACGCGACCATCGCGGCATTGCTCGAACGCGTGCGGCTCGACGCCCATGTCGCGGACATGCACGCGCTGCGCATGTGGCAGGACGAACTGTCGCCAGGGGAGCAGCAGCGCGTGGCCCTTGCCCGCATCCTGCTGCAGCGGCCCAGCCTGCTGGTGCTGGACGAGGCGACGAGCGCGCTGGACGCCGACAATGCAGCGTATTTCTATCAAGCAGTCCTGGATGCGATGCCGCACGCGACCATCGTCAGCGTCGTCCATAACGAGCGGTTGGCGGCCTATCACACCCACCGCCTGACCCTGCATCATGGCCATGCCAGCTTTGCGCGGGTTGAGGGCGCGGCATGACCGCTTTGTTGACCCACGATGAGGCGGCCTTGCGCGATGCGGCGCAGTGGGCGGTCGAACAGGCGGCCAAGCGCGGCGCGCGGGCGCGCGCCTCGGTTCGGCATGAGGGCATCGCCAAGACGGCAGTGCGCGATGGCGAGATCGAGATGGCCGAGCGCAGCGGCAGCCAGAGCCTTGGCTTGACCGTGTTTCACAATGGCCGCCGGGGATCGGCCTCGACCGCGGGATTCGACCGGGCGGCGATCGACCGCGTGGTGGAAGAGGCGATGCTGATCGCCGCGCATGTCCAGCCCGATCCCGATGCCGATCTGCCGCCGGCCGATCGCCTGGCCTTTGCCGGCCCCGCACCGTTGCTCTATGGCGACAGCCCGCGCAGTGCCCAGGCGATGCTGGAAGCAGCGCGCGCGCTGGACCGGATTACCGCCGAAATCGCTGCGTCGGACAGCCGGCTGCGCGCCGGGGAGTCCGTGGCCTTGGCTACCGAGGGCCTGTGGGCCCTGGCGACCAGCGACGGGTTCTGTCGCACTGCATTGCGCTCCAACGATGCGCGCTGGACGGTGATGCTGGCGCAGGACGATGGTGGCAGCATTTCCGATTTCTGCCAGTCGCAGGAACGGCGGATTGAGGCCCTGATCGCGCCCGAAACGCTGGCGCGCGACGCGGCGGCGCGCGCGCGCCGGGCACTGGGTGCGCGGGCCGTGGGCAGCCGCCGTTGCGCGGTGTTGTTCGACCCGCGCACGGCCGCAACCCTGATCGACATCGTGGCTGGCGCGCTGAACGGGGCGTCGCAATATCGGCGCATAAGCTTCCTGCCAGACCCGGTGGGGCGCTGCGTGGCCGCTGCGCATCTGGACCTGCGCGAAGATCCGTTCGAACCTTTGGGGCTGGCAAGCGGCGGCTTCGATAGCGAGGGGATCGCCGGCTCCTCGCGCGCGATCCTGCGATCGGGTGTTGCCGAGGGCTTGTTCCTGTCAAGCTTTTCCGGCCGCAAGCTGGGAATGGCATCGACGGGCAACGCCGATGGCTATTACAACCTTGCACTCACCAGCACGGCCGAAAGCGGCGATTGGGCCGCGATGCTGCGGATGCTGGGCAGCGGGCTGGTCGTCACCCACTTCCAGGGCGGCAAGACCGATCCTGCCAGCGGCAACTGGACGCAGGCAGTGCGTGGCTTCTGGGTCGAAGACGGCGAAATTGTCCATGCCGTCACCGACGTGACGCTTGCGGGCACTGTTCCTGCCATGCTGGCCGCCATTCGCACGGTCGGGCGCGACGTGGCGCGGATCGGGGCGATCCGTACCGGCTCTATCCTGATCGACGACATGCAATTGGGGGGCAGGGCATGAACGGCGGCGACATTGCGCTCGACCGCGCGCGGGCGCGGTTGTTCGAACCGGCCGGGCTGGACGAGGCGGCGATCGGCCGCGCGCTGGGCGAGCTGGCTGGCGGTGGCGCCGATCTGGCCGATCTCTATTTCGAAGCAAGCAGCACGCGCAGCTGGCAGCTTGAAGGTGGCCGCGTGTCCCAGGGCGCGTTTGCGATGCGGCAGGGGGTAGGCGCGCGAACGGTCCACCGGGGCGAGGTGCGCTTTGCCCATTCGGCCGATATCCGCCCGGGCGCGCTGCTCGATACGGCGCGTGCGGTAAGAACGCTGGCACCTGGCGGCGATGCTCAGCGCCATTCACCCGGTATCGCACTCAGCCGCCGCACCGCCGGCCATGCGCTCTATCCCGCGCTCGATCCTGTCGCGGTTACGGACGCCACTGCCTGGATCGCCATTCTGGAGCGGATCGACGAACGCGCCCGTGGCCGGGATCATCGCATCGTGCGGGTCGATGCGAATGTCCGTTTGACCGACACGACGGTGCTGGTTGCCGATGCCGATGGCCTGCTGGCGGGTGATGTTCGGCCGATGACCATCCTGTCGATGATCGTGATCGCGGAGCAGCGTGGCCGCCGCGCACGCGGGCAGGCGGGCCTGGGACGGCGGGCGGGGCTCGATGGCTTCGATGCCGCCGCGATCGACGCCATGGTCGCGACGGCGACGCGCATGGCGCTCAACAATCTCGAAGCCATCCCGGCGCCCGTTGGCGAAATGCCGATCGTGCTGGGGCCGGGCTATCCCGGTGTGCTGTTTCACGAGGCGGTGGGACACGGTCTGGAGGGCGATCACCATCGCAAGCATCTCTCTGCCTTTGACGGCAAGCTGGGCGAGCGGATCGCCGCGCCCGGTGTGACCGTGATCGATGACGGCGGCATCCCAGGACGTCTGGGATCACTCGGCATCGACGACGAAGGCACCGCGCCCGATCGCACCGTGCTGGTGGACGACGGCGTGTTGACCGGGCTGATGCAGGACCGGCTCAATGCCGGGCTGATGAATGCCCGCTCGACCGGGAATGGCCGCCGCCAATCCTATGCGCACTTGCCGCTGCCGCGCATGACCAACACGTTTCTGGCGAACGGCCACGCGGACCCGACGGACATCATCGCCTCGATCGATCGTGGGATCTACGCCACCGAATTCGATGGCGGGCAGGTCGATATTGTCACCGGTCGGTTCAACTTCACCACGATCGAGGCCTGGCTGGTCGAAAAGGGCCGATTGGTTGTGCCCTTGCGCGGCGCCACGTTGATCGGCGTGGGTCATGAGGCGCTGCGCCACGTCTCGATGGTCGGCAATGACCTCGCGCTCGACAGCGGCATGGCGACCTGCGGCAAACAGAGCCAGTCGCTGCATGTCAGTGTCGGCCAACCTACGCTGCGCATCGACCGGATGATGGTCGGTGGGCAAGCCGGCTGACCTTATTTCCCCCCGAAAGGATCACTTCATGCGCAATGCCAACGAGCAGGATTTCGACGAGATCGTCATGAACAGCGACAAGCCCGTGCTGGTCGATTTCTGGGCGCCCTGGTGCGCGCCGTGCAAGGCGCTCGCTCCGACGCTCGACGAGATAGCCGAGGAATATGCCGAAGAGATGGAGATCGTGAAGGTCGATATCGAGGCCAATCCCGGCCTGGCCGAACGTTTCGAAGTGCGCGGCATTCCGCTGCTGATGATCGTGAAGGACGGGGCGGAAACCGCGCGGACGTTTGGCACCCTGTCGCGCAGCCGCCTCGACGCCTTTGTCGATGCGCATGTGGGGGCAGAGTAAGTGGCGGTGATTGCGTTTCACGGCGACCCCCTGGTCAAGGCGCAGGCGCTCGATCGCCTGCAGGGGCATGTCGCAGCGGGTAGCTTCGTCTATTTCCCGGCCTGGGAAAACGGAAACGCGAACGTTATCGGTGCGGTCGTCGAGGCCGATGATACGCCCGCCTATGCCGAGCGGCTGGGATACCCGCTTGCCTTGGCTGAGACCCTGCCGATGCTGGTCAACGGCTTTCGTCCGCAGCCTGAGGCGGTGCGTTTCGCGCTAGCCTGGCTAGAGCGGACACCGGTGGGCGCCGATCTTACGACGATCGTTTCGCAGCTCGTGCTTGACCTGCTCGCCAACGCGGACCTGGTGAAGCTGACTGAACGATATCCCGATGTCGAGCAGAGCCGGCAGGCGATCATGGCGCTGCACCGCCGCGCGATCGACGGCGACGAACCCGATCGCAAGACGTGGAAAGCCGCGCGCCTCGCCGCCGTGGCTGCGACGGATGCTGTCGATGAAGCGGCGCTGGAACGCCGGGCCGCACAGGTCGTGGAAGCTGCGGCTTGGCCGGGCACCATGCGGACCGTGCTGCGCGACACGCTGAACGGGCTGGGCACCGCCGAACTCCATCTGTCCCTGTCCGAGGCTGGCTGGACCGAGGAAAACGAGAGTCGCGTCTTCCATATTCGCCAGCAGGCAGAGACCGACGGATACAAGGCCGAACTTTCCGGGCTCGACCGCGTGCTGGCGATCCTGGACGCCGATCATCCGGCGCTGGCAGAGCAATTTCGCGTGCGGCTGGATCTCATGGAGGAATCGAGCGCGCGATATCGGGCCCTGGCCTGGAAGGCGATCGAACTGATGGAACAGGCGCCGATCGCCGCAACACGGCTTGCGGCGCAATGACGCTGGAACACGAAATCGCGGGGGTCGCCGAGGTAGACAGCCGGCACAGTAAGGTGCTGATCATCGGCTCTGGCCCGGCAGGATACACTGCGGCTGTCTACGCCGCGCGAGCGGCACTGGCGCCCACGCTGATCGAAGGGCCGCAGCCCGGTGGGCAATTGACCATCACCACCGATGTCGAGAACTGGCCGGGCGACGCCAGCGTGCTCGGTCCCGATCTAATGGCGCGGATGGGTGAGCAGGTGCGCCACGCGGGGGTCGACGTGGTTGGCGACGTCATCGTCAAGGTCGATCTGGGGCGGGCGCCGTTCCTGGCAATCGGTGATGGCGGCGTACACTATACCACCGACACGATCGTCATCGCCACGGGTGCGTCAGCGCGCTGGCTGGGGCTGGCCAGCGAAGCCGAATTTCGCGGGCGCGGCGTATCGGCCTGCGCTACGTGCGACGGATTCTTTTATCGGGGGCGGATTTGCGCGGTCGTCGGCGGCGGCAATACGGCGGTCGAGGAAGCACTGTACCTGACCAATTTCGCCGAGAAGGTCTATCTGATCCACCGCCGCGACACCTTGCGGGCCGACCGGATTAACCAGGCACGTCTGCACGCCAATCCCAGGATCGAGATGGTGTGGAACGCCGAAGTGGTCGAGGTGCTGGGCAACGGCGCTGGTGTAACCGGCGTGGCCCTGCGCGACACGCGTGATGGCGCGGTGTCGCAGCTGGCGGTGCATGGGCTGTTTGTCGCGATCGGCCACGATCCGGCCACTGCCCTCTTCCAGGGGCAACTGCACATGGACGAGGAGGGCTACATCCTCGTCACCCTCGGTTCCACCGCAACCAGCGTGCCCGGTGTATTCGCGGCGGGTGATGTGCAGGACAAGCAGTTTCGCCAGGCCGTTACGTCTGCCGGCATGGGCTGCATGGCTGCACTGGAAGCCGAGCGCTACCTGGCCGGGCACAATAGCCATGCGATCGCAGCCGACGGCGCCGACACCGGCCTGACGGTCTGAAAGGGACATCGATGACACCGAACCCGCTGCTCGACACGCTGGCACTGCCGCGTTTTGAGGATATCCGACCTGAGCACATCGTACCCGCGCTTGATCAGGCGATTGCCGAACACCGCGCAGTGGTTGCCAGGATCGTCGAGACCCGGCCGACCCGATTTGCCGAGGCATGGATGCCATTGGAACGCGCCGACACGGCGATTGCGGGCATCTGGTCTGCCGTGTCGCATCTTCACGGCGTTGCCGACACGCCTGATCTACGCGCGGCCTATGCTGCTGGCGAAGTGCTGCTGGTGGAAAACCACCTCCAGATCATGCAGAACGAGGCGCTCTATGCTGTGCTGGTCGCGCTGACCCGGACCGGCGAGTTTGCCGGGCTTGCCGATGCGGATCGCGCCGCCGTGCTGCACAGGGTCCGCGACTTCACGCTCGCCGGCGTGGCCCTCCCGTCTCAGGATCGCGCACGCTTTGCCGCGCTTTCGGTGGAACTGTCGCAGCTCTCGACCGCGTTCGGCAATGCCGTGCTCGATGCGACCGACGCCTGGTTTGAACATATCGCGGACGAAGCGCTGCTCGCCGGGCTTGCGGATACGGACAAGGCGATGTTCGCCGAGGCGGCGCGGGCCAAGGGCCTTTCGGGGTGGGTCGTCACGCTGCAGATGCCGAGTGTCAGCGCCGTCCTTACTTTCGCGGCAAACCGCGACCTGCGCGAGCGTGTCTATGCCGCCGCCGGCACGCGCGCCTCGGACCAGGGGCCCCATGCCGGGCAGTTCGACAATTCGCAGCGGATCGCCGATATCCTCGTGCGGCGCCACGAGGCTGCCCGGCTGCTCGGCTTTGCCGACCCGGTCGAATGGTCGCTTGCCACCAAGATGGCGCCGGGCGCAGGCGAGGTCATTGCTTTCCTTCGTGATCTTGCTGACCGCGCGAAACCTGCCGCAACGGCAGAGATCGCTGCGCTGGCCGGCTATGCGGCGGCATATCTGGGCATCGCCGACCTGCAACCGTGGGACATCGCTTATGTCGGCGAGCGGATGCGCGAGGCGCAGTATGCGATCGACGAGCAGCAGGTGCGCGCCCATTTCCCGGTGGAGCGCGTCGTCGCGGGCTGGCAGCGGCTGCTCTGCCGCTTGTTCGGCATTCGCCTGACTGCGCGGCCCGACATTGCCGTCTATCATCCCGATGCATGCTATTACGACGTAGCCGACGAACAAGGGACGGTCTTCGCGGGCGTCTATGTCGATCTGCATGCCCGCCCGGGCAAGCGCGGTGGCGCCTGGATGGCGCAGGCGCGGCCCCGGCTGAACGACGGCAATGTCCGGCGCGTGCCGGTTGCCTACCTCGTCTGCAACTTCGCGCCGAAGACGCACGATGCGCCTTCGCTGCTCAGCCACAAGGAGGTAGTCACCTTCCTGCACGAGACCGGGCATTGCCTGCATCACCTGTTCACGCGCGTTGACCGCCCCAACATTGCCGGCACCAACGGGTTCGAGTGGGATGCAATCGAACTGCCCAGCCAGTTGATGGAGGATTTTGCGTGGGATCGCGCCACGTTGCGCGACATGTCGCGCCACCATGAAACCGGTGCGTCGTTGCCCGATGCGGTGTTCGACACGCTCGTTGCCGCGCGTCATTTCCTGTCGGGCATGTTCATCGTGCGCCAGGCCGAATTGGCGCTGTTCGACCTGTTCCTGCATCTCGGAACGCTGGGAAGCGACCCGATCGAGGTGATCGCGGCGGTGCGCGACGAGGTGGCCGTGGTGCATCCACCGGCCTGGCACCGCTTCCCGCATGCCTTCACCCATATTTTCGCGGGCGCCTATGCATCTGGCTATTACAGCTATCTCTGGGCAGAAGTGCTGGCTGCCGATGGGTTCCAACGCTTTGCCGAGGCCGGCACGATCGATCGCGCCACGGCGGAAAAGCTGCGCGACGACATCCTCGCACGGGGTGCCAGCCGTTCGGCAGCGGAAAGCTTTCGCGCGTTCCGGGGGCGCGATGCACAGCCGCATGCGATGCTGGCGCGGCACGGACTGGTCCGTGTGTGATTGCCGATGCGGGCGGCGTCCTTGTGGGCGTCGCCACGCATTGGCCTTCGCCACGCGCGCTCCAACTTCCCTCCACATTTCCTCCATTGAAGCTCGGTACGGCGGGCCGGCTCAACGCGAGGAAATCCCATGGCGACAAGAGAAGGCCCGATAAAGTCGACACGCACGCCGATCTGGATCGGATTGGGCGGCGCCGGCGCAGCCTTGCTGGCCACCGTCATCAACCCCCTGCTCGGCTCGGAAGCCAACGAGCAGGTGCAGATCTTCTTTAGTGAAACCGCGAAGTACATCGCCTTTGCGACTACCTTCTTCGTGGTGTTCTGGGTGCTGCTCGACAAGCCCCTGAAGAAACGCAAGCTGTCGCGCAAGCCTTGGCCCAAGCCCAGCCAGGTGTTTCGCGAGGCGCTGTTCAGCACCTGCACGCAGGTGATTTTCATTGCTGTCGATATCTGGACGGCGTTTCTCGTCCCGGCATCGGAAAAAAACAGCTATAGCGACATCGCCACCCACGGGTGGGCCTATTACGCGATGATCCTGTTCTTTGTGTTCGTGATCCACGATGCGTATTTCTATTGGATGCATCGCATCATGCATCACCCGAAGCTGTATGATCGGGTGCACAAGGTTCACCACGAGAGCACCGACCCGACGCCTTACTCGGCGTTCCACTTCCACCCGCTGGAGGCGCTGGGCGAAGCAGGCGCGGCGGTGGCCATGCTCCCCCTGTTTCTCCTCTTGCCATGGCACGTTTCGATCCCGGTGGTCTGGGGGCTGGGCCAGCTGGCGTTGAATGTGATCGGCCACCTTGGTTATGAGGTCTATCCGTCCTGGTGGCTCAAGGTTCCGGTGCTGAAGTGGAAGAACACCGCGATGCATCACTACATGCATCACCAGATGGTCCGCGGAAACTATGGATTGTATTTCCGCTGGTGGGACAAAATCTGCGGGACCGAGTTCAAGAACCTCGAAACCAAGTATGACGCCCTGTTCAAGGACGCCAAGGTGGCCGAAGTTCCAGCCGGCCAGCCGGCGGGCCAGGCCTGATCGATGCTGCTCGCTGCTTGCTTGCCCGACGGAAGGCAGCAGCAGCGAGAGGTCTAATTTGGGTTGGTCACTGGCGGGTCGTAAACCAAGTGCAACCCCAGCGCGGCGCCCAGCCCGCGTGGACAAATCCAGCGCTTCTGGAACGACCGAAACTGGTGGCTGGCTGCCGAATGCGCAATGACGGCAGCCAAGGTGCAAGTTATCAAGCTGGACCCCGGATCAAGTCCGGGGTGACGAAGAATTTGAGAGAATATATGTACTTATCGTCACCCCGGACTTGATCCGGGGTCCAGCTGTTCTGCTTGTGTAAAACGCCAGCATGGCCGCAACTGGCGTTTCCGGGCATCGCATTCGTCCACAGACCCTAGTCGTCCTGCGACAGTCTCACGACGACCTTGCCGATGGCCGAACGGTTGGCCAGCCGCGCGATCGCGGCGCCGCCTTCGGCGAGGGGGAAGACGCGGTCGATCCGTGGCTTGATCTGTCCGTTCTGCCACCAGTGCAGCAGTTCGCGCACATGGGCGCGATGGCGTTCCGGTTCGCGGGAAACGAAGCCGCCCCAGAAAACGCCGCGCACGTCGCAGGCTTTCAACAGCGTCAGGTTGAGCGGCAAATGCGGTATCCCCGCCGGGAAGCCGGTGACGAGGTAGCGACCTTCCCAGGCAATGCTGCGGAGCGCCGGCTCGGCATAGTCGCCACCCACGGGATCGTAGATCACATGCGCGCCGTGTGGGCCCACGGCCGCCTTGAACGTTTCGGCCAGCGCCTTGGACGCGGCCTTGTCCAAGGGGCCTGACGGATAGATCACCGTGCTGTCGGCCCCGGCCTGGCGCGCGGCGGCGGCTTTTTCCGCGCTGGAAACGGCAGCGACAACCGTGGCGCCAAGCGCCTTGCCGATCTCGATCGCAGACAGGCCGATGCCGCCCGCCGCGCCCAGGACCAGCAGCGTTTCACCAGCCTTGAGTTGCCCGCGATCCTTCAGCGCGTGGATCGTGGTGCCATAGGTGAACACGAGCGCGGCGCCTTCGACCGGATCTGCGCCGTCGGGCAGGCGGATGGCCGAGGCGGCGGGAACGATGACCTGTTCGGCCAGCCCGCCCCCAAGCGTGATCGCGATCAACCGATCGCCGATCGCCCAATCCTCCACGCCCTCGCCCAGCGCATCGACGACACCGCAAACCTCCGATCCCGGTGCGAAGGGGCGGGTTGGCTTGAACTGGTACTTGTCCTCGATGATGAGCACATCGGGATAGTTGATGGCGCAGGCGATGACGCGGATCCGCAGTTCCGATCGACCGGGCTGCGGTGTTGGCAGCTCGGCCAGTTCCAGCGTTTCAGGGCCGCCGGGCGCGCGCGAGATGAGCGCCTTCATCACAGCACCTCGAACAGGCCGGCCGCGCCCATGCCGCCGCCCACGCACATCGTCACGACAACGTGCCGCGCACCGCGCCGCTTGCCCTCGATCAACGCGTGACCGACCATGCGTGCGCCCGACATGCCATAGGGATGGCCGATCGAGATGGCGCCGCCATTGACGTTGAGCCGGTCATCGGGAATGCCCAGCGTGTCGCGGCAATACAGCACCTGCACGGCAAAGGCTTCGTTAAGCTCCCACAGCCCGATGTCGTCCATGCCAAGGCCGAACCGTTCGAGCAGCTTGGGCACTGCAAAGACGGGGCCGATGCCCATTTCATCGGGCTCTGTGCCGGCCATTGCCATGCCGACATAGCGGCCGAGCGGCGTGAGCCCGCGATCGGCAGCCAGCCTGGCTTCCATGACCACGCAGGCCGAAGCGCCATCGGACAGTTGCGATGCGTTGCCCGCGGTGATGACACCGCCTTCGACCACCGGCTTGAGCGCGGCGAGCCCATCTGCCGTGGTCTCCGGGCGATTGCCCTCGTCCTTGGTCAGCGTGACGTCGCGGTGCGAAATTTCGCCGGTGGCCTTGTCGGCGACGGCCATCGTCGCGGTTACGGGTACGATTTCCTGGTCGAAGGCCCCGGCGGCCTGGGCCCTGGCCGTCTGTTGCTGCGAGCGCAACGCATAGGCATCCTGCGCGGCGCGCGAGATGCCATAGCGCTTGGCGACAATCTCGGCGGTCTGAAGCATCGGCATGTAGATGTCTGGTACCATCGCGAGCAGCGCGCGATCGGGCTCCACCCGCATTTGCGGCGTCTGCACCAGCGAAATGGATTCAACGCCGCCGGCAACGACCACGTCCATGCGATCGACGATGACCTGCTTGGCAGCCGTGGCGATCGCCATGAGCCCGGAGGAGCATTGCCGGTCGATGGTGAGGCCCGAGACCGTTACCGGCAGGCCAGCGCGCAAGGCGGCGGTGCGCCCGATCGTGTGCTGCACGCCCTGCGGCAAGGCAGAGCCGATGATGCAATCGTCAATTTCGGCCGGGTCCACGCCGGCCCGCTCGACGGCGCTGCGGATCGCATGCGCGGCGAGCGTGGGGGAGGGGGTGGCGTTGAACGCGCCGCGATAGGCGCGGCCGATCGGGGTACGGGCGGTGGAAACGATGACGGCTTCGCGCACGAGAATCTCCTGATTTTTTAAATCGTGAATTGGGTGAGCCACATGGCGGCAAGAGCAGGCTTGGCGTGCCCCTCGATCTCGATCGAGACATCGAGTGTCTGCTGAAAGCGGCCGGGCGCCTTCTCGGTGATGTCGACAAGTGTCGACGCCAGGCGAATCCGGCTGCCAGAGCGAACCGGCGAGATGAACCGCACGCGGTCCAGCCCATAGTTCACGCCCATCTTGACAGGCGGCATGGCGGGGCGGGTGATCGAGCCATCGAGCCAGGCGAGCAATGACAGGGTGAGGAAGCCGTGCGCGATCGTGCCGCCGAACGGCGTTTGCGCCGCGCGCGCCGGATCGACGTGGATGAACTGGTGGTCGTGCGTCGCTTCGGCGAAGAGATCGATCATCTTCTGATCGACGATGACCCAGTCCGAATGGCGGGTTATGCCGATCTCTGCCTGGATGGCAGCGGTAAAATCGGTCATGCGAATGCCTCTTCCGGCAGGTTGCGCACCAGATCGCTGTGCGTGTCGACCACGCGGAGCCACGCCAGCGCCTGTGGCAGTTCGGTTTCGGCCATGAAACGGCACGCAGCGAGGATGCCGGGGCGCAGCGGACTATCGACGGCGGCCTTCCCGGCCTGGTCCAACCACAACCACATCACGACACCGTGGCCGAAGGCGCGCAGAAACAGCGTCGCATCGTCAAAGGTGTCAGCGCCGCTGCGCTTCTGCAGCCCGGCAATGGTCTGTGCCAGTCGGTCCCAGAAGGCAGTCAGGGCAGTGGCGCAACCGGCCAGGGCGCTATCCGCGCATACCGCCGTGGCGGTGATCCTGTCGCGCAGCATGGCAAGGCCGCGCCCGTCGGAAAACAGGATCTTGCGTCCCAGCAGGTCGATCGCCTGGATGCCCGTGGTGCCTTCGTGGATCGGGTTGAGGCGGTTGTCGCGGTAGAGCTGCTCGACATCGAAATCGCGCGTGTAGCCGTATCCGCCCAGAACCTGGATGGCGAGGTCGTTGGCGGCGAGACCGAACTCGGACGACCACGTCTTGGCCACCGGGGTGAGCAACGCGAGCAGCGCCTCTGCATCCTCCCTCGCCTGATCGACAAGGTGCGCGCAATAGAGGCAGAGCGCGATCGCACCCTCGGCATAGACCTTTTGCCGCAGGATCATGCCGCGAACGTCGGGATGGTCGATAATCGGCAGCGGATCGCCGCCCTTGGTGCCGACAGCGCGGCCTTGCACCCGTTCGCGCGCATAGCGCAGCGATTGGCGATACCCGCGATAGGCCAGGGCGGCCGCGCCCATGCCAACCCCGATCCGGGCCTCGTTCATCATCATGAACATCTGGGCCAGCCCCTGGCCCGGCGCGCCGACGCGCCATCCGATCGCGCCCTCGCGCTCGCCGAAATTGAGCAGGCAGTTGGACGTGCCGCGAAAGCCCATCTTGTGGTTGAGCCCGGCCACGACGACATCGTTGGGCGATCCATCCGCAAGCCATTTGGGCACGACGAACAGCGAGATGCCCTTCGATCCGGCCGGAAGCGCGCCATTTTCGTCGGTGATCTTGGCGAGGACGAGGTGGACGATATTCTCGCTCACATCCTGGTCGCCGCCCGAAATCCACATCTTGTTGCCGGTGATCCGATACCGGACGCCGTGCTCGTCCTCGCCATCGGGGGCGGCGCGGGTGCGGATATCGCCCAGGCTCGAACCGGCTTGCGGCTCTGACAAGCACATCGTGCCAAACCAGCGCCCTGCGATCTGCGGCCGCGCGAACCGCGTGATTTGCGCGGGCGTGCCGAACGCGGTGATGAGACGGGCATTGGCCGTCGTCAGCATCGGATAGGCAGAGGTCGACACATTGGCTGCGGCAAAGACCGCATACAGCGCCAGCGATGTCGTCGTGGGAAGAGCGAGCCCGCCCAGCTCTTCGGGGAAGCTGATGCCGAACAGGCCGAGTTCGGCATAGCGGGCCAGGGCCTGCTTGATCGCGGGCAGAATATGCACGCCATCGGTGTCGAGCGTTGGTTCCTGGAGGTCGGCCTGGCGATAGTGCGGCATGAATTCGTCTGCCGCGAGCTTGTGCGCCATTTCCAGCATGGCGAGGAACGTGCCATGGTCATCCCCGCCCAGTGCATCCAGCCAGTCGCCCAGCTGGAAGGCAAGCAGTGCGGCCGAGGGCAATGCGTCGCTGCTCATCAGGCGTGCCCCAACGCGATGAAGCGGCCAAGATGATGGTCTTCGTCGCCGAGCTGGTGGCCAATCATCGTCAGCCGCTTGGCGTAGTGCGAGAGTGGCAGCTCCCACGTCATGCCGATGCCGCCGTGCATCTGGATGGCTTCCTCAGCCACCAGCGTGCCGACGCGGCCGATCGTGTACTTGGCGGCCGAGACGGCACGCTCGCGGGTGCGCCGATCCTGGCCCAGCGCATCGGCGGCGCTGATCGCGGCGGAGCGCGCCAGCTCGATCTCCAGCGCCACGGTGGCCATGCGATGTTGCAGCGCCTGGAACTTGCCGATCGGCACGCCGAACTGTTTTCGCGTGCGCAGGTAATCGAGCGTTGCGGTCTTGAGCACGTCCATCACCGCGACGGCCTCCCAGGCAAGCGCGACGATGCCGGCGGCGATCGCCTGCTCGATGAGGGGGAAGCCGTCCTCGGCCACCAGCGTGGCAGGCGTGTTATCGAGGACCAGCTCGCCGCCGCGCCCACCATCGACCATGGGATAGCCGCGCACCTGGGCCGCCGCCTTGTCGAGAAGGAACAGGCCGATGCCGGCTTCATCGCCCGGTGCGCCGGCGATCCGCGCCGAAACGAGAATGCGATCGGCCGCCTCGATCTGCGGTACGACCGCCTTGCGACCATGGAGCGCCCAGCCCTCGCTGTTGGGCAAGGCATGGGTTTCGACGTCGTGGAGATCGTACCGGCTCTGCGGCTCTTCATGCGCAAAGGCGATCAGGGTAGTCCCGGCGATCACCTCGGCCAGCACCTCGGCCAGCAGCGCGTCCTGCCCGCCCGCTGCCTTGGCCAGTGCCTGGCCGGCGATCAGCGTGCCGAGGAACGGCTCGACCACGAGTGCCTTGCCCAATCCTTCGAACACGGCCGCAATGTCAAAGCCGGTGCCGCCAAAGCCGCCCGCTTCCTCGCCGAACAGGGCGCCCACGACACCCAGTTCCGCCAGTTCCGCCCAATGCGTGCGTGACCAGCCTTCCGGCGACGCGCTGATCTTGTTGCGGATGTCGAACGGGTAACGCTGCTGGAGGTAGCGGCCGAGCATGTCGGCCAGCATCTGCCGATCTTCGCTGTGGTGGAAATACATGGCTCAGAGCTCCAACAGGGCTTTGGTGATGATCTCGCGCTGCACTTCGTTGGAGCCGCCGAAGATCGAGAGCTTGCGGTTGTTGAAATAGTCCACCGCTACTGGCGCGGCATAGTCCGGCCCGATCGGCGCGCCGTTGAAGCCCTCGTCCAGCGCCTCGCTGACAAAGGGCTGGGCGTATGGCCCCAGCGCGCGCCGGGTGAGGCTGGTGATCTCCTGGCGGATCTCGGTGCCGCAGATCTTGAGCATCGCGCTCATTTCCAGCGGCGCCGACCCGCCGCTTCCCGAAGCGGCCAGCACGCGCAGGTTGGTGAGCTTGAGGTTCTCGAGGTTGATTTCCAGCCGGGCGAGACGCGCGGCGAACAACGGGTCTTCCGCGAGCGGCCGGCCCCCCTTGCGCTGGCTCTGCGCGATTTCCTTGAGGTGGTTGAACGCCGCCATCGAGCCGCCAACCCCGGCCAGGCCCGCGCGCTCGTAAGTCAGCAGGTATTTGGCATAGGTCCAGCCCTTGTTCTCCTCGCCAACCAGGTTTTCCGCCGGCACGCGCACATCGGTGAAGAACACCTCGTTCACCTCGTGCTCGCCGTCGAGCAGGATGATCGGGCGAACTTCGACGCCAGGCGTTTTCATGTCGATCAGCAGGAACGAGATGCCCTCCTGCTTCTTGCCCTCGGTCGAGGTGCGCACCAGGCAGAAAATCATGTCGGCATACTGGCCAAGCGTGGTCCAGGTCTTCTGGCCGTTGACGACGTAGTGGTCGCCATCGCGCACCGCGCTGGTTTTCAGGCTGGCAAGGTCAGAGCCGGCACCAGGTTCGGAATAGCCCTGGCACCACCAGTCGGTACCGTCGAGGATACGCGGCAGCCAATGATCCTTTTGCGCCTGCGAACCATATTTGATCAGCACCGGGCCAAGCATCGAAACGCCGAACGGGACGATGCGCGGTGCGTGGGCCAACGCGCTTTCGATGTCGAAGATCGCCGCTTGCGCCACCGACCAGCCGGGGCCGCCATATTCCTTGGGCCAGTGGTTGGCATACCAGCCGCGCTCGTTGAGGATGGCGTGCCATTCGACCATGTCCTGCTTGGTGAGCCGCTTGCTGGTGCGCACCTTTTCGGCGATGCGGGTGGGCAGCCGATCCTTCAGGAAAGCCCTGACTTCCTCACGGAAAGCCATTTCCTCGGGCGAGAAGTGGAGATCCATCAGATCAACCTTTCAAACAGGCCGCCATGCGGCTGGCGGGGGGCAGGGGCAGGGCGGAGGCCGCCGCGACAAGCGGAGCAGGGCATCAGGCCACGCCCGCCTGGGCGTTATCGGCATGGGTGGCACGGATGAGCTTCTTGTCGATCTTGCCGACGCTGGTGCGGGGCAGGCCCTCGACCACGGCAAAGCGCTCCAGCTTGGCATAACGGGTGATGGTGCCTTGGCTGATCGCTGCCTCGATCGGCGCGTTGAGCGTTTCGAGCGTCAGCGCGGCGCCGGGCCGTACGACCACGACCGCCAAGGGCCGCTCGCCCCATTTGGCGTCTGGCATGGCCACCACTGCCACTTCCACCACACCTTCGGCAGTGGCGACGAGTTCCTCCAGCTGGATGGAATCGATCCATTCCCCGCCGGTCTTGATCACGTCCTTCAGTCGGTCGCGGATGCGGATGTAGCCATCGGGATCGATCGTCGCGATGTCCTGCGTGTGCATCCAGCCGCCGTGCCACAACGTTTCCGAGGCCTTGGCATCGCCGGTGTAGCAGGGGGTAAGCCAGGGCGCGCGCAGCACCAGTTCGCCGCGCGTCTGGCCGTCATGCGGCAAATCATTCATGTCATCATCAACGATCCGCGCAGAAATCAGCGGGGCCGGGACCGTTGCGGTCAATGCCTGGATTTCTGCCGCGTCATCGCCTTCGGTGCCGGGGCGGATACGCGCGACCGAGACCAGCGGCCCGGTTTCCGACATGCCGTACCCCGCGATCAGACGCATGCCCTTGCGGCGCCCTTCGGCGCAGAGTTGCGGCGACAATGCCGATCCGCCCACGGTGATCGTCCAGCCGCTGACATCGGTGCCGGTCTTTTCGGCCGCATCGAGCAGCATCCGCAGGATGGTCGGCACGCAGTGCGAATAGGTCACCTTGTGCTGCGCGTGCAGCCGGCACAGCATCTCGGGCTCGTACCGACCCGGATAGACTTGCGTCATGCCCAGCATCGTCGCGACATAGGGCACGCCCCAGGCATGGACGTGGAACATCGGCGTCAGCGGCATGTAGACGTCTTTGTAGGCAAAGCCGGTGCCGTCGGCCGCGCCGAACGGCGCGTTGCACGCCAGCGTGTGGAGCACCAGCTGGCGGTGGGTAAAGCACACGCCCTTGGGATTGCCGGTGGTGCCGGTGGTGTAAAAGGTGGTGGCAACGGCGTTTTCGTCGAAGTCCTCGAACGGATAATCCGGCGAAGCTGCGGCCGACAGCGCTTCGTACTCGCCCTTGGCATAGGCCGGCAGCGCGCCTTGCGTGCCATCCATGATGGCGACCACCGCCTTTACGCCGGGCAGCGATGGCAGCACGGCTTCAACCAGCGGAAAGAAATCATGGTGGACGAGCAGGATCTCCGCCTTGGCGTGGTTCAGCGTGTAGGCAACCTGCGGCGCGGGCAGGCGCACGTTCACCGTCTGCAGCACCGCGCCCATCATCGGAACGGCGAAATAGGCCTCGAGATAGCGGTGGCTGTCCCAGTCCATCACCGCGATCGTCATCCCCTGCTCGGCACCCAGGTCCGCCAGCAGCGAGGCGAGCCGGCCGACCCGCCCGGCAAACTCGCGATAGGTCCAGCTGCCCTGGTCGCGATAGACGATCCGCCGGTCGCTCGCCGTGGTCAGGGCACTATCGAGCAGGTGGCGGATGGTCAGCGGGAAGCGATAGGCCTCGGTCGCCGGTTCAGCGAAGCGTAGCGGCATGATGCTCTCCTCTTGTCTTGTCTTTTTTGTGCGTCGCTTATCGGTCGAGCGGCTTGCCTTGCGCGGCGCAGTCCAGCAGCAGCGGCGACAGCATGAATTCGGCGCCCAGCGCTTGTTGGTAGCGTGTCAGGGCCTGCGCGATCTTGTCCAATCCGACCGTGTCTGCCCAGAACATCGGCCCGCCCTTGTGACGCGGCCAACCATAGCCATAGTTCCACACGACATCGATGTCCGACGCGCGTTGGGCGATGCCTTCTTCCAGGATCTTGGCGCCTTCGTTGACCATCGAGTACAGCGTGCGCACCATGATCTCCTCGTCGGAAATATCGCGCGGGACGATCCCGGCCCTGGCGCGGAAATCATCGATGATCGTCGCGACGACCGGCGATGGCGTCGGCCGCCGCTTTTCGTCGTAATCGTAGAAGCCGGCCTGCTTCTTCTGGCCCCAGCGCCCCTCGGCGCACAGCGCGTCCTGAAGGCTTTCGATGCGGCTGGGATCGCGATGCCAGCCGATATCCACGCCGGCGAGATCGGCCATCTGGAACGGCCCCATCGGCATGCCGAAGTCGGTATGCACGCGATCGACCTGTTCCGGCGTCGCGCCTTCCAGCAGCAACGCGTTGGCGTTGGCCTGGCGCGGGATCAGCATGCGATTGCCGATGAAGCCATAGCAGACCCCCGCAACCACCGGCACCTTGCCGATTTTGCGCGCGATATCCATGCCAGTGGCCAGCGCATCGGGCGCGGTTTTGGCGCCGCGTACCACCTCGACCAGCTTCATCACGTTGGCGGGCGAGAAGAAATGGAGGCCGAGCACGTCCTGCGGGCGCGTCGTTGCCGCCGCGATTTCGTCGATCGAGAGATAGGAGGTATTTGACGCAAGCATCGCGCCCGGCTTGGCGATGCCGTCGAGCCTGGCAAAAATCTCCTTCTTCACGTCCATGTTTTCATAGACCGCCTCAATGATGAGGTCGCAGTCGGCAAGCGCTGAAAAGTCGAGCGTCGGGGTGACAAGGCCCATCGCCTTTTCGACCTGCTCGGCGGTGAGCCTGCCCTTGGCGGCAGTCGCCTCATAGTTCTTGCGCATGACGCCGATGCCACGGTCCAGCGCATCCTGCGCCATCTCGACCATGGTTACCGGGATATGCGCCGAGAGGAAATTCATCGAGATGCCGCCGCCCATCGTGCCCGCGCCGATCACGCCGACCTTGGTGATCGGGCGGAGCTGGATATCCTTGGGCAGGCCATCGATCTTGGCCGCGGCGCGCTCGGCGAAGAAGACGTGGCGCAGCGCCTTGGACTGCTCGCCGGCGACGAGTTGCTGGAATAGCGCGCGTTCCTTTTCCTGCCCTTGGTCGAGCGGCAGTTCGGTTGCCGCCTTCACCGCCGCGATGCAGGCTTGGGGCGCGTCGAGGCCCTTGATCTTGCGGGCATTTTGGGCCGCAAACTGTTCAAACACTGCCGGATCGGCCGAAACCGAACGATCGCCGGTGCGGCGGGGCGCAGTGAGCGTGCGGGCATAGGCGATCGCCTCGGCGGCAAGGCTTTCGTCACTTTCGGCCAGTTTGTCGACGAGCCCGGCCTGCGCCGCCTTGCTCGCCGCGATCGGCGTGCCCGAGACGATCATGCCAAGCGCGGTTTCCACGCCGACGAGGCGCGGCAGCCGTTGCGTGCCACCGGCACCGGGCAGGATGCCAAGCGAGACTTCGGGCAGGCCCAGCCTGGCCTTGGGGCTGGCGATCCGGTAATGCGCGCCCAGCGCCACCTCCAGCCCGCCGCCCAGCGCCATGCCATGAATGGCGGCGACCACCGGCTTGGCGCTCGCCTCGATCGCATCGACCACCTGCGGCAGCCAAGGATCGACCGGCGGCTTGCCAAACTCGGTAATGTCGGCGCCACCCGAGAACATCTTGCCGGCGCCGCGAATGACGATCGCCTTGATCGCCGGATCGCCCTGCGCATCGGCCAGCGCCTTGGCCAGCCCCTGGCGGACCTGCGCGCCCAGTGCATTGACCGGCGGGTTGGCCATGACAATCTCGAGGACGTCGTCGTGAAGCTTGGTCTCGATCATGGGATATCTCTCGTCAGAAGGACGTCTCGCCCAGGCCGCGCGGCCGGGCGAAGGGATGGGAGGAGGAGAGGCCGGCATCGACGACCAGGGCATGGCCGTTGACGTAGCTGGCTTCGTCGGACGCGAGGAATGCGACCGCGGTGGCGATCTCGATGGGCTGGCCGCCGCGCTTGAGCGGGTTGAGTTGCCCCAGTTGGTCGCTTTTGCCCTTGGCGCGGGCGCGTTCGTAGAATGACTGGGTCATGCCCGTCTCGATCAGGCCAGGGCACACCGCATTGACGCGAATGCCCGATCCGCTGAGCTGCTGTGCCGCAGTCTGAACAAGATTGATCACCCCCGCCTTGGATGCGGAGTATGCCGGGCCACCCGCGCCGGCCCGCAGCCCTGCGACCGAGGCGGTACAGACGATCGCACCGGCGGTTCCGGCATCGAGCATGGCCTTGGCGCCATGCTTGATGGCAAGGAACGGACCGATCAGGTTGACCTGCAGCAGGGCCTGCCAATCTTCCACCGACTGGTCGAAGATGCCGGCCATGCCGCCGCTGATCCCGGCATTGGCAAAGATCACATCGATCCCGCCATGGGTCTGGATTGCGGCGGCGATCATCGCGATGACATCGCCCTCATTGCCCGCGTCCCCGCGCATCGCGGTAATCGCGGGATGTGCGGCAGCCGTCGCTTCCACGCCATCGGTGAGGTCGACCGCCAAAACCCTTGCGCCTTGTTCGGCAAACAGGATGGCCGCGGCGCGGCCAATTCCCGATGCCGCGCCGGTGACGAGGACACTCTTGCCGGCAAACCGCGCGTTCACAGGCCGCCCCGGATAGTCGTGCCACCGTCAACGACAATGCCCTGGCCGGTGACATAGGCGCCGGCTTTCGAAGCGAGGAAGACCGCCGCGCCCGCGATCTCGTCGGGCTCGCCAATGCGGCCGAGCGGGGTGACGCGCTTGAGCGCGGCCTCTGCCTCCGGGTCTTCCCACAGCGCCTTGGCAAAGTCGGTGCGGATCACCCCGGGTGCGATGGCGTTGACGCGCACGTTGTGCCTGCCAAATTCGATCGCAAGGTTGCGGACCAGCTGGAAATCGGCGGCCTTGGACACGTTGTAGGCGCCGATCACGTCGGACCCGATCAGCCCGCCGATCGAGGAGACGATCACGATTGCGCCGTTCTCGCGCTCGATCATTTCGGGCACGACCATGTTGACCAGCCAGTGATTGGCCAGCACGTTGTTGTCGAAGATCTTGCGGAACTGCTCGTCGGTGATCCCCGCCATGGGCCCGTAATAGGGGTTGGAGGCCGCGTTGCAGACGAGGATGTCGATCTTGCCGAACCGCTGGCGCGTTTCCGAGACCAGCGCCTGCAGCATCGCCTTGTCAGAGATGCTGGCCGCGATGGCGATGGCGCGTTCCTCGCCATGCGTGGCGTTGATGGCGTTGGCAACTTCCTCGCAAGCCTGCTGCTTGCGGCTGGAGATCACCACCTTGGCACCGGCATCGGCATAAGCCTCGGCGATGGCGCGCCCAATGCCGCGCGACGATCCGGTGATGATCGCGACTTTGCCGGTCAGATCGAACAAGTCCATGTTTTTCGCTCTCCTTATGCGGTGGCGCCGGCCTGGCGTGCTTGTGCCCAGGCGGCCTGGGCCAGCGGCCGCAATTTGGCGACGGCTTCTGCGGCCCTGCTGCTCGAGGCATTGCCATCGATCAGACGCTTCTTGATGCCCTGGACGATGCCGACCAGGCGGAACAGGTTGTAGGCAAAATACCAATGCAGATCGGGCAAGGCGTCTCGCCCGCTTGCCGCGCAATAGCGGTCGACCATGGCGCCAAGCGGCGGCAGCCCTTCGGCCGCGAGATCGAGGCCGGCGAGCCCCGACCGCCCGTCACGCGGCATCGCCCAGTTCATCGCGAAATACGTGAAGTCGGCCAGCGGATCGCCGATCGTGGTCAGCTCCCAATCGAGCACCGCGGCCACCTTGGGGGCAGTGGGGTCATAGATCAGGTTGTCGATCCGGTAGTCGCCGTGGATGATCGCGGTGCGGGTCTGCGCGGGCACTGTACGCGGCAGCCAATCGATCAGCTTGTCCACCTCGGCAATGTCGTCCGTCTGCGCGGCGCGATACTGCTTGGTCCAGCGCTGGATCTGCCGCTCGAAATAGTTGCCCGGCGGTCCGAAATCACCGAGCCCGACGGCCTGGTGATCGATCGCGTGAAGCGCCGCCAGCGTATCGACCATCGCCTCGTAATAGGCATGGCGATCGGGCTTGGGGATATCGGGCAGCGTGCCATCCCACAGCGTGCGGCCCTCCACCAGTTCCATCAGGTAGAAGGCGGCACCGATCACGCTCTCGTCCTCGCACAGCGCAATCGGACGGGGCACGGGAAATCCGGTTGGGGAAAGGGCCGAGATCAGGCGAAATTCACGGTCGACCGCATGGGCCGACGGCAGCAACTGGCCAAACGGCTTGCGCCGCAGCACGAAATTTCCGGCCGAGGTTTCGATGCGGTAGGTGGGGTTGGACTGCCCGCCGGCAAACTTCTCCACCGCGCGCAGCTCGGCAGAGGTGGCCTGTTTCAGCCATCCCGCCAGCTTGTCCTGGTCGAGATCGCTCATCGCGCGGCGTCACGGTATTTGCCGAGTTCCGCGCGGGCGATGGCGCGGGCGTGCACCTCGTCAGGGCCGTCGGCAAGGCGCAGCGTGCGGATGTTGGCCCAGTCTGCCGCCAGCTGGAAATCGCCCGAGACACCAGCGCCGCCATGGGCCTGCACGGCATCGTCGATGATTTTCAGGGCCATCATCGGCGCCTGCACCTTGATCATCGCGATCTCGTTGCGGGCGGCCTTGTTGCCGGCGCGGTCCATCATGTCGGCCGCCTTGAGGCATAGCAGCCGCGTCATCTCGATGTCGATGCGGGCACGGGCGACGCGTTCCTCCCACACACTGTGTTCGGAGAGGCGCTTGCCGAACGCGGTGCGCGATACCAGCCGCCTGGCCATGGCCTCCAGCGCCTCCTCGGCGGCGCCGATCGTGCGCATGCAGTGATGAATGCGGCCCGGCCCGAGCCTTCCCTGGGCAATCTCAAAGCCGCGGCCCTCGCCCAGCAGCAGGTTTTCCGCCGGCACGCGCACATCGGTCAGCGTGACCTCGGCATGGCCGTGGGGGGCGTGGTCATAGCCATAAACCGACAGCAGCCTCTCGACCTTCACGCCGGGCGTATCGACATCGACCAGGATCATCGCCTGCTGGCTGTGCGCGGGGGCATCGGGATCGGTCTTGCCCATCACGATCGCCAGCTTGGCGCGCGGGTCGCCCATGCCAGACGACCACCACTTGCGCCCGTTGATCACATAATGATCGCCGTCACGCCGGATCGTGGTGCGGATGTTGGTCGCATCGGACGAGGCGACCTCGGGCTCGGTCATCAGGAACGCCGAGCGGATGGTGCCCTCCATCAGCGGCTTGAGCCAGCGATCCTTCTGCGCCCGCGTGCCATAGCGGTGCAGCACTTCCATGTTGCCGGTGTCGGGCGCCGAGCAGTTGAACACTTCCGAAGCCCAGCCGATGCGCCCCATCTCTTCGGCGCAGAGCGCATATTCAAGATTGCTGAGCTGCGTTCCCTCGAACACGAAGCTGTCGTCCACATGGCTATGGCCCGACGCCGGCGGCATGAACAGGTTCCACAGCCCGGCAGCCTTGGCCTTTGGCTTGAGCGCCTCGATCGTTTGTGATGGCGTCCAGCGATCGCCGGTGTTCACCTCTGCCTCATAGGCTTCGACCTGCGGCCTGACGTGCGCGGCGATAAAATCACGCACCGCGCCTTGGAAGTGCCGCTCACGTTCGGTGAAGGTGAAATTCATGGACCTCTCCAGAGGCTGGCCGACTCAAGGGCCATACCCTAAGTTCTAATTATGCCTGACCATGACGCATCTCTGCAGACCTGTCCAGCAGGACTCGACAAGCAAAACGAGATATATTGCGTAAAATCGGCACGGCTCGTCGCTTTGTCAAAACTGACCCGATATTCGAATCGCAGTTTGGGGTGGTGCAATCTGTGGGTCGACAGCCGCGGCGCGAGTGGCGATAAGGCATGCATGTGCGACACCATCCCCCCCATGCCTGGCGCGGAAACCGGCGCTGTCTTGGTCGATAGCGCGACCCGCTTTGACAGGCAGAAGCAGCGCATCGTCGATGCGGCGACGGCGCTGTTGAACGACAAGGGCATGCGCGGGATGACGCTGTCTGACGTGGCGACCGAACTGGGCCTGAGCACGACCAGTGTGACCTACTACTTCCGTCGCAAGGAGCAGCTGCTGACGGCGGTGTTCGAAGACACGCTCGGCCGGCTGGCAGCGATGGTGGATGCAGCGCAGGCAGAGGCGACGCCCCGCGCGCGCGTTGCCCGCTACGTCGAACTGCATTTCGAGCACTTTGCGGGAACCCTGCGTCAGTCGGAACGGCCGCTGGCAAACCTTTCCGAAATCCGCTCGATGGACGAGCCGGCGCGATCATCGCTGATCGAGCAATATCGCGGCACGCTGCGGGCGATCCGCAGTTTCTTTGGCCCGGCCCGCGATGCCTCGCACCGCGACGTGCTGATTGCGCGCGCGCACATCCTCAACGAGGCGCTGCTATGGCAGCGCACATGGCTCGGGCAGTTCGCGATCGGGGATATGCCCAATGTCCGGCAGCGTTTTTTCCGGATTCTCGACGGCGGTATCGTCACGCCCGGCACGGCCTGGGACGTTCGCGTGTTCACGCCGGGGGCGGTAACCGATGCCGGCGACCAGGAAAGCTTCCTGCGCGTGGCAACGCGTTTCATCAATGCCACCGGCTATCGCGGCGCGTCCGTCAAGCGGATCATGGCGGAATTCAATCGCACCAAGGGCAGTTTCTACCATCATCTCGATTCCAAGGATGATCTGGTCGTCGCGTGCTGGCGGGCCAGCCACCGTCGCCTGGCCGATTTGCAGACCAGGGCCAGGGCCGAGCAGGCATCGGCGTGGAAGCGGCTTTCCGCCACGGTGCAGTCGGCGCTGCAGTTGCAGTTTGCCGACGAGTTCCCGCTGCTGCGCGTGACGGCCTATCAGGCGATGCCGCCTGCGGTTCGCGCGCTGGCGCTGCGCTATGCCCAGCGCACGGCGCTCGGCATGATGGGCGAGCTGGTGGAAGGGATGGCCGAAGGCGCCGTTCGCCTGGTCGATCCGTTCATCGCCGCACAGTTTCTGCTCGCGGCAATCAACGCGGCCTACGATCTGCAGGGGTGGCGCAAGGATCGCTCGCTGGCCGTGGTGATGGATGCCTACAAGTCGGTATTGGGCAACGGCTTGTTCGCCCCGGAGTGAGGGGAGGGCCTTTCCCGCGCCGCTCGGCTGGCTTGTATAATATAGTCAGGGCTATAATACCTGCGGCTATGTCGCAATCGCTGGGCAACAATGCATGACCGAGTCCGGGCCCCTGGTGCTGGTCGTCGAGGACGAGCAGAAAATCGCTGACATTATCCGGGCCTATTTCGAGCGCGAGGGCTACCGCGTGGTCCGCGCCGCAGATGGGGAGGAAGGCGTCCAGAACCACTACCGGCTGGCCCCGGACCTCGTCATCCTCGATGTTAAGCTGCCCAAGCTCGATGGGTTTCAGGCCTTGGCGCGGATGCGCGCGCATTCCGACACGCCGATCATCATGGTAACCGCGCTGGGCGAGGATTACGAACGGCTCGCGGGGTTGCGCATCGGGGCAGACGACTATGTCGTCAAGCCGTTCAATCCGGCCGAACTGGTGGCGAGGTCTGCCGCCGTGCTGCGCCGGGCAAGGTCGCAAAGTGTGCCGCAGCGGCTGCGGATCGGGGTGATCGAGATCGATTGCGATGCGCATCTCGTGTCGGTTTCCGCAGGCGAGGGGCCGCGCCGCCTGATCGAGACGACCATCACGCAATTTCGCTTGCTCGAATATCTCGCCCGCGCGAGCCCGCGGGTGGTCGGTCGCGGCGCGCTGCTCGATGCCTGCCTGCCGGAAGGAGAGGCGCTTGAACGGACCGTCGACAGCCACCTGTCGAAATTGCGGCGCAAGCTGGAGATGGCCGGGGCCGGCGACGTGCTCGAAAGCGTGCGCGGCGTCGGCTATCGATTGTCGGCGCGATGATGTGGCGCACGCTGCGCCTGCGCACGCAACTGGCGGCGGCGATGATCCTGGCCATCCTGCTGGCCATCCTGTTCGGCTATGTCGGGCTCAATCTCTTCGCGCGATGGCAGGAGCAGATGATGCTCAATGCGCTCGATCCGGTTGCGCGCCAGACGCTGATGGAGGTCAACGCCGGGGGAAGACCGCCGGCGGCAGCCGCTGTCGCGCTTTACAAGGAACGGGTGCGGATCGCGCAGACCATCGACCACGAACAGAGCGTGCTGCTGATCGGATTGGCTGCGCTGGCGTCGATGTTCGGCATCGCGGTTGGCCTGGCGCTGGCCACCCGCCTGGCCCGCCCGATCGAGGCAGTGAGCCACGCGGCGCGCGCGATCACCTCGGGCGATCTGTCGGCGCGGGCGGCCGAAGGGCCGCCGGGCGCGGGCGAGCTACGGCAATTGCTGTCCGATTTCAACAGCATGGCCGAGGCGCTGGAAGCCTATGACCGTGATCTGCGCGAAGGCTCTGCCGCCATCGCGCACGAGTTGCGCACCCCGCTGACAATCTTGCGCGGGCGGCTGCAAGGCCAGCTGGATGGCGTGTTTGCCACCGATGGTCCCGCGATCGCCGCGCTGATCCAGGAGGTGGATCTGCTCGCGCGCATCGTTGAGGATTTGCAGACGCTCAGCCTGGCCAATACCGGCCGTCTCGAACTGAATGTGCGTTTGGCCGATATGGCGCTGCTCGCCGCCACGCACCTGCACGCCCTCGAGCCGATCCTGGCCACGGCCGGTATGCGCCTGGAAACGCGCCTCGCGCCGACCCTGGTCGAGATGGATGAGCAACGGCTGGGACAGGTCCTGCTCGCGCTTGTCGACAACGCCCGCCGGCATGCCGCAACAGGTGGGGTGGTCGAAGTCGAAACGAAAATTGACGGCGCCAGCGCCTTGCTGATCATTACCGATCGTGGTCCCGGTCTGCCGTCGCACGAGCCCGATCAGGTTTTTCGCCGCTTTTGGCGGGGTGAACCGTCGCGCAGCCGGGTGCACGGAGGCAGTGGCCTTGGCCTCGCAGTGGTGAAAGCGGTTGTCGAGGCGCACGGCGGGACAGTCCTGGCAGGCGACCGCCCGGATGGTGGCGCGGTGTTCCAGGTACAGTTGCCGCGGCAGCAAAGGCGGGGCAAAGCCTGATACGCTGCCCCGCCGTGGCCAAACCGGCAGGACCTCAGCTGTCGTAACCGGGCAAGCGGCGATCGAGCTGGCGCAGGAAACCCGGCCAAGCCAGCATCGCCGATTTTGCGCGTCCGGTACTCACCTGCTGCCGCACTTCTTCCTGCGCAGCGGCCGGCGCGAGCATCACCTTGTCCCGCCCGATCGACAGCGCAGCCACCTGCTGGGCACATGCCTTTTCAAGGTAATACATGCCGAGCCACGCCTCTGCCGCCGTTTCTCCCACCGCAAGCGTGCCATGGTTGCGCAGGATCATGGTCTTCTTGTCCCCCAGGTCGGCGACGATCCGCTCGCGCTCCTCAAGATTGAGCGCGATCCCTTCATACCCGTGGTAGCTGATCGAGGGCAGCGCGATGAGCGCATGCTGCGTCAGTGGCAGAAGCCCCTCGCTATGGGTGGACACGGCAACGCCGTGATCGGAGTGGAGGTGCATGACGAAACGGGCGTCTTCGCGCGCGCCGTGGATCGCCGAATGGATCGTGAAGCCGGCCGGGTTGACCTTGTATGGCGTCGGCTCGATGATCTTGCCATCCAGATCGATCTTGACCAGCGACGAGGCCGTGATCTCTTCGAAAAACATCCCATAGGGATTGATCAGGAAGTGGTGATCATCCCCGGGCAGTCGCGCCGAAATGTGGGTATAGATCGCGTCATCCCAGCCGTGCAGGGCGACAAGCCGATAGAGCGCGGCCAGTTCTACGCGGATCTGCCATTCCTGCGATGCGGTATCGGTCTGTGCGGTTGTCCGGTCTGCCGGCGCGAGCGTGTCCATTTCAGTTCTCCTGTCCATCAATCGCTATCGTTATTACAACCGCGGCGCTGATCCCGGCTGGGCCTCGCCGCGCCCAGTTTCCGGGCCGCTATGCGTAGTGCGCATGCTACCGCACCGGCTTGACCCAATCAATAGCGATAGCTATTAATATGCGTGCCCGCCGCTTTGCCGGCCCGGAACCGCATTTCACAGGGTTAAGATCGCCGAGGCGCTGGGGCAGGGGTGGTGTTGGGCCACAGCAAAGGACAGCGATAGCATGCGGCTGGGTAACGCAGCGCGGATAATGCCGCGCGAGGACGCGATCGATCCCGATCTGCCGATCATCGATCCGCACCATCATCTTTGGCAGGACCATCCCGAAAGCCACTATGCGGCAAAGGCGGTGCATCCGTTCAACGATATCTTTGCCCAAGACCCCGTGTATCTGCGCGACGAGTTCCTGGCGGACTTGCGCACCGGCCATAACATCATCGCCACGGTCTATGTCGAATGCGGCGCATTCTACCACGAGCACGGATCGGAGAACGATCGCGCGCTGGGTGAGATCGAACGGGTAGAGGAAATCGCACAGGCATGCGCGGGCGATCCTTCGGGAGGTCAGCCGTGCGCGGCGATCGTGGGCTATGTCGATCTGACCAGCGATGATGCCGCTGCGGCGCTGGCGCGCGCGAAAGCGGCCGGCGCGGGCAAGCTCCGCGGCATCCGCAACATCGGCCCGCATGACGACGAACGCGTGCTCGGCCCCGTCGCCCCAGCGCCCCGTGGGCTCTATGGCAGCGACGCCTTTCGGCGCGGCTTTGCCGCATTGGCCGAGGCAGACCTTTCGTTCGATGCCTGGGTATTCGCGCCGCAGATCGGGGAAGTGACGGACCTCGCCCGTGCGTTTCCGCAGGTGCCGATCATGCTGGATCACGTTGGCACGCCGCTGGGGATCGCGCGGCATCGCGGCACGCTGGCAGCGACCTTTCCCGATTGGCAACGCGCCATCCGGGAACTGGCGACCTGCCCCAACGTCCACGTCAAGTTGGGCGGGCTGGGCATGCCCTTCACGATGCTCGACGGCCTCGGACCCACGCAACGCGTTGGTTCTGAGACTCTCGCGCGCCTGTGGCAGCCCTATATCGAAAGCTGCATCGAAGCCTTTGGGCCGGACCGTGCGCTGTTCGAAAGCAACTTCCCCGTCGACCGCTGGGGCGCAGACTATGTCGAAACCTGGAACGCGTTCAAACGTCTGACGCGGTCCGCCTCGGCAGACGAGAAATCGTGGCTGTTCGCGCGCTCTGCTGCCAAATTCTATCGTCTCGACGTTCCCATCGCCTAACATACCGTCGACCGCCAGTAACGGTCCTGTTGCGCGCCCAAATAAGAAGGCCTGCCCCGGCATGCGGTCGGAGCAGGCCTTCTCGCGACGGCGGTCTGCGCGCCTGCGTATCAGGCGGGGATCACGCCAGCCGCAGGCAGAACCGCTTCTGCACCGGTTCGGTCACTTTCCAGGTTCCGGTGAACCCTGCCTCGACCATGAAGGCATCCCCGGCCTTGACGCTGACCGTCTCGCCGCCATCCGCAGTCAGTTCGATCGCGCCTGCGATCAGATAGATATATTCGTGATAGGGCGTGTTCTCGGAATGCCAGGTGCCGGTGGTGGAATGCCAGGTCCCGGTCACCATGGTCTTGTCTGCCGTCTGGAATTCGAGCCACGTCTTCATCGTGGGAGACCCTTCGACAGGTTTCCAGTTGTCAGACGGGTTGGGATTGAAGAGCCCGGTTTCCGGGGCCGAAATTGCAACGCTCATATCGCATCCTTTTCATGCGTGCTTGGGCAGGTCGAATTGGAATTGTGGGAGAAATTATTCAGCGCGGCGCTGCGCCGGTTTACTCCTGGCTGGCGTAACCGAGCACGGCCTTCACCTCGACGAACTCGTGGAAGCCGAAATCGCCCCATTCGCGGCCATTGCCGCTGCGCTTGTAGCCGCCGAATGGCGCCATCAGATCGCGCGCGCCATTGATCGATACCTGGCCCGCGCGCATCCTGGCTGCTACCTTGCGCGCCGTGTCGATATCTGCCCCGCTGACATAGGCGGCGAGCCCATATTCGGTGTCGTTGCCGATTTCGATTGCCTCGTCGAGCGTCTGGTAGGCCATGATCGACAGGACGGGACCGAAGATTTCCTCCCGCGCGATGGTCATGTCAGGCGTCACGTTGGCGAACACCGTGGGCTGGACATAATAGCCCTTGTCCAGGCCTTCGGGGCGCGCGACCCCGCCGGCGACCAGCGTTGCGCCTTCATCGATGCCTGACTGGATAAGCCCGCGAATCTTGTCGAACTGGGCCTGCGAGGCAACGGGGCCGATCTGGGCGTTGCCATCAGGCGGCCCGACCGTGATGCTGCTTGCGGCAGCCCGCGCACTCTCGATCGCTTCGGCCATGCGCGCGGCCGGCACGAGCATGCGCGACGGCGCATTGCAGGACTGGCCGGAGTTGATCATCATGCCCTGCACGCCGCCGGCAACGCTTTGCGGCAGATAGGCATCGTCGAGCACGATGTGCGGGCTCTTGCCGCCCAGTTCCTGCGCCACCCGCTTGACGGTTGCGGCGGCGTTGCGCGCCACTTCGATGCCTGCCCGCGTCGATCCGGTGAACGACACCATGTCGACTTCGGGATGCGAGGAAAGCGGCACGCCCACACCAATGCCGTCGCCATGAACCAGGTTGAACACACCAGCGGGAAGCCCGGCGGCCTCCAGGATCTCGGTGAAGATCTGCGCCGAAAAGGGTGCGATCTCCGATGGCTTGAGCACCATGGTGCAGCCTGTGGCAATGGCCGGCGCCACTTTGCAGGTGATCTGGTTGAGCGGCCAGTTCCACGGCGTGATCAGGCCGCAGACCCCGATCGGCTCGCGCGCGATCAGCGTCTGTCCGCGCTCCTGGGTGAATGGAAACGTCTTGAGAATTTCCAGTGCGGTGGCGAGGTGCGCCAGCCCGATCTGCACCTGGGCATTGCGCGCCAGCGAGACCGGCGCCCCCATTTCCTCGGTCACGGCGGCGGCAAGATCGTCGGCGCGCTTCTGGTATTCCGCCAGAATGCTGCCCAGGATGGCGAGCCGGTCTTCCCGGCTGGTGGCAGACCAGCCAGGAAAAGCGCGCCGCGCTGCGTGAACGGCCTTGTCGACGTCGGCAGCGGTGCCCAGCGCAATACGGCCGGCGACCGCCTCGGTCGCGGGATTGAGGACATCGAGGGTCTCTTGGCCTGCCGGTTCAACCCATTGGCCGTCGATGTAAAATCGTGTGTACTCGCGCATGTCGGCTCCTCTCAAATCGGCGTGCCCGCGGTTCATCCGAACCAGGCGGGGGTGGTTGTGTATAGAGTAGCTATAAATATCGTTGTTAATCGTGCTGGCGCTGCGTCGGCAAGGCGTTGTGCAGTCAGGTTGCTGGCACGAGGCGAAGCGGAAAGCGCTCCATCTGGCCCATGGCGTGCGCCGGAATCCATTGCGGCGCTGCCGTTCCGGGGGTGAGCGTCAGGCCGCGGGCCATTACCGCGTCGAGCAGCACTTCGATCAGCATCACGGCCACATACCGGCCAGGGCAAATGTGCTGGCCACCGCCGAACGTCGTGCTGCCCTTGCGCGAGCGATCGAGGTCGAAGCGCAGCGGGTCGGTCACAGCCGCTGGGTCGAAGCCGCCGATGCCCCACATCAGCGAGACGATCGCGCCGCGCGGTATGCGCACGCCCGCGAAGATGACCTCCTCCATCGCCCAGCGGGGCAGGTGGATCACGGGCGGCTCGATGCGCAATGCTTCGAAGATGGCACTGGTCACAAGTTGCCGGTCAGTAACCACCCGCGCCAGGGCGTCTGGATTTTTCAGTAGCGCGAACAGCGTGTTGGCGGCGCCAAGGGCCGCGGTATGAAAACCGTCGATCAGGTTGCCGGCCAGCATGGCGCCAACATCGCGCGGGACGATTCCCGCCTCGTCGGGATCGTCCGGCAGTTCGATCCGCCGGAGGTCGTCGGCCAAGGCAACGACGAAGAGATTCTCGCCCCGACGAAGGCTGCGCTCGGCCGCTGCCCTGATCACGCGCCAATATCCGCGCATGGCGTTGTCGAGCACGATGTAGTCTTCGGCGTTGCGGTCGAAGTGAAAAAGCCGGGTCAGGTCCTGCGTATAGGCCTGCATCGCCACGATTTCGTCGGCGTCCATCTCCAGCATGCGGCCCCAGAACCCGCAGGTGAGCCGTTCGGCGACGTCGCTCATGACGTCTATCTCGCCAAAAGGCGCAAGATCATCGAGGATTTGCTGTACGGTTTCCTCCGCCACCGGCCGCATCGCGCTCACCTCTCTGGGGCCGAGGCGGGAAACCAGCGCCTTGCGCACCGGCCGATGGATCGGCGGATTGGCGGTGAAGACCTGGTTTGCCACCACGCGCGCGACTTCGGCACCCAATGGCGGCGTGGGATCGTCCATCCGCGTGAGCGATTCGCCAAACAGCACACCGGCGGGAACGTTGCCGATCTGGGGCAGGGCGCCCAGTTTCTGCAAATCCGCATTGCGGAAAACCGCCAGGTTCCCGTCCTGGTCCTGAAGGAAACGAGGCTCCGGGCCGGCAAAAACGCGCTCTGCAAAGGGGCGGATGCTATCGCGGCCGCCGGTGAAACCGAACTCGGCAAGCGTTCCCAGGCTTCCGATCTCGACACTGTCCATTCGTCGCATCCCTTCTCGTCAAGCGCGGCTGCAGCGTAGCGTATGCGGCTGGCATAAACAATAGTCTGGACTATTCTATTGGCTGCGGTATCTGTGCATCTGGATGGAGCGAATCGTGCCTTTGAAAGGCGCTTTCGGCGGCGCGTTTCGCGCAAGGAGGGCTCATGAGCGATCAAACCGAAAAGCAGGCAAGAAACCAGCTGGCAGAGGCTTACCGACGGGTTGTGGACCTCGGCCTGACCGAGCTGTCTTCGGGAAACCTGAGTGTCCGTTTCGGTAATGGCATGCTTATTTCACCGGCGGGCGCTGATGGCGACAATATTTGCGAAGAGAGCATTGTCTATGTCAACGCATCGGGGGACTGGGATAAAAGTCTCAATCCGTCGAGCGAGTGGCAGTTGCATGCCGGCATATATCGCAACGATGTCAATACCACAGCAATCGTGCACACGCACTCCGACAATTGTGTTGCGGTGTCGTGCCATTGCCATTCGTTGCCGCCGTTTCACTACCTTGTCGGCCTGTTCGGTGGAGACGACGTTCCGTGCGTGCCTTATTCGACCTTTGGCAGCGAAACGCTGGCGCAAGATGTCTCGCACGCGCTGATCGACCGCTACGCCTGCCTCATGGCCAACCACGGCATGACCGCGCGCGGGCCTTCGATGCCCATTGCGATGATGTTTGCCCATCGGCTCGAGATTCTTTGCCGGCAATATCTCCTGGCGCAGCAGTTGGGTGAGCCAAACCACCTGTCGGCCGAAGATATGGACGCGTTTCGAGAAAAGATCTCGAAGATTTCATACGGACGATAGGGTATATCTTCTTCAGGCGGAATTTTCCGCAACCGACTGAAAATCATCTGCACCGCCGTCGTTTGTTGAAAGCTGATGAGTGCGTGATTTTATTATGTCGACCGTAGCGGATGATTTCTGTTGCTTCGTTGCAAATGGGGTTGGCCTGGTTCGATATTTCCGGCCTTTGCGGAAAGCGAATTGACAATCTCGCAAACTCAAAATTACATAGTCCACACTATCATTGTCGAGGTTTCTATGGATCGTACTGCCGATCGCGATCTCAAGGCTCGCGCATTCAAGGTCATTCCCAACGGCATGTATGGCCACGAGGCGGTGCATGCGCTGCCTGCCACGTTCCCGCAGTTTTTCGAGCGAGCGGAAGGCGCATACATCTGGGATGCCGATGGCAACCGCTATCTTGATTTCATGTGCGCCTATGGGCCGAGCTTGCTGGGGTATCGGGATCAGCGGGTGGACGCGGCGGCCGCTGCGCAGGCGGCAAAAGGCGACACCATGACCGGACCATCGCCGGTGATGGTCGATCTTGCCGAAGCACTGGTTTCGATGGTGACCCATGCCGACTGGGCGATGTTCTGCAAGAACGGCACGGATGCCACCAGCATGGCGATGGTCGCCGCCCGCGCGCAAACCGGCAAACGGATCGTGCTTCTGGCCAAAGGCGCCTATCATGGCGCGGCGCCCTGGTGCACGCCCAATCCCGTTGGCGTCGTGGCCGAAGATCGCGCCATGCTGCGCTATTACGAATACAACAATGCCGAGAGCCTCGAGGCCGCGGTTCGTGATGCCGGCGAAGACCTGGCCGCTATTTTCGCCACGCCGTTCAAGCACGATGCCTTTTTCGACCAGGCGCTGCCCGATCCGGTCTATGCGCGCCGTGCACGGGAGCTGTGCGACGAAACCGGGGCGATGCTGGTTGTCGATGATGTGCGCGCCGGTTTCCGGCTGGCGCGGGATTGCAGTTGGTCGCTTGTCGGCGTGCAGCCCGATCTGAGCTGCTGGGGCAAGGCCGTGGCGAACGGACAGCCCTTGTCCATCCTGCTGGGATCGGATCGCTGCCGCAAGGGCGCTGGCTCGATCTACGTTACCGGCTCCTATTGGTTCGCGGCCGTGCCGATGGCAGCCTCGCTCGAGACGCTGCGCATCATCCGCGAGAGCGATTACCTTGAACAGATGATCCGCATGGGTGACCGGCTGCGGGCCGGGTTGGCCAGCGCTGCCGAGCGGCACGGGTTCGGCCTGCGCCAGACGGGGCCGTCGCAAATGCCGATCATGCTTTTCGACGACGATCCCGATCTGCGCGTCGGCTTTGCCTGGGCAGAAGAGATGCTGCAGCGCGGCGTCTATATTCATCCCTGGCATAACATGTTCATCGCCGCCTGCATGACGGAAGCTGACGTCGATATGGCGGTTGCTGCGGCGGATGGGGCGTTTGCCGCGACCCGGGAGCGCATGGCCGAGTTGCAACCTTCGCCGGTGATCCTGGCAATGGCAGCAGCGAAAGCTGCGGAAGAACTCCAGGCCCTGGCCTGAACGCAAGCTGCGAGGAACAACCATGGACCAGTCGATTGATCTTCTCACTGTCGGCCTGCTGACAGTCGATATCGCGGTGCGGCCGGTGAACGAGTTGCCGCCGATCGATAGCGGCATGTTGGTGGAATCGATCCTGCTCTCCCCTGCGGGAACGGCCGGCGGGGCTGCCATGGTCGCCGCAAAGCTCGGGCTGAAGGTCGCCCTTGCATCGGCAATCGGTGACGATCTGCAGGGAGTGGCGGTTCGCCATGGCCTGGAAAAGGCCGGGGTCGATCTTCGTTTCCTCGTCACCAACGAGCAGTTTCCCACCTCGTCGACGGTGCTTCCCGTGCGCAGCATCGGCCAACGTTCGACCTATCATATGGTCGGCTCGAGCATGGTCACGCCCCTGCATGAGGACCTGGCAGCGGCGCTGCCCCAGATCCGGGCCATTCATTGGGGAGCGGTAAACTTCCCTGGCATTGGAGAACAGGCTGTCGCGATCCTGAAGGCGGCAAAGGCGGCGGGCGCGTTCGTGACCTGCGATCTCGTTTCCCCGCGTGAGGGGACGATGGAGGATCTTGCCCGCATCCTGCCTTATGTCGATCTCTTCATGCCGAGCCTTGCCGAAGTGCTGCACCTGCACGGCAATGACGATCTGCGCGCGGCAGCCGATCGGTTCATTGCAATGGGCGCGGGGGGATGCGTCTTCAAGCTTGGCCACGAAGGCGCCATCCTGTTGAAGCCGGATTACGCGGTGCAGGTGCCCGCTTTGCCCATCGATCCTGTCGACACGACAACCTGCGGCGATTCCTTCTGCGTGGGGTTCCATGCCGGGCGGCTGCGCGGCCTTGATGAAGAAGCGTCGCTTCGTTTCGCGACGGCAACCGCGGCGCAAGTGGCGATGGGCTTGGGCACGGTCGGCGCGCTGTCCAGCTTTGACGAAACCATGGCGCTGTCGCGGAGTGTCGGCGCGTCTTCCTAGCGATTGCTGGATATTGCCCGGCACTGCGGATAGTGGATCAGGAGGTAATCTGAAAGTTCAAGGAACAGCGATGGCACGGCCGAGAAGAGCAAAGAGCGGGAGCGACCAGGATGTCGAACTCAATACCAAGCTCGCGCCGTCGCAGGATCGCTCCAAGGTCACGTTTGAAATCATTCTCAAGGTCGCCGGCGAGTTGCTTGGCGAGGTGGGCATCGAACGTCTTTCGACCAATATGATCTGCGAGCGTGCGGGACTGACCCCGCCTGCGCTTTATCGGTATTTCCCAAACAAGTATGCCATTCTCAGGGAGATGGGCGATCGGGCGATGAAGGCCGAGGATCGTGTCGTGTTCCGCTCGATCGCGACCGGGCAACTCGGTTTCGATGGTCCGCTCGAGCAGGTTGTCGAACATCGTCTGGATCTTTTGACGAAGGTGCGGCGGGCCGCGCGCAGAGTTCCGGGCGGCGAATGGATCTTGCGGGTCATGCGGGCGGTACCCGTGTTGCAAGAGGTGCGGATCAGCTCGACGCAGGCTGTTTCCGACGTGCTCTTTGCCAAGCTGCACGCGCAATATCCCGGCGTGGACGAAACGCGGTTGAGAGCCGCGACCCTGCTGAGCACGGCGCTAGGCAGTGCGACGAATGATCTGATCTCCGACATGCCCGAGTGGGGCGACGAGATCGGGCGCGAGTACGCGAACATGGTCAGTCTCTATTATCGCAACCTGCTGGGTGTGACCGTCGAGGCAGCAGCAGGCGACGAGAAGGCAAGTTGACCCAGGGCGGCGGTGGGCGTTGCGCGCCACCCGATGGCCATACTGTGTTGCCGATGCCGACGGAGCGAAGTTTGGAATAACAGTACCTTGACCTTGCAAAAAGGAGCGGCACGGTGACAGCAGATAGCCAGGCGAACGCGGGGCGAAGCGCCTCCAGCCGGGGCGCAATGGCAGCGGCGCTCTTGATCGGTACGGTCGGGCTCGTCATTGCCGGCGTCCAGCCGGTCTTCTTCGGGGCGCTGCTCGCCGCTGACCGTCTTTCGGCGGCCCAGGTGGGCCATGTCGCGGCAGCCGAACTGGTCTCGATCGGTATCGGCGTCGTCATTGCCGAGTCGTTTCTCGAGCGCGTTTCGGTCTGGCTTTCCACGCTCGTTGCCCTGGCGCTGGTCGCGTCGCTCAATTTCGCAACGGTTTGGACCAGCGGCTTGGGCGTTCTTTTCGTGCGTGGGCTGGTCGGCCTGTCGGCGGGTGTGCTGGTGTGGATGACCACCGGCGTCATTGTCCGTTCCGCGCGCCCTACGGCGTTGTCGGCTGCGTTTCTGTTGACCCAGGCGATCGTTCAGTTCGCCACCTCCACCGGCCTTGCCATCGCCGCTCCCAATGCCCGCGATGGCGTGCCGGTAACGATCGCCGTCCTGGCGGCTGCCGCGATGCTGCTGGTTCCGTTGCTGCCCAAGCGCTTGAATCCGCTGCCGCGTGATCCCGCGCAGGTATCGGGTCTGCCCCCGCTGCGGGGGTGGGTTGCCCTGGCGGCGTCGCTTTTGATCCAAAGCTGCATCGTTGGGGCATGGGTCTATTTCGAGCCGCTTGGCCGCCAGGCCGGCATGACACCGCAGCAGGTTGCGTTTGCGGTGCCGGCGTCGCTGGGCGCGCAGGTGGTGGGTGGCTTTGCCGCGATATTTCTTGCCCGGCGCCTGCCTTGGTTTGTCTCGCTGATCGTCTCGAGCGTCGCATTGAGCGCCGTGCTGTTCATTTTGTCCACTCCGCCAGGGGCCACCGTCTTTTTCGTGCTCGAAACGCTGTTTGGTGCGGTATGGATTTTCATCACCCCATTCCTGACGCCGTTGTCGATCGAAAACGACCCGACGCGCCGCACGGCACTGTTGGTCCCGTCCGCGGTCCTGGTCGGATCAGGGTTGGGGCCGCTCGCTGCATCCACGCTGGCTGATGATGCCAGCGCGGGCCGCGTGCTTCAGCTGTGCGCATTGCTGGCCATTGGCGCGACTCTGCTCATCGTCGGTCTCTATGTGACGCGATCACGCGTCGCAGGCGGTCAGGCCGCGCCCCATGCATGATCGTCAGGCACGTCGAAAGCGGCCAAAAATAACGATTGCATAGACTATCATAATATAAGGGAATCGGCGGTGCTCGGGGCTGCTTTTCAGCAGCGTCGCGGGCCTGTGCCGCAGCGTCACCGATCCTGCAGCGATCATTCGTGATTCGATTCGCCAAATTTGCGGCGACATCGCCAGGGCGCGCCAGTCGGGCAGCGAGCCTCCAATCCGCAGTGATCATGCTATTGTGCTGTAAATAGACACAAAAAGTGGCGGTTCCCCAGCGATCGAGTCGCCCTTTTGCCGGGTTTGGACGCGGCGTCGGCGGTCCTGCTCCAATCGGGACTACGGCGATAATTGCTGCGTTTGGGCACCGGGAAGGCGATACCGGATAGCTGGATTTTCGGCGGTCTTGTGCGGGTTGCGATGGGTCCAATCACGCTAAATCCGCCGCCCCATTATTCCCCTATTGCCAAGGTATGTCGAACATGTTTCAATAGCACTAGCTATCGCAATGAGGCTGCATTCGCCCACTGCGAAAAGGCCACGGTCCACAACAAAATATGAGGGGGGCTTATGTCCGAGCAGTTGCTAAATCGAACGCTGTTGATGACGAGCGCGATGATGGTTCTGGGATATGCTGGAAGCGCTGCCGCCCAGGCGGCCCCTGCGACCACGGCGGTAGCCGTGGCCCCGGATTCCAACCAGGTCGGTGTGATCGTGGTCACGGCGCAGCGCCGAAACGAAGATATTCAGAAGGTGCCGGTGTCCGTCCAGGCGCTGTCCGGCCAGGACCTCCAGTCGATCGGCGTCAAGAGCACCGAGGATATCGCCCAGGCGACCCCGAACCTCATGATCCAGAGCCCCATGGGGGTCGGCAATCAGCCGTTGATCAGTATTCGCGGCATTGGCCTCAATGACTTTGACAGCAACAACGCTGGCCCCAACGGCGTCTATATTGACGATGTCTATATCAGCGCGCCCTCGGCGCAGAGCTTTGCGATTTTCGATCTCGACCAGGTGCAGGTGCTCAAGGGGCCGCAGGGCACGCTCTATGGGCGCAATACCAGCGGCGGCGCCCTGCTGTTCACGTCGAAAAAGCCCACCGACCAGCTGACGGCCGACGTCCATATCGAGCAGGGCAACTATAACACCACGTTTGTCACCGGCGCGGTCGGCGGGCCGATTACGGACAATCTCAGTGCGCGCATTGCGGTCGTCTACAATCATTCCGATGGCTTCATGCACAACGACTTCTACGGCATTTCCGCCAATGGCACGAACAGCAAGGCCGTGCGCGCACAGTTGCTGTGGAAGCCGACGCCGAACCTGAAAATCCTGCTCAGCTCGACCGCCGGCCTGGTCAACAACGTGCCCAACGAATATCGCCATATCGGCACCTTGAAGCCTGGCACGCAAAGCGATCCGGCGCCGGTGGTGTGCTCGGTCACCGATGCCTATGCCGGCAACTGCGTCGATATGTTCGGCTTCGGCACGCCGTCCAACTTCTATCGCGGCCAATACAACCGCACCCAGTATCTGCGGAACCTCAATCTCAACGAAACCGCCCGGATCGACTACGACCTCGGCCGCGTGACGTTGACCTCGATTTCGGCCTTTCAACACAACGACAAATACTTCCCCGAGGACAGCGACGCCAACCCGGCCAATCTGGTCGAAGCGACATTTGGCGTGAAAACCAACACCTACACCGAGGAATTGCGTGCGGCGTACACCTCCGCAAAATTCAACTGGGTGTTCGGCCTGTACTACCTCCACGAAGATCTCCGGCAGGATCAACCGCTTGATCTCTTCATCGATGGTGATCTCTACGGCGGCTTCGGCATTCCGGCCGGCGCCGGCAATTTCGATGGCATCGCCCAGCGTGCCTATGACCACAGCCATCAGAAAACCGATTCCGTGGCTGCGTTCGGCCAAGCCGACTATACGCTCGGCAACGTGACGCTCACGCTTGGGGGCCGGCTGACTCACGAACGCAAGACGTTCGAGTATGACGCGTCGCGGCAATACCAGTCCGGCGGTCGCGGCAATTTCGGCCCGCTGGAAGGGTTCATTTCTTCGGACCAGACCCAGACCAACACCAACGCCACCTGGCGCGCTGCGGTCAGCTATCGCCCGACCGATGCGATCCTGACTTATGCCAGCGTCGCAACCGGTTTCAAAAGCGGTGTGTTCAACGGCAGCTTCCTGAGCAGCGACCCCGAGCAAGCGCTGTTTCAGCTGCAGCCGGTCAAGCCCGAGCGGGTGACAGCCTATGAAATCGGGGCGAAGACGAGCTGGTTTGATCGCCGGCTGATCTTCAACGTTGCCCTGTTCTACAACGACTATATCGACGAGCAGATCTTCGCGCAGGTTCCGCAGACCGTGAACACCGCGGCCGGGCCGATCCAACAGATCACACAGGTTCTGGCCAATGCCCACAAGGCACGTACCGAGGGCGTCGAGGTGGAACTGACCGCCGCCCCTGTTCGCGGCTTGACCTTCACCCTGGCGCCGGCGTGGCTCAATGCCAAGATCATCAGCGCAGGCTTGCCGATGTTCGAGGGCGCCACGCCGCTCGATGGCAATCGTCTTGCCAATGCGCCCCGGTTCAGCTTTTCCGGAACCGCCAGCTACAAGATTCCGCTCGACGCGTTGAATGGGGATCTCAATTTCCGCTGGAATTCAAGTTATCGCAGCTTCCAGTATTTCGACTCGACCAACGACCCCTATATCACCCAGAGCGGGTACTGGATTCATAACCTGAACATCGTTTACCAGAACAAGCATGGCTTCGATATCGGTGCTTATGTCCGCAACGTTGCCAACAAGAAGTACGCGATCGGCGCGGCCGACCAGACGGCGCCGTTCGGGATGATTACGCAGACGGTCGGGGCGCCGCGCACCTATGGCGTGCAGGTTTCGTTCCATTATTGACCATCGTTGCAAGCATGGGTCGGCCAGGACGTGTGATCCCGCCGGCCCATGCGTGATGGATCTTTTGCAGGAGTGTTCGGCACGATGCCCTGGATGGCTGTTCGCGCTGCTGCGCTGATCGTGGCTGCCTTTGCGGCAGGAGCGCCGGCGGGCGCACAGGTATGGCGGGCGAGTTGGACGGCATCACCCGCGCCGTCGTTGCAGGCGGGCCCGGGTGTTCCGCCGGAAGTCGTTAGTCCGGTCATCGCGAACCAGACGATCGTTCAGGTCATCCGCCTGAGCGCGGGTGGCGATGCGGTTCGCCTCCGCCTGTCCAACGAGTTCGGTGCGGCGCCGTTGCACATTGGTCGCGTGACGGTTCGCCTGCTCGATGCGGCAGGGGCGAAGACGGTTGGCGAGCCGCGGGTGGTGACCGCCAATGGCAACGCCGACTTTACCGTGGCGCCCGGATCACCGCTGGTCAGCGATGCCATCGCGATCCGCGTTCCCGCGCGCGCCCAGCTCAGCGTGGCGATATACGTCGCAGACGAGAAGGTCGCATGCACGTGCCACGCCGATGGGCAGGCCTATACGCTGCTCTCGCCACCCGGCGATTACACCACGCGTGCGTTTACCCCGGCGTCCCGCTCTCCGGCGCGCCCGTTCTTGACGGCGGTCGAGGTGCAGGGCCCACCGGGCCGGGTAATCGCGGCATTGGGGGACTCGATCACCGACGGCTATATGTCGACCCCCGGCGCCGACCGACGGTGGCCAGACTTTTTCGCCGCGAGACTGCATGGCACGGCGGACCTTGCGTCTGCGGCGGTGGTCAACGTGGGGATCAGCGGCAATCGCGTCCTTGCGCCTGATCCTGTGGCGATCTTCGGGGTTCCAGCCCTGGCGCGGCTCGATCGGGATGTGTTTGCCATGACCGGGGTTACCGACCTGATCGTGTTGGAGGGTATCAACGATATCGGCAGCGCGCCCGAAACGCCGGCCGCCGCGCTGATCGCGGCCTATCAACAGATCACCGCGCGGGCCCACGCCCATGGGATCAAGGTTCACCTGGCGACCATACCGCCGTTCGAAGGCGCCGACTATTATTCCGAGGCGGGCGAAGCGACACGCCAGGCGGTGAACGCCTGGATCAGAAACAACCCCGGCGATGGCCCCGTGATCGATTTCGACGCGGTTATACGCGACCCGCTTCGTCCCAAGAGGATGCGAACGGATCTGCAGTCGGGCGACTGGCTACATCCCAACGATGCGGGCTACCAGGCGATGGCCGATGCCATCGCAATAGACATGTTTCGGAAATAGTGGACAAGCCCGGCGCGGCGATCGATCCGCGCCGGGCTCGCGGCCTTATTCGGCAGCCTCGATCAGCCTGGCAACACGGCGGCGGGCCAGCACGGCGCCCTTGTCGATCGGCAGCATCTTTGGCCCTAGCGACCACAGGTCTGGCGTTCCCATCTGCCGCTGGACCTTCTCGATCATCGGTTTGTCCTCGACCTGGAAAGCGTGGATCAGCTGTTCGCGCAGGACAGCGTTGAACGCGGCGTCATTGATCAGGAAATTGCGCGTGTTGCAGCTGAAATAGTGCGTGCTGGTCAGCGTTTCGGGCGTCATGTTGTGCAGGTTGAGCGTGTCGATGCCGCGCTCGGGCTTGCCCACCGGATGCCCGCCAGCGCGCAGGACCATCAGCGCCGGCGCATACCAATCCACCTCGGTCCACAGTTTGGCCGGCGATTCCAGGTTGAAGGCCGGCGGCGCATCGTCGCTGTCCGAACGCCAGGCGATGGAGAAGTGATCGGCATGTTCTTCCACGGTCGACTTGGCCCGCGTGTTGAACCCGCTGCCCAGGCTGCTGGCGTGCAGATAATCGGCGTGGCTCAGATCGAGGATATTGTCGGCGAGCAGTTCGTAGTTGGCCTGGACCGCGGTGTGCAGGCGCAACTGTGCCGTTTCCGGCGCGGCATCGATAAAGGAAAGATCGGGCAGCAGGTTTTCGTCCGGCTCTTGTTGGCCGACCCAGATCCACACCGCCTTATGCCGCTCCAGCACCGGGAAACTGGCGACCGCAAGCGTCGAGGTCGCCGCGCCGTGCGGGTTGCGGACGCATTGGCCGGCGGTATTGAACACCAGGCCGTGATAGGGGCACGCGATGGTGTCGCCTTCCCGCTTGCCTTCGCTGAGCGGCGCAAAGCGGTGGGGGCAGCGATTGTCGAGCACGGCCATCTTGCCGGCGTCGGTGCGGAAGGCGACCATGGGAATATCCAGCACCGTGCGGGTCAGCACGGCACCATCGGCAATTTCATCGGCCCAGGCGAACTGATACCAGCGGTTTTGAACAAAGCGAGCCATCACGTCATCTCCACTGCTGCGTTGGGCGCCTTGTGATCGGCCACGATCGTGCGCTCCTCGACCACGAACAGCGCTTCCTGCCGGCGGTCCAGCAGGCCAGAAAGGTGTGATTGGGGTTCCTCGATCACCACGCGATAGGCATCGATCGCGCGCCACGTGTCATCACTGTCGAACCACAGGCTTTCCACCCCGGCAAAGGGGCTGAGCGGCGCATTGGCGATGAAGTTGGCGGGAAGGTTGGCGTCGGCCTCTCCCGCGATGCTGATGCTGCGGGTCATGCGCCGGAGGAACGGGGCAAGGGCCGGATGATCGGCGATGCGGCCGGCCTCCTGCGCCCAGGCCTGGGCAAACGCGGCAGGCGGCGACGCGTTGTTGCTGGCAATGAACCGCATGAGCTTGAGTGGGGCGGCGCCCGGCACGCGTACCCCAACCTCCTGCGTCCGGGTGGCCAGCAGGATGATGGCACTGTGGCAGACGAAGTTGAGCTCGTCGGGCTGGATGGTTTCGCGGTAATAGGGATCGGCGATCGAACGGGCAAACGCTGCCCCGTCGGGAAAGCTGATCTCGCTGAACGAGTCAAAGTCGGGCCCGGCCACCCATCCTGCCGCATGGGTGCCATAGACTGCATCGAGAACGTGATTCTGGATGTAGCTCGTCATGTAGCCGGGGTTATGCGCCACCGTTGCACCATGAACCTGCTCGGCATAGCGGGAATAGTCGCGGTGAGTCATTCCCGCGCGGCGGCGCCCGCCGATGATCATCTTCAGCATCACGTTCTCTCCGGCTTGATCAGTACTTGTATCCAAGGCGCACGCCATACGTCCGGGGCGGGGCATAGACCGACGACAGCACACCGCCGGCTGGCGCCACGTACTGTGTGAACAGTGGCACCGCCTGGTTCGTGATGTTGCGAATATAGCCGGTGATCGACCAGCGTTCGTCGGTCGATCCGAACGTGGCCGAGGCATCGAATGTCCAGAACGAACCGCTGTTCTGCTGCGCGAGATATTCGAAACCGACGACGCTGTTGGACCGGTAGCGGGCATCGCCGTTCAGCACGAGCTTGCGATCGCCGAGCGGAATCGTCTGCTCGATCCCGCCGTTGAGCGACCAGCGCGGCGAATTGTAGCTGGGCTTGCCGGCGCAATCGATCGCGTAGACAGCCGCGCCGCCCGCAGTTGTCGGCGTTACGGCACAGCCCACGGCCGGCGGGGGTGAAGCCGCATCACGGGGCGTGTTGTAGGTATAGCTGGTGGCCTTGGCGTCGAGATACTGGACCGTCCCGCTCAACCGCGTGTTGCGCGTAACCAGAACCTGCGCTTCCACATCGACACCCTTGATGGTCGAGGTGCCGATGTTCTCTGTAAAGTAGTTGGTGGCGTTGTTGGCATCCAGGCCATAGTGCGACACCTGCTGGTTGCGATAGCGCCAGTGGAACAGCTCGATGTTCAACTGCACGCGGCTGTTGAAGAACCGGTTCTTCGAGCCGAGCGTCCACGCCTCGACATATTCCGGGGCGAAGGTTTCGTGCCCTGGGGCGTTGGAGAAGCCACCCGAGCGATAGCCCGTTTCATAGCTGGCGTAGAGCAGCGATGCGCGCGCGACATCGTATTCGGCGGCCAGGCGATAGGTCACGCGGCCCTTGCTGATCGCGGCATTCACCTGGTTGGGAATGTAGAACAGGATATTGCCGGCCGAACCATAGGGCACCGCGTTGGCTGGCCCGGGCAGGGCAGGTACACCTGGCACCTGGGCAAGGGTCTGGACAACCGGCAGCGATGGCCCGCCAAAGCAGCCGGTGCCGAACGGCGGCGGCGCATTGTTGCACAGTTCGACGAGCGTGTCGGAGCTACCGTTGAACGTCTTGCTGTCGTGCGTGTAGCGCCCGGCCGCGACAAACCGCAGCGCATCGCCAAGATGGGCGGTTACCCGTCCAAAGGTGGCGTAAGACTTGGTCTTCGACGTGAAATCCTGGAAGGAGATGATCTGGTACTGGTTGATGCCATACTGCCCCTTGACGGTTTCGTCGAAGTAGTAGCCGCCGATCAACCAGTCGAACGGACCGACCCGCGGACCTTGGAAGCGCATTTCACCGCTGAACTGGCTGTCGTTCTCGCGGTTGAGCGACCCTCTGAACGACGGGCCGTTGAACAGGTTGTCGAGTTTGGAGTGCCGGTAGGCCGGCACGATAGTGAGCGTGCCGCCGGCCAGATCGGCATTAACCTCGCCGGTCAGGCCCCAGTAGGTGTTGTTGAGATAGGGGCGCACCAGCGGCGCCGGATTGATGAACGTGCCGGGAATGACCGCTTGCGCAAAATAGGCGCTGCCCGAACGCGACAGGAGGCCGCTGTACGGATCGACGTTTGCCGGCGCGAACGTGTAGTTCGCCGGGGATGTCGCGGTTGCGGGCGTGCCCGGCGTGAAGTTTTCCGTGCCGACATAGCTGCCGCCAACGCCCCGGCCGCCCTGATGCGAATAGTCACCGCTGATCCTTACGGTCACGCCGGGGCTCGGGCGGACGAGCAACTGGGCGCGGATGGCCTGGCCCACTTCATCAGACGTGCCGTCCTGGTTGTAGCCGTCCCGGTTCACGATCTTGCCGGCCAGGCGGAACGCGGCATTGTCACCGATCGGCAGATTGGCCGCTGCTTCGACGTCAATGGCATTGTAGTTGCCGAAACCGCCCGAAAGCGAGACGGACCGCTCGCCCAGCTTGGGCTTGGCCGGAATGACGTTGATGGCCCCGCCCGTGGCGTTGCGGCCGTACAGCGTGCCTTGCGGCCCCTTGAGCACCTCGATCCGTTCCAGATCGAAGAACGTGCCGGTGGTCGATGTCGGCCGTCCCAGATAGACGCCATCGAGGTTGAACGCGATCGCCGGGTCGGAATAGCCGTTGTTGGTGAAGTTGCCGACGCCGCGCACGAAGAACGTGGTGTTGGCGCCGCCGCCTTGCTGCACCGTCAGCGCGGGAACCGTGGCGTTGAGCGTCGTTGCCGTCACCACCCCGGCGCGCGTCAGTTCCCCTGGCGAAACGACATCGATCGCCACGGCGGCGCGCTGCGCGTTTTCGACCCGGCGCTGCGCCGTGACGACGATCTCGGCAAGCCCGGTGGTTTGCCCGGATGGTTCGGCCTGGGTAGTGGCTGCAGGCGCCACGGCAGCGCCAGGCGTGGCGACTTGCGCGGCAGCGGTCATGGGAAGCGACACCGCCGCAAACGCAGTGCCGACCAGCAATAGTGCCTTCATCATTTCTCCCCTTCGTGGCTCTCTTGGGCCTTGTTGGGGTGATTAAGCCTGGTTTGCCGGGGTTGGGCAAATTGCATGTTCGCACCACATTATTCGCATAGTGAATGATCTGGGCATTTCCCTCGTTTTCAGTGATGATCCCTTGCTGCTATAGCCGGGGGCATGACGGCTCCGCTCAACCTGGCTTCGCTCGACCTCAACCTGATGGTCATCTTCGATGCGCTGATGAAGGACCGCCATCTCTCGCGCGCCGGCGATCGGGTCGGGCTGAGCCAGCCAGCGATGAGCCACGCCCTGCGTCGCTTGCGCGGGGTACTGGGCGACGATCTGTTTATCCGCCGCGGCGGTGCCATGGACCCAACCCCACGCGCGCTGGCTCTGGCCGACCCGATCGGCGGTGCGCTCGACCGGCTGCGCGCCGCGTTGGACACCGAGCCCGAGTTCGAGCCGGCCACGGCGGAGCGCAGCTTCACGCTTACCATGTCGGATGCGAGTGCAGCGCACCTGCTGCCCAACCTGATTCCCCGCCTGCGGACCAGCGCTCCTGGCGTGGACATCGACCTGCTGGCATCGGGCGCGCGCGAGGGGACCGAGCACCTGCTATCCGGCGCGGCCGATCTTGGCCTGGGCGTATTTCCCAACCTGCCCGAACGCCTGCACTGCGAGCCTGTCCAGACGCTGAAAATGGTCTGCATCGCCGATCGCGCGCACCCGGCACTGTCTGGCGGAATGACGCTTCAGGCTTTCCTGACGCTGCCGCATGTCGGCGTGGATATCGGCCAAGGTACCGGGGCGAATGTCGACTCGCTCATCGAAACCATGGGCCTGCGCCGCCGCATCATGCTGCGCGTGCCGCATTTCCTGATCGTTGCCAGCGTCGTGATCGGGTCAGATCTTCTCGCAGTCGTGCCATCGGCGATCCTGCGCGAGGAGGAGAAGGCCCATCTGACGATCCACGAGCTGCCGGTTGCCCTGCCGGAAATTGCCATCCACATCGCGTGGCGCGCGCGCCAATCGCAGGATCCCGCCCTCCGCTGGCTGAGGAAAGCGGTGGCAGAGGCCATACGTCAGCCGTTCTGGAGAGCCACGCCGATCCAGAATTGCGCCTGCCGCTGATTGGCCGTGGATCAAGGCACTCAAAAACCCGTCTGTTAACAATTCATTCTTGCGGCCGATGTACCCTGAAATGGGAGTTGCTGCGGGCAGACACGGGATGGACGACCTCCACGGCAAGAGTGCGGTCGATCTGCAGTTCGCGCTGATCGATCAGGCGCTGGACAAGAGAGGCTTTGCGCTGCGCTTTCCGCGCGTGCTGGAAGAGCAGTTCGAGCAGGAGACCGGGCCGGTGCGGGTGCGCTGGTATGTGCGCATGGCGCTCTTGTCCCTGGCGCTGTTCGATTCGCTTATCGTGCTCGACTATTTTTCCCTGCCCGATGCATTTGGCTTGGCGTTGGTCCTGCGGTTCGGGCTGGTGACCAGCCTGACGGTCGCGGCAGTCTGGATAACCGCGCGCCATCCTCCCGCCGCCGTGCGCGAGGGGCTGCAGGTGGCACTCTCCACGATCATGGCGCTTTCCATCTATATGCTGGTTGTCGCCAGTGCGAGCCCGCTGCGCGAGAACTATCATCTGGGCATCCTGTTCGTCATGATGTTCACGGTGATGATGCTGCGCCTGCGATGGCGCTACGCCCTCTTGGCAGCGGCCACCACGGTGACTGTCCAACTCCTGACCCTGGCCAGTCTCCAAGACGCCTCGGTACAGTCGAAAGGCGCATCCGCCTTCCTCTCGCTCGCCTTTGCCGGTTTCGCGCTGGTGGCGCTCTACAGCCTGGAAAAGATGGAGCGGCGCGGCTGGCTGCGTTCGGTTCGCGATCGCCTGTGCGCGCAGGTTTTCGAGGAACTGTCGATCATCGATCCGCTGACCGGGCTGGGCAATCGGCGTGCCCTGGAACAGTGGGTCACTATCCAGCGGCAGGTTCATGTCGGCCGGCCGGTATCCGTGGTCATGGTCGATATCGATCACTTCAAGGCCTATAACGATACGTTCGGCCATCTTGCCGGGGACGACTGCCTGCGCCGCATTTCGGGGTTGCTGGTATCCGAGGCGCGCAAGACGGGTGACCGGGTATGCCGGTTCGGCGGGGAGGAGTTCATTGTCTTCCTCATCGACATCGATCAGCCGACCGCGATCCTTGTTGCCGAACGCATGCGGCGCGAAATTGCCGCGCGGCGCATACCGCACAGGGCACCGATCGGGCCGCCCTTTGTCACTGCCAGTTTCGGCATTGCGACAGGCGCATTGACGGATGATTTCGATCTCAATGTGCTGATCGAAGGCGCCGACGCCGCGCTCTACAAAACCAAGCAGCGCGGGCGCAACTGCATCGAGCCGCCGCTGCTGGGCCTGGCCGAGCCCTTGCACGCCACCGGCTAAGTGCTGGCGCTGCCTTCCTTGCCCCTGCGGCGGTCAGCCGACCAGCAAGGCGTCAGGTCGAAGGGAACAGCTCGGGATGGGACAGAAGCCGGCGCTGGCGGGCATGGAGGCCCATGACGATGACCAGGAAGCCGAGAAGACAGGCGCCTGCGACGATCAATGCCCCTCTGCTGTCGGTGGCCGTAACGCTCAGGGCACACAGCAGCGGGCCAAGGCTGGCACCGAGCGCCTGGGCGCCGGGGACGAGCAAGGTGGCCCGCCGGGTGGGATCGACTTCGGCGGTGAAGTTGAGCTGATACGGCATCAGCAGGCCCCAGAACACGCCGAAGCAGACGGCGCACAGCGCAAAGCCGATGGGCCCGGGCAATTGAAACAGGATGACGATCAGCGCCGCGTTGCACGCCACCGAAATGCCGTAGACCCGGAAAAACGAAACCTTCGGCGCGATCGCGGCGGTCAGCAGCGACCCCACGATCGAGGCTGCCACCGTCACTGCAAGGACGAGGCCGATCAGGTCTGATCCGAGGTGGGCTTCCGTGCCGATTTGCCCGAGGTAGGAAAAGAAGCCGAAGACGAAGGCGTAGACCAGCACCACGCCCAGCAGGCTGAGCGCGCCGGCCGGTGGCAGCTTTTGCGCGGGCTCCCCATCGGACTGATCGTCGGCGACGGCGGGCAGCCGGTTGGGCACGCCAAGCACGAAGACCGCCGCGAGCGTCGACGTGCCGGCCAGCGCCAGGAACCCGCCGTTGGCGCCCCAGGCCGGCATCAAGGTGAGCGGCAGGAGCGCCGAAAACGCCACCTGGACCAATCCCTGCAACACCATCAGCACGGCGCCGAGCTTGGAGGGATTGCGCGAGCGCGCCAGCAGAAGCGAAGGGATCGACAGCAAAACCCCCGCGCTGAATCCGGCGATCCCGCGATCGACGTACAGCAGCGGCGCTGCATGGCGCATGCTCATCACGTTGGCAGCGATCAGCGCCATGGCCGCAAGCAGCCCGCGCAGCCGCAGATGAACCGGCTGGAGCCTGGCACTGGCCAGCGCCACCCCGGAGGCAAGAGCAAGGAACTCCACCGTCACCGCGCCGCCCAGGCCCGCAGCCGATATCCGGCCTTCGTTTACCAATGCCCCGAACAGCAGCGGCTGAATGCCGGCGATCACCAGGGCAAAGGTCCCCACCGCCATCACCGCTGCAAGCTCGCGGTGCGACGGCGGATCGAGCAGCCAGGCCTGCCGACGCTTCACCGATGTAGCCATACGCGCTCTCCTCGCCGGTGGACCGCCGACGCATGGAGGCTAGCTAAAACTATACACCTGTCAATGGCGTGTCGCCGCCGTCCGGCTCATGACGTGGTCAAGCGGCTCATGCCGGTGAGGATCAGGGCAGCTTCCTTGAACAGGGTCGAGCGGGCAACCCGGTCTTCTTCGAGAGCCAGTTCATCGACCACGAAGCCGAATTCGGCGCGAATGCGCAGCCTGGCCCACAGCGTTTCATCGGAAAGGTCGGTGATGGCCGGGCGGTAAAACCGGAACATCTGGTCGGTGAACCGCCGCTGCCATTCCAGCCGCACATGGGCAAGATGGGGCAGCGCGCGCATCGCGCGGATGGTCCACACGCCGCCGGGCTGCGTTTCGATGATCTCGGACGCGGTGCGAAACCAGTCTGCCAGCAGGATCGGGTTTTCGCTGGTGTCCAGCGTCGCGCCATTCTTGAAAAGCCAGACGGCAAAGGCATCGAACTGCCGCTTTTGCAGCCGCGTGGCGAGTTCCTCGATGATTTGATACTTGTCATCGAAGTAGCGATAGAGCGCTGGTGGGGTGAGCTGCGCGCGTTCGCAGATCGCGTTGGTCGTCAGCCGCTCGAACCCGACTTCGCCCAGCAATTCGCCGGCCGCGGCGATTAGCTTCTCGTAGGTTTCGATCGCCCTGCGCGAGCGCGGAACCACCTTCGTGTCTTCCAGATCCTGGTTGCGCGCCGCGTCTCGCTTTGGAGTCGCGCGGGGGCGTGCGGCCTTGCTTCCAGCCGACGATGCGCGCGCTTTCTTGAGAACTTTATTCTCGCCTGTCGCTGTGTCTGCGACGGTTTCCGTTTTTCCTGCCATGCCTTCCCCTAACCGAAAAAGCGCCGCCACGCGACAGCTGGCGGTGGGAAATGCATCCATGCCCCCCCTGTCGATCGGCCTATTGCCAAATGGATAGTTTTAGCTAACTTGTCGCAAACAGATGAGGAGCAGATCGATGGGGAGAAGCACCAAGACCAATCGCATGATCGGCGCAGCAAGCGCGACGGCGCCCATGGCACTGATCGTCGCAGCCTTGCTACCCGGCCATGCGCTGGGCCAGACCGCACCGGCTGCTGCGGGCCAAACCACGCCAGTGTCGAGCCAGAGCGGCGCTGTCGGCCAGGGTGATATCGTGGTCACGGCACAGCGTCGTAGCGAGAACATTCAGGACGTGCCGATCACCATCGAGGCGTTCTCGGGTGACTCGCTCAAGAAGCTGGGCGTCGAGGCTGCCGCCGATCTCGGCAAGATTGCGACCAACGTTGTGGTCTCCCTGCCGCAAGGCGCAGGAAACCAGCCCGCGATCACCATCCGCGGGATCGGGCTGAACGTGAACAATTCCAACAATTCCGGGCCGAACGGCATCTATGTGGATGAGTTCTATCTCAGTGCTCCCACCTCGCAGGCCTTCGCGATGTTCGATCTGGATCGTGTCGAGGTGCTCAAGGGGCCGCAGGGGACGCTCTATGGCCGGAATACCTCGGGCGGCGCGATCAACTTCATCACGGCCAAGCCGACGAATACGTTCGAGGGCTATCTCGATGCGCGCTACGGCAATTTCGATACCTCGCAGATCAGCGGCGCGGTCAGCGGCCCGCTGAGCGACACGCTCTCGGCCCGCTTTGCCTTTGTCCGGAACTATTCGGAAGGGTACAATTACAACACGTTCCTCAATCGCCGTCAGAACGGCGCCGATGATGAGTCCTTCCGCGCGTCGCTGCTCTACAAGCCGACGCCGGATCTGCGCATTCTTGTTGTCGGGCATGTCTCCCATGTCGATCGGCTGCCTGACAATTACGCGCATCTTGGCGCGTTCGAGCCGGGCTCGGTCGAAACCGGATCGCCCGTGGTCTGTTCGGTTGCTGCAACCTATGCCTCGCAGTGCGTCGACATCTACAACCAGCCGAGCGACCCCAAGCGCTATTCCATCGCGTCCAGTCGGACAGAGCATCTGAAAGTGACGGACAGGGGCGTTGTCGGGCGGATCGAATGGTCGCCGGGCACGATCACCGTCACGTCCGTGACTGGCTATAATTACAACCAGCGCATCCTGCCCGAAGACAGCGACTCCTCGCCCTATCGCGAGTTGGAGGTGAACTGGGGCAACAACAGCAACGAGTTCACCCAGGAATTGCGCGTCAACCAGACCAAGGAAAACTACAACTGGGTGGCGGGTGTCTATTACCTGCACGAGCGACTGAACCAGAACCAGGATTACGCGCTTCTGCTCGACATCGACCGGTTTTACGGTCCTGGCGCGGGCGATGGTCTGGCCAGCCGGCAGTTTGCCCGCAATACGCAGGTGACAGACGCCTATGCCGCGTTCGGGCAGGGCGAATACAACCTGACCCGCACGCTGCGCCTTGTGCTCGGCGGCCGGTTTACCCACGAGCGCCGTTCGTTCCTGTTCAACAGCCAGGTGCAGTACCAGAGCGGCGGCATGGACAACTTCACGCCACTGGCTCAGGTTGCCGACAGCACGAGCCGCCTGCAGAATTCCGCATTTTCCTATCGCATCGGTCTGAATTTCAAGCCGATGCCTGGCGTTCTTGCCTATGCGACCCTGACGACAGGCTTCAAGGGCGGCGATTTCAACGGCGGCTTTCTCAGCCCCGATCCCGCCCAGGCCGCCTATCAGCAGCGCCCGGTGAAGCCGGAAAAGGTGACAACCTACGAAGTGGGCATCAAGACGACGTTCCTCGATCGCGCCGTCACGTTCAATGCCGCGCTGTTTTACAACGATTATCGCGACATGCAGCTGTTTGCCCTGGTGCCTAGCCCGATCGGGCCGCTCAATCTTGCGGCCAATGCCGAAAAGGCGCGCACCTATGGCGCGGATATCGACCTGACCGTTCGCCCGGTCCGCAACCTGACATTGAGCGCGCAGGTGGGTCTGCTGAACACCAAGCTCGTACGGTTCCTGCTGGTGGCCGATCCCACCGTGCCGGATTATTCGGGCAACCAGCTGGCGTTCTCGCCCAAGTTGAGCACGTTCCTGCAGGCGCAGTACCATATCCCGATCGGCGAAAGCCAGGCGATAGATCTGCAATACAGCGCCACCTACAAGGGCCGGCAGTTCCTGGACGCGACCAACGATCCCTATACGACGCAGCAGGCCTATTGGACGCAGGACGCACGCGTCGCGCTGACCATCTCGCAGCTCGAGCTGTCAGCCTTCGTGCGCAATCTCGGCAACACCTACTACGCCACCGCTGCGTTCAACAGCATCAGCCCGTTCGGCTACGTCCAGCCCAACTATGCGCCGCCGCGCACCTATGGCGTTGGCGCGAAGATAAACTTCTGATCCAGGCATAATCCCTCTTCAGCGAGCGAACCACCATGACCCATACCCTGACGCTGCTGGCCGACGATCTGGCCTTCGGCGAAGCGCCACGCTGGCACAACGGCGCGCTCTACCTTTCCGACATGCACGCCAACCGCGTGCTGCGCTATTCGGAAAGCACCGGGTGGGAGGTTGTGGCCGAACACGATGGTCCCGTCTCTGGCCTGGGCTGGTTGCCGGATGGCGACATGCTGGTCGTGTCGATGCACGACCGCAGGATCCTGCGCCACCGCAACGGCGTGTTCGACGTGCATGCCGATCTTTCAGGCATTGCCACGTGGCACGCGAACGACATGATCGTGGCGCCAGACGGGACTGCCTATGTCGGCAACTTCGGCTTCGATATCGACACTCATCCCATTTCGCCGTGCACCGCGAGCATCGCGCGGGTTACGGCCGATGGCACGGTGTCGACGGCGGCGGCCGGATTGTGGTTTCCCAACGGCATGGTCATCCAGCCCGACGGCGCCACGATGATCGTTGCCGAAAGCGGCACGCGCGTGCTGACCGAACTGACGATCGCAGCCGATGGCGCGCTGGTCGAACCGCGGCTCTGGGCGCGATTGCCCGACGATGCCCTACCCGACGGCATTTGCCTGGATGCCGCCGGCTGCGTCTGGGCTGCCTCGCCTACATCCCGCGAAGTGCTGTGCCTGCGTCGGGACGGCGAAGTGGTCGATCGCATCGCGACCGAGCAGGAAGCGATCGCCTGCGTGTTCGGCGGTGAGGACCGGCGCACCCTGTTCATCCTTACCGCCGACAGCAGGACGCCGGCGATCGCGCGCGACGTGCGGACGGCCCGGGTCTATGCCGTGCGAATGGACGTGGCCGGCGCCGGCCTGCCCTGACCGATCATCGTTGCAGAAGGTGCCTCGGTCCGCGCACGCGGGCCGAGGCACGCTGTTTCAGGCCGCTTCGCTCTTGCTCTTGCGGCGCTCCGCCAGGTTATGTGCGCCCAACTGCTCGGCCTGGCCGGCAATCTTCAGCAGTTCGGCCGCATTGCCACCCAGCCGCCGCACGAACTTGGCACGGTCTGCGGGCATGAACACCTCCAGCTTGCGCCGGCGCATCGCCTCCAGCACCACTTGCGCGACATAGTCGGCACTAACCGCGTCAGAGAGGAATGCCATGGGCACTTCGTCGCTGGACGCCTCTGCCTCCAGCATCGGCGTTTCCGTCGATGTGGGGTGGACGATCGTGAAGTTCAGCGGCGAATCCCGCTCTTCCATGGCCAGGCCAAGGTGGAAAGCGCGCAGCGCGAACTTTGCCGCGGCATAGCTGGCGAGCCCCGGGAAGGGCAGGAACGCGGTCATGCTGCACACCGTGACGAAGTGTCCATGCCCCTGTTCCCGAAAGCGCGGCAACGTGGCGACCATGCCGCGCATTGGCCCCATGGCATTGACTTCGAGTGTCAGCGCATGATCGTCCATCGCCACGTTGCGAACGTAGCCGGTCCGCACGATCGCCGCGTTGTTGATCAGCACGTCGAGCCGGCCGTACTGCGCCCATGCCAGGTCGAGCGCCGCAGACCATTGCGCGTCCGAGGTAATGTCGAGCGCGACGCTTTGCGCGCGCTCGCCGATGTCCTGGGCAACGCGTTCCGCGCCGGCAACATCGATGTCGGCGATCAGCACCCTGTGTCCCTGCGCGGCAGCAGCGCGCGCGATGGCAGCGCCGATGCCGCTTGCGCCACCCGTCACAAGGACAATCTTTTCCTTCGTCTTCCGCATTCGTCTTCCTCTCTGAACCGACGGCAATGGCACCCCCGCCCAAATGGGGCCGGCGTGCCGCCTGCGCGGAGACTCTCGCAAGCGGCGCAGCCCTGACGGAGGTGCCCCCAAGCCTTGGTAGGGCGTCCACGCGCGGATTGACAGATAAAAAATATAGTGAAAGCTATACAGATTGAATGGTCTGCGGATATGATGGTTCGTCCGGTGCGGACAGGAGAAGGAAGATGGGGATGGCGGAGCCAGAAGCACTCGCGGCAACAGCCGTCGGCGGCGGGCATTTTCGGATCAGGGGATTGTCGCATCTCGCGCTCGTCGTGGCCGACGTGGCGGTGACCACGGCCTTTTATCGCGATCGCCTGGGCATGGCGGTGATCCACGACGGCAGGGCCGAGGAGGTGCCGAACGCAAAGGGTATGATCGGGCAACTGCTGCTGGAACTGGAGCAGCGCGAGGCCAAGGCTGGCACCGATACCATCACGCCTGCGCTCACCGTGGACGATATCGATGCCGCGTTCGCGGCGCTGGCCGATGTGCGCATCGGCGTGGCGGACCAACCCGATGAGATGTTCGGCGTCCGCTATTTCTCGGTCCGCGATCCCGATGGGCGCGCGGTTGAGCTTATTGCCTTCCCCAACGGGGAGGCTGACCTGGGCGCCTTCGGGCGCAAATTCTTGGAAGGCAGCGCCGCATGACCCAATCGCTTTCACCCGAAGCCCGCCTGGAGGAACTCGGCCTCGTGCTGCCGCCGGCGATCCCCTCCATCGCCAACTTTGCGCCTGCCCTGCTCGATGGCGGCTTGCTCTATCTTTCCGGGCAAGGCCCGCGCGATGCGGCCGGCTACCGCTTTGGCAAGGTCGGTGCCGACGTTTCTGCGGACGAAGCGCGCGAGCATGCCCGGCTGGTGGGCCTTTCGCTGCTTGCCGTCATACGCCAGGAACTCGGCTCGCTCGATCGCGTCCGGCGCGTGGTGCGCCTGTTCGGCATGGTCAATGCAACGCCGGACTTCGTGCTGCATTCGCGTGTGATCGACGGCTGCTCTGACCTGATGTGCGCGGTGTTCGGCGAGGAGGCTGGCCGCCACGCGCGATCGGCAGTGGGCGTGGGCTCGCTGCCGGGGAACATCACGGTCGAAATCGAGGCCGTTGTCGCGGTGCATCCATGAGCGGCGCAGAGCAGACCCCGCTGCGCTTCGATGGTGATCTGTCGGGCACGCTCATGCCCTGGGACAAGGGGGTGCCGGGGGGCGGCGGACCGATCCCGCTGGCAGACGTGGCGGGCAAGCGCTGGAATCTCTTGCGGGAAGACCTTCCCCTGCCGGTCGCGGTGCTGGACGGAGAGAGCCTGGAGCGCAACAGCCGCTGGATGCGGAGCTTTGCGGCCGAGCACGGCGTGGCGCTGGCCCCGCACGGCAAGACCACGCTCGCCCCGGCGCTGTTCGACCTGCAGATGCGCGATGGCGCGTGGGGGATTACGGTATCGACACCCCACCAGATCGCCGTTGCCGTGGCGGCCGGGCATCGGCGCATCTTTGTGGCGAACCAGCTGATCGGGCGCAGCGGCATCGCCTATGTGCTGGATCAGCTTGAGCGGGATCCTGAGCTTGCCATCTATTCGCTGGTCGATTCGCTCGATCTGGTCACACAGCTCGCCGCCGTCGCAGCCGGGAAAGGCGGTCGTCGTGCGCTGCCGGTGCTGGTCGAAATGGGCTTTGAAGGCGGGCGCACCGGATGCCGAACGGTGGAGCAGGGCCTTGCCGTCGCGCGGGCAGTGGCTGCCTCGCCGTACCTCGAACTTGCCGGGGTCGAAGGATTTGAAGGTATTATCCGCAAGGCGGACCTGGAATCCACGCTCGACGCCGTGAACGCCTTCCTGGGCCAGGTTGTTATGCTTGCACAGGCGTGTGACCGGGAAGGGCTGTTCGCCTCGGACGATGTGCTGCTGAGCGCGGGCGGATCGGGCTTTTTCGATCTGGTCGTTACCGCGTTCAACGCCGCGCGGTTGCAGCGCCGTACCACCACGCTGCTGCGCAGCGGCTGCTACATCACGCACGACTCGGGCCTGTACACGTTCCTCTTCTCCCTGCTGAACATGCGGGCGCCCGAACTGCTGGCCGAGGATGCGCCTAGCCCGGCCTTGCGCGTCTGGGCCTATGTGCAATCCATGCCAGAGCCCGGCCGCGCGATCGTCACCATGGGCAAGCGCGATGTCGGCTTTGACGAGATGCCCAAGCCGGAACTTTGGCATCGCCCCAGCGCAGACATGTCGGCGCCGCAGGCGCTCACGCCAGACCATCAGGTCATCGCACTCAACGACCAGCACGGGTTTCTCGATATCCCGCGCGATTCCCCGCTGCGGGTGGGCGACATGATCGGCTTCGGCATCTCTCATCCGTGCCTCACTTTCGACAAGTGGCGGGTGCTGCACGTGATCGATGGCGCGTTCAACGTCGTCGGATCGATCCGGACCTATTTCTGAGCACACAAAAAACTGGAGAGGAATTATGGCAAACCCGCTTATCGAACGCCTCAAGCGCGGCGAAGTCTGCGTCAACGGGTGGCTGCTGGCACCTGACAGCTATGTTGCCGAGATCATGGCGCAGACCGGCTGGGATAGCCTGACGATCGATCTGCAGCACGGGCTGCATGACTATCGTTCGGCAGTAGAGAGCCTGCAGGCCCTGCATGGCCGCGGCCCGGTGCCGCTGGCGCGCGTGCCGTGGAACGAGCCGGGCATCATCGGCAAGATCCTGGACGCGGGCGCATGGGGCATCATCTGCCCGATGGTCAACAATGCCGAGCAGGCGCGAGCGCTGGTGGATGCCTGCCTCTATGCGCCGCAGGGTGCCCGCTCCAACGGGCCGGTTCGCGCCGGTTTCTATGGGGCGGCGTCGCCCTATCAGGGGATCGCCAATGCCAATGTCCTGGTTCTGCCACAGATCGAGACGGTCGAGGCGGTGGAGAATCTGGAGGCGATCCTCGATGTGCCGGGCATCAGTGGCGCCTATGTGGGGCCGAGCGACCTTGGCCTGGCGATGGGGCTCGCGCCCGTGCTCGATCGTCAGGAGCCGGAAATCCTGGCCATCTACGATCGCGTGATCGCGGCCGTGCGTGCGCGCAATCTTGTCGCTGGCATCCAGAACGGAACGGCCGCCTATGCCGCGGAAATGGCGGCGAAAGGCTTCCAGATCGTGACCGTGGCCACCGACGTCAATCTGATGGGCATGGCCGCGTTCCAGGCCGTGACGACGACGCGCTCGCTGATCAAGCAGTCGGCATCCGCAGACGCCGCGACCGCCTGATCATGACCAAGAGCTGGTGCGCGGCCTGGCCCGCGCACCAGCTCTTCCGTCAGTCGCGGTAGCTGGGATCGATGCGGTCGAGCTTGCGCAGCAGCGCCGGCCATGCCAGCCGCTCTGCCACCAGGCCCATGCCGGCAGGCGATGATTGCAGCGCGACCTTGGACAGCGTCTCTGGCGGCGGAGCATGCAGCGCATCGCGACCGGCCGACAGCATCAGGACCTGCGCCTCGCAGGCGCGCTCGAGGAAATAGAGACGCAGGAAGCAGGCAGCGACGCTCTTCCCGACCACCAGTGTGCCATGGTTGCGCAGGATCATCAGGTTGGCGTCTCCCAGATCAGCCACCAGGCGTTCCCGCTCCGCCAGATCCACCGCAAGCCCTTCATATTCATGATAGGCCAGGCCGCTGCCGGCGATCATCGCGGTCTGGGTGTGGGGCAACAGCCCGCCCTCCATGGCCGAAACAGCCTGGCCATGTGGGGTGTGAAGATGCATCACCGCGGCAGCGTCCTCGCGCGCCATGTGGATCGCCGAATGGATCGTGAAGCCGGCGGGATTGACCGGGTGCGGCGTCGGGCTCACCGGATTGCCATCGACATCGATCTTCACGAGGCTGGACGCGGTGACTTCCTCGAACATCAGGTCGTATGGGTTGATCAGGAAATGATGCTCGGGGCCGGGGATGCGCGCGGACAGATGGGTGAAGATCAGGTCGTCCCAGCCGAAATGGGCGACGAGCCGATAGGCCGCGGCCAGGTCGATGCGGATCTGGCGTTCCGCCGCTTCCACGGAATCAGGGGCTTGCGTGGCGTTCAGGGTCATGCGTCTCTCCAGTGGTTATTGGCGCAAGGATGCCACAGACCGGCTGGTCGCTTTGTCGATTGGCCGACATTCCTTGCGGCCCGAGGATGATCGAATGACAAAGGAAGCGCAGTTCCTTGCGGCCATGCAGGGCAAGAGCGAATGGTTTGCGAGCCTGGCCGATCCGATCCAGGCGCAGCTGGCCGCCGCCGCGCAGGTGCGCCGGGTCAAGGATGGCGAGGCGGTCTATCGCCAGGGCGATGCGCCCGACGGGCTGTACGCCATGCTGCAGGGCCGCGTTCGCCTGATCGCGTGGAGCCCGGGCGGCGTCGGCTGCCTGCTGCTGCTCGCCGCCGAGGGCATGTGGTTCGGCGAAGTCTCGACCATCGATGCCGCGCCCCGCCAGCAGGACGCGATCGCGCAAGGGGCTTGCCAGGTTGCCCGGATACCGCTTGCCGCGATTGCCGAGATTGCCGCACAGCAACCCGAACTGTGGCGGCATATCGGCCGGCTGGCCTGTACGCATCAGCGCCAGGCGATCAGCCACATTCAGGATCTCCTCAGCCTGCCGCGCGCCGCCAGGGTGGCCAAGGTGCTGCTCGCCTCAAGCGCGGGTGACGATGCGCCGGTGGCGATGACCCAGGACGAACTTGCCGGCACCTGCGGCATGGGACGGCAGACTGCCAATGCCATTCTGGGCACGCTGGAGCAGGCCGGCATGGTGCGGCTGGGCTATCGCGTGATCTGGATTCTCGATGCGGAACGCCTGGCGCGCGTCGCCATGGGCGAAATCTGCCGCACCAACAAAGAATAGTATTTACTATATGAAATTTTGCGGTAGCGTGCGGCAACAGGCACACCGCTTGCCGGCGGGCAGGCGTCCACCGCGCGGCGAGCCAGGGAAGGAATATCTATGTCTGTTGCCGGAACATGGAACATCATCGTCAACTCGCCGATGGGGCCAATGAAAAGCGTGACCACCTTCACGGTTTCGGGGGATAGCCTGACCGGCACCGCCACCGATGCAGATGGCGCGCCGCACCCCATCCAGGACGGCAAGATCACCGGCGAAAAGGCGAGTTGGAAGATCGACATCACCAATCCGATGCCGCTCTCGCTCACGTTTAATGGCACCGTGGCCGAAACCAGCCTGAACGGCAGCGTTTCGGCCGGCCCGTTCGGCGCGTTCTCGTTCACCGGCGAGCGCGGCTGAGCACCTTTTAGCGCACCTGCTTCGACCCTGGCGGGCCGGGGCGGGCGCGGATCATCCACCCATCCTTCCACGTCCGGTTCCGGCGCGCCCATCGCCCCGGGGCTTGCTTGTCCGGGACAGCGTTCCATGTCAGCGCAACCATTGCAGGGCGACGTCACGCGCCGGTCGATCAGTGACCTTGCGGACCTGCCCCATCCGTTCGAAGCGGGTTTTTCCGAGGATTTCGCCGCGCTGTTCGGAACTGCCGAACGGCTGTTCAAGGCGGGTAGCAAGCGCATTGTCGTGTTTCGTGGCGAGGATCTGCGCAAGATCGCCGCGCTTCCGGCGGTGGGCAACATGCCGCTTCGCGCCCTTGCCGAGCGGGCGATGGAAGAGGCGGGGGACGATCGGGCCGAGCACGACCAGCCCGATGTGTCGAACTTTGGCCGCATCCTCTTCAATCAGGTGTTCACCGCCAATCCGCCGCTCCACGGCCCGACCCGCCAATTGCTGGCCAAGCCATTCGGCATGAAGCAGGTGGCCGCGTTCGACGATCTGGTGCGCGGCGTGGTGGACAAGGTCCTGGCCGAGGTTGCCGGGGCGGGCGAGATCGATTTCGGGTTCGACTTTACTGAACAGGTCACCGCAGGATTCTGGGGCGCGCTGATCGGTCTTACGCCATCGGAGCAGCGCCAGGTCGTCGAGCAGGTGCGCGCGATGACGTCGTTCTTTTTCCTCGTGCGCACCGCTGCCGAGACGGTTGAGGCCAACGCGGCCATCGGCGCCTATCTGTCGCTGATGGCCACGGCGATCGAACGGACATTGGCCGAAGGCAACAATCCGCTGCTCGCCACCATGGCGGCGGAGTTCGATGCGGTCACGATTGAAGGCAAGCCGGAAAGCGTGGCGCTGTCGCTCGCCGCCAATCTGATCGACGGGTTCCATACCGCCGCGCTCGCTGCCGCCAACGCCACATATCAGCTGCTCCGCCATCCCGCTGCGGCGGCAGAGGTGCGGGCGGACCCGCAGCGGGTTGGCGCCGCGATCGATGAGGGCATGCGGATGTCGTCCCCGGTCATCGTGACACACCGCTATGCGCTGGAAGACTTCGTGTTCGACGACATGCTGGTGCCGGCCGGAACCGCGATTGCCATGCTGTGGGCGGCAGGCAATCGCGATCCCGATATTTTTGACGATCCCGGCACATACAGGCTGGAGCGGATGCGGCGCTATGACGCCACCTTTGGCGGCGGCATCCACCTGTGCCCGGGCCGCAATATCGCCCGGTTGATGGTTCATCGCATGCTCGCCCGGCTGTTCGCCCCTGACGTGCGGATCGAACTGGCCGGGCCGGTGGAGTGGATCACCCAGTCGACCATGCGCCAGCCTTACCGCATGCCGGCGCGGATCGACATGGTGCCAGGCTAGGCTGTTTATGGCCTAAAATTCCGCCAGCAGCCGCCCCAGACCGGAAATGCGGTCCTTGATGCCGAAGCTGCGGAGCGCGTGCCAGTAGGTGGCGGTGTTGATCGCGATCACCGGCTTGCCGAGGCGGGCCTCGTGCCGCGCGGCGATGTCGACCATCGACAGGTTGGTGCCCACCTGCACGATGGCGTCCACATCGTCGCCATCGAGATGGTCGATGACAGCGTCGAGCCGATCGGGCGTGACTTTGGCGATATCGGTCCAGCGGCGGCATTGCAGCGGGACATCACGCTTCACCGCAAAGTCGCTTTCCTCGAGAAACCGGCGGACTTCGGCGTTGGCGACAGGATAATAGGGCGAGACGAAGCTCACCGATTTTGCGCCATAGGCATGGAGCGCGGCGGCAACCGATTCGGCGCCGGTGGACGCGCCTACGCCCGCCACCTCCTGAACCTGCGCCTTCCATGTCCGTGCGCCTTCGACGCCGCCGTAGAAGGTGACGGCCGACATGCCGAGCACGAGGTAGTCGGGCTTGCAGGTCATTACCGATCGCACCGCATCGAGGGTGTTTTGCGCAATCGCAGTGGTGCCGGCGATGAAGTCCTCGTTGGTGAGGGCGTAGGGGTCTTCCACCCAGATGCGCGAGACGTGGTTGGTCACGCCATCGGGGCGCATCCGCTCCATATCGGGTTGGACGACGGTGTTGGTCGAGGGCGCGACCACGCCGAACAGCGCGCGCCAGCCCAGTACGTCGGTCATTTTTGCAGGTCTCCTGTAGTCACCACGCCGTCACGCGATCTGCGCGGCGAGGTCGAGGCTTTCGAACATGGCCTGGCGCAGCATGTAGGCGCGGCGCTTGTCGTCATCGGCCAGGATATCGAGCATGGCGCGGCGACGGGCTTCATGCGCATTGTCCTGGTTGCCGCGGATGAATTCCATGTTCTGGCGGGTCTGCGTCTGGGTGAACGTGTGCGTCACCGTGCGACGCTGGCGGTCGAACAGCGCCAGGCCTGCCTCGGCACTCGTGTTGCCGGTGATTGCCGGCGCCAGCTTGTCGAACAGGTTGAACGCGTCATGGATGCCCGAATTCATGCCGAAGCCGCCGAGCGGGTTGTTGAGGTGGGCGCTGTCGCCGATCAGCATCACGCGGCCTTCGCGGAACGACTTGGCGACGCGCTGGTGCACCCGGTACAGTGTGCGGTGTCGGGTTTCCACACTCGCGCCGTCGCCGGTGATGCGGTCAAAAATGGCGTTCTTGTTGGCATCCGAGCGCAGCGTCGTCTCGTCCACATCGCCGTTGACCGGCACCAGCACCCGCCACAGCGAGGGCACACGCAGCAGCACCAGCCACTCGGCGGGGTCGCTGACGTAGTTCACGTAGGCGAGGTTGGGCAGGTAGTCTGCCAGCTCCACCTCGGTGGACAATGTCAGGAAGCGCTCGGGATAGGTGAAGCCATCGAATTCGATGCCCAGCCACTTGCGCACGATCGAATTCGCCCCGTCGGCGCCGATCAGGTAATCGGCGCGGATCGTCTCGACGCCGGTCATGGTTTCTACCCACAGGTCGACCCCGGCCTCGTCCTGGCGGAATGTCAAAAGGCGGCTGTTGAAGCGGATGTCGGCGTGCGGCAGTTGGGCGAGACCTTCCGCCAGTGCGCGCGAGAGATGATACTGTTCGCACTGGATACGGAAGGGATAGCGCGTGACGTCGGCGATCTCGGAGAGGTCGAACGCGATCACTTCGCCGCTGGCGCGGTCGCGCCAGTGGAACACCGGTGCTTTCAAGCCACGATCGAGCAGCATTCGGGTGATGCCGATGCGGTCGAGCATCTCGAGCGTCGGGGGATGAAAGGTGGATGCGCGCAAGTCTTGCGCGCAGTCGGCGCCCGTCTCGAGCACGATTACCGAGATACCTTCCTGCGCCAGCAGAGTCGCCATGACCGTGCCGACGGGTCCGGCACCGGCGATGGCCACCTGGCAGCGATTATGCCCTGTCATTTCCGCATTCTCCGATCAGCACCGGCCCATCGCAGGAGCCGGTGAACACCCGGCGGTTATGAACGCGACCACGGTGCCAGGAGCAGGACGCGGGCACTCTATCCACCTGCCGGTTAGGCGATCAGCACGCGTGTTTTTCCAACCACTTGGCAGCGCTGGAGAGGCTTGGCCCGGGCGGCTGGCTCACCGCCTGTCGGCGATTTTTGGGGCAAGCGGCGGCGCGCGCAGCCGCGCATGCGAACGCCTTGGCAACGGGCCCTGCAGTTCGGGGTCGATGGAAAAGGCAGGCAATTTCGATGGCGGACCCTCTTTTGCGTGCGCGCCTGGCCGAGGGTCGCTTCTTCATGGTGCCCGGCGTGCAGGACATGATCGCTGCCGTGATCGCGCGAAAGGTCGGTTTCGAGTTTGTCTACGGCACTGGCTACTGGCTGACTGCCTCGGCCTTTGGCCTGCCCGACGCCGGCATCGCGACCTATACGCAGATGCGCGACCGGATGGAGACCCTTGTGCGCACCAGCACCGCGGCTGTCATTGCCGATGGTGATACCGGCTATGGCGGCCTTATCAACGTGCATCACACGGTGCGCGGCTATGAGGCCGCCGGGGTCACTGCGATCCAGCTTGAGGATCAGGAGTTTCCCAAGAAATGCGGGCATATGCCCGACAAGCGGATCGTGCCGGTGGAGGATATGGTCGAGCGCATCAAGGTTGCCTGTGCGGCACGGCGCAGCCGCGATTTCGTGGTGATTGCCCGCACCGACGCGCGCCAGTCCGAAGGCGAGCAAGGGGTGCTGCGGCGGCTGCGCGCCTATGCCGAGGCCGGGGCCGACGTGCTCTTTCCCGAAGCGCTGGTCGATGAAGAGGAAATGGCACGGGTCTGCGCCGAACTGCCGCTGCCCTGCATGGTCAACATGGCAAACGGCGGGGCCAGCCCGATGCTGGAGCCGACGCTGCTGGCAAAGCTGGGCTTTGCCTTTGCGATCTACCCCTCGCTGACCAGTCTGGCTGCGGCGCAGGCGATGGAGACCGTGCTGCGCGCGCTCAAGGACACCGGCGCCGCAGACCCTGAGGGACTGTTTGATTTCAGGGAATTTTCCACATTGATCGGGATGGACGAGGTGCGCGAATTCGAACGCCGATGGGCGCGGCCATCCGTCTAGGCGCCGTGCAGGATGGCACGATCTGGGCATGGTGCGAGGCGTGATTTATCCGCCTGTCGGATAAAACCTTGATGAAATCGGTGAAACGTCATTTTCTCGTCACTCTTTGATCCGGGTCAAAGACGTGGGGAAATTGGTCACATGGAAAAAGGCGTTCCGATTCGGTCCATCACCCGCTCGATCGCGGCGCTGCGCGCGATCAATCGGGCAGGTTCGCTCAACATGATGGAGATCGCCAAGGCGTCGGAAGTGCCATACGCCACCGCCTGCCGGATCGTGCAGACGCTGCTGTATGAAGGGCTGATCGAGCAGGAGCCGGCGCGCAAGCGCTACCGTGCGACGATGCTGGTGCAGACGCTGGCCACCGGATACCAGCAGGACGATGCGCTGGTTCGTGCCGCGCGGCCGCACATTGTCGAGTTGACGCGCCGGTTCGGTTGGCCCGTGTCGATCGCCGTGCGGGTGGGGCGCGAGATGATGCTGCGCGATTCCACGCATTCCAACTCGTCGCTCACGTTCGAGCACTATTATCCGGGCTTTACCCTGCCGATCCTCGACAGCGCGTCGGGCAAGGTCTCGATGGCCTTTGCGCCGGACGAGGAACGCGAGATGATCCTGCGCTTCATGCGTGTGTCGCAGGACATCGACCTCAATTACCTGGCAACGGCGGAAGTCGGCCTCGATGTCGAACGCATCCGGGCAGATGGCTATGCCGTGCAGGGGCGCAACTATCATAACCTGACACCGGGCAAGACCTCGTCGATCGCCGTGCCGATCTTCCGCAACGGTCGCTTCGAAGGGGCAATGACGCTGGCATTCTTCGTGGCGGCGATGAAGCTGTCGGAGGGGATCAACCTCTATCTGGCTGACATGAAGGCGACCGCCGACGCGATCAGCCACGCGCTCAGCAACGAGGTCATGGGTCATGCCTGACCAGGCGTGGGCCTGATGAAAAAAGGGGGCGGCATCCACGATGCCGCCCCCTTTTTGTCGCTCGCCCGGCCTCAGGCGTCGCGCGTCAGCTGGCCAGGAATGTGGCTTTCATGATTGGCGAGATACCATTCGGCGATTTCCTCGCGGGTGGCCCACCACACGCCGGGCAATGACTTGGCGTGCGCGATGAACTCGCGCAGCGCGCGCACGCGGTGTGCACGGCCCGATACGTGGGGGTGCAGGCCGACGTTCATGATCCGCCCGGTTTGGGCACCCTCGGCATGGAGCACGTCCAGTTCCTCGATCAGTGCATCGCGGAACTGGTCGGTGGTGTAGTTCTTGCGGGTGATGAAGGTAAAGTCGTTGATCTCGTTGGAATAGGGTACCGAAACGATCGGGCCGTGCGGGGTGCGCAGCAGGAACGGCTGATCGTCGTTCATGATGTCGCAGTAAAAGGTGCAGCCATATTCGGCGAGGATATCGGCAGTCTGCATCGTGCCGCGCAGCGACGAGGAGAGCCAGCCCTTCGACTTGCGCCCGACATAGTTTTCGAACTGCGCCAGGCTGCGCAGCACGATCTCGCGTTCTTTCTCGGGTGCTTGCGCAAAGCTGGTGAGCAACTCGCCCTGTTCCCAGTTGTGCGTCAGCAGCTCCCACCGGCGTTCGAGCACCGCATCGGTCATCGCTTTGCGGCGTTCGAACGTGACGGCATTGGTGGTGCAGCTGGCCTTGACGCCCAGTTCGTCGAACAGCTCGATCAGCCGCCAGATGCCCACGCGCTGGCCATATTCGCGCCAGGTATAGTTGGGGAAGTCGGGTGTATTGCCGGGCAGGGTGTCGGGCAGGATCGACGGACCACCGGCGTAGTAGGGCTTGTCGGTGTCCTTGGTAAGATCCCACGTTTCCAGGTTGAAAGTCAGGATCAGCGCGACGCGGGCCCCGTTCGGCCAGATCAGGGGCTTGCGCTGCGGCAGCGGGACGTAATCGTATTCCATGGTGCAACTCTCTGCTGAAACCGGGACCGCACCCCAATGGGGTGCAACGGGACGAATACCTACCTTTGCGGCCGTGGTGTCGATCCGGTCGCCCGCGATGACCACCAGTCGGATAGGCCGGGCGGGAAACCGGGCGCACCCGGGCCGGATGCTAGCTTGAAGGTGAATCGCCAAGGCTTTGCAATGGCCTGCATGCACGAAGGGAAGGCACGCCGATGCGCGACAATGATGATCTGATGGCCAACTATCGGAAAGCCTATGACAATCGCGTGGGATTTGGCCACCGTCCGGCGCTGATCCTGATCGATTTCTGCCAGGCCTATTTCGAGCCGGGCAACCTGCTGTACGCGCCCGTGGAAGCCGCGCTGGAATCCGCGCTGCGCCTGCGTGCGCTCGCCCGCGCGGCGGGCGTTCCGGTGGTTTTGACCAACGTGGTCTATCAGGCCGGTGGCTTGGACGGCGGGCGCTTCTTTGAAAAGGCAGTGCCCTTGCGCAATTTCCTCAAGGGCAGCCCCACTGCCGCGTTCGGCCCCGGGCTTACCCCCTTCGCCGACGAACTGGTGGTCTCGAAACAGTATCCCAGCGCGTTCTTCGCCACCTCGCTCGCATCCACGCTGACGGCGGCAGGCATCGATTCCGTGATCCTCACCGGGCTGACGACATCGGGCTGCGTGCGCGCCAGTTGCGTCGATGCCATGTCGCACGGCTTTCGCACCGCCGTGGTGGCCGAGGCCTGCGGCGATCGGCATCCCGACCCGCACGAGGCCAACCTGTTCGACATGAACGCCAAGTACGCCGACGTGGTCAGCGAGGACGAAGCCGCGCAGTTCCTGCGCTCGCTCGTCTCCGGGGCCGCAGCGGTATGACCGCGCCTGGCGCCGCGCGCGTGGCCCTGGTGACCGGCGCTGCCGGGGGGCTGGGCAGCGCGATCGTCGAGCGCTTCAGCGCCGATGGCTATACTGTCGAGCGCGCCGACCAGATCCGCCCGGGCGGGGCAGAAGACATGCGCGCCCACGTTTGCGACGTGCGTGATCCCCGCGCGTGGGAGGGGCTGGCCGCAAGGCTTGCGGCGCGCCATGGGCAGATCGATGCGGTGGTTCACGCCGCTGGGTGGTATCGTCCGAACCTGCCCTTTGCTGAACTGTCGCCCGATCTGTGGCACGACCATCTCGCCGCCAATCTGCACAGCGCCTACCTGGCCTGCCGGTTCCTGTTTCCGCTGCTGTCGCGCCACGGCTCGGTCCTGCTGTTCAGCTCCACCCTGGCCAGCCGACCGACGCCACTCTCGCTGGCCTATTCAGTGGCGAAGGCAGGCGTCGAGACCCTGGTCCGCGGGCTCGCTGCCGAGGCGGGCGCCAAGGGCCAGCGGATCAACGCCATTGCTCCCGGCCCAGTCGACACCCCGATGTTGCGTGGCAATGCCTTGGGCGCGGAAGGCGCGGCGGCCCTGATGGCCCGCCTGGAAGCGCGCGTACCGGCCGGGCGGCTGGTTACCCGTGAAGAGGTGGCGGCGCTGGCCGCGTACCTGTGCTCACCCGCTGCAGCGATGGTCAACGGGGCAGTGATCCCGCTCGATGGCGGCCAGGGTATCTGAGACCAGACGCCCAGCGTCACGCCCTTACGGCAATCCCCCCATTACCCAGCGTCAAAACCCTTCCGCCCGCGCGGGCACGGACGGAAGGGCATGGTCGATGCAGGGCGGACTAGAGCTTGTAGGATACCGCGATCTTGACCAGGCGCGGCTCGTTTTGCAGGCGCGACTTGCGGTTGACGCCATAGTTGGAGCCGGTGACGTAGAAGCGATTGTTGGTGAGGTTGTCGGCCGACAGCGTCACGTCCAGCTTGCCGTTGTCAGAGGTCCAGCCGACTGCGGCATTGAGCAGCGTTTGCGCCGGCATCTGCGAAATCGCGACGAGGCCCGGGTCCACGTTGTAGGAACTGCGATAGGCCAGGCTGCTCGACGCGTGCAGCGTCCCCATACCCTCGCCGCCCAGGCTATGGCGTGCGTTGAAGCCGATGTTGTATTGCCACTTCGACACACGGGGCAGGGCATCGGCGTTGGCGCGCGCGGCGGCGGTGTTGGCGTTGAGCTTGAGGTACTTGTCCAGCGTCAGCGATCCGTTGCCGAACAGCGTGAGGCCATGGACCGGCTCGGCCGTCACTTCCAGTTCGGGGCCATGGACCAGCGCCGTGCCTGCGTTCTGCGTCACCACCGAGGTGCCGATGTAGGTGTTGGTCTGAATTTCGCCAAAGCGATTGACGAACCAGTCCGCGTTGACACGCAGGTGATGGTCGAAGAATTCGCTCTTCATCCCCGCCTCATAAGCGGTCACCGTCTCGGCGCCATAGGGCGTGTTGAACAGCGTGGGGTTGGCAACGACCGAGGCGTTGAAGCCGCCGCTCTGGAAGCCGCGCGAGATGCTGGCGTAAATGAAGATGTCCCGGGTCGCCTGGAAATCGATCTCGCCCTTAGGGCTGAAGTTCGTGAACGACAGGTGCCCGCCAACGGCGGTCAGCGTCTGGCTGGGAAGGAACAGGCCGTTGGACAGCGTGGCGTCGATGTCCTTGGTTTCGCGGGTGTAGCGGCCGCCCAAGGTCAGCGAGAAACGCGGGGCAAAGCGCCAGGTCGCCTGGCCAAAGCCGGCATAGCTGTTGGTGACCTGGTGAATCGTGTCGGGCAGGACCTGGTAGCCCAGCACGTTGTCGTTGAAGACCTGGCGGATCGTCTCGTGGAAGTAATAGCCACCGAGAATGAACTGGACGTTCCCGCCGACATCGCCCGAGAGCTGCAGTTCCTGGCTGAACTGGTGGTTGATCATGTCGCTGCGGCGGTCGAAGCCCGCAGTGTAGGCGCCGGTGGTGGCATTGACCTGCCCGCCATAGACGTCGAAGCGGAAGCGATCGTCGCCGCGGATGTAGCCGGTGATCGCCTTGAGCTTGAGGCCATTGTCAAAGTCATAGCCCAGCGTCAGGTCGGCATTGATCTGTTCGTTGAAACTGGAAGACGGGATCGGGCTGATGTAGGTGCCAAAGGCGCCGCCGGTTTCCTTGAGCCCTTCGGTGAAGTTGATCTGCGCGGCGCCGTCGCCCTTTTCATGGGTGTAGGATACATTGGCCTTGGCGCTGAACGGACCGTCGCCGATCCAGGCCAGGCCAACACGCGCGCCATATTGTTCGTCCTTGCCGCGCTTCCCGCCGATCGCGGGCGCATCATAGTAGTCGCCCTTGTACTGGTGGAAGCCCGAGACGATCACGGCCAGCTTGTCGGGCGCGATCGCGGTGGAGAAGGTGGCCTTCTGGTCGTTGTAGTCGCGGCTGCCATAGCTGCCCTCGGCCGAGCCGAACGTGGTGCCGTCGGCCTGCTTGCGCACGACCTTGACCGCGCCGGTCAGGTTGTTGCGGCCATAGAGCGTGCCCTGCGGTCCGCGCAGAACCTCGATCCGGTCGATATCGTTGAACAGCAGGTTCGTGCCGGAAAGGCGCGCGTGGTAAACATCATCGACATAGAAGCCGACCGCCGAATCCGTGAAGGCGAAGCCGGCGTTGGCCTGGCCCGCGCCACGGATGAAGGCCGCCACGCTCGATGAACTGGCCAAGGCCGACGTGAACGAGACGTTGGGCACATGCTGGGCCATGTCGAGGACCGAGCTGACCTGCATGGTCTTGAGGGAATCGCCGGTAAAGGCGGTGACGGCGACCGGGGTGGACTGCAGGTTCTCGCTGCGGCGCTGCGCGGTCACGGTGATCACCTGCAGGCCGTCGGTGGCGGCTTCGTCCTGCGCGGCGCTGGCATTCTGGGCATAGGCCGAAGGGCTCGCCGTCAGGATGGCAAGCCCGGCCCCTGTCAGCAGGAGGCCCTTGAAGGAGAGTGCAGTCCTCATGTTGTCCTCGTCTTTCTCGTTGTGACGCCTTGGCAGCGTTTCACCGATGAATAGGCCCTATCAGCGGCGCGAAGGCCCGATGCTTGCGCAAGACTCTCCGACTGGCGATCAGCCCCGCGTAGGTGATGTTGCGTTGCGGCAACATTTTCCTAGGATCGGCTGGCAAACGGCACAGGAGCAGGCGGTACATGGATCAGCGCGTTGCAGCAAAACCGCAGGCGACGGCAACGCCATCGGCCCTGTCGGAATTTCGCCGTGGGTGGAGCAGCGTGCTGGCTGCCGCGCTGGGCGTGGGCGTGGGCACCACCGGGCTGCCGTTCTACAGTTTCGGCCTGTTCATTGCGCCGCTCTCCGCCGCCTACGGCTGGTCGCGCGGCCAGATCGGGCTGGGCATGACCTGCCTCAGCCTGGGCGCAATCCTGCTCTCGCCGTTTCTGGGAACGGCGATCGACCGGCTCGGCGTGCGCCGCATCGCGCTCGTGTCGCTGGCAGGCCTTGCCGTCGGCTTTGCCTTGCTGGCCGCTGCGCTCGGCTCGCTGCCGGCCTTCTATGCGGCCTGGATCGCGGTGGCATTTCTGGGGGTTGGCACAACGCCGATCACGTGGACGCGCCCGATCGCGCTGCTGTTTGATCGCGGGCGCGGGCTGGCGTTGGGCCTCACGCTGCTGGGCACTGGGCTTGTCGCGCTGACGGCGCCGCCGCTGCTGGCCGCGATCATCGCCACCTGGGGGCCGCGCGGCGGCTATCTGGCGATGGCGGGCGTGGTCGTGCTGGTGGTCATGCCAGTGGTCGCGGCCGGCCTGCGCGAAGGCCCGTCAGGGCGCAGCGACGCCGTGCCGCACCCCCGTTCTGGCCTGACGCGCCAGCAGGCACTGCGCTCGCGCCAGTTCTGGCAGATTGCCATCGGCGTGTTCCTTCTGATCGTGGCCCAGTCGGGCGCGACCGTTCATCTCGTGCCGTTCCTGGCTGACCACGGTCTTACCCCTGGCCTTGCCGCCAAGATGGCAGGATCGCTTGGGATTTCGGTCATCGTCGGGCGCGTGGTGATTGGCCTGCTGCTCGATCTGCTGCCGGGCACCCTGGTGGCGCGCTGCGTCCTGCTGATGCCCGCCGCTGCCTTGGCGCTGCTGTTCCTGGCAGGGCCTTCGCTGCCGATGACGGCCTTGGCGATCCTGCTGCTGGGGTTTGCCGCCGGCGCCGAGACCGATCTGGTTGCCTACCTGACGAGCCGCTATTTCGGGATGCGGGCCTATGGCGCGATCTATGGCCTGCTCATGTCCTGCTTTTCGCTGGGCGCAGCCCTGGGCGCGCCGCTGGCGGGCTGGTCGTTCGACTTGACGAAAAGTTATGACGGCGCAATTTTCGGCGGCATCGCCTGCTTTGTTGCCGCTGCGGTGCTGCTGGGAACGCTGGGCTCCTATCCCACAGACCGCGTGGACGAAGAGCCGGCCTGAACAGCGCCGCGATCCGGGATGCGGTCAGGCCAACAGCCCAATCGCCATCGTCAGCAGCCCCAGCCCGGTTGCCATCATCAACCGCAGCCGCTGCCATCCTGCGGGCCACTGCACGTGCCGCGCCAGCGCGCGGTCTGCCAGCGGGCTGGCCAGGATCAGCAGGCCAAGCGTCATCAGTTCCGGCCGTGGCCAAGGGGCGCCGACGCACCAGGGCAGCAGCATGGCCCAGCCGATCAGGCTGGGCACCACGGCCAACACGTGGAACCAGGCTTCCTTCACCCCGGCCAGCATGCCGGCCATCCACCACAATCCGCCCAGAAACGACAGGATCAGCGCGGCATAGCAGCAGGCGGCGGCCAGCGCGGTCCAGCGATCCTCGCCACCATGGAGCACCATCAGCAGGCAGAACGCCTGCGGCGCAATGCCGGCAAGGCCAAGGACAACGAGCGGGCGGGGCAGGGCAACGGTCGACATGGCCGAGCAAAGCACCATTACCGCCCCGCCCGGCAAGCTGCCCTTTCAGGCGAGATCAGGATTTGGGCAGGGCATAGGCAATGATGGAATCGCCCAGCCGCGTGCCCAGCGAACCGTGGCCGCCGGCCACCACCACCACGAACTGCCGCCCGCTGGCCGGAGAGCGATAGGTCATCGGCGTGGCCTGGGCCCCAGCGGGCAGCCGTGCGCGCCACAGCACGCGGCCGGTGGTGGTGTCATAGGCGCGCAGGTAATAGTCGAGCGAGGCGGCCATGAACGAGAGCCCGCCGCCGGTCATCATCGGGCCGCCCAGCGAAGGCACGCCCAGCTTGAGCGGAATGGGCAGCGGCGTTTCATCGCGGATCGTGCCATTGGCATGGCGCCATGCCACCTTGCCGGTGACAAGATCGATCCCCGCGACATAGCCCCACGGCGGTGATTGGCACGGCAGGCCAAGGCGCGAGAGGAACGGCCCCATCGACACGGCGAACGGCGCGCCGGCGTTGGGGTTGAAGCCATGTTCGGCCGAGCCGCCACGATCTGATGCACCCGCCGGCCCATCCTTGCCATTGCCGGCGCCCGGCCGCTGCGGGATCAGGCGATCGACAAAGGCCATGTAGTTGGGGTGGGCAAAGGCCACCTGCCGCACCGGATCGATGGCCAGGCCACCCCAGTCCATCACCCCGAAATTGCCGGGAAACACCAATGTGCCGCGGGTCGAGGGCGGGGTGAACGGCCCCTCGTGGCGATAGCGGCGAAAGGCGATGCGGCAGGCCATCTGGTCAAACAGCGTGGCGCCCCACATGTCTGCCTCGCGAATACGCGGCGGCATCAGCGAGATTGCCGAAACCGGCTGGGTAGGCGAGGTGAAATCGCCTGGCGCTGCGCCGCCGGGCACGCGCATTTCGTGCACGGGCTGGACGGGCAAGCCGGTGCGGCGATCGAGCACGAAGATGTTGCCAGTCTTGGTCGATTGGACCAGCGCGGGCACGCGGCCCTTGCCGGGAATGGTCAGGTCAACCAGCGCGGGCTGGGCCGGCACGTCCATGTCCCACAAATCGTGGTGCACGGTCTGGAACACCCAGCGCGCCTGGCCGGTCTTGATGTCGAGCGCCAGGATCGAGGTGGCAAAGCGCTCGGTATTGGGCGGGCGGTTGCCGCCCCACTGGTCGATCGCGCCCATGCCCATCGGCAGATAGATGAGGCCAAGGTCTTCGTCGGCCGCCGCCGTGCTCCAGCTGTTGGGGGTGGAGGGCACGGGGGGATGGTTGGGGCCCAGGGGCGCTGTGTCTTCCGGCCGGCCGGGATCGAACGCCCACACCGGCTTGCCGGTGGCGATGTCAAACGCCTGGATCGCGCCCGAGGGCATATGGATCGATGCGTTGTCATAGATCGCCCCGCCCACCACGACGAGGCCGCGCGTCACCAGCGGGGCCGAGGTGAACTGGAACCAACCGGGCTTGAGGCCGGGGCCGGTGACGGCAAGGTTGACCGCGCCACCCTTGCCAAAGCCGGGGCACAGGCGGCCGGTATGCGCGTCGAGCGCGATCAGGCGGGCATCGGCCGTGGCCATGATGATCCGCTGCGGGCACGATCCATTGGCGCTGCGCGTGGCGCCGGGCCAGTTGGCATCGTGATACGATACGCCCCGGCAGGTCAGGTGCTGAACATGGCTGGGCACCTGCATGTGCGGATCATAGCGCCAGCGCACTGCCCCGGTTTCGGCGTCGAGCGCCAGCACGATATTGTGCGGGGTGCAGGCATAGAGCGTATCGCCGACCTTGATCGGGGTGAGTTCATAAGTGATTTCTTCCGGGTCCCCCGGGCGGCGGCTGTCGCCGGTGTCCATCCGCCAGACCTGCTTGAGTCCGCTGACATTGGCCGGGGTCAACTGCGCGAGCGGCGACCACTTGGTGCCGGCCCAGGTATGGCCATAGGCCAGCCAGTCCCCGGCGTCGGTGCCGGCGGCCAATGCCGGCGCGGCGCCACGCGCACCGGGCAGGGCGCCGTCCCATTCGTGCGGACTGCGCAGCATGGCGGCAAGGCCGATCGCGCCCGCCAGGATCAGGGCCAGCGCCAGCGGCCCGGCATTGCGCCACCAGCCCGCTTGCGTGGGCGCCAGTCGCCGCGTGATCCAGGGCAGCAGCAGCAGCGCGCCTAGGATAAAGATCACGTCGCCACGCGGCACCAGCGCCCACCAGTCCAGCCCGATTTCCACCAGCGCCCAGGCCAGCGTGGCCACCACCAGCGCGGCATAGAGGTGCAAAGCAGCCGCCTTGCGGCGCCACAGCAGCACGGTGCAGGCGATCAGGGCCAGCCCCGCCGGAGCATAGAACCAACTGCCGCCTTCGATCGCGAGCCACAATCCCCCGCCCAACAGCACCAAGCCGCACAGGGCCAGGACGATCGCCATGATCGCCAGGAGCTTAGAAGTCTTGCCCATTGCTGCTGTTTCCCTGTCTTCGCCGGTGGTTATGGGGCGCCAGGAGAGAACTCGTATTTGCACCCATTTATCCCTCAATTCCGCCACTTTTTTGGCAGCGATCTTCTGCATGGTACCCTAAGCGATACCCTCAAAATTTTCTTGGGGAGGTTTGAGTTCTTGGTGCCATCGAATCACCTCGCCGAGGGCGCAGCGTAACTATTACGGAGTCCGGACCGTGAAGATACAGTTGTAGGATAGTGGCGCCGGAACCTGGGGCCGCTGCATCATCGAATATGATGGGCCGAGCTACTTTTATACGATTCATCAACGATTGCACTTACGCTTCTCACGCCGACATCGTGTCACACGGCGTGCAAATTTGGTTTGACGCACATTCCGTGCAATTCGGCTCATGTTGGCGCCATAACCCTGGCTTTGAGCAGGTCGATTTTGGCGCGCCCAGTACCATCTGGCGCGTGATGACCTTTAAGCGGTTGACCTTGCCCTCGACCTGACGGCTGGACCGCGGCGTCGAGATCGCGGCGGCCATCGCATCCTTGTCGGCCTCGACGCTAGCGGCGAACGCAGCGAGCTTGGTCTTCGCCGCCATGGCGATCCACGGATCGAGCCGTGCCTTCTCCTTCGAGCGCATCATCGCGTGGAAGCGATCAAGCGCATCGCGTGTGGCGATCAGCGCGGGCACGGCCTTCTCAATCACTGCGTTGATTAGGGCGGCCTGGGCCGAATCGGCATTGCGATCGGTAGTCTGGGATTAGTTCGGCCTATCGGTGACGCGCTTTACATTGAGACGCAAGCTGCAGGCGATGGGCTAAAGAAAGCTGTCCGTCCGTCCCCGTCGCCCTGGGGCCATATCGCCGGCCAACCTACGGAGTCAGCGGCTCGCTGAATGTGTACCGGGGGCAAAGCACGTGCGTGCAACGGAACCGTCAAAACGACAACTGCAGTCTGACGCCATTCCCGCTGATCGGCAGATCCACTAACATACGCTCGTATCGGCTGTGAATCGACGTTGAGGGCATCGCACCGTCCGAGCAAATCGCGAGGGTGGCCGCCAGCTGGCGTGACATGTCGACAATCCCGTTGACCACAATCCAGCGTTCCACGAGCAAACCTGGTAGCCGCCAGTTCGGCGGCGTGAACAAATTCCACAACCCCTTCGGGGCTGGACCTAAAATCGCCATTTCCGCGTCGGCTCGTCGCACAATATTCCCGATATTCCGCTTCCTCGCCTCCTTAAACTGGCGGTTTTTTCCTTCAGCCGTGGCGCTGTGGAATTTGTCCACGCCGCCTAATGTCCCATGCTTTTGAGGCAATTGCTGTGCACTCAATGCTGAACCCCAGTGGAGTGGGGTGGATAATGCGCGGAAATGCCAAATTCGAAAGGAATGTGAGCCAGGTCTACCTTTGAACGCCTAGGGACAACCTTGATTGTTACCGATTGGCTACCTTGAGGATTACATTGCGATATTCTGCCGCTCTGGAAAGTCTGCCTGGTTGGCGCGGATGAGCTTTTCCATCGCGATGCCGGCCTCGTCGACCATGCCCGCTGCAACGGCATCGAACAGTTCCCAATGCTCGGCAATCGTATCCCGTGGCTTAGAGCCGCTGTTGCCCTGGAATTCGGTGTACCACAGCACAAAAGTACCGAGGCTGTTGCCGAGGTTGACCAGCGGCGGATTACCCGTCGCCTGCACGATGATGCTGTAGAACCGGCGGTTTGCCGCCTGGCCTTCGTCGGTGGCGAGCGTATGGCGTTCCATCGTCTGGAGCGATTTGCGCATATCGGCGATATGGTCGAGCGTGCGGCGCATCGCGGCCAGGCGCGCCATCGCCGGCTCGATGATCAGGCGCATTTCGAACAGCCCATCCAGCACCGATTCGGAGGCGCCGCCTTCAAACATCCAGGCCATCACGTCGGGATCGAGCATGGCCCAACGCGTGATCGGCAAGACGATCGTTCCCGTGCGTTGGCGGGATTCCACCAAACCCTTGGCGGTGAGAATACGGATCGCCTCGCGATAAGCGCTGCGCGAGACGCTCAACTGCTCGCTCGATTCGATTTCAGTGCTGAGGATATCGCCGGGCTGGTGCCGGCCGGTGACGATCGCGACTCCCAAATCATGGGCTATGCTTTTGTGAAGGCTTGATTTTTTCTTTCGGCCGCCACCTTTCGCCGAAGGACTCGCAGGATGGGCTGCAGCAGTCATATCTTGTTCTTCCAATTTGCGGGGCAGATCATGGAGCCCGACAGCATCGCAATATCAGCCGGCGCGGGTTAGCGGAACCTCATCACGGACTGTCATTACCCTGACAATTCATGCTGCCCTCAACCGTGCAATGCATAGTCACCAAAAGTGCCCCGATGGCAAGCCGTTGAGCGGGCAATTCGATGATTTATAATGCACTGAATCAGAAGGAATTGCACGTTTAGCCTTGGCAGATATCAGGCGATGGCGTGCACCCATGTTCCTTGCAATCGATGTCATTTTATCGCTCGATTGGCTTATATCCGGGAAAAGCTAAATCGAATCGGCTTGAAAAAGCAGACATTATATGGTTAGTCCGCTGCAGCAGGCGCACGAATGCGTCACAATTGGAGCTGGAAATCGCCAGCCCAGGCCGGGAGAGACATCTGATGACCGCTGAAGTATCGCGCCGGAGCATGATTGCAGGCACAGTGGGCGTCGCGGGAATGCTGCCAACCCTGGCTAACGCCGCCACCGAAGTTGTCAAAACCCAGACGAGCGCGAACGGCTTCGTGATCCCGCCCGATGCGCGGCCGCCAAGTTTTGAATTTGCCTTTCAGATCCGGATCGAACTGGGCGAGCGGCTGCGCTATGGGCCGACGTACTGGGGCTTTGATCGTGGCTACGTCGGCGTTCTTGGGGGCACGGTGACGGGGCCGCGTTTTTCCGGAAAAGTCATTCCGCACAGCGGTGGCGATTGGCCGACCATCCGGCCCGACAACAGCGTGCGTTTTGATGCGCGCTACCTGCTCCAGGCAGATGACGGCACTATCGTTGCGCTTCACAACACCGGAATCCGCCACGCCGACAAGGCTGTGCTGGATCGCATGCAGCGGTACGAACACGTCGATCCGTCGGAGTATTACATGGGGCTGACGCCTCGCTTCGAAGCGCCCGAGGGGCCCCATGAATGGCTCAGCCAGACTATCTTCGTGGGCAAGGCGGATCGCGACAAATCGCACTCCATCTTCACCTATTGGGCACTGGTGTGACAGGGCATCGCGTCGGCGCCCGCTCGGTGAGCCGTTCGGAAGCCTGACGCCCATTGGGTTGCTGTAAATTCAATTGTCCGGTTTTTTATAGATGTTCGGCGATTTGCCGATATCCAAATCTCAGAAAGACCGGGCAGGGCCGCCATTCTCGATATTTTCAAGCAACGGATGGCGGGCCGCAAGCCCGATCTAGGAGAGACACGTGCACGACGAACGCACCCTGCCGGTCAGCGAAAAGCCTTGGGTGGCCAGCGATCGCGACGCCTATCCCGATACTGTCCATTTTCGCGGCCTTAACACCCCGGTTGGCATCGAGGCCTCGGTGCCCGGCCTTACTGTGGAAGGGACGCTACCGTCCGGTTTGGAAGGATCGTTTTTCCGGGCCGTGCCAGACCCGGCCCATCCACCGATGTTTGCCGACGACAACATCCTGTCGGGCGATGGCATGATTTCCCGCTTTCGCTTCAGGAAAGGTGCGGTGGATTTCGACATCCGCTACGTCCAGACCGCGCGCTATCTCGCTGAGCAACACGCTGGCCGGGCCTTGTTCGGCGGCTATCGCAATCCGTTCACCGATCACCCCTCGGTGGCCGAAACCGATCGTACCGTCGCGAATACGACGCCGCTGTGGCACGCCGGGCGCCTGTTCATGACCAAGGAGGATGGTCTCCCCTATGAGATCGATCCGGACACGCTGGCCACCAAGGGGGCATGCGATTTCGACGGGGCGTTGCGTTCGCAAACCGTAACGGCGCACTCTCGCGTCGATCCCGAGACCGGCGAATTGTTCCTGTTCGGTTATGAAGCCGATGGCGCCTGCTCGCGCGACGTTTCCTATGCGGTGCTTGACCCGCGCGGGCATCTGATGCGCGAGCAGTGGTTCAAGCAGCCTTATCACGGCATGATCCATGATTTTGCCATCACGCGCAGCCGCGCGATCTTCCCGTTCTTCCCCACTACGACCGATCTCGACCGCTTGCGGGCAGGGGGGCCGAAATGGGCGCACGACCAGAACCTGGAATGCTGCGTGGGGATCATGGGCCGAGACGGCGACGTGGCGGGAATGCGGTGGTTCAAGGGTGCCAAGGGCGCTTCGGCCTTTCACATCATGAATGCCTTTGACGAGGGCGATGTGGTGCACCTGGATCTGTTCGTTTCGGAAACCAATGCGTTTGGCTTTATGCGCGAGGCGGGCGGTATCCATATCGATCAACGCGCCATTCGCGGGGGATTTGAACGCTGGACGTTCGACCTGGCTGGCGAGGGCGAACATTTCACGGTGACGCCGCTCGGGCCGCCCGGAGACATGCCGCGGATTCGCGATGCGGATTGTGGGCGGGACTACAAGACCGGCTGGTATCTCTCGATGATCCCGCAGGGTGGGCCGCCGCTTCCGGGTGGGCCAGTGGGCGCTGCCTTCAATTGCCTGATCCGCATCACGCTGCCGCATGGCGAGATCGACATGCTGGCGCTGCCGCCGGGCCATGCTGTCAGCGAGCCCGTTCACGTTCCGGCGACAGAGCCCAACGGCAGTGAATGGCTGTTGTGCATTGTCGACAAGGCCAATGGCGACGCGGGTTTTCAATCCGAACTGTGGGTGCTCGATGCCGATCGGCCCAGCCGCGGCCCGATCGCCAGGGTGCATGTCCCGCTTCCGTTGCGGGCGCAAGTCCATGGGTGCTGGGTTCCTGCCACTGTCCAAAGCCCAGCCAGTCAAATGACGCGATAACGACCATCGCGTTTTTGTGTCCAAAGATTCAATCGATTGCACGTTTAACGGCAAACAAGGCGGCCAGAACCCGCCATTATTAGGAGGGGAGTTATCATGACCGATAGAATTAACGCTTCGACGTGGCGCAAGACCTGGCTGCTGAAGTCTGCGGCGCTTACCACATTTGCCACTGTGCTTGCTTTCCCGGGCAGCACTTGGGCCCAAACCGCGCAGAGCCCGGCTGAAGAACCGCAAGGCGCTGCGCAAAACACCGCCACCACCGAAGGGGCGATCGGCGAAATCGTCGTTACCGCGCAGTTCCGCGCGCAAAGCGTCCAGCGCACGCCGCTGGCGATCACGGCCCTTTCGGCCGAGACGATGTCGGCACAGGGCCTGACGAACGTGAGCGACATTGCGGCGCAGGCGCCCAACGTTGTCTTGCAGCCGGCGCAAGCGGGTGCTGGCCCGTCGGTACAATCGTTTATCCGCGGCGTAGGCCAGGTCGATTCCAACCCGGCGGTGTCGCCCGGCGTGGGCACCTATATCGACGACGTCTATTACGGTTCGATCGCCGGGGCGAACTTCGATCTTGTCGACCTTGACCGCGTCGAGGTGTTGCGCGGGCCTCAGGGGACGCTGGCGGGGCAGAACTCCATCGGTGGTTCGGTCAAACTCTATTCCAAGAAGCCGACCGGTGATGGCAGCGGCTATGTTGCGCTGTCCTATGGCCGGTTCAACAATGTGCGGGTCAATGCTGCGGCGGATATCCCGCTGGTCCGCGATCGTCTGTTCATGCGCATCACCGGGGTTTCCGATAGCAAGGATGGCTATGTCACGCGCTATGACTTTGCCTGCACCCATCCCCGCACGGCGGTCCCCTCGTTCGGCTCTTCGGGCGATTGCAAGCTGGGCACGCTGGGCGGCAAGTCGGTAACGGCGGGCCGCGTACAGTTGCGTTGGGTTCCCAGCGACACGCTCGAGGTCAATCTGGCCGGCGACTACATCAACGACAATTCGGAAGGCACGCCGCAAACGCTGCTCTATGCGCAGAACCCGGGGCAAACGCCCAAAACGAGCATCAACGGCGTAAGCCTTGGCACCGCCAGCGGCGCATCACAGTTCATCAGCTATTCGCCCTATGGTGCCTATGCCACCGATCCGTACAGCAAGAGCGCCTATGTAAGCTATGCGACGTATTGCGATCCGTCGCCCAGCGACAAGACCGCGGCCTATTGCGTCCAGCCGCGTTCGGCCACGCATGGCGGTGGTGGTTCGCTCACCATCGACTACAAGATCGGCGATCATGTCTCGCTCAAGTCGATCACGGCCTATCGTCGTCAGCGCATGGACTATGTCGATGACAGCGACACCACCCCGATCGGCGGCGCATTGCTGACCAATGCCTTGACCTATCGCGAATTTACCCAGGAACTCCGTCTCAATGCCGGCTTGTTCGACAACCGCATCAACCTGACGCTGGGCGGGTTCTACATGAACGAGAAGACCAAGCTGGATTCGCGCATCGATATCCCACCCTTCGATTTCCTGGGGCGTGATCGCGTGCCCGCCACCACGTATGCTGCGTTCGGCAACATCGACTGGAAAGCGACCGACAAGCTGCAGCTGATCGGTGGCCTGCGCTATTCCAAGCAGGAAAAGACCTTCAACTTCGGGCGCCTTGGCGTGCCGGGGTCGGTCGCTGGCTTCCATCCCGATGGCCCGCCCTATTTCCCGTGCCCGCAGGCAGGCGGAACCGTGGTCAACGTGGCAGTCTGCCCGGTTAACGGTTTGTCGGGCACGTTCAAGGGAGACAACGTCGATTATCGCGTGGCCGCACAGTATCAGTGGACGCCGACGTTCATGACTTATGCTTCGGTCGCAACCGGCTTCAAGGGTGGCGGGGTCAATCCCCGGCCGTACAACCTCTATCAGGTTATCCCGTTCGATCCCGAACGGCTGACCTCGTATGAAATTGGCTTCAAGAGCGACCTGTTCGATCGCCGCCTGCGCGTCAACGCCAGCCTGTTCTACGGCAACTATACCAACCTGCAGCTGCCGGTCAGTTCTTGCCCGGCCAATCCGGCCTATCCGAACGTTCCGTTGGCCAGCTATGCCCAGCCATGCAGCGCCCTGCTCAACGCCGGCAAGGCCCGGACCCAGGGTGGTGAACTCGAAGTGACCGCCCGTCCGATCGACAAGCTCACGCTGCAAGGGACCCTCGGCTATCTCGACATCGGGTTCAAGTCGCTGCAGGCTGCGGCCATCAGCGCGGGGACGACACTCAATTCGCAGTTCCCGCTGGCATCGAAATGGAAGGCTAGCGCAAGCGCCCAATATCGGATCGACACGGAATCTGCCGGAGCGATCACGCCGCGCCTCGACATGACGTACCAGTCGAGTTTCTATACCTCGATCCCCAACACCACCTTCAACAAGGTGCCGGGCTACACCCTGCTCAACGCCTCGCTCGCGTGGGAAGCGCCCGACGGCAAGTGGATGGTGATCGGTAACCTGATGAACCTTACCAACAAGCTGTACTACTATGCGCTGCTCGATGCGCGTGCCGTCAATGGCCTGGTGACCGGCTTCCCGGCCGCACCGCGCCAATGGCGCATCACGGTCAAGCGCTCGTTCTGATCGATCGGATCGGGAGCTTCTCCATCTGGTAGAAGCTCCCGATCTCCTTTCCTGCATCTTCCTGTTTGGATACTCCGATGGCCCTGTCTTCCCTGCTCTTCCTGGCTGCGGCCGCCAGCGCGCCTGCCGCAGTGCCGCCTAGTGTTACGGTAACCCCGCCCGCCGCACGTGTGGTGGTCCTCGCGGCCAAGGATCAGCGGGCTCTGCTCGCCAGTGCCGATCGCAAGCTGGCGGCGAACAAACGCCTGGTGTTTGATATGTATCGGATCGTGCTGCAGGCCGGAGACACCGACCGTGCGCATGAATTCATCGCCACGGACTACATCCAGCATAATCCGAATGCCGCGCAGGGGCTCGCCGGGCTCATCGCCTATGTCAAGGCGACCCGGCCAGTGCGGCCGGTGCTCGATCATCTCGAAATCCCGATGATTCATATCATGGCAGAGGGCGATTATGTGACGATCGCATTCGCACGGCCAGAAACCGACGCGGCCGGGCAGCGCTATGTCACCACCTGGTTCGATCTGTTCCGCATTGCGCATGGCCGGATCGCCGAACACTGGGACCCGATGCTCCGCAGCGATCGCAAGATCGATCCCAACAAGCAGAAGCTGCCCTGAGCAGCGCATGCGGCATCGGGCGGAGCCAACCGCCCGATGCCGCCCACTTGGCGCTTAAAAGCCCTTGCGCTGCACAGTCCACGCCGGATCGACGCAGAGGCGGCACATCGGGCCCGTGAACGTTCGCCCAGCCGCTGCATTGCCATCGAGTTGCCAATCCAGCCAGTCGAGTGCCACCTGCGCAACGCGCCCGCCATATGGCTCGTCCATGCTGCCGCGATGGCCGAGCTGGATATTGACCATAGCCACCGGCACACGGCTGATCCGGCGGAAATCGTCCATCCCGTTATCGTAGGCAATGTCGCCCGGGCCGCCCATGATATAGAGGACCGGGGTATGCAGGCGCTCCAGCGCTTGCTTGGGTGTCGTCAGCCCGGGAATGAACGGCGTCCCATCCGGAAAAATGCCGCTGTTGTGGATGATGACGGCATGGACGCGCGGATCGGACGCGGCATCCAGCGCTTGTACGCCGCCACAACTGTGCCCGGAAACTGCAACGCGGCGCGGATCGATCCTTCCATAGAAATCACTTCCCGGCCGGGCGTTTTCGGCAAGAATCCAATCGAGGCCCTTGAGGATATCCGCCGGCATCGTCGCCACCGGGCGCAACGCGTGATCAGGCATGATCCCGCGCAGCGCAGCAGGTGCGTCTGGCCCGGTCAACGCGGTGCCGGGCGCAATGGCGACATAACCATGCGAGGCAATTTCAAGCAGGTGGAGCCGCGCGCTGGCCGCATCGGCCGAGCATCCGCTGTTGCCCCACAGCAGGACGCCCAGCTTGCCACCATCCTTCGGGAGCGAGGCCGGGCGATAGACAAGGTGGTTGGGGAGCGTGGCGCGGTTTTCTACGATAGCGGGCATCGGGCCAGTACCCGGCAGGTCTGGCAACGCGAAATAGCCCGCATAGCGCGCCAGTTCGATCGGCGAGGGACCGCCGGCTGGCGCTGGTGGCGTCTGGGCACTGCTGGAGAGCGGCATGGCAGCCACGGCGCCCGCAATCAGTGCACGGGACCAACACCGGGTTCGCTTTGTTTCGGTCATCGCTGTTGTCCTGCCTGATTGCCTTGCTGGCTTTGATGCATTGCTCATGGGCGAATCCAGGGCCCGGGAGGCCTTGGCTCGAAGCGATCGAGTTGCTGCGAACCGAACGGCAGCATGGTTTCGCGATCGGCACGATACGGATCGGACAAGACACGGATGGTCTTGCCGATCACCATCGTCGATCGCGTCGCAACGTCAAAACGCTGCCATGACGGCAGTCGCGGCCCATGGGGCACGCCCGTGTGGGCAAAACCTGCCCAAGTGCCTGACATCGTGTCGACCAGCCGCAGCGCCTCTGCCGATGGCGTGACATAGCGCCAGGCCGGCAGCGTGCCGAAGATGAACGGAACTTCGGCCACATGCGGGGTCACGTCATGAAATGCGCCGACGGTCATGGGATAGTCGAACGCGTAGAGGTGGGCGGGCGCTCCGCCTTGCGCTGCCTTGTGCTCGGCAAGCAGAATCGCATCGAGCAGATAGCTGCGATCGGTGGTCAGCCGCGCGAACAAGCGGCCATTGTCGAGCGCGGGATAGCGCGCTCGATAGGCTTGAATAACCGCCTCGGCATGGCTGGACGGCAGAAATGGTTCCAGCTGCCGCCGCAACTCCGCTTCGCCAAGCGTGGCATAGGCAGGGTCGGCGCCAAGGAACAGCGCTGTTTCATCGCGCGCCGTTCCGACGATGAGTGGCACATGGGCACTGGGGGCCAAGCCGCCAGGATCGACGGGCTGCCGGGGCAGTACCACGCCATCCACATTGGGCCGGAACTGCCCCATGGCGTTGCGCACGGTGATGCCCGCTGCGGTGACCGTCGCCACGGGAATATCGGCAAGTTTGCTCACTTCACCGGCATTCAGCCCAAGCGTGTGCAACAGGCGATCGGCCCGCTCGAACGAAAGGTCGGCATCATCCATGCGCAGCGCTGGCCCGCTTTCCGACGCACAGCGATGGAACAGGCCCGCCGCGCCCGGCACCGCCAGCATCACGCTGGCCTTGCGCCCTCCGCCCGATTGGCCGAAAATCATCACGCGGTCAGGATCGCCGCCGAATGCCTCGGCATTGTGTCGCACCCATTGCAGGGCGAGGACGATGTCGAGCAGCCCGGCATTCCCCGAAGCGGCGTACTTCTCGCCCCCGGCGTGGGCGAGATTGAGGTAGCCAAAGACATTCAGGCGATGGTTGATAGTGACGACGACAACGTCCTGCGTGCGGGCGAGGAACGCCCCATCGGTGAGCGGATCGAAGCCCATGCCGGCTTCCCATCCGCCGCCGTGCAGCCATACCATGACCGGCTTGCGCCCCTTGAGCGCGCCGGTCCACACGTTGAGCGACAGGCAGTCTTCCGAAGCCTCTGGGGTGGAGCCGTCATGGCCCTTTTGTGGGCAACGCGGGCCGATCTCGATGGCCGGGCGGATGCCACTCCACGGTCGACGCAGGCGGGCAGGGAGGAACCGGGCCGCTCCTCCGGTTGGCTCGCCATAGGGAACGCCGAGGAAACGGTGCACCCCGTCAGCCAGCACGCCCGCAACCCGGCCAGCGGTCGTCCGCGCCACCGATGTTGCCGCCGCACCATGTGCAGGGCGATCAAACGCCATGAGCGCGGCACAGCCAAGCGTCGCGCCCATCGCGCTGCGGCGGTCAAACAGCATGGCGTATTTCCTTTCGCTTGGCCGGCTTGCCAGCTGGCGTATCGGCCGGGTCGCGCCCGATCATCATTTCAGGTTCTTGCGGGCGATATGCCAGCGGGTGTCGCGGCACAGCCCGCAATCCGGCCCCGAAAACAGCGATGCAGCGGCGCGATCACCCCTGAGCCGCCATTGCAGCCAGTTGACCACCACGCTGCCAAACGTGCCGCCACCCGGCTCAAAGTAGGTTCCGCCATGGCCGACCCCGTCCGGATAGGCCCAGACCGCTGGAATGGAGGTGATGCGCTCGAAATCGTCACGGCTGTTTTCGTGCGCGCCATCTGACGCGTCACCGCCGATATAGAGCACCGAGCCGTGGAGCTTGGCCAGGCTCGCCTTGGTCACCGGAGCGCCGGGCAAGCCACCCGTGCCCTTGTTCCAGACCCCACTGTTCATGACCAGCGTGGTCTTGATCCGTGGATCGGCGGCGGCTGCGATAGCCTGGAGTCCTCCGCACGAGTGACCCATCACGGCCACGGCAGCGGTATTCACCTTGGCAAACAGCGCGCTTTTGCGATCGCGGTTCTGCGCTGTCGCCCAATCGAGCGCGTCGGTCAGCTGGGTATAGTTCGACAGGGCCGGGGCGGTCATGCTCACTGGCGGCGGGGGCATGCCCTCTTCCGAGCCACCCTCGATCGTGGCGGGCCCAATCCCACCGATCGAGATCACCAGATACCCGTGCGAGGCGATCTCGGTCAGAAACGTCCGGTAGCGGTTGCCATAGGCCATGCATCCGCCGTTGGCCCACAGCACGACCGGCAGCTTCGATTGAGTGGCGAGATGGGCCGGCGCGAATACCGTGTAGCCGGGAAACGATGCCGCCTGCTCCATCACGGCTGGAAAGCGGCCGCTACCGGCCGGCGCGCGCGCATCCACCCGCGCCAGGTCGGGCTGGGGCGGCGCTGCCGCCATGGACAGCACGGCGCAGATCGCCGCTATGCCAGTTGAATATTTCTGCATCATCAGGGATCCTCTCGTGGCCTCGTCAGCCTTGCCGAAACCATAGCGAGAATCTTGCTGCAATCAATTGCATTTTCTACCATTTGATATAAATGGACTGGGAATAAGCGAGAGAGGATGCAGCGATGGACGGAGGCAGCCGGCGGGCAGCAGGGTGGACGCGCCGCGCAATACTGCCTGCGCTTGGCCTAGCCGCGGGGGCCTGCGCAACCGGCCCGGCGCTGGGGCAGGTACTGCCCAGAGGATTGCAACTGCCACCGCTCCCGGCGTCATGGAACAGCGTGGAACGCGTGCCGCTGTGGCCAGGGGCAGTGCCGGGCACGGGGTTCCAGGCGCAGCCTTTGCCCGCTGGCTTTCCCGACATCCTGATCCGCAATGTCGCGCGCCCCGAAATCCGGGTCTTTCCGCCACCAGCAGGCGTGCCATCCAACGGCCTTAGCCTGCTTCTCCTTCCCGGCGGGGCCTACAGCTGGGTGTCGATCCTCAACGAGGGCATCGAGGTTGCCGCGCGGTTCGGCGCGATGGGCTATACCACGTTTGTGCTGGTCTATCGCTTGCCGGGCGAGGGGTGGGAGCAGCGCGCAGACGTTTCGCTCGCCGATGCGCGCCGCGCCGTCCAGGTCATCCGCCTTGACGCGGCGCGCCGCCAGCTCAGGCCTGACGGCATCATGGCAGTGGGATTTTCGGCCGGTGGGCATCTCGCGGCATCACTCGCCACCGGCTATGGCAATCGGGTTTTTCCAGCGGTGGACGCGCTGGATGATTCCGATGCACGGCCTGCTGCCGTGGCGGCGATCTATCCGGTCATCAGCCTTTCCCCGGACCTCGGCCACCATGATTCGACCGCCAATCTGCTCGGCGCCAATTCGACGGCGGAGCAGATCGCGCGCCACTCCCCAGCCTTGCACGTGACCGCCGATACGCCGCCGATGTTCCTGGCGCATGCCCTGGATGACCCTGCGGTCAAACCGGAAAACACGCTGGTGATGATGCGTGCGATGACGGCAGCGCAGCGGCCTGTCGAGGTTCATATGTTCGAAAAGGGCGGCCACGCCTTTGGCGCGGGTCGGGCCAATCAACCCAATAAAGCCTGGCCGGATCTGTTCCATGCCTGGGCGCAGACGCAGCTTTCCTGAAAACCCGTTACACGATTGGAAATCGATCATGGCACTCGAGATCACGCGCCGGAATCTTGCGCAATGGGCCGGCAGTTTGGCCGTCAGTCAGTTGGTGCCTCCCATCGCCCGCGCGGCGGCCGGATCCGCAGCTGGCGGCGCGCTCACCCCGGGCGATGCGCTGCGCTATGTAAATCCAGCCTTGCGCCCGTCGGCTGAAATGGTTGCCCGCATGAGTGCCGAACACGGCACGCCCAACGACAGCACCCTGGCTGAACTGCGCCGTCCGCACCCTGAATTCATGCCCAAGCGACTGCCCGATGTTGCGGTGGAAGAGCGCCTGATCCCCGTTCCAGGTGGCGCGCCAGCGGTAAAGGTGTTTGTCATCAACGCCCGCGCCGGCAGCAAGCGACCCGCCATCGTGCACATGCATGGCGGCGGGTATATCGCCGGCACAGCCGCCTTCGAGGTGGGCAAGCACCAAGCAGTGGCCAAGGAACTCGATTGTGTCATCGTTACGGTGGATTATCGCCTCGCCCCCGAAACCCGTTTCACCGGTTCGGTCGAGGACAACTACGCGGCGCTGAAATGGGTGCATGACAATGCAGCCGCGCTCGGTGTCGATCCTAACCGCATCGCCATCATGGGTGAAAGTGCCGGCGGCGGCCATGCCGCGCGTCTGGCGATCACCGCGCGCGATCGCGGGGAGGTGCCCGTACTGTTGCAGGTGCTGATCTATCCGATGCTGGACGATCGCACCGGCAGCACTGTTATTCCGCCGTTCCCGCTCGGTTCGATTGGCTGGGATGCGCCCAGCAATCGCTATGGCTGGTCCTCGTTCTTGGGCATGCGGCCAGGCGGTGCAAACGTGCCGGCGGCAGGCGTTCCTGCTCGTGTCAAGGACCTGGGCGGACTGGCGCCGGCGTTCATTGGCGTTGGTGGCATCGACTTGTTCGTGTCTGAAGACGTTGCCTATGCGCGTCGGCTGATCGAGGCGAAGGTGCCATGCGAATTGCTGGTGATCCCTGGTGCCTATCACGGCTTTGATGTTGTCGCTGCCGATACGGCACCGGCACGCCAGTTCACCAAGGCCAAATTCGATGCCCTTCGCCGCGCGTTCGGCAATTCGGATGTTTAACGTGACGGGGGTGGCGCTGTTCTCGCCGGCTCAATTGAGGTGGTGCCGGAAATCTGGACAGGGTGCCGGCCAAGTGGCGCAATCGCGCTTTTCTGCATACTGGCAGGTTATCTTGTGCCGCGAGCACGTACACCAGATGAAAAGGCGGGCAGCCTGGCGCAAACCACGCTGCCCGCAGGACGTGAGGTTATCGCGCCGGCGCCCTGTTCGGCTTGAGGTTCCGGTGCGGCGTCCCCCAGGGTGTTCGCGTGGCGCTATGCCTCTGCGCGTTCGGCGCGGATCATGCGATCGAGCATCTTGCGCACTTTCACCGGCGCGACGTCGTTGGACATCAGCACGGGGTTGAGCGAGAAGAACTCGGCATCGCCCATTTCCTGCTGCACTGCTTTAACCAGCGGACCATCCTCGTCTTCAAAGGCGGCATGCATGCCGGCGATCTTGGCGGCGTTGTAATCTGCATCCTCCACCACGTGATTGCGCCGCGTGGCGAAGAAGTAGTGGGTGGAGAAGGCATCGGCGGGCGTGCAGCTGTGCAGGTCATATTGGTCGAGCGCGTCGTCGAAGCGGTCACTGTCCTGCACCGCGGCAACGGTAAGCTGAATGTTGGCCGGCGCGCTCCAGGTGATGTCGAAAAACTGCCTGGCCTCGTCTTCGGGACGCGGCAGGAACGGGGCGAAGATCATCATCGCCGGCTGTTGCGACCATTCCCAGCGCGCGCTCACGTTCTTTTCGGTTTCGCGCAGTTGCGGCACGATCGGCGATAGCTTGCCGCGCGTGGTGATGATCTCGCCATGGACGTGGTCGATGTGGCTAAGGTCCATGACATTGTCGATGATCAGCTCGTAATTCACCGGCAGGTGCATGTAGGTGTAGGCCACGGCATTTTCGTGCCCGATGTCGAGCGGGGAATAATCGGGCAGCAGGGTGAGATCGGGTTCGGATGCGTCCATCCAGATCCACAGGAAGCCGTGGCGTTCGACCAGGGCAAAGGTATCGACCTGCGCTGCCTTGGGAATATGGCCAGTGCCATGGGGATTGTGGGTGCATTGCCCCTGCGCGTTGAAGCGCAGCGCGTGGTAGGGACAGGCCACCTCGTCGCCATGGCGCGTACCCATGCTGAGCGGGGCAAAGCGGTGCGGGCAGCGATCGTGCAGCGCCACTGCGGTGCCATCGGCCTGGCGATAGATCAGCACTGATTTGCCCAGCAGCTTGCGATGGAACAGTTGCGCGCCGTCCACCTCGGTGGACAGGGCGGCGATGTACCAGGCCTTCATGAGGAAATGATCACGGGTTTTCATGGCAAGACCTCTCCAATCTAGATTTCGATGACAAGGCGCGGCGTGCGCGCGCGCGAACAGCAGGGCGTGAAGCAGTCGTTGGCAGCCTGTTCGGCCGCGGACAGGTACATGTCGCGATGGTCAGGAATGCCGGCAAGCACAGTGGTGAGGCAGGTGCCGCAGATGCCCTGTTCGCAGGACAGCGGCACTTCGATCCCTGCCTCGGCCAGCGCGGTTGCCGCGCTTCGGCCAGAAGCAACGGGCACGATTTGCCCGGTTCCGGCGATTTCTATCTCGAAGGCATCGCCCGGATCCTGCACTTCCGGCGCGGAGAAATGCTCCACGTGCAGGCGCGCTTCGGGCCAACCGGCCGCCCGCGCCGCGCCGATCACAAAATCCATGAAGCCGGCCGGGCCGCAGGCATAAAGGTGGGCCTGCGGATCGGTCTCTGCCAGCACGCGCGCCATGTCCAACCGCGTCTGCGGCACATCGTCGAAATGGTAATGCACGTGGTGGGGCGCGTGCGAGTGCGCGATGCGTTCGCGAAACGCGATGCGCGCGTGCGTTCTGGCGCAATAGTGCAGGGCATAGGGCGTGCCGCTGCGCGCCAGATGATCGGCCATGGCGATGATCGGGGTGATGCCGATGCCGCCGGCAAACAGCAGCGCGGGCTCTCCTGGCACCAGGGCAAAGAGATTGCGCGGCGCGCTGATTTCCAGCACGTCGCCCACCTTGACCTCTTCGTGCACATGGCGCGAGCCGCCGCGCCCGGCGGTCTCGAGCAGGATGCCCAGTTCATAGACCGTTGTGTCGTCCACCTGGCCGCACAGCGAATATTGGCGGATCATGCCATTGGGCATTTTCAGGTCGATGTGCGCGCCCGGTTCGTATGGCGGCAGGCTGGCGCCGGGCAGCGGCGCGAGGACGAGGCCGACAATCCCCTCGGCTTCCTCGCGCCGCTCGGCGACCCGAACGGAAATCCATCCGTTCATGCAACGGTCTCCGCCACGTGGTCCGATGCTTCCTGCTCCAGCAGCTTGTCGAGCACCCACAGCATGCGGCCGGGGCCGGCATCGTGGACGATGTCGATTTGCGGGGCGTCGGGATATTGCAGTTGCCGCTCGCGCTGACCTTCCAGAATGCGCTTGTCTTCGAGAAAGGCATCGAGGTTGGTGGCATGCATCAGTTCGACGATGCCGGGAAACCAGGTGGCCTTGCTGGTGCCCCACGAGAAGTAATAGTCGATCGATCCATCGTCGCGCGGCGTGACAGCCTGGCTGGTAAACGTATCGAGCAGCAAGTCTCCGTTGCTCTCTCCCGACGTGGCATCGCCGGCAGACTTGATGCGGAAGCTCATGATGAAATTGCACGGCACGGTAAGCGTGACATGCACATCGATATCGAACCGTGCCGCCGGATCGAACAGGTGCTTGGCAAAGTTGGGCGCCGGTACGCCGCGCACGGTGTAGCGCGTCTCGATCCCGCGCGGCAGGTTCTTGTGGCGGGGGCGGATCAGGCTCCAGTCGTCAGACCCGCCAAAGGTTTCGCCATGCACCCAGGATACGTGGCTGAGATCGGCCAGGTTGGCGATTTCCTGCCGGTAATTGGTCTCGATGCGGATCGCGTTGGTTTTGAGCACCCAGTCGGGATCGGTCGGCCCCACCGCCTCGCAGATCAGCGCGGGGTCGGCCTTGGCGGGATCACCCAGCCAGACCCAGATCCAGCCGTCCTTTTCCACCGCCGCGAGCGTCGGCACATCAGCGCCAGGCGGGATCTTGTCCATGCCGGGCACCTGGCGGCAGCGGCCATCGGGGCCGAACAGCATGCCGTGGTACATGCAGCGCACGGCATCGCCTTCCTTGCGGCCAAGCGAGAGGGGGGCGGAACGGTGTGGACAGCGATCCTCCATCGCCACCAGCGCACCTTGCGGCGTGCGATAGAGCAGGATCGAGCGGCCCGCGATCTTGCGCACGACAAGATCGCGGCTGCCGAGCCCGACATCGGTGCCCCAGCCGGCGCAATACCAGCAGTTTTGCAGGAATGTTTCAGTCTTGGTTGGCATGGTCAGAACTCCACGCCCAGCCGGGCATACCACTCGGTGGGACGGTTGTAGGTGCCGAAGATGAGGCCGGCGGCCTGGAGATTGCCGCTGACGATGTAGCGATCGTTGGTCAGGTTGCTGCCGCCCACCGTGGCGCTCCAGCGCTTGTCCGGGGCCCGATAGGTGAGGCTGGCGCTGAGCGAGTCCACGCCCGGGCGCTGGAGCAGGAGCGTGCGCTCGGTATCGTTCCACAGGCTGCTGGTGCGGGTATAGTCGAGCAGCGCGACAACCGAGCCGCCGTTGCCCAGGCGATATTCATAGCGCGGGCTGATGTTGAACTTCCAGTTCGGGGCCTTGGGCAGCGGGGCGCCGACAAAGACGCCGGCCTGCAGCGTGTTGGGGGCCACCACGGCGCCCGGCAGCACGCTGGTATACTTCGCCTGGGTGTAGCCGATCGAGCTGTTGATAGTGAGGCCCGCGACCGGGGCGAGCAAGGCCTCGACCTCGAAACCCTTGATGCGGGCATCGCCGGCGTTCTGGATGGTGGGCGAAATGCCAAGCTGGAAATTGAGCTGAATATCGGAATACCGTGTGGTGAACACGGCAGCGTTGATCTGCAAATGGCGATCGAGCAGTTCGGACTTGATCCCGGCCTCGAACGTCTCGGCCTTTTCCGGGTTGAACGTGGGCGCATAGTTGAGCGGCGCGGAAAGTCGCGTGGTCCAACCCCCGGTCTTGTAGCCCTTGGACCACGAACCGTAGACCATCACATCGCGTGATGGGTGCAACTGGATGCCCAGCTTGGGCGAGAAGTTGTTGAATTTCTGATGCTGGTCTTGCGAAACAAAGAAGCGCAGCGGCTGGTTGGGATCGGGGAACCCGAGCAGCGAGGAACAGGGATTGCCATAGGTCGTGCAGCCGCTGACCTTGTAGAAAAATCCGTTGAGGTCGCTCTGGCCGCCGTTGAAGGTCTTCTTCTCGTTGGTATAGCGCCCGCCGACGGTGACCGAGACAAGCGGTGAGATTTCATAATCAACCTGCCCGAAGAAAGCATAGTTCTTGGTGTCGAGATAATTCGGGCCATCGATCTGGATCAGGCCTTGGTCGAACGTCACATAGTCGTTCATGTGGCTGCGTTCTTTGAAGTAATAGCCACCCAGAACGAACTTGAGCTTGTTGTCGAGGGTCTGGCCAACCAGCTGCAACTCCTGGCTGAATTGCCAGTTCTTGAGGCCGAAAGAGAATTCCAGGATGTTGAGCGGCGAGCCATCGGCATCGAGGCCGGTTGCCCAGTCGAGATCACGATAACCCGTGATCGATTTCAGCGAGAGGCCATCGGCCAGTTCGTAATCGACGGTGGCGGAAAGCCCCCAGGCCTTCATCTTCGAAAAGTTGATGCCGGTGGCATAGCTGGTATCGATGCTGTTGGTAACGAAGCGGTCGTCATACGGTAGGCGGTTGTTGTTCGGATCGGCATCGACATTCACGCCGCCGATACCGCCGAGCATCTGCCCCGGATTGAGCGGCGTGCCGCGCGAACCGCACAGCGCGCTCAGCCCTGCTGCGGCCAGCCCCGCCTGCGGGGTGTTGATGCAGGTGTTGTAGAGAAAGGCCAGCGTCGAAGGCATGCTGGATGTCGTCTTGATCAGCTTGTTGGCCGTGCCTTGCTGGTTCTGCCGCATGTAATCGCCCGAGACGCGGATGGTCAGGCGGTCTGTCGGGCGCCACACCATCTTGCCGCGCAGCGACCATTCGCTTTGCCCGCCTTCCTGGGCGGAGCGATCGGTACCGTTGGCACGGAAAGCGGATTCCGGATCGGTGGCGTAGGTCGCCGCGCCAGGATAGGGAATGCGGTTGAGATAGCCATCGCGGTGGCGCGAGGCGCCGGTTATCGCGAAAGCAAGCGTGTCGGACACGGGCAAGTCGACACTCGCATTCATGTCGAGCCGATTGTAGCGGCCGGTGGTGATGTCGCCGCGAAACGACGTGGTGTTGCCCGGATCGCGCGTGACGATCGAGATCGCGCCGCCGATCGTGTTGCGGCCAAACAGCGTACCCTGCGGCCCCTTGAGCACTTCGATGCGCTGCACATCGGGCAGATCGAGATTGGCGCCCACGGTGCGGGCAAGATAGACGCCATCGAGATAGACGCCGACGCCTGGATCGAAGTTGGCGGCAAAGTCGCTTTGGCCGATGCCACGGACATAGGCTGACAGGACCGAGGACGAACCCGAGAACGGCGAGCCAGCATCGAGCGTCACGTTGGGCGAGATGTTCGAAAGGCTCGACACATCAGCCACGGCGCGCTCTTTCAGCGCATTGCCGGCAAAGGCTGAAATGGCGATGGGCACGTCCTGCACGTTCTGCGCACGCTTCTGCGCGGTGACGACGATTTCAGCGATGCCGGTATCGGCGGCAGGAGCATTCTGCGCGGTGGCAGCCGGTTCGGTGCCGGCTGTGGTTTGGCCCATGGCGGGAGTTGCCAACGCCGCAGACAGCATGGCGGTCCCGGTGAGCAAGGCTGCTTTGATCATTTCTACCCCTCCGTAATGGCCCCCGTTGTTTCGGAGTGCCGTTGCGCAGAGTGTAAGAGCAGGGAATGTGCCAGTTTAAATAAGGGCATGAAATAATTGGCATGATGCGCGAGATCGTTCGTGTGGCATGAGAACTGTTGCGCAAAATTGGCCATTCATTATGCTGGAGTTGTATAAAAACAAACACAGGGGAGAGTGATGCCCAGCGAGCATCCTTCGCATCCGGCCTGGGCCGGAGAACGCGATGCCGCGCGCGATCTGGCGCGCAAACTGGTCGTGGCCGGTGAGCCATCGTTCGACGATCTGTGGAAGTCCTTCCACTACGATCCCGATCGGGCCGAGATCACGCTGAACGGCCAGCGCATGGTGCTGACCGACAACAATGCCCTGGCGATCATGCGGCGCGAGCTGGTGTCCTCTTTGGGTTATGACAAAGCGCGCGGGCTGGTGACGCGGATCGGGTACGGCATCGGTTCGGCCGATGCGCAACTGGCACTGGACCTGCGCAAGGAAGATGACATTTTCGCTGGCTTCGCCGTCGGGCCGCAGCTTCATGCGCTCAAGGGATCGGTCAAGGTCGAGCCGCTGGTGTTCGAAGCGGATCGCAAGACCGGCCATTTCTACAGCGAATATCATTGGCACAATTCTGCCGAATGCCTGTCGCACCGGCAGGAACTGGGCATCACGCCCTATCCCGGTGGATGGCAGCAGGTGGGCTATGCTTCGGGCTATGCTTCGGCCTTTTTCGGGCGGGCGATGATCTTTCGAGAAGTGCAATGCGTCGCCATGGGGCACGATCGCTGCTTCCTCGTCGGCAAGGCGGCCGAGCAGTGGGAAAACGCCGACGAGGAAATGCGCTGGTTCCGCGCGGAAAACTATGCACAGCGACAGGGCGAGGTGGCGGCGGGAAAGCTGCTACCCGATGAAGACCTGCGCATCGGTCAACGCTCCATCGTCGGCGCCTCCTCGGCGTTCAACCTGGCGCTTCACCTCGTGAACAAGGTGGCGAGAACCGATGCGCCGGTACTGTTCACCGGCGAAAGCGGCGTGGGCAAGGAGGTGTTCGCGCGCGAATTGCACAAGCGCAGCAACCGTGCCGATGGTCCGCTGGTGTCGGTCAACTGCGCCGCCATTCCCGAAACGCTGATCGAGGCGGAATTGTTCGGCGTGGACAAGGGGGCGTTCACCGGCGCTACGGCGTCGCGCCCGGGGCGCTTCGAGCGGGCCGAAGGCGGAACCCTGTTTCTGGACGAAATCGGCACGTTGTCGTTCGCGGCTCAGGCCAAATTGCTGCGCGTGCTGCAAGAAGGCGAATACGATCGCGTGGGTGGCAGCCGGCCGCTGCGCACCAACGCCCGGCTTGTGGCTGCAACCAATGCGGATCTGCACCGGGATGTGGCAAACGGCACGTTCCGGTCAGACCTGCTGCACCGGATTTCCACCTTTCCGATCACGATCCAGCCGCTGCGCCGGCGCCGCGCCGATATCCCGCTGCTGGCCAACTATTTCCTGCGCAAGATGTGCGCCAAGCACGGGCGCACCCAGGTGGCGTTCGACGATGCGATCATTCGCCATTTCCTGGAATACGATTGGCCGGGCAACATTCGCGAGATGGAAAACCTGATCGAGCGGGCGGTGATCCTGGCCGACGATAACGAGCTGATCGGCATCCACCACGTCACGATGACGGCGCAATCGTTCGACGGCGGACACACCGATGGCGGCGATGGCGACGGGCGAGCCGGTGAGCCATTTTCCGCCTATGTGATGGATCGCATTCGCCGCGGGGCGTCTGGCCTGCCCGAAGCGTCCGATAGGATCGATGCCCTACTGCTCGATGCGCGCCTGACCCGCGACGAGGTGGTAGACCGTCTGATCGGCGCAACGCTCGTGGCCACCAACAACAACGTCACCGAAACGGCGCGGCGCCTTGGCATGACGCGCTCGCAGGTCAACTATTGGTTGCGCGGGCAACGCGGGGCATCGTCACAGTTCGCCTGACAAAGGCGCGTCATGGCTCCAATCGCGGTATTTGCGGCGCACAACCTCGGTCATACTGGCAATATCGGGCGAAAGATCGCCCACGCGGTGGCTCATGATGATCGGCGATGTCGCAGGCTCGGCCAGTTCGCGAAAGGCAACGTCGTGGCTGCGCGCGCGGCGCACCGACTCCGGGACGATGGCCATGCCTTCCTCCGCCGCGACAAGGCCAATGGCGATCTGGAGTTCGCGCGCCTCGTGGACGATGCGTGGTTCGATCGCCTGGTCGCGGAACAGCGATAGAACTTGGTCGGCATAGCTTGGGCGCGGAGAGCGCGGATAGAGAATCTGCGGCTCGTTCGCCAGGTCGTGCAGCGAGATCGGCCCTTCACCGCGCGCCAGGGGATGGTCGACCGGGAAGGCGGCGATCAACCGCTCGTTGTGCAGAACGATGCGGCGTACGGCCGGATCGTCGAAGCGGATGCGACCAAAGCCTACGTCGATGCGCCCGTCCTTCAGCTGTGCGATCTGTTCGAGCGTCGTGCTTTCGACCATCACGATCTCGACATCTGGCGCCACCTTGCGGAACTCGCGGATCATTTCGGGCAGCCGGGCATAGATCGTGGAGGCGACAAACCCGATGACGAACCGCCGCCGGCGGCTGGTGGCGGCGGTCTTCACCATCGTGTCGACATCCTCCATCCGCGCCAGCAATTGCACGGCCTGGGCATGGAGCAGGCGACCAACCTCGGTAAGGCGCAGCGGCCGCATCGTGCGATCCAGCAAGGGCGCGCCGACATGGGCTTCGAGCTGTTGGATCGCGCGCGACAATGGCGGCTGGGCAATATGCATCCGCTCGGCCGCGCGGCTGAAATTGCCTTCGTCGGCAACGATCACGAAATAGCGCAAGAGGCGCAGGTCCAGCATGGTTCATACCTATCAGGTATAGAGATTAGACCCAATAGATGTTGGATTGCTTCCGGCGCAAGGCTTATCGATCATTGAAATTCTGCTGTTTGGGGCAATTTCTGCAATGGCAACGCTGAGTCGGGCTGATACCTTCATTGTCGATGTGCCGACGATCCGCCCGCATGTCCTGGCCATGGCGACAATGCATGCACAATCGATGGTGATCGTGCGCCTGACCGACGCCGACGGCATCGAAGGCGTGGGTGAGGGCACGACGATCGGTGGTCTCAGCTATTGCCCGGAAAGCCCCGAAAGCATCAAGTCGGCGATAGACACCTATATCCTGCCCGTGCTGGAAACCTGCGATATTGCGCAGGTCGGCGCGACCATGGCCAAGGTTTCCGCCAGTGTGCGCGGCAACCATTTTGCAAAATGCGCAGTGGAATCCGCCTTGCTCGACATCGCAGGCAAACGCCTTGGCGTGCCGGTCTCGGCGCTGATTTCCGGGGGAGCGCGGCGCGATCGGCTGCCCGTGGCCTGGACCCTGGCCAGCGGCGATACCGGGCGCGACATTGCCGAGGGTGAGGAAATGCTCGATCGGCGCCGGCACCGCATCTTCAAGCTCAAGATCGGCAAGCGTGCGGTGCGCGATGACGTTGCCCACGTCGGCGCGATCTGCAAGGCGCTGGGCGATCGCGCCAGCATTCGCGTCGATGTGAACCAGAACTGGTCGGCAACGCAGGCCAGCCTGGGCATGGCGATGCTGCACGATGTGGGCTGCGATCTGGTCGAGCAACCGATCGCGGGCGATGACATCGCGGCGATGGCCCGCCTGACCGCGCAGCAGACGATCCCGCTGATGGCCGACGAAGCCTTGCACGGGCCGCGCAGCGCACTGCGCATCGCCTCGGCCGGCGCGGCCGATGTGTTTGCGCTCAAGATCGCCCAATCCGGGGGGCTGTTTGCTGCGGCCGAAGTTGCGGCAATCGCCGCGGCCGCAGGCATCGGTCTCTATGGCGGGACGATGCTCGAAGGCAGTGTCGGTACGGCCGCCTCGGCCCATGTCTTTGCCACCATCCCGCATCTGGCCTGGGGAACCGAGTTGTTCGGCCCGCTGCTGCAGACCGAAGAGATTCTGCGCGAGCCACTCGACTATCGCGACTTCTCGTTGGGCGTGCCCGACGGGCCAGGGCTTGGCATCGCTTTTGACGAGGACAAGCTCGCCTTCTTCCGGCGCGACCGCGACGGGCCGCGTCTTCATCCCGTCAGTGCAGGAGCCTGAAACCCATGCTGTTCATGGTGGAAATGGACGTCAACATCCCGCTGGGCTTCGATGTTGATGAAGCGACGCGGATCAAGGCTGAGGAAAAAGCCTATTTCCAGCAGCTTCAGGCGGCAGGGACCTGGCGCCACATCTGGCGCAAGGTGGGGCTTTATTCGAACGTCTCGATCTTCGATGTGGAGAGCAATGCCGCGCTTCATGACACGCTGATGGCGCTGCCGCTGTTTCCGTTCATGACCATCAAAGTGACCCCGCTGTGCCGGCATCCCTCGTCGCTCCACGACGACGATCGCTGAGCGCAGCGTACGAAAACCGGGCATAAAAGACATCCAGGAGAGTGAACATGGACACCAGCTTCGTCAAATCGCCAGAAGTCCAGAAGCTGCTCGATCGCGCGGCGGGCATCGAGGAAAGCGGTGGCAACCCGCGTCTCAAGGCTATCATGCGCGACCTTATCGAAAGCGCCATGACCGTGATCGTCAAGCATGACGTGTCGGAGAGCGAATTCTGGTTGGCCGTCAAGTATCTTGCCGAAGGTTCCGGCGAACTCGGGCTGATCGTACCGGGCATCGGGCTTGAGCATTTCATCGACCTGTTCCTGGATGCCAAGGACGCGCAAGCCGGGCGGGTTGGCGGCACACCGCGCACCATCGAAGGGCCGCTCTATGTGGCCGGTGCGCCGCTGGTGGAAGGCGATGCCGCGCTGACGGTCGATCCCGACGACGGCGCCCACACTCTCTACATGAGCGGCGCGGTAACTGGCCCCGATGGCGAGCCGGTGGAGAATGCGATCGTGCATGTCTGGCATGCAAACAGCCAAGGGTGGTATTCGCACTTCGATCCAACCGGCGAACAGACCCCGTTCAACAACCGCCGCCGCATCAAGCTGGGCAAGGACGGGCGCTATGCGTTTCATTCCAAGCAGCCGAGCGGCTATTCGGTGCCGCCCGGTGGCGCAACGGACCAACTGATGCAGGCCTTGGGCCGGCATGGCAATCGCCCGGCGCACGTGCACTTCTTCATCGAGGCACCGGGCTATCGCACCTTGACCACCCAGATCAATTTCGGCGACGACCCCTTTGCAGCCGACGATTTTGCCTTTGGCACGCGCGAAGGCCTGCTGCCTGTGCCCAATCGCCAGGGTGATGCGGCATATATCGCGTTCGATTTCCAGTTGCAGCGAGCCAGCGATGCCGAAGACGAGGGTTTTTCCGCCCGCGCCCGTGCTGCTGCCGAACCAGTGGATGCGGCATAACGCACCGCCAGGGCGGATAACGCGCATTCTTCGGCTAAAGGTTTCGATACGACATGGACAAGATCTACGCCAATCCTGCCGCTGCGCTTGATGGCCTTCTGTTTGACGGGATGACCATCATGTCGGGCGGGTTCGGGCTTTCGGGCAACCCCGAAAGCCTGATCCCCGAAATCCGCCAAAGCGGGGTCAAGGATCTGACGATCATTTCCAACAATGCCGGTGCCGATGGCTTTGGCCTGTGGATGCTGCTGGAAAGCCGGCAGGTGAAGAAGATGATCTCGTCCTATGTCGGCGAAAACAAGTTGTTCGAGAGCCAGTACCTGTCTGGCGAACTGGAACTGGAACTGAACCCGCAAGGGACGCTGGCCGAGCGGATCCGCGCCGGCGGCGCGGGCATTCCGGCCTTTTACACGAAAACCGGGGCCGGCACTGTCGTGGCCGAGGGGAAGCCGGTGGACGTGTTTGAAGGCGCCGAATATGTGCGAGAGACCTGGCTGCGGGCGGACCTCTCGATCATCAAAGCCTGGCGGGCGGACCCCGCGGGCAATCTCATGTATCGCAAGACGGCGCGCAATTTTAACCCCAACATGGCGACGGCCGGCAAAGTGACCGTGGTGGAAGTGGAGGAAATCGTGCCTGAAGGGACGTTCGACCCCGATGGCATCCACACACCGGGCATCTACGTCGACAGGATCGTCCTCGCCACGATCAATGAGAAGCGCATCGAGAAGCTGACCACGCGTCAGCGGGAGAGTGCATAATGGCCTGGACCCGCGACGAGATGGCCGCCCGCGCCGCCCGCGAACTGCGCGACGGATATTATGTGAACCTGGGCATCGGCATTCCCACTCTGGTGGCCAATCATGTGCCGCCCGGCGTGAACGTAACCCTGCAATCGGAAAACGGCATGCTGGGCATCGGACCTTTTCCCTATGACGGGGAAGCAGACCCTGACCTGATCAATGCCGGCAAGCAGACGGTGACCGCGCTCCCGACCAGCAGTTTCTTCTCTTCGGCAGACAGCTTTGCCATGATCCGGGGCGGCCACATCGACATGGCCGTGCTTGGCGCGATGGAGGTCTCGGCCCAGGGCGATCTCGCCAACTGGACGATCCCGGGCAAGATGGTGAAAGGCATGGGCGGCGCGATGGACCTGGTTGCGGGGGTCAAGCGTGTGGTCGTGGTCATGGATCATGTTGCCAAGGACGGCAGCCCCAAGATCCTGCCTGCCTGCACTTTGCCGCTCACCGGCAAGGCGGTGGTGGACCTCATCATCACCGATCTCGCTGTTATTGCGGTCGATCGCGGCAAGGGCGCGCTCACCCTGATCGAATGCGCAGCGGGTGTAACCGAGGCGGAGGTGCTGGCCAAGACGGCGGCGCCCTTGGCGCTTTCCCTGACCGCGTCAGAGCACGCACCGACCGCATCAAAGGAATTGGCATGCCGTTCCTAGCGCGCCCTGGCGCCCGGCTATACATCAAGCACGACGGGCGCGATCAGGCGCCCGGGCTCGTTCTGCTCAACAGCATCGGCACCGACATGGACCTGTGGGACGCCGTCCTGCCGCATTTGCGCGATCGCTTCGCGCTGCTGCGGATCGATACGCGCGGCCATGGCGCTTCGCTGGCCGATCCGGGGGACTACAGCCTGGCGCAATTGGCAGACGATGTGCTGGCCGCAGCCGACGCCGTTGGATTTGCGCGCTTTGCCGTGGCGGGTGTTTCGCTCGGCGGGATGATCGCCATGGAACTGGTGCTGCGCGCGCCGGGCAGGGTAAGGGCCTTGCTGCCGATCTGCACTTCGGCAACGATGGACCGCGCCGCGTGGGACAGCCGCGTTGCCACCGTGCGCGAGCAAGGCATGGCCGGAATCGTCGATCTGGCGATGGGGCGTTTCCTGTCCGATGCTGCCGATCCGGCCATCTATCAAGCGGTGCGGCGTCAACTGCTTGCCATGGACGCGCAAGGCTATGCCGGCTGTGCCTGTGCCATTCGCGACATGGCCCTGGCCGACCGGCTCCACGCCATCGCCTGTCCGACGCTGGTAGTGACCGGCACGCGCGACACCTCGACGCCGTTCGAGGGCCATGGCGAACACCTGGTTGCGCGCATTCCCGGCGCGCGCCATGTTGCGCTGGCAGCGGCGCACCTGGCCCCGCTAGAGGCGGCAGAGCCGCTGGCCGCGACCATCGCCGCCTTTCTGGAAAGCTGATACCGCATGCCCGATGCTTTCATCTGCGACGCCATCCGTACCCCGATCGGCAAGCTCAACGGATCGCTCGCCACCATCCGCGCCGACGACCTGGCGGCTTTGCCGCTCAAGGCGCTGATGGCGCGCAACCCGGGGGCAGACTGGGCGGCACTGGACGATGTGCTGCTTGGCTGTGCCAACCAGGCGGGCGAGGACAATCGCAACGTGGCCCGCATGGCCGTGCTGCTGGCGGGCATGCCCGAAACGGTGCCGGGGGTTACCGTCAACCGGCTGTGCAGTTCCGGTCTCAACGCGCTGGGCATGGCAGCCCAGGCGATCCGTGCAGGGGACGCGGATTTCCTTATCGCGGGTGGCGTCGAGAGTATGACGCGCTCGCCCTACGTCATGGGCAAGGCGCATAGCGCATTCGCGCGCGACCAGAAGATCGAGGACACCACGCTGGGCTGGCGCTTCATCAACCCCGCGATGAAGGCGGCCTATGGCGTGGATACCATGCCGCAGACGGCCGAGAACGTCGCCGAGCAATGGCATATCAGCCGCGAGGACCAGGACCGCTTTGCCCTGGCCAGCCAGGAAAAGGCACATCGCGCCACGGTCAGCGGGCGCTTTGCCGCCGAAATCGTGCCCGTGGCGATCCCGCAGCGCAAAGGCGAGCCGATCCTGTTCGATGCAGACGAGCATCCGCGCGCCACGACGCTGGAAGCGCTCGCCGCTCTCAAGCCCGTTGTGAAGCCTGGCGGGACGGTGACGGCGGGCAATGCATCGGGCCTCAACGATGGCGCCGCAGCCATGCTCGTTGCGACAGAGGCAGCGGCTGCGGCGCATGGCCTGACACCGCGCGCCCGCGTCATCGGCATGGCCGCCGCCGGCATCGCGCCGCGCATCATGGGCGTCGGCCCGATCGAGGCGGCGCGCAAGGTGCTGGCCCGCCACGCGCTGCGGATCGACCAACTCGACGTGATCGAACTGAACGAAGCCTTTGCCAGCCAGGCGATCGCTACCTTGCGCGATCTTGGCATCGATCCGCTCGATCCACGCGTCAATCCCAACGGCGGGGCGATCGCGCTGGGTCACCCACTGGGCATGTCTGGTGCACGGATCGCGATGACCGCAGTGGAGGAACTGCACCGCAAGCAGGGCCGCTATGCCCTAGCGTTCCTGTGCATCGGCGTGGGGCAGGGGCTGGCGGTTCTGCTAGAGCGTGTCTGAGCGGAATACCGGCAAGCGCTGAAAAGTGCTAATATGAAAAGAAAATCCACCCGCTTGATAAGCCGGTATATCCGCTTCTTGCCGATGCTCACGCATCGCTTCACCTCGGCGATCCGCAGAAGCCGGACATATTCCTCCGACGATCGCGTCATTTTGAACTCTTGCGATCGCGGCTTCGCGGGCGCGGACGAAGCCGCGATCGCTGTCCAGAAAGGCGGATATGGGTCTGTGGCGAGAACGGTCTGCGGTCGATCCTGCCCGGATCGAGCAGGGCCTTGTTACGGTCCTGGCCCATCACAAGGCTACCGAGGCAAGCTTCGCCAAAGGCTGGCCAGGCTTCTTCCCCGCCTTCTGCGAGCCGGGTCAGAAGCCAGACCACGTAAGGTCAGGACCTGGGGCAGGGGCTTCTGGAGCGCCATGAAGCTGGCGCCGGATTACTGGTCGGTGATCGCCGAGGACGAACGAACCGCCACGCTCGTTGCCCTGTTCACCGGCTTCATGGACATCGGCGAGCCGTGCGATGAACGCGACGACGCCAACACAATCCGCGATGAGCACGCAGCCCTCATACCCTGCGCCCTAGTTGGAATGCGCAAGCTCGCGCTCATGCGCGAGGACAAGAAACCCGCTCTCCGCGCCATGCAGACTGGCAAGACAGGTCGAAACGCGGCTGGGGCATGAAGTACAAGCGCTGCTGTGCGGCAGCCCGACGCCGCGTCAACGCCGCCTTCCGTTGGCGCTTACTATGAAACACCAGAAACATGCACTGCCCCGCCAAGTGAGAGCAAGCATTGCCAGGGCCGTTTGGCCCAATGTGGTGGTGCATAGCGTGCAACTCCGATCGACCCACGCAGCGCGATCTGGTCAGAGCCGGGCTGACAGTTCCTTGAGAAGCGCCAGGAACAGATCGCGATGCTCTGGCCCGATGATGCTGTCGATCCTGGCGTTGTGGGCCGCTGCCTTGAGTTCCAGCTCGGCGAGTTGGGCCTCGCCAGCCGCGCTCAGTTTGAGGCGGAAATTGCGGCGGTCGATCTCGTCGCGCTCGCGCTCGACCAGCCCTGCCTTGCCGAGTTCACGCAAGGACGCGGTCAGGGTGGATTTGTCGCGCCCGCTGGCCGCGCTCAGTTCGGTCTGGTTGATGCCGGGGTTGTCGTAAATGATCCGCAGCAGGGCATACCAGCCCGGCCAGATGCGGATTTCGCCAATGCTGCGGGAATAGGCGGCAAACGATGCCTCCTGCGCGCGGCGCAGATGATAGGCGATGACCTCGTCGAGCCCGCGCGTCCATTGCCTGTCTTCGGTAGCTACGGCCGCTTCACCGCGCCGCTTCTTACCGGCCATGGACCACCGCTGGCGTGACCCGCACAACGAGCGCCGAATCAACATGACAGCTACTACATCGCGGCATCAATGGTCCCAAATCCGGCAGACGGTCCGGATCGGTCGCACGGCTGGCACGGCGGAGTCAAGCTTGGCGGAAATGCCGAGCAATCACCGGGATGGCACATGGCGCACGATCAGGGCAATCGCTGCCAACACCACCACCATCACCCCTGCGATCGCCCAGTGAAAGCCGGCCATGCCGAGCGCGCCAACCACCATTGCCCCCAGCAACGCGCTGGAAATCGCGCCAAGCCGGCCAATCCCGGTTGCCATGCCCACGCCACGCGCGCGGGTTGGCGCCGGATAGATGTTCGACGCCAAGGCATAGAGGCTGGTCTGGACCCCGTTCACGCAGCCGCCTTCGATCGCGATGAGCGCGAATGTCGCGGCAAGCGGCAGGCGTATATTGGCCAGCAAGGCCAGGGCCGCAGCCGCGCCAACCGCCACCAGCGCCATCGCCGCCATCACCCAGCGCGAGCCGAAGAGGGCAATCAACGCGCCCCCCAGCAGGGCTGTGACAACCCCGCCCATGTTGAACGCCGCCAGACCTTCAGCGGCCTGCGCCACACTCAGACCGCTCTCTGCCAGCAGCGTGGGCAGCCAGTTGAACGCGGCATAGACGGACACCAGGGAAAAGAAGAACGCCGCCCACAACAGCATGCTGTCGGCGCGCAACGCCGGGGCCCAGACGGCCGACAGCGGCGCGGCAGCACCCTGCGATCGGGCTGCGGCCCGTTCGGGCAAAACCGCATCGCCCAGGCCCATCCGGCGCAGGCTGCGCAAGACAACCGCGGGGCTCGCGCCGTTCGAGAGCAGGAACGTCACGGATTCCGGCACCGCCAGCATTAGCAGAAGTGCCAGCGCCAAGGTGCAGGCGCCGGCCAGCACAAACAGTGCCTGCCAGCCCATCACGGGCAGGATCGCTGATGCCGCCATGCCGCCAACCACGCCGCCCAGCGGCACGCAGACGATCGAGAGGATGACCGCCAGGCTGCGGTGGCGTGCCGGCGTAAATTCTGCGGCCAGCGCGGCAACAGTGGGGAAAGCCGCCCCCAGCCCGAGGCCGGCGGCAAACCGCAAGCTAGCCAGTTGCAGCGGCGTGTGGACAAAGCCGATCAGCAAGGTGCCCGCACCAAACAAGGTCGTGCTGGCCACCAGGGCAGCCTTGCGACCGAACCTGTCGCCCACAACGCCGCCGCTGATCGCCCCGATCAACATGCCAACCTGCGCAGCCGCCAGCGCGCTGCCCAGCGCCGCCTTGGGCAGGCGCCAATCCCTCATCAGGCTGGGCAAGGCAAAGCCCAAGGACTGGTTGTCAAACCCATCCAGCAGGATGGTGAGCGACACCAGCGCCAACAGCAGCTTTTGCCGCCAGGCCCAGGGTCGGTCATCAATTACCCCCGCAACGGACGAAGGCGCCTCTCCCAACGCCATCAGCCCAGCCTCGCCTCGACGACCACCGCGCGGCGCTCGTTCTTCAACACCGCGAAAGCGTCGCCCAGCACGGTGGCAAGGTCGCTCTCGCGGTCCACGACGAAACTGGCCGCACCGCCCGATGCCGCTGCAATCGCGCCGTAATCAGGCGCTGGCGTAAAACTCAAATCAAGGTCGGCGGCCTTGCTGGCATGCCCATCGGGATGAACCGCAAGCGCTGAATGGCGCGGCGCATTCCAGCCGTCATTGTTCAGCACCACTTGCAGGAAAGGCGTGGCATAGCGGCGCGCAATCCAGTGCACGCTGGACGGCACGGTAAACATATAACAGCCATCACCCGACACGGTGATCACCGTCGCTTCGGGATTGGCCAGCTTTGCCCCGATTGCCGCGCCGCCGTTCCAGCCCAGCGATCCGCCGCCGCTGGCAAACATGCTGCCAGCACGCACGGGGGCCAGATGATCGAACACCGGCTGATAATTGGTGATGCCTTCGTTCATCACGATGGTCTGGCCATCGAACTGCTCGCGCAGGGCCGCCATCAGGCGGGCGATCGTAAGCCCCTCGCCCGCGAACACTTCCTGCGCGACGCGGGCGCGACGCGCAGCACTGCGCGCGGCATAGTGCCCGGTCTTTTCGGCCAAGGCAGCGGCATCCGTGTCCAGTGCCGCTGCTGCATCGCCGATGGCCTGCAAGGCTTGCGCGGCATCAGCGCGGAAACTGCGGTGCGGCTCGATATACCATAGCGGCATCTGCTCCTTCAGCGGGTCGATGTCGATGTGATAGATTTCGGCCGCTTCGGACGGGGTGTTCTTGATCGGAATCCACGGCACGTCGCAGTCTACCACCAGCACCAGATCGGCAGCGGCAAGATCGGGGTTCTGCTCGGGATTGTTCCAGTAGTTGCCAAGATAGAACGGGTTGTTGTGCGGCAGGTTGACGTAGCTGGGCACCGATTCCACCACGCCCGCACCCACCTGGGCACACAACGCCGCCAACACGTCAACCGCTGCCGGATTACGGCCGAGATAGGACGTGACGATCAACGGGCGCTTCGCCTTGACCAGCCGCTCGGCCAGAAAGCGCGCATCCTGCGCTGCCAGCGCGCAGGGCGTCACCGGCTGCCAGCGTGCCATGTCCACGCTTACCGGCTCGCACGGCGCCTCCAGCACTTCGCGTGGGGCCATCAGATAGACGGGGCCCTTGGGGTCAGACCTGGCAAATTGCATCGCGCGATGAACCAGTTGCTTGACGTTTGCGCCGGTGCGGATTTCGTTGTCATAGCGCATGTAGCCGCGCACCAGCCCGCGCTGGTCGTGGACATCCTGAATCCACTGGATGAACTCGTTGCGGCTGCCGAGCATTTCCCCGTCCTGGGTAAAGGGCGAAGAACCGGCGAAGATCAGCACCGGAATGCGCGCCTTGGCGGCATTGTGCACCGCGCCAGCCAGGGCCTGCGTCCCGCATTCGACGTGGATGATGACGGCCTGCGGCTGACCACTAATCTGGGTATGGCCATGGGCAATGGTCAAGGCCACCATCTCGTTCGGGCAGGTCACGATGGTCGGAACGGCCCGCCCGTTTGCGCGCGCTTCGGCGATCGCCTCTACCAGCCCCGGATGATCACTACCCAGATTGACGAACGCGTGCGTGATGCCTTGCTCGACAAGGGCTTCCAGAAAGGCAGTGGCGGTGGTGTACATCACGAACTCCGAACGATGTGGTCGATGCTGCGCAACAGCGCGGTGCAATGGGCAAGTGCGTGCGTCGTCATGCCGTGGCGGTGGGCTGCGGCCAGCAAACCACCCTGAATGGCATCGACTTCGGTGGGGCGGCCGGCCTCCACATCCTGCAGCATGGACGGCTTGTGGGCGCGGTGATGGGTCATGGCAAAGGCAACGGCTTGGCGCACTCTCTCACCGTCGACCGCCACGTCGTTGGCCAGCGCGATGGTGATTCCTTCCGCCACCACCTGCAACGCGAGATCACGAGCGGGCGCGAAGTCACCGACCTCGCCCACTGTCATCCGCGTCAGGGCGCAGATACCATTGAGCGCAGCGTTGAAAATCACCTTTTCCCAGATCGCGACCTTGACCGAAGGCTCGGCGCTCGCGCCAAGGTCCGCCTCGGCCAATGCGGCGGCAACCCGGTGAATGGCGGGGGTATCCGCGCCTGTCAGGCTCCAGAACTTGACCATGCCATGGCCCGCCACGTGGATGCGCCCATGGCCGAGCAAATCGGCCGGCCAATTGGTAATACCCACCAGCACTCGATCAGCGCCGACAACGCCTGCAATCGCGACACCGTTGCCCAGGCCGTTCTGCAGCGTGAGCACCATGCCATCGGGGCGCAACGCGCCAGCGTTCTGTACCATGGCAGCGGCGGTATGCTGGGCCTTGGTGAACAGGATCAGCAGATCAGTCTCACCCTGCGCCACGCCGGGCAACGCCGCCGCGCAACAGGCGGGGATGTCGTTTTCCCAGACGCCATTGGCGGCAATGGCCGCGACCCGCGCGGGGTCTGTATCGACGAACACCACCTGATGGCCGGCCCGGGCCAAGCGCCCGCCAAACAGGGTGCCCATGGCGCCTGCCCCCACAACCATGATCTTCATGCCGGCGTCTTTCGGATAAGGGCCATCACCACCCGCTGCCCCACTGATAGGGCATGTCCTGGCGGATCACGTTGATCTCTTGGATCTTGCCGTCGGCGATCTTGAAAACCTCCTGGATCAGCGTGTCGTGCGGGCGGCTGAACAGCGGCACAACGGACTGCGGGCCGCCGGGAACGGCCCCGGTGATCGCGGCGCTGGCCTTGGGCTTTGACACCTCGATCACCATGGCGCCGACCACGATGCCGCGTTCCACATCGACGATGGGGAAGCGGCGCTCCTTGATCTTGTCCATGTAGGTGTAGTCGCTCATTACGTTGCAGGCCCAGGTGTTGCCCAGCGGGTTGAGCGAGGTCTGGTTGCCGTTTTCATAGCGCCGGCACCCCAGGGCAGACTGCACCCCAGCCCCATCGTGGCGCTGCAAACCCTCGAAATAGCTGTCGGCAATGGCGATCAGTTGCGCGCGGGTGGAACGGCTCTGCTCCGGCAGAATCTGCTCGAAATAGGGGTTGGGCGCGGCAAGGCCCGGCACACCGCCAGCAGGCCGGTCGCCGATCACCTGCTCGATCTCGGTGATCTGGCGATTCTTCACCGCCAGCCGTAGCCAATAGGCGCCGCGGCCACCCGCCTCGGTCGCAACGCCCAGCATGGCGACCTGCCCGGTGGAAGGATCGGCCAGGATCTGGCGATAGGTGATGCCGTCCACCAGCTTCCAGAAATAGTCCGATTGGGCGGGCGATACCCGGCCGTTGACGGTTTCCCTGGTGCCGGCCGCGATGGGCTGGCCAGCGCGATCGTGCGTTGGAATGGCGTCGATATAGCTTTCCATCATCGCGGTCAGGCAGGCCCGGTCACACGATGCGGCAGGCTCGGCTTGCAGGGGGGCCATTGTGGCCAGCGCCATCGCGCCGGCCAGCGCGAGACTGGCGATTGAAATCTTGGTCATGGTCGAAGCTCCCCATGCGAAAAAGGCTGGCGCCACAAAGGGCGCCAGCCAACAGGGTCAAAACTTGAAGCGAATGCCGGCGGTCATATAGAGCCCGATGACATCATAGAACTGCGACAGGGTGGAAGACGGGGCAATGCCAAAGGTGGTGGCACCCAGCGGCGGGGCCTTGTCAAACAGGTTGTTGGCCGAGGCAAACACATCGACCCCCTCCAGCTTGCCGCCCAGGTGATAGGTGACATTGAGGTCGGTATACCACACCGCGCCGATATGGTTGTTGGCCACGAACGAGGGCGTATAGGTGCTGTCGATCGCGCGGCTGCCGATCAGCCGTTCTTGCACCAGCACATTCAGCCGGCCAAGGTCGATATCGGCGCTGGCCGTGCCCTGAAAGGGCGTTTGGCTGGCGCGATCGATCGGCGCGGAACCCGGCGTCGTGGTTTGCAGCTTGGTGACGTAGGACGCCAGCGCCCGCAGCGAAACCCGGCTCGGCTGGCCGAACACCGTGCCGATGCCAAAGCCATAGTTCATTTCGACATCGAAGCCGCGCGTCTTCAACGTGGCAAGGTTGAGATTGGGCGTGGAGATCACCGAGATGGCGCCGCCATTGCGTGTGATCAGCGCACACAGGGCCGCATTGCCCGCGGCGCACTCATCCACCGTCTGCTGGTTACTGAGGCGGGTGATCGCGCCATTGATGCTGATGTCGTAATAATCGACCGATGCGCTGAAACCGCGCCAGAAGCTGGGGGTGAGCACCGCACCGATCGTGATGGTGTTCGATTTTTCCGGCTTCAGGTTGGGGTTCCCGGGCAACTGGATCGTCGCCGTCGCCGAGGCATTGGCATTCTGGCGATCGATTACCGTGGCAATCGTCTGCGCCTGAGACAGGTAAAGTTCGCCGAGGTTGGGCGCGCGAATATCGTGCGAGACCGTGGCACGCAGGCGCAGATCGCTTGACGGCATAGACCAGGCCCGCCTTGTAGGTCCACACCGTGCCGGCGTTGGAATAGTGCGTGACGCGGGCAGCGCCGTTCAGTTCCAGTGACTTGGCAAAGGGCTTGTCGGCCAGGAGCGGAATCTGTGCTTCGGCAAAGGCTTCGTCCACCAGATAGCTGGCATTGACCGGCGAGGAGTTACCCAGGAAATAGCCGCCCTGGGTGCCCAGCAGGCTGCCGGGAAACCCTTGCGCGCCATTGCCGGTCTGGGTGATGGTGGCCAGCGAGGGCACCACTTGCTTCAGGCCTTCGCGGCGGTGTTCGGCGCCCACGGCCACCTGCACCTTGCCGGCGGGCAGTTCCAGCGGCGACCCACGCAGCGTGGCCGCCAGTACATCCTGCGTGACAGTCTGGTTGGCATAGGCATTGCCGGCAATATACTGGCGCGCCGCGGCCGACGGGGTGCCGGCGCCAAACAGGTTGATGGGCACGCAGCCATTGCCAGGATTGCTGAGCGTCGAGCGGCAGACGATCTGGTTGGTGGCCGGGTTCACCACCGCATCAACCGCGTTGTAGAGATTGGCTGTGATGATGCCGTTGGCGGCGGTAAAGTTGCCCTGCGTGCGGCCATGCTGGAAATAGGCGTCCCAGTTCCAGTTGGCACCGATGCGGCCCCGCGCGCCAATGACGCCGCGCACCACCTCGGTTTCGACCTGCTTTTGGTAGACCCCAAGGTCAATGTTGTAGCGGCCCATCTTGAAGCTGCTGCCAGGCGCCATTTGCGAGGCGATGCTGGCCGGCAGATAGGCATTGTCGGCAAAGATCGTGTAAGCCGTGCCGTTCACGCCATAGCTGTTGGCACCGGCATTGTTGGTGATGTAGGTATGGGCATAGTTGCCCTCGGCGAACACCTCGATGCTGTCCTTGTCGCCATAGGCAACGTGGACAAAGCCCACCTTGGCATCCAGCGGCGTTTCCAGCGTGCCGGTTCCAACCGGACTGGCGCCATCCCCGCCCGACATCGAACCCGACGTGCGGTTGGTGCCAAAGGTGAATGGCGCGGTTGCCCCGTTCGGCAGGAACTGCGTTCCCGCCAGCGGGCCCGACACGATCAGACCGCCTGTGGTGGCATAGGGAAACACCACGTTGTTGGCCACGATCAGCGTGGGGTTGGTGGGCGATGCCGGATTGGCTGGCGACACATTGGGGTTGTTGACCAGGAAGCTGCCAAGACGCTGCCACGCGCGGTTCTTGCCGCCGATGTTGTAGCCTTGGGCGCCAGTGTCCTTGGTGTAATCAAAGCTTGCAACGACGCGCAGCTTGCCATCCAGGAACGACGTGCCGCCGGCCAGCGAGAGACGGGTGGTCTTGCTGTCGCCGTAACGGCTGATGCCTTGCGAGGCGAGGCCCTTGAGCCCGGTAAAGCGATCGTCGAGGATGAAGTTGGTAACGCCCGCGATGGCGTCAGAACCATAGGCCGCCGACGCCCCACCGGTCACGACTTCCACGCGCTTCATCAGCAACTGCGGGAACAGGTTGATGTCGACCGCGCCGGCATCTTGCGTCGACACGAAGCGGCGGCCATCGAGCAGCACGAGATTGCGGTTGGTGCCCAGGCCGCGCAGGTTGAGGTAGCTGTGCCCGGCGTTGGCTGCCGCACCACCCGCCGTCCGCGAGTTGGACCCGTTGAAGCTGGGCAGTGACAGCACGCCTTCGGCCAGGCCACGCGGCGAGGAATCCTGCAGGCGGTCGGCCGACATCACGGTAACAGGGGTTGGCTGGGCATTGCCATTGCTGGCAACGCGCGACCCGGTCACGACAATCTCCTGCGCCACGGCCGCATCCTTGGCCGCCTGATCCGGCGCCTGGTCTGCCGCTTGTGCCTGCGCCGACGCGGCCCACAGTCCCGCTACGATCATCGCGGTCACGCTCGCCGATATCCGTGCATCCATCCCTGCAAGTCTCATTTTTGCTCTCCTCCAGGCCGTCGATTCGTTCACGGCCTTGGCGCGCTGATACAGCATTTTAGTTTGACGACAAACTAATTATGCCCCAAGCTGTCAGCCGGAAAGTTTGAGGAGAAGATCTGGTGACCTTTACCCGTTTGAACCCGATCACCGGCGAAGTGGCATCAACGGCGCGCGCGATGACAGCAGCCGACGTGCCCGCAATTGCTGCGGCCGCAGCGGCCGCACAGCCCGCGTGGGCCGCGATGGGCCCCAATGCGCGGCGCACGGTTTTGATGCAGGCAGCAGATGCCCTGGTGGCGCGCAAGGATGATTTCATCGCCGCGATGATGGCCGAGATCGGGGCAACCGCTGGCTGGGCGGGCTTCAACCACATGCTGGGTGCCAGCATGATCCGCGAGGCAGCGGCCCTCACTACGCAAATCGCGGGCGAGGTTATTCCCAGCGACAAACCGGGTTGCCTGGCGATGGCGCTCAAGGAGCCGGTCGGGGTCATCCTCGGCATCGCCCCCTGGAATGCCCCGATCATTCTGGGCGTGCGCGCGATTGCCGTGCCGCTGGCCTGCGGCAATGGTGTGATCCTCAAGGCGTCGGAACAATGCCCCCGCACCCACACGCTGATCATCGACAGTTTTGCCGCTGCCGGCCTGCCGGAAGGATTGGTGCAAGTCGTCACCAACCGACCCGAGGATGCTGCCGATGTCGTTGGTGGGCTGATCGACGCGCCACAGGTCAAGCGCATCAACTTCACCGGCAGTACGGCGGTGGGTCGCATCATCGCTAAGCGTGCGGCTGAAAACCTCAAGCCATGCCTGCTCGAACTCGGCGGCAAGGCGCCATTCGTCGTCTGCGCCGATGCCGACCTTGACGAGGCGGTCAAGGCCGCCGCGTTCGGCGCCTATTTCAACCAGGGCCAGATCTGCATGAGCACCGAGCGGATTATCGTAGTCGATGCCGTGGCCGATCAATTCGCCGCAAAATTCGCTACCAAGGTCAAGAGTTTGACCGCTGGCGATCCACGTCGGGGCAAGACTCCATTGGGCGCTGTGGTCGATGCCAAGACGGTCGCCCATTGCCTCTCCCTGGTCGAAGATGCCGTCGCACAAGGCGCGAACCTTCTCGTCAGCGGCGAGACGAGCCAGAACGTCATCATGCCCGCCCATCTGGTGGACAACGTGACCACCGACATGAAGCTGTTCCGCGACGAGAGCTTCGGCCCGGTCGTCGGCATCATCCGCGCCCGCGACGAAGACCACGCGATCGAGCTGGCCAACGACACCGACTACGGCCTTTCCGCAGCGATCTTCACCCGCGACGCGGCCAAGGGCCTGATGCTGGCCAAGCGCATCAAATCAGGCATCTGTCACATCAATGGCCCCACCGTGCACGACGAGGCGCAAATGCCGTTCGGCGGGGTAGGCGACAGCGGCTATGGCCGCTTCGGCGGGCGCCAGGGCATCGACAGCTTCACCGAAACCCGCTGGATCACGGTGGAAACCCTGCCCTGCCATTATCCGATCTGAGCGGAACCAGCGCGCCGATGCAGATAATGCTCGGTATTGGCGGGCCCGGCTCCCGAGCCGGGTAGCCGCGCCGGGCCATATGGCGGCCGTCGTCCCTCCGCTGGGCATCGCCAATCTTTGGGTTGCAAAAGCATGTGGTGTTCCGGCTTAGATGCACGCATCCGCGTAGCTGGGAGAGTGGCGCGATGCGTTTTGACAAACTGGATCTCAATTTGCTGGTCACGCTCGATGCGCTGATCGAATTGAAGAGCGTTTCCAGCACGGCGGAGCACCTGAACCTGACCCAATCGGCGGTCAGTGGCGCGCTCAAGCGGCTACGTGAATATTTCAACGACGAGCTTCTGGCGAGAGACGGCCGCAGCATGGTGCTGACCGGCAAGGCCCAGCAGCTTGCCCCTGCCATTCGCGCGATTCTGCTACAGGTGCGATCCACCATTACCAACCCATCCGAATTCGACCCGGCCACCGCGGTTCGGTGTTTCACGCTGGGGTGCTCGGACTATGTGGCGATGATCGTTGGTCACGACCTTGCGCTGCAGGTTCAAAACGAGGCGCCGGGGATCAGTTTCAAGTTCCTTCCCCCTGATATCAGCGCGCTGGAGATGTTCGAGCGTGGCGACATCGATCTTCTGATCGTTGCCGAAAGTTTCGCCAGGCCGGAACATCCGCGGCGCGTGCTGTTCGAGGATGACGCGCGGGCTGTCTGCTGGGCCGAAAATCCGACGATTGGCGATCACATCACGCTCGACCAGTTCCTCGACATGGGCCATGCCTGTGCCGAATTCAGGGGCGTTTCGCACCCATCCGTGTATGAAAAGCAGTTGACGGAAATGGGCATCCATCGCCGCATCGAGGTGTCGGTCGCCTCGTTCGCCATGGTTCCTTTTGCACTGGTCGGCAGCAGGCACATGGGCGTGATGCACCGCCGCCATGCCGAACGGTTTGCACGCATGTTGCCTTTGAAGGTTCTGCCTTTGCCCCTCGCGCTCAAGCCCGTGGTCGAAATTGCGCAATGGCATCGTCACCGGACATCCGATCCTGGCCTCGAATGGCTGCTGTCGCGGCTCGAAAGGGTGTTGCACACGATGGATGTCCACGCGGCATGAAGGCTGGCGCCATGCCGGCATCTATCATTTTACGTGATGTATCCGTACACGCCTTACGATTTTCCTGAAGTCTGGCTTCCTGACAAAACGCGGCCCGCAACGCGCGATGAAGCGCGGTGCCACCGTTCAGGAGAGCCCCCATGAATCACGCCCTGCTCATGCCGCCACCAGATTCACATGGCGTCGCGACCGATGGCTTTGGCGCACGGATAGAGCAGATACTGCCGCAGATCGCCGCCGGGGCTGCACAAGGCGATGAGCGCAGTTCGCTTCATCCCGACAGCATCGCTGCCTTGACCCAAGCAGGTGTCTTCCGCGCTCTCGTGCCGGCAATGTATGGTGGCGACGAGGTCGATTTCATCGAATTCCTGGCCGGCGTGCGGCGCCTCGCTGCGGTGTGCCCTGCTTCTGGCTGGATCGCTGGTGTGGTTGGCACGCATTCGCACGGGATTTCCTATTACGGCAAACAGGCGCAGGATGACATCTGGGCCGATGGGCCCGACACCCGCATCTGCTCGTCGTTCGCGCCGGTAGTCACCGCGCAGACGACCGAGGGCGGCTATCTGCTTACCGGCGCATGGGACTTTTCCAGCGGTTGCGACCATGCTGCCTGGGCCCAGCTTGGATTTCGCGTTGAGGGCATGCCGGGCGTGTCATACCTTGGCCTGATCCCGCGCAGCGACTTCAATATCGTAGACAACTGGGACACGGTTGGCATGCGTGCCACCGGCAGCAAGCGGGTGGAAGTGCGCAACGTGTTCGTGCCGCAGCATCGCTGCTGGGGTCCGGGCATGTTCGCGCCGCCAGCAGAACCCGGTCTGCACGACCATTGGCTCTTTCGGATGCCATTTCTGGCCACTGCGGCCAACTTCGGCGCCGTACTGCTTGGTGCTGCGGATGGCGCCCTGGCTGCCTACCGCGAAAGTGTGCAGAAACGCATTCGCCCGCATACCGGCAAGCTGCGGATGGACAATCCCCTGTCATTCATCCGGCTTGCCGAAAGCCATATGGAAATCCGCGCTGCCAGTGCGCTGATCACCGCGCACTGGCAAGGCATTGTCGATCACGCCAAGGCGGGAACCCGTCCGGCGATGGACGAGGTCTTGCGCTCGCGTGGCGACGAAGCATTTGCCGGGCGCATGATCATGAATGCGGTTGACCGGCTGCTCGCCGCCGCTGGCGGAAGCGCGACATTCAAGTCGCGACCGTTGCAGCGCTATTGGCGGGACATCCATACTGCCGGCAATCACATGTTTTTCGATCTCGAAAATCGCCTGGTCATCGTCGGGCGCCATCTGGTCGGCCTTGAGCCGGACCCCGACTTACTGTGATTGATGCGTTAAGTCTCACCGCAGCAATCACGCCGGCATCAGCACCACGGCCGATCTTCACAGCACGCCGTCGATCTCCAGTTCGACCGCACTCGCCTTCGAGCGCCGGCGCCGCTGGCGGCGCCATACCGCGCTCATCGAACTGCTTGCGCAGCTCCCGGAGCTAGGTGAACAGTTGCGATGGGCTCAGCGTATGCCGGCGCGCCACCGCGCAAACCGTCTCGTGGCCTGAAAAGCTCTCGACCACGATCGATGCCTTCACTTCCGCCGGTCAATCCCGTCGGCGGCCTACGACAGTGAATACCTTGAAGCGCCGCACCCCCATAGCGCCAGCATCGTCACACGGCATCGTCATAGCACCTGTTCCCGTCGTTGGCCGACGCAGGAAGGATCATCGAGGCATGGCGGACGGACTACAGCGCCGTGCGTCCGCACGGCAGCCCTGGCGGGATGGCACCCGCTGAGTTTGCAAGCCCTCGCCAAGGCCATAAGGGCACCGGATCTAATTTATCGGCGGCCTAAGAACGGGAGGAGGGTCAATAATCTTAATTTCATCCCATAGAATTTATCAGAAGTCCGTTATTCAGTAGGAGAAGTAATAATACTCATATTTGTTATTTAATTTGCATAAAATTCAATAGGTTTTATAATAATGGCAATGCAGTGGTTGTTACCAGAGACTTGAGGTTATTATGGTGCCATTAGGGCGTACTAAGGGGGAATTTACTGGTGTGCGATAAATGCGTCGGAGGAGGGGAAAGGTCGCGATCGTCGATTCCGGCCTGCTGGAGTGCAGTTTTCATATCGGCGTAGCATCGGTCCGCTTCCGCATCGAACATGCCGGGCATGGCAGCCATGGCGCCAAAGACCGCGGTCAGCCCGTCACCACTTAGCCGCGCTATTAGTGGTTCCAGATCGTCCCGCTCCGGCCCTATGAACTGACCAGAGTTCATCTTCTCCATCAGAGCCACCAGGCGAGCATAGTCAGGATTGGAAAAGAGATCTGTGGCGTGCTGCAACTGGGCGTCCGTCAGTTTTCCGGCTTCCATGGTGATGGCGTCTTTCCACAAGACGGAAGGAACACGGGACAGACAGGACAGCATATCATCCGCGACATTGAACCGTCCCGGGTTTCCTGGAGGCTCCTATTTGTGAGATGGAGCTTTGGTGATGAGCAAAACCCGGAACAAATTTTCGCCTGAGGTGCGTGAT
>NZ_JABGCC010000002.1:0-808096 GCF_013149315.1 Novosphingobium sp. SG754 | reverse complement strand
GTGAAAACACCGTCGATGACGCGCGACTGCATCATGCCGCCAGCGAACAATCAAAACCGATCAGACCGGAACAGCGACCTCATGAATAAGACGGGCTAGATCCGCCGCAGCGCGTCGGCCATCACATGTGCTTCATGCTGGCTGGCGATCAGCAGCGGCTGGGTGTCCTGCTCGGCCCGGCGTTCGCTTTCGGGCACCAGCGCGCGTGCGTCGCCGCTCCACTGTGCGGCAATCGCTCGCACTTCGGGCACGATCACCAGCTTGGCCACCACCAGCGATCCGGTCCACAGCGGGATCGACAGCACGAGCGAGGTGATGACGCACTTCACAGCCTTGCCGGGGTGCAGGAAGTTGATGTTCCAGGTCATGGTCAATTCCCGATTGCGCTTTCCCATCGGTCCCGGGGCAGGGGCTAATGGCTCGGGCCTGACATCGGGATGAATGACCAAATTTTCATGTTGGTTCAAAAGGTAGTCTGGGCACTGCGCCGCCAGTGGCCCTGCGGCCATGGCGGCGCAGCAATGGTTCAGGCCGCCACGTAATGCGCCGTGGTCTTGGCCGCCACTTCCTCGGCCGTCACGCCCGGCGCCAGCTCCACCAGGTGGAACGGGCTGTCGTGATCCGGGCGCTGGAACACGGCGAGGTCGGTGATCACCATGTCGACCACGTTCTTGCCAGTCAGCGGGAGGGTGCAATCAGGAATGAACTTGGAGCTGCCGTCCTTGGCGCAGTGCTCCATCACCACGATGATGCGCTTCACCCCCGCGACCAGGTCCATGGCGCCGCCCATGCCCTTGATCATCTTGCCGGGCACCATCCAGTTGGCGATATCGCCGCCCTGCGACACTTCCATCGCGCCCAGCACGGTCAGGTCGATATGCCCACCCCGGATCATGGCAAAGCTTTGCGCGCTATCGAAATAGGCGGTCTGCGGCAGTTCGCTGATGGTCTGCTTGCCGGCGTTGATCAGGTCGGCGTCGACCTCGTCGTCGAACGGGAAGGGGCCGATGCCCAGCATCCCGTTTTCCGATTGCAGCGTCACTTCCATGCCGGCGGGAATGTGGTTGGCCACCAGCGTGGGGATGCCGATGCCCAGGTTCACATAGAACCCATCTTGAAGTTCGCGCGCCGCGCGCGCGGCCATTTCGTCACGAGTCCAGGGCATCAGGCGTTCTCCCGCGCACGGGTGGTGCGGAATTCGATCTTCTTGTCATAGGGCGCGCCCAGCACTAGCCGCTGGACATAGACGCCCGGCAGGTGGATGCCATCGGCATCGAGGCTGCCGGTCGGCACGATCTCTTCCACTTCCACCACGCAGACCTTGCCGCAGGTCGCGGCCGGCACGTTGAAATTGCGCGCCGTCTTGCGGAACACCACGTTGCCGCTCTCGTCCGCCTTCCACGCCTTGACCAGCGACAGGTCGGCAAAGATCCCGCGTTCCAGGATATAGTCCTGCCCGTCGAAATTCTTCACTTCCTTGCCCTCGGCCACCAGCGTGCCCACGCCGGTCTTGGTGTAGAAGCCGGGAATGCCTGCGCCGCCCGCGCGCATGCGCTCGGCCAGGGTGCCCTGGGGGCAGAATTCCACCTCCAGCTCGCCCGACAGATACTGGCGTTCGAATTCCTTGTTCTCGCCCACATAGGACGAGATCATCTTCTTGACCTGGCGCGTGCGCAGCAGCTTGCCGATGCCTTCGTTGTCGATGCCGGCATTGTTGCTGGCAAAGGTCAGCCCGCTCACCCCGGACTCGCGCACCGCATCCAGCAGCCGCTCAGGGATTCCGCAAAGGCCAAAGCCCCCGCAGGCGATCAGCAGGCCATCGTGCAACAGCCCGTCCAGCGCGGCTGTGGCAGAGGGATAGATCTTGTTGGCCATCGGCACCTCTCCATTGATGCCCCGTCTTACGCCAGCCAATCGATCGGAACTAGCGATACATTGTTATCTTTTATGATAAGACCTGGATATGATACCGCAGGCCCATGAAGCGCCTGGCCATCTATCACCTCGAAACCCTGCTGTGGATTGCCCGCCTGGGCACGTTCCGCGCCGCGGCAGAGCGGCTCAATACTACGCAGCCCGCCATTTCCGCCCGCGTGAAAGAGATCGAGGAGCAATTGGGCGTCGATCTGTTCCGCCGCGAAGGGCGCAACATGGTGCTCACCGCGCGCGGCCGCGCCCTGGTCGCCGATTTCGAGCCGCTGTGGGCCGGCTTCGAACGCGCGCTGTTCAAGGCGAGCGACTTTGGCGGCGCCACCGGCATCGTGCGCATCGGCACCGGCGAGATCGCCGCCGCCAGTTGCCTGCCCGCCTTCGTCGCGGCGGTGGAGCAGAACCTGCCCGGCGTGACGCTGGAGATCGAGCTCGACCTAACCGCCCGCATGCTCCAGCAACTGCTCGCCGGCACCAGCGACATGGTGTTCCTCGCCGGCCCGGTCGCCAGCCCCGGCGTGCGCACCACGCCATTGGGCAGCGTCGCGCTGGTCTGGGCGGCCAGCAAGGCCACGGCGCAGGCCGGCGGCTTCAAGCAAGCGCTGCCGGTGTGGTCGATCCCGGAACACTCACCCATCCACGGCATCATGCGCGAATCCCTCGCGCAGCACGGCATCACGCCGCCAGTCATCCGCACCTGCAACAACGTCCGCGCCTTGGTCGAAATCATCCGCCTGGGCAGCGGCGCCGCGCTGTTGCCCGAAACCATGGTGCGCGGCGAACTGGCGAGCGGGGAACTGGTGCAAGTCCTGCCATCGCCCAAACGGCAACTGCGCTTCGAAGCGGCCATCCGCAGCGCCGAGCGCGATCCGCTGATCCTGGAGCTGTTCCGGCGGGTTGGTGGGCTGCGGATTGATTAGTCCAAACATTCCCTCCCCTAACCCCTCCCGCTGGCGGGAGGGGCTGGGGGAGGGCCTGTAAGCACCACAGCTCAATTCTACCGCATTCCCCCGGCGCGGCGCGCTGTATTGCGCGCGGCGCGCTGTATTGCGCATCAATCCCGGCCACGATTCCACGAAAACCGAGAATTGCCTTTCAATTTTTCGGCATCGTGTTATTAGGGTTGTGCTTACGTCGCATGCGACGGATAAATCGGCAGCTTTATGCCACCCCTTTATCCTTTTCTAGCACTACAGAAGCCGGGATGCGCCGCTGTTGGCGCATGCCCGTCAAACCATGGGATAAAGGGTTATCCATATGACGACCGGAACCGTAAAGTTTTTCAACGTCGACAAGGGCTATGGCTTCATTGCGCCCAATGACGGCGGCACCGATGCCTTCGTGCACATCTCGGCCGTGGAACGCGCCGGCATGCGCACGCTCGAAAAGGACCAGCGCGTTTCGTACGAGCTGGAAACCGATCGCCGCGGCAAGGTTTCGGCAGTGAATCTCCAGGCTGCCTGATGGATGCGGGTCGCGCGGTTGATCCAACCGCGCGACCACACCGCACCTGTCGCTACATGCCGAATTGACATTGCTGGAGGCCGAAAATGTCTGATCCGAAAAATCGTCCGTTCCTGATCAACAAGGATGCGGAAGGCAATTTCCGGCTGACCGTGCGCAGTATCCGATACAATTCGCAAGGGTATCCGTTGGTCACGGCGCAGCTGCAAGACGAACTGTTCAAGACCATGGCTGGCGCCCGCACGTTTGCGCGCGACAACTTTGGTGCGCAGCCGGGCGAATACGCTTCAAAGTAAAGAGCGTTGCTCGCACCGTGAAAAGGAATTGGCATGGCCAAGGGTCAAAAGAAATCCAACAAGGAAGTCCGCAAGCCCAAGGCGGCCAAGCCGCCCAAGCTTAACGCCTCCAATCCATCGACCAAGCCAGCGCCGGTCGGGATCGTCACGATCAAGCGGTGAGACCAAGCGGGCAACTGCCCTGCTTTGCCACTCTGGCCGCGCCGATGCCAACGCTCGGCGCGCCGTTGGCATGCCGGAAAATCAGCAAGATTGCCGGCATCGCCAACCGGTGGAGCCAGTTTCATGACGGATAGTCCCAGCCTCATCGACCCCCAGTTGCTCGATGCGCACGAAGCGTCTGATATTTCGGCCATCAACGGCATCGTCAGTCTGGCGAATATCCTGCGCGGCCGCAATATTCTGACCGACGCCGAGGCTTCTGCTTTGCACGAGAGCATGAGTTTGCCGCTTGGCATGGCCAAATACGCAGACAATCCATCGGTCCAGGACATTCAGCTCAACCTCGACCGCCTGTTTGCGATGGTCGTCCGCCCGGGTTGAGCCCTACCGCTCCCTGATCGCCGCCTTCAGCCCCAGATGCGCGGCAAGCGCCTTGAGATCGCGGCCGACGCTGTCGTTGATCAGCACGGCATGGCGGTCTTCCACTTCCATCACCAGCACCTCGCCTTCGCGGCGCAACGTGCTGCCGTTCAGCGCAGAAGGCGCGCCCACTGTGAAGCGGCGGCACAGGCGGGTGGCAAGGCCCCAGGCCTGGGCTTCGCGCAGGGACGCGGGGGTGGCGAGAAGGTTGAGATCTTCGGGCAGCGTCAGCTTGCCGGTATTGGCGATCATCGCGGCGGCGAGCATCGCGCGATCGCGCGCGGTCGCGCCGATCCAGCGTTTGCGCAGGCCCCATTCATGCGCCAGGTCGCCGCGCAGGTTGGGCTCCACCGTGGCCGAGGCCATGCACAGCATCGTGGCGGCCAGGCGCAGGCGCTCGCGCCGGTCGGGCCCGTCGGTCTGCACCACGCCGGCGGTCCAGCCGGCCACCATGCTGGCGGTGTTGGGTGAAATGCCGTGTTCTTGGGCAAAGGCAGAGGCGCCGGCGACCAGCGGTTCCTGCCCGCGCACGGCATCGGGCATCGCTTCCCACAGCACGCCTTCGCGCAGGCCCCAGGCGGAAAATACCAGCCTTTCGGGCTTTAGCCGGGCGATCAGCACGGCGAGCAGCGCGGCAGTATCGGGCAGGCTGGTAAGGCGCCCGCCGGAAACCCCGGCAATCGGCGCCACCGCCTCTCCCTTGCGCCGCGCCAGGGCCTTGGCCAGCTTGAGCGCCAGGGCAGGATCGGCGACGTAGCCATGCGGATCATCGATCGGAAAGCGCGTTTCCACCATCATGTGGCGGGCAAAGGCGCGCAGCGAGCCGCCGACGAGATAGAGCGTCTGCCCCGGCGTGGCTTTCCATTCCGCCTTGGCCAGCGCCTTGGTGATCTTCTGCCCGAACGCGCGCTGCCCTTCGGCGCGCAGCGCGGGCAGGCGCAGCGTGCCCAGCGGCAGGCTGACCCCATGGGTGCAGCGCTGCCCGTCCACATCGACCAGTTCCAGGCTGCCGCCACCCAGATCGCCGACTACGCCCTTGGCCTTGGGAAAGGCGCCCAGCACGCCATGCGCGCTGGTGATCGCCTCTTCCTCGCCCGAGAGCAGGCGCGGGGCAAAGCCCAGCTTGGCGATGGCGTCGAGGAAGGCCGGACCATTGCGCGCGTCACGGCTGGCGGCGGTGGCCACCACGTCCACCTCGCTGACCCCTTGCAGCGCCAGGATCGCCTTGAACCGGGCGAGCGAGGCCAGCGCCAGGGCCATGGCCTTGGGCGAAAGATCACCGCTTTCGGCCACGCCCTTGCCCAGGCGGGCGGTCACTTTCTCGTTGTGCAGCACCTTGGGCGCGCGCAGCGGCTGGCCATAGATGACCAGGCGCACGGTGTTGGAGCCGATATCGATAATGGCGCGCTTGGGCGCTTCTTTGCCACGGGACAGGCCAAATGCCATCGCGCCGTCAATCGACCGTTGCGCCACCGCGCCGCAGCGCCAGCTTGGGCACTTTGCGCCCCTTGGTAAGGGCCGCGCCGCGGCCCGAAAGCGAAGGATTGGTCATGAAATAGCGGTGCACATTGAACGGTTTCTCGTCCGCGTCGGATCGACACGAAACCCGCTGATAATCGCCATCGGCGTGCAAAGTCCAGCTTTGCTCGGTATCGATCAGGTTGGCCAGCATCACCTGGTCCAGGATCTGGTCGTGCACCGTGCGGTTGCGGATCGGCACCAGCACTTCCACCCGGCGATCCAGATTGCGGCTCATCCCGTCGGCTGAAGAGATGAACACCCGCGCGCGCCGGTTGGGCAGGGCGCCGCCGTTGCCGAACGCCCAGATGCGGCTGTGCTCCAGAAAGCGGCCGATGATCGATTTCACCGTGATCCGTTCCGAAAGCCCGGGCACGCCGGGCCGCAGGCAGCAGATGCCGCGCACCACCAGCGAAATGTCCACGCCAGCCTGCGCTGCGGCATAGAGCCGCTCGATCAGGCGGCTGTCGGTCAGCGCGTTGAGCTTGGCCCAGATCGCGGCGCGCTTGCCCGCGCGGGCAAAGGCGATCTCGCGCTCGATGCAATCATACAGCGTGCGGCGCAGCCCGATCGGCGAGATGGAAAGAAACTCGGTGTTCTTGGGCTCGACATAGCCGGTGATGAAGTTGAACAGCTGCCCGGCATCGCGCCCCGCCTTGGGATCGGCGGTAAAGAACGACAGGTCGGTATAGATGCGCGCGGTCACCGGGTGATAGTTGCCGGTGCCAAAGTGGCAATAGGTGCGATAGCCATCGCCCTCGCGCCGCACCACCATCGAAACCTTGGCGTGGGTCTTCCAGTCGACGAAGCCATAGATCACCTGGACCCCGGCGCGCTCCAACTGGCTCGCCCAGTGCAGATTCTGTTCTTCATCGAACCGCGCCTTGAGTTCGACCACGGCCGTGACGGACTTGCCCGCTTCGGCCGCCGCGATCAGCGCGGCGATCACTGCCGATTGCTTGCCGGCGCGATAGAGCGTCTGCTTGATCGCCACCACATCCGGGTCTTCGGCGGCCTGGCGCAGGAAATCGACCACCACGTCGAAACTTTCGAACGGGTGATGGATCACCAGATCCTTTTCGCGGATCGCGGCAAAGCAATCGCCGTCGTGTTCCAGCACGCGTTCGGGATAGCGCGGGTTATAGGGCTCGAACTTCAGTTCCGGGCGCGGCATGTCGACGATCTGCGACAGGCCGTTCATCGCCAGCAGGCCGCGCGATTTCACCACCAGCGCATAGTCCAGGCGCAGCTTGTCGCGCAGCAATTGCTCGGCCGTGGGATCGAAATCATCCTGCAACTGCAGCATGATCACCTTGCCGCGCCGCCGCCGCTGGATCGCCGTGCGGAAATAGCGCACCAGGTCTTCGGCGTCTTCCTCGATCTCCATGTCGCTGTCGCGCAGCACGCGGAACGTGCCCGAACCCTGGATGCGAAAGCCAGGAAACACCGTGGCGGCGTTGCGGCGCACCAGTTCCTCGATGCTGATCCAGCCGCCATCGTCGGGCAGCTTGACAAAGCGTGGCAGCGCCGGCGGCACGAGGATCATCTCGGTCACAGGGTCATTATCGGCCACCCGCACCATCGAAAACAGGATGCCCGTGCCCTGGTTGGCGATGAACGGGAACGGGTGCGCCGGATCGATCGCCTGGGGGGTAAGCACCGGCATGACATGCTCGGTGAAATAGCGCGCCAGCCAATCGGCCTGGTGGCGGGGCAGGGGCTTGTCGCCCACCAGATGGATGCCCGCGTCGGCCAGCAGGTCTGACAGCTCGCCCAGCACCACGCGCTGGGCGCTGACCAGGTCTTCCACGGCGCCGTGGATCTGCTGCAACTGCTGGACCGGGCTGAACCCGTCGATCGAAACCTCGTCGATCCCGCGGCGCACCTGGCCGGCGATCCCGGCCACGCGCACCATCATGAACTCATCGAGGTTGCTGCCCGAGATCGACAGGAAGCGCAGCCGCTCCAGCAAGGGATAGTTGGTGTTCTGCGCCTCGGCCAGAACGCGGCGGTTGAACATCAGCCAGCTCAACTCGCGGTTGAAATAGCGCATCGGCGGTGGACCCTCGGTCAACGCGGATAGGGCCTGCATCGGCAGTACGCCACCCGGCGCTGCGCTGGTTTCTGCCACGATTGCTGTCCTGCTTGGTGTTGTTGCGGTCCCGCGCGCCATCGTTCCGCTTTGCTACTCTTGTATGACAAGCACGATGTTAGAAACGGGCAGCAGCGCCTTGGCAAGTGCAAAGCGGCCCTGTCAGGAAACGTTACAGACCGTGCGTTAATCTCTACTCGTTTTGTCGAGAATCATGCCCGCTTCGCCGCCCGCCCGCTCGTCAGCGGGCGTCGTTACGCTAGATTGCGAGCATGGCCCCGGTGAGTCGCGTGCCCAGGCGCGCGACCACGGCCGATCCGCAGCGGGCTGGCCGCGCATGCCCAAGCCCGCTGCGGACTCTGGTTGTTAATGAATATTATCAATTGCTTGGTCTGCGTTGGTGGGCCGGGCCTGCTGGTGTGCGGGTGAGGCGTAGCGCCGTTCATCGTGGCGAAAGTTTCGCTATCTGGCCTCCAACAACTCGTTTAATGTCTATCGCAAAAGTTGAGTATAAGAAGGTGGCAACAGGCACCTCGCCGCGGCGGGGCCAAGACCTAAGCCTTTGCAAGAGAGAGCCGATGTCCATCACACCTGCCAATGCAGATCTGGCCGCCCGCGATCCGGAACAGGCCCGCCTGATCGAGCAATCGCTCGACAGCGTGCGCGAGGCCCTGGCCGGGCTGCGCTATGGCCATGTCGGCCTCACCGTTCATGAAGGGCGCGTCGTCCAGATCGACGTGACCGAGAAGCGCCGCTTCAACAACCACTGATCCGCCAGAATTTTCGATCACGCCAAGCAATCCATGGCGGCACCACGGCTCTGGGGAGGGCCGCCGGCCATGGCAAAAACCAACAACAGACCATGCCGCCACCCGCCACGGAACCCCTCCGCGCGCGTGGTCCGGCATGTCGAAAGGGATATCAGCATGCTCGTTCGCGCCCATCTTGCCGCGTCGGTGGCTTCCGCCGGCCTGGCTCTCGCGCTCGCCGCCCCGGCCCATGCCGCCGATGCGCCTGCACCGGCAGACGCCGCCAGCAAATCTGTGCCAGCCGCTGCCGCGCCACCGGTGGATGACAGCATCGTCGTCACTGCCCGCCGCCGCGCCGAAACCGTGCAGACCGTGCCTTTGGCCGTTACCGTGGTGGGCGGCGCCCACATCGATGCCGCCGGTGCGTTCAACGTCGGCCGCCTCACGCAGTTGACCCCCACGCTGCAGTTCTATTCGTCCAACCCGCGCAATACCTCGGTCAATATCCGCGGCCTGGGCGCGCCGCTGGGCCTGACCAACGACGGCATCGAACAGGGCGTGGGCGTCTATATCGATGACGTGTTCTATGCCCGTGCCGCGTCCTCCACGTTCGACTTTCTCGACGTGAGCCGCATCGAAGTGCTGCGCGGGCCGCAGGGCACGCTGTTTGGCAAGAACACCACCGCCGGCGCGCTCAACATCACCACCCGCGCTCCCACGTTCGAGCCCGAGGCCCGGCTGGAGGCGACCGCCGGCAACCTTGGTTTCGTCCAGCTCAAGGGCGCAGTGTCCGGCCCGCTCAGCGATACCCTGGCGGTGCGCCTGGCCGGCTCGTTTACCGAGCGCGACGGGACGGTCTATAACGTCAAGCAGCGCCAGTGGATCAATTCGCAAGACAACAAGGGCGCGCGCCTGCAATTCCTGTGGCGCCCGTCGAGCACGGTCGAAGTGACGCTGGCGGGGGATTACAACAAGCAGAACCCCAATTGCTGCGCGCTGGTCTATGTGCGCACCGGCGCCACGCAGCGGCCGCTCAACCGCCAGTATGCCGCGCTCGCTGCCGCGCAGAACTATGCCGTGCCCAGCACCAATCCGTTCGATCGCGTGACCGACGAAGACGTGGCCCTGCGCGCCAAGAACGAGGTGGGCGGCGTGTCGCTGCGCGCCAAGATCCAGACCGGGCTGGGCACGATCACCTCGATCACGGCGTGGCGCTATTGGGATTGGGACCCGTCGAACGACCGCGATTACCTCGGCCTGCCGATCACGACCAAGTCCAACAATCCCTCGCACCAGGACCAGTATACCCAGGAACTGCGCCTGACCGGCGAAACCGGCCGCTTCAACTATACCGTCGGCGCATTCGGCTTCTATCAGAAGATCCACACCACCGGCATTCAGCAGCAGGGCCCGGCGGCGAGCAAGTTCCTGATCGCGCCGAGCAATGCGCTGTCGAACGATCCCAGCGTGCTCAACGGCCTGACCGCCGCGAACGACATCACGCTCAAGAACACCAGCGCGGCAATCTATGGCAAGTTCGGCTACAAGCTGACCGACACGCTGTCGATCCAGCCGGGTGTGCGCCTCAACTATGACAAGAAGGACGGCATCTACAATTCCACCGTCACCGATGGGAACGGGGCACTCGTCACGTTTGCCACCAACAACACCGCGCGGCAAAAGGCCCAGCTGGCCGTGCTCGCGCCGCAGTACTTCGTTGCCAATTTCAGCGACTGGAACCTGTCGGGCGACGCGACGCTGGCCTGGGATCCCACCAGCGACGTCCACGTCTATGGCACTTATGCGCGCAGCTTCAAATCGGGCGGCATCAACCTCAACGGCGTGCCGGCCAACACCGATGGCACTCCGCTGCTGCAGTTTGCCACGATCAAGCCGGAACGCGTCAACCACTTTGAACTGGGCATCAAGACGCAGTTCTGGAACCGCAAGGGCACGTTCAACGTCGCCGCGTTCCGCACCGATATCAACGACTATCAGGCGCAGGTGACGAACTACACCGTGGGCGCGCTGCGCGGCTATCTCGCCAACGCCGAAAAGGTGCGCACCCAGGGTGTCGAAGTCGATTTCGCAGTGCGGCCGAGCGAGCGGATCAGCCTCTATTCCAACGCCGCCTACACCGATGCCAAGTATGTGCGCTTCAAGAATGCGCCCTGCGCGCCCGAGCTTTCGGGTGGCACGCAGAATGTCGATGCCAACGGCAACCTGATCGGCACGCCGGCTGCGCCGGGCACGCCGGGGATCAGCCCGCTGTCGTGCGACATTTCCGGCCAAGTGCTGCCCGGCGTGTCGAAGTGGTCGTTCTCCTATGGCGGCGAAGTCAACCTGCCGGTCCAGGCGTTCGGCGGGGAAGGGCAGGTCTATCTCGGCGTGGATGGCAACTATCGCTCGCGCTTTTCGTCCAACCCCACCCCTTCGGCCTATACCTGGATCGAAGGCTATGCGCTCACCAACTTCCGCCTGGGCGTGCGCCGCGAGGGCCGCTTCGATATCTATGGCTGGCTGCGCAATGCCTTTGACACGCACTATTTCGAGCAGCTCGCGGTCGGTTCGGGCAACACCGGCCTGATCGTCGGCCAGGTCGGCGATCCGCGCACCTATGGCCTGACCGTGCGCACGCAGTTCTAAGCGGCGCGCGGGGGAGCGGGCTTCGACAAGCTCAGCCCGAACGGAAACCAAGGGAATTTCCCCAAGGTCCGTTCGCCCTGAGCCTGTCGAAGGCCTGTCCCGAAACCCTAGCGATTGCCGTCGATAAAATCGCCCAGCGGGCCGAGCACCGAGCCTTCGCCACGGTTGCTGCCCCCGCTGGGTATGGCGGCGGCAACCACGCGACCGGCCAGGCGGGCAAACGGCAGGGACTGGATCCACACTTTGCCCGGCCCGGTCAGCCGCGCAAAGAACAGGCCTTCGCCGCCAAACAGCACGCTGCGCACGCCGCCTGCGCGCACCAGGTCGAAATCGATCGAGGGCGTATAGGCGGCCAGGCACCCGGTATCGACATGGAGCTGTTCGCCCGGGCCAAGCTCGCGTTCCACCAGGGTGCCGCCCATCTGGACAAAGACCCAGCCATCGCCATCCAGCCGCTGCATGACAAAGCCTTCGCCGCCAAACAGGCCGGTCATGATCCGGCGCTGGAACGCGATGCCGATCGAGACGCCGCGCGCGGCCGCCAGAAAGCTGTCTTTCTGGCAGATCAGCGTGCCACCCAGGTCTGACAGCTTGAGCGGCAGGATCGTGCCCGGCACCGGCGCTGCAAACGCAACGCGCGCCTTGCCGTGGCCCTGGTGGGTGAACACGGTGGTGAACAGGCTGGCCCCGGTGACGAGGCGCTTGCCCGCGCCCAGCAGCTTGCCCATGAAGCCGCCGCCATCGCCGTCGCTGCCATCGCCAAACACCGTGGTCATCTCGATCGCGGCATCCTTCCAGACAAACGCGCCAGCCTCGGCCACGGCGCTCTCGCCGGGATCGAGTTCGATCTCGACGAACTGCAGGTCATTGCCGCGAATGGCAAAGTCCACGTCATCGGCGACGCCGGCGCGGCGGCTGTGGCTCCAGGGGCTGCTGCACATGGGAAATGCGGTCTCCTGATGGCGCGGGGCAGGGCGCCCACGCGCGGTGACGCAGCGAACCATGGCATGGCTGCAACGCGCGCTCCAGCCTGGTTCGTCGTGATGACGATGGCGCTCGATCGGTGACATGCACCGGCTGGATCGCACCTGATCCGGCATGGATCGGCTGGGCATATCAAAAGCCACAATCGCCTGTTATAGACAGCGCGGGTGGCCAAGAGGATGAGGAGATTTTCGCGGCATGAATGACACGTTTTCGCGGGGGCTGTCGCCAAAGCGCTATGCCCTGAGTGCGATCATCCTCCACTGGTCGATCGCGGCGTTGCTGCTGTTTCAGGTGTCGCTCGGCTGGCGGCTGGAAGACCTGCCCAAGGGCACGGCCAGCTTTGCCGGCTACCAGTTTCACAAGTCGGTCGGCTTCCTGATCCTGGCGCTCAGCCTCGCGCGCCTGGGCGTGCGTCTGGTGGCGCGGCGCCCGGCACCGGCCGAAGGCGCGCCGGCGGTAAAGCTGCTGGTCAAGGTCGTGCACGTCCTGCTCTATGCGGTGATGATCGTGGGCCCGCTGTCGGGCTGGATCATGGTGTCCACGTCCAAGATCCGCCTGCAGACCATGGTGTTCGGCACGTTGCCGATGCCCAACCTGCCGGTCGGTCATGCCTGGCACGAGCCGGCCGAAACCATTCACGGCGCGCTTGGCCTGGTGACGCTGGGTCTGTTCGCGCTGCACGTCGCTGGCGCGCTGCGCCATCACTTCATGGGCGATGATCTGCTGGGCCGGATGATCCCGGCCAATACCCGCCGCGGCCTGACCATCGGCGTGATCGTCGCGCTGATCGGTTCGGCAGGGGCCATGGCGCTTGCCAAGGTCTGGCCGTTTGGTGGCCCGGCGGTGGCGCCGGTTGCAGCCGCGTCGGCTGATCCCGATGGCGATGAGTCAGAAGCGGCCACCGATATGGCCAGCGATGCCGCAGTTCAGGCGCCGGCCAGCGCGGCGGCGCCCGTGGCCGATGCATCCGCCGGCGCTGAGGCTGCTGCCAAGGCGGTTGCCTGGCAACTCGCGCCCGGTGGCAAGCTTGGCTTCCACGCCACCTATTCGGGTGACGCGATCAACGGCAGCTTTGGTCGCTGGGACGCCAAGATCGTGTTCTCGCCCGATGATCTTGCCCATTCCACGCTGCGCGCCACGATCGATCTGGCTTCGGTCGGCACCGGCGATGCGCAGCGCGACGACATGCTCAAGGGCGACAATTTCTTCCGTGCCGCCGCTCACCCGCAAGCGATCTACACCGCATCGCGTTTCCGCGCGCAGTCGCCCGGGCACTATGTCGCCGAAGGTACGCTGTCGCTGGCCGGCAAGATCCGCCCGGTGCCGCTGGCCTTTGTGCTGACGATCGATGGCGATCGGGCCACCGCGCACGGCACCGCCACGCTGTCACGCACCGCGTTTGGCGTCGGCACCGGTGAATGGGGTGGCACCGATACGCTGCTCGATGGCGTGACGGTCGATTTCGCGCTCAAGGCCAAGCGCCAGTCCTGATCCGCGTTCCCGCCCGCGCCTGGCCGATGCCGGGCGAGGGCGGGATGCGATCGGTCAGCGCGGCGGCGCGCCGGGCGATCCTTGCTGGCGCACCCCGGCAAAGAAGAAGCTGACATAGCGATCGGCCCAGCGCATGTGCTGCGCGCGATCCTGGCCGCCTTCGGAACTGGCCATCTTGTAGTGGCCCAATAGGCCTTCGAGCCAGAACCGTGCGGCATTCTCGCAATCGTCGATGACGATCTCGCCCCGCTGTTGCGCCATTTCGAACAGGCTGCGAATCTTGTCGACCGCGTTGCGATAGACCATCGCGCGATAGCCGCCCTGCGGGCTGCCGGCTTCGGTGTCGAGCCAGTCGATCAGCCGTTCCATCAGCTTGCCATCGGGGGAATGGAGCAGTTCCAGCGTTTCCACGGCGCGCAGGCGAAACGTTTCTGCGAGTGAACGGTCGCTTTGCAGCGCGGCGATGGCATCGCGGCGCTTGGCCACGGCGTGATGCACCAGCGCTTCCAGCAGTTCGCGCTTGCCGGCAAAGCGGGAATAGATCGTGGCCTTGCCGATATGGGCATGGCGCGCAACGCGATCGAACGTGAAGGTATCCAGCCCGCTGTCGAGCAAAACCTCCCAACTGGCGTCGAGAATCTTGCCGTAAAGCTGTTCGGCCTCTGCCACCGAGGGGCGCCCACGCCGCGGCGCGGCGGGCGATGCCATGCCGTCGGTGGCCGGTGCGTCAGTGGCGGGCGGTTGATCCGTGCTGGAATGCGGCGGCAGAGTCATCGGCCGCACTCCCGTTGCCCGTGGCCGTCGCCGCATCGATCTGCGCGACGAAGGTGTACGACGCCGAAAATTCCGCTGCCGTTCCGGGCAAGGCCGATGCACTGTCGCGTGCCGCAATCTGTCCCGGCCGCTTTACGCATTCGCGATGTGCGGGGCAGGTCATTTCCAGCCCTTCCTGATAGGCCAGCCAGACGCGGCGGCCGATATCCGAAAACCAATCCATCCTTCCCAACCCTCTGTCCGAGTGGCTCACGCCTTTGCGGCGTCTTGTGAAGGAAAATTGACACAGATTCGGGCGTTCGCAAAGCGCTATAAACGGAACGGATCTGGCTCATTTCAGCGGTCCTGGGCCGGTGCCTGCCACCCCAGGCCAAGCGCCTTTTCCACGGCGATGAAATCGGTGGTCAGCTCTGCTGCGGCCGCTGCGGTGGCTTGGGCTGCCTGCACCTGCTGGCGCTGCGCGCTCAAGGCGTCGCTGCGGGCCACGGTGCCGGCATCGGCCCGCTGTTGCTGCAGGGCTTGCGCCCGCGCGGCCTGCGCCTGGCTATCCAGCGCCTTGCCATAGACCTGGCGCTGGCTGCCAAAGCGGGTGAGGGAGCCTTCGGCATCCTGCAGCGCGGTCAGCACGGTGTTGCGATAATTGGCTTCTTGCTCGGCATAGGCCTGGCGCTTGCTGGCCACCTGTGCCTTGTTGCGCCCACCATCGAACAGGCTCCAGCGGATTTGCGGCAGGGCCAGGCCGATGATCTTGGACGGATCGACCACATCGCCGATGCTGGTGCCACCCAGGCCCAGCAGGCCCATGAAGCTGATCTTGGGCAGGCCAGCCGCGATCTGTGCGCCGATGTCGGCATTGGCGGCGGCCAGCTGGCGCTCGGCCATGCGGATATCGGGGCGATTGCGCAGCAGGCTGGCGGGATCGCCCACGGCCACGCTTGCCGGCGGCAACGGCAGCGGCGCCGGCGTGGTCAGCGTGGCATCGAGCGCGCCCGGTTCCTGCCCGGTCAGCACGGCCAGCTGATCGATCAGCACGGTGATATCGGCCCGCGTTTTGGCGCGGTCCCCCTCGGTTTGCGAAGCCTGGCCACGGGCCTGGGCCAGCGGCTGCTCGGGCGCAGTGCCGCCTTGCAGCCGTTGCTGCGCCAGGTTGACCAGCTGGGCATCGATCGCCGCCTGCTGATCGAGCAGGGCCAGCACGGCCTGCTTGGCGCGCAGCGACACATAGGCGCGGGCGATTTCGGCCGACAGCGTCACGCGGGCATCATCCGCGCCGGCCTCGGCCGCTTCGGCACGGGCGCCGGCAGCGGTGATCTTGCTGCGGGTGCCGCCGAACAGATCCAGTTCCCAGCTCGAGTCAAAGCCCACGTTGTAGATCGTGGTGTCGGTGCGGCCGGTATCGTTGCCACCCAGGATGTTGGAGGGCACGTTGATATAGGGCACCGCGCCCGAAACATTGAGCGTGGGGATCAGCGCGGTCTTGTTGGCGGCAAGGCCAGCGCGCGCCTGGGCGATGCGGGCATTGGCCGCCGCGATATTGGGCGAATTGGCCAGGCCCTTGTCGATCAGGCTGCCCAGCACTGGGTCATTGAGCGCATCCCACCAATGCGCGGAGGGCGCCGTGGCGGTGGTGGTGGCAGCGTCGCCACGCAGGAACGCGCTGCGGGCGGCGGCGCCCGGCGCAGCATCGGGCGCGCCGGCATACTTTGGGCCAACCGTGGTGCACCCGGCAAGGGCGGCGGACGCGAGCAGGGCGATGGCCAGGGGGCGGAAAGCCATGGGGCGTGAAGAATGTTGCATCAGTGCATCGCCATGTTGTGGTGGCCCTTGGGCAGGGGCCGGAGAAGGAAAACGAGCGGCAGGACGACAGCAATGCCGACCATCAGCGCGATGAACTCATCGGTGTAGGCCATGACCAGCGCCTGCTTGAGCACCATGCCGTCGATCGATTGCAGCGCGGCAGAAAGGCCGTCGGGCCCGCCACCAAACGAGGCAGCCTGGCTCGATACCCAATCCTGCACGCTGGGGCTGTTGGCCGGCAGGGTTTCGTGGATCGACCAGCGGTGGAATTCCTCGCGCCGTTCCTGCAAGGTGGCGAGCAGGGCCAGCGCGATCGAGCCACCGAGGTTGCGCGCTGCGTTGAACAGGCCCGATGCGTCACCGGCTTCGTCGGGCTTGACGCTGGCAATAGCTGCCTGGTTGAGGAACAGCATCGACAGGGCCTGGCCGAGCCCACGCATCAGCTGCGATACGACAAAGTCGGACCCATCGGAGTTGACCGTCAGCGTGGTATCGAGCCAGCACGACCCGGCCATGATCAGCATCCCGGTCAAGACCACGTAGCGCAGGTCAAACCGCTTCACGAGCAGAGGGAACAGCGGCATCATCATGGCTGCCGGAATGCCCGACAGGAACACGATCTGCCCTGATTGATAGGCATTGTAGCCAGCGATCGCGGCCAGGAACTGCGGGATGACATAGGCCGTGCCATAGAGCACCGAACCGATCAGCAGACCCAGCACGAAGACCGCGGCAAAAGCGCGGTTGCGCAACAGTGCGAGCTTGATCACTGGCCGTTTGGCAAAGAGCTGCCCGATCGAGATGAGGATGAACCCAATGATGGTCACCCCGGTCAGTTGCCAGATCAGCGTGGATTGAAACCACTGTTCGCGGTTGCCTTCCTCCAGCACCACGGTCAATCCGCCCAGGCCCAGTGCCAGGCCAAGAATGCCCAGCCAATCGGCGTTGAGCAACTCATCAAGGCGCATCTTGGTGTTGGACAGGCCAACCGTGAGGAACACCATCAGGATGATGCAGATCGGAATGTTGATGAAGAAGGCATAGTGCCACGAGAAATTCTCGGTCAGCCAGCCGCCGGCCAGTGGGCCCATGACCGGCCCCAGGATCAGCGTGGAACCGAACAGCGCGGTGCCTACCGGTTGCTGGTGGCGCGGCAGGCGCGTGGCGATGATGGTCATCCCGGTGGGAATCATTGCCCCGCCGGTGAAACCCTGGCCGACGCGTCCCACGATCATCATGGTCAGCGTGGTGGACAGGCCGCACACGATGGAAAAGCCGGTGAACAGCACCGAGGCGATCAGCAGGAACCGCTTGAGCCCGAACACGCGTTCCAGCCAGGCGGTGAGCGGGATGATGATGATCTCGGCCACCAGATAGCTGGTGGCGATCCACGTGCCTTCGGTGGAAGACGCGCCGATTTCGCCCTGGATGGTGGGTAGGGCCGAATTGACGATCGAGATGTCGAGCGTGGCCATCAGCGCGCCGATGGCCCCGGCCACCACGGCCAGCCAGGCGGTCAGATCGGCATTGCCAGAGCTGGAACCAGCCGCTGGCTTTGCCGCGCCACCCCCGTTGCCGGCCTCGGCCGGAAGGGTTGCGGCGGCCATTACTTGGCTCCCTGGTCCTGCTCGGCGCGGATCGCCTTGATGGCGCCCTTGGCGGCGCGGGTATCAACCTTGACCGTCAGCGACAGGCCAGGGACCAGCACCTTGCGCGATTCCTCGCCCGCGTTGATGCGGATGCGCACGGGCACGCGCTGGACGATCTTGGTGAAGTTGCCGGTCGCGTTCTGCGGCGGGATCAGCGAGAAGTTCGCCCCCGTGCCCGGCGTGATCGAATCCACCACGCCGTGGAAATCGACGTCAGGCAGCGCGTCGACATGCATCGTCACCGGCTGGCCGGGGCGCATCAGCCCGATCTGGGTTTCCTTGAAATTGGCTTCCACATAGATCGCTTGGGTCGGCACGATGGTCAGCAGGCGCTGGCCGGGCTGTACGAACTGGCCAAGGCGCACGGCCGAGGAGCCGACCTTGCCGGCAATCGGGGCGACGATCCGCGTGGTGCCGACATCGTTGCGGGCGGCCTGGCGGCTGGCTTCGGCAGAGGCGATCTGCGCGCTGGCCTGCTGCACTTGGGCCTTGGTCGTAGCGATCTTGCTGGCGGCGGCCTGGACCATGGCCTGCTTGGCGCGCACATCGGCTGCGGCCTTGTCGCGCGCGCTGGTCAGCTGGTCGAGCTGGGTGCGCGGTTCGGCGCCACTGGCGGCGAGCGGGGCATAGCGCGCGACTTCGCTGCTGTAGTACGCCAGGTCGCGCTGCGAGGCGGCGAGGGCGGCCTTGGCCTGGTTGAGGCTGGCCTGTGCTTCGGCGATGCCGGCAGAAGTCGCCTGCTCGGCGGCGCGGGCCACGCTGACCTGGGCATCGGCCTGATTCAGCTTGGCGCTGTAATCGGTTGGATCGATCTGCACCAGGAAAGCGCCGGCAGGAACCTGCTGGTTATCGGCGACGCCAATCTGCCGCACATACCCGGCCAGCTTGGAGCTGACGGTCACGCCATCGGCCTTCACATAGGCATCGTCGGTCGACTGGATGTACTGGCCGTTGTTGCGATAATCGATGAAGGCATAAATGCCATAGACCAGGCCCACCGCCGCCACGCCCAGTGCGATGCGGCCGATCAGCTTCTTGCGGCCGCTGGTCGCGGGCGCGGTCTCTTCGGCAGGTTCGGTGGAGGGGGTTGCGGCTGCGGTGTCGGGGGCGGGCATCGGGGGCTTCCTGTCAGATCGGCAAAAATGGAACGAGACAGTTTAGTTCAATATTGGCGCAATTGGCGAGCGGTGCCTTGGGCTGCAAGTGAAAGTTTTCGAAGCGAGCTTGCGAAAATTGCAACCTGAAACATCAACATGTTGGCGGTAAAAGGTTTTTTAAGGCAATCCGTGTGCTGCCAGCGCCCAGGCGTGGGTTTTCAGGCCGGCGGGAACCAAGGCTTGCAGGCGCTGCAATTCGCAGCTGCGCAATTGGTTCCCTGCGCCGACGCTGTCCAAAGTGCATGTCGGGGCAAGACGCATGGATGCGATCAGCGCTGGGAGCGTCTTATCGAAAGGATCAATCAATCTGGGCGGAATTGATCATTGGCAATCGTCGGCGCCCATGCCTAATTGCTGCCCTGCAACGAGGGGCGCTGATGCGCTGTGGCGTGTCTTGCCCCTCTTGCCAGCATTCATTTCAGCCACGACCAACCACAAGGAAGTCGAACCCATGTCGATCGTCGGAACCAAGCTCAAGCCGTTCCAGGCCACTGCCTATCTCCAGGGCAAGTTCGTCGATGTCAGCGATGCTGACGTCCTGGGCAAGTGGGCCGTGTTCTTCTTCTACCCGGCCGACTTCACCTTCGTGTGCCCGACCGAGCTGGAAGACCTCGCCGACAAGTATGAAGAGCTCAAGAGCCTGGGCGTGGAAGTCTATTCGGTGTCGACCGACACCCACTTCAGCCACAAGGCCTGGCACGACAGCTCGCCCGCCATCGGCAAGATCAACTACTACATGCTGGGCGACCAGAACCACACCATCTCCAACAACTTCGGCATCCTGCGCGAAGGCGTTGGCCTGGCCGACCGCGGCACCTTCGTGGTCGATCCCGATGGCGTGATCCAGCTGGTCGAAATCACCCCCGAAGGCGTGGGCCGCAATGCCACCGAACTGCTGCGCAAGATCAAGGCTGCCAAGTACTGGCGCGAAAACCCCGGCCAGGTCTGCCCGGCCAAGTGGGAAGAAGGCGCCGAAACGCTTGCTCCCTCGATCGATCTCGTCGGCAAGATCTGATTCTTGCTGCCTGAACCGGGGCGGGCCAGCGCGCCTGCCCCGGACCTGGGCATCCCGGCACCCTGCGCGCGCCCACGCGGCGCCGGCGCCTTCATCGGCCGGGAAAGCCCCCAAATGTCTGCCCGCTCCGCCCATCCCAGGCGTGAGGCCGTCCATGGCCCCACGCGGCACGCACCCTCCTGCCTGAGAGAAACACGCCATGCCTATTCTTGACGCCCCCACCACTGCCCAGCTCAAGGGCCTGCTTGGCAACCTGCGCCGCCCGATCGAACTGGTCGCGAGCCTGGACGATAGTGCCAAGTCTGCCGACACCCGCAGCCTGGTCGAAGAAATCGCCGCGCTGAGCGACAAGGTTTCGGTGCGCCTCGACGGGCAGGATGCCCGCCGCCCGAGCTTTGCCATCCGCGCGGATGAAGGGCGGGCGCAGGCGGTGTTTGCCGGCCTGCCGCTGGGCCACGAATTTACCTCGCTGATCCTGGCGCTGCTGCATGTGGGTGGTCACCCGCCCAAGGAAGACGCGGAACTGCTCGATGCGGTGCGCAACCTTGATGGGCCGCTGCATTTCGAGACGTTCTTCTCGCTCTCGTGCCAGAACTGCCCCGACGTGGTGCAGGCGCTCAACATCATGGCCGCGCTCAACCCCGATATCACGCACGTGGCGATCGATGGCGCGCTGTTCCAGGACGAGGTGGAGCGCCGCAAGGTGATGGCCGTGCCGACCGTCTATCTCAATGGCGAGCAGTTCGGCCAGGGCCGCATGGATCTGGCGCAGATCGTGGCCAAGCTCGACACCGGATCGGTGGCCCGCGCGGCGGAAAAGATCGCCGCCAAGGACCCGTTCGACGTGCTGGTGGTCGGCGGTGGCCCGGCCGGCGCGGCAGCGGCGATCTATGCCGCGCGCAAGGGCATCCGCACCGGCGTGGTGGCCGAACGCTTTGGTGGCCAGGTGCTTGATACCATGGGCATCGAGAACTTCATTTCGGTGCCGCACACCGAAGGGCCCAAGCTGGTTGCCCAGCTGGAACAGCATGTGAAGGACTATGAAGTCGACGTCATGAACGTGCAGGCGGCGGTCAAGCTCAAGCCGGCCAACGGCGATGGATTGCACCACATCGAACTGGCCAGCGGCGCAAGCGTCAAGGCCAAGACCGTGATCCTGTCGACCGGTGCCCGCTGGCGCCAGATGGGCGTGCCCGGCGAGGACGAATATCGCAACAAGGGCGTGGCTTATTGCCCGCACTGCGACGGTCCGCTGTTCAAGGGCAAGCGCACCGCCGTGATCGGCGGCGGCAATTCGGGCGTGGAAGCCGCGATCGACTTGGCCGGCATCGTGCGCCATGTCACGCTGATCGAGTTCGACAGCCAGCTGCGCGCCGATGCCGTGTTGCAGACCAAGCTGCGCAGCCTGCCCAACGTGACGATCATCACCTCGGCCATGACCACGCAAGTGCTGGGCGATGGCCACAAGGTGACGGCGCTGGTCTACAAGAACCGTGAGACCGGCGAGGAACACACCGTCGAACTGGAAGGCATCTTCGTGCAGATCGGCCTGGTGCCCAACACCGAATGGCTGGGCGGTAGCATCGCCATGACCAACCGTGGCGAGATCGAGGTGGACGCTCACAATGCCACCAGCCTCGACGGCGTGTTTGCTGCGGGTGACTGCACCACCGTGCCGTTCAAGCAGATCGTCATCGCCATGGGCGAGGGCGCCAAGGCCTCGCTGGCGGCGTTTGATTATCTGATCCGGCACTAAGGCCAGATAACATTCCCTCCCCCCGACCCCCTCCCGCTTGCGGGAGGGGGAGACCCAGAAGCCCCTCCCGCAGGCGGGAGGGGTTGGGGGAGGGCGTGTTCCTTTGCCACCCCGCTTTCGACAACCTTTTCCCCCAATCCCCTTGCCGCCACGGCCCTGCGCGCTAAGAGCGAGGCGTGAGCGCAACCATCGTCATCGGCGCCGACGACCGGTCGGGCGCCTCCGTCCGCATCGATGTTGAGGAACTGCTGGCCACGCGCCTTCTGGTGCAGGGCAACAGTGGCTCGGGCAAGTCGCACCTGCTGCGCCGGATCCTGGAGCAGAGCGCCAGCGTGGTGCAGCAGGTGGTGATCGATCCGGAAGGCGATTTCGTCAGCCTGGCCGAGCCGTTTGGCCATGTCGTGGTCGATGGATCGGCCTATGACGGCACCGAGATCGTCAAGCTGGCCGCACGCATCCGCCAGCATCGCGCCTCGGTCATCCTGGCGCTCGACGGGCTGGAGCTGGAAGCGCAGATGCGCTGCGCCGCCGTGTTCATGAACACTCTGTTCGATGCCCCGCGCGACCAGTGGTATCCCGCGCTGGTGGTGGTGGACGAGGCGCAGATGTTTGCGCCGGCCGCCGCCGGCGACGTGGCCGATGATGTGCGCCGCCTGTCGCTGGCGGCGATGACCAACCTGATGTGCCGTGGCCGCAAGCGCGGGCTGGCAGGGATCATCGCCACCCAGCGCCTAGCCAAGCTGGCCAAGAACGTCGCGGCCGAAGCTTCCAACTTCCTGATGGGGCGCACCTTCCTGGACATCGACATGGCCCGCGCCGCCGATCTTCTCGGCATGGAGCGGCGCCAGGCGGAACAGATCCGCGACTTGGAGCGCGGCCATTTCCTGGCGCTGGGCCCGGCGATCTGCCGCCGCCCGGTGGGGGTGAAGATCGCCGACGTGGAAACGCGCGCGCGCAACGTGGTGCATGGCCTGATGCCGATGCCCAATGCCGCGGGCGAGGAGATGGAGGCGCTGTTGATGGCAGAGCCGCTGATGTTCGATCCGCTGCCCACGCCGCAAGAGCCGGAAGAAACCGCACCCGAAAGCGGCGAGCTGCTGGAGCAGATCGAAAGCAGCGTGCCTGCCGCCGAGCAGGTGGAACCGCCGGCCGAGCCCAGCCTGTTCGCCGCCGAGGAAACCGCTGCCGATATTGCCGCGATACTGGCGGAAATGGCGGCGGAGCCGGATTGCACGTTCCAGCCTGCGGCGCAGCTCTATCAGGATTTCACCGTGCGCTGCCGCATGCAGCGGCTTGGCCAAGTGGGCATCGACCTGGCCGCGTTCCGCCGCCGCTTTGCCATGGCCGTGGCCGGCATCCCCGATGATCGTGAGCCGCGCTGGCAGGCCGCACTCAAGCTGGCCGAAGGCGTGGCGGATGATCTGCTCGCCCCGTTCCTGGTGCTGGCCGTGGCGGCCGTCGAAGGGCTGCCGTGCCCGGATGACGAGCGCATGGCCGAAATCTATGGCACGCGCAGCCCGGGGCGCATCCGCCGCCTGCTCGATCACCTCGAAAAGAGCGGGCTGATCGTGGTGCGCACCGATTATGGCGGGCGCCGCTCCATCGGTATTCCCGGTCTGGGCATGACGACGGCACCGGTCGAAGCCTGACCTTTGGTGGGCTTCGGCGCTGTTGCGCCGCAAAACATTTGCGCAAAAACGGTTCGTATGCCTAATGGACTTGATGCGGTAACATTCTGTGCCGCAGTGCGTCTTGAAAGGTTGCGCTTTGGCGTCCGAAGTTCTTACCCGTCAATCAGTTACGCCCGAACTGGCGCTGGATGGGCTGGATTCGGTCCTGGGCCTGCACATCGGCACAACGAATACGCTGTTCGTCTCGCGGCTGGAACGCCAGCTTGAACCGCTCAGCGTCACGCCCAAGCAGGTGGCGATCCTGTGGCTGGTCAACGCCAATCCCGGCGTGAAGCAGACCGACCTTTCGCGCTTTTTCAAGATCGAGCGCCCGACCGTGCACCAGTTCGTGCGCCAGTTGATGCGCAACGGCTATCTCGTCAACGAGCCGTCGAAGCTCGATCGCCGCGCTGGCGGGCTGTGGGTCACCGAAAGCGGCTTGATCACCCTGGCCGAGGCGCGGCGCGTGATCGTGGCGCATGAAGACGAATTGACCGCATGCCTGACCGTGCGCGAGCGGTCCGAACTGTTCCGCATCCTGATGAAGGTCTATCTTTCCGCCCCGTCCAAGGAGGGGTGACGGCCGGGTTGCCGGCGGCCTGTGCGCCACGGCCTGTTCAGCACCTTGTCAGCCAGCGTGTGACATGGTCTGAAATCACGCGGGCCGGAATGCGGCCCGCCCGGGAGACCGTGATGAAGCTTGCTCGTTTTTCTGTTGTGGCGCTGGGCGCCTTGGGGCTGGCAATCGGGGTTGCCGGAACGGTGGCACCAGCCGCCGCGGCGGAAGGCGGTGATCCCGCGCATGGCCGCACCGTGGCGGCGCGCTGCCTGGCGTGCCACGATCTCAACACCGGGGCGACGCGGCTTGGCCCTTCGCTCAAGGGCGTGATCGGGCGCAAGGCTGGCTCGCTGCCGGGCTATGCCTATTCCGATGCGATGAAGAGCAGCGGCGTGACGTGGACGCCCGATACGCTCGACACCTATCTCAAGAGCCCGACCACCTATGTGAAGGGCACCAAGATGGCCTTTGCCGGTCTGCCCGATGCCAAGGACCGCGCCGACGTGATCGCCTATCTGCAACAGGCGACCAAGTAACACCGGTCTATTCGGCAATCACCAGTTGCACGCCGGCGTCGCGGATCGCGGCGGCGGCGGCAGCGGGGATGCCGGCATCGGTGATGAGGGTATCGACCTCGTCCAGCCCGCACACGATCGTACCCGAACGGGTGGTGAACTTGCTGCTGTCGACCAGCAGGATCACCTGTTCGGCGCGGTCGATCAGGCGGCGCTCTGCCGCCACCAGCACGACATCGGCCTGCATGACGCCGGCCGCGCCCACCGACGCTGCGCCCATGAACAGCTTGGGCGCATGAAAGCGTGGCATCGATTCCTCGCCCGCCGCGGCCAGGATGATGTTCTGTTCGCGAAACACCGCGCCCGATGGCACCAGGATGCGCGTGCCGGGCTGCGGCAGCAGCGCGTTGACGATATAGAGCGAGTTGGTCAGCACCTGGAGATCAAGCCCGGCCAGATGCGGGCACATCTGCAAGGTGGTGGTGCCGCCATCGAGCATGATGCCTTCGCCGGGCTGGCATAGCGCCGCGGCCGCCCGGCCGATCGCCTGCTTGGCGGCAAGGTTTTCGGTGATCGCCTGTTCGAACGGCGTGCCCGACAGGTGAAAGCCGACCGGGCGGGCAGGCGCTTCGGCGCCATCGGCCAGCCTTGCGCCGCCATGCACGCGCACGATGCGCCCCTCGCTTTCCAGGCGCGACAGGTCACGCCGGATCGTGGCGGGGGACGCATCGAGCATCGCCTCGAGATCGCGATAGCTCACGAAACCCGTGGGGCCGATCGCTTCGACGATCAACCGTTCGCGTTCCGCTGCATGCATGGCCCTGGCTCGTCCCTTTTCATTCCGGCAAGCGCTGGCTTATGCCCGCCCGCGCGCTCAAAAGCCATCATCTTCGCGCACGTCTGGCGTCAGGCAGCGGCCTGCAGCATGTTGCCCGCGCCGATCACCACAGTGGCGCCCACCAGCAACGCAATCCCGCTCCACACGATGGTGCGAGTGCGCGCACTGGTGCCCTGCCATTCCTTGAGGGCAAAGCCCCACAGCGTGGAAAACAGGATGATCGACGCCATGTGCAGCGTCCATGATGAAAAGCCGTACTTGCCCATCTGGCTTTCGCCCATGGTGTAGAAGAAGAACTGGCCATACCACAGCGTGCCGCCCAGCGCGGCGAGGGCATAGTTGCGCAGCAGCGGTGCGCGCCCGGTGCCGTCACTGGCCGCGCCCAGGAACTGCCCGGCGCTCCGGTTGCGCGCGATAAGGATCAGGCACCAGACCAGGTTGGTGGTTAGCCCGCCGGCAAGCACGACACACAGCACTGGCAGCCCCTGGCTGAGCGGATCGGTGCCAGCGGCCAGGGTCAGATCGCGGATCGGCTGCCCGGCATCGAGGCCCCAAGCAAAGCAGCCTGACATGACGCCGGAAAAGATCGCGATCAGGATGCCTTTCCTGAGGTTGAACTCTGCCACGCCCACGCTGGCGGTGCCGCCCAGGTCACGCTGCTTGGCGCTGCCCGCGCGGGCGACGACGATGATGCCGACAAGCGTGATGGCAATGCCCAGCAGCGTCAGCTCGCCGCTGGTGGTGGCCGCGATATCGCCCAGCGTGCCATGGAAGATCGGCGGGCCCATCGTGCCGATCACGGTGGTGAGGCCCAGCGCCACGGCCATGCCCAGCGAGAGGCCGAGATAGCGCATGGTCAGGCCGAAGGTCAGCCCGCCAAAGCCCCACATCGCGCCCCAGAACCAGCACCACAGCAAGGTCTGGCGCGGCGCGGCGGCGAGCACGCCAAGTAGGTCGTTCGTGCGCAGCGAGGCAAACAGCCACGGGGCGATGGCCCACGAGAACAGCCCGCCCGCCAGCCAGAACACCTCCCACGACCAGCGGCTGATCCGCTTGTACGGCACATAGAAACTGGCCGAGGAAAAGCCCCCCAGCCAGTGAAACAGCACGCCCAGTGCCGGATTTCCGCCCATCGTCGTTGCTTCCTCTCGTGTTTTTTATCGTGGTGTCAGGCCGGTTGAGAAATGGCGGCGTGCCAGGCGGCGCGATAGGCGGCGATATCGCCTTCCAGCGGCGCGACCGGGACCAGTTCACCCTGTGGCTTGAGCGTGGGATCGATCAGGCGCAGCGCGCCGAACGACACGTCGTTGTGGGCATTGGCGGTATAGACCGCCAGGTCTGGGCGCAGTGCCGCCAGCGCGCGGACGAATACCTCTGCCTCGGCAAAGCGGCCTTCGACCAGAAGGTGGCCCCTGGCGCCGATCAGGCCGAGCGAGATATCGGCAACCAGTGCAGCATAGAGGCACGCGGCAGCGCGGCGGCCGTACCAGTCGCGCGGCTGGCCGATCCAGCCAAACGTGCCATGGGGCAGCGGGCCAAAGCCACGGCACAGCGTGGGCAGGATCATCGTGCCGTCGCGCAGGATATCGGGCACGGCGGCGAGCAGCGCGGGCTGATCGGGTTTGATATCGACCCGGCGCGTGTCGATCTCGATCAGGCTTTCGATCTCGCGTCCGCCCATGAACCGGGCAGACGGCACGGGCTGGCCAAACACGTCGACATTGACCAGGCAATCGCGCGCTTCGGGCAGGGCGGCAAGATCAAATGCCCCGCGCGCCAGGCGCATGGCGATGAACCAGGTGCCGGTGGACAGGATCGTGGCATCCTGTCCGGCCAACTGGTCAAAGCCGCGCGCGGCCATCAGCGCGGCATTGGAATCGTGCAGCCCGGCAAGCACCCGCGTGGTGGCAGGCAGCCCGGTCGCGCGTGCCAGGCGCGGAGAGAGCAAGCCGACTTGCGCCGATGCGGGCACCACCGGGGCAAACTGATCGGCCCAGCCGCGCCGCGCCGCCATGGGCGCGAACGTGCCTTGGGCGGGGCTCCAAACATCGGAATGGCAGCCCAGGCTCGACACTTCGCTCGTGGCCGTGCCGGTGAGAAACCAGGCCCAATATTGCGCCCATGGCATTAGCGTGGCGCGGGTGGGGCCATCGGCAGCAAAGGCGGCGGGATAGAGCTGTTCGAGCCAGAACAACTGGCTGCCAAGGTTGAGGCCATCGGGCAGGGCGGGGGAGCCGGTGATGGCAAAGGCATCGCGCTGCGCCCGATAGGCGGCCATCACATCGTCGGGGATCGGTTGCTCATAGTCGAGCGGGGGAAACGCCAGCGCGCCCTGCGCCACGCCAACCACGCCCGCGCCGTGTCCCACTGGCACGATCGTGTCAATCGGCGCATCGAGCGGGACGGCGGCAAATTCGCGCAAGGCGCCGATCAGCCAGTCGCCGATGCCTTGGGCATCGAGCCGGCGCAGCCCGTCGATCTCGATCGGGGCATTGGGCCGCACCTTGCGGTCGAGCAGCGTGCCATCCGGGCGCCACAGGCTGACCTTGCTGAGTGTCTTGCCCAGATCGATGACGATGATGCTGCCCCGTGCCAAGCCACTCGCTCTCCGTTTGGTGGCGCCCGATGGGAGAATCTCCGCCGCCGGCGCCTTGTGTGGAAATGATCAATATCAATCATTCTTGATCAATTCCACCAAAAATGTTAGCAACCCTGCGACGCGATGCAATCATCCTGGTTGTGCCGCCCCACGTTCACCGGCCAATCGGGCAGCGACTCGATGGCCCAATCCACGCAGGATGCCATGACCGTCGAAACGCTTGTTGCCGCAGACGCCGCCATTCCTTTTGCCGTGCCGACCAGCCGCTGGGACGACGCCCATGCCGCCACGCTGTCGCCGGCAGAGCTGCTGCTCTATCGCTCCAACCTGCTGGGTTCCGATCTGACGGTGACCAATTTTGGCGGGGGCAACACCTCGGCCAAGCTCACGCAAACCGATCCGTTGAGCGGCGCTGCGGTTGAGGTGCTGTGGGTCAAGGGTTCGGGTGGTGACATCGGCTCGATGAAGCTCGATGGCTTTGCCACGCTTTACCAAGACAAGCTGCTGGGCCTGGAAGCGCACTATGCCGGGCCTGACGATGACGACAAGATGGTCGGCTATCTGCCGCATTGCACGTTCAACCTGAACGGGCGCGCGGCCAGCATCGATACGCCGCTGCACTCGCTGTTGCCGTTCGCCCATGTCGACCATGTGCATCCCGACGCGATCATCGCGCTGGCGGCCTCTTCGGGCGGTGAAGCGGCGACGCAGGAAATCTGGGGCGGCAAGATCGGCTGGCTGCCGTGGAAGCGCCCCGGCTATACGCTGGGCGTGATGTTGCGCGATTATGTGCGGGCCAATCCGCAAGTCGAAGGCGTGATGCTGGCCGGCCATGGCATCATCTGCTGGGCCGACAGCGCCAAGGCCTGTTACGAGCACACCGTGCAGCTGATTGCCGATGCCGCGAACTATCTCAACGGCAAGCTGGCGGCCAAGCCGGCGTTTGGCGGGCAGAAGGTGGCGCCGAACCCGGATCGCGCGACCATCGCGGCCGACCTGATGCCGCGCCTGCGTGGTTTCATGACCGGTGCGCGCCGCAAGCTGGGTCACTGGTCTGACGATGCCGAGGCGCTGGAATTTGCCGGGTCGGTTGAGTTCGAACGCCTTGCCGCACTCGGCACCTCGTGCCCCGATCACTTCCTGCGCACCAAGATCGCGCCGCTGACGCTCGACCCGGCGCGTCTTCAGGATGACGCCTATCTGGCCGAAAAGATTGCTGATTACCGGGCGATGTATGCCGCCTATTACGAACGCTGCAAGCGCGCCAACAGCCCGGCGATGCGCGATTCCAACCCGGTCGTCGTGCTCGTGCCCGGCGTCGGCCGCATCACGTTCGCCACCGACAAGACCACCGCGCGCCTGGCCGGTGAATTCTATGGCAATGCCATCAACGTGATGCGCGGGGCCGAAGCGATCGGCGAATATATCGCGCTCGACGAGCAGGAAGCGTTCGACATCGAATACTGGCTGCTTGAAGAAGCCAAGCTGCAGCGCATGCCCGCGCCCAAGCCGATGGTTGGCAAGATCGCGCTGGTCACCGGCGGTGCCGGTGGCATTGGTGCGGCCACCGCCGCCCGCTTCCTGCGCGAAGGCGCCTGCGTTGTCCTGGCCGACCGGGATGCCTCCGCCGCCGAGGACGTGCGCGCCGGCTTTGCCAAGCAGTATGGCAAAGACGTGGTTCGTGCCGTGGCTTGCGACGTGACCGATGAAGCGCAGGTGCAGGCGGCCTTCGCCTATGCCGCGCGCGAGTTTGGCGGGCTCGATATTCTCGTGGCCAATGCCGGCATCGCTTCGTCCGCGCCGATCGAGCAGACCACGCTGGAGTTGTGGGATCGCAACTTTGACGTGCTTGCCCAGGGCTATTTCCTTACCGCCAAGCACGCCTGGGGCTTGCTCAAGCGGATGAAGGATCAGGGCGGCACTTCGGTCGTGTTCATCGGGTCGAAGAACGCGGTGGCCGCCGCCGCCGGGGCTTCTGCCTATGCCAGCGCCAAGGCGGCGGCCAACCACCTGGCCCGCTGCCTGGCCCTGGAAGGCGCGCCCGAAGGCATTCGCGTCAACGTCGTGAACCCTGATGCGGTGATCAAGGGCAGCAAGATCTGGGACGGCGACTGGCGCAAGGAACGCGCAGCCTCCAACAAGATCGATGCTGGCGAGGAACTGGAAGCGCACTATCGCAACCGCTCGATGCTCAAGCGCGACGTGCTGCCCGAAGACATCGCCGAGGCGGCCTATTGGCTGGGTTCGGAAGCATCGGCCAAGTCGACCGGCAACATGATCAACGTGGACGCCGGCAACGTTCAGGCTTTCACGCGCTGAGCATTCGGGAGAGAACAAGACAATGACACACCTGCCGCTGTCGGCCGATCTGATCGCCGAAGCCAACGCCCGCCACGCCGATGCGCTGGACGAAGACTATACCGCGCTGGGACGCAAGCTGGCCCGCACCGGCATCGATATCGACGCCGTGCTGGGCCGCGTTGCCAGCTTTTCGGTGGCGGTGCCCAGCTGGGGCGCGGGCCGCGGCGGCACGCGCTTTGCCAAGTTCCCCATCCCCGGAGAGCCGACCAACATCCACGAAAAGCTGGAGGATTGCGCCGTCATCAACCAGCTTTCGCGGGTGACGCCGCGCGTTTCGCCGCATTTTCCGTGGGACAAGGTCAGCGACTTTGCTGCGCTGCGCGAAGAAGCCGCCGCGCTGGGCCTGGGCTGGGACGCGGTCAATTCCAACACGTTCCAGGATCAGCCGGGCCAGGCGCACACGTATGCCAACGGCTCGCTGTCGGCCCAGGACGCCGCCACGCGCCGCCAGGCGGTGGAACACAACATCGAATGCATCGAGATCGGCAAGCAGCTGGGCTCGACCGACCTGACGGTGTGGGTGGGCGATGGCACGAACTTCCCCGGCCAGCAGGACTTTGCCCGCAGCCTGGATCGCTATCTCGATGCGGCGTCCCAGGTCTATGCCGCGCTGCCCGATGATTGGCGCATGCTGCTTGAACACAAGATGTTCGAGCCGGCGTTCTATTCCACGGTGATTTCCGATTGGGGCAGCTCGATCTTGGCGGCGCAGGAACTGGGGCCCAAGGCCAAGTGCCTGGTCGACCTGGGCCACCATGCGCCCAACGTGAACATCGAGCAGATCGTGGCGCGGCTGCACCGCTTCGGCAAGCTGGGTGGCTTTCACTTCAACGACAGCAAGTATGGCGACGATGATCTCGATTCCGGATCGATCAACCCGCACCAGCTGTTCCTGGTGTTCAACGAACTGGTCGAGGCCGAGCTGAACCCGCGCGACGGTTTCAACCCGAGCTACATGATCGACCAGTCGCACAACGTGACCGACCCGATCGAATCCATGCTGTCTTCGGCCGAAGCGATCACCGGCTGCTTTGCCAAGGCACTGCTGGTGGACCGCGACGCGCTGCATGCCGCGCAAGAGAGCAACGACACGATGATGGCATTCCAGGCGCTGCGCCGCGCCTATTCGATCGATGTGGCGCCTATCCTGGCCAAGGCGCGTGTGGCCGCTGGCGGGGCGATCGACGTGTTGGAAGCCTATCGCCTGAGCCAGTATCGCGCGCGCAAGGCGCAGGAGCGCAAGGCGGTGGGACTGGGCGCCGGCATCGTTTGAGCCCAGCGCGTTGCAGCGGCCATGGCGCCGGGCCGTGACGGGGCAGGGGGCGAAGCGCGCCAACCCCTTGCCCTGACGGGCCAAATGGCCAAAACCGAAAACGGATTTCCCAGGAGAGAATTGCATGATCGAGCCGGCACTTTGCCGCATCCGCACCGCCCTGCTGCTGGCCAGCGCACTTGCCGGCGTGGGTGCTGGCCTTGGCAGCGGCAGCGTGGCCATGGCGGCACCCGATCCGGCGCCGCCGGTGCCGGGCGTGGCGGCGGTGCATGCCGGCACGGCCGTGCCGCTCGATCTGCAGTTCCGCGATCCGCCGGCCTCGGCCCGGCCGCGGGTGTGGTGGCACTGGATGAATGGCAATGTCACCAAGGATGGCATCGCCAAGGACATCGACTGGATGAGCCGCATGGGTATCGGCGGCCTGCAGGCGTTCGATGCCGGGTTGATGACGCCGCAGGTGGTCGATCATCGCCTGGTGTTCATGTCGCCGGAATGGAAGGACGCGTTCCGCTTTGCCGCCTATACCGCCGACGCGCGCGGGCTTGAACTGGCCATTGCCTCCTCGCCCGGCTGGTCGGAAACCGGCGGCCCGTGGGTGCAGCCGGCCGATGCGCTCAAGAAAGTGGTGTGGAGCGAAACCGTGGTGCCCGGTGGCGCCGCGCTGACCGCGCCGCTGCCAGCGCCGCCGCGCGTGACCGGCACGTTCCAGGATATGGAGCTGAATGACCCGCTGGCGGCGCTGACCAAGGAAGGCCCGGAACAGGCGCACGAATTCTATGCCGACGTGGCCGTGCTGGCGGTGCCGGTGGATGCTGGCCAGGTTGATTTGCCCGTGCCGGCCATCACTGGCCCGGATGGCAAGTCGCTCGATGCCGCAGCACTGACCGGCCACAGCTTTGCCAAGCGGCAGATGGTCGCCCATGGCAGTGCCGAGCAGCCGTCGATCTTGCTGGCGCGGTTTGCCCGGCCGCAGACCGTGCGGGGTGTCAGCCTGTTCATGGCCGGGGCCAAGGCGATGTTTGCTGGTGCCGTGGTGGCGCCGCGCCTGGAAGCGAGCAGCGACGGCACGACCTGGACCAAGGTGGCCGATATTCCGGTGTCGAATGCGCCAACCTCGGTGAGCTTTGCCCCGGTTACCGCCAGCCAGTTCCGCGTGGTCCTGGCGCCGCTGCCGTTCAAGGGCTCGAACCTGGGCGATCCGGCGCCGGGTGCCGCCACCGACGTGGGCTTCATGAAGATGATGTCCGCTGGCGCCACCGCGCCGTTCGATCTGCGCCACTTCCGCCTCTATGCCCAGCCGCGGGTTGACCGGTTCGAGGCCAAGGCCGGCTTTGCCGTGGAGCAGGACTATTACGCGCTGGGCACGCCCGATGCTGCCGCCACTGGGACCGATGCGGCCAAGGTGGTGAACCTGACCGGCAAGCTGCGCCCCGATGGCACGCTCGATTGGACACCGCCGGCCGGCAGCGCCTGGCGCATTCTGCGCTTTGGCACCAGCCTGCTGGGCACGACCAACCACCCGGCCGCGCCCGAGGCCACCGGGCTGGAAGTGGACAAGTTCGATGGCGCGGCAGTGCGGCGCTATCTGACGCATTATCTGGGCATGTATCGCGATGCCGCCGGGGCAGACCTGATCGGGCGGCGCGGGGTTACCGCGCTGTTGACCGACTCCATCGAAGTGGGGGCGGCCAACTGGACGCCCAAGATGATCGACCAGTTCAAGCGCCTGCGCGGCTATGATCCCACGCCCTGGCTGCCGACGCTGGCCGGCGTATTGATCGGAAGCCGTGCCGATGCTGATCGCTTTCTTTACGACTGGCGCCGCACCCTGGCGGATCTGCTCGCCTCGGAACACTATGGCATGGTCGCCCAGGTGGCGCACGAAAACGGCCTCAAGGTCTATGGCGAGGCGCTGGAAGACAACCGCCCGATGCTGGGCGACGACATGGCGATGCGCGCCCGCGCCGATGTGCCGATGGCCGCGCTGTGGACCTTTTCGCGCCAGGCTGGCCCCAACCCAAGCTATCTGGCCGACATGAAGGGCGCGGCTTCTGTCGCGCATGTCTATGGCCAGAACCTGGTCGCTGCCGAATCCATGACCTCGGCACTGGCGCCCTGGGCCTATACGCCCAAGGACTTGCGCCGCATCATCGATCTGGAATTCGTCAGCGGGATCAACCGCCCGGTGGTACACACCTCGGTCCATCAGCCCACCGATGACAAGGTGCCCGGGCTTTCGCTGATGATCTTTGGCCAGTTCTTCAACCGCCACGAAAGCTGGGCGGAAATGGCCCGGCCCTGGGTGGATTACATGGCGCGCAATTCGCTGCTGTTGCAGCAGGGGCGCAACGTGGCCGATGTCGCCTATTTCTATGGCGAGGAAGCGCCGCTGACCGGCCTTTATGGCAAGGCGCCGGTGGCCGATGCGCCCAAGGCCAACGCCTATGACTTCGTCAACGCCGATGCGCTGGGCGGCGTGCTGCTCAACCAGGGCAACGAACTCGTCAGCCAGGGTGGAGCACGCTATCGCGCGGTCTATCTGGGTGGCTCATCGCGGATGATGACGCTCAAGACCCTGCGCCGCCTGGCCGAACTGGTCGATGGCGGGGCCAGCGTGATCGGCCTGGCGCCGCAGGGATCGCCGGCGCTCGATGATGCGCAACCTGCCAACGCGGCGCAGTGGCAGCAGCTGGTGGCGCGGCTGTGGCCCGGCAGCGGCGATGCCATGGTGGGCAAGGGCCGGGTGATCGCGCTGGCTGACGTGGACGCGGGCCTGGCGCGGCTGGGCGTTGCGCCCGATTTCCGCCTGGTCGGCGCGAGCGACGCGCAAGTGCCGTTCGTCCATCGCCAGTTGGCCGATGGCGACGCGTGGTTCCTGGTCAACCGCCTCGATCGCAACGAAACGTTCGAGGCGCATTTCCGCGTGACCGGCAAGCAGCCTGAATTGTGGCATGCCGACAGCGGCAAGGTAGAGCCGGTTTCCTGGCGCAGCGAGAATGGCGAAACCATCGTGCCGTTGACCCTGGCGGCAGAGGAATCGGTGTTCGTCGTGTTCCGCAAGGCGACGACCGCCACCCACGGGGAGGTACGCGCCAGCCATGATGTGCCGCTCGGGCCCCTGGCCGGCAAGCCCGGCACCGGCTGGACCGTGGCGTTCCAGGCCGGGCGCGGCGCGCCGGCGACGCTCGCCATGCCCACGCTGGCGCGGCTCGACCAGAATGCCGACGCTGGGGTGCGCTATTTCTCGGGCATGGCCACCTATGCCCGCACGTTCCGCCTGCCCAAGGGCTGGAAGAAGGGCCAGGCACTGTGGCTCGATCTGGGGGAGGTGCACGACATTGCCGAGGTCACGGTCAACGGCCAGACGCTGGGCACGCAATGGCACGCGCCCTATCGCTTTGACGTGGGCGGCGCGGTGCACAGCGGCAACAACACGATCGCCGTGCGTGTCGCCAACAGCTGGGTCAACCGCCTGATCGGCGATGCCCAGCCCGGCGCAACGAAGGTAACCTGGACGGCGATCCCGACCTACAATGCCGATGCGCCGCTGCGCCCATCGGGCCTGGTGGGGCCGGTGGTGCTGGGCACTACGCACTGACGCAGGGGCACTGAACCGCGTTTCAGGCCTCGGGCAGGGGCGGGGCGATCGAGTCCCGCTCCACCAGGTGATAGGGCAGTAGGCGCAGCGCGGGCGCCGCATCACCCTCGCGGTCCATCAGCAGGCTGGCGGCGGCATAGCTCATTTCCTGGATCGGCTGGTAAACCGTGGTGAGGTAGGGCCAGACCGACCGCGCCACCCAGCTATCGTCAAACCCGCAGATCGACACATCGCGCGGCACTGCAAGGCCGGCCCGCGAACAGGCGACCAGCGCGCCGGCCGCCGAATCGTCGTTGGTGGCAAAGATTGCGGTGGGGCGCGGGGTGTGTGCCAGCAGATCGGCCCCGGCGCTGATGCCGCCTTCAAACGAAAACCCGCCGTTGGCTTCCACCACCGGGCCGGAGTGGCCGAGGTCTGCCAGGGCGGCAAGAAAGCCAAGGCGGCGGCGCGCGGCGGCGCCATGGTTGGGCGGCCCGGTCAGCACGCCAAAGCGGCGATGCCCGGCTTGCCACAGCATCTGCGCCACGGCCGCCCCGGCGGCCGTATCGTCCATGCCGATGCCCGGCGCCTCCAGGCTGGGCTTTTCCGGTGCGACGCGCACATGGCGCACGCCCTGTTCGCGCAGGAAATCGAGCACCACGGGCAGATCGGCCAGCGGCGGGGTCAACACAAAGCCATCGCAGCGTCCGTTGCGCAGCAATGCGGCAAGATCAGCCACGATCTCGGCATCGGGACGGGCCGAATCGATACGGTCGATGCGCAGGTGATACTGGTTGTCGACACAGGCCTGATAGGCGCCGGCCTGGATTTTCATCGTGTAGTTGGGGCTGGGATTGTCGAACAGCACGCTGATGATGAACGAGCGCGCCCCGGCCAGCGAGCGCGCCGCCAGATCGGGGACATAGTCCAGATCGGCAATCGCCTTTTCCACCTTGATACGCAGCGTATCAGATACATGCGGCTCGCGGTTGATCACACGCGACACGCTTTTGAGCGAAACCCCGGCATGCCGCGCCACATCGTTCATCGTGATGTTACCCGTCGCGCGGCCGGCTGTGGTGGGTGCAGCATCGCTGTCGGCGGCGGCGGCACTGGCGGTTGCAGAGGTGGCCGAGGGGCGGTGGCTTTGCGCGGGATCGGGCATGGGCCAAGCTATGAACGCAATTGACCGGCAAGCCAACCTGAACAGGTAATTGACAACGCTGACAAGCGGCGGCACGATAACGGAGAACAAGCAGGTGGCGCTGTGGCCATCAACGGGAAGGGTGCATGACGATGGGCAGGAGATTTCTTTCGGCCGTGGCGCTGGCTGCGGTCGGAGCAGGGCTGGCGCAGGGTTCGGCCCAGGCGCAGGCGCCAAGCAGCGCGCCGGTCGATATGACCGCGGCGCAGGCACGGGCCGATCAGACGGTCAAGGCAATGCAGCCGGACGAGCGCACCACGTTGACCCACGGCATCATGGCCATCCAGCTGTTTCCCGGTGCCCCGCCGATCCCGGCTGACGCGGTGCCAGGCGCCGGTTACATCGCCGGGTTGCCACGCCTGGGTGTGCCTGCGCTCAAGGAAACCGACGCAAGCCTTGGTGTCGCGTGGGTTTCGGGTGCGCGCAAGCGGGGCGCGACAGCGTTGCCATCGGGCATTGCCCAAGCGGCGAGCTGGGACCCGGCGGTGATGCAGGCCGGCGGTGCGATGATTGGCGCCGAAGCGCGCGCCAGCGGCTTCAACGTGCTGCTGGCGGGCGGCGTCAATCTGACGCGCGATCCGCGCAATGGGCGCACGTTCGAATATCTCTCGGAAGACCCGCTGCTGTCGGGCGTGCTGGTGGGCGCGGCGATCCGGGGCATCCAATCCAACAATATCATTTCCACGATCAAGCACTTCGCGCTCAATGGCCAGGAAACCGGGCGGCAGTTCGTGGATATCCAGATCGGCAACGCCGCGGCGCGCGAAAGCGATCTGCTGGCTTTCCAGATCGGCATCGAACAGGGCCAGCCCGGCTCTGTCATGTGCGCCTATAACCGCGTCAACGGTGATCGCGCGTGCGACAACAGCTGGCTGCTCAACACCGTGCTCAAGCGCGATTGGGGCTACAAGGGCTTCGTCATGTCTGACTGGGGCGCGGTACCCGGGCTCGATGCGGCGATGGCCGGGCTTGATCAGCAATCGGGCGAACAGCTCGACAAGGCGGTCTATTTCGGCAGCAAGCTGGCGGAAAAGGCGGCGAGCGACAAGGCTTGGGCGGCGCGCGTGGCTGACATGAACCGCCGCGTGCTGACCGCGATCTATGCCATCGGCGTCGACAAGAACCCGGTAACGCCGGGCGGGCACTGGGATGCGGCGGCGCATGCGGCCGTTGCCGAACAGACGGCGATTGCCGGCATGGTCTTGCTGCGCAACCAGAACAACGCCCTGCCGCTGCTGCGCGATGCCAAGAGCGTGGCGGTGATCGGCGGCTATGCCGATGGCGGCGTGCTGTCGGGCGGCGGATCGAGCCAGGTGCAGGGCGATGGCGGGCCCGTGGTGTCGCGCCCGGTGCTGGCTGGCGGCATGTTTGCCGGCATCATGCAGCAGCAGTTCCACCGCTCCAGCCCGCTCGATGCGATCAAGGCGCGGGTGCCGCAGGCGGCCATCCATTTCCGTGACGGGCGCTATATTGCCGATGCGGTAGAGGCGGCGCGCCGGTCTGACGTGGCGATCGTGTTCGCCACCGAATGGCGCACCGAAGGGCTCGATCAGCCCGATCTGTCCTTGCCCGATGGCCAGGATGCGCTGATCGCAGCTGTGGCCGCCGCCAATCCGCGCACGATCGTGGTGCTGGAAACCGGTGGCCCGGTGGCGATGCCGTGGCTGGACCAGACCGCCGCCGTGCTCGAAGCGTGGTATCCCGGCGCGCGCGGGGGCGAGGCGATCGCCAAGGTGCTGTTTGGAGAGGCCAACCCCGGTGGGCGTCTGCCGGTTACCTTCCCGGCCAGCGTGGCGCAACTGCCCCGGCCCAAGCTCGATGGCAGCGATACGCTCGATCCCGATTTCATGGGCAACCCGCCCACGCCGACCACCACGCTCAAGGCCGATTACAATATCGAGGGTTCGGACGTGGGCTATCGCTGGTTTGCCCGCACCGGGGCCAAGCCGCTGTTCCCGTTCGGCTATGGCCTGAGCTACACCAGCTTTGCCCAGGATGGGTTGAGCGTGGATGGCAAGACCGCACGCTTTACCCTGCGCAACACCGGCAAGGTGGCGGGCGATGATGTCGGCCAGGTCTATCTGGTCGATCGTGCCGGCACGGCCAAGCGCCGCCTCGTCGGCTTTACCCGCGTGCATCTGGAGCCGGGCGAAAGCAAGACTGTCAGCGTGGCGATCGACCAGCGCCTGCTCGCCGATTGGCGGGATGATGGCAAGGGCAGTGGCGGCTGGACGCTGCCGGCGGGCAACTATGGCTTTGCGCTGGGCAGCGATGCGCAGACGCTGGGGCAGGTGGTGACGGTGCGCCTGGCGGCGCGCAACTGGAAGGATTGAAGATCATGACCTTTCGCAAAACGCTGATGCTGTCAGGATTGATGCTTGCTGGCGCGCTGTCGCTGCCGGGCGCTACGCTTGCCAAGGCTGCGCCAGCGGCGCCTGCCGCGCCAACCGTGGCGGTGGCCCAGGGCACCCTGGTGGGGGCGGTGGAAGGCACCGTCGCCAGTTTCAAGGGCATTCCCTATGCCGCGCCGCCGGTCGGTGACTTGCGCTGGCGCGCGCCACAGCCGGCTGCGGCATGGAGCGCGCCGCGCGATGCCACGCACTATGGCCACGATTGCGCGCAGGCGCCGTTCCCGCCCGATGCCGCGCCGATCCGCACCCAGCCGGCCGAGGACTGCCTCTATCTCAACGTGTGGAAGCCGGCGGGCGCGGCCGCCAATGCGCGGCTGCCGGTGATGGTGTGGGTGCATGGCGGCGGCTTCGTCAACGGCGGCACCTCGCCAGCGGTCTATTCCGGCGCGGCTTTTGCCCGCGATGGCGTGGTCCTGGTCAGCCTCAACTATCGGCTGGGCCGGTTCGGGTTCTTTGCCCATCCTGCGCTCAAGGATGAGGGGCTGGGCGGCAACTTCGGCTTCCTCGATCAGATCGCCGCGCTCAAGTGGGTTCAGGCCAATGTCGCCGCATTCGGTGGCGATCCGGCTAATGTGACCGTGTTCGGCGAAAGTGCTGGCGGGATGAGCATGCACATGATGCTGCAATCGCCGTTGGCGCGCGGACTGTTCGCCCGCGCGATCATCGAATCCGGCGGTGGGCGCGATGGCACCTTGCCGATGCCGACGATGGCCCGCGCGGCCAAGATCGGCGCCGATTTTGCCCCCGGCCTTGATGCCGCCGCCCTGCGCGCGCTGCCCGAGGAAAAGGTGACCGGCAACCTCAGCATGATGACCATGGCGCAGACCGGCTATTCCGGGCCGATGGTGGATGGGCAAACGATCGTGGGCGCGTCCAACGATGCGGCCGCCGCCGGTATCGATGCGCCGGTGCCGGTAATGATCGGCGCCAATTCGGCCGATGGCTTTTCGTTTGTCAACGACAAGCCGACGCTGTTCGCTGCCTATGGCGGCGATGCGGACAAGGCGCGCGCACTTTATGATCCCCAGGGCACGGCCACGGGCCTGGTCGTGGGGACGATGACCAGCGCCGATCGCATGTTCATCGAGCCGGCGCGCACCATCGCGCGCACGCTGGCTCCGCGTCAGCCGGTCTATCTCTATCGCTTTGCCTATGCCCATCCCGAGCCGCTCGAAAAGATGGGCGGCGCGCCGCATGCCTCGGAACTGCCCTATGTGTTTGACAGCCTGGCCGGGCGCACCACGCCCAAGGCCATCGCTGCCGAACAGCCCGTGGCTGATCTGACGCACAAGATGTGGGTGGCGTTTGCCAAGACCGGGCGCCCCGATGGCCTGCCTGGCCTGGCGCCCTGGCCCAAGGTGACGCCCACCGACACGACCGTGCACCTGATCACCGCAGCGGGCGCAACGCAGGTGGAAGATCCCTATCGCGCGCGGATCGATTTCGTGGAGCAGCGGATCAAGCCATAAGACCCCGATCCCGGTGCAATGCTGCGGGCAATCGCCGCGTTGCACCGGGATATTCAAGCGTTGGCGTTGACATTCGCGCGCAACCGGCTTTTTGTATTTCCCATGCTCTCGCAAAAAACGCGTTATACGATCCGTGCCCTGCAGCATCTGTCCGACACGTTTGGACAAGGCCCGGTGCGGCTTGACGCGATTGCCGAGGCGCAGAATATCCCGCGCAAGTTCCTGACCGTGATCCTGTCGGAAATGGCCCGCGAAGGCGTGGTGGTTTCACAGCGCGGTCGCGACGGCGGCTATGAGCTGGCGCTGCCCCCGGTGGACATCCGCTATGGCGACATCATCCGCTTGACGCGCGGCAGCCTGGCCCTGGTGCCCTGCGCCAGCCGCAATGCCCACGAACACTGCGCGAACTGCCTGCCCGAAGCCGATTGCCGCCTGCGCGGGCTGATGATCCGCCTGCGCGATGAAATGGCAGACATGCTGGACAAGGTGACCCTGGCCGACGCGATCACGCTGGTGCCGCCGTTCGAAGAGACCGCGGTCTAATCCTTCCCCGCTTCTCGTCACCCCGGACGTGATCCGGGGTCTCGCTGCTTGTGCACCGTCCAGAAAAAGCGGGATTCCGGGTCACGCCCAGGATGACGAAGGATCGGGGCATTCCCGGAAAAATGCAATCAACCGCAACTTTTGCGGGGGTCGCGCAACCTTCGCTTGGCGAGTGCCAAGCCGCTGGCTATAGGACGGCGCATGACCCTTCCTGCTTCTGGCCGCAGCCCGCTGCGCATCGCCGTTCTTGCCGCCGCCACTGTTGCCATGGGCCTGACCGCTGGGTGTGCGGGTGGGGGCAAGGCCAAGAAGGACGTGGCCTATGTCGCCCGCGACGTGGATACGCTCTACATGACGGCCAAGGACCGGCTGGACAAAGGCGACGCCAAGCAGGCCGCCGCGCTGTTCGACGAAGTGGAGCGCCAGCACCCCTATTCGCCCTGGGCCCGCCGTGCGCAGCTGATGGGCGCGTTCAGCTATTATGTGGCGCGCGACTATGCCAAGTCGGTGCAGACCGCGCAGCGCTTCCTGTCGATCCACCCCGGCAACAAGGACGCGCCCTATGCCTATTACCTGGTAGCGCTGTGCTATTACGAGCAGATCAGCGACGTCACGCGCGACCAGAAGATCACCCAGCAGGCGCTGACCGCGCTGACCGAAGTGATCCGCCGCTATCCCAACACCGACTATGCCACCGACGCCCGCCTCAAGCTTGACCTGGTGAACGACCACCTGGCCGGCAAGGAAATGGAAGTGGGCCGCTTTTACGAAAAGAGCGGCAAGTGGCTGGCCGGCACGCTGCGCTTCCGCGTGGTGATCGACAAGTACCAGACCACCAGCCACACGCCTGAGGCGCTGTTCCGCCTGGTCGAATGCTACCTGGCCCTGGGCATCCGCGACGAAGCCCAGAAGACCGCCGCCGTGCTGGGCGCCAATTACCCCGGCAGCGAATGGTACAAGCGCGCCTTCAAGCTGATGAACGCCAAGGGTGACGATATCAGCGCGGTGTGATTTGGGGCGGTGATTGCAAGGTTCGGGAAGGGCGCCTGCGGGGCGCCCTTTTTTTGGGGTGTGGGGTGGCGCCGCGAAAGGTGACATTGAGGGCTCCTTTGCGCTCATCGAAAGCAGCCGCTTGTTCAGCGGAGGCGCGCTGGAGAGACCCTCCGGAAAGCCCAGGACGCTTCAGGAGCCACATTCGGGCGAAACCGCCATCTGATAGCCCTTGGCTCCCCAAACTCCTTGACGTATGAATGGCTCTAGGTGGGTCCCATGGTCCAGGGACCTTCATGAAGCCAAGAGGCAGTTTCCCACCAAACTTCGGCCGCTTCCGAGTAAGTGGTCAGCGTAGGTCCTCGCCCTTCGTCCGGTCAAACTGCGGTACCTATCGTTTTTAATCCGCATAGATCATTCAAATCAAGTAGCATCATTCCAAATCTCGGCATCAAGCCGGGATTTTGATGATAGACCTTCATGATGGCCGAAAACTCGTCTTTTGTTTGCACGCCAAGACAGGGCAGAAGTTTATTAAAATAGCGGATTGATTTGCATCTTGCAAATACCTCGAGAGTTTTTCCATAGCGACCTGCATATATCGTTGTGAGAGGCCACCAGTTTCTCTGGTTTTCCACAGACATTGATCTTATAAAACAAATAAGATCAAAGCTTATTGTGTAATTGAATTTTATATCAGTAGCCCCAATTTGGGCTTTTAGTAAATCCGCCTGTAAAGATGTTCTTTGTAGATTAAGTCTTTGGTTGCGTCTTTCAAGTGAGGTGCAGTGGATATTAAAAGATGAATAGTCTTTCATTGCACTATTCGTAAATCGACTGTCAAAATAATATTCTGTTTCAAGAATATAGCGAAGTGCTTCAAAATTTTCACTTTTGACGAGAACTGAGCCTAGTGTGTAGAATGCAGAAAATGACAAAAATTTGAAATGATCAAATTCAACTTCATCTGCTGGAAATTCTTGGGGGCCTTCTGAAAATTCAAAAAGCCTCTCAAGAAAGCGGTGTATACATTCTGATAATTGGCCATCAATCTTGCTTAAACATATTTTATGAAAAACGATGGAAAGCTCTGTAATTAGAGGGCGCATACTCTCAATGCGTTCGAAAACTGCATCGTCCGGAATTTTATCTTTTATGTCGTCTTGCTTAATTTTAAATTGTGAAAGATCGCTGTAAAATCTTTCAAAATAATCTTTCAAGAGCGGAATTGATGGGGTGGTCCCCCGCGCAGCGGATTCCAAAATTCGTCTGTATGGAATGGTCGTTGAAAATGCTACGGCGCTCGAATTTTCAATCAAAAACGAGGGAGGGGAGCCGATAATTGGCCTTTTATTTAGCGGCTTATCCCAAATCCATCGTATCAATTTTTCAAATTCTTGCGCGTAAGTTTCAAAATTTTCAAGATCAATCCATATTTTTGAGCTATAGTAAATTGGAAGATATGGCATTCCATTTTCATTGCGCTCTTTGATTACGGCTACGTACTTATTTTGTTGGGCGGACCGATAAATTTCGGGAGTTATGATTTGTGCTTCAATACCCGCTCCGCCGACTCGGCTATTTGATTTCTCACAATAGGCACGGTCACAGACCATAATAACTTTTTTTACGGATTCATCATATACCATACTCTCCATGAAGGCATTGCTATCATGGCCAGCTTGAAGATCCCATTTGTCATAGACGACATGCACACCACTGGCAGTAAGTTCGTGTGCAAGCCGGTCCACCCAAGCCTGGTGATCGTGGTCCGTCCAGCTGTAGGAAATGAAAACCTTGGGTGGTATCGAATCTTGCGAGTTTTCCATCCCGGCGATGATAGCTGCACTGGTATAATCGGCAAGAAAAGCGACAGCAGGCGCCAGACTTATCCACAGTAACCCGACTATTTTGTTCCTTGAAGCAATCAATAACCGCTTCCAAAAGCGCCTTGTGACCTTAGGCAGTGCGGAGAAATTCCACAGCCAACCGGCTGGAGGCAAAAACGCAACTCCGAGGAATCGAGGAAGCGTGATATCGGAAATATTGCGCGACGAGTCGACGCGGAAATAGCGATTTTGGTCCAGCCCAAGATGGTTTGCCCCGCAAAAAGCCCTGGAATAGTCACTCGGCCTTGTAAGAGGCCCAACTCGTGCCTCCCAGGGTCTTTTCGGTGCAGCCGTGGCCCTATGGAAGGGCCCACGCAGGCTAAAAAGCTGCAGCCTCGTGGTCGTTTAAGCGACGATTCCGAGCTGTGTAAACGAAAGGCAGCCAAGTCCAATCTGCAGCCCAAAGCCAACTTACCGGTTGGTCCGCAAAAACGGACATTCCCCATCAACCAACTCACCCAACCAACTCACCCACCGTCCGTAATCATCCCCATCGTCCACTCCTGGTCATAATCCACCTCGCCCGCCACGGCATGCCCGGCGGCATCGCGCGCGGGGCGGAAGCGGAAGCGTTGTAGGACGAGGGTGCAGGTGGTCGCGTCGAGCGCGGCGTTGTGGCTCGATTGGGTGATGTGGCAGGCGCTGGGGCGGCCTTGCGGGGTTACCGCGATGGTGACGGAGGTGGTGCCCTGGGCGTGCGCTTCGCGCGCCGCGAGGGGGTAGTCTGACGATTTGATCTTGCCGCCGGTCCATTCCGGGTCGCTGCCGCCAGCGCCGTCACCGTTTCCGCTGGCGCCCGAGCCGGTGCCATTGCCGCTGCCGCCAGCGCCGCTGCCGGGGCCGGGCGTGGGCGCGGCGCCGTTGTGGCTTTGCGTTCCGAGCGCCACTTGCGGGGCGACGGGGATCGGTGGCGGTGGGGCGTGGATGACCAGCGGGGCATAGACCGGCGCTGCCTTGGCGCGCAGGGCAGGGGGGGCGGACTTGCCGCTGGGCCGATGATGATGGCTGGGTGGTGGTGGCGGCGGTTGCGCGGGCGGTGGCGTCGGGTCGAGCCGGACTGCCGTCAGCCAGTCGCGGGTGGCCTGGCGCAGGCCCGCCGGCTGGGCGAGGCCGAGCCACAGGGCAATGGCGAGGCCCACTTCGATGCCGGCGGCGATGCCGGCAGAGACGAGCCGGGATGATCGGGGCTGCGTGGCGGAAAAGGCCATGATTGGCACGCCAGGCCACGCAGCCCCAGATCGGTTAGCGGCAGCGCTTCTTGGCAGTAAGCGTGCGGTCGATCGCGCGGCCACCCAGGGCGCCGCCCACGGCACCCGCGACGATGCCCACCGGGCCGCCGATCAGGGCATGGCCGAGCAGCGCGCCACCGGCGCCACCGGCCACCAGGCCGGTCGTGCCGCTGGAGTGACGGCACCAGCGATAGTGCGCGCGCGACGAATAGTGATGGCGGGCAAACGCCGGCGTCGCGTCGATCGCGGTGAGGCCGAACGCCGCGACAATCGCGGGGGCCAGCGCGAGCTTGCGGTTGAATGAGCGCATGATTGTGTCCTTCCCGTTGTTACAATCCAGCAATAATGCCAGGGGTAACGACCGAAGTGGCGGTTGGTTCACGCCACGGGCGATGAAATCTCTGTAATGATCGTAAATCGTTGTAATAGCGTGTAAATTTATGGTTCAGGCAGCGTCCTGGCGCACCCATACGCTGACACTACCGCCCTCGCACCGCACGGCCAGCGCCCCCTGGTCATCCGCCACGCATTCGCCCTGGGCGTGGCCCAGCCAATCGACGAACGTGGCGCCGGCGTGATCGGGGCCAAGCTGCGCGGTGAGCGTGGCGGGTTCGCCATTGCTGAGGATCACCACGCAGCCCGGGGCATCGGCGGTGCCATGGCGGATGAAGCCGATGCAGGTGGGGCTGTCGAACAGGTCGGTCTGGGCTCCATGGGCGAAGCGCTGGCGCGCCTGGGTCAACCGGGCAAGGCAGGCAACCGGGGCAAGGGTAATGTCGTAGTTCTCCCCGTCGCCGCCGGTATCGGCATAGCTGGCGCCATAGAGATCGGGGTGGAACAGGCAGGGCACGCCGCCTTCGCGCAGCAGGATCAGGGCATAGGCCAGCGGCTTGAACCAGTCTTCCACCGGCGCCTCGAGCGCCTGAAGCGGCTGGGTATCGTGGTTGGCAACCAGGGTAACGGCGTGTTCGGGCAGGCTTTGCACCAGCGTGCCGTCAAAGATCGTACGCAGATCGTAATCGGCGCCAGCGTGCGATGCGTCGGAGAAATGGTGGACGAGCGCGGCATCGAACAGTGGCAACTGGTGGTCGACGCGATCGAGATAGGTGTGCAGCGCGGCCAGATCGGGTTGCCAGTATTCGGCCACCACGAACAGATCGGGGCTGATCGCCTCGCGGCAATGGCCCACCCAATCGCGGAAGAACCATGCGGGAATGTGCTTGGCCGCATCCAGGCGAAAACCATCGACCGCCACCTGGTCTGCCAGCCAGCGCCCCCAAAACTTGAGCTCCTCATAGACCGCGCGATTGCGGAATTCGACATCGGCACCCATCAGGAAATCGAAGTTGCCGAGTTCCTCGTCCACCTCTTCGTTCCATTCGCCATCGCCATACTGGTTGACGAGGCGAAACACGCCGTCTTCCTGCGGGTCTTCGATGCGGTCCACTCCGCTGAAGCACTTGTGATCCCATATGAAGCGCGAGTGCGCGCCGGCGCGACCGGGAAAGGTGAAGCGGGTGTGGGTGGTGGCGTCGAAGGCCTCGTCCTCGATCTGCGTGCGATCGTCGGGATTGGTGCGACGCACGCTGACGCGTTCGGTTTCGTCGGCTCCCATCTTGTGATCGAACACCACATCGTGGATCACGCGCAGGCCATGCTCGCGCAGGGCGGCGCAGGCCGCCTCGAGCGCGGCGCGGGTGCCGTATTTGGTGGGCACGGTGCCCTTCTGGTCAAACTCGCCCAGATCGAACAGGTCGTAGGTATCGTAGCCTACCGAACTGGTGCCGCTGGCGCCCTTGTAGGCGGGCGGCAGCCACACGTCGGTGACGCCCATCTCGGCCAGGCCCGGCGCGGCGCGGGCGGTATCGTCCCACAGCGCGCCTTCGGGCAGGTACCAATGGAACATCTGAATCAGGGTGCGCTGCGACATGGGAAGCTCCGATGGGAGAAAGCTTCCCGGCAAATGCCCCAGCGCGGGATTGGTTGCAGTGCATCATCGGGCAAGTCGCACTTGGCGATGATCGTACCTCAGGCGGCGCAGGCGATCCGCTCCACGGCGCTGGCCAGCGCGGTTTCGAACTGGTCGGTGGCCGCTTCCCAGGAATAGCTGGCGCCATAGGCAGCGGCATCGGCGCGGCGGCAGGCCAGTGCCTGGGCAATCGCGGTGGCGAGGTCTTCGTGGCAGGCGCCCACCGGGTGGGGCAGGTTGCCCTGCGCGCCGCGGCCATCCACGCCGATCACGTCGCGCGGGCCGGCCACCGGGAAGGCGGCCACCGGTACGCCGCAGGCCATCGCCTCGATCATCACCAGGCCAAACGTGTCGGTACGGCTGGGAAAGACGAAGCAATCGGCGGCGCGATAGGCCTGGGCCAGCGCTGTGCCCGAAAGCGCGCCGGTGAAATGCGCCTGGGGGTAGCGGCTTTTGAGCATGGCCAGGTCTGGTCCGTCGCCCACCACCACCTTGCTGCCGGGCACCGCGCAATCGAGGAAGGCGCCCAGGTTCTTTTCCACGGCCACGCGGCCGACATAAAGCAGCACCGGTCTGGGCAGCGCGGCAAGCTGGGGCAGCGGTGCGTGGCCAGGATGGAACAGCCCGGCATCGATCCCGCGCGACCACAGCCGGGTCTGCACGATGCCGTGCCCGGCCAGTTCGCGCGCCAGGCTGGTGGTAGACACTAGCACCGCCGCGCTTTGCGCGTGAAAGCGGCGCATCACCGGCCAGAACACATCGGGGCTCAATCCCGTGCGCATCGCGGCGTAATCGGGAAAGCGCGTGTGAAACGCGCTGGTAAACGGCACGCCTACCGATTTGCACCAGCTGCGCGCGGCCCAGCCGATCGGCCCTTCGGTGGCGATATGCACGATATCGGGCGCAAAATCGCGCAGGGTGCGCCGCGTGCCAAAGCGCGGCGCCATGGCCAGGCGGATCTCGCCATAGCCGGGCAGGGCACACGTGCGGAACTGCTGGGGGGTGAGCAGTTCCACCACGTGGCCCCGCGCGCGCAGGTGCGCAACCGTGGTGGTCAGCGTACGCACCACGCCGTTGACTTGCGGCGTCCAGGCATCGGTGGCCAGGGCAATGCGCATCAGGCGGATTCCGTTTCGGCCGGGCTGGGCAGGCCGGGCACGGCGGCGGGCGTGAAGGGCGCCTGCTTGCGCTGTTCCTCTACCCAGTCGACGATGCTCATCGCGCCGGTGAAATCCTCGACCAGGGCGGTGCAGCTTTCCACCCAGTCGCCATCGTTGTAATAGGTGACATCGCCGATCTGGCGGATTTCGGCGCAGTGGATGTGGCCACACACGACCCCGTCCACGCCCATGTCGCGCGCGGCGTGGGCCACGGCTTCTTCAAAGTCGCAGATGAACTGCACCGCGTTCTTCACGCGCTTTTTCATATAGGCCGAGAGCGACCAATAGGGCAGCTTGAACTGGCGCCGCACCAGGTTGACCCAGCGATTGGCGCGCAGCAGCACGGCATAGGCGGCATCGCCCAGGAACGCGAGCCAGCGGGCATAGAGCACCACGCCATCGAACCCGTCGCCATGGGTGATCAGCAGGCGCCGCCCATCGGCGGTGCGGTGAATGGTGTCGAGCGCCAGTTCCACGCCGCCAAAGGTCATCCCGGCATAGGGGCGGAGCATCTCGTCGTGGTTGCCGGCAATCAGCACCACGCGGGTGCCGCGATGCGCCATCTTCAGCACGCGGCGGACCACTTCGTTGTGCGCATCGGGCCAATACCACCCGCGCGACAGGCGCCAGCCATCGACGATGTCACCCACCAGGTAGAGCGTCTCGCATTCGATCGAGGCGAGGAAATCGAGCAGCATGTCGGCATTGCAGCCGCGCGTGCCGAGATGAAGGTCGGAAATCCACACCGTGCGTACCCGCCGCTTGGGGCGAAAGCCGCGCGGTTCGGGCAAGTCGAGCCAATCGGGCGCGCCCTTGAGCCATTCGCTGACGGGGGCAAAGTTGCGGTCGCTTGGGCGGTCCATGACCCAGTCCCTTCATATGCTGCCGTTGTCTTGCGAATCTCATGGCACCGTCACATTGCGCGCTGGCGACACCGTGTCATGGTTGTGAAACAAGAGGGGAACAAATGGAGGGTGACGCCGGACGTGCAACCCGCTAGGAAGGAAAGCGATGCTGACCGGGCTTTCCATCCGCAATGTCGTCCTGATCGAGGCGCTGGACCTCGTGTTTCCGGGCGGTTTGGGCGTTCTGACCGGCGAAACCGGTGCGGGCAAATCGATCCTGCTGGATTCGCTGGGCCTGGTGCTGGGGGACCGCGCCGACAGCGGCCTGGTTCGTGCCGGAGAAGACGTGGCGAGCGTGACCGCCACATTCGAATTCGCGCGGCGGCCCGATGGCGTGGAAGCGATCCTGACCGAAGCGGCGATCGATTGGGAACCGGGCGAGCCGCTGCTGGTCCGCCGCCGGTTGCGCGCCGATGGCGGCAGCCGTGCCTATATCAATGACCAGCCGGTGGGCGTGGCGCTGCTGCGCGAACTGGCGCGGTTTCTGGTGGAACTGCATGGGCAGCACGACGATCGCGGGCTGGTCAATGCACGCGGTCACCGGGCATTGCTCGATCGCTATGCCCGCGCCGATGCCGCCGAGGTGGCGCGCGCATGGGATAGCTGGCGCGCGGCCGAACAGGCACTGGCGCAGGCGCGCGCGCGTGTGGCGAGCGCGGCGGCCGAGCAGGACCTGATCGAGGCGCACCTGGCCGAACTTGACGCGTTGAAGCCGGTGGCGGGCGAGGAGGAAGAACTCGCCCTGCAGCGTGCCGAGATGCAGAAGGGGGAGCGGCTTTCGGGCGATCTCAACGAATTGCAGCACCTGTGGAGCGGATCGGACGCGCCCCTGGTGCAGTTGCGCGGCGCGGCGCGGCGGCTCGACCGCATCGCCGCAGAGCATCCGCTCTTGGCCGAGGCGCTGGAAGCACTGGACCGCGCAGTGATCGAGGCGGGCGAGGCGGAAGACAAGCTCTCGGCTGCGGCCGAGGCCCTGGCGCACGATCCCGCGCTGCTCGACCGGATCGAAACGCGGCTGTTCGATCTGCGTGCCGCCGCGCGCAAGCACGGCTGCACGGTGGACGACCTGCCCGCCCGGCGCGAGGCATTGCAGGCCGCGTTGCAATCGATCGAGGGTGGCGAGGCGCAGATCGCCGGCCTGGCGCGCGTGGCGATGGACGCGGGCCTGGACTATCGCGCCAAGGCGGAGGCGCTTTCGGTGCAGCGGGCCGAAGCGGCGCGCAAGCTGGACAAGGCGGTGGCCGCCGAACTGGCGCCGCTGCGGCTCGATGCGGCACGCTTTCACACCGCCGTGGTGCGCCTGCCCGAAGACCGCTGGAGCGGCCAGGGCATGGACGCGGTGGAGTTCCTCATCTCCACCAACCCCGGCAGCGATTTTGCGCCGCTGGGCAAGATCGCTTCGGGCGGTGAATTGTCGCGCTTTATCCTGGCGCTGAAGGTGGCGCTGGCCGAACAGGGCGGGGCAGCGACCGTGATCTTCGACGAGATCGATCGCGGCGTAGGCGGCGCTGTGGCCAGTGCCATTGGCGAGCGCCTGGCGCGCCTGGCGCACGGTGGGCAGTTGCTGGCCGTGACGCACAGCCCGCAAGTGGCGGCGCGGGGTGACGCCCACTATCTGATCGCCAAGTCGAGCGAGGGCACAGTCACGCGCACCTCGGTGAGCAAGCTGGACGCGGCCGGCCGCCAGGAGGAAATCGCGCGGATGCTGTCTGGCGCGGAGGTGACCGCCGAGGCGCGCGCGCAGGCCAGCCGCCTGCTCGAACAGGCTTGAACCCTTTTGCCCGGGTGGGCAGGCGGTTCCTCCACAGCTATGCCTTGCCCGGACTGGCGATAGCGCTTTACGAATTGCCGTGATGGCGTATCGCGCCGGTGACTGGCGCAATTGTTTGGTGAAAGTGGCGTATAATGAGTGATCCGGCAGGCATCGATCCGGCAGCAATGGGCGAGGCAGCCGCCGCGAACGAGCTGATGCGGCTGGCGCGCCAGATCGCCTATCACAACCGGCGCTATCACGCCGAAGACGCCCCGGAAATTTCCGATGCCGAGTATGATGCCCTGGTGCGGCGCAATGCCGAACTGGAAACGGCGTTTCCGCATCTGATCCGCGCTGACAGCCCCTCGCGCGCGGTGGGTCACGAGGTTTCTGCTTCTCCCCTGCGCAAGGTGACGCACGAGGTTCGCATGATGAGCCTCGACAATGCCTTCACCGACGAGGAGGTCGAGGAATTCGTCGCGCGCGTGCGCCGCTTCCTGGCGCTGCCGGCCGATGCGGCGGTGGTGATGACGGCGGAAGACAAGATCGACGGCCTGTCATGCTCGCTGCGCTATGAAGCAGGCCGGCTGGTGCGCGCGGCCACGCGTGGCGATGGCCAGGTGGGCGAGGATGTGACTGCCAATGTAGCCTATATCAAGGACATACCGCAGGAACTTCGCAGCGATTCCGGTGTTGAGCCGCCGGCTGTGTTCGAAATCCGTGGTGAGGTCTACATGGCCAAGGCCGATTTCCTCGCGCTCAATGCCGCGCAGGAGGAAAAGGGCGACAAGGTCTTTGCCAACCCGCGCAACGCTGCCGCCGGATCGCTGCGCCAGAAGGACGCGAGCGTGACAGCCGCGCGGCCCTTGCGGTTTCTGGCGCATGGCTGGGGTGCGGCCAGCGCCGTGCCGGCCGAAACGCAGTGGGCGATGATGCAGCAGATCGCGGCCTGGGGCGTGCCAGTGTCTCCCCTGCTGACGCGTTGCGATGATACCGCGCAGATGCTGGCGCATTATCGCAGAATTCAGGCGCAACGCGCTGATTTGCCGTATGATATCGATGGCGTGGTGTACAAGGTCGATAGCCTGGAATGGCAGCGCCGGTTGGGCTTTGTTGCCAAGGCACCGCGCTGGGGCATGGCGCACAAGTTTCCTGCCGAGCGCGCCGAAACGACGGTAGAAGCGATCGATATCCAGGTGGGCCGTACTGGCAAGCTGACGCCAGTGGGCCGCCTGCGCCCGGTGCTGGTGGGCGGTGTGACCGTCACCAACGTCACGCTTCACAACCGTGATGAGATCGGCCGGCTGGGTGTGCGCGTGGGCGATCGCGTGGTCTTGCAACGGGCTGGCGATGTCATCCCGCAAGTGGTTGAAAACCTGACGCGTGAAGAAGACCGCCCGGCCTATGTCTTTCCTGATCACTGCCCGGAATGCGGCAGCGAGGCGGTGGCCGAAGAGGGCGAGGTGGACGTACGCTGCACCGGCGGGCTGGTGTGCCCGGCGCAGCGGACCGAGCGGCTCAAGCATTTTGTCAGCCGCGCCGCGCTCGATATCGAGGGGCTGGGCGAAAAGACTATCGCCGAGTTCTTTGCGCTGGGCTGGCTCGAAAGCCCGGCCGATATCTTCCGCCTGCGCAAGCGGCGTGACGACATCGTCGGCCGTGAAGGCTGGAAGGACAAGTCGGTCGACAATCTGCTCGCCGCGATCGAGGCCAAGCGCCAGCCCGATGCCGCGCGCCTGCTGTTCGGGCTGGGCATTCGCCACGTTGGCGCGGTCACCGCGCGCGACCTGTTGAAGCGCTTCGTCACGCTGCCGGCCTTGCGCGCCGTGGCTGAACGCGCCCATGGCGGGGATGAAGAGGCCAAGGCCGATCTGCTGGGCATCGACGGCGTTGGCCCGGTGGTGGTGGAAGCGCTGGGCGATTTCTTCCACGAACCGCACAACATCGCTGTGTGGGACGATCTACTGGGTGAAGTGACCCCGCCCGATTTCATCGTCGAAACCCGGGCCAGCGCCGTCGCGGGCAAGACGGTGGTGTTCACCGGCAAGCTGGAAACCATGAGCCGCGACGAGGCCAAGGCCCAGGCCGAGGCGCTGGGCGCGCGGGCCGCTGGCAGCGTTTCGCCCAAGACCGACCTGGTCGTTGCGGGTCCGGGCGCGGGCAGCAAGCTGAAAAAGGCAGCCGAACTGGGCATCGAGGTCATCGACGAAGCGGCCTGGGCGGAAATCTTCAAGGCAGCGGGATAGGCGATCATGGCCCTTCACACTTGGTGGCTGTTTGTCGTCACCGTCTTTTTCATCTCGATCTCGCCCGGCCCCAACATGCTGCACGTGATGACGCGCAGCGTGACACTGGGCTTTGGCCGGGCGATGCTGGCGATGAGCGGCTGCTTCCTCGCCGTGCTCACGTTGCTCAGCCTCTCGGCTGCGGGGCTGTCGGCAGTCCTGGTGGCGATGCCGCAGGTGTTTACCGCGCTCAAGATCGTCGGCGCTGCCTATCTGCTCTATCTTGGCTACAAATCCTGGACCGCCAAGGAGTCTCCGGTGGACATGGTGGGCGACGGGCCCGTGGCTCTGCCATCGCCGCTCGGCCTGTTTCGCACGGGATTTCTGATCGGTATCAGCAATCCCAAGGCGCTGCTGTTTGCCGGGGCATTCCTGCCGCAGTTCATCGATCCTGCCCGGCCCAAGGCGGCGCAGTTTGCCGTCATGGTGGCAACCTTTGGCGTGATCGAGATGACCTCGTACCTGCTCTATGCGCTGGGCGGCCGCTCGGTGGCACGCTGGCTGGAAAAGCCATCGCCGCGCAAGGTGTTCAACCGGGTGACCGGCGCGATCTTCGTGGCGTTTGGCGTGGCGATGGTGGGCAGCCGGGTTTAGGCGTTTGCGCTTGGGTTCGCACTACCCCCGACCCCCTCCTCTGAAGAGGGGGATAAGCTGCTGATTTTATAGCCTCATTCTCTTTAGAGGAGGGGGTTGGGGGTGGTGGACGCCGTGCGCTGTCCTACCATTTCTGCGACCACGCCGGCAGCGCACCGGGTTTGCTGGCATGGATGCGCGCGGTGGCGCGGCGGCGTAGCCACAGGATCGACCAGTCGCCGCGCACCTGGCGGGCGGCCAGGCGCAGGCCGGCGCGGGCGTAGGCAGCGCGCACGGCCTTTTCCTGCGTGGCGAGCAAGCCAGCGAGGAGAATATGGCCGCCCGGCTTGACCGCGGCGGCAAATTCCGGCGCCAGTTCGATCAGTGGACCCGCCAGGATATTGGCAATCAGCAGGTCATAGGGCGCCGACAGGCGCAGCAGCGGGTGATCCATGCCAGCCGCGATGACCATGGCAAGCTTGCCAGGCCCATCGCCCAGCGGCACGCCGTTGGCATCGGCATTGGTTGCGACCACCGGGCCGCAGACGGCATCGATGTCGCTGGCGATGGCGCGCGCGCCGGGCCACAGATGCAGCCCGGCAAAGGCGAGCAGGCCGGTGCCGGTGCCGATATCGGCCAAGTTGCGCACCACCGCGCCATTGGCCTTCATATGCGCCAGCATCGCCAGGCACCCGGCGGTGGTGGCGTGTTGGCCGGTGCCAAAGGCCTGGCTGGTGGGGATCAGGAAATTGCGGATGCCGGGCGTGTCCACTGCCGGATATTCGGGGGTGTGGACGTGGAACGGCCCTTCGTGGATCGGCTCCACCCCGTGCTGGCTGAGCGTGACCCAGTCTTCCTCGGGCAGTTGTTCGATCACCATCGGCGGCGCGCCATCGGCGAACAGCGCGGCGATCGCGGCGCGTTCGTCTTCGCCCGGTTCGTCGGCCAGCCAGGCTTCCAGCTGCCAATCGTCGGGCTTGTCCTCGGCAATCTCGCTGCCGGCGATGACGATGTCGGCGGCCCAGTCGAACACGTCTTCGTGGGCGATCAGCGCGGCCTGGACGATGGGGCGCGGCGCAAGGATGGTGATTTTCCAGCTCATGGCGCGGGTCTTTGCGGCGGCGCGGCTTCCTTGGCAAGAGTCTCGTCAAGCCGGGCGCGGCCATTGGCGGCATAGGCGCGGCAGGCACCCGGCACCGGCCGGGGCGCCCCATGCGCGAGGCGCTCGAACAGGTCGCTGGCGCCGGGATGAGGCGTGATCAGCACGGTGCAGGGCAGGGCGGCAATGCGATCGAGCGAGGCGCGAAACGCCGCGACATAGGCGGGATGATCGGCAAAGCGCCAACCCGGCGCGGCCATCGCGGTGACGCTGTCGACATAGGCCATGGTGCGGCAATCGCGGCCCTGGCAGCTTGTCCAGGTCCAACTGGTGGAGCCGGGGGCGTGGCCTGGCGTGGCATGGGCGACAAGGCGCAGCGGCCCGGCCACCAGCGTTTCGCCATCATGCAGCACGCGATCGACGGCAACGGCCGGGAACGGCTTGAGCCAGGCGGACTGGGGATCGTCTGCCGGAACCTGACCGGTGGTGAGCACGCGCGCGGCGGCGGGCATGGCCGCCAGGCGGGCGCCGGTCCTCCGCTTGAGCGCAGCCAGGCCACCGGCATGATCGGAGTGTTCGTGGCTGAGGACGATCCAGCGCACGTCATGCAGGCGAAAACCGGCGGCAACGATGTTGCGCGCGACGCTGTCGGCGGCCTGCGCCACGCCGGCATCGATCAGCACATGCCCTTGCGGCGAGGTGACGAGAACCGCGCTGATCCCGCAGGTGCCGACGTACCAGGTATTGGCAAAGATGCGTTGCGGCGGCGCGGGATCGGCCCAGCCATCGCGGTTGTGGCAGGCCTGGGCCAGGGTGGGGCGCGCCGGAATGTGCGGCGACTGCGATCGGGTAAGCGCTGGCGCGGCCATGGCAACAAGCCCGGCGAGCGCGGCTGCGAAGATAGGAATGGTGCGCATCGCCTGTGGTTTGCGCGTCATCTTGCCGCATGACAACATACGAATTCGGCTTGGCCCTTTCGGCGGCTTGCACCCCGGGGCTTTTCGACTAATAGCGACTCGTCCCGACCGGAAACCTCATCCCGGTCGCCTTTGCGATAATAAGGGGAAGTTCCATGGCGCTGGCGCACAGCAACCGGCCACTTTCGCCGCACCTCCAGATCTGGCGCTGGGGTCCGGCCATGCTGGTCTCGATCCTCCACCGTGTTACGGGCAATGGCCTGGCCTTTGTCGGCCTGTCGCTGCTGCTGTGGTGGCTGGGTTCGATCGCCAGCGGTCCTGAAGCCTATGCGACGTTCATGACCTATGTGTGGACCGGCGCCGATGGCGGCCTTTCCGCCATTACCGCGATCCTCGGCAAGATCGTGCTGGTCGGCCTGTCGTGGGCTTTCTTCCAGCATGCCGCCACCGGCATCCGTCACCTCGTGCTCGACATCGGCGTGGGCTACGAACTTTCGGTCAATGCCCGTTGGTCGGTCTTCACGATGATCGCTTCTGTCGGTCTTACGGCTCTGTTCTGGGGCTTCGTGCTGCTGCGCTAAGCGCCGGCACTCCTTACCTGATTTCTCGGAGGTACCATGGGTAACGGAACTTCGATCGGTCGCGTGCGCGGGCTGGGCTCCAGCCACGCCGGCACGCACCACTGGCTGGCCCAGCGCCTCACCGCGGTGGGCAACCTGATCGTCATCCCCTTCCTCGGCATCAGCCTGGCGCTGCTGCCGGCGCACGATTATGTCACTGTGCATGGCTGGGCGGCCAAGCCGCTTTCGGCCACCATGCTGGTGCTGCTGGTGCTCAACACGCTGTACCACGCGCGCCTGGGCGTGCAGGTCATGCTGGAAGACTACATCCACGAAGAAGGTGGCAAGGTCGCATCCTGGATGCTGATCAACTTCGTGCCCGCCGCCGCTGCCGTGTTCGGCATCGTCTCGATCATCCGCATCGCACTGGGGGCCGCGTAAGCCATGTCTGCTGCCTACAAGATCATCGATCATACCTATGACACCGTCGTTGTCGGCGCGGGCGGTTCGGGCCTGCGCGCCACGATGGGTTCGGCCCAGGCCGGTCTGCGCACCGCGTGCATCACCAAGGTGTTCCCCACCCGCTCGCACACCGTGGCGGCGCAGGGTGGTATCGCGGCTTCGCTGCAGAACAACACGCCCGATCACTGGACCTGGCACATGTACGACACCGTCAAGGGGTCTGACTGGCTGGGCGACCAGGACGCGATCGAATACATGGTGCGTGAAGCCCCGGCTGCGGTGTACGAGCTGGAGCATGCTGGCGTGCCGTTCAGCCGCAACGCCGATGGCACGATCTATCAGCGCCCGTTCGGCGGCCACATGCAGAACATGGGCGAAGGCCCGCCGGTGCAGCGCACCTGCGCCGCCGCCGACCGCACCGGCCACGCCATGCTTCACGCGCTCTATCAGCAGAGCCTGAAGTATGATGCTGACTTCTTCATCGAATACTTCGCCATCGACCTGATCATGGAAAACGGCGAATGCCGTGGCGTGATCGCGCTGTGCATGGACGATGGCTCGATCCACCGCTTCCGTGGCCACGCCGTGGTGCTGGCCACCGGCGGCTATGGCCGCTGCTATTTCACCGCGACGTCGGCCCACACCTGCACCGGCGACGGTGGCGGCATGGTGCTGCGCGCGGGCCTGCCGCTGCAGGACATGGAATTCGTCCAGTTCCACCCCACCGGCATCTATGGTGCGGGCGTGCTGATCACCGAAGGCGCGCGCGGGGAAGGTGGCTATCTCACCAACTCCGAAGGCGAGCGTTTCATGGAACGCTATGCCCCCTCGGCCAAGGACCTCGCCAGCCGCGACGTGGTGTCGCGTTCGATGGCGCTGGAAATCCGCGAAGGCCGTGGTGTGGGCCCGCACAAGGACCACATCTACCTGCACCTTGATCACATTGATGCCAAGGTGCTGGCCGAGCGCCTGCCCGGGATCACCGAAAGCGGCAAGATCTTTGCCGGCGTCGACCTGACGCGCCAGCCGCTGCCGGTGGTGCCGACCGTGCACTACAACATGGGTGGCATTCCCACCAACTACCACGGCGAAGTGATGACCATCGGCGCCGATGGCAATCCCGAAACCGTGGTGCCGGGCCTGTTCGCCGTGGGCGAAGCGGCCTGCGTTTCGGTGCACGGCGCCAACCGTCTGGGCTCCAACTCGCTGATCGACCTTGTCGTGTTCGGCCGCGCCACCGGCCTGCGCCTCAAGGAACTGATCAAGCCGGGTACGGCGCATCAGTCGCTGCCCAAGGACAGCGCGGACCTGGCACTGTCGCGCCTGGATCACTTCCGCAATGCCAAGGGCGGTTCGCCCACGGCCAAGATCCGCACCGAGATGCAGCGCGCGATGAGCCAGCACGCGGCGGTGTTCCGCACCGACGAGCTGATGGCTGAAGGCAAGCACAAGCTGGCCGAAATCTATGCCTCGATGCAAGATATCGGCGTGTCGGACCGCTCGCTGATCTGGAACTCGGACCTGGTGGAAACGCTGGAGCTGGACAACCTGATCAGCCAGGCTTCGGTGACGATGCATTCGGCACACAACCGCAAGGAAAGCCGCGGCGCCCATGCGCACGAGGATTTCCCCAACCGCGACGATGCCACCTGGATGAAGCATACCGTGGGCTGGTTCGACGGCTGGGGCGGCAAGAGCGGCGATATCAAGCTCGATTACCGCCCGGTGCACGAATACACGCTCACCGACGATGTGCAGTACATCAAGCCCAAGGCGCGCGTCTATTGATCCGCGCCTGACGGCAAGAGACCAAGGAAAGGCCGGGGTTGGCAAGACCCCGGCCTTTTTCGTTGATCCGAACTGGGGCTTGTTTCCATGGGGGGAAGCCATGCGTTGCAATAGGTTGTGAACCATCGCGCTCTCGTTGGCCGGAGCGGAGATGGGAGATATCATGACCTATTATCGTGATGGAGCGGAAGTAACGCTGGACCAGACGCAGGCGCAAAGGCGTACCCCGTTTGCGACGTTCCTGGCCAACGGCAACATCCTGGTCATGAACGAGGACACCGCGCATCCCAATTCGGGTGACTATATCTATTCCGTGTTCACGGCCGATGGCGTGGCCAGCGGGGTAACTGCCACGCTGCGCGACTATGAGGTTTTCACGCTCGCCGACGGCAATGCGATCACTGTCAAGGAGGCCGAGGGCGCCGGTAGCCCTGTCACGCTGTCGCTGTTGGACACCGATCCGCGCGATGGCACGATCAGCGGGACGATCACGGTTCCCACGCCGTCCCCCTCGGCCACCTACACCGGCACTTCGGTGCTGGCGTTGACGGGCGCGGATCAGGGCAAAGTGGCCGTTGTCAGCAACGTCGATTTCGGGGGGAGTGCGGCGCGGGCGGTGGTCAACATCGTTGACCTGGCAACGATGAGCGTCGTTGCGCGCTTCACGGCCTCCTCCTCGGATCGGGATTTGCCGCCCAGCGTGACGCAGTTGGCCGATGGTTCACTGCTTACGCTGGCGCTGGACAATGGGGTGTCGAGCGGAAACGTCGGCTACACCTATGCGATCCATGCCGTGGACGGCACCGAGATCAAGGCGGCGACGCTGCTGGCGCTGCCGACGCGCTATGGCAATGCGGTGGAAGTGCAGATAGTCGCGCTTGCGACGGGTGGCTTTGCCATGACTTGGGCCGAAAACCATTCCAGTGGTGGTTTCGTGTCGCTGGGGGCGCTGCATATGCAGGTGTTCGACAGCAGCGGTGCCGTGGTGCAGGCGGATACGATCGTCAGCGAGGATGGTCCGCGCTTCGTTGGCTCGACCGACGTGGTTGCCCTGGCGAATGGCGGCTTCGCGATCGCCTGGGCCAGCACCAACCCGGCGGGCGGCGCGAATGGCGCCAGCGAGATTGCGTTGCGCACCTATGATCATGCCGGCGGCGAAATCGGCCAGGAGCAGGTCGTCAACACAACCACGGCGGGAACCCAGGATGCCGCGCAACTGCTGGCGCTGGCCGATGGTGGTTTTGCCGTGCTGTGGCGCGACGGCAACGGCACCTTGCACTCGCAGACCTACACCGATCACCACGGGCAAACGGTGGAAGGCACAGCGGCGGCTGATAAACTGGTGGGCACCGAAAAGGACGATCTGTTTCTCGGCCATGGCGGCAACGACAGGTTTGCGGGCGGCGCGGGGAACGACACGATCAGCTTTGCCGATGCGCAGCAGGGCATCTACCTGACGCTGGCGACGACCAAGCCGGTCGACACGATCGGGGCGGGGACGGTCCAGATCAAAAGCATCGAAAACGCTATCGGCACGCAGTTCGATGACGTGATCCTGGGTAACAAGGATGCCAACCGCCTGGAAGGCGGCGCGGGCAATGATCGCTTGAAGGGCGGGGCGGGGGATGACCACCTGTTCGGCGGCGCCGGCAACGACGCGCTGTTTGGCCAGGCGGGAGCCGACCGCATGGAGGGCGGCACCGGCAATGAAGTCTATTATGTCGATGACGCCGGCGACAGGGTGGTGGAGCGCGGCGATGATGCCGGGATCGACAAGGTCTTCTCCACCATCAGCTATCGTCTCGATGCCAACGTGGAGCGGCTCACGCTGGTGAGCGGCGCGGGCAACATCAATGGTGCGGGCAACAACGCCAACAACACGATCGTGGGGAACGAGGGCGACAACGTGTTGAGTGGGGGCGGCGGCATAGACAGCCTGACCGGCGGGGCGGGGCACGATACCTTCGTGTTCGACACCAGCCCGCTGGCCGTCGGGCGCACGGTGATCCGCGATTTTGTGAGCGGCGAGGACAAGATTGCCCTGTCACTCGATGCGTTTGGCGCAGGTTTCTATGCACAGCCACCTGGCGCCATTGCCGATGCCGAATTCGGCTATGGAACGCGTGCGACCACAGCCGAACAAAGCCTGATCTATGACCGGGCCAGCGGAAACCTCTATTACGACGTCGACGGCAACGGGCCGGAGAAGGCGGTGCGCATCGGGGTGTTGATGGGCGCGCCCGATCTGCACCTGGCGGATATCATACTGGTCTAAGCGACCTTGCCCCGGCATCTGCACCGCATGACAGCGGGCGGGCGCCGGGGATAGGGTGAAGGATCAGCGGTTGCGCTTTTCCTGCTTGGCCTGTTCCTTGGCCGCATCGGCAGCGGCGGCCTCGCGCGCGCGATTGGCCGCGACGGCGCTGGCGTCACGCGAAGTGGCGCCACGCGCCGGATAGGGACAGCCGCGCGACTGGCCAACGCCCTTGAGGAACGAGCGGCGGGCCGTGCCAGCGAACAGGGCCACCTGCCAGCGGCGCTGCGCTTCGTTCGCGCCAGAGATTTCGCGGATGATGCCGCCGAACGGGATCAGCGAGCCGACGATCGACTTGGCGGTGTTGCCCACCTTGAGGCCGCCCTTGGTGTAATCGGCGATATCGATGTCATCGCCGAGCACGGCATCGAGCCGGCGGATTTCGGCGGTGATCCCCGCGCATCCCTTGATGCCAGCCAGGGTGTAGGGCGTGTCTTGGGCGCGTTGCAGGATCGGCGGGATATCCTCCTTCTTGAGGTTCACCGTTTCGAGCGGCGTAGCGACGACATCGCCGACCTTGGCATCCTTGGGAGCCACGGCAGTCTGCGCGTGGGCGGCGAGGCTGCCAAGCGCGAGCGGGAGCATCGCGCCGAGCAGGGCGGCGCGGGCGGCATTTCGGTGTGCGAACATAATCGGTAAAACTCCCCGGTTTCCCGCATTACGCTGCAAACCGGCCTAGGTTCCACACGATCTGCCGATCACACTGCGCCCGGCGCAAAGGTGTTGCACTGCGCAGGGTTACCGCTGTCGAGGCCCTTGCGCAGCCAAGCCATGCGCTGTTCTGAACTCCCGTGGGTAAACGCCGCCTCGACCGGGGTGCGGCCGGCGGCTTTCATCAGCGTGTCATCGCCGATCTGGTGCGCGGCGCGCATGCCTTCCTCGACATCGCCGGGTTCGATCCGGGAACGATTTTGCGCGGCCCACACCCCCGCGTAGCAATCGGCCTGGAGTTCGAGGCGCACCGACAGGGCGTTGGCCGCATCGGGATTGGCGCGCTGCGCCTGTGTTACCTTGTCTGACGTGCCGCCCAGCTTTTGGATATGGTGCCCATATTCGTGGGCCATGACATAGACGCGGGCGAAATCACCGCCTGCGCCCAGCTTCTTGTCCAGCTCGGTGTAGAAATCGGTGTCGATGTAGATGCCCTGGTCACTGGGGCAATAGAACGGCCCCATGGCGCTTTGCGCCGCGCCGCAGCCCGACGATCCCTGGCTGGAATAGAACACCAGCTTGGGTGCGCGAAACGCGATGTTCTCGCTGGCCAGCAAAGGCTTCCAGGTCTTGTTGAGCGAGGACAGCGCATTGCAGCTTTCGTGGCTGAACGCGTTGACGTCACACGCCTGGGCGAGGGTTTCCCCGCCGGGCTGGCCCACCTGCTGCGATGGCGTTTCGCCCACTGGCCCGGCCAACTGACGGGGCAATCCGCCAAACAGTAGCGACGCGCCAACCACGACCAACACCCCGAGGATGCCAAAGCGTGAGCCGACCAGGCTAAGGATCAGGCCGAGCGGGAAACCGCCGCCACCGCCGCCGCCAAAAGAAAAGCCGCCGCCCCGGCCGCGCTGATCTTCCACGTCGATGTTGTTGTCGTAATCGTCGAGCCGCATCGCTTGCCTGTTGTCTGTGTGCCGTACGTGCCACGGCCTATAGCGTAATTGGCAAGCCGTGGCGCGCGACAATGTTCCGCGTCATGCGCCAGGAATTTCGCGCCCAGGCTCGATTCACCGTGCTTTACAGTTTGGGAACTTGCGCGTCTTGACGGGTTTTGTCAGCAATGAGCCTGCGCTGAAGCGTTTGGGGACATAGATGAGTCGTGGCGCAAGGCTGTTGAGGGCACTGGCCCTGGTCTCGCTGGCAGCCCTGCTGCCGGCGGGCGCTACGCGTGCCGCAACCGCCCCCTTGTCGCTGCCCCTCGAACAGCGCCTGCGTGCCCATGTCGAGACGCTGGCCAGCCCGGCCTTTGCCGGCCGCCGCCCCGGCACCGAGGGTGAAACCCAGACCTTGCGCTACCTGGTGCGGCAGTGGTTCGAAATGGGCCTGGAATCGGGCACCAACCTGCCGGGCAGCCCGTGGTTTGCGCCGGTCGAACTGGTCGCGCGCGAGCCGGTCCTGTCTCGCGCGGCCTTCATGCGTGGCCGGCGGCGCCTGGCGGCTGACGAGCATGATGTGTTCGTGGTCACCTCGGGCGTGCGCAACCTGGTGGAAAGCGCGCCGGTGCTGTTTGTCGGGCATGGGGTGGTGCCATCGCGCACCGAACTGGCCGGCCGTGTTGCGCTCTTGCTGGAAAGCAAGGCAGCCGCTGGCGGCAAGCGTGGTGACCATGACGAGCGCCAAGGCGACGTGGAGGCCGGGCGCGAGGCCGTGGGTCGCCTGCTGGACGGCGGGGCCATGGCGGTGATCACGGTGCTGGATGGCACGCGCACCCTTGATGATGTGGCGGCGCGGCGGCGCAAGGCTGGCACGATGCTGGCCGGAGAGCGGCTCGACAACGAGATCGAGGCGTTTGTCACCCCCGACATGGCCGATCGCCTGCTGGGCGGAACCACTGCGGCGCCCGGCCAGGCGCTGTCCGCTGCCCAGGCCGAGGCAGAAAAGCCCGATTTCACGCCGCGCCTGATCGGTACTACGGCCAGTCTGGAAGCGACCAGCACCGAAACCCGCGTGCGCACGCACAACCTGATCGGCCGCATTCCCGGGCGCGATCCCGCTGCCGGCGCCGTGCTGCTCGTGGCGCATTGGGACCATTTCGGGGTCTGCACGGCGGCCGGGGCGATCTGCCCGGGCGCGGTGGACAATGCCAGCGGTGTGGCGGTGATCACCGAAGTGGCGCGGCAGATCTTGGCAGGCATGCCGCAGCGCATGCCCGATCGCGATATCTATGTTCTGGCCACCACCGGCGAGGAAATGGGCCTGCTTGGCGCCCTGGCCTTTGCCGAAAATCCGCCGCTGCCGCTGGGGCGGATCGTGGCGGCGTTCAATGTCGACAGCACCGGCCTGGTGCCGGCGGGCGGACAAGTGGCGATCGTGGGGCGGGGGATGACCCCGCTGGATGATACTGTGGCGCGGGTGCTGGCGCGGACGCGTCGCAAGCTGGTCGATGGCCGGGCGGCCAATGCCTATGTGCGCCGGCAGGACAGCTGGGTGCTGATGCAGCATGATGTGCCCGCGATCATGGTCAGCACCAGCTATGCCGACGAAGCCCGATTGGACCGGTTCATGACCGGCGCCTATCACACGCCGGCCGATACGCCGGACCATGTGAACTATGCCGGCATGGCCGATGACGTGCAGATCAACACCGAGCTGGTGCGCGAATTTGCCGATGCCCGCCGCTATGCCACAGGGGGCGTGACACCCCCGACGACGGCGCCCGCGCCAGGGCCGACAAATAGCGCCCGAACCCCCTAGCCAATTGTTCCCGGCTTGATTACATGGGCCGCCACGATTCTACCCGGACAGGAAGTGGCAGCGCACATGGATATCCCCCTCGGCCTTACCTTTGACGACGTTCTGTTGCGTCCGGCCGAGTCAGACATTCTGCCTTCGCAGGCCGATACCCGCACCCGCCTGACCAAGGCGATCGCTCTCAACATCCCCGTGCTGTCTTCGGCCATGGACACCGTGACCGAGGCCGACATGGCCATCGTGATGGCCCAGCTTGGCGGGATCGGCGTGTTGCACCGCAACCTGACGATCGAGGAACAGGCCGCCGCCGTGCGCGCAGTGAAGCGCTATGAAAGCGGCATGGTGGTCAACCCGATCACCATTTCGCCGGATGCCACGCTGGGCGACGCCCAAGCGCTGATGAGCGCCAACCGCATCAGCGGCATTCCGGTGGTGGAAGCCGGCGGCCGGCTAGTCGGCATCCTCACCAACCGCGACGTGCGCTTTGCCGCCAATCTGGCGCAGCCGGTGCGCGAGTTGATGACGCACGAAAACCTGGCTACGGTGAAGCTGGGCACCAGCGGCGACGAAGCCCGCCGCCTGCTGCACGCCCGTCGCATCGAAAAGCTGCTGGTGGTCGACGATGCCTATCGCTGCATCGGCCTGATCACCGTGAAGGACATCGAAAAGTCGGTGACCTATCCCAACGCCACCAAGGACAGCGCCGGCCGCCTGCGCGTGGCGGCTGCCACGACCGTGGGTGAAAAGGGCATGGCCCGCACCGCCGCCCTGGTGGAAGCGGAATGCGACGTGGTGATCATCGACACCGCCCATGGCCACAACCGCGACGTGGCCCGTGCCGTGGAAGCGGTGAAGAAGCTGTCGAACGACGTGCAGGTGATTGCCGGCAACGTTGCCACGGCCGAGGCGACCCGCGCGCTGATCGATGCCGGGGCCGATGGCATCAAGGTGGGCATCGGGCCGGGCTCGATCTGCACCACCCGCATCGTTGCCGGCGTGGGCGTACCGCAGCTGACCGCGATCATGGAATGCGCGGCCGAGGCGGAAAAGTCTGGCGTGCCGGTGATCGGCGATGGCGGCCTGCGCACCTCGGGCGATGCGGCCAAGGCGCTTGCCGCCGGTGCCAGCTCGATCATGATCGGTTCGATGCTGGCCGGCACCGAGGAAGCGCCGGGCGAAACCTTCATCTACCAGGGCCGCGCCTACAAGGCCTATCGCGGCATGGGTTCGGTTGGCGCCATGGCGCGCGGTTCGGCCGATCGCTATTTCCAGCAGGACATCAAGGATTCGATGAAGCTGGTGCCCGAAGGCATCGAAGGCCAGGTGCCGTACAAGGGCCCGGCCAAGGACGTGGTGCACCAGCTGGTTGGCGGCATCAAGGCGGCCATGGGCTATACCGGTAGCGGCACGATCGAGCACCTGCGCAAGAACGCCAAGTTCGTGCGCATCACCAATGCGGGCCTCAAGGAAAGCCACGTCCACGACGTGACGATCACGCGTGAGGCGCCGAACTACCCCACGCGGTGACGCCGGCCGCGCGGGTCCAGGCCGCGATCGACATTCTGGATGGCGTGATCGCGGCCGCGCGCGGGCAGGGGGCTTCGGCCGATCGGCTGGCGGCGGAATGGTTTCGCCAGCGGCGGTTTGTCGGATCAAAGGATCGCCGTGCCATTCGCGAGCTGGTCTGGGCCGCGATCCGCGCCTGTGGCGAAGTGCCGGTAAGCGGGCGGGCCGCCGTGCTGCGCCTGGCGCAGGATGATCCCGATCTGGCCGCACGCTTTGACGGTTCGCCCTATGGCCCGGCGCCGATCCGCGCCGACGAGCCCGTGGCGCTGGCCGGCGCCATGCCGGGCTGGCTGGCCAAGGCCATGGCCGCGTCAGGGCTGGGTGAGGCGGAACAGGCCGCGTTGATGGGCCGCGCGCCGCTGGATCTGCGCACCAATACGCTGAAGATCGATCGCGATAGCCTGGGGGCGCGGCTGCCGGTCGCGGCTGAGCCGGTGGTGGCGCCGCATGGCTTGCGCCTGCCAATGGGTACGCCGGCCGAAACATGGCCCGAATTCGCCCAAGGGCTGTTCGAAGTGCAGGACGCCGGCAGCCAGATTGCGTGCGAGGCACTGGGCGCGCGGCCCGGCGAAAACGTGGTGGACCTTTGCGCCGGAGCCGGGGGCAAGACCCTGGCCCTGGCTGCCGCCATGGCCAACACCGGGCGGTTGCTGGCGTGCGATATCGATCGCCCGCGCCTGTCACGCCTGGCCCCCCGGGCCGAGCGCGCCGGCGCGCTGGTCGAAACGCGGCTGCTCAACCCCGGCAAAGAGACCGAGATGCTGGCCGATTGGCGCGGGCAGGCCGATGCGGTTCTGGTCGATGCGCCCTGTTCGGGCACGGGCACCTGGCGCCGCAATCCTGAGGCGCGCTGGCGGCTGAGCCCGGCCGCGATCGCCCGCTATCAGCGGATGCAGGCCCAGGTTCTCGACGTGGCGGCCGGGCTGGTGCGGCCCGGTGGGCGCCTGGTGTTCATCACCTGCTCGCTGATCGATGCCGAGGGCGCCGATGGGCTGGACGCGTTCCTGGCCAGCCATCCCGATTTCACGTGTGAACAGCTGGCTATGCCGGCCGGGCGGGCGCATCGTGGCGGCTGGCGTTTGTCTCCGTATCATGACGATACGGACGGGTTTTTCTTCGCTCGGCTGGTTCGTCTGTGATAGACCCATCGGCCATGAGGGTGGTCTATCGCCGCGGTGAGCAGTCCCGGCTGAAGGAGTTCTTGATGCGTTACACGCCAGCGGCCCTTGCGCTGTCCCTGCTTGTGGCCGTGACCGGCAGCATGGGCTCGGCCCACACCAGCGAACCTCTCGATCCGCGCGCGCAGGTGCTGTTTCAGGAAGGGCGCACGCTCATGGCCAAGGGCGACATCGACGCCGCGACCGACAGCCTGGAATCCGCGCTGACCATCGATCCGGCCAATGCCAGCATTCTGGTCGCGCTGGGCGATGCCTCGCGCCAGGCGGGGCTTCAGGGCAAGGCGATCCACTATTACCGCGACGTGCTGGACCGCGAGCCCAACAATCTCGCCGCGATTGCGGGCGAGGGTGCGGCGCTTGCCGAAAAGGGCGCCATCGACAAGGCCAAGGCCACGCTCACCCGGCTGGAAGGCCTGTGCGGCAAGGCCTGCCCGGAAACGGCCGTGGTGAGCAAGGCGCTTGCCGCTGGCCCCAAGCCGCAGGTGGCGGCAGCTGAGCCGGTTGCGACGAAGGACCCGGTTCAGGCGAATTGATTTTGCGGGGGACGTGTTAGGCTTCGCACCACCCCCCGACCCCCTCCTCTGAAGAGGAGGGGGAGCAGAGGCTTAAGCCCCATCCTATTTAGAGGAGGGGGTCGGGGGGTAGTGGAAACATGGCGCTGAAAAAATTCAGATCAGCGCGCGGAATTCTTCCACGACCTGGCGATAGACGCGCCGCTTGAACGGCACGATCAGATCGGGCAACTGCTCGGGATCGACCCACTTCCATTCGCAGAATTCGGCAGGATCGTGGGCGTCGAGCACCACGTCGCTGTCTTGGCCGTTGAAGCGCAGCAGCAGCCATGCCTGGCGCTGGCCGCGATATTGGCCGCCCCACAGCTTGCCCAGCAATTCGGGCGGAAGATCATAGAAATGTTCTTCGCGGCTCTGCGCCAGCACGGTGACATGCTCGCTCGTCAGGCCGGTTTCCTCGTGCAGTTCGCGCATCGCGGCGGGGACCAGTTCCTCGCCGTCGTCGATGCCGCCCTGTGGCATCTGCCAGGCGTCACCTTCCTTGTTGTCGATACGCTTGCCGACGAAGACGCGGCCTTGGGGATTGACGATCATCAGCCCCACGCAGGGACGATAGGGAAGAGCGGCAAAGGGGTCCGCACTCATGGATAGGTGGTCCTCGTTCAAACAGTAGGGCGCCCGGCATCGAGCACACCGCGCAGCGCCGCCAGAATTGCTTCCAGATCAGCCTGCGCGCTGGGGATGGCCTTGCGCACCTGGATAAAGCCGTGGATCGTTCCCGCGCGTTCGGTGAACACGAGGGGCGATCCGGCGCGTGCCAGGGCCGCGCCATAGACCCGCCCGCTATCGCGAATCGGATCGAGGCCTGCGGTCACTAGCACCGTAGGGGGCATGCGGTCATGCCCGCCGTTGAGCGGAAAGGTGCGTACGCTGTCGGCCGGCGCGGCATAGGCATCGGCAAACCAGCGCATCACCTGCGCATCGAGCAGAAAGCCTTCGGCAAATTCGCGGAAAGAGGCGTGGCCATCCACCGCATCGGTCAGTGGGTAGATTGGCACCTGGGCGATGACCGGCACGGCGGCGGGATCGGCAGCCAGCGCCTGGGTGACCACGATCGCGAGATTGCCGCCGGCCGAATCGCCGATCGGCACCAGGCCGGTGACATCCAGGCCCAGCTCGGCTGGGGATTGCGCGATCCAGCGCGTGGCCGCCTCGGCATCGTCGGTGGCGGCAGGAAACGGATGTTCGGGGGCGAGCCGATAATCGACCGAGACCAGCGGCAAGTCCATCTGCGCGGCGATCTCGGTGCAGACGTTGTGATGGCTGTCCAACCCGCCAAGCACAAAACCGCCGCCGTGATAGAACACCAGCACTGGCCCCGGGGCGCGGGCTTCGCGGCTGTCATACAGGCGCAAGGCAATTTGGCCGGCTGGCCCCGGGCACTGCAGGTCGCGGATCACGGGCAGGTCGCGCGGCGGCAGGTCGGCCAGTTGCTGCATAGCAACATAGGCGGCGCGCGCCTGGTCCACCGGCATCTGGTGCATCGCGGGGGCACCGGCGGCGGCAGCCTGGCGCAGGTAATCGAGGAACGCCTGCACATCAGGACGGACAAAGAGCGGTTCGGCCAAGGCCCATTCTCCAGTTGCGGCGCCATATGCGCCCAGCGCGCAGACCTGCACCAAGGGGCAGGCGGCCAACCATGGCCAAGTGGGCCATTACCCTGCACATAGCAAGGCATGACGAGCCCAACAATTGTCTGGCTGCGCCGGGATTTGCGCCTGCATGACCAGGCCGCCTTCATTGCCGCCGCCGCCAGCGGCAGCCCGGTTATCCCAGTCTATGTGCTGGATGACGAGACCCCCAAGCATCGCCGTATGGGCGCCGCATCGCGCTGGTGGCTGCATCACAGCCTGGAACGGCTCGATGCGCAGTTGCAGGCCATGGGATCGCGCCTGATCTTGCGCCGCGGCAAGTGCGATGCCGCGCTGGCCGCCATTCGCCGCGAGACCGGCGCGCGCGTGGTTCATGCACTGCACCATTACGAGCCGTGGTGGCGCCTGGCAGAGCGCGCGGTGGGGAAGGCGCTGGACTTGCGCCTGCATCACGGCAATTTCCTGCTGCCACCCGGCACGGTCACGACCGGTGCGGGCCAGCCCTACAAGATCTATACCCCGTTCTGGCGCGCCAGCCTGCAGCAGTTGCCGCCGCCGCCGCCGCAGCCGGCGCCGGAAACACTGCCTGCACCCGAATTCTGGCCGGCGAGCGATACGCTGGCCGACTGGCAACTCTTGCCGAAAACCCCGGATTGGGCGGAGGGCATGCGCGACACCTGGACGCCGGGAGAGGCGGGGGCAGCGCAGCGTATCGAGGCATTCATCGGCCGGGCCCGTCGCTATGACGAGCAGCGCAACCTGCCTTCGTGCCCCGGCACCTCGATGCTTTCGCCCCATCTTCACTTCGGTGAAATCTCACCCGCCACGGTGTGGCACGCCGTGGCCGATGCCGGCGGTAGCGTGGACGTGTTCCTGAGCGAACTGGGTTGGCGCGACTATGCCCAGAACCTGATCCTGCAATGCCCCGATTACGCCACGCGCAATGGCCGCGCGGCATTCGATGCCTTGCCGTGGCGTGACGCACCCGAAGAGCTTGCCGCCTGGCAGCAGGGGCGCACCGGCTATCCCATCGTTGATGCCGGCATGCGGCAACTGTGGCACACCGGCTGGATGCACAACCGCGTGCGGATGATCGCCGCCAGTTTCCTGATCAAACACCTGCTGATCGACTGGCGCGCGGGCGAGCAGTGGTTCTGGGATACGCTGGTCGATGCCGATTACGGCGCGAATGCCACCAATTGGCAGTGGGTGGCGGGTAGCGGTCTGGACGCCAACATGTTTGTGCGGATCATGGCGCCGCTATCGCAATCGGCCAAGTTCGATGCGGCGGCCTATATTCGCGAATGGGTGCCCCAGTTGCGCCATCTCGACGATGCCGACATTCATGATCCACAGCGCCCGCCGCGCGGCTATCCGGCCAAGATCGTCGATCATGGCCAGGCGCGGGCGCGGGCTCTCGCCGCGCATGGCGCGATGAAGGCGCAGGCTTGAGACCAGATTGTCGGTAGCGGCGGGGACGGGCGGCTCAGCGCCCGTCGCCGTCGGCCTCTCCGCCATAGCGCAGCAGCAGCGCGTCATGCTCGCGCTGGGTCAAAAGATTGGCAAAGGCACAGCCGACCAGGCCGGCGTGCCACCACACGACCTCGGCCTCGCGCGGTTCCAGGCCGGGCAGCGTGAGAAACACCTTGCTGCCTTGGGCTGACCGCACCGAAGCGAGCGCCGAAAAGCCGGCCAATGAAAGATCAAGCACCAGGGTTTGCGCGGCACGGGCCCCGTTGCGGCGCAACTTGGCCGGAATGACCATGCGCGAGCGCGGGGCGCAGCGATCGTCGCTGGCGGCTGCTTCGTAATCCTGCTGCCAATTGATTGTCGGCATTGGCCCTGACCTGCTGAAGCCGTGGTTCCAGGCCGCGCAGCACGCGGCCGTTGTGGAAGCATGAGGAAAGTGCGTTACCAGCAGGTTAACAGGTGCAATCACACCCTAAGATTTCATGCGATTGTGACATGTAACCGCGCGGAAAGCTCAGGCGGCCTCGTCCACCCGCTCGCGGTGCGGGCTGGTGAAATCGGCGCTGACCAGGGCGACGATGCGCGCAGCCACCGTTTCGGGCGGCTTGACGCTGGCCGGATTTTCGCCGGGATAGGCCTTGGCGCGCATCTTGGTGCGCGTGGCACCCGGATCGACGATGGCCACGCGAATGCCCGAGATCGCGGCCACTTCCTGGGCATAGCTGGCCAGGAGATTGTCGAACGCCGCCTTGGTTGCGCCATAGGCACCCCAATAGGCGCGCGGCGCGGCGCCAACGCTGCTGGTCAGGCCGATCACGCGCGCATCCTGGCTGCCCTTGAGCAGGGGATGGAACGCGCTGATCAGCGAGTGCGTCGCCAGCACGTTGAGCGTGATCGCGCGGCTGAAATCGCGCGGCTCGATCTGCCACACCGGGGTGAGGGCCGGCAGCACGGCGGCGTTGATCACCAGGATATCGAGCGCCACCCAGCGTTCGGAAATCGCCGACGCCAGGCGCGCCACGCCATCGGGTTCGGCCAGGTCGACCGGCGCGATCGTGGCATTGCCACCGGCCTGGAAGATTTCGTCTTCCACCTTTTCCAGTTCGGCCGCCGTGCGGGCCACCAGCACCACATGGGCACCAGCGGCTGCCAGCGCCCGAGCCGTGGCGGCACCGATGCCCCGGCTGGCGCCGGTCACGAGGGCGACACGGCCGGCGAGCGGCGTTTGCGCGTTGGCGGCCGACACGATCAGGCGACCTTGACGGGCTTGGCCTTGAGCTTGACCGGCGAACAGCCCGGCGCGCGATCACCCAGATCGGTAAGGCGCGTGGGATAGTCACCGGTGAAGCAGGCGTCGCAATACTGCGGGCAGGTGCTGTTGCGCTGAACCTCGCCCACGGCGCGATAGAGGCCGTCGATCGAGACGAAGGCTAGGCTATCTGCCTGGATGAATTCGGCCATGGCGGCGATGTCCATCCGCGCGGCGAGCAGCTTCGAGCGTTCCGGCGTGTCCACGCCATAGAAGCACGAATGTTCGGTCGGCGGGCTGGCGACGCGGAAGTGCACTTCGCGCGCGCCGGCTTCGCGCATCATCTGCACGATCTTGAGGCTGGTGGTGCCACGCACGATCGAATCGTCGATCAGTACGATGCGCTTGCCGGCCACCAAGGCGCGGTTGGCGTTGTGCTTGCGCTTGACGTCGGCATTGCGGGCGCCGTCGGAAGGCTGGATGAAGGTGCGGCCGACATAGTGCGAGCGGATGATGCCAAGCTCGAACGGAATGCCCGATTGCTGGGCATAGCCAAGCGCGGCGGGAACGCCGCTGTCGGGCACGGGGATCACGAGATCGGCATCGGCCGGGTTTTCCAGCGCCAGCTGCGTGCCGATCGCCTTGCGCACTTCATAGACAGAGCGGCCACCCAAGATCGAATCCGGGCGGCTGAAATAGACATGCTCGAAGATGCACGGGCGCTGCGGCGTGTCGCCGAACGGGCGATGCGTCTGGATCGAGCCGTCGAGGGCCACTTGGACCAGTTCGCCCGGCTCCACTTCGCGCACCATGTCGGCGCCCACCACGTCTAGCGCGACGCTTTCGCTGGCGAACACCACGGCGTCACCCAGCTTGCCCATCACCAGCGGACGAATGCCGAGCGGATCGCGACAGGCAATCATGCCTTCGGGCGTCATGCAGATCAGCGAATAGGCGCCTTCGACCAGGCGCAGCGCATCGACGAAGCGATCGAGCAGCGTAGGATAGCGGCTGGTGGCAACGAGGTGGATGATCACCTCGGTGTCGGAGGTCGACTGGAAGATAGCGCCCTTTTGCACCAGGTCGCGCTTGAGGAACATCGCGTTGGAGATGTTCCCGTTGTGCGCGATGGCAAACCCGCCCGCGGCCAGATCGGCAAACAGCGGCTGCACGTTGCGCAGGCCCGATCCACCGGTGGTGGAATAGCGGACGTGGCCGGCGGCCATCATGCCTGGCAGTTCGGCGATCGCCTGGCCGCTGGAAAAGTTCTGCGCGACATGGCCGATGCCGCGGCGGGAGAAGAACTCCTGCCCGTCGAAGCTGGTGATGCCCACCGCTTCCTGGCCGCGATGCTGCAGGGCATGAAGGCCCAAAGCTGTCATCGCCGCTGCATCGCGCGCGCCCAGCACGCCAAAAATGCCGCATTCCTCGCGCAGCTTGTCGCCGTCGCGGTCCTCGAAGGGGTTGGTGGTGATCATCTGTCTCGCAAGCGCTCGCGCCAAAGACTCGCACCGGTGCGAAATGCCCCGGCCGAGCAATGGCGCCCATGTGGCGACGTTTGCCGCCAAAGGCAAGGGTGCGCGCAGCCCAGCCACTTGCCGTGCCCCGATTCAGGAGAAATTATCAATTCGCGCCATACAGTTGTTCAAGAGCGGCGATCACGGTGCGGCTGGTTTCCAAAACTTTACCATCGTATTGCGCGCTCAGCGCTGCCCCTTAGGTTGGAATTAACCATTTGGTGGCAGGTATAAGGGCCATGCAAACCGCCGTTCTTCCTCGGCCCCGTCTGGCCATAACCCCGGCAGCATCGCTGCGTGCCGCGCTCGTTACGGCACTCGCCTTTTTCATCAGTGCTTTCCTCGCCATCGAGTACAGCCGGCTGAGCGGCGGCGTGGCGATGGTTTGGGTTTCGAACGCGGTTCTCGCCTCGCGACTCAATGCATTGCCGACGCGGGTATGGCCGGCAACGATTGCCGCAACCGGCATCGCCAGTTGGCTCGTCACCGGTTTGTTCGGACTTGGTTGGCTGGCAGCGCCCGCGATGATGGTGATCAACCTGTTCGAGGGCGTGGTCGCCGCGGCGATCCTGCGCCGCCTCATGAAAGACCACTGGCCGCAAGACACTGCCGAATGGATGGCGGGCTACAGCCTGGGGATCGGCTTGTTCGTCCCGGTGATCGGCGCCATGCTGGCAGCGGTGATCGTATGGCTGACACTGGGCCAGCCGATGCGCGCCAGTTTCGTGGATTGGCTAGTGGGCCATTCGCTGGGCCTGTTGATTTTCCTGCCGGCGGGCAGCCTGTTGTGCCTGGCGTGGCAAACGCGCCAGCCGCTGGTGCCCAAGGGCAATGGCCTGCGCGCGCTGCTGCTGATCGGCGTGATGATCGTGCTGACGATCGCGGTGTTTTCGCAGATCGCCCGGCCCCTGCTGCTGTTTCCGCTGTTGCTCGTGCTGTTTGGCGCGGTTTGGGCCAATGCCATTGTCGCCCTGACCCTGCCGATCATTCTGGCAACGGTGGGCGGGTTGATGACCGTGCTGGGCCACGGCCCGATTGCCGACATGCAACTCGCACCCACCGATCTGCATGTCCTGGCCGGGCGGTTGCAGTTCTTCCAGGTCTATCTGGGCATTACCGTGCTGGCCGTGCTGCCGGTGGTGGCCGAGCAGGAACGCCGCCGCCGCCGCATGCTCGACCTGGCGAACAGCGAGGCGCGCTATCGCCTGCTGTCCGATCATGTGAGCGACGTGATCATCCACATGAGCCAGCGCGGCACGATCCGCTATGCCTCTCCTGCGATCACGCAATTGACCGGCCATGTGCCCGAACAACTGCACGGCGTGGATTTCCGCCAGATCGTGACGGAAGAGCACCGTGCCGCCGTGGCCGCTGCCTGGAATGCTGCCTTGGCCAGCCCGGGTGAACCGGTGGCGGTGGAGTTCCTGGGCCTGCCGCTGGGTGGCCCGGCGCGCTGGTTCGAGACCCATTTCCGCGCCGTGACCAACGAAAAAGGCGATGTCGATGGGCTGGTCTGCGTGACGCGCGACATTGCCCAGCGCAAGCGCATCGAGGAAGACCTCTCGCGCGCCGCGCTGACCGATCCGTTGACCGGTATTCCCAACCGCCGTGCCTTCTTCGAAACCGCCGAGCGCGTCGGCGCGCTGGGCGTGCCTTCGGCGCTGGCGGTGGTGGACATCGACTATTTCAAGCAGGTCAACGATCGCTATGGGCATGCCGTGGGCGATCGCGTGCTGCGCGCCTTTGCCGAGGCGGCCGTGGCGGCCGTGCGCTCGACCGATTTCGTGGCCCGCATCGGCGGGGAGGAATTTGCCGTCCTGCTGCCCGATACCGAACTGGTTCACGCCGAAAAGGTGTGCCAGCGCCTGGCCAAGGCGGTGAACGCGCTGGCGGTGGATACGCCCCAAGGCCCGGTCAAGATTACCATCAGCGCCGGCATCGCCGCGCTGGGCACCCATCCCGATGCTGCGCTGGCGGCGGCAGACAGCGCGCTCTATCGTGCCAAGGCCGAAGGCCGCGCCCGGCTGCGCGTGGCAGCCTGAAAGGGCTTGGCAGCACCAAACGCGGGAACCATCGCGGCACTCCATGATTGGGCAGGGGCGTCTTGCCCTGTCGTGCCCGCCGTCCTAAAGCCGCGGCCGACAAATCCGTCCAGTTCCAGCGCGAAAGTGTGCCGCCTTTGATCCTCTCGCCTTTCGAATGGACCATCGCCAAGCGTTACATGCTACCCGGACGCGGAGAAGCGTTTATTGCCATGGTGGCCGGCATCAGCCTGGCCGCCGTGATGCTGGGCGTGGCCGCGCTGGTGATCGTGATGAGCGTCATGAACGGCTTTCGCGCCGAACTGCTCGACAAGATCGTGGGCCTCAACGGCCACGCCGTGATCCAGGCCTATGGCGGGCGGCTTGAAGATTGGCAGGATATCCTGGCAAAGCTGGAAAAGATGCCTGGCGTCACCCGCGCGTCCCCGCTGATCGAGCAGCCTCTGCTGACCAGCTTCAACGGCCGGGTGGAAGCCATCGTGCTGCGCGGCAACACGCCCAAGGATATCAACCGCCTGTCTGACAAGCTCAAGGCCGGCAATCTTGCCGCCTTGCAGCCGGGCAGCGACAACGTTGCGATCGGGTCGCGCCTGGCTGAAAGCCTGGGGGCGCAGGTGGGTGACACGATCACGATCATCAACCCCGCTGGTCGCTCCACCCCATTTGGCACGGTGCCGCGCCAAGTGGGCTACAAAGTGGCGGCGATCTTTGAAGTCGGCGTCTATGACTACGACAACGCGTTCGTGGTTATGCCCATCCCTGATGCGCAGACCCTTTTGCTCACCGGTGATTCGATCGGCATGATCGAGGTGACGACCACCGACCCTGATACGGTCATGACCACGCTTGGCCCGCTCAAGAAGCAGCTGGAAGGCCGCGCGCAGATCGCCGACTGGAAGACGATCAACGCCAGCCTGTTTGAGGCCCTGGCCGTGGAACGCGTGGCGATGTTCGTGGTGCTGTCGATCATCGTGCTGGTCGCGGTGTTCAACATCCTTTCGTCGCTGATCATGCTGGTTCGCGCCAAGACGCGCGACATCGCGATCCTGCGCACGATGGGTGCCTCGCGGCGCAGCCTGCTCAAGATCTTCATGGCCATCGGCTTTGTCATCGGCGCGCTGGGGACGATCGTGGGCCTCGCGCTCGGCTTCGTGTTTCTCTATTTCCGCCAGCCGATCGTGCATCTGGTGGAACTGCTCACCGGCCAGAATCTGTGGGACCCTTCGATCCGTTTCCTGACCGAACTGCCCAGCCGCAGCGACCCGGTGGAAATTATCGTGATTGCGCTGATGGCGCTGGTCCTGAGCTTCCTCGCCACCCTCTATCCCGCCCTCAAGGCAGCCAGCACCGACCCGGTGCAGGTGCTTCGTTATGAGTGAGACGGCCATGAACCAACCCGTCGTCCGCCTGCGCAACCTGCGCCGCAGTTTCGAGCAGGGCGGCGTGCGCATCGACGTGCTGCGCGGCGTGAACCTCGATATCCGCCCCGGCGAAATCGTCGCGCTGCTCGGGCCGTCGGGCTCGGGCAAGTCCACCATGCTGCAGGCCGTTGGCCTGCTCGAAGGCGGCTTTGAAGGCATGATCGAGATTGCCGGAACCGATGCGGCCAAGCTCAACGGCGATGCCCGCACCGTGTTGCGCCGCGATCACCTGGGCTTTGTCTATCAGTTTCACCACCTCCTTCCCGATTTCAACGCCACCGAAAACGTGATCCTGCCCCAACTCGTTTCGGGCAAGCCAGAGAAGGAGGCGCGCGAGCGGGCGACCGAACTGCTCACTGCACTGGGCCTTGGCCACCGCCTCGACCATCGCCCCAGCCAGCTTTCGGGCGGCGAACAGCAGCGCGTTGCCGTGGCCCGCGCGCTGGCCAATCGGCCGGCGCTGGTTCTGGCCGATGAGCCGACCGGCAATCTGGACGAGGCGACCGCCGATCGCGTGCTCGACGAGTTTCTCAAGCTGGTGCGCGGCGAGGGCAGCGCGGCGCTGGTCGCCACGCACAACGAACGGCTTGCTGTGCGCATGGACCGGGTCATGCGCCTGAACGAGGGCGTCTTGGTGTAAGCCCAGGTTCACATAGGTATTGCTTTGCTATGGAAACCGGAGGACGCTTTGTGCGTTGCCGGGGAACCCAAGGAGGGTTTTATCAGATGAATACCACAATTCGTGCCGAAGGCCGCGCAGGTGCCCAAGATTTCTGGAACGATCACGCCACGATCGTGACGCGCGATGCCGCGGGCAGCGTGCTGCATGGCTTTGCCGTGCTGCATTCGGGCAGCTTTGCCGAAATGGTCCGCATGATGGGCCGCATGCCCGAAGCCGATCGCAACGACCTCGTCATCGAAAAGTCCGGCGATCGCAGCTATGGCCCGGCCGAAGCGCTGGAACTGTTCAAGCGGGCTGACTTCCCGCTTTAATGCGGTGAACCAAGGCATTGATTTCGGGGGCCAAGCCGTGGCAACACGGCATGGGGACGGGACCGACCCGGAGCGATGCCTGCGGAGCGCACTGCCATGCATAATTCTGCCATAAGCGAGCCGAAGACCATTGCCGATTTCGACGCGCGCTTGCCCAATGGTGAGCGGGTCAGCCTGGCTGATCGGCTCGGCAAAGTCGTGCTGGTGGTGAACACCGCATCGAAATGCGGTTTCACCCCGCAATATGAAGGCCTGGAAACGCTATGGCGCCATCACCGCGACGCCGGGTTCGAAATCCTGGCGTTTCCCTGCAACCAGTTCGGCGCGCAAGAGCCCGGCTCGGCTGACGAGATCGCCAGCTTTTGCCAGGTGAATTTCGGCTTGAGCTTTCCCCTGATGGCCAAAGTTGACGTCAACGGCGACAAGGCCGAACCCTTGTTCGATTGGCTCAAGGCGCAGGCGCCCGGCGTTTTGGGAACGAAGGCGATCAAATGGAACTTCACCAAGTTCCTGATCGATCGCAACGGCCATGTCGTGCGCCGCTATGCCCCCACCGACAAGCCCGAGGCGATCGAGGCTGACATTGTCGCTTTGCTTTAGGGCGCATGCGCCGATTGGACGTGGCGATTTAGAAAGCTGGACCCCGGATCAAGTCCGGGGTGACGTGGCGTTTAATCACCACACATTATGCTCGTCACCCCGGACTTGATCCGGGGTCCAGCTTTTCTCCGGCCTCACGCTGCGCCAGCTTGTTTCGGTTGTAAACAGTTGGAGGTTTTGTACAAAAACTGCCAACCGCACAATCCACGCAGGGGGCAATCATGATCAAGCCAATTCACGCCATGCTGGCTGCCACAGCCATGGTGTCATGCCTGGCAGGCGGCGCTGCGCTGGCGCGTGATACGTCCACCGCGCCTGCCGCCACCGCGCCGACCAGCGCAGCCGCAGCGCAGGATGCGCGCCTTGCCGCGTTTCTTGACAAGGAATTCGCCGCCGAACTGGCGCTGCGGCCCCAGCTTGCCACCCGCCTGGGCCGCAAGGAAGGCATGGACCGGCTGGACGACAACAGCGACGCCGGCATGCTGCGTCGCCTGGAATGGCGGCGGGGCAGCGTTTCCCGGATGAAAGCGGCGTTTTCCCGTGATGCGCTCTCTCCTGAAGGGCGGATCAACTACGATATCTGGGCGCTGGAACTCGATCGGGCCGAACTGCAATACCGTTTTCGCCGTTATCAGCCGCCGTTTTATTCCTACCTCTATTCCGTCCACGCCGAACTGCCCAATTTCCTGATCAACACGCACCAGGTGCAGGACGCTTCAGACATGGCGGCCTATATCACGCGGTTGCGCGCGATCCCGGCGGTGCTCGACACCGCGATCGGCCAATCGACGCAATCGGCCGCCATGGGCATCCTGCCGCCGCGGTTTCAGCTGGAACGCGTGATTTCCGGCAGCAAGGGCCTGATCACCGGCGCGCCGTTTGACAACGGCCCGGCCTCGCCCTTGCTCAACGATGCCGAAACCAAGATCGCCAAGCTGCTGACGGCCAAAGCGATTTCGCCGGTGCAGGCCGCCCAGCTGACCGAGCAGGCGGTCGATGCGGTGCGCGCCTTGCAGCCGGCCTATCAGCGGGTAATCGCCTGGGCGCAGGGCAATCTGGCCAAGGCGCGTTCGGGCGTGGTGGGCGTTGGCACGCTGCCGGGCGGGGCAGACTGGTATGCTGCGGCGCTGCGCCTCAACACCACGACCGACCTGACGCCCGAACAAATCCACCAGACCGGCCTTGCCGAAGTCACACGGATCAATGCCGCTGAAGATGCCCTGGCGCGCAAGGCCGGGTTTGCCGATGCTGCTGCGCTGCGGGCCGATATCGTCGCCAAGGACCCGCCGCGCCCGTGGACCGACGAATTGCGCGCCGCGCGCCTGGCCAAGTCCAACGCCATCGTCAATGCCAACCGGGCCCTGTTGCCCAAGGTGTTCACCATGCTGCCCGCCTATGGCACCGAAGTGGTGCGCGAGCCGGCATTTAGCGAAGTAGCCGGCGGGGCCGCCCACGCTGCCTTTGCCAGCGCCGATGGCAAGCGGCCGGGCCGCGTATGGCTGCACATGCTGGGCGAGAAAGACCCCGATGCCACGCTCTATACGCTGATGTGCCACGAGGGCATCCCCGGCCACCTGATGCAGGGCGATATCCAGGTGCGGCAGACCGGCACGCCGCAGTTCCGCAAGGCCTATACCTACGTCGCATTCAGCGAGGGCTGGGCGCTCTATGCCGAGCGGCTGTGCAGCGAAATGGGGGCGTTCCCCGATGCCGCCGCCGATCTGGAGCGGCTGGATGCCGAACTGTTCCGCGCCGCGCGCCTGGTGGTGGATACCGGCATCCATGCCAAGGGCTGGTCGGAAGACCAGGCCGTGCAATACCTGATCGACACCGCGCATCTGCCGGCGCAGCAGGCCCGTTCGGAAGTGCGGCGCTATATCACCGTGCCGGGGCAGGCGACTGGCTACAAGGTGGGCATGCTGCGAATCGTCGCGCTGCGGGAAAAGGCGCAGGCCGCGCTGGGCACCAAGTTCGATCTGCGCGGCTTCAACGATCTGGTGGTGAGCGCCGGTTCGGTGCCGCTGTCGGTGCTGGAAGGACGGGTTGACGCCTGGATTGACGGCCAGCGGGCCAAGGGGTGATCGTTATCTGTTGATGAGGGCGCGCTGCCCCTCAAAATCAGGCGAAGGCCATGCTATCTTGCCGGCATGGCCTTCGCACCCTTCGTTCCGCTGCGCGTCTTTTCGTCGTACACCATGCTGGACGGGGCGATCGACCCCAAGGCGATTGCCAAGACGGCGGAAAAGCGCGGCTTCCCGGCTATTGCCATCACCGACCGCAATGGCCTTTACGGCAGCGCTGCCTTTGCCAAGGCGTGCAAGGACGGCGGCGTGCAGCCGATCATCGGCACCATGCTGGCCGTTGCCCGCCCCGAACGCGAGGGCGCATCCAGCCCCGGCTTTGGCCCGCAGGCGCCAACGATCGACTGGCTGGCGCTCTATGCCCAGGATGCGCGCGGCTATGACAATATCTGCCACCTGGTCAGCCGGGCCCACCTCGATCGCCCGCTGGAGCATGCACCGCACGTGCTGCTGTCTGATCTGGAAGGCTATACCGACAGCCTGATCTGCCTGACAGCGGCGGGCGAGGGGGCGCTGGTGCGCCTGCTGGCCGGCGAACAGCAGACCGCAGCCGAAGCTTATTGCACACGGTTGCAGGCGCTGTTTCCCGATCGGCTCTATATCGAAGTGGCACGCCGCAACGAGGCCAGCGAGGAAGCAGCCGAAACGGGGCTGATCGCGCTCGCCTATGATCGCGATCTGCCGTTGGTGGCGACCAATCCGGCCTGCTTTGCCGATGCGCAGTTCTATGATGCGCACGATGCCATGCTGTGCATCGCCAGTTCCACCCATGTCGACAGCCCGGATCGCCCGCGATCATCGGCACAATGGTGGATCAAGCCGATCGAGGCGATGCAGGAGCTGTTTGCCGACCTGCCCGAGGCATTGGCCAATACCCTGGTGGTGGCGCAACGCACCGCCTGCATCCCGCCCAAGCGCAAGCCGATCCTGCCTAGCCTGGCCGGTGACAAGGAAGGGGAGGCGCTGGCCTGCGCGCGCGACAGCCGCACTGGCCTGGTTGCCCGGCTCAAGCCCTATTACCCGGAACACTGCCACGCCGAATTGGCGCAGGTCCTGTGCCTGGAGCCCGAAGCCGAACCGGACGGCGCAGACTATCCCGAACTCGCGGCGGCGGGCGTGTGGGACGAGGTGCTGGAATACCGCAAGCGGTTGGAGTTCGAGGTTTCGATCATCAACCGCATGGGCTTTGGCGGCTACTTCCTGATCGTGGCCGACTTTATCAAGTGGGCCAAGGATCATGACATTCCGGTGGGGCCGGGGCGTGGTTCGGGCGCCGGCTCGCTGGTCGCCTGGGCGCTGACCATTACCGATCTCGATCCGATCAAGCTGGGCCTGCTGTTCGAACGCTTCCTCAACCCGGAACGCGTATCGATGCCCGACTTCGATATCGACTTTTGCGAAACGCGGCGTGGCGAAGTGATCCGCTATGTCCAGGCCAAGTATGGCGCCGATCACGTCGCGCAGATCATCACGTTCGGTAAGCTGAAAGCCCGCGCCGTGCTGCGCGATACCGGGCGCATCCTGCAGATGAGCTATGGCCAGACCGACCGGCTGTGCAAGATGGTGCCCAACCATCCCACCGATCCCTGGACGCTGGAGCGCGCGCTCAACGGCGTGATGGAATTGAAGCGCGAGTATGATCGCGATCCCGAGGTCAAGCGCTTGATCGACCTGGCGCGCCAGTTGGAAGGCCTGCCGCGCAACAGCTCTACCCACGCGGCGGGCGTGGTGATCGGGGACCGGCCGCTGGCGCAACTGGTGCCGCTCTATCGCGATCCCCGGTCAGACATGCCGGTGACCCAGTTCGACATGAAGCATGTCGAGGACGCAGGGCTGGTCAAGTTCGACTTCCTCGGCCTCAAGACCTTGTCGGTGCTGCGCAAGGCAGTGGATCTGCTGGCCAAGCGCAGCATCACCATCGATCTGTCGCTGCTGCCGCTCGATGATGCGGCGGTCTATCGCCTGCTCCAGGTGGGTGACACGGTCGGTGTGTTCCAGCTGGAATCGGAAGGCATGCGGCGCACGCTGGCGGCGGTGAAGCCCACCAATTTCGGTGACATCATCGCGCTCGTCTCGCTCTATCGCCCTGGCCCGATGGACAACATTCCGCTGTTCGGACGCCGCAAGAACGGGCTGGAAGCGATTGAATATCCGCATGAAAAGCTGTCGGTCATTCTGGCGGAAACCTATGGCATTTTTGTTTACCAGGAACAGGTGATGCAGGCCGCGCAGATTCTGGCGGGCTATTCGCTGGGTGACGCTGACTTGCTGCGCCGCGCCATGGGCAAGAAGATCCAGGCGGAAATGGACCAGCAGCGCCTGCGCTTCGTGGCCGGGTGCAAGGAGGTTTCGCAGATCGAGGCGGGCAAGGCCAACGAACTGTTCGACTTGATCGACAAGTTCGCCGGCTATGGCTTCAACAAGAGCCATGCTGCCGCCTATGCCTTGCTGGCCTATCACACCGCGTGGTTCAAGGCGCATTACCCGCACGAATTCTATGCCGCGTCGATGTGCTTCGACATGCACCAGTCGGAAAAGCTCAACATCTTTGTCGACGACATGCGCCGCAACGGCGTGGCACTGGCGGGGCCTGACATCAACCATTCCGAAGCCGAATTCACCGTGGAGCGGACCGCCGACGGCCACGCCGTGCGCTATGCCCTGGCTGGCCTGCGCAACGTGGGCGAAAAGGCGATGGATGCGATCGTCGCGGAGCGGGAGGCGAGTGGACCGTTCGCCTCGCTCGACGATCTGTTCAAGCGCATTCCCGCTGGCTCGATGAACCGGCGCCAGCTCGAAGCCCTGGCTGCGGCCGGCGCGCTCGATGGGCTGGAGCCTAATCGGGCCAAGATCATTGCCAACGCCGAACTGCTGATGGCGGTGGCCGATGAAGCGGTGCGCAGCCGCACCTCTGGCCAGGGCGGCCTGTTCGGCGGCGACGGGCATGATCAGCCGGCCACGCGGCTGGCGGAAACCAAGCCATGGAGCCGCGCCGATCAGATGGCTGCCGAGCGCGAGAACTTCGGCTTCTATTTCGCCGCGCACCCGGTGGAGGAATACCGCGCCGTGGCGAGCGCCAATGGTGCGCGCACCTATGGCAGCCTGATGGCGGGTTCTGGTGATGGCGGTGGCGCCGCGCGATCGGCGGCGGTCATGGCGGCGCTGGTGGAAAACGTCCAGAAGCGCAAGACCAAGCGCGGCAAGGACTTTGTCATGGCCGATTTTTCCGACAGCAGCGGGCTGTTTTCGGCCTCGTGCTTTGAAGAAACCCTGGTCGACGATTTCGTCGCCTGGGCGCGCGAAGGCACCTGCGTGCTGCTCAATGTCGAACTCGATCGGCCCAACCCTGACGAGCCGCCACGCGTGACCGTGCGCGGCGCCCGCCCGCTGTCGAGCGTGACCAGCGCGGCGCGCATGCACCTGACGCTGGACGTGACACGCGAGGATGCCCTGCGCGAACTGGCGCTGCTCTTGCCGCGCGAGCCCGATGGCAAGGGCGAGGTGATCGCCCGGCTGCGCACCGCGAGTGGGGCCGAGCCGCGCGTGCGGCTGGGGCGCAATTTCAAGCTCGACAGCGATTTGATCGAAAGATTGGTGCCGATCGAAGGGCTGGCCAACATGGCGCTGACCGCCAAGGCTGACCTGCGGCTGGTGAAATAACACGTCAGCCGGGCGACACGACCCGGCAGAACAAGAGAGGGCAGAGCGATGCTGGGCGGAATGCAGGACTGGCCGCTGCGCGTGGGCCGCTTGGTCGATCACGCCGCGCGAGAGCATGGCACGCGGTCCATCGTCAGCCGCTGGGCGGATGGCCGCGAAACCGAAACCACCTGGAGAGAGGTGCGCGACGATGCGGCGCGGCTGGCAGCGACGCTGCGCCGCGTCGGTGTTCAGCCCGGTGATCGCGTGGCGACGCTAGCCATGAACCACGCCCATCACCTGGCTGCCTGGTATGGCATTCCTGGCGCCGCGGCGGTGCTGCACACGGTGAACCCGCGCCTGTTCGACGATCAACTCGAATTCATCGTCAACCACGCAGAAGACCGGGTCATGCTGTTCGACGCGGTGTTTGCCCCGCTGGTGGAACGGATGAAACCGCGCTGGCCCAGCGTGGAGCACTACGTCTGCTTTGACAGCGACGGGCCTGCGCCGGCCTTTGCCGACTGGATCGGCGATGACCGCGCCGATTGGGTGGAGGGTGACGAGCGCGAAGCCTGCATGCTGAGCTACACCAGCGGCACCACGGGCAATCCCAAGGGCGTGCTCTATTCGCACCGGTCCACCGTGCTGCACGCGCTCTCGATGCTGCAACGGCAGGTGTTTGGCCTGGAAAGCCGCAGTGTAATGCTGCCGGTCGTGCCGATGTTCCACGCGGCCTGCTGGGGCGCGCCGTGGGCAGCGGCGAGCGTCGGGGCCAAGCTGGTGTTTTCTGCCGTGGCCGAGCCGGCGGTGCTGTGCGATCTGCTGCATCGCCACGCGGTAACCGCCGTGGCGGGTGTGCCCACGGTCTGGCTGGGGCTGACGCAATATGTCGATGCCACGGCCGATGGCGCCTTTCCGCCGGCGCTGCGCGATGTGCTGTGCGGTGGATCGGCCCTGCCGCGCACCCTGGTGGAGCGGTTCATGGCGGCGGGGCTGCGCGTCAGCCATGCCTGGGGCATGACCGAAACCTCGCCCATCGGCACGTCTGGCGGTGAGCCGTGGAACTGGGACACGCTCGATTTCCAGGCGCAGGTCTCGCTCAAGGCGATGCAGGGGCGCCCGCCGTTTGGCGTGGAGATGCGCTGCGTCGATCTGGGAAATGCCACGCGCGTGCTGCCCCGCGATGGCAAGACGGCAGGCGCGCTGCAGGTGCGCGGGCCGTGGGTGATCCAGCGCTATTTCAAGGCCGAGGCCGATGCCGTGGATGGCGACGGCTGGTTCGACACCGGCGACGTGGCGATCCTCCACCCCGAGGGCACGTTGCAGATCACCGACCGGACCAAGGACGTGATCAAGTCGGGCGGGGAATGGATCAGTTCGGTCGATCTGGAAAACATCGCCGTTGGCCATCCGGCCGTGGCCGAAGCCGCCGCGATCGGCATTCCCCATCCGCGCTGGGACGAACGCCCGCTGCTGGTGGTGGTGCTGCGCCCTGGAATGACCGCCACGGCGGATGACCTGCGCGACTATCTGTCCAGCCGGGTTGCCAAATGGTGGCTGCCCGATGCCGTGGTCTTTGTCGAAAGCCTGCCGCACACCGGCACCGGCAAGATTTCCAAGAAGGATCTGCGCGCACAATTCCATGGCTTTTCATGGGATCAAGCGCCATCATCGGCGGCAATCAACGGGAGAGAACCATGATCGTCACGACCACCGAAAACATCGCCGGCCATGAAGTGGTGGAAAGCCTAGGGCAGGTGTTCGGCGTGGTGGTGCGCAGCCGCGGCCTGGCTGGCAACATCGTGGCGGGCCTGCGCACGATCATTGGCGGCGAGATCAAGGAATATTCGGCGCTGGTCGAAGATACGCGGCGCCACGCGATCGATCGGCTGGTGATGAATGCGCGGCTGATGGGTGCCGACGCCGTGGTGATGATGCGCTTTGACTCTGGCTCCATCGGCCAGACCATGAACGAGGTGGTGGCCTATGGCACGGCCGTGAAGCTGGCCAGGCCGTGACCGGCGGGGCACGCATCGCCGCGCTGGTGACAGCGGGGCTGGTCGGCCTGGGCGGAGTGGCCCTGCATCTGGTGACGGGTCATGGCTGGGGCCTGATCGGCCTTGGCGCGGTGATCGCGCTCGGCACGTTGTTCGAAGGGCGTTACCGCGCGCGGATGCCCGAAGGACAGGTGCAGTGGCAGCGCACCGGCGAGTGCGAAGTAGACGTCGAAACCGGCGCGGTGGTGGAAGTGTGGTACGATCCGCTGACCGGCGCGCGCAAGTATGAGCCGGTGGCGGATTAATTGGGCGCTTAGGTTTCCACCACCCCCCGACCCCCTCCTCTGAAGAGGAGGGGGAGTTAAGTAGCTGACATAAAAGCCCCCTCCTCTTCAGAGGAGGGGGTTGGGGGGTGGTGGAAATCATGCGCCGCACCTCTCAAAACAAGTCCATCTGCCCATCCCGCGAAGGCGCGCGGAACTGGCTGCAATCCAGATCGAGCCGCTCTTGCGGGATGCCGGCGCGGCGCAACGCCAGGCGGAAGCGAGTGCGGACAAGATCGGCCCAAACGCCCTTGGGCTTCATCCGGGTGTGGAAGCTGGCGTCATAATCCTTGCCGCCACGCATCGATTGCACCGTATGCATCACCTTGGCAGCGCGATCGGGAAAATGCGTGTCGAGCCATTCGCGGAACAGCGGCGCCACCTCGTGCGGCAGGCGCAGCATGATCCAACTGGCCGAGCGCACGCCCAGCGCGCCGGCATCCATCAGGATCTGTTCGAGGAACTGATCGGTAATGGCCGGAATGATCGGCGAGACGCCGACATGCGCGGGAACCCCGGCCTCCACCAAAGTACCGAGCGCCGCCATGCGCTTGGCCGGGCTGGCCGCGCGCGGTTCGAGCAGGCTGGACAGGCGCGGATCGAGGCTGGTGATCGAGATGCCGACCGCCACCAGCCGGCGCGCCGCCAGCGCGCGTAGCAGATCGAGATCATCGAGCACGCGCGCAGACTTGGTGGTGATGGTGACGGGGTGGCCCACGTCCAGGCACAGTTCCAGCACCTGGCGCGTGATGCGATAATCCCGCTCGATCGGCTGATAGGGATCGGTGTTGGTGCCCATGGCCAGTGGCCTTGGGCTATATCCGCGCTTGGCAAAGGCCTGGCGCAAAAGCGCGGCCGCCTGCGGTTTGGCAAACAGCTTCGTCTCGAAATCGAGGCCCGGCGAGAGATCGTGATAGGCGTGGGTTGGTCGGGCGTAGCAATAGATGCAGCCATGCTCGCAGCCGCGATAGGCATTGACGCTGCGGTCAAACGGAATGTCGGGAGAGGCGTTGAACGTGAGGACCGACTTGGGAAATTCCTCCGTCACCGTCGTGCGCAGGGGCGGGGCGGCGCCGTCGATATCAGGCGCCATGTCGCGCCAGTCGCCATCAGCCTCGCGCTGGGCAAGGCCGAAGCGCGTGGGCACCGCGCCGGATTGCGCACCCCTGCCTTTGATCGGTTGCATGCATGAGAACATAGCATGAACATGCGGGCAGAGGAAGCCAGTTCCTCCCCGGCACGGGGAGGAGCTTACTTTTCGAGCAGCCTTGGCATCAGTTCGACGAAGTTGCAGGGGCGATTGCGGCTGTCGAGCTGTTCGGCGAGGATGCCGTCCCAGCCATCCTTCACCGCGCCGTTCGAGCCGGGCAGCGCAAAGATATAGGTGCCGCGCGCCACTACGGCGCAGGCGCGGGACTGGATCGTGCTGGTGCCGATGGTCTTGTAGCTGAGCCAGCGGAACAGCTCGCCAAAGCCGGGAATGTCGCGGGTCTTTACCCGGTCGAGCGCCTCTGGCGTCACGTCGCGACCGGTCAGCCCGGTGCCGCCGGTGATCACCACGGCATCGACCTTGGGATCGTCGATCCAGTTGTTGAGTCGCGTGGCGATGACGCCAGCATCATCCTTGTCGATGCCGCGCGCCACCAGGGCGTGTCCGGCATCGCGAATGCGCTGGGCAAGGATGTCGCCCGAGGTGTCCTCATCCGGTCCGCGCGTGTCGGAAACGGTGAGCAGGGCGATGTTGATCGGCTTGAAAGTGCGCGTCGTGTCTATGGCCATGGCGGCGTGATGCGCTCAATTCCCGCCCATCGCAACCCGGACATTGTCGGCGCCGGCCAGGCCCGGGAACTTGGGCCACAAGCCCTGGACCAGGCCGATCCGGCTATCCGACGGGCCACCGGCCTGGCGTTCGTACATCCAGTAGTTGCGCATCACGGCCGAAACATAGCCGCGCGTTTCCCAATAGGGGATCGATTCCATCCACAGCAGCGGATCACCCTGGTCCTTCACCTGGGTGTTCCAGCGCGCCACCGGCATCGGGCCGGCGTTGTAGGCGGCGATCACCTTGGGCAGCAGCCCGCCGGTGGCGCCATTGTCGCGCAGCCGCGTGAGGTAGGTCTGGCCAAACGCCAGGTTCACCCCGGGCAGATCGAGCTGGGTGTCGCGGCCCTGCATGACCGGATCGGCCCGTGCCATGTCGCGCGCGGTGCCGGGCAGCACCTGCATCAGGCCCTTAGCGCCGGCCGGGCTGGTTACCGCCGTGCGGAAGTTCGATTCCTGCAGCGAGTGGGCAAAGAGCAGCGCGGGATCGACTTTCCAGCCATTGGCCGGGACCCACTTGGGCGCGGGGAAGCGTGCCGCTTCATCGGCGCGCGCGCCAGCCGGGGCGTTATAGGCCATCCACAGCTGGGTGGATGGCAGGCCCAGGTCGCGCGCCAGGCGCGAAAGCGGGGCATACTGGCTGGGCGCACCGATCCGCGCCTGATAGCGCAGCACATCGTCGGCCAGACCATCCTCACCGATTTCAGCAAGCTGGACGGCGAGGCGCACATTGTTGACATCGCGAAGCGATTGCCAATCGGCAGCGGAGAAATCGGGCGCTGGGGGCGGCGTCGCGCTGCGCAGGCCCAGCGCCTCTGCGGCCATCATGCCATAGAGCGTGTCGCTGTTGCGGGCAGCCGCGCGCAGCATGCCGGACACCTTTTCCGGCTGGCGGCAGCGCACCATGGCGCGGCTGGCCCAGTAATAGCCGGCCGAAACCAGTTCCGGGTTGCCGCCCTGCGTCGCTGCCTGCTGGAACGCATCGGCCGCGGCCATGCAATCGTCCATGCGCCAGGCAGCGAGCCCGGCGGTCCACAGCGCCTCGGCCACCCATGGGCCAGAGCCGCCCTGCGTGGCGGAGAGCGCGACGAGCCGGGCATTGGGATCGTCGTTTTCGATGTAGAAGCTCCAGCCGACCTTCTGGCGCCATTCGGCGCGGGCGTCGGACGAAAGGTTGGCGTCGATCCCATCGAGCAGCACGCGGGCGCCCGTGGGGTCATCAGCCTTGATCCGCTCTTGAATGGCCTGGGCCACGCTATCGGGCATCGTGCCATCGGCAATGCTGCGCGGGCGGGTGCGGCGCGGCGTGCTGGGCAGCGTGGCGAACGATTGCGCGCTGGGCGTGATCGGCAGCGAGATGGCCCCGCGCTTGAGCGCCAGGCGGCCGAGTTGGTCGGTCCACGGCAGATCGGGCGCGCGGGCGATCAGATCGGTGAGCGAGGCGAGATCCGCCTTGGGCGAGGTGGCGGCCAGATAATACTGCGCACGGGCCACGGCCTGAAGCGGGCCATCGCTGCGCTGGGCCAGCATGGTCTGGACATTGGTCCAGTCCTGCCGCTCGATCGCGGCGAACAGCTGGGTGTAATAGGTGCGGTCGTCCTGGCTGAGCAGGGTTGGCACCGCGGTGCGGTCTGCCCGGCTGCGGAAGTACTCCACGGCCGCGCTGTTGGCGTGTGCAGGCGCGGCCAGGCCGGCGATGCAGGCAAGGGCTGCAGCCGGCAGGCAAGCGCGGTGAAAGCGCCGGATCATCACGTCAGGTCTGTTCCCGTCCAGTCAAGCAAGCGGTTCCACAAGGCCGCCTTGTGCGCCGGGCGAGCCACGAGCGCCGCAAGATCGTATGCGAAAACCGCAGGTACGCATCCACCGTCATGGTTAAACTCTCGTAAATCGGCAGCATTATTCGGCAAGCTGTGGCCAAGAAGCGTTGAAATGCCGCTGCGGCCCAGGATCAGCGCGCGTTTGGGAGCTGCCATCGCGGCGTGATGGGCGAGGAGTGCGCCCAGGCCTTCTGCCCGCAACTGGCCCCAATCGGGCATCGGCACATGCACCGGCAGGGCGGCGGCGCAATAGACCTGATCGCGCGCAAGGCCCAATGCGGCCAGCATCCCGTCCACTACCTTGCCGCCTCGGCCGCTGAGCAGGCCGGCTTCGTCATCCGCCTCGGGCATGGGCAGCAGGATCATCAGCGGCGCGCCGGCCGGGCCGGTGGGGGCGATGCGGCGCGCTGACGGGAAGGGCAGGCTGGGCGTTTCCAGCCACCAGGCGTGGAAATCATCAAGGGTTTGCGGCCAATCCCGCGCCAGGCCGCCCATCGCCGGCGGCGGTGGTGGCGGGGCAAAGGTGGCGGCGCCATTTCCGGCCTTGGCATTGGCCTTGGCCGCAGCCTTGCGGTCGCTTTCCAGCCAGGATTGCGGCGTATCGCTCAACATTCCATCGAGCCCGGCATCCTCCCACCAGGCAAAGGCAGCGTCGACCAGGGCAGACAGGGAATGGCCGGCGGCAGTGCCGGCAGGGGGCTGGCTCATGCCGCAACCTGTGGCGCGATGCCTTTTTGTCTCATGAGGCAGCTTGTCATGCACACCCTATTGACCTTGGGCGCCCCAGCTTTCAAGGCTGCGCTGCATAATCGCGTGATTAACAGCCCTCAGCAGGAACGGGCGATGGAGCGGGGACGATGAGCGAACGGGAATCGATGCCTTATGACGTGGTGATCGTCGGTGGTGGGCCTGCAGGCCTGGCTGCCGCGATCCGGGTGAAGCAGCTCAATCCCGAACTTTCGGTGTGCATCCTGGAAAAGGGCTCCGAAATCGGCGCGCATATCCTGTCTGGCGCGGTGGTCGATCCCAAGGCGCTGGACGAACTGCTGCCCGAATGGCGCACCATGGGCTGCCCGATGGCCGAAGTGCCGGTGACCGACAACTGGCACTGGGTGCTGACCAAGACCAAGAAGTACGCCATCCCGCACTGGCCGATGCCGCCGTTCATGTCGAATGAGGGCAACTATACCGGTTCGCTTGGCAACCTGTGTCGCTGGCTGGCCGAACAGGCGACCGAACTCGGCGTGGAAATCTTCCCCGGCTTCCCCGCTGCCGAAGTGCTGTTCAACGAGGCCGGCGCGGTGATCGGCGTGGCCACGGGCGACATGGGCGTGGCCAAAGATGGCAGCCACAAGGGCGATTACCAGCCCGGCATGGAACTGCACGCCAAGTACACCCTGTTTGCCGAGGGTGCGCGCGGCAGCCTGACCAAGCGGCTCAAGCAGCATTACGATCTTGAGCGTGATTGCCAGCCGCAGGTCTATGGCCTGGGCATCAAGGAATTGTGGGACATCGACCCGGCCAAGCACGTGCCGGGCCGCGTGCTGCACACCCAGGGCTGGCCGCTGTCGGAAAGCAATTCGTGGGGCGGCGGGTTCCTCTATCACCAGGCCAACAACCAGGTGGCCCTAGGCTTTGTCACCGCGCTCGATTACGCCAACCCCTATGTCTATCCCTACGAGGAATTCCAGCGCTGGAAGCAGCACCCGGAAATCCGCGCCATTCTCGAAGGTGGCCGCCGCGTGGCCTATGGCGCGCGCGCGATCAACGAAGGTGGCTGGCAATCGGTGCCGCGCCTCTCGTTCCCCGGTGGGGCGCTGATCGGCTGCTCGGCCGGTTTCGTCAACGTGCCGCGCATCAAGGGCAGCCACACCGCGATGAAAAGCGGCATGCTGGCGGCCGAGGCGATCGTGGCGGCAGCCGCCGCCGGGCGCGAACATGACGACATGGTGGAATACGATGCCGCCGTGCGCGACAGCTGGATCGCCAAGGAACTCAAGCTGGTACAGAACGCCCAGCCGCTGGTGTCGAAGTTCGGCGGTTCGTGGGGCACGATCCTGGCCGGGGCAGACATGTGGGCCCGCGTGCTCAAGGTCAATCCGGTCAAGGGCCTCAAGCACCACACCGACGCGGAAGCGACGCAGCGCGCCGATCTCTACAAGCCGATCGCCTATCCCAAGCCCGATGGGGTAATCAGCTTCGATCGCCTGACCAGCGTGTCGTTCTCGTACACCAACCACGAGGAAGACCAGCCGTGCCACCTGGTGTTGAAAGACCCCGAGGTGCCCACGCGCGTCAACCTCCCGCTCTATGCCGGGCCAGAAGCGCGGTTCTGCCCGGCGGGCGTCTATGAATTCGTGGGTGTGGAAGAAGGCACGCCGCGTTTGCAGATCAACGCGCAGAACTGCGTGCACTGCAAAACCTGCGACATCAAGGACAAGACCCAGAACATCGACTGGGTCACGCCCGAAGGTGGTGGCGGTCCCAATTATCCCAATATGTAAGGGCCGTTTGTTCAGACCATGCATGAAACGGCCTTTGCCAAGATCAACCTGGCGCTGCACGTTCGCGCGCGGCGCCAGGATGGCTATCACGCGCTGGAAACCGCGTTCGCCTTTGTCGACGCGGGCGATGAACTGGCGGTAAGCCCGGCGCCGCAGGATGCCTTGCGCGTGGTTGGTGAATTTGGCGGTGAACTGGCCGATCCTTTTGGGAATATCGTGGCCAAGGCGCTGACCACGCTGCCGCGTGAGCATGGCTGGGCGGTCACGCTGGAAAAGCGCTTGCCGGTGGCCGCCGGGCTGGGTGGTGGCTCGGCCGATGCTGGCGCGGTGTTTCGCCTGGTCGAGCGGGCGCAGGGCCTGCCGGCAGATTGGCACGCGCGCGCCGCTGCGCTGGGCGCCGATGTGCCCGCTTGCGTGGCGAGCCAAGCCTGCATCGGGCGCGGCACCGGCACCGAACTGGAAGCGGTGGACAACGACTTAGCAGGGTGCCCGGTGCTGCTGGTCAATCCGCTCATTCCGCTGGCGACCGGACCGGTGTTCAAGGGCTGGGATGGCGTCGATCGCGGCCCGCTGCCGACCGGAAACCTGCGCACCATCGCGCTGGATGGGCGCAACGATCTGGAAGCGCCGGCGCTGGCCCTGGTGCCGCAGATCGGTGACGTGCTCGCCGCGTTGCGCGCCACGGGCGCATGGCTGGTGCGCATGTCTGGTTCTGGCGCGACGTGCTTTGCGCTGTTTGACGATACCGTCGCGCGCGATGCCGCGCAGGCGGCCATGCCCGGCGCATGGTGGACTCTGGCCGGAGCGTTGCGATGAGCGCCGAGGCCTGGACTCTGCTGGGTACACCCACAACAGGTGGGGTGCTGATCGTTTCCGACCACGCATCGGCGCGTGTGCCAGGCGATATCGACCTGGGTATCGATCCTGCCTTGTTGAGCCAGCACATGGCCATCGACATTGGCGTTGCCGGCATTGCCGCCATCCTGGCGCAAACCCCTGGCGTGGCGGCATTCCTGGGCGGGGTGAGCCGGCTGGTCTGCGATTTCAACCGCGATGCCGATGCGCCGGGCGTGGTGCCCGAGGCGAGCGACGGGCATGCGATCCCCGGCAACCGGCTCGACGCCGCTGCTCGCGCAGGGCGGCTGGCGCGGTTCTTCGATCCTTATCATACCGCGCTGGCGCGAATACTGGCGGCGAATGAACCGGCGCTAATCCTTTCACTGCATAGCTTTACGCCGCGTCTTTCAAGTGATCCCGAACAGCAGCGGCCATGGCATGTCGGCGTGTTGTACAACGAGGATACGCGCGCCGCACATCTGGCGCTCGATTGGCTGGGTCAAGAGCCGGGCCTGTGCGTGGGCGATCAGCAGCCCTATTCAGGCCGCCTGCTCAATGCCACGATGAACCGCCATGCCGAGGCGCACGGGCGGGCCTATGTCGGGCTGGAACTGCGTCAGGACCTGATCGGCGACGCGGCGGGCCAGGCGGAGTGGGCCGCGCGGATCTCCCGGTTGTTGCCAGAGGTGGTTGCGGGCCTCGCCAAAAAGTCGCAAATGTAACCTTGGACGCGTCGGCTCACGTGGAGTAGGGGCACGTGCTTGCGCCTGCGCGGCGCGAGAAAATTGCATGCCTGGAGTTTCCGAACAATGCCCGCCTACCGCTCCCGCACCTCTACCCACGGCCGCAACATGGCGGGCGCGCGCAGCCTGTGGCGCGCCACGGGGATGAAGGATGGCGATTTCGGCAAGCCGATCGTCGCCGTGGTAAACTCGTTCACGCAGTTCGTGCCGGGCCACGTCCACCTCAAGGACCTGGGCCAGATGGTGGCACGCGAGATCGAGGCCGCGGGCGGCGTTGCCAAGGAATTCAATACCATCGCCGTGGATGATGGCATCGCCATGGGCCACGACGGCATGCTCTATTCGCTGCCGAGCCGCGATCTGATTGCCGATAGCGTGGAATACATGGTCAACGCGCACTGCGCCGACGCCATGGTGTGTATCTCCAACTGCGACAAGATCACGCCGGGCATGCTGATGGCGGCCATGCGCATCAACATTCCCGTGGTGTTCGTGTCGGGCGGGCCGATGGAAGCCGGCAAGGTCGTGCTGCGTGGCAAGGAACACGCGCTCGACCTGGTCGATGCCATGGTCGTGGCCGCCGATGACAACTATACTGACGAGGAAGTGGCCGATATCGAGCGTTCGGCTTGCCCGACGTGCGGCTCGTGCTCGGGCATGTTCACCGCCAATTCGATGAACTGCCTGACCGAAGCACTCGGCCTGTCCTTGCCCGGCAATGGCTCCACCCTGGCGACCCACGCCGATCGCCAGCGCCTGTTCCTGGAAGCAGGGCGCCTGGCTGTGGACCTGTGCAAGCGCTATTACGAAGAGGGTGACGAGAGCACTCTGCCGCGCGCGATCGCCAACTTCCGCGCGTTCGAAAATGCGATGAGCCTCGACATCGCCATGGGCGGTTCGACCAACACCGTGTTGCACCTCTTGGCCGCCGCCCACGAGGCCGGGGTCGATTTCACCATGGCCGATATTGATCGCCTGTCGCGCCGGGTGCCGGTGCTGTCCAAGGTGGCGCCCGCCAAGAACGACGTGCACATGGAAGACGTGCACCGCGCCGGCGGGATCATGGCGATCCTGGGCGAACTTGACCGCGCCGGGCTGCTGCACACCGATACGCCGACGGTGCACGCCCGCACCATGGCCGATGCGCTGGCGCAGTGGGACGTGGCGCGCACCAATGCGCCCTCGGTACAGGAGTTCTATCGCGCGGCCCCTGGCGGCGTGCCCACGCAGACCGCATTCAGCCAGAGCCGCCGCTGGGCCGAGCTGGACCTCGATCGCGAAAACGGCGTGATCCGCAGCGCCACCCATGCCTTCAGCCAGGACGGCGGGCTGGCCGTGCTGGCCGGCAACATCGCCGCCGACGGCTGCATCGTGAAAACAGCGGGCGTGGATGAAAGCATCCTCACGTTCACCGGCCCGGCCAAGGTCTATGAAAGCCAGGACGCCGCGGTGACCGCAATCCTCACCGGCCAGGTGGTGGAAGGCGACGTGGTGCTGATCCGCTATGAAGGGCCCAAAGGCGGCCCCGGCATGCAGGAAATGCTCTATCCCACCAGCTATTTGAAGTCCAAGGGCCTGGGCAAGGCCTGCGCGCTGGTGACGGACGGGCGCTTTTCGGGCGGCAGCTCGGGCCTGTCGATCGGCCACGTCTCGCCCGAGGCGGCCGAGGGTGGAGCGATCGGCCTAGTGGAAACCGGTGACCTGATCGCCATCGACATTCCTGGCCGCAAGATCGACGTGCTGGTGTCGGCCGATGAACTCGCCCGCCGTCGCGCCGCGATGGAGGCCAAGGGCGCCGATGCCTGGCAACCGGCCAAGCCGCGCGCGCGCAAGGTTTCGGTGGCGTTGCAGGCCTATGCCGCGATGACCACGAGCGCGGCGCGCGGCGCGGTGCGCGATCTGGCGCAGTTGAAGCGGAGCTGATGCTGCGCGCGGCCGCCCTGCTGCCGCTGCTGGCGCTGGCTGCCTGCGGGCAGGGCGCCGGCTCTGCGCCGGAACGGCCGATGGTCACTATCGAATGCGCCACCGATGGCGCCACTGCCTTTGCGCGCGATTGCAAGGTGGAGCCGGTGGTGGAACAGGGCCGGCACCTGTTGGTCGTGCATCATCCCGCTGGCGGTTTCCGCCGCCTGTTGAAGGTGGACGACGGGCGCGGCGTGGTGGTGGCAGACGGTGTGGTGCCTGCCCAGGTGGCGTGGCTCGCCGATGGGCGGCTGGAAGTGACGGTGGGTAGCGACCGCTATCGCTTTCCCGCCAAAGTGAAGGCCGACGCTCCGGCCAGTGCCCCGGCTGGACCAGATGTTCCCGCCAAGCCCTGACCCTGCGCAAATCCTCACCGTGGCGCAGATGCGCGCCGCCGAAGATGGCCTGATCGCCGCTGGTACCGATGTCCATGCGCTGATGCAGCGGGCCGGGCGCGGCGCCGGGGAATGGGTGCGCCGCGTGGCGGCCGGGCGGCGCGTGACTGTGCTGTGCGGGCCGGGCAACAATGGCGGCGATGGCTATGTCATCGCGCAATATCTGGCCGAGGCGGGCTTGCGTGTGTGCGTGATCGCGCCCGGGCCGCCCGCCACCCCGGCGGCGCAGCGGGCGCGGGCGCTGTATGCCGGCACCGTTGTGGAAAGTGCGGCTGACGGGCTGGGTGGCGTGCTGGTCGATTGCCTGTTCGGCAGCGGGCTGACCCGGCCACTGGACGATGCATCGGCGGCGATGCTGGCCGATCTGGCCGCGCGGCACGCCTATCGCATCGCGATCGATGTGCCCAGCGGCGTGGCAAGCGATAGCGGCGAATGCCTTAATCCCGGTCTGCCCGATTGGCATCTGACCGTGGCGCTGGGCGCATGGAAGCATGCCCACTATGCCATGCCGGCTTGCGCCACGATGGGCGCGCTGCGGCTGGTGGATATCGGCGTGGGCACGGTGCCCGGCGCGGCGCACGTGCTGGCGCGGCCGCTATTGGCAGTGCCGGCGGCCGATGCGCACAAGTATCGCCGGGGCTTGCTGGGCATCGTGGCCGGTGCCATGCCCGGCGCTGCGCTTCTGGCGGCCACGGCCGCGCTGCGCGGTGGGGCGGGCTATGTACAGGTCTTGGCGGGCGAAAGCGCGCTATCCGGTCCGCCGCCCGAGCTGGTGGTGCGTGACACTGCCGAGCAAGCAGCGCTGGCAACGGCGTTGGACGATGATCGCTTTGCCGCGTTGCTGGTGGGGCCAGGGCTGGGCCGCGATGACGGAGCGCGGGCACGCCTGGCTGCAGCGCTTGGAGCAGGCCGGCCCATGGTGATTGATGCCGATGCGCTGGTCTTGCTGGCGCCGGCGATGCTGCGGGGAACACCCTTGGTGTTGACCCCGCATGATGGAGAGATGCAGGTTTTGGAACGCAATTTTGGACTTTCCGGCACGGGCGACCGGCGCACCCGCGCCGTGGCACTGGCGCAAGCCGCCCAGGCCGTGGTGATTCTCAAGGGACCGGACAGTGTGATCGCCGCGCCCGACGGCACTGTGACCGTGGCGCCGCGCGCGTCGTCGTGGCTGTCGGTGGCGGGCAGCGGCGATGTGCTGGCCGGCACCGTTGCCAGCCGCCTGGCCGTGCTGCGCGATCCGCATCGCGCCGCGCAGGAAGGGCTGTGGCTCCATGGCGAAGCAGCGCGCTTGGCCGACCCGGCCTTTACCAGTGGCGATCTGGCCCATGCCATTGCCGGTGCGATGCAACAGGTGCTGGCATGAGCGCGGCGCCGATCGTGCGCGTGGCCGCCAAGGGTGAGGGCGCCACGGCCGATGGCCGCTATGTCGCGCTCTCTGCCCCCGGTGACATGCTGGAGGCCGATGGCACGCTGACCTGGGGGCCCAACCACGTCGAGCCGCCCTGCCGGCACTTCCCGGCCTGTGGCGGTTGCCAGTTGCAGCATCTTTCCGAAGCCGCGCTGACCGATTTCGTCGGCAGCCGGGTGATCGGCGCTGCCAAGGGGCAGGAACTGGACCCCGGCACGCCAGCGCCGACCCACCTTTCGCCGCCGCGCACCCGCCGCCGCGCCACCCTGCATGCGCAGGCAATTGGCCGCCGCGTGGTGCTGGGCTTTCGCGAGGGTGGCAGCCACAAGACCATCGACATGCGCGAATGCCATGTCATCGCGCCCGAACTGATGGCGCTGGTGGCTCCGCTGCGCACGCTGCTGGAAAGCTGGCAGGATCGCAAGTTGGCGGTGGACGTGGAATTGACGCTGGCCGATCAGGGCGTGGCCGTCGGCTTTTCCGGCCTGGTGGCCGATAATCTGGCACGGACCGAGGCGTTGCTGGATTTCGCCCGCGATCACCGCCTGGCGCGGCTGACGATCGATACCGGCTATGGCCCGGAAACCACGTGGGAGCCTGATCCTGCCACGATCACCCTGGGTGGCACCGCCGTTGGCATTCCGCCGGGCGCATTCCTGCAGGCGACAGCCGATGGCGAAGCGGCGCTTGTCGCCGCCGCGCAGGGTTGGCTGGCGGGCGCCAGCACAGTCGCCGATCTCTTCGCCGGGTTGGGCACGTTTGCCTTTGCCCTGGCCGGGCCGGGCACCAAGGTGCTGGCGGTGGAAGCCGCGCGCGACGCGCATCTCGCCTGCCAGGCGGCGGCGCGCAGCCAGGGCCGTCCGGTGCACGCGCTGCACCGCGATCTGTTCCGCAATCCGCTGCGGGCCGAAGAACTGAACCGCTTCGCTGCCGTGCTGCTCGATCCGCCGCGCGCCGGTGCGCGCGAGCAGGTGGGGCAGATCGCGGAGTCAACCGTGGCGCGGGTGGTCTATATCAGTTGCAACCCGGCCAGTTGGGCCCGTGATGCGGCAACGCTGGTGGCGGCTGGCTATCGCCTGGAAGGGCTCAAGGCTGTGGGCCAGTTCCGCTGGTCCACCCATGTCGAACTGGCGAGCCTGTTCGTGCGCGCAGGCGCCTGATCAGGGCCGGCGCAATGCACAGGCTTTCCCGGCGATATCCAAGGATTGTGCGCAGGTTATCCACAGGCCTGCGCACAGGGGCTCAGCGTGACCGGGTGAGCACGATCAGGCGGTAATAGCCAAAGGCGCCGGTATGGGTCTGGCAATACAGGCCCTGCCGCGCGGCGATGTCCTGGGCCAGCTTGGCCAGTTCGGTGCGCGGCGTGACATGAAAGCGCGTCAGCCAGGCATGCAGCAGGCGGCGCAGCGGACCGGGCAGGCCGGCGGCATCGTGGAAATCGACGATGTGCAGCGATCCGCCCGGCGCCAGCAGGGTGGCGGCATGGGCCACGGTTTGCTGCCACGGCGGGATCATCGAGAGCGCAAACGAAATGACCACGCGATCGAACCGCGCCGTGCCGAGCAGCGCAGCCGGGTCAAAAGCGCCCGCATCGGCCAGTGCCAGGCGCGCGCCATCACCCAGCCGCGCCTGTGCGGCCCCGAGCATCTCGCGTGAGATATCGATGCCGAACAGGCGCATGCCGGGCCAGCGCCGCGCGATCATCGCCAGGTTGCGCCCGGTGCCACAGCCCAGTTCCAGCACGCGGGCGCCGGGCGCAGCGTCCAGCCCGCGGATCAGGCGATCGCGGCCGAACAGGTAATATTTGCGCGTGATGTCATAGATGCGCACCTGGCGGCGGTAGATCGCATCCATCAGCGCACCGTGCGCGCGCGCCTGCCCGGCCAGCATCGTCATGCCCGCAGTTCATAAAGGTGGACGCCGCCATAGATCGACGAGCGATCGCGCGCGGTAAAGCCGGCGCTGGCCTGCGCATGATAAGTCCAGCGATCGAGCAGGTCAGACGCCACGCGTCCCGGCAGCAGCGTGGGTTGGGCGGCGGTGCGGAACAGCACGCGGGCGCCGGGCCGCGCGGTGCGGGTGATCTGCTGCCACAGCGCGTTGAGCTGGGCATCGGTCATCCAGTCCTGCGCATCGAGCAGGACATAGCGATCGCGCGAGGCATCGGGCAGCGTGGCGAGATGCTCGGTGAAATTGGCGTGAAGCACGGTCACGCGGCCGGCGCGGGCACGCACCGCATCCCAGTTGCCGGCTTGGAGATAGGGCGGCAGCGGCCCATCACCATCGCGGGCATAGCCGCGGGCGAAGGCTTGCCAGGCGAAATAGTTGTCCTCCACCGGGAAATCGCAGGCCAGCTTTTCCAGGCGGCGGCGCAGCACCTGGGCCATGGGCTGGTCTCCCGCCAAGGCATCGAACTGCGCCGGGGGAATGCCCAGGCCAAACAGCGCGGCGGGCTGGTCGGTCAGCCAGCGCACGAAGCGCTTGTCGAACACCGGGGCCAGTTCGCGCTCGAACACCGCGCGCTGCGCCTCTTGCGTGGGGGCGGCCAGGATTTGCGCCAGGTCGATGCGATAAAGCTTGGCCAGCAGATGCGCCACGCCGATGAAGTTGCCCAGCAGCCCGCGCTTGTAGATGCCCTTGGAAAAGCCGCCGATGCGGCGCCGGCCGATCAGGTCGCGTCCTTCCCAATAGCGGCGCGTCGGCTCATCGAGCATGGGCGCAAGGTGCGCGCGATAGGCCGCGATGTTGGCCGGGCTATCCGCCTGAGCGAAAAAGCGGTGGAAGGCGGCATGGTCGGGCAGGCCTTGTGCTGCGGCCAGTTTCAGCTTGTTGAGCGCGATATGCGCGGTGTTGAGATCGACCGCCGTGATGCTTTCGGGATCGGCCACCAGATAGGACAGCACGTTGCACCCGCCGCTGGCGATCGCCACCACGCGGCTGTCGGGCCCGATCTGCAGGGCATCCATGTCGACATCCGGGTCTTCCCAGATCTGCGCATAGACCAGCCCGCGAAACGCCAGGGCAAAGGCATGATCGAGCAGGCGGTGGGCAACACCGGCGCCCTTGCGCACGACAGAGCGGGTGATCGGGTTGCCGGCGCCGGGTTGGCCCCGGTGGCGTTGCAGTTCCATGGCCAGTGTCTTTCCCATTCGTATGGATGGGCACCGGTTTAAGGCAGCGGCGTTGCGGTAATATGGCAAACCCGGCGGCATACCGGGTTTCGCCCCGGTTGTGTTGCCCGCAATAGGACTTGGGTTTGTCATGTGCTTGCCCTATGGGGCCTGCCCATGATGGGTCTGCCCTGTGCCGGGCAGGCCAAATGCCCCTGTTTTCTCGAATTATGGAGTGACCATGGCTCAGGTTCTTGTGATTGGCGCCGGTGGCGTCGGCTCGGTCGCGGTCCACAAGATGGCGATGAATGCCGATATCTTTACCGGGATCGCGCTCGCCAGCCGCACGAAGAGCAAGTGCGACGCGATTGCCGCATCGGTGAAGGAACGCACCGGCGTTGACGTGGCCACCTATCAGATCGACGCAGACGATGTGGCCGCTACCACCGCGCTGATCAACCAGGTGAAGCCCATGCTGGTGGTCAACCTGGCGCTGCCCTACCAGGATTTGACGATCATGGACGCGTGCCTGGCGGCCGGCGTGCACTATATGGACACGGCCAACTACGAACCGCGCGAAGAAGCCAAGTTCGAATACAAGTGGCAGTGGGCCTATCAGGAACGCTTCAAGGAAAAGGGCCTGATGGCCCTGCTCGGTTCGGGCTTTGACCCGGGCGTGACCTCGGTGTTTGCCGGCTGGCTCAAGAAGCACAAGCTCGACACGATTCGCACGCTCGACATTCTCGATTGCAACGGCGGCGATCATGGCCAGGCTTTTGCCACGAACTTCAACCCGGAAATCAACATCCGCGAAGTGACGGCCCCGGCGCGGCACTGGCTGAACGGCGAATGGGTGGAAACCCCGGCGCTGACCATCCGCCAGCAGTTCGATTTCGAGGCGGTCGGCCCCAAGAACATGTACCTCATGTATCATGAAGAAATCGAAAGCCTGAAGACGCACCTGCCGGAAATCGAGCGCATCCGTTTCTGGATGACGTTTGGCGACGCCTATATCACGCACCTCACCGTGCTGCAGAACGTGGGCATGACGCGGATCGATCCGGTGGTCTATGAAGGCAAGGAAATCATTCCCTTGCAGTTCCTCAAGGCCGTGCTGCCCGAACCGGCGTCGCTGGGCGCCACCACCAAGGGCAAGACCAATATCGGTGACATTGCCACCGGCACCAAGGACGGCGTTGAAAAGACGTTCTACATCTACAACATCTGCGACCATGAAGACGCCTTTGCCGAAACCGGCAACCAGGCGATCAGCTACACCACTGGCGTTCCGGCGATGATCGGCGCGGCGCTGATGGTGCAGGGCCTGTGGAAGGGCGAGGGCGTGTTCAACATCGAACAGCTCGATCCCGATCCGTTCATGGACATGCTCAACCAGCATGGCCTGCCCTGGCAGGTGAAGGAACTGGCAGGCCCGCTGCAGTTCTGAGGTCTCGCAAGGCCTCGCACCACCCCCCGACCCCCTCCTCTCAAGAGGAGGGGGAGTAAGACCCAAATAGCCCCCTGCTCTTCAAAGGAGGGGGTTGGGGGTGGTGGAAGCCACCCGCACACCACAGAAAGGCCGCACCTTCATGGAAACCAGAGCCGGTGATCCGGGCGCCTTCGCCCATTTCGATCTGTCGCGTGTCGACAGCCCAGCCTTCGTCGTCGATGTGCAGGCCCTGCGGCGTAATCTGGCGACCCTGGCTGACATTCGCGATCGGGCCGGGATCAAGGTTCTGGCCGCGCTCAAGGCCTTTTCGATGTGGCAGGTGGCGCCCGTGGTGGGCGAATACCTCGACGGCGTGTGCACTTCGGGCCTGTGGGAGGCCAAGCTGGCGGCCGAGCACTACCAGGGCGAGATCGCGACCTATTGCGCGGCCTACAAGGCGGAAGACCTGGCCGAAATCTGCGCGCTTTCGGATCACGTGATTTTCAATTCGCCGTTCCAGATCGCGCGCTTTGCCCCCGTGCTGGCGCAGGCGCGCGCCGATGGCCAGGCGTTCGACGTGGGCCTGCGGATCAATCCGCTGCACCAGGAAGGTGAAGTGCCGCGCTATGACCCCTGCGCGCCGCATTCGCGCCTGGGCTTTCCGGTGGACCAGTTGCAGCCAGAGCATCTCGAGGGCGTGTCCGGCCTGCATTTCCACACGCTGTGCGAGCAGGATTTCGAGCCGCTGCGCCGCACCTGGGAAGCGCTGCTGCCGCGCATCGCGCCGTTCCTGGGCCAGCTCAAGTGGTTGAACTTTGGCGGCGGCCACCATGTGACCCGCGCGGATTACCAGCGCGATGACCTGGTGGCCTTCCTGCGCGAGGTGAAGGCCCAGACCGGGTGCGAGATCTATCTCGAGCCCGGTGAGGCCGTGGCGCTCGACGCCGGCATCCTGGTGGGCACCGTGCTCGATCGCCATTGGAACGGCATGGACATTGCGATCACCGACATTTCGGCCACGTGCCACATGCCCGACGTGATCGAGGCACCCTATCGTCCGGCAATGCTGGGCGAGCTGCCGATCGACGAATACGAGGATGGCGCCGGCGATGCTCCGGTGCGGCTGGGCGGGCCATCGTGCCTGGCGGGGGACGTGATCGGCGACTATCGCCTGCCGGTTCCGGCCGAGCCGGGCGTGCGTTTCGCGTTCCTGGATCAGGCGCATTATTCGATGGTCAAGACGACCACGTTCAACGGTGTGCCGCTGCCCTCGATCTGGTTGTGGGACAGCGGGGCGGACACGCTCAAGCTGGTACGCCGGTTTGCCTATGAAGATTTCCGCGACCGGCTGAGCTAACCGGAAAATATCTCTTTAAAACAGTCTGTTGCCCGCTCTCGTCGAGGTGCTATCTGCGCCCGGACGGGGCGGGGGTGCGCCAGTCCGAGGCTGGCACTGTGACAGATTTGTGAAAGGGGGATTTTTTCGCTTGAAGTTCCCCCCCTGAGCCTTATTTAGCGCTTCCTCGCTGCCCCATGGGGACTTCCAAACCGCAAGGCAGCTTTCGTTCCACGTTCCGTTTGGGGGTCCCTTGAGTTGCACATTCATCCTGATGCACGGGCTGTAGTTCGCGCCACCGCGCCTGACCAACCCGCCATTTTGAACCGCCCGCATGCAGCAGCGCGCGCAGCCCGCTTCTTTGTTGAGAAGTTTCCGGGCAAGTCGCTCTATGCTGTCAAAGCGAACCCCTCTCCTGACCTCCTGCGCATCCTCTGGGACGCTGGTGTCACGCACTATGACGTAGCCTCGATCACCGAGGTCAAGCTGGTGCGCGCCACGCTGCCGCAAGCTACGCTGTGCTTCATGCACCCGGTCAAGGCGCCGCGCGCCATTGCCGAGGCCTATCACGTCCATGGCGTGCGCACGTTCAGCCTCGACTCGCTCGACGAATTGGAAAAAATCCGGGAAGCGACCAATGGCGCCACCGATCTCACGCTCTGCGTGCGCTTGCGCGTATCGTCCGAGCATTCGGAACTGAGCCTGGCGTCGAAGTTCGGCGTCGACCTGGTCGATGCGCGTGAACTGCTGCAGCAGACCCGCCAGTTGGCCGATTGCCTGGGCGTGTGCTTCCACGTGGGCAGCCAGGCGATGAGCCCGCATGCCTATGTGCTGGCGCTGGAAAAGGCCCGCGCCGCGATCGTCGATGCTGCCGTGACGGTGGACATCATCGACGTTGGCGGGGGCTTCCCGTCGGTCTATCCGGGCATGGAGCCGCCGCCGCTCGAAGATTACTTCGCGCTGATCGACCGTACCTACGAATCGCTGCCGGTGTCCTATTCGGCCGAACTGTGGTGCGAGCCGGGCCGTGCGCTGTGCGCGGAATACAACTCGATCATCGTGCGCGTGGAAAAGCGCCGCGAGAACGAACTGTTCATCAACGACGGCGCCTATGGCGCGCTGTTTGATGCCGCACACGTGGGCTGGCGCTTTCCGGTGCGCCTGCTGCGCGAGGCCGACAACGATGCTGCTGGCAGCGTCGAGGCGCAGGACTTCAGCTTCTATGGCCCGACCTGCGACGACATGGACTTCATGGAAGGGCCGTTCCCGCTGCCCGGCGATGTCCGTGCCGGCGACTATATCGAGATCGGTATGCTCGGTGCCTATGGCGCGGCGATGAAGACCGCGTTCAATGGCTTTGAAGCGGTGGAAACTTATACCGTGGCGGATGAGCCGATGGCCAGCCAGTACAACGGCAGCCGTCGCCACCTGCGCACCGGCGACAACGTGGTTTCGCTGCGCTGAAAATATGAAACCGGCGGACTGCGGTCCGCCGGTTCATTTTTGCGTCATGTTGCAATCGATATAATTCGTCCACATCCCGAGTCCAATCGGGTCGCAATCCAGAAAAAAGGCCCCGTCGATCGCATCGGCGGGGCCTTTTTTGTTGTGCAGTATGGGGCGTTGCGGCCCGTGCTGCATGGCGGCCGAAACCGCCACGCAGCCGTGGTCATCAGAACTTGATGCCAGCCGTAACGCGCATGTAGCGGCCCATCACAGCGTCGTAGTAACGGGTGGAAACCGAACTTCCGAGGCCATACGGGAAGGGCACGCTGCGGTTGAACACGTTGTTCACGTTGAAGCGCAGGCTGAAACGGTCGTTGACGTTGAAGCCGAGTGCGCTGTTAAACAGCACATAGGCGCCCACGCGCGGATACTGATAGACCGTGTCAGGCGAATTCACCGCAACCTTGGCCGGCCCATAATACGTGGCCTGCCACATCCAGTTGATCGACTTGGTGGCCCAGACTGCCGTTGCGGTGAAGTTGTCGGTCGGTTCGGCAACGCCGCCCACCGTCTTGGTGAAATCGCCTTCACCGATCTGGTAGTAGTGGCGGAAGGTATGCAGATAGTTCACGTCGAACAGCAGTGCACCGGCCGACGAAGGCAGGCCGAGGCGGGTAAGTGGGAGGTCCCACTTGGCCGAGGTCTGCAGGGCGCGGAACACTTCCAGACCGATGTTGTAGTTGCCTTCGGCAAAGCTGGTGACCTGGCCGGCAGCATTGCGCGTGAACGTGCTGCAATACGGGCTGCTACCCGAGGCCGAATCGTAGCACGCGTTCATCAGATCGGTCAGGCTGAGCGTGGCGATCTCGTTCTTGAGCTTGATGTTCACGTAGTCCGACGTGACAGTCAGGCCTGGCAGGAAGCTGGGCTGGAACACGCCACCCACGGTCCAGCTGTTCGCCACTTCGTTGCGCAGGCCGGGGTTGCCGCCCGACGTACCCTGAGCGGTGTAATCCACAACGTTGGAGGTGAAGTTGGCGGGAATGCCGGCGGCAGCGCAGTTGGCGGCACGGCGCGTCGGGTTGGGCCCCTGGTTGATGTAGCGCGCGTCGCAAGGGTCGTTGCCGGTGTCGAAGATCGAGCCGACCGGTGCAAACAGTTCGGTGATCGACGGCGCGCGGAACGAGCGGGTGTAGTTGCCGCGCAGCGTCAGGGCCTTGACCGGCGCGTAGGTGGCGCCACCGGTATAGGTCCAGAAACCGCCGGCGATGCTGTTCTTCACATAGCGGCCCGCCCCGTTGACTTCGAGGCGATAGACGGCCGGCACCGCATTATCGGGTGAGATAAAGGGCAGGCTGATTTCGCCGAACGCTTCGTTGGTATTGTAGCTGCCCGCCACCGGATCGATCGGAATCGAGTTGCCGTACTGCGTGCGCGTGCCATCGCCATTGTCCTGGCCGTAATAGAACGCACCCGGATCGAAACGCGCGCTTTCATAGCGGTGCTCGTAACCCAGCACGAACTTGGCAAAGCCGCCCGGCAGCTTGACCAGATCGCCCTTGATGTCGGCGATGATGTCGGACTGCTTGTTGATCTGGCGGGTGGTGGCCTGCGTGGTGACGTAGTCGAGCGCTGCCTTGCTGGCGTTGCCATTGCCAAAGACGTTCAGCGGCGCACAAGTGGAGCTGAACGTAGCAATCGCGGCGTTGGTATAGCCCGGGCGGCAAATGATGTTGCCGCTGCCATCGGTGGTGGCATCGAGCGCATTGAAGAAGTTCTGCGTGACGATCTCGCGCGAGGTCGTGCGCGAAATGGTCCGGCCATAGGTGCCGTTGATTTCCCACGTGAACTTGCGTTCGCCAGCCTCGATATCGCCCGTCACGCCGCCCACGAAGCGCAGCAGGTCGCTGCTCGTGCGGAACGAGCCGGTGGACAGGTCGGTATTGGCACGCGACATGTAGAACTGGCTCGGGTCAGCCCCGGCGGCGGTCAGGTTGTTGATGATCGTCGCGCGGTCGGCGGCGCTCAGGAACGGGTTGGCCGTGCTCAGGATGAGGTTGCCGTTGGTGTCACCGGCATTGCCGAAACCGGCATAGTTGTAGAACGGCTGACCCGCGGTGTTCGACGCATAGTTGCGGCTGAACCACACTTCACCGTTGAAGCGGATGCTGTCGCTGATGTCATAGTGGGCCAGCAGCGTGCCCTGATAGCGTTCAGAGGCCACCAGGAAGTTGCTGTAGTCGCCGATGGCAAAGCCGTCGCCACCCGCCTGATAGATGGAGCTGCCGGTACGCTGCCCGTTCTGGAACGGCACCAGTTGCCCGGCGCGGTTGAACACCAGCGCCTGACCGGCTGCATTGGTGATTGCCGAAACGGGGGTCGTGCCCAAGATCGGGTAGTAATCCTCGACCATCGGCATGCCGGTGTTGGTGAACACGTTGTAGTGACGGCCGCCGCCATAGAGCTGGTACGCATAGCTCGCCGGCTTGACTGAGGTGCCGAAGAACGACGCCGAGCCGCCGTAGGTCGTCGGACGCTGCGCGCCGGTGATGCCGTTCTGGTTGTCGTAATAGAAGTTGGCAGTGATGTTGCCACGGCCGTCGGCAAAGTTCTTCCCGGCCAGCACCGAGAAGTTGTAGTCCTGACCGTCGCCATACTTCGACAGGCCGTAGGAGCCATTGGCTTCGACGCCGTCGTAGTTCTTCTTCAACAGGATGTTGACGGTACCGGCGATCGCGTCGGAGCCATAGATCGGTGCCCCGCCGACCGAGACGACTTCGATGCGGTCAACCAGGCTCGGCGCGATCTGGCCGAGGTCCACCGGGCTGCCGGCGACGGCGCCGAAGATCGAGGTGGTCGCCGGGCTGACGAAGCGCATGCCGTTGACGAGGGTGAGCGTGCGCTGCGAACCCAGGTTATAGAGGTTGGCAAAGGTCTGGCCGGCGCCGAAGCTGCCCTGGTCACCGGCGACGCTGTTGCCCGGAACGCCGAAGCCCGGCAGCTGCTGCAGCGCCTGGCCCACGTTGGTATAGCCGCGCTGCTCGATCAGGTCGCTGCCGAGCGTGGCCACGGGCTGGTCGGTGATCGGGGCGCGGGTGATACGCGAACCGGTGACGACGATTTCGGCATCGGATGCGTCGGCCGGTGCAGCCTGTTCCGCCGAGGCGGGGGCCGCGTCCGTGGATTGTGCGTGCGCCACGCCGGTCAGGGTCAGAGGAACAAGGAATGACGCCGTAGCTGCCAAGGCACGCATGCGGCGCTGCGAAAAAGTAGTCGCGGCCATAAAGCCCCCGTTTGTTGCAAGTGCGACCAAACTTGCGTGGGGGGTATCAAAACGCAACTGTTTTGCGCCAATTCGATCAATGGCTTGTCCGGGTGTTGCAGCCAGGTTACACCCTGGCCTTTGGGGCAATACTGCGGCATTCGTTCGCAACAGACGGCATCGCTCGCGCGCTGCAACGCACGTGGCTGCACCTTGGTTCCCGCTCTTTTTCGCATGATCGATTTCGGCAATCTTTGTGACCGGATAAATCTGTTTCCGCCAAGCCACGAATTGCGGAAAGACACACCCTGAACTCGTGATGAAGGGGAAGTGTATTTGCAACGCCGGGATGACATGATCTGAAATCCAAGGAATTGCTGTTTCAAACCCGTCATCAGGCATTTTGCCTGATGGTCGCGTTCGTTCTGTTGGTCTGAATATATTCGGAAACAATTCGTGCCGCACGCCATCGCGTTTGCGGCAGCGCCTATGCTTGTCTTATTAAAACGCAGGAGATTGTTGCAATGCGTCATATTCATCGCTCGCTGGGCGCTTTGTGTCTGGCGATGACTGCCCCTTGGGGCACATCGCTGGCCCATGCCGAAGCAACCGCTCCCGCTGGGGCTGCGCCTGTGGCCATGGCTGCCAGCGACACGGTCACGACCAACAAGGACTGGTGGCCGGCTCGGCTCGACCTGTCGCCGCTGCGCCAGAATGACGTGAAATCGAATCCCTATGGCGCCGATTTCGATTATGCCGCTGCGTTCAAGACGCTAGATCTGGCGGCGGTGAAGGCCGACATCGCCAAGGTGCTGACCACGTCTCAGCCGTGGTGGCCGGCCGACTATGGCAATTACGGCCCGTTCTTCATCCGCATGGCCTGGCACAGCGCCGGCACCTATCGCACGGTCGATGGTCGTGGCGGCTCGGCCGGCGGCGAACAGCGCTTTGATCCGCAGAATTCCTGGCCTGACAACGCCAACCTCGACAAGGCGCGCCGCCTGCTCTGGCCGATCAAGCAGAAGTATGGCCGCAAGATCTCGTGGGGCGATCTCATGGTGCTGACCGGCAACGTCGCGCTGGAGCAGATGGGCTTCAAGACCCTGGGCTTTGCCGGTGGCCGTGTCGATGCGTGGGAGCCGGACATGGTGTTCTGGGGCAGCGAGAAGAAGTGGCTCGACGGGGCGAACAGCCGCATCGGCGCCAATGGCCAGCTCAAGGGCCCGCTCGCTGCGGTGCAGATGGGCCTGATCTATGTGAATCCCGAAGGGCCGGGCGGCAATCCCGATCCGATCGCGGCGGCGGCCGATATCCGCCGCGCCTTTGGCCGCATGGCAATGAACGACGAGGAAACCGTGGCGTTGATCGCCGGTGGTCACACCTTTGGCAAGGCGCACGGCGCGCACAAGCCCGACGAGTGCACCGGCCTGCAGCCGGCTGCCGCCCCAGTGCAAGACCAGGGTTTCGGCTGGAAGAACAAGTGCGGCAAGGGCAACGCCGAAGACACCGTGACCAGTGGCTTGGAAGGCGCGTGGTCGGCCAATCCGATCGCGTTCACCACGCAGTATCTCGACAACCTGTTCGGGTTTGACTGGGTGCTGACCACCAGCCCGGCCGGTGCCAAGCAGTGGACGCCCAAGAACGCCAAGGACGTGCAGATCGTGCCCGATGCGCACCTGGCTGGCGTGACCCACGCGCCGATGATGTTCACCACCGATATCGCGGTGAAGGAAGACCCTGGCTTCCGCGCGATTGCGCTCAAGTTCCGCAAGGACCCGCAGGCGTTTGCCGATGCCTTTGCCCGCGCCTGGTTCAAGCTGACCCACCGCGACATGGGCCCCAAGGGGCGCTACATCGGCCCTGACGTGCCAGCGCAATCGTTCCTGTGGCAGGATCCGCTGCCCAAGGCCGATTACGCCATGATCGATGCCGGTGACATCGCCAAGCTCAAGGCGCAAATCCTGGCGAGCGGGCTGGGGCAGCGCGAACTGATCCGCGCCGCCTGGGCTTCGGCCAGCACGTTCCGCAGCACCGATATGCGCGGTGGCGCCAATGGTGCGCGCATTCGCCTGAACCCCGAAAAAGCCTGGGCGGTCAATGATCCGGCCGAGCTTGATGCGGTGTTGGCCAAGCTGGCGGCAATCCAGGCCGGCTTCAACAAGACCGCACCGGGCGGCAAGAAGGTGAGCCTGGCCGATCTGATCGTGCTGGGCGGCAATGCGGCGGTGGAACAGGCCGCGGCCAAGGGCGGCGTCACGCTGGCGCTGCCGTTCACGCCAGGCCGTGTCGATGCCACCCAGGCGCAGACCGATCCGGCCAGCTTTGCCGTGCTCGAACCCGTGGCTGATCCGTTCCGCAACTATTACGATGCCCCGTCGAACTGGCAGGGCCCGGCCGAAGCCATGGTGGACAAGGCCGACATGCTGGGCCTGAGCGTGCCGGAAATGACCGTGCTGCTGGGCGGGATGCGCGCGCTCGACGCCAACACCGGGCATTCGGCCAACGGCGTGCTCACTGCCAAGCCTGGCACCCTGAGCAATGAATTCTTCGTCAACCTGCTAGACATGGGCACGGTATGGAAGAAGTCTGACAAGGCAGCGGGCCTCTATCAGGGCAGCGACCGTGCCAGCGGCAAGCCGCGCTGGACGGCGACGACGGTGGACCTGATCTTTGGCTCCAATTCCGAACTGCGCGCCGTGGCCGAAGCCTATGCCATGGACGATGCCAAGGAACAGTTCGTGCGCGATTTCGGCGCGGCCTGGACCAAGGTGATGAACGCAGATCGGTTCTGATGTGATCGGGGGTGAGGGGGCCAGGCTTCGGCTTGGCTTCCACCACCCCCAAACCCCCTTCTCTGAAGAGGATGGGGCTTAAAGAAAAAGGCCCCCGGATTGCGGTCCGGGGGCCTTTTTCTGTGTTTGCGGATGAAAGCGTCAGGCGGCCTGGCGCTGCGACATTTCCAGTTCAAGCCGTTCCCAGATTTCCACCAGGGCTTGCGTCAGGTCGCGCATCATTGCCTCGGTGTGGGCCGGGCCAGGGGTGAAGCGCAGGCGCTCGGTTCCGCGTGGCACGGTGGGGAAATTGATCGGCTGAACATAGACGCCGTATTCCGCGAGGAGGATGTCCGACACCTTCTTGGCGCGCACCGGATCGCCAACCATCAGCGGGACGATGTGCGTGGTGCTGTCCATCACCGGCAGGCCGGCATCGCGGAACAGCTGCTTGAGCGTGGCGGCAGCGGCCTGCTGGGCGTTGCGTTCGTCGCTCGATGCCTTGAGGTGGCGAACCGAGGCGAGCACGCCGGCCACGAGCACCGGCGAGAGTGAAGTGGTGAAGATGAAGCCCGGAGCGTAGGAGCGGATCACGTCGATGATCCGGCTGTCGGCCGCGATATAGCCGCCCATCACGCCAAAGGCCTTGCCCAGCGTGCCTTCGATGATGTCGATGCGGTGGGCCGCGTTGTCGCGGTCGGTAATGCCGCCGCCGCGCGGGCCATACATGCCCACGGCGTGGACTTCGTCGATGTAGGTGAGGGCGTTGTACTTGTCCGCCAGGTCGCAGATCGCGTGGATCGGGGCGACGTCGCCGTCCATCGAATAGACGCTTTCAAACGCGATCAGCTTAGGCACGGCGGGATCGGTTTCCGCCAGAAGCTCTTCCAGATGCTCCAGGTCGTTGTGACGGAACACGCGCTTTTCCGCGCCGGAATTGCGAATGCCGGCAATCATGCTGGCATGGTTGAGCTCGTCGGAAAAGATCACGCAGCCCGGCAGAACCTTGGCCAGCGTGGACAGCGTTGCGTCGTTCGAGACATAGCCCGAGGTGAACAGCAGCGCGCCCTGCTTGCCGTGAAGATCGGCCAGCTCGTTTTCGAGATCGACGTGATAGTGCGTGTTGCCGCCGATGTTGCGGGTGCCGCCAGAGCCAGCACCGACATCGTGCAGCGCTTCTTCCATGGCGGCGATCACCTTGGGGTGCTGTCCCATGGCGAGGTAATCGTTGGAGCACCATACGGTGATCGGCTTGGGGCCGTTGTGGCCGGCAAAGCAGCGCGCGTTGGGATAGGCGCCCTTGTTGCGCAGGATGTCGATGAAAACGCGATAACGACCTTCGGAGTGCAGGCGATCGATGGCAGCATCAAAAATCTGGTCGTAGTTCACTGCTTGCTGCTCCTTCGTTCCTGCAGCTGACCGGCTGGGCCCGGATTGCCTCGCGATGAAGCATTGCCAGGCGGCCGCGTCTTTGTCTTATCGCAACAAAATCCCATCCTGCGGTGAATGCACGGGTTGGATAATGCCACATCGTTGTTGTGCGCCCGCCACCTCTCTCCCAAAAGGCGTTTGTCGCGGGTTGCCAGGCGCTTCTACTCCCCGCGATAAAGTCTTGCCAAGTGACTTTTGCGGTTTGAGTGATCGAAGCGATTGCACTTTAGGTCAATGCGGCAAAATGCCCCAGGCGGCGCGCCGCAACGCTCAAGCCTTGCCCACCTGGCCAAGGCCATGTGCCGCCAGCGTGGGCGCCAGTTCGGCCACGGCATCGTCAAGGCGGGTGAACAGCGCAAGGTCGGGCACGCGGCGGGCAAATTCCTGGCCCTGGGTGAGGAACGCGATGCGCCGGGCGATGCCGTCAGACCCGTCGATGAAGCGTACGCCAGGCCCGAATGCTTTGCCCAGCTCGGCCTCTACCAACGGAAAATGCGTGCAGGCCAGCACCACGATATCGATCTGGGCGCCGACCGGCTGTTCGCGCAGGGCCTGGGCTGCTGCGGCAAACACGGCGGGATCAACCGCATGGCCCCGCAATTGCGCCTCTGCTGCGGCAACCAGTTCGGGCGCCCCGTGCCGCAGCAGGCGCTTGTCGGCGGCAAATTCTGCCTCCAGCCGATCGACATAGCCCTGGCGGATGGTGGCCTGCGTGCCGAGCAGGCCGATCACGCCAGTACGGGTCATCGCGGCGGCCGGCTTGATCGCCGGCACCGTGCCCACGATCGGCACCTCCAGCACTTCGCGCACTGAAGCCAGCGCAATGGTCGAGGCCGTGTTGCAGGCAATGCACACCAGGCGCGGACGCAGCCGCTCGGTCAGGCGGCCGAGCAGGCCCGATACCCGCGCAGCGATCTGTGCCTCGGTCTTGGTGCCATAGGGCAGGCCGGCATTATCAGCCACATAGATCACCGGCGCCTGGGGCAGGACCTGGCGCAGCTTGGCCAGCACCGAAAGCCCGCCGACGCCGGAATCGAACATCAGGATCGGCGCGTCGGCCGGCGGAATGGTGGGATCGGAAGCGGGGGCAGCGGCGGTCATGGCCGCGCTTGTAGCGATAACGGTGGTAAAAAGGGAGGGCGTGGCACCTTTCGATTGTGCGCAACCACGGCTAAGAGCGGCGGCGTGACCCATGACCTTGCCCTTCCGGCCTGCATCCTGGCCTACCTGCTCGGCGCGATTCCCTTCGGCCTGATCCTCACCCGATTGACGGGTGCGGGCGATCTGCGCGCGATTGGATCGGGCAATATCGGCGCCACCAACGTCTTGCGCACCGGGCGCAAGGGGCTGGCGGCCAGCACGCTGCTGCTCGATCTGCTCAAGGGCAGCGTGGCGGTGTGGCTCGCCCGCGCCTATGCCCCCGGCACCGAGGCGCTGGTCGCGCTGGCGGCGGTGATCGGGCACTGCTTCCCGCTGTGGCTGCGGTTCAAGGGCGGCAAGGGCGTGGCGACCACGATGGGTGTGGCCCTTGGCCTCGGCTGGCCGATCGGGCTGGCTTATGCGGTGGTCTGGCTGGGCATGCTGGCGCTGGTGCGCATTTCCTCTGTCGGCGGCATGTCGGCCGTCGTCGTGGCGCCGCTGGCCGCGCTCGCCATCGGGCGCAGCGATTATGCGCTGGTGCTGGCCGTGATCGCCGCGCTGGTGATCTTCCTGCACCGCGCCAATATCGCCCGTCTGCTCGCTGGAACCGAGCCGAAGATCGGCGGCAAGAAGAACACCAGCGGAGACGCTGCCTGATGGCCAGCGCGGACGAAGCTGCGGCGCTGCCGCTTTCGTCCGACGAGGCGCTGGCCCGGCTGCGGCTGCTGCGCTCACCCAACGTGGGGCCGGTTTCCTATTACCAGTTGCTGCGCCGCTTTGGCAGCGCCGGCGCTGCGGTGGAGGCTTTGCCCAGCCTGGCGGCGCGGGGTGGGGCGCGTTATCGCCCGGCCGATGCGGCGCGCATCGCGGCAGAGGCGGCCAGGGTACGGTCCCTGGGTGGACGCTATCTCTTTCATGATTCGCCGCACTATCCCGCGCTGCTGGCGCAGACCGACACGCCGCCACCGATCCTGACGATGCAGGGTGATGCAGCGTTGCTGGCGCGGCCGGCGGTGGCGCTGGTGGGCGCGCGCAATGCATCAGCGGGGGCGATGCGGCTGGCGCGCGAATTTGGCGCGGCGCTGGCCGCAGCCGGCTTTGCCGTGGTTTCCGGCCTGGCGCGGGGCGTGGATGGCGCCGCGCACCAGGGCGCCTTGCTGCCCGATGTGGCGGCAGGTGGCGGCGGCACGATTGGCGTGATCGCCGGTGGGCTCGACAGTATCTATCCGCCCGAACATGGCGAGCTGCAGGCGCAGATCGTGGCGCAGGGCGTCCTGCTGGCAGAAATGCCGCCGGGCACCGAACCGCAGGCGCGCCATTTCCCCCGGCGCAACCGCATCATCGCTGGGCTGTGCGCCGGCACGGTGGTGGTGGAAGCCGCGCCCAAGTCGGGCTCGCTGATCACCGCGCGGCTGGCCGCAGAAGCGGGGCGGGAGATCATGGCCATTCCCGGCTCCCCGCTCGACAGCCGCAGTCAGGGCTGCAACCAGTTGATCCGCGAGGGCGCAATCCTGGTGCAAAGCCCGGCCGATGTGATCGAACTGCTCGAAAGCTTTACTGGCACGCCGCGCTCCACGTTTCACGAAGCAGCCGCGCCCGTGGCGCTCGACAGCACGCCGGCAGATGATGCGCCGGCCGAGATCGCCGCGCTGCTCGGCACCGCGCCGGTTGGCGTGGATGAACTGGTGCGGCTGAGCGGCGCGCCGGCCGGATCGGTGCAACTGGCGCTGATCGAACTGGAACTGGCCGGGCGCCTGCTGCGCCATGCCGGGGGGAGGGTGTCGCTTGCCTGAGCGCCTGCCTGAACGCACGCCTGAACCGTCGCTGAAAATCGGGGGCTTGACGCCACCGTCCAACCGCCCCCACCCTCATACGCACGTATACGCGTAAGGACGTTTTGCCAGTCGCCATGCAGCTTGTCATTGTAGAATCCCCGGCCAAGGCCAAGACCATCGAGAAGTACCTTGGCCCCGGCTACAAGGTCCTGGCCTCTTACGGCCATATCCGCGACCTGCCGGTCAAGGACGGGTCCGTGCGCCCGGACGAAGACTTTGCCATGGATTGGGAGCTGTACGGCGACAAGCAATCGCGCGTGAAGGCGATCACCGACGCCGCCAAGGAGGCCGATAGCCTGATCCTGGCGACTGACCCTGATCGCGAAGGCGAGGCCATTTCCTGGCACGTGCGCGAACTCCTGGCCAAGCGCCGCGCGCTGCCCAAGAATGTCTCGCGCGTGACGTTCAACGCCATCACCAAGCCGGCGGTAACCTCGGCGATGAAGGCGCCGCGCGAGCTGGACCAGGATCTGATCGATGCCTATCTGGCGCGCCGCGCGCTGGATTACCTGTTCGGCTTCACGCTGTCGCCGGTGCTGTGGCGCAAGCTGCCCGGCGCCAAGTCGGCCGGGCGCGTGCAGTCGGTGGCGCTGCGCCTGATCGTGGAGCGCGAGCGCGAGATCGAAACGTTCAAGGCGCAGGAATACTGGTCTGTCGCCGCGCGGATGGAGCACGATGGCACGCCGTTCGTGGCGCGCCTCGTCAAGTTCGAGGGCAACAAGCTCGATCGCCTGTCGCTGGGCGAAGAGGGCAGCGCGCTGGCGGCCAAGACCGCGGTGGAAGCGGGCACGTTCCGCGTCGAAGAGGTGGACGTGCGGCCCACGCGGCGCAATCCCTCGCCGCCGTTCACCACCTCTACCCTGCAACAGGAAGCGGCGCGCAAGCTGGGCTTTTCGGCCAGCCACACCATGCGCGTGGCACAGACGCTGTATGAGGCGGGCGCCATCACCTATATGCGTACCGATGGCGTGCAGATGGACCCCAGCGCTATCGATGCCGCGCGCCGGGCGATCTCGGACCGCTATAACGGGCACTTCCTGCCCGAAAAGCCGCGCCACTATGAAACCAAGGCCAAGAACGCCCAGGAAGCGCACGAAGCGATCCGCCCCACCGATTTCACCCGCGATCACTACGGCAGCGGTGACGAGGCGCGGCTCTACAACCTGATCTGGAAGCGCGCGCTGGCGAGCCAGATGGCTTCGGCGGCGATCGAGCGCACCACGGTGACGTTGCGCGAAGGCACTGGCAAGCACGAGCTGCGCGCCACCGGCCAAGTGATCAAGTTCCCCGGGTTCCTGGCCGTCTATGAAGAAGGCCGCGACCAGAAGGCCGACGGCGACGACGAGGACGGCAACCTGCTGCCGATGCTCAACAAGGGCGATTGCCCGGTCAAGCACGGCGTTGACGCCACGCAGCACTTCACCCAGCCGCCGCCGCGCTATTCCGAAGCCAGCCTGGTCAAGCGGCTGGAAGAGCTGGGTATCGGCCGTCCTTCCACCTATGCCGCCACGCTGCAGGTTCTCAAGGACCGCAACTATGTGCGGACCGAGAAGAACCGGTTCTTTGCCGAGGAAAGCGGGCGCATGCTTACCGCGTTCCTCGAAAGGTTCTTCGAGCGCTATGTCGCCTATGAATTCACCGCCGGCATGGAAGACGAACTGGACGACGTTTCTGGTGGTCGTGCCGCCTGGAAGCAGGTGCTGGCCGAATTCTGGCGCGACTTCAAACCCAAGTCCGACGAGGTCATGGAGAAGAAGCCCAGCGAGGTTACGGCCGAGCTGGACGTATTCCTGGAAGACTATCTCTTTCCGCCGCGTGCCGATGGACACGATCCGCGCGAATGCCCCAAGTGCGGCGCTGGGCGGCTCTCGCTGCGCGGTGGTCGTTTCGGCGCGTTCATCGCCTGCTCCAACTATCCCGAGTGCAAGTTCACCCGCAAGTTTGCCCAGCCGGGCGGCAATGGCGAGGGTGGCGACGGCGAAGAAACCGGGCTGGGCAAGGATCCCGACACCGGCCTTGAAGTAACGCGCCGTACCGGCCGGTTCGGTCCCTATATCCAGCTGGGCGAGGGCAAGGAGGCCAAGCGCGCCTCGATTCCCAAGGATATTCCCGAACTCGATCTGGAATGGGCGCTCAAGCTGCTCAGCCTGCCGCGCGAGGTGGGCGTGCATCCTGAAAGCGGCAAGCCGATTACGGCCGCGATCGGCCGCTATGGCCCCTATCTGGCGCATGACGGCAAGTATGCCCGCCTCAAATCCACTGCCGAAGTGTTTGACACAGGTATGAACGCGGCCGTGGTGCGCCTGGCCGAGGCAGCCAGTGGCGCGGGCGCACGCGGCGCGCGCACCGCAGCCGAGCCGCTCAAGACCTTCGGGCCGCACCCCACCTCTGGCGGTGAAATCAAGCTGATGGCCGGGCGTTATGGTCCCTATGTCACCGATGGCACTACCAACGCCACGCTGCCGCGCGACAAGCAGCCCGAAAGCCTGACGCCCGCCGAAGCGATCGCCTTGATCGACGAGCGCGCCGCCAAGGGACCGGCCAAGGGCAAGAAGAAGGCGCCCGCCAAGAAGACCGCTGCGCCCAAGAAGGCGGCTGCCAAGAAGGAACCAGCGGCGAAGAAGGAACCGGCGGCCAAGAAGGCGCCTGCCGCCAAAAAGGCCCCGGCGCGCAAGAAAGCCGCAGCGGAATAACCCATGCGACGGGGCGGGCATCACGATGCCCGCCCTGCGAGCTATCGCGGGCGATAGAGCGCGTAGCGTTCCTGCCCCAGTGTGATCTCGGCAAAGCGGATGTAGCCTTGGGCCAGCGCCTGGGCCATGATCGTGCGCGTGGTGTGGTTGGGCAGATAGAGGTCTTCGGGCGCGCTTTCCGACACCTGCACCACGGCGGGGCGCGTCGCCATGATGCGGCGCACTTCGGCCACCGGGTCTGCGCCGATCGCCGGGCTTTCGGTCCAGGTGTTGAGGTGGTTGGGGAAGGCAAAGCGCGTCGGCACGCACGCGCCCACGCCCCGATAGAGTGCCGGCACGCCATCGAACTGGAAATAGCAGCCGCGGTTCACGGCGCTGCGGATCACTGCAGTGGCGCGCTGAAATTGCTGCGCCGTGCCGTGGTTCTGGACCGCGCCAGCCATGACCACGATGCCGCCGATCGCGCTCGCCAGGATCAGGAAGCGCCCACTCCACCGCGCCTGCCACGGCTGCCCCGCGCGCGCCGCAGCCGCCAGGGCAGGGGCCGACAGCACGGCGAGCGGCGCCACCAACGGCCCGGCATAGTGATCATACCAGGTGCCGAACAGCAGGAAGCCCAGCACCGCTGCTCCCGCCCACAGGCTTAGCAGGCGATAGGCGAGCGCGCGGCGTTGATCATTCCACCCGGCGCGGCGCAGGGGATCGAACGCGATGCACAGCACGAACGGCGACAGGCCGGCCGACAGCTTGAGCAGCCGGCGCCAACTGGGCGCGCCATCGGGCAGGCGTTCCAGCACCGAGGTGAAATTGGCGAAGACGAAGGCGTGCGCCTGGTCGATCGCGGCATAGCTGCCCAGCACCAGCACGGTTGGCGCCAGGGCGATGGCGCACCATACCAGTGCTGCGCCGGCCAGCCGGGGGAGGGGCCAGCCTACCCTGCGGCCCAGTGCCAGCAGCATGATGCCGATCGCCAGGCCCTCGAACACGGCGGCGTACTTGATCTGCAGCGCGAGCCCGATCAGCAGCATGATCACTGCGCCTTGCCGCAGCAGATCGGTGCCATCGGCGCGTTGCCAGGCGCGCAACAGCAACAGCGCCGCCAGTGCCACCAACGGATTGTAGAACACGGGCGATTGGCCCAGCGCGCAATTGAACGCGGGCATGGCGCAGAGATAGACCAGGCCTGCCAGCCAGGCGCCACGCGGCGAGGCCAGCTCCAGCGCCAGGCGCCGCACGACCAACGCCGCGGCCGCCGTGCTGGCAATGCCGCATACCTGATAAGCCAGCACGGGATCGCCCGGCAGGCTCACGAACAGCCGATAGAGCGCAAAGAGGCCCAGTGGCTTGCGGTCCCAGATATCGATGAAAGGCACCGCGCCATGCGCCCAGCGATCGGCCATGAAGAGATAGAACTCTTCATCGACGTGGACGAGCGGATTGCCCAGCAGCATCAGTCGAAAGACGAGGGCAAAGCCAAAATACTCGGCAAAGAGACGAGCGTATTCGATCCTGGCAGGCGGCGTTGATTTCGCCCCAACCGGATATTCTGGTCGCGATGCGATCAAGGACGGGCCAAAGATATCGATCATCATTTATTTCCGAAGTTTTCAGCTGTATTTATACAGGCTAAAGCTTCGGAAAATCGCTATCAAGCGCAGCGGTTGTTATTATCTCAATATAACGTTCAGCGTCGCGTTTAATGCGGATGGGCTATTATTGTCGCAATGCTGACACGTAATTGTTTTGGCCTGTCACCGTGCGGCAAACAGCGCGAATGACCGCGTGCCCAGCGTGATAGTGCGAATCCGCTGATAGTGCTGCGCCAGCGCCTGGAGCACGACAGCGCGGGTCTGCATGTTGGCGCCATAGGGGTTTGGCGCGGCGTCGATCACGACCGCGCCCGGGCGGCTGGCCATGATGCGTTCCACTTCGGCGGTGGGATCGATGCCCAGGGCATGTTCCTCGAACCGGGTGGAAAGATGCGCGGGAAAAGCAAAGCGCGTGGGCAGGCACGAATTTGTCGCGCTGTAGAGGGCGCTGTCGCCTTCGTAGACATAGAGGCAGTGGTTGGCGTCGATATGGGGGCGAATGGCGGCGGCTGCCTCGTCCAGGTCGGTGGTGTCGCCAAAGCGGTGCGCCTGCACCGTCGTTGCGCCCAGGCCCGCGCCAAGGCCCACGACGAACAGCACGCGGCGCAGCCAGCCGGTGGGGCGGCAGCGGCCATCGAGGGCCGGGGCCGCCAGGATTGCCAGCGGCATCAGGGCAGGGGCGACGTAATGATCGTACCAGGTGCCCGGCGCCAGGAACCCGACGATCGCCAGGCCCAGCCACATCAGCACCGCACGCCGCACGATTTCGCTTTCGCTGCGGGGCAGCGCGATCCGCCAGCCCATCGCCAGCGCCACGTAGAACGGGATCAGCGCGGCCGCCACCTTGGCCAGGCGGAACGAGGCCTCACCCAGATCCTGGCCGCGGCCAAGAATGGACACCACATTGGCAATGAGGAACGCGCGGGCTTCACCCTCTGCCGCATAGGCGGCAAAGACCAGTGCCGTGGGCAGCAGTGCCAGGGCAATCCACGCCGCGCCGGCGCCGGCCAGCCTTGGCCAACCCCAGCCGCGCCGCCAGCCGGCCCACAGCAGCATGAGGCCAAATCCGATGCCTTCGATCACCACGCTGGTTTTGATCTGCAAGGCAATGCCGATCAGCGCCATCGCCATGCAGCCGCGCGCCATCAGGCCGAAACGCTGCCCGGCGATGGTGGGCGCGGTCGTATCGGCCAGGGCACCGATCACCAGCCATGCCGCCGCGATCATCGGCAGGTCATAGAAGACCGGGGCCTGGCCCATGCCGCAATTGAACGCCATCAGGTAGATGAGATAGGCAAGCCCGGCAAACAGCGCGCCGCGTGGCCCGGCCAGGTGGCGGGCACAGCGCGCCAGAACCACTGCCGTGGCGGCGGCCGAGGTGATCGCCATGAGCTGGTAGGCCAGCACTCCATTGCCGGGAAAGGCCCGCGCCGCGCCATAGATAAGGAACAGGCCCAGCGGCTTGCGATCCCACAGATCGACGTAGGGGATCACCCCGTGCCACAGCCTGTCGCCCATCAGCAGGTAGAACTGCTCGTCTGCGTGAAACAGTGGATCGCCCAGCCACGGAGCGCGCAACACGAAGGCAACCAGGAAAAACACGGCAAAATTGCGCATTCGCGACAGTCCGATCCGATCCGGTCAGGGCAGGGCCGCAGCTGCGTTCTGGAGTTTACCCGGCGCGGCGACAACGCCCCTCGCGCACGGGTGTTCCGGATCGAGCACGGTGGCGCGGTCTGCGCATGGCGCGGCGGCGAAAACCGGCATCATGGCCAGGCCCGGCAGGTACGGCGGTGTCTGGTCAAAGGCGGTCATCGGTCCCGTCCACATCCTTGCAGGCTGCGCCAGCCCTGGCGGCGGGTCAAGCGCCATTACTTCACCCAGTCGAGACCGATTTCCTCGTAGATTTCGCGGCTATCGGCCCAGTTCTCTTCCACCTTAACGTGCAGGAAGAGGTGAACCTTCGCACCAAGCAGGTTGGCCAGCTCTTTTCTGGATGCCTCGCCGATCGCCTTGAGCTTGGCGCCACCCTTGCCCAGCACGATGCCGCGCTGGCTGTCGCGCGCGATCACGATCTGCTGGTGGATTTCCACCGAGCCGTCGCGGCGGTGCTGATAGCTTTCGGGACGCACCGCGCTGTCATAGGGCAGTTCGTCGTGCAACTGGCGATAGAGCTGCTCACGCGTGATTTCGGCCGCGAGCAGGCGTTCCGAGGCATCGGAGACCTGATCTTCGGGATAGTGCCACGGCCCTGGCGGCATGAGGGCAGCCAGCCGCGTCTTCAATTCGGGCACGCCGTCGCCGGTCAGGGCCGAAACGAAGAACACCTCGTCGAACTGGCCTTCGCCGCTCAGCGCCTCGGCCATGACCAGCAGCGGTTCCTTGGGGCTGGCATCAACCTTGTTGAGCACCAGGAACTTGCGTTCGGGTCGCCCGGCGAGCGAGGCGAGGATCGGTTCGAGGTATTCGCGCTTCTTCTTGCGCGCATCGACCACCAGCAGAATGGCGTCGGCCTCGCTCGCGCCTTCCCAGGCGGCGTTGACCATCGCGCGGTCGAGCCGGCGCTTGGGCTCGAACAGGCCGGGCGTATCAGCGAGGATGATCTGCGCCTGACCTTCCAGGGCAATGCCCATCAGCCGCGCGCGCGTGGTCTGCGCCTTGGCCGAAACGATGGCGACCTTCTGGCCGACCAGCGCGTTGACCAGGGTGGACTTGCCCGCATTGGGAGCACCGAGCACCGCGACCAGGCCGCAGGTTTGCCCGCCGCCAGTTTCAGTGGGGCCGGATTCGGATGGAATGGAAGTGGTGTCGATCATGGAAACAGAATGAACCTCATGGCGCCCGCCGACAAGCGGCCGGTGCGGCACTGGAAAATGCCCGGAAAAAGTGGCGGAATTGGGGATGTCGGCTGGATCGTGCGCGCGTTCAGGCGAACTGCTTGAGGAAATCGCGCGCAGCGGCCGTTTCGGCCTCCTGCTTGCTCGATCCGCGGGCTTCCGCCAGGCCCACGCCCTTGACCTCTACGCTTACGGTAAAGATCGCGGCGTGATCGGGGCCATCGCGGCTGACCAGGCTATAGACCGGGGGCTTGCGGCGGTTGCCGGCGGCCCATTCCTGCAGGGCGGCCTTGGGGTGCTTGCGCTGCCCGGCGCCGGTGCGCATCGGCTTGTCCCAGCAGCGGCGCACGAAATCGCGCGCGGCGGGAAAGCCGCGTTCCAGGAACAGCGCGCCGATCAGCGCTTCCATCACGTCGCCCAGGATGTTGTCGCTGTCGGCCCCGCCATCGTCGCGGGCCTGCTTGCCCAGGCGGATATGCGCCGGCACGCCCAATGCGCGGGCCACATCGGCGCAGGTTTCGCGGCTGACCAATGCGTTGAGCCGCTGCGACAGCTTGCCCTCGGCGGCATCGCTCGCTTCGTGCAGCCATTCGGCCACGGCCAGCCCCAGCACGCGATCGCCCAGAAATTCCAGGCGCTGGTAATCGCGCGCCTCGCCCAGCGAACCATGGGTGAGCGCTTCATGCCAAAGCGCCGGTTGTGCAACCGGCGCCTGGGTCAGTTCCGCCAGGAATTTGGCGGTTTCGGGGGAAAGGGGCGTGCTCAGAACATGCCCCCGATCCGGTTCCAGCGCAGCGCGGTAAACCAGGTCCACGGCAGGAACCAGTTGGCCGAACCGTCGGTGGACCACATCACGATGGTCGCGCGGCCAACCAGGTTGTCCTGCGGCACCAGGCCGATGCCGCCGCCTTCGATCGCGGGGAAACGGCTGTCCATCGAGTTGTCGCGGTTGTCACCCATCAGGAACAGGCGGCCTTCAGGCACGACCACGGGCGGCGTATCGTCCTGCGGGCGATAGCCCAGGTCGAGCACGTTGTAGGTCTTGCCGCCGGGCAGGGTTTCCTGGAACTGCGGATAGTGGCAGGTCTGCGTGCCATCGGCCTCGGTCACGGCAAAATCGGGCGAGATGCACTCGGTATTGGCCGAAACCTTGATCACGAAATCGGCAACCTTCACCTTGGGCACGGCCTTACCGTTGAGGTGAAGCACGCCGCCGATCATCTGCACGGTATCGCCCGGAACGCCGATCACGCGCTTGATATAATCGACATCGTTGCCCGGGGGCGCCTTGAAGATCACCACGTCACCCCGGTTGGGCTGGCTGGCGAAAATGCGCTTGGGCAGCAACGGCACGCTGAACGGCAGGGAATACTTGGAAAATCCGTAGGGCCACTTGGCCGCCAATAGATAATCGCCGTTTTCCAGCCGGGGCAGCATCGATTCCGACGGGATGTTGAAAGGCGAGAAGAAGAAGCTGCGGAAGATCGCCACGATCAGCACCAGCTTCACCAGGAACACCGGGAAGCTGTCTTCCTTCTTCTGCTTTTTCGCCGGGGCGGCAGGCGCGCCCGCGGGAGTTGGCGCGGTCGCGGGCGGCACAGGCGTTTCCACCGCAGGATTGGCGGGTTCGGGCGTTTCGTTCATCGGCTGGGTCATGTGGAGGGCAAAGGCATCCGTCAAGCAGGAATGCACGTGCCATAGCCCGAGGCAAATACGTTTGCACGATCCGTTCGTCGAGCCACGCCACCGCTTGGAAGATTGTGCGCAAGCGGGCATGAGAGGCGCATCCCGCAACCGCGAAAAAGGACGTTAGACAATGGCAGCACAGGACCAGGCCACGCTGTGGCACGCACTGGAGACGCTGGAGGTGCCAACGCTCGCCGCGCTGTTTGCCGATCCGGCCCGTCTTGAGCGCTATGCCACCACGCTCGACCTGCCCGGTGGCCCGATTCGCTTTGACTGGTCCAAGACCCATCTTTCGGCCGACGTCGAGGCGATCCTGGCCCAGCTGGCGCAGGCCACCGATTTTGCCGGCAAGCGTGAAGAACTGCTGTCTGGCGCCAAGATCAACAACACCGAAGGCCGCGCCGCCGAACACACCGCACAGCGCGGCGTGGGCGCCGAAGCCAGCGTGGAAGAAGCCCAGGCCCTGCACGCGCGCATGGCACTGCTGGTCGAAGCCATCCACGAAGGCGTGCTGGGCGAGGTGAAGAGCCTTATCCACATCGGCATCGGTGGTTCCGCCCTGGGCCCGGCGCTGGCGATCGACGCGCTGGCCCGCGAAGACGCCAAGGTTGCCGTGCACGTGGTGTCCAACATTGATGGCTGCGCGCTGGAAGCAGCGATGAAGCAGTGCGATCCGGCCACCACGCTGATCGCTGTCGCGTCCAAGACCTTCACCACCACCGAAACCATGACCAATGCCCACAGCGCGCTGGAATGGCTGCGCGAAGGCGGCGTGGCCGATCCTTATGGCCGCGTCATCGCGCTGACCGCCGCGCCGGAAAAGGCGGTGGAATGGGGCGTTGACGAAACCCGCATCCTGCCGTTCTCCGAAACCGTGGGTGGGCGCTATTCGCTATGGTCCTCGATCGGATTCCCGGTGGCGCTGGCCCTGGGCAACGAAGCCTTTGCCGCGTTCCTCGCGGGCGCCGAGGCGATCGACGAACATTTCCGCGACGCCGCGATCGGTGAAAACGTGGTGGTGCGCGCGGCCTTTGCCGATCTGTTCTACACCCAGGCGCGCGGCTGCCAGACCCGTGCGGTCTTTGCCTATGACGAGCGCCTGGCGCTGCTGCCCGACTATCTCCAGCAGCTGGAAATGGAATCGAACGGCAAGCGCGTGCTGGCCGATGGCACGCCGCTGACCCGCCCGAGCGCGCCGATCACCTGGGGTGGCGTGGGCACCGACGCGCAGCATGCCGTGTTCCAGCTGCTGCACCAGGGCACCCACCTGATCCCGGTGGATTTCCTGGCCGTGAAGGTGCCGGGCCATGATCTTGATCCGGTCCATCACAAGATCCTGCTGTCCAACTGCTTTGCCCAGGGCGCCGCGCTGATGGCGGGCCAGGCGAGCGAGGATGGCGCGCGCGCCTATCCGGGCAACCGGCCTTCGGCAACGATCCTTTGCGACGAACTCAACGCTGCCACGTTGGGCGCGCTGATCGCCTTCCACGAACACCGCGTGTTCGTTTCGGCGATGCTGCTGGGGATCAACCCGTTCGACCAGTTCGGTGTGGAACTGGGCAAGGCGATTGCCAAGAAGATTGATGCCGGTGGCGGCGAAGGCTTTGATCCCAGCACCGAAGCACTGCTGGCCGAGGCCGGCATCGGCGTGGAATGAACGTTAGCCTGCCTAATTGAATAAACGGCGCAGATAATCGCTACGCCAGGGCTGGCGCCGGATGGGCATCGTTGCCATATCCGGCGCCAGTTTCCGATTCAGCAGCAAGAAGGCCGTGCCATGACCGAACCCGCCTACGACTATGATCTGTTCGTGATCGGGGCCGGATCGGGCGGGGTGCGCGCCAGCCGCATCGCCGCTGGCTATGGCGCGCGGGTGGCCGTGGCCGAGGAATACCGCGTCGGCGGCACCTGCGTGATCCGCGGCTGCGTGCCCAAGAAGCTTTTGGTCTACGGTTCACACTTCGCCGAGGAACTGCAGGACGCGGCCAACTATGGCTGGACCGTCGAGAAGATGACGTTCGATTGGCCGACGCTGCGCGATGCCGTGGCCAAGGATGTCGACCGCTTGAACGCAGCCTATACCAACACGTTGAATTCCAACAAGGTCGAGCATTTCCTCGAACGCGCCACGATCACCGGCCCCAACAGTGTCAAGCTGGCGAGCGGGCGCGAGATCAGCGCCAGGTATATCCTGGTGGCCGTGGGCGCCTGGCCGGTGATGCCGCCGTTCGAGGGCGCCGAGCATTGCATCACCTCCAACGAGGTATTCAGCCTGGAAAAGCTGCCGCGCCGCGTGGTGATTGCCGGGGCTGGCTATATCGCGCTGGAATTTGCCGGCATCTTCAATGCGCTGGGCAGCCATGTTACGGTCGTCAACCGCAGCGAGACGATCCTGCGCGGCTACGACGCGGCGCTGCGCGACCGCCTGCTGCAGATCACCATGGCGCGCGGCATCGAATACAAGTTCAACTGCGGTATCGAGCGTGTCGAGCGACTGGAGGACGGCTGCCTCAACGTGCATATGAAGGGCCAGCCTGATCCGCTTGGCGCCGATGCGGTGCTGGTGGCCACCGGACGCCGGCCCAAGACCGACGGGCTGGGCCTGGAAAACGCCGGCATCGAACTTGGCGAACATGGCGAAATCCGCGTGGACGACACCGCGCAGACATCGTGCCCCAGCATCTTTGCCGTGGGTGACGTGACCAACCGCGTGCAGTTGACACCCATCGCCATTCGCGAAGGGCACGCCTTTGCTGATCGCGTATTTGGCGGCAAGGACACGCGCGTGGCCTATGACTGCATCCCAAGCGCGGTGTTCTCGCAGCCCCCGCTCGCCAGTGTCGGCCTCACCGAAGCGCAGGCCCGCGAGATGCTGGGCAGCAACGTCAAGGTATTCACCTCTGACTTCCGCCCGATGAAGAACATCTTCGCCCACCGCCACGAGCGCGGGCTGTATAAGCTGGTCGTCGATGCGCAGACCGACAAGGTGCTGGGCGTACACCTGATCGGGCCGGAGGCACCAGAAGTGCTCCAAGCTGCTGCCATTGCGGTGAAAGCCGGGCTGACCAAGGCCGATTTCGATGCCACCGTGGCGCTGCACCCGTCGATGGCCGAGGAACTTGTCCTGATGCGCTGACCCACTTGGCGCATCGGGATTCCGCATTAACCAAAGATGCCCGTTGAACTGCGCCGCCGGTACGATAGGCTGTAGGCGGAGAGGGCTGGGGGCGGAATCAATGGACAAGATCGGCGGCACCGTGCTGGTCACGGGCGGATCGGGCTATATCGCCGGATATATCATCCGGGCGTTGCTGGACGAGGGATGGACCGTCAACACGACGGTGCGTGATCTTGCACGCGAAGCGCAGCTGCGTGCCCAGCTTGGCGGCAGCTATGCCACCTTGCGGTTTTTCAAAGCGGATCTGATGGACGACAAGGGCTGGCGCGCGGCGATGGACGGGTGCAGCCACGTTTGCCACGTCGCCTCGCCCATCACCGTACAAGCCCCGCGCCAGGAAGATGAACTGATTCTGCCGGCGCGCGAAGGGGCCTTGCGCGCCTTGCGCTTTGCCCGTGCTGCCGGGGTGGAACGGTTCGTGCAGACATCGTCGGTGGCGGCGATCGTCTATGGCCACGGTAAGGGCATCCGCCGGTTTACCGAGGCGGACTGGACCGACACCGATGGCCCGGGCGTGCATGCCTATGCCAAGTCAAAGACCCTGGCCGAACGCGCGGCGCGCGAATGGATCGCGCGCGAGGGGCGCGGCATGGAGTTCGTCTCGATCAACCCGTCGGTGGTACTGGGGCCGGTGTGGGGTGAAGACTATTCCACCTCGATCGAGCTGGTGCGGCAATTGCTGGCTGGTGCGGTGCCGGGCTGCGCCGATCTTGGCTTTGGCGTGGTCGACGTGCGCGACGTGGCAGCGCTGCATGTGCGCGCGCTGACCGAGCCGGGGATCGATGGCGAACGCTTCATCGCCTCTGGCCCGTTCCTCAAGATGATCGACATTGCCCGCATCCTGCGCCAGCAACTGGGCCAGCAGGCCCGGCGCGTGCCGCTGCGCCATGTGCCCGACTGGATGGTCCACGCCCTGGCACTGGTCAATCCGATGGTGCGCCAGGTGACCGGGGAACTGGGCAACGTGCGCGATACCGATGCCGGCCACGCGCTCAGCCGCCTGGGCTGGGCCACGCGGCCGGTGGAGCAGACGATCGCCGATTGCGCGCAAAGCCTGATCGAAACGCGGGTGGTGGCGGCCTAGATTCCCGCCCACCACTGATAGCCGGAATGGTCTTCCCAGTATCCGCCCTTGCCGCCGTAAAGGCCGGTAAGGCTGGCGACAAGTTCCACCCGCATCACATACTTGGCCTGCTTGTAGCCTAGCTGGCGTTCGACCCGCAGGCGCAGGGGGGCGCCATGGCCGACCGAGAGCGGCTGCCCGTTCATGGTGTGGGCCAGGATCGTCTGGGGATGCAGCGCCTCGGCCAGGTCGATCGATTCGTAATAGGGCTTGCCCGAGAAATCGTCGGCACAGTGGAACACGACATAGCGCGCCTGAGGCAGGGCGCCGGCACCGTGCAGCAGCAGGGCGAGCGGAACGCCGGTCCATTGCGCGATGGCGCTCCAGCCCTCTACGCAATCGTGGCGGGTGATCTGGGTGCGCTGCGGCAAGGCGCGCAGCTGTGCCAGGCTCATCGCCATCGGCTTGGCCACCAGGCCATCAACCGTCAGTCGCCAATCGGCAAAGCCGCGTTCGACCTGCGCAAGATAGGCTGCGGCGGTGGGCCGGGTATTGCCGTTGACGCGAAACACCGGGGAGATATCGGCTGCGGAAAACTCCGGCGCCAGGGCATTGCCGGCGACCAGCCGCTGTGCGCTGCGGCTGGCCTTTTCGCCTAGCGACAGCAGCGACCTGGCCGTGGGCGAGGTGGTGATGCGATCGCACCCCGACAGCAGCAGCCCACCCGATCCGACCAGCAGGCCGCGCCGCGAAAACCCGCTCATGGCTGGCGCTCCGGTGGCAGGCGATACCAGCCGGTAATCATCGCGCGCAACTCGTTGAATGGCCCGGCCAGCACCACCATGGCGAGGTGCACGGCAATGAACAGCGCCATCGCCAGCGCGCAGAGGAAATGGATCGACCGGGCAGACTGTCGGCCACCCAGCAGCGTCAGCAGCCATGGGCACGCAGCGTTCATCGTCGGCGACATGGCCAGACCCGTGGCGATGATCAGCGGCAAGACGCCCAGCAGCACCGAAAGATAGGCGATCTTCTGCAAGGGGTTGTAATGCCGCGCCGCCTCTCCGCGCGGCAGGCGCAGGCGCAGATGCTCGGTAACGTCGTGCAGCAGCGCCCGTGGCCGCCGCTCTTCCCGCGAAAGGCCAAGATCGCGGCGCAAATGGCCGGAAAGCAGCGCATAGGCGAGGAAGCCCAGCAGACTGATCACCAGCATCCACGCGCCCAGGAAATGCCATCCGCGCGCCAGCGACAGGTTGTAATGCGTGGGCAGCGTTACCAGGGGCGGAAACGCCAGCGCGGTATCCTGGGCATAGCCGATCACGCCGGTGGTGGGCCATTCATGGCCGCCCAGCGCGAGAAAACCGCGCGCGCCATGGTTGCCGATTTCCAGCCAGGCCTTGTCGAAGTTGGCGCCGAACTTGCCCCAATAGAGCCGCGGATGGGCATTGAAGATCATCATCCCGCTCATCAGCATGATGAACACGGTCAGCGCGTTGATCCAGTGCCACAGCCGCACGGGCCAGCGAATGCGCAGGACAAGAGGGGATCGCTCCATGCCCGATACCATGCCCTGAATCGCGGCCGGGGTCATCCCCTGATCGATGAATGACGCGCGAGGCTTCAACCCCAGGGGCGGGCCTGCGCCAGCGCGATTAGGCTTTGCCGGCTGTGGCGGCGGGCCAGCGCGCGCTCTCGGCATGTCGGCGGCACCGGGCGCAGCGCCTGCCATCCGGCGCGGAAAATCCACGCCAGCTTGGCCTTGCCCGACACCACGGTGCGGCTGTGCCAGGCGCGATCGCCACGCGCGGCCACCTTGCGGGCAATGTCGCCATAGATGCCGGCGGCGGCCAGGATCGCCCAGCGCTGGCGCGGTTGCAGCCGGCCGGCACCGATCCGGGCAGAGCATTCGTGGGCTTGGGCCATGGCGCACATCCGCTGGGCCAGGATGGCCAGCGTGGCGCGGTACTGCGGCTTGAGCTGCTCGCCCGGTGGCAGGTCAACCTCGGCCAGCCATTCGGCCGGCAGATAGCAACGACCGGCGGCATCGTCTTCGGCCAGGTCGCGGGCAATATTGGCCAGCTGGAACGCGAGACCCAGGTCCGCCGCGCGATCGAGGGTATCATCGTCATCGGGCGAAACCCCCATGACCACCGCCATCATCACGCCCACCGCGCCCGCCACGTGCCAGCAATAGCGCATGAGATCTGCTTCGGTGCGCGGCTGCCAATCGGCGGCATCGAGGGCGAATCCGTCGATCACCGCCTCGGCCATGGCCATGGTGAGGCCGGTTTCGCGTGCGACCAGGCCCAGCGCATCGAACGCGGGATTGCCGGTAGCCTCGCCCGCCATGGCCCGTGCGGTCAGATTACGCACCAGCGCCAGCCGCTCCGCCGCGCCGGATTGGTCGCCCAGCGCGCCGCCCATGTCCTGCGCATCGACGATATCGTCGCAGGCCCGGCACCAGGCATAGAGCAGCCAGACCCGCTCACGCGTGACGCGGTCAAACAGGGTGGAGGCGGCGGCAAAGCTTTTCGAGCCGCGCCGGATCGTGTCGCGCGCGGCAGCCACCAGCGCGGCGCGATCGGGAACGGCCAGAGTCATGGGATCAGAGGTCCGACGCCTGCATCGCGATGATCGGGCGGTGCGGCTCGTGCGCGGCCATGCGCTGCAGCAGCAGGTCAAGCTCGTGCTCGGCCACCATGATCCCGGCGTGGACCGGGCGGATGAAACCCACTTCGATCATGTGGCGGTTGAACGCCAGCAGGTGATCATAGAACCCGAACGCGTTGAGCACGCCCACCGGCTTGGCATGATAACCAAGCTGCGCCCAACTGACCGCTTCCCACAATTCGTCCATCGTGCCCACGCCGCCGGGCAGGGTGAGGAAGCCATCGGCCAGATCGACGAAAGCCTGCTTGCGCGCATGCATGCCGGGCACCACGTCGAGCCGGGTCAGCCCATGGTGCGCCACCTCGGCACCGACCAGCGCCTGGGGGATCACCCCGATCACTTCGCCACCGGCGGCCAGTGCGCCATCGGCCACGGCGCCCATCAGGCCCAGGCGACCACCGCCATAGACCACGCCGATGCCGCGTTCGGCCAGTTGGCGGCCGACATCGGCGGCCAGCGCGACATAGCGCGGGTCGGCCGGGCTGGCCGATCCACAATAGACGGCGATACGTTTCACTGCAGGTCCTCCAGCATCAGCCGCGCCGTGGCCTTGGCGCTGCCGACCACGCCGGGAATGCCTGCGCCTGGATGCGTGCCGGCACCCACCAGATAGAAATTGGCGATATCGTCATCGCGGTTGTGCGCGCGGAACCACGCGCTTTGCGTGAGCAACGGCTCGAGGCTGAACGCGGCGCCCTGATAGGCGGAAAGATCGGCCGCGAAATCGGTAGGCGCATAGTGGAACTTGGTGACGATGCGGCTGTGGATGTCGGGGATCAGGCGGCGGCCCACTTCATCGAGGATGCGCTTTTCCAGCAGCGGCCCAACTTCGGCCCAGTCCACCGGCAGCTTGCCCATGTTGGCGACAGGGACCAGGGCATAGAACGTGCTCATCCCCTCGGGCGCGACCGAAGGGTCGGTCACGGTGGGATGGTGCAGGTAGATCGAGAAATCCTGCGGCAGCACGCCGTGCTGATAGATATCGTCGAGCAGGCCCTTATAGCGCGGGCCGAACAGGATCATGTGGTGCGGGATGCCCGGCCACGTGCCCTCGATGCCGAAGTGCACCACGAACAGGCTGGGCGAGAACTTCTTGCGCTTGAGCGCGCGCGACCGCTTCTTGCCCGTGGCGCTGTCGCCCAGCAGATCGCGATAGGTGTGCATGATATCGCCGTTGGAGGCGACGGCATCGAAATTGCCGTGCCAGCCACTGGCGGTGTGCACGCCGGTCACGCGGTTACCCAGCGTTTCGACCCGCACCACCGGATCGCCCATGCGCACTTCGCCGCCGATGCGCTGGAAATGGGTGAGCATGCCGGCGATCAGGCGGTTGGTGCCGCCCTTGGCCCACCACACGCCGCCATCCTTTTCCAGCTTGTGGATCAGGGCATAGATCGCGCTGGTGTTCATCGGGTTGCCACCGACCAGCAGCGTGTGAAAGCTGAACGCCTCGCGGAGCTTTTCGCTTTCGATGAACTTTGACACCATCGAATAGACCGAGCGCCAGGCCTGGTACTTCGCCAGAGCCGGCGCAGCCTTGATCATGCTGGCAAAATCCAGGAACGGCACCGCGCCCAGCTTGACGTAGCCTTCTTCGAAGACGCCGGCGGAATAGCCCAGGAACTCTTCGTAGCCGGCAACGTCACGCGGGGAAATCTTGGCGATTTCGGCGCGCAGGCTGGATTCATCGTTGGAATAATCGAAGTTGGTGCCATCGGGCCAGTTCAGCCGATAGAACGGCATCACCGGCATCAGTTCGACATCTTCCGACAGCTTGTGCCCGCTCAGGCCCCACAGCTCTTCCAGGCAGGCCGGATCGGTGATCACCGTGGGCCCGGCATCAAAGGTAAAGCCATCACGCTGCCAGTGATAGGCGCGGCCACCGGGCTTGTCGCGCGCTTCGATCAGGGTGGTCTGGATGCCGCCAGACTGCAGGCGGATAGCCAGGGCCAAGCCGCCAAAACCGGCGCCGATGACGCATGCTCTTTTCATTTACTTGCGCATCCCTGCCAAAGTGAGAGGCCGCGGCCGGGCGCCCGATCCGGCGAGCACCGCCAGGGCGCGCGAAATCGGTACCGGGGGCCGCCCCACAAAAATCCGGGCGCGATCCAGCAAGCTGCTGCGTCCGGCATAAAAGCGTTCGATCAGCCTAGTATCCAGCCGATAGAAATGTTCCATCATGCGATAGCGTGCCAACGGCTCTGCCGCCTGGAACAGCATGGCCGACAGCAGGCGGCCAAAGCTGTTGCGCTGCCAGTGGCGCTTGGCCCAGCTTTCGCTGAAGCTGGCGAGGGCCTCGTGCGTCAGATCAGGCTGCTGCGCCAGGGCCAGGGCAAAACGCACCGCTTCGGGCACGGAATAGCTGGTCACAGGATGGAACAGTCCGGCGCGCGTGCCGGCGCGGGCGATCTGTCCACCAGAGGAGCGCCAGAACGCGTCCCAATCGCCAGCGGAAACCACGGGCAGCACACCCTGTTCCTCGTGCAACACCTCCACGATCGACCAGCCCTGGCTGCGGGCATAGTCGGCGATGCGGGCGACAAGGGCAGGGTGATCGATCGCCGGGCTGTCGGCGTAATAGGTGTCTTCGATGAAGATCTCGTCATCGCCAAACGGCAGGCAATAGACAAAGCGATAGCCATCGACCTGTTCGACCGTGGCATCCATGACGATCGGCTTGATCAGGCCATGGGGCTGCGCCAGCTTGACCCGTTGGCCGAGGAATTTCTGCCAGCCGCCCGAAAGCTGCCCCTGCAGGCGAATGCCGCGCGCATCGACCACTGCGCCGGCTTCGATCCGGGTGCCATCGGCCAGGGTCACCGCGCCGGTGCCGGCGGCGAGTACGCGTGCGCCGGTGACGATCGCGTCAGCCGGCAAGGCAGCGCGGATCGTCGCGTCAAAGCGGGCCGAGGTCATTGAATAATAGCTGGTCGAGAGATCGCGACGATACTGCGGAAAGCGCACGGAATAGCCCGACCACGCCCCATCGACCATCGGCGCCAGCAACTCGCGCCCGGCCTTGCCCACGTCTGATCCGAAGAAGGACCACACGTGGTTGCCGCCCAGCACATGGTCCTGTTCGACAAGCAGCAGGGTGCAATCCGGGCGGGCTTTGCGCAGGGCGAGCGCGATCAATCCCCCGGCAAGGCCCCCGCCCAGGATCGCGATGTCGGCATGGCGTATGCTCATTGCCATGGCGTTAGGCCAGGCGGCGCGACCATGCAACCGCCCCTAAGGGCCTGTCAGCAATGCACGGCGCTTTTCCGCGGCGAAGTGTTGATGTCATGCCGGAGCCGGCCGGGCCGCAGCCTTGAAGCGGCGGCCGGCGCGGGCCGATCGCTTGCGCAGCCAGATCAACACGCCGGTGACCGACAGCACCGTGATGCCAAGGCCGATCACGCTGACGGCAATGCGCCATGCCAGCCCACCGACATGCGCCATGTGCAGCGCGACAACCCAGGTGGTGAACGTTGTCGCGCCCTGGGCTCCGGTTGGCACGGAGACGTGACGCAGTTCGCCGCTGTTGCCGTCAAATGCGATCCGCGTGCCGCCGCCTTCCTGTGTGATGTCGGCCGAAGACTTGACGCCATAGACGTAGAGCCCGGTTGCCGGAATGTACCATAGCCAGGCCCGCCCATCCGGGCGCAAGGACAGCCCGCGCCGCGCTGTCTCTTGCTGCGCCAGTGCCGCCCCGTGTCGCGCGGCGGCGGGGAAATCGAGCGCGGGGTTCCAGCGCGGGCTGGGCAGGGCAGACGCTTCCAGCAGGGCCTCGTCATCCTGCCCGCCCAGCAGGCCAAGCACCGGGCGATAGACCTGGGGCAGGTTGAACGAGACGCTGGACAGCGCAAAGACCAGCAGGATCGGCCAGAGCCACAGCCCACCGGCGCGGTGCAGGTCGAATGTCAGCTTGTAGCTGCTGGTGGGCCGGCGCACTTTCCAGCTGGGCCGCCAGCGACGCCACAGGCCGCCTTTGCCCAACGCGCCTGGCGGCAGGGTGAGATAGAACCCGACAAAGCAATCCACCGTCCAGACCAGCGCTGCCACGCCCATGGCGAACAGGCCCCATGGGCCCAGCGCCAGGGAATAGTGCAGGCGATAGAGGAACGGCATCAGGTTCTTGATGCCCTGGCGCACGTCCCCATTGCGGCGATGGCCCTGCTCGGCGCCGGTCCAGGGATTGAGGAAGACATCGTCCCAATCCGGCCGATCGCGCCGTTCCAGGCCGGTCCTGGGGTCGGGCCAGGTGGCATAGAGCCGATCGGCCCGGCCGGGCAGGCGGGTGAGATAGACGAAATCGACCCGCGCTGCGGGATGGCGCGCAAGCAGCCCGGCGCGCACCGCCAGCGGATCAAGCGCTGCCATGCCAGGGCGGGGCGGGGCTGCGTTCTGCATCGCTGGCGCCGTGGCTGCGTCGAGTTCCTCGAACCACGGCAACAGCGATCCGGTGAGCCCCGCCACCGCCAGGAACAGGGCAAGAGTCAGCCCCGCCCAGCGATGGACGATCACCCAGAACGGACGGCCGGGAAGCGCCATGACGGTCAGAACGTCACACGGACAGAGCCGGTGACATTGCGCGGCGCGGCGTAATAGGCCTGCGTCCAATACAGGCTGGTCAGGTACTTGTGGTTGGTCACATTGGCGACGTTGAAATTGAACTGAACGTTCTCGTTCAATTTATACCCGGCCTGCAATTGCAGCGTGGCATAATCGCCCTGGCGCACGGTGCCGGAATAGATCGTGTCCTGCCACTTGACCGCCGCGCCCAGTTGCAGCGGCGCGATGGGATTCCAGCGCAGTGCCAGGTTGGCGGTGTTGCGCGGCACATACGTACGCACTTGCCTGCCCGCGCCATCGTCCATCTTGAGCGTGGTGGCGCCGGCCTGGATCGTGAGCGTGGAGGTCAGCTTGCCACCCACTTCTGCCTCTACCCCGCGGCTGACGGCGCGGATGCCGTTGTACAGGGTCTGGCCGGTGGCCGTGTCGTAAGCGCCCGCATCGGCCAGGTTGCTTTGTTCGGCGCGGAACCAGGCGACCGATCCAAACAGCCCGCCGCCCGGTGTCTGCGCCTTGAGCCCGGCTTCATAGCTCTTGCCTTTGGCCGCGCCCAAGGGCCTGCGGTCGATGTCGAGATTGGCCTGCGGGGCAAAGATGCTGGAATAGCTGGCATAGAGATTGACGCCGGGCAGGGCCTTGTAGGTCACGCCGACGAATGGGCTCAGCGCCTTTTCATTCTTGTCGGTGCTGGCGCCAAAGCTGATCCCACGCGTCTTTTCGACAAGGTAACTGGCGCCCAGCAGCACGCTGAGCTTTTGGGTCAGCGATACATCCGATGCCCCGCGCAGGCGCCACTGGCGATCTTCGGTATGCTCCTGCTGCACGCTGGCGCCATAGGCGGGGAGGGCGACTTCCTGTCCGGTCCAGCTGCCGGGCAGGCCGCGAATCTGACCCCAGGCAGGATCGCTGTCAGGCACGGCGCGGCCATAGTATTCATAGGTTCCCACCGTGCGCTGCACGCCCAGCGTCAGCTGCTGGTCGCGGCCGAACAGGCGATAGCTGCCCTGTACCGTGCCGTCATAGATCCAGCCTTTGGCGACGGGGGCATAGGCGCCGGGATTGCCAAAGAGCCCGCCCCAGGCGCCGGTCTGGCTGTCGTGCTTTGGCGTGCCATAGACATAGAACAACCGCGAATCTTCGTTGTGGTACTTGCGCGTGACATGGGCGCGCACGCTCCAGCCCGGGGCGAAATCCCAGGTCAGCTGGCCATAGGCGGTCTGGTCATGCGTATTCCAATAGGTCCAGTCCATCGTGGTAGAGGCGCTGCGGTCAAACTCCAGCTGGTTGCCCTTGCTGTCCTGCAAGGGCAGGGCGCCCCACATCACCCCGGTGGACTTGCCATCCTGGCGCATATAGCCGGCCGAGAGATGCAGGTTGGGGGTGATTTCGCCATCCAGAACGCCGGAAATCGCGGTGCGGCTGTGGTGATAGCTGCGCAGGTAGGAATCGCCGTCCTGCGCGGCGCCGGTTACGCGCACGGCCCATTTGCCATCGGCGGTCAGCGGCAGGTCAAGGTCCACCTCGGCGCGCTTCTTGTTCCATGAGCCATAGGACAGCTCGGCCGACATATGGCGCTGGCCGGTTGGGTGACGGCGGTGATAATTGATCGTGCCTGAAGGATTGCCGGCGCCGGTGAGCAGCGCGTTGGCCCCGCGCACCACTTCCACGCTGTCCCACATCACCGAATCCTGAGCGCCGATCGTCGGTCCCCAGATATTCGGCAGGCTGATCCCGTCGATCATCGCGTCGACGATGTCGAACCCGCGCGCGTTGTAGTATGTGCGCTCGGTTTCCACCTGATCGACATTGACGCCGGTAACGTAGCGCAGCAGCTGGTTGGTTTCGTCCAGCGCGAAGTCATCCAGGAACGTGCGATCGACCACGCTGACCGATTGCGGCGTATCCATCAAGGATAGCGCCAGGCCGGTAGCACCGCTTGCCACCGTCTCCCCCTTTTCGCCGTTGACCACGATGGTGCGGCCAGCGTCCGCATCACTGGCGCTGGCATTCGCGGCGTCCGCAGTGCTGTCGGCATGGGCGGGCGGCGCCGCCAGCACACCCAGCGAAACGCCGCAGGCCAGCATCGCGTGGCGCAAATGCGTGGGGGCCATGGTCTCAATCCTTCCTGAACAATGATTTCTCACCGCCCGCTAATGCGAATAGTTATCATGAGTCAAGGAGAGTGATAATCATTTTCAAAAAAGTAGCGCTTGTCTCAACTCGACCGACGATGGCGTCCGTCCGGCTTGCAGCGTTGCGCCCTTGGCCCTAGGATGCGGGCACCCCGGGGAGCCAGTGGCCTGGGCAACGCGCCTGCGTTGCCGGGTTGAGCAAAGGCTGAGAGGGGCTGGTCACGCAGCCCGACCCGTCGAACCTGAACCCGTTAGCACGGGCGGAGGGAGGGCCGGCCCAGCGTTACACGTGCGTGCCACAGCCTTTCGTTCGTCCACACGAAAGGAACCTCGTGTATGGCCGATCTCAATTCCCCGCTGGAAATCGGTGTCACCACCGGCCCCATTCGCGGCAGCCGCAAGATTCACGTGGAATCGCCGCGTTTTCCCGGCATGACCGTCGCGATGCGCGAAATCGCGTTGGAGCCGGGCTGCGGCGAGCCGCCGCTGCGCGTCTATGACACCTCAGGCCCCTATAGCGATCCCAAGCAGGCGATCGACATTCGCGCCGGCCTGCCGCGCCTGCGGCATGACTGGATCATGGCGCGTGGCGACGTGGAAACTTATGCCGCTCGCGAAGTGAAGCCCGAGGACAATGGCCTCAAGGGGCCGGACCGTTCGGGCGGCGTGCCGGCGTTCCCCAATGTCAATCCGGCGCCGCTGCGGGCCAAGGCCGGCGCCAATGTCACGCAGATGCACTATGCCCGCCAGGGTATTGTCACGCCCGAGATGGAATACGTGGCGATCCGTGAAAACCTGGGCCGCCGCCAGTTGAAGGAAGCCTTGGTGCGCGACGGCCAGGATTGGGGCGCCAGCATTCCCGATTACGTCACGGCCGAATTCGTGCGCGATGAAGTGGCGCGCGGGCGGGCGATCATTCCCAACAACATCAATCACCCGGAAAGCGAACCGATGGCGATCGGGCGCAATTTCCTGGTCAAGATCAATGCCAACATCGGCAATTCTGCGGTCGCGTCTGATGTGGCCAACGAAGTGGACAAGATGGTCTGGGCGATCCGCTGGGGCGCCGACACGGTGATGGACCTGTCGACCGGGCGCAACATCCACGACACGCGCGAATGGATCCTGCGCAACAGCCCGGTGCCGATCGGCACCGTGCCGATCTACCAGGCGCTGGAAAAGGTCGGCGGCATTGCCGAAGACCTGACCTGGGACATCTTCCGCGACACCTTGATCGAGCAGGCCGAACAGGGCGTGGACTATTTCACCATCCACGCCGGGGTGCGCCTGCCCTATATTCCGCTCACCGCCAAGCGCGTGACCGGTATCGTCAGCCGGGGTGGCTCGATCATGGCCAAGTGGTGCCTGGCGCACCACCGCGAAAGCTTCCTCTACGAACATTTCGACGAGATCACCGAGATCATGAAGGCCTATGACATCGCCTATTCGCTGGGCGATGGCCTGCGGCCGGGTAGCGTGGCCGACGCCAATGACGAGGCACAGTTTGCCGAGCTTTACACCCTGGGTGAACTGACCAAGCGTGCCTGGGCGCAGGACGTGCAGGTGATGATCGAGGGGCCGGGCCATGTGCCGATGCACAAGGTCAAGGAAAACATGGACAAGCAGCTGGCCGCCTGTGGCGAGGCGCCGTCCTATACGCTCGGGCCGCTCGTCACCGATATCGCGCCGGGCTATGACCATATCACCAGTGGCATCGGCGCGGCGATGATCGGTTGGTTCGGCACCGCCATGCTGTGCTATGTCACGCCCAAGGAGCATCTGGGCCTGCCCGATCGCGATGACGTCAAGGTTGGCGTCGTCACTTACAAGCTCGCGGCCCATGCCGCCGATCTGGCCAAGGGACACCCGGCGGCCAAGCTGCGCGACGATGCGTTGAGCCGCGCCCGCTTCGAATTTCGCTGGCGCGACCAGTTCAACCTCAGCCTCGATCCCGAAACGGCCGAGCAATACCACGACCAGACCCTGCCGGCCGAAGGGGCCAAGACCGCGCACTTCTGCTCGATGTGCGGGCCCAAGTTCTGCTCGATGAAGATCACACAGGAAGTGCGTGAATTTGCATCGAAACAAAACCAGCCCGCCGATACCTTCATCGCGGCCGAAGAGGCCGAGGCGGGGATGCAGGCGATGAGCGACAAGTATCGCGAGGCCGGTAGCGAACTCTATCTGCCAGCCGCGCAATAAGGCGTCGCGTCCTGCGCTGGTTGCCATGTCGGTAACCAGCGCAGGAACCAGTGCGGTTTCCAATCATTGCCTGTCCATCTGGAAGGTCGCGTCGCCATGGGGTGGCGCTCCGCTCCTCTCACGATGGAGATCGCGCCATGAAGAAGGCTTTGCTGGCAGTGGCACTTGCAGCCTCGGGCCTGACCGCCGCTTGTACCGATGGTTATGATGGCCGCCCCGGCTATGACAACGGCTATCACCGCCATCGCGGCGGCTATGGCGGCGTAGAAGGCGGCTATGCCAGCGGCGGCGGCTGGGGCTATCGCGACGATGGCTATTATCGCCGCTATGGCAACTATGACTATAACCGTCCCGATCCCAGCTACGGCAGCTATTATGCGGATCGCTATTACCGCGACGATCCGCGCTACGGCGAACACCGCCTGAGCGCCAATGAGCGGATTTATCGCGGCAATGATGGTCGCTATTATTGCCGCCGTTCAGATGGCTCGACCGGCCTGATCGTCGGTGGTGTGTCGGGCGCGCTGCTCGGCTCGGTGATTGCCCAGGGCGATTCCCGTCCGCTTGGCGCGATCCTCGGTGCTATCGGTGGCGCTGCCGCCGGTGCGGCGATCGACAGCAACAACGTGCGTTGCCGCTGATCCCCAACCGGGCATCGGCACACATGAAAAAGGCCCTTTCGCCGCCTGGCGAAAGGGCCTTTTTCATGTCGGCCTGGCGCGGGACAATCCCGCGTCAGGCCTCAACAGGCTTACTTGGCAGCGTCGACCGCGATGCCGAGCTTCTTCACGTCGTTGAGCGTGAAGGCCACCGGGCGATCGTTGAACGTGCCTTCCACCGACTTCTTGCGGATGTGTAGTTCGAAGGGCACCTTGCCGGCATAGGCGGTGCCACGGACGATCTTTTCTTCGCCCTTGGTTTCGGTGGTGTAGGAATAGCTCACGCCCTTGTAGGCGAAGCTGTCAGGCTGGGTTTCGGCCGAGGCCACGGCGGGGGCGGCAAGCACGAGAGCGGCGGCGGCGGTCGAAATGAAAGAACGAAGCATGGCAATTTCCCCTGATCATAAAGGCGAGATTGCCTTCGGACACCCGTCTGTTGTGTTCTTGTTGCAGCGCGTTTCACCCATGCTGCGCTTGCGAGCAATTGCTTAGGTTGCCCGCCCGCTTGCATGATTTGCAAGTGGCGAGCGCTCGGTTTTGAAAAGCGTTTGTTTTCATGCATAACAATATGCGCCCAGCCACGGGGGAGGTGGCCGGGCGCATACGAAAACACGGGAAAGTGCCGGAACGCTTAGGCTTCGAGCGTACGCTCCAGCGTAACTTCGCAGTTCAGCAGGCGCGAAATCGGGCAGTTGGCCTTGGCCTCATCGGCAATTTTGGCGAAATCCGATTCGGCGATACCGGGGATTGCCGCCTTGAGTGCAAGTGCGCTGCGCGTCACCTTGAAGCCGTCGCCATCGGCCTCCAACGTAACCTTGGCGGTCGTGTCGAGCGTGCCATCGGCATAACCGGCCTTGGCAAGGGCAAAGCTGGTGGCCATGGTGAAGCACGCCGCATGCGCGGCGGCGATCAGCTCTTCCGGGTTGGTGCCCGGCTTGCCTTCGAACCGCGAGCCAAAGCCATAGGGCTGGTCCGACAGCACGCCCGAGGCCGTGCTGATCGATCCCTTGCCGGGCTTGCCGAGCCCTTCATAACGGGCAGAAGCGGTGCTGGTGGGCATTGGGGCATCTCCTTGATGGGGTTTGCCCGTTGAACGCCCTGGCCAGCGGTGCGTTCCATCCGGTTCAGCGCTTGCGCACGAACTCTGCGCGGAGCACGAGGCCCTTGATCCCATCGAACTTGCAGTCGATTTCCTGTGCGTCGCCGGTGAGGCGGATCGACTTGATCAGCGTGCCGCGCTTGAGCGTCTGCCCGGCGCCTTTGACATCAAGATCCTTGATCAGCGTAACCTGGTCACCGTCCTGCAGCACGTTGCCCACGGCGTCGCGCACTTCCACGGCGTTGGCCGCCGCGCGCCGCGTGGCCAGTTCCGCGGCCGTCATCCATTCGCCGCTTTCATCATCGTAAACGTATTCGTCGTCGCTCATGTCCCGCCCCTTTATGCTGTGGTCCCGGTGGGGCCATGGCAGGTTGGGGGCACGGGCGCCAGCCCTTGCGGGAACTTGTCTTACCACACCGCCGGGACGAGCACGATTGCGCCACCGTCGCGGGGTTTCCAGGCGCGCATGGCCAGGGCAACATTGCTTTCCCGGGCCGCGCGGTCTTCAGCTAGAGACCATGTGATGTGCCAGATACCACCGTCGGGCCTGCGGGTGGAGCCTTCGAGCGCCACCACCAGCGCCTCCACGCCCGCGCCGTCATCGATATGGCCGACAACGCGGGCGTGGCGGATCGCTGGTGGCAAGGGATCACCGGGGCCGGCATGAACCGTGCGCGTCACATGGTCTGCCACAGTGTGCGGATAGCGTGGCGGGAACAGCGCCATCAGGCGGTCGCGGCTATCGGGTTCGAGCTTCCAGCCGCTGGGCATCGCGCGGTTTCCGGCAGATCAGGAAGATGGCGTGGCCTGGCCACTGACGACGCCGTTGTGATCGGCCTGCGGTGTCGTGAGCGCACCGGTGATCCAGATGGCAGACAAGGCCAGGATTGCCAGCACGAGGCTGATCAGAAGTACCCAGCGCACCACATTCAAGCCGACGGCGCTACGCGCTTCGTCGGTGGACAGCCGCGCCGGCGGCTCCTGTCGTTGGGTATGGTCGTTCTGCATGACGACTCTCCTGCGTTTCATCGGCGGGGCGCACGGGTGGCGCGCCCCTTTTGCCTGATTCTACGCGCGGAGAGCCCGCGTGGTTCCGCGTCAGTCGCGCAGCAGCTCGTTGATGCCGGTCTTGCTGCGGGTTTGCGCGTCCACGGTCTTGACGATCACGGCGCAATAGAGCGACGGCCCGGGCGTGCCATCGGGCAGCGGCTTGCCGGGCAGCGAGCCGGGCACGACCACGGCGTAAGGGGGCACGCGGCCGATATGCACTTCGCCGGTGGCGCGGTCGATGATCTTGGTGCTGGCGCCCAGGAACACGCCCATCGACAGCACCGCGCCTTCGCCCACGATCACACCTTCGGCCACTTCCGAACGCGCGCCGATGAACGCGCCGTCTTCGATGATCACCGGGCCGGCCTGCAGCGGTTCGAGCACGCCGCCGATGCCGACGCCGCCCGAGATATGCACGTTCTTGCCGATCTGCGCGCATGAACCCACAGTGGCCCAGGTATCCACCATGGTGCCTTCATCGACGAACGCGCCGATGTTGACGAAGCTGGGCATCAGCACGACATTCTTGGCAATGTGAGCGCCACGGCGCGCCACGGCGCCCGGCACCACGCGGAACCCAGCGGCGCGAAAGGCGGCTTCGTCCCAGCCGGCAAACTTGCTCGGCACCTTGTCAAACGCCGGGGCGCCACCGGCGCCACCCTCAATCACGACATTGTCATTGAGGCGGAACGAGAGCAGCACGGCCTTCTTCAGCCACTGGTTCACGCGCCACGCGCCATCGACCTTTTCCGCCACGCGCGCTTCGCCAGCATCGAGCAGGGCGAGGGCCTGTTCCACCACCACGCGCACATCGTTGCTGGCCGGCGTCACGTCCGCGCGGTTGTCCCAGGCGGCTTCGATGGCGGCTTCAAGCTGTGCGGTCATGTGTGTTTCTCCGGGCAATACTGAGATGGTCTGGCCTTGGGGGGTCTGGACAGTCTGCTTGGGCAGGGCGCCTAGCCGAGGTGACCGTCGGCGGCAAGCGCGTCGAGCCAGGCAGCAAGATCGTCGATCGTCTCATCGATCGCGGTCTCGTCACGGGCGCGGGCGCCCCAATCCGTGCCGAAATCGAGCCAGACCGTCTGCATACCCATGGCCTTGGCCGGGGTGAGGTTGCGCGCCGAATCCTCGAAGAACACCGAGCGGGTAGGGTCGATGCCAAAGGCGGAGACAAAGCCGCGATAGGCCGATGGCTCGGGCTTGGGCTTGTATTCCATGGCGTGAATGTCCCACAGGCCTTCAAAGCAGTGGGTGATGCCCAGGGCATCGAGCACCCGCGTGGCATAGGCGGCATCGCCATTGGTAAATACCAGGCGACGCCCGGGCAGGCGCATCAGGCGTTCTTCCAGGCGCGGCGCACGGTTCAGCGGGGCCATGTCGACATCGTGAACATAGCCAAGGAATTCATAGGGATCGACGCCGTGAAAATGCATCAGGCCAGCGAGCGTGGTGCCATGGTCGTGGAAATACATCTTCTGCACGCGGCGCGCCTCGGCATGGTCACAGCCCAGCAAATCGGCAATATAGGCGCCCATGCGCACGTCGATCTGGTCGAACAGGCAGGTTTCGGCCGGGTATAGCGTGTTATCCAGATCGAAGATCCAGCAATCGACACGCGATGGGTCAAAGGGCATCCGTCATCCTTGCGAGCTTGGCTCTGGCCTTAAGAGCGTGGCTCTGCCTTTAGAGCATGGTGCCGCCGCCTGCCCGCAAAATCAGCGCGGGGCAAGCCTCCTCAGCCGGGCGTTTTCGCCGTCTTCGAGAATCCATAGCGTACCATCGCGTGCTTCGCGAATCTCGCGTATCCGCGTGCCCAGATCGATCCGCTCCAGTTCCTTGCCCACCGGGTGGCCGTCTGGCCCCGATTCCAGGCCCACGCGGACGATCCCGGCCGCGCCCAGCGCAGCGATCAGCGCCTGCCCACGCCACTGCGGAAAGGCCTTGCCCGAATAAAACACGAAGTCTCCCGGTGCGATCACGGGGTTCCAGCTGATCGCCGGCGCCGCCAGGTCTGGCCGCGTTGCGTTGCGCGGGATCGGCGTTCCATCATAGTTGTCGCCATCGGAAACCAGCGGCCAGCCATAGTTCTTGCCGGGTGAAAGCAGGTTGAGCTCGTCCCCGCCGGCCGGGCCATGTTCGAGATCCCACAGCCGCCCTTGCGCATCGAACTGCAGGCCCAAGGGGTTGCGATGCCCCAGCGTCCACACCTGCGCGGCAATGCCGCCTTGCGCCGCAAAGGGATTGCCCGGCGCGGGCTGGCCATCGAGCGTGAGGTGGAGGATCTTGCCCAGGTTGGTGTTCATATCCTGCGCCGGGGTGAACTTCTGCCGCTCGCCCGAAGACAGGAGCAGGCTTTTGCCATCCGGCGCAAAGGCGATGCGATGGCCGAAATGGCCGCGCCCGGAAACCTTGGGTACCTGCCGCCAGATCACCGTGAGGCCTTCAAGGCGGGGCGAGCCCTGATCGCGCACCAGACGCGCGCGGCCCAGCACGGCGCCGCGCGTATCCCCCGCGCCCGCTTCCACCCAGGTGAGATAGACCAGCCCGCTGGTGGCAAAATCGGGGGCGAGGGCAATATCGCCGAGGCCCCCCTGGCCGCCGGCATCCACCTTGGGTGTGCCAGACACGACCACGGCCTTGCCCCCTTCGCGCCACAGCTTGAGCGTGCCGGTGCGTTCGGTCACCAGCACGGCGGTCTTGCCTTGGCCATCATCAGGCAGGAACGCCATGGCCCAGGGGCTGTCGAAACGCGCCAGATCGGTGATGACAAACCCATTGCGCTGTTCCGGCGCGGCGGCGGCATTATCGGGCTGGGCCTGCGATCCACAGCTTGCAGCCAGGAACGCGAGCGGCGATAGGAGGCAAAGGATCTTTTTCGTCATGCCCGCTACAATGCCTGAAACCCGCCCTCGTGCCACCAAAATCTCCCGTGTTTCCGGACATGTGATCGGCGTGGACGAAGCGGGGCGCGGCCCGCTGGCAGGCCCGGTGGTGGCCGCTGCCGTGGTGCTGGGGCGGCGCCCGCCCGAAGGGCTAGCCGATTCCAAAAAACTTTCGGCCAAGCGCCGCGCGGTGCTGGAAGAGCAGATCAAGGCGTCGTGCCACTGGGGCGTGGGCGTGGTGGACCCGGCCGAGATCGACCGCCTCAACATCTTTGGCGCCACCATGCTGGCGATGACCCTCGCCGTGCAGGAACTCGTGGCGCAATTGCAGGGCGACGTATGCGAGGTGCGTGTCGATGGCAATCTCACGCCGCACGGGCGCCATGCCGATTGGTGCTGGCCGGCGCGGCCGATTGTCGGTGGCGACGCGATCGAGCCGTGCATTTCTGCGGCCTCGATCATCGCCAAGGAACACCGTGACCGCATGATGCGGGCGGCGGCCGAACTCCATCCGCACTATGGCTGGGAGCGCAACGCCGGCTATGGCACGGCGCAGCACCTTGCCGCCCTGCGCACGCATGGCCCTACGCCGCTGCATCGGCGCAGTTTTGCCCCCGTGGCGCAACTGCTGCTTCTCTAGCCGCGACTCGGCGCAAGGCCTGCGAATAAATTTTCCACAGTTGCGCGCACCATATCTTGAGTCGCACACCCCACCGAGACTCTAGATGTGGTTGGCGGACTCGTTCCGTTCCGCTTTTGCAGCGCTGCGACTCGCCGCAAATCGGCGAGTCGCGCCTTGACCTGCGACTCGCGATGATTCAGATTCCACGTCAACAAGCGACAGTGGAAGGAAGTATCATGGTTACGGCAGTGAAAACGCGCACCCGCGCCTTGCGGGCCAAAGTGGCCGCCAAGGTTCAGGCGCCCGCGCTGCCCGTCAACCGCATCCTCAAGGGCGATTGCATCGACATGATGCGCTCGCTGCCCACTGGATCGATCGACATGATCTTTGCCGATCCGCCCTACAACCTGCAGCTTGGCGGCGACCTGGCCCGCCCCGATGGCAGCCATGTCGATGCGGTGACCGATCACTGGGACAAGTTCGACAGCTTTGCCGTCTATGACCGCTTCACCCGCGAATGGCTGAGCGAGGCCTACCGCCTGCTCAAGCCCAATGGCTCGATCTGGGTGATCGGCAGCTATCACAACATCTTCCGCCTGGGCACCATGCTGCAGGACATGGGCTTTTGGATCCTCAACGACATCATCTGGCGCAAGACCAACCCCATGCCCAATTTCAAAGGCACGCGGTTCACCAATGCCCACGAAACCCTGATCTGGGCAGCCAAGAGCGAGAAGGCGAAGTACACCTTCAACTACCGCGCGATGAAGACCTTGAACGACGAGTTGCAGATGCGCTCTGACTGGGTGCTGCCGATCTGTTCGGGCAAGGAACGCCTCAAGCGCAACGGCACCAAGGCCCACCCCACGCAAAAGCCGGAATCGCTGCTCTATCGGGTGATCCTGGCCACCACCAACAAGGGTGACGTGGTGCTCGATCCATTCTTCGGCACCGGCACCACCGGCGCTGTGGCCAAGCGCCTGGGCCGCAACTGGATCGGCTGCGAGCGCGAGGACGATTATATTGAAGTGGCGCAGGAGCGTATCGACCTGGCCCTGCCGCTCGATGAAAGCGCGCTCAAGACCATGCAGTCCAAGCGCGCCGCGCCCAAGGTGCCGTTCGGCTCGCTGGTGGAAAGTGGCTGGCTGACGCCGGGCACCGTGCTCGCTGACAAGAAGCGCCGCTGGCAGGCCGTGGTGCGCGCCGATGGCAGCCTGGCTGTGGGCGAGGATACCGGGTCGATCCATGGTATGGGCTCCAAGGTGCAGAACGCCGCCTCGTGCAACGGCTGGACGTTCTGGCACTTCATGGACAAGGGCGAGATGAAGCCGATCGACGTGCTGCGCCAGCGCTACCTGTTGGCCGTGGAAGACTAAGGGAAGTATTTCAACCGTCACCCCGGGCTTGACCCGGGGGCCCGCTTTTCTTTGCAAGCGGCGCAAGGTGTCCAAAGGAAGCTGGACCCCGGATCAAGTCCGGGGTGACGAATCTGTGGTGTTTGAGGGCAAAGGCTTTGGCATGAACGAGACGGTTTACCTTCGCCCCATCGCCTTGACCGAAAGCCCGCAGGCTGACGATGGCCAGGCCGTGCGCCTGGCCGGCGGGCTCGCCTGTGCCAGCCGCTTTGCCCTGCTGGTGCGGGGTGACGGCAAGGTGGTCTCGCGCCAGGTTGTCAGCGCGGGCGACGTAGCTGCTGCCATTGCTGCCTTGCCCGATGCCCTGGCCGCTGACGCCAGCGCGCAATGGGCCAATCTGCGCAAGAGCCATGCCCCGATCGGCTGTGGCGAGCGGGTGCTGCGCCTCGATCAGCCGCTGGTCATGGGCATTCTCAACGTCACGCCCGACAGCTTTTCCGATGGCGGCCAGTTCCTCGACAAGCCCGATGTCGCGCTAGACCATGCCTCGGCCATGCTGGCGGCGGGCGCGGCGGTGATCGACGTGGGTGGGGAATCCACCCGGCCCAATGCCGCCGCGGTGTGGGAAGGGGACGAGATCAAGCGCGTGGTGCCGGTGATCGAGCGCCTGGCCACGACAGGCGCTGCCATTTCCATCGACAGCCGGCGTTCCAGCGTGATCGCCGCCGCGCTTGCCGCCGGGGCGCATATTGTCAACGATGTGTCCGCCCTGCGCCACGATCCGCGCAGCATGGAGATTGTCGCTGCCAGCGGCGCGCCGGTCGTGCTGATGCATGCGCCGGGCGGTGCGGACGACCTCCACGCCGATGGGCATTATCGCGATGTCGTGCTCGATGTGTTCGATGACCTGCGCGCCCGGCGTGATGCCGCGCTGGCCGCTGGCATTGCCGCTGACAAGATCATGCTCGATCCCGGCATCGGCTTTGGCAAGACGCTGGCCGAAAACCTGGCGCTGATCAACGCCCTGCCGCTGTTCCACGCGCTGGGCCAACCCGTGCTGTTTGCCGCCAGCCGCAAGCGCATGATCGGCGCCCTGGCCGGCGAGGCACCGGCAGACCAGCGCCTGGGTGGCTCGGTCATGCTCGCGATCAAGGCGCTGGAGGCGGGCTGCCACATGGTGCGCATGCACGATGTGGCCGAAACGGTGCAGGCCATGCGCGTGTGGCGCGGCCTGCGCGATGCGGCGCTGACTGATTTTTCGCAGGTAGGTTGAGACGGCTGGGGCTTCGACAAGCTCAGCCCGAACGGTATTCACAAACTGCTCTTTAATCCGTTCGGGCTGAGCCTGTCGAAGCCCCCAGCCGCGCACGCCCCCGTCAGGCCGCGTTGTCGATGCCCAGTTCCGACAGCTTGCGGTAGAGCGTCGAGCGGCCGATCCCCAGGCGCCGCGCCACTTCGGTCATCCGTCCGCGATAGTGGCCGATCGCCAGGCGGATGACATCGGCCTCGATCTCTTCCAGCGGGCGCAGATTGCCGTCGGCGGTGAACAGCATCACGCCGGCACCGTCGCTGATCGGCGCCGGGCTGCGCGGGGTTTCGCCCACCATCGTCGAGAGATTGGGGAAGTCTTGCGCGGTCAGCGTTTCCGCATCGCAGAACACGGCGGCGCGAAACAGCGTGGCCTGCAATTGCCGCACGTTGCCCGGCCAGTCATAGGCCTTGAGCAGGGCCAGCGCGCTATCGGTGATGCCAAGCGGGCGCAGGCCCGGCTGCTCCCCGATCCGCGTAAGGAAATAGCGGGCCAGCGCGGCGATATCGCCCGACCGCTGGCGCAGCGCGGGCAGATGCACGTGCACCGTGCTAAGCGCATCGACCAGGGGCGCATGATAGAAACCCGCCTCGGCCAGATCGCGCAACGGCGCATTGCTGCAAGCGAACAGGCGCACGTCGATGCGGAACGAGTGGCGCGCGCCGATCGGCTGTACATCACCGCGTTCGACGAACTGGGTCAGCCGTTCCTGCACATGAAGGGGCAGGCGATCGACCTCGTCGATCACCAGCGTGCCGCCGTCAGCGTGTTGCAGCGCACCGATATGCCGATCGAAGGCCCCGGGAAACGCGCCCTTTTCGTGGCCGAACAGCACGCTTTCGATCTGGTTGGCGGGAATGCCGCCAGCGTTGACGATGCGCAGCGGCGCCTTGGCGCGCGGGCTGGCGGCGTGCATCGCGCGCACCAGCATTTCCTTGCCGGTGCCGCTTTCGCCCTCGATCAGCACCGTCTGCTGGGTCCGCGCCGCCTTGGCCGCCACGGCCAGTGCGGCGCGGAATGCCGGCGCGGCGCCGATCATCGAATCAAAGTCGAGCGTCGTGCCGATCTTTTCGGTGAGCGGCTGAAGCTCTGCCGCGGGCGCCTCGCGCGTGGTTGCGCTGCGCAGGGCCTGGAGCAGGCGATCGGGTGCCACGGGCTTGATCAGGTAATCGGTGGCCCCGGCGCGCATTGCTTCCACCGCCAGCAGTGGCGAGGCACTGGTGGTGAGCATCAGGATCGGCAGGGCCGGGCGCCGCGCCTTGAGTTCGGCGATCAGCGCACAGGCATCGTCGCCCGGAACCCATTGATCCAGGATGATGGCACCCAGTTGCATGCCCTGGCGCGTGCCGAGCGTGGCAATCGCGGTTTCGGAATCGCGGGCCACGAGCGTGCGCCACCCTTCGCGTGCGGCCAGTGCCGTGATCAGCCGGCATTGCGCAGGCTCATCATCGATCAGCATCAGCAGGCGGTCGTCGGCTTCGGCCATGATTTTCCCGTCGTTGAAACAACACCCGATTACGCATTTCTGGTAAAAACCTGATTAAACAATCAGGCCGTTCGATCGCCCTTGAGAGACGCGGGACAGCGGTTTAAGGTGCGCCCAAGGATAATAACGAGGGATGAGTGAGCATGACGTCTGCCAATGATATGAAGGCTGCACGCGAAACCTACGAAGGCTTTATCTCGATGATCAAGGTCTCCGTGCCGGTGATCGCGCTCATCGTCGCTTTCGTGATCCTGATCATACAATAAAGAATGTCACATGACATAACGATCGCCGTTCTTCGGGAACGCGCGACGGGGGAGAGCCGGGTGGCGGCGACACCGGAAACGGTGCGCAAGCTCTCGGCTTTGGGGGCCAAACTGGTGGTGGAAAGCGGCGCGGGGAAGGGCGCCGATATTTCCGACGATGATTTTCAGGCCGCCGGCGCGGCGATTGCCAGCGCCGATGCCGCCGCCGGCGCGCAGATAGTGCTGGGCGTGCAGGGGCCCGATCCGGCGCTGTTGGCTGGCGCCGCGCCTGGTGCGTGGATCGTGGCAGGGCTCGATCCCTTTGGCCAGCGCGCCCGGGTCGATGCCTATGCCGCTGCGGGGCTCGAGGCGCTGGCGATGGAATTCATGCCGCGCATCACCCGCGCGCAATCGATGGATATCCTGTCATCACAGGCCAATCTCGCTGGCTACAAGGCCGTGCTGGTGGCGGCCAATCTCTATGGCCGGGCTTTCCCGATGATGATGACGGCGGCCGGCACGGTGAGCGCGGCCAAGGCCTTCATCATGGGCGTGGGCGTCGCCGGCCTCCAGGCCATCGCCACCGCTCGCCGCCTGGGCGCGCAGGTTTCCGCCACCGACGTGCGCTCTGCCACCAAGGAACAGATCCAGTCGCTGGGCGCCAAGCCGATCTTCGTGGAGAACGTGGCGGGGATCGAGGGCGAAGGCGCGGGCGGCTATGCCACCGAAATGAGCCCCGAATACCAGAAGGCCCAGGCCGAACTGGTATCGAGCCATATCGCCAAGCAGGATATCGTCATCACCACCGCGCTGATCCCCGGCCGCGCCGCGCCGCGCCTGATCAGCGATGCCCAGATCGCGACGATGCGGCCAGGCTCGGTCATCTATGACTTGGCCGTGGCGCAAGGCGGCAACGTGGAAGGCAGCGTGGCCGACCAGGTAGTGGAACGCCACGGCGTGAAGATCGTCGGCTATGCCAACACGCCCGCGCTCTTGCCGGCCGATGCTTCGGCCCTGTTTTCGCGCAACCTGTTCAATTTCCTTTCGGCCTTCTGGGACAAGGAACAAGGCCGCCCGGTGCTGGACGAGGAAATCGGCAACGCCATCCGCCTGACGCAAGGCGGGCAGGTCGTGCACGAAAGGCTCAAGGGGTGAGTATGGACGAGTGATCCTCCCCCTGCGGGGGAGGGGAACCGCCCACAGGGCGGTGGAGGGGGGGTAGCGATGCGCGATCATAGCGTGCAAGCACTGACAAGCGCGAGAAAGCTGCGCAAAGCCATGAGCTTGCCCGAGGTTCTGCTGTGGCAGCGCTTTCGGCAGCGGCCTGCGGGAATCAAGCTGCGCCGACAGCACCCGGTGGGCGGCTTTGTCGCTGATTTCTATTGCGCTGCGTCTAGAACTGTCTTCGAGATCGACGGGATTTCGCATGACATGGGCTCTCGCCCGCTTGCTGATGCCCGGCGTTCGGCGTGGATGGAACGCCACGGGCTTCGCGTGATCCGCATTCCCGCCGCCGACGTTCTCCGCGACCCTGATGCCACGGCCCAAGCCATTATAACCGCGTGCCAAGCAGCACCCCCTCCGTCAGCGCTAGGCGCTGCCACCTCCCCCGCCGGGGGAGGATCTGAAGGTACCTGATCTATGGACTTCATATCGATCCTGAGCATTTTCGTGCTCGCCTGCTTTGTCGGCTACTACGTCGTCTGGTCGGTCACGCCGGCCTTGCATACGCCGTTGATGGCGGTGACCAATGCCATTTCGTCGGTCATCATCGTCGGCGCCCTGGTCGCCTCGGCAGCGGCGGGGTCGCCACTGGCCAAGGTGCTGGGGCTCGGCGCAGTGGTCCTGGCGTCGGTCAATATCTTCGGCGGTTTTGCCGTTACCCAGCGCATGCTGGCGATGTACAAGAAGAAGGAGAAGAAGTGATGGACTTCTCGTTCCTCTCGGCGGCTGTGAGTGTGGCGCCGCGCAATGCATTTCCGATGCCTGCGGCAGAAAACAGCGGTATCGTTCCGCTATTATACCTCATTTCGGGCGTGCTGTTCATCATGGCGCTGCGCGGGCTTTCGTCGCCGGGCACGAGCCGGGCGGGCAACCGCTATGGCATGATCGGCATGACGATTGCCGTGGCGACCACGCTGGTTACCCATTCGATCGCCAGCCTGCCGGAAATCGCGGTGGCCATCGCCATTGGTGGCGGCATCGGCTTCATCATCGCGCGGCGCATCCAGATGACGGCGATGCCGCAACTGGTGGCCGCGTTCCACTCGCTGGTGGGCCTGGCGGCTGTGCTGGTGGGGCTGGCGGCCTATGCCAATCCCGAGGCTTTCGGCATTCTTGATGCGCAAGGGCTGATCGAACCGCAAAGCCGGGTGGAAATGGGCCTGGGCATTGCCATCGGCGCGATTACCTTCTCCGGCTCGATCATCGCGTTCCTCAAGCTGGCGGGCAAGATGAGCGGCGCGGCGATCCTGCTGCCCGGGCGCCATGTGATCAACCTGGGCACGCTGCTGACAATCCTCGGGCTGGTTGGCTGGTTTACCCAGGATCAAAGCCCCTGGGTCATCGCCACGATTACCGCGCTGTCTTTCGTGATCGGCTTCCTGCTGATCATCCCGATCGGCGGGGCAGACATGCCGGTGGTGGTCTCGATGCTCAACAGCTATTCCGGCTGGGCGGCAGCGGCGATGGGTTTCACCCTGCACAACACCGCCATGATCATCACCGGCGCGCTGGTCGGCTCTTCGGGTGCGATCCTGTCGTACATCATGTGCAAGGCGATGAACCGCTCGTTCCTGTCGGTGATCGCCGGGGGCTTTGGCGCCGAAGCAGCCGTCAGCGGCGGCGCGGCCAAGGAGCAGCGCCCGTGGAAGCGCGGTTCTGCCGAAGACGCGGCGTTCCTGATGAAGGAAGCCGAAAACGTCATCATCATCCCCGGCTACGGCATGGCTGTCAGCCAGGCACAGCACGTGCTGCGCGAGATGGGTGACGTGCTCAAGGCCAATGGCGTCAACGTGAAATATGCCATTCACCCGGTGGCGGGGCGCATGCCCGGGCACATGAACGTGCTGCTCGCCGAAGCCAACGTGCCCTATGACGAAGTCTTCGAACTGGAAGACATCCAGGGCGATTTCGCCCAGGCCGACGTGGCCTTCGTGATCGGCGCCAATGACGTGGTCAACCCGGCGGCCAAGACCGACAAGTCCAGCCCGATCTATGGCATGCCGGTGTTCGACGTGGATAAGGCCAAGACCATCTTCTTCGTCAAGCGCTCCATGGGCGGGGTCGGCTATTCGGGCGTCGACAACGATGTGTTCTATATGGACCAGACGATGATGCTGCTGGCCGACGCCAAGAAGATGGTGGAGGAGATCGTCAAGGCACTCCAGCACTGAGGATAACCCCTGGTTGACAGCGTTGGCGCGGCGGGGCGAGAAGGCGGGCATGAAGCCCATCGTTCTTGTCGCCGTCGTCGCCGCGCTGTCGCTCGTTTCTACCGGCTGCGTCTCCAAACTGGCCGAGGGCCGCGTGCGCACGGCCTTGGTCGATGCCGGCCTGTCCCACGCCAATGCCGCCTGCATGGCCGAGCGCATGACCGATCGTCTCTCGCTGGGCCAGTTGCGCCGGTTGGAGGCACTGCAGGCGCCCAAGCGCAGCCTGGCCGATTACGTGTGGACCGTGCGCCGGCTCGATGATCCGCAACTGGTGCAAGTGACGGTCAGCGCCGCTGCGCTCTGCGCCATGGGATTGGCCCCGGAAAAGCGGTGAACCGCCGGCAGGCGCACGGTGGATCGCTGCCGGGGGCCGCTGGACCTGGGCGGTGGTCTTGCCTAAGGCTGAAAACCATCGAAACGGGACTGACCGGCGGGGGCGCCGGTGGGAGATAGTGGTTTGCGCAAGATTGGCCTTATCGGCGGCATGAGCTGGGTTTCGACCCGCACGTATTACGAGCACCTCAACAAGCTGGTTCAGGCGCGCACAAGCACGTTGTCGAGTGCGCCATTGCTGATCGAAAGCCTGGATTTCGCCGGTCTGGCCCGGCTTTCGACTGCGGATGAGTGGGCCCACGCCGCGACTGTCCTGGTGCAGAGCGCCAAGCGGCTGGAACAGGCCGGCGCCACCGCGCTTCTGATCGGCGCTAACTCGATGCACAAGGTCTATGACCAGGTGGCCGCGTCGGTGGGCGTGCCGGTGATCCACATTGCCGATGCCGTGGGCGCGCGGATGCAGGCCAATGGCGTGAAGACCGCGGCGCTGATCGGCTCGCGCAATGTCATGGTCGAAAGCTTTTACCGCAAGCGTCTGGTTGCCCATGGCGTGACGCTGCTGCCGCCGGTGATGGACAATGTCGATGAGATCGACCGGATCATCTATGAAGAGCTGATGCAGGGTCGCGCCACGCGCTCGGCCGAGCGCACGTTCAAGACCTTGTTGACCACGATGGGCCAGGCCGGCGCGCAAGGCGTGGTGCTCGGCTGCACCGAACTCGACATGGTGATCGATGTCGATGCCAACGTGCTGCCGATCTATGATGGCACGCGCATTCATGCCGAAGCCGCCGCCGACTGGATCCTGGACGCGGGGTGACCGGCATGCGCGCGCCCTGGGCCTGCGATCCCGCTACTTCGCGCGGGCGAGAGTTTGCGCCAGAACAGGGCGGGGTGCGCGGCCCGCGCAGCGAGTTCCAGCGCGATCGCGATCGGATCATCCATTCGATCGCGTTTCGCCGCTTGCGCCACAAGACGCAGGTGTTCATCGCGCCCGACGGCGATCACTATCGTGTGCGGTTGACGCACAGCCTGGAAGTGGCGCAGATCGGGCGCGTGATTGCCCGGGCCCTGGGCGCGGACGAAGACCTGACCGAAGCACTGTGCTTGGCGCATGATATTGGCCATCCCCCGTTCGGCCATGCCGGCGAGGACGCGCTGGAGGCGGCGCTGGCAAGCTGCGGCGGATTTGATCACAACGCCAATACCTTGCGCGTGCTGATGCGCCTGGAAAGCCCCTATGTTGAGCACGATGGCCTCAACCTGACCTGGGAAATGCTCGAAGGCCTGGCCAAGCATAACGGGCCGGTGAAGAAGCCCACCTGGGCGCTGGCCGAACTCGACGCGGCGTTCCCGCTCGACCTGGCCAGTCACGCCTCGATCGAGGCGCAGATCGCCGCGATTTCCGACGACATTGCCTATGACAACCACGATATCGACGATGGACTGCGCGGCGGTTTCCTGACGCTCGACGATCTGCTGGAACTGCCGTTCGTGGCCGATCAATGGTACGCGATCGAGGCGCGCCATCCCCATGCCCCGCGCGAGCGGCTGCTGCGCGAATTGGTGCGGGGGCAGATCGGCCGCATGGTCAACGACGTGATCGGCGAAACGCGGCGGCGCCTGGATGATAGCGGCGTTGACAGCGTGGCGGCTGTGCGCGCTGCCGGGCGCGCGCTCTGCGGGTTTTCCGAAGAGGTGCGGCGGGAAGAACGCACACTCAAGCAGTTCATGTACGCGCGACTCTATCTTCACCCCGAGCAGGTGGCTGCAGCCGATCGCGCGCGGCATGTGGTTGAAACGCTGTTTGCTGCCTATCGCGCCGATGCCGGACACATGCCGGCCGCCTGGCAGGTGCGCTTGCCGGCGGCAGAGCCGGCGCGCAGCCGCGTTATCGCCGATTTCATTGCGGGCATGACCGACCGCTATGCGATCGACTGTTATGCCAAGATCGTCGGGCAAGTACCTGATGGACTTAGCAATGTCTGATCCGATGCGCGTCCTTTTGATGGGCGCGACGGGGCTGGTCGGCCAGGCCGTGCTGGATGCCGCTGCTGGCCGGCCTGGCGTGCGCATGGTTGCCTTGGGGCGCGGTGCGGCGACCTTGCCTGCCGGCGCGCAGATGGAGCAATTGGTGATCGCGCCCGAACACTGGGCCGATGCCGTGGCGCAGGTGCGCCCCGATGTGATCGTGCTGGCCTTGGGCACGACGATCGCGGCGGTGGATGGCGATCGCGCCGCGTTTCGGGCGGTGGACCATGACCTCACGCTGCGCTGTGCGACGGCGGCGCGCCAGGCGGGCGTTGGCCATGCGATCCTGGTTTCGTCGGTCGGCGCTGATCCGGCCGCGCGCACGTTCTATCTCGCCACCAAGGGTGCGGTGGAGCGGGACGTGGCAGCGCTGGGCTTCGCCCGGTGCGATATATTTCGACCCGGCCTGCTGCGCGGCGCCCGCCAAGGCGCGGTCCGCCCGGCAGAGCGCTTGGGCATGGCGGTGGCGCCGCTGGTCGATTGGGCGCTGAGGGGCGCGCTTTCCCGCTATCGCTCGATCACCGCCAGCACGGTGGGCCAGGCGATTATAAACCTGGCCAGCGTCCAGGCAGATGGGCGGTTCGTCCACCATTTTCGCTCCATCCACAGCGCTGCGCGCGGGACTGCTTATCCAGGCAGTTGACTTGCACGGGGTGCCTGCGCGAAAGGGCGGGCCTGTCGCTGACCCGCGCGGGAGAGTTTGCTGCTGATTCGCATATGTGAAAAAGCAGTGACGCCGAAGGAGCAACCGCCCCGGAATCTCTCAGGCTAAAGGACCGCACGGGGTCTATAGCGACACTCTGGAAAGTGCTGCATTTCCGCAGGGAAATGGGGCCGCCGAAGGGGTAACCCCGCGATGCGCCACAACTAGGGGCGCGGGGGAAAGCTCTCAGGTTTCCGTGACAGAGGGGGCACCGTTGGGTGCACCTCTGTGCGGAGTTGAAACTTGTGAGTGACACATACGATCTCGCCCCGATTGCGGGCGAAAAGCCGCTTATCCTCACCCTGCCTCTCGATGCCTGGCACCGCGCACGCGGCGGCCGGATGGTGGAATTCGCCGGCTATCACATGCCGGTGCAGTACGAAGGCATTCTGGCCGAACACCAGTGGACCCGCGCCCATGCCGGGCTGTTTGATGTGTCGCACATGGGCCAGTTGGTGCTGCGCGGTGACCATGCCGGGCAGGCGCTGGAGGCCTTGCTGCCCGGCGCGTTCACCACGCTCAAGCCCGGCAAGCAGCGCTATTCGCTGCTGTTGGCGGACGACGGCGGCGTCCTTGACGATCTGATCGTGACCAATCGCGGCCCGGATTTCTACGTGGTGGTCAACGGCGCCACCAAGCATGCCGATATCGCCCACATCACCGCGCGCCTGCCGCACGGCGTGACGCTGGACCACTTGGCAGACCACGCGCTGCTGGCGCTGCAAGGACCGGAAGCCACCCTGGCGCTCGGCGCGCTGGGCCTGGTGCCGGCGGCCGATCCGGCCCGAACGCTCGACAGCCTGGTGTTCATGGAAGCTGCGCCGTTCGTGTGGAACGGTGTGGCGCTGGGCGTCAGCCGGTCGGGTTATACCGGCGAAGATGGCTTTGAGATTTCGGTTCACGCCGATCATGCAACGGCGCTGGCCGATGCCCTGCTGGCCCAGCCGCAGGTCAAGCCGATTGGCCTGGGCGCGCGGGATTCGCTGCGCCTGGAAGCCGGCCTGCCGCTCTATGGCCATGATCTTTCGCCCGATATCGATCCGGTAGAGGCCGATCTTGGCTTTGCCATTCCTGCCCGCCGCCGCGTGGCCGATGCCGGTTTCCCCGGTGCCGCACAACTGGCCAAGGCTTTTGCCGAAGGCACTGCGCGGCGCCGCGTGGGCCTGCTGATTGAAGGCCGCATGGCCGCACGCGAAGGCGCCGAGGTCTTGGCCGATGGCCGCACCGTTGGCACCGTCACTTCTGGCGGCTTTGCCCCCAGCCTGGAGCGGCCGATTGCCATGGCCTTCGTCGAAACCGCGCTGGCCACACCCGGCACCGCGCTGACCCTTTCCGTGCGCGGCAAGAGCCTTGCCGCCACTGTCGTTTCGCTTCCCTTCCATCCCCATCGTTACGTGCGCAAAGGAGCCGCCTGATGACCCGCTATTTCACCGCTGATCACGAATGGCTTGTGGTTGAAGGCGATGCTGCAACTGTCGGCATCACCGACTATGCGCAGAGCCAACTGGGCGACATTACCTTTGTCGAACTGCCCGCCGTGGGCGCTGCCCTGGCCAAGGGCGACAGCGCGTCTGTCGTGGATTCGGTCAAGGCCGCTTCGGATGTCTATGCCCCGGTTTCGGGCGCCGTTACCGAAGTGAACCCGGCCCTGGAAGACGCCCCCGAACTGGTCAATTCCGCGCCGGAAGGCGAGGGCTGGCTGTGGCGCATGACGCTGGCCGATGCCGCCCAGCTTGATGGGCTGATGGACGAGGCGGCCTATGCCGCCCATGTCGCGGGGCTTTGACACGATGCGCTATCTTCCCTTGAGTGACCGTGATCGTGGCGAGATGCTCGCCACGATCGGGGCGCCCGATATCGACGCGCTGTTTGCCGATGTTCCGGCGGCGGCGCGGCTCTCTGGCCCGATTGCGGGCCTGCCGGGCCATGCCAGCGAAATGGCGGTGGAACGCCACATGGCGCGGCTTTCGGCCGAAAGCCTCACCGCCGGCCAGGTGCCATTCTTCCTCGGGGCAGGGGCCTATCGCCACCATGTTCCCGCGACGGTCGATCACCTGATCCAGCGCGGCGAGTTCCTCACCGCCTACACCCCCTATCAGCCGGAAATCGCGCAAGGCACCTTGCAGGTGCTGTTCGAATTCCAGACCCAGGTGGCGCGCCTGTTCGGCACCGATGTGGCCAATGCCTCGCTCTATGATGGCTCGACCGCTTGCTGGGAAGCCATCGCCATGGCTGGCCGCATCACCCGCCGCAGCAAGGCCGTGCTCTCGGGCGGCCTGCACCCGCACTATGTCGGCACGGCGCAGACCATGGCGCGCTTTACCGGTGATACGCTGGTAACGGCGAAGCCCGAAGTGTCGGCACAGGCCGATGACGAAGCGCTGATCGCCGCGATCGACGCTGAAACATCGTGCGTGCTGGTACAGTATCCTGATGTGCTGGGCCGCATTCCCGACCTCAAGCGCATTGCCGCGGCTGCCCAGGCCAGGGGCGCGCTGCTGATCGCGGTGGTGACCGAACCGGTTGCGCTGGGCCTGATCGAAAGCCCCGGCACGCTGGGTGCTGATATCGTCGTGGGCGAAGGCCAGTCGCTCGGCGTTGGCCTGCAGTTCGGCGGGCCATACCTGGGCCTGTTTGGTTGCCGCGAAAAGTATGTGCGCCAGATGCCGGGCCGCCTCTGCGGCGAAACGGTGGACGCCGATGGCAAGCGCGCTTTTGTGCTGACCCTTTCCACGCGGGAACAGCATATTCGGCGCGAAAAGGCGACGAGCAATATCTGCACCAATTCAGGGCTTTGTGCCCTGGCTTTCAGCATTCACCTGAGCTTGTTGGGTGGCGAGGGGCTGGTCCGCATGGCCCGCGCCAGCCATTTGCGCGCGGTCCAGGCGGCCACTGCGCTGGCGGCGCTGCCCGGCGTGGCCCTGGTCAACGCCAGCTATGTCAACGAGTTTGCCATCACGCTGCCGCGCCCGGCGGCCGAGGTGGTGGATGCGCTGGCGGCCCGCCGCGTGCTTGGCGGCGTGGCCCTGTCGCGGCTGGTGCCGGGGCAGGCTGATCTCACCCATGTGCTGCTCGTCGCCACCAGCGAACTGACGACCGATGAAGACATCGCGGCCCTGTGCGCCGCGCTTGCGGAGGTACTGGCATGACTGTTCTGAACCCCGCCGGCTGGCGCCCCGAACTGGGCGAGCGCATTCCTGCCGCGCTAGAAGCGCCCGAAACCGTGACCGGCAACCGCGCGCTGCACCTGGAAGAACCGCTGCTGTTCGAAGTGGGGCGGATGGACCACTGCGGCGTCGATTTCGACGACGTACCCGGATCGCCGCTCGCTGGCCTCGCCCTGCGCGCTGCCCCAGTGGACCTGCCGGGCCTGAGCGAGCCGGAGGCGGTGCGCCACTACACCCGCCTCTCGCGCCAGAACTATGCGATCGACCTCGGGCCGTTCCCGCTCGGCAGTTGCACGATGAAGCACAACCCGCGCCTGGACGAAAAGGTCGCGCGGATGCCCGGTTTTGCCGATGTGCACCCGCTGCAACCGGTAGGCACGGTGCAGGGCGCGCTCAAGGTGATCGACGAACTGGCTGACTGGCTGGTCAAGCTGACCGGGATGGCCGCCGTGGCGATGACGCCCAAGGCCGGTGCGCATGGCGAACTGTGCGGCTTGCTAGCGATCCGCGCCGCGCTCGATGCGCGGGGGGACAAGCGCGAGGTGATCCTGGTGCCCGAAAGCGCGCATGGCACCAACCCGGCCACCGCCGCCTTTGCCGGCTTCCAGGTGGAGGCGATCCCCGCCACCGACGATGGCCGCGTCGATACCGCCGCGCTGATCGGCAAGCTCGGCCCGCATGTGGCCGGGGTGATGATCACCAACCCCAACACCTGCGGCCTGTTCGAGCGCGATCTCAAGACCATTGCCGATGCGGTGCATGCCGCTGGCGGCTATGTCTATTGCGATGGCGCCAACTTCAACGCCATCGTCGGCCGGGTGCGCCCGGGCGATCTGGGCGTGGATGCCATGCACATCAACCTGCACAAGACCTTCTCCACGCCGCACGGCGGGGGCGGTCCGGGTGCAGGGCCAGTGGTGCTGTCGGACGCGCTGGCTCCGTTCGCGCCGCTGCCGTTCGTCAAGCCTGGCAGCGATGGCATGCTGCGCCTGGTGGAAGAGGCCGATAGCGCCGGCGAGGCGCCTGAGGCGTTTGGCCGCATGTGCGCGTTCCATGGCCAAATGGGTATGTTCAGCCGTGCGCTGGCTTATATCCTGAGCCACGGTGCAGATGGCCTCGCCCAGGCATCGGGCGATGCCGTGCTCAACGCCAACTATGTGCTGCGCCGCTTGGAGCATGTGCTGCATGCGCCGTTTGCCGCAGCCGGCCCGTGCATGCACGAGGCGCTGTTCAGCGATGATGGCTTTGCCGATGGCTTTGCCACGCTGGACCTCGCCAAGGGCCTGATCGACGAGGGCTATCACCCGATGACGGTCTACTTCCCGCTGGTCGTGCACGGTGCGATGCTGGTTGAGCCGACCGAGACGGAAAGCAAGGCCGGCCTCGATCAGTTCATCATGGCGATGGAAAGCCTGGGCGCGCGCGCGAAGGCGGGTGATCCCGCGCTCAAGTCTGCGCCGCACTTCGCTCCGCGCCGCCGCGTGGATGAAACCCGCGCTGCACGCAAGCCGCGCCTGGTGTGGAGTGCTTGAGGCGCGCCTAGGAATTTGATGGCCAAACGTAAAAAGGCGCCGCAAGATACTGATCTTGCGGCGCCTTTATTATTTCAGATCGCGGCGTACTTACTTGCCGTTGATTGCGTCCGAACCGGCCTGGCCAGCAGACTGGATGTCCTTGCCGGCGCCCTTGACGGTGTTGCACGCAGCCGTGCCCAGCAGCAGGCCGCCCATGGCGGCCGCGACGATGATCTTGCGCATCATGAGATTGGCTCCCTTCCTTGTGGGACGAAAGGCTTGAAACATGCCCTTCCGAACGCGCACAGAACGAGCCAATTCGCATGCGGTTCCTTGCCCTAAGGACCCTGCAGTTACGCCATGGCAGAGGCGGTAGCCGGGCTGGCTTGCTGCTGTCGGTGCCGCACATGTTCGCGCCAGGCGATGATCAGCCCTGCCGCAATCACGATCGGCGCACCGATCCAGGTGGTGGCAGGCGGCAGGTGGGCAAAGACCAGCCAGCCCCACAGCGTGGCCCAGCCAAATTGCGAGTAATCCATCACGATCACGCTGGACACCGGGCCGAACCGCAGTGCGGCTGTCATCAGCAATTGCGCGCCAAGGCCGGCCAGGCCAATGCCGCCGAGCATGAGCCAGCCGAGGGCATCATGGTGCACCCCGGTGCGGAACAGGAACAGCGCCAGGAACGGCGCGCTCATCGCGGAAAAATAGAAGACCACTGTCAGTGGCTCTTCCGTGCGGCCAAGGTCGCGCAACTGGATCGAGACCAGCGCGACCATGAACGCCGCGCCGACGCCAACCGCCACGCCCAGCGCGGGCAGGTGGGTCTGGTTCGGGCCGGCAATGATCACGATGCCCAGCAGGCCCATGGCCACCGCCGTCCAGCGCCACGGGCCTACCCGTTCCTTGAGCAGGAGCGCAGAGAGGATCACGGCAAAGACGGGGGCGGTAAAGCCCAGCACGGTCGCCTCGGCCAGGGGCAGGATCTGCACGACGCCGAGCGTAAGGAACATGCCGGCCGTGCCGATCATCGCGCGGCGGAAATGAACCCACGGCCGCGCCGTGCGCAGGCGATGCAATTGCCCACGTGCACCAAGCCAGCCGAGCAGCATGAGCGCCGGCAGCGTCTGCCGCCAGAACATGGTTTCGGGCAGCGGCATGCCACGCTCGCCGGTCAGCTTGACCAGCACCAGCATGGTCGACAGCATGGCCATTGCCACCAGGCGCAGGCCCAGGGCCAGAAAGGGTCTTTCACGAGACGGCATGGCCCGCGCGCCTAGGCGCAGGGCGATGCGAGTGCAAGGCTTGTCGATCGCGGGGTTGCATCGTGCCGGCGCTGCGGCCATGGCGCCGCCATGATCGAACGGTGGCGCACGATAGACTGGCAGCAGGTGTGGCAGGGGCCGTGGCAAGCCGTGGCGGCCGTTGGCGCCGTGCTGCTGGCGGTGGCGATCGTGGCGCTAGTGGCCGAACGGCGGCGCAGCAAGCGTGCCGATCTCGATCGCGTGGGCTGCATGCCCTGGACGATGATCTATGCCCTGTGTTTTTTCATGGCCTGCGTGCTGCTGGGCGGCGCGTTGCGCACCGCCCTGGCAAGCTGACGATCAGAGGCAGGCTTCCAGGAACGCCTGGTCAAAGCCGAACTGGCGTGCCTTTTCCAGCGTGTAGGGGCGCAGGCCCGACGGGCGAAACTCGCCGATGATCTTGCCCTCTTCGGTTTCGTCGAGATATTCGAACTTGAACAGTTCCTGCGTCACGATCACATCGCCTTCCATCCCGATCACCTCGGTGATGTTGGTCGTACGGCGGGAACCGTCGCGCAGGCGCTTGACCTGAACGATCAAGTCGACGCTTTCGGCAATCTGGCGGCTGATCGCTTCCTTGGGGATCTTGATATCACCCATCAGGATCATGTTTTCCATACGGCCCAGGCATTCGCGCGGGCTGTTGGCGTGCAGCGTACACATCGAGCCATCGTGGCCGGTGTTCATCGCCGCCAGCAGGTCAAAGCATTCCGCGCCGCGAATTTCGCCCAGGATGATGCGGTCAGGGCGCATACGCAGCGCGTTCTTGACCAGATCGCCGATGGTGATCGCGCCCTGGCCTTCGAGGTTGGGCGGGCGGGTTTCCAGCGGCAGCCAGTGCGGCTGTTGCAGGCGCAGTTCGGCCGCGTCTTCGATCGTCAGCACGCGTTCGCCCGGGTCGATCATCTTGGACAACGCGTTGAGCATCGTGGTTTTCCCCGAGCCCGTGCCCCCGGAAATCACGATATTCATGCGGCACGCCCCGGCGATTTTCAGCGCCGTGCACATCTTGTCGCTCATCGAGCCGAAATCGCGCAGCATATCGAGCGTGATCGGCTTTTCGGAAAACTTACGAATGGAGATCGCCGTACCGCGCAATGAAAGCGGCGGCACGATCACGTTGACGCGGCTGCCATCCTTGAGGCGGGCGTCGGCCAGCGGCGTGGTCTGGTCGACGCGGCGGCCGACTTGGTTGACGATGCGCTGGGCGATCTGGAACAGGTGGCTTTCATCGCGAAAGCGGATCGGGGCGAGCTGCAGCTTGCCCTTCTTTTCGATGTAGGTCTGTTCCGGCCCGTTGACCATGATATCGGACACGTCGGGATCGTTGAGCAGTTCCTCCAGCGGCCCGAACCCGAGCAGTTCGTCGATCAGCACCTTTTCCAGCGCGAATTGCTCGCGCCGGTTGAGCGTCACTTTCAGTTCGGCCAGCACTTCCATGATGATCGGGCGGAATTCTTCCGACAGTTCATCCTTGGTCAGCGTTGCGGCGGCTTCGGGATCGACACGTTCGAGCAGGCGCGGCAGCACCTGTTCCTTGATTTTGTGGACCGACGCCTCGAAGCCTTCGGCCTGGTAGGTGTTGTCCACCACGCCGTTGATGCGTTCGGCCAGGCGGCTCATCGCATCGGCATGCTTGCCGCCCATGTCATCGTTGGCGCCGGGCAGAGGGCTTGCTTCGACAAAGCCAGCGGGCACGGCCGTTGCGGCTTCGCCAGTTTTCATCGGCCGGGCAACGCCGAACGAGGGGCGCGCGGCGGTGGCTCCACCCAAACCTGTCTTCCGGCCAAAAGCGCTCATGCGTCTTTTCCTGTCAACTCGTTCTTCCGGGGCCGTAGCCCGACAATGGTCAGGAACGGCTTTTCAGACGTAGTGAATACGAGGGAAACCTTCAGGATTCCCTAAAAACGGACAAAAGGCCGCAATGGCGCCGTACATGGCGGTGTTGCCTGGCCGCGCGGCGGCAATCCTTCACCAACTCTATAGAAATGAAAGGCTTGGCCATCCAATCCGGCCGGGACGTCTCCGATCCGCCGAATCAGCGGCGGCATGTCGGGCAGGGAAAAGTCACTCAGGAGATAAAAGCCGCCTTCGTGTTTCGCCGTGGCCGCCAGTACGCGATAGAACTGCGCGCCATCGACCAGCTTTTGCGGTTCGGGATTGTTCCAGCGGGTAAAACTTTGCGTGCAGCGCTTGCCCAGGCGTTGAAATGGCATGCCGCTCAGCCCCGAAATTCCCTCGCCCGCGCTTTCCGGAAAAGCCAGCCAGCGTTCCTGGCTCAGGTTATGAGACGCGATCCAGGCGGAGGCGCGATCGCTGTTGTTGAACGGCATGATCAGGGCGACCACCGCCATGAACACGCCACACCCCGCCACCAGCCATAGCCACGCGCGCATCCACACGCCAGGGCCGGCCCCCCCGGCAAGGGCCTGGCGCCAGACCATCGCCACCAGCAGCAGCGTGCTGAGCATGAGGTGGCGGACCGAGAGGGCGTAAACCGCCACGCTGAACGCCAGCGTAAAGCTCACGAAAGCGGCGAGTACCACGCGGTCGGCCCAGCAGCCGCGCAGTTGCGTCCAGGCCATGGCGGCCAGCGCGAACAGGGCCAGCGCACCCAATAGCGCAGGCGGTGGCTGATCCCATTCCGGGCGCAGGCCATGCCACTGCAGCGGCAGGCCCTGTGCGCTCATCCCTGCCAGCCAATCGACCAGGCGGGCAAACGGGCCATGCTGGGTGATGGCGGGCGCCACGTCGGGCGCGGGGCGCACCCACCATGCTGCCAACAGGCCCGAGGCGATCCACCCGCCCAGCCAGCCCAGCGGCGCGCGTCGTTCGGCCCAGCGCCAACCGACGAATACGAACGACAGCACCCCGAACAGGAAATCACACTGCGGCAACAGCACGATGAAGGGCCAGGCCCAGTGCTCTCGCCGCCACAGCGCCAACGCAAGAAAAACGCAGGCCGCGCCCAGTGTCAGGCTGCGCGACACGGTCAGGAATTCGAAAAGCACGAATTCCGACAGGGCCAGGCACAGCCGCTGGCTGCGCGCAAAGGGTGCACCTAGCAGGATGGCAAGCTGGCCCGGAACCGCAATCAGGGCGGCTGCCACCGGCAGGGTCAGCAATGGTGCAGATAGAAAGTGCGCCAGACCGCGCAGGATCGCGTACCACAGCGGGGGATGGCCTTCATAGCGCAGCGCGGCAAGCAGATCGGGCCAAGTTGGCGTCTGCACCGCGATCAACACGGCCTGCCATTCGTCCAACCAGGGTTTGTGCGTGATGATCAGCAGGATTTGCAGGGCGACAACCGCGCAAATCGCGCCGGTCCACGCAACGGTTGTGGCCAAGGCTGCGTTGACGGCGCGATCCAGCGCCAAGGTCGTGCGGGCGATCCAGGCCAGCGCCTGGGCGAGCAGCGGCGCCCGCGCGCAAAGCCAGGGTGCGATCGTGTCGCCGCCGTGGATCTGCGTCATGCCCTGTCTGCCCCTTTTTGTCCGTCGCTATGGCTAGGGCGGGAATAAAAGGACGGAGGCCAAGGAATGGTTAACGCGCGCTTGCTGGCGCCATGCACAAACGCGAACGGGGCTGCACCGCCTGGCGATGCAGCCCCGTTCCAAGTCCTTCAAGACGCAGCAGCGCGGAGGGACGCGGCGCCAGGTCTTGGGGCGTTGCGTCAGTTCGCGATCAGATGCGGGCGGCGAACAGATAGCCTTCGCCACGGACCGTGCGGATCAGGGCGCCGCCGCCGTGGCGCACCAGCTTGGCACGCAGGCGCGAAACGGCGACATCGATGGCGCGGTCAAACGCTTCGGCTTCGTCGCCATGGACCAGGCGCAGCAGCGCTTCGCGGCTGACGACCTGGCCGGCGTGGACTGCCAGGGCATGCAGCAGCTTGAATTCGCCGCTGGTCAGGTCAACGTCGCGGCCGGCGGCATCGCGCACCACATAGAACGTGGGATCGAGCACCCAGCCGGCAAAGGTCAGCACCGGCGTGGCAGCGGCGCGCGCGGTGGCGGCGTTACCACGGCGCAGCACCACGCGAAGGCGGGCAAGCAGTTCGCGCGGATTGAACGGCTTGGCGAGATAATCGTCTGCGCCCAGTTCCAGGCCGACGATGCGATCGATATCGCTGGCCACGGCCGACAGCAGCATGACCGGCGGCGTGCCGGGCTGTTCGGCCATTTCGCGCAGCAGGCCGAGCGAATCCTCGCCACGGGCCATGACATCGAGGATCACCGCATCGATCGGTTCCTGCGACACCAGATGGCGCAGTTCGGTGCCATTGGCGACGGGCACCACGTGCATGCCCTGGCCTTCCAGGTATTCACGCAGCATGTCGCGGGTCTGCTGATCTTCATCGAGCAGGGCGATGCGGGCATCATGGGTGCGGCGCATGGCGGGTTCATAACCGTTGGCCGGAGCGGGTGCGGTGATCATCGCGTCGTTGCGGGCAAAGCGCATGGCACCGGCGGGATTTGGGCGGAGTTCGGAGTGTGCAAGGGGCATTCGTCAGGGTCCATCAGTGGGAGGGGAGGGATGAGGGACACCGGCTTAACGAGGGGCGTGGCAAAACCCTTCGCGGCAAGTTTCTTTTTCTTGCGGTTCGCGCGGTTTTCGTGCCGAAGATCGACGAGCCCATTTTGCAATCGATTGTTGTAAGGGCGCATTGTCTGTGCCATGGTGCACGCGAAGGGCCGGTGAAGCCCCTTGGGAGAGCGTCATGGAATTTGCCCGCAATCAGGCCGAAACTCCGCCAGGCAGCACGGTGCCGGGCAGCGGTTGCGTGGCATCGGGATCTGCGCGGCCACATCTGTCGCTGGCGCGCATCCTGGAAATGAACCTGGGCTTCCTGGGTCTGCAATTCAGCTTCGGCTTGCAGCAGGGCAACATGGGCCCGATCTACAGCTATCTTGGCGCCAACGAGGCGCAGCTTCCGCTGCTTGGCCTGGCCGGGCCGATCACCGGGTTGCTGGTTCAGCCGCTGATCGGCGCGCTGTCTGATCGCACCGCCAGCCGCTGGGGCCGCCGCACGCCCTATTTTCTGATCGGGGCCGTGCTCTGCGCCCTCGGGCTGTTCATCATGCCGCTGTCTTCTTCGGTGCTGATGGCTGCTTCGCTGCTGTGGCTGCTCGACGCTGGCAACAACATCACCATGGAACCCTACCGGGCCTATGTCTCTGACCGGCTCAATCCCAACCAGCGGCAGACCGGGTTCCTGTCGCAAAGTGCGTTCACCGGCCTGGCGCAGATGCTGGCATTTCTGACGCCCTCGATCCTCGTCGGCCTGGGCATGAACCAGGATTGGGTCGATGCCCATGGCATTCCCTATACCGTGCGGGTGGTGTTCACGCTGGGCGCCGTCCTGTCGCTGGTGACGATCCTGTGGTCGGTGTGGCGCGTGCCGGAACTGCCGCTGACACCGCAGGAACGCGTGCATATCGATGCCGCGCCCAAGGGCTTTGGCGCGGCACTGGCCGAGATTGCCGACGCCATTCGCACGATGCCGGTCGCCATGCGCAAGCTTGGGCTGATGAGCCTGTTCCAGTGGTCGGCGATGTCCGGCTATTGGCTCTATGTCACCTATTCGATTGCGCGGACGGTCTATCACACCGCCGATGCACATAGCTCGGCGTTCCACAGCGCGGTGCTAACCAATGGCGAAATGGCCGCGTTCTACAACGGCATTTCGTTCGTTACCGCGTTTGCCATGGTGCCGCTGGTGCGCCGGATCGGCCCGGGACCGCTGCATGCGCTGTGCCTGCTGGCCGGTGGCGTGGGCATGCTGGCGCTGCCGCACATTACCGACAAGGCGCTGCTGTTCTTGCCGGCGGTGGGCGTGGGTCTTGCCTGGGGCAGCATCATGGGTAACCCCTATGCCATCCTCACCAATTCCATCCCGCCGGCCCGCACCGGGGTCTATATGGGCATTTTCAACATGATGATCGTGATCCCCATGTTGCTGTTCGCGGTGGTGATGAGCGAGTTGGACCTGGGCTTCATCAAGCTGGGGCTGGGTGTCTATTCCCATGTGCTGCGTGGCGATCCGGGCAATATGCTGTCGCTGTGCGGCGCGTTGTTGATCGCGGCGGCGCTGTCGGTCCTGTGGGTGCGCGAAGGGCGCGCCCATGCCGTGGCCCAGGCGCAAGCCCTGGCATGAGCGGCATGTTTGCCTTGAATAGCGGCGATGCGGCAATCGTGCTGGAGCCGCGCGAGGGCCGCGCTCCCGCGTGGCGCCATTGGGGCGCGGCGGTGGATGTTGCTGGCCTGCCGCCGCTGGCGGACACGCGCGGCGCGGCATCGTTTTCGTTTGACGAAGACGTGCCGCTCGATAGCGCGCCGGTGGGCGGGCTGGGCTGGTTCGGCCCGGCTGCGGTGGAACTGCGTGATGCCACCGGGGCCGGCATGGTCGTTTCCTGGACCAACAGTGATGTCACCCGCACCGACGACGGACTGGTGATCTGCCTTGACGATACGGTTCAGGGCGTGCGCCTGGTGCAGACCATCGCCGCCGATGGTCATGGCGGCTTTCGCATCGGTGCCACGCTGACCAATACCGGCCCTGCGCCGATCCAGCTCGATTGGCTGGCCAGCGCCGTGCTGCCGTTGCCGGGCGATGCCGCGCAGCTGGTGTCCTGGCGCGGGCGGCACAATGCCGAATTGGTCGAAAGGATCGAGCCCTTGCCTGCCCATGCCTGGCAGCGCGAAGGGCGGCGCGGCATTGCCGGCCATGGTGGCCCGGCCGGGCTGTTCGTGCTGGGCGAGGGGGCAGGGCATGCCACCGGCCCGGTTCACGCGCTGCAACTGTGCTGGTCGGGCGACAGCCTGATCCGGGTGGAGCGCGATGACGAAGGGTTCTTCATCGCCATGGCTGGCGCGCGCCTGGCACCGGGCGAGGTGGTTCTGGCCCCCGGCGCCAGCTGGCGCGCGCCCGATCTGATGGCAGCCTGGTCCAGCCACGGCCGCAACGGCGCCACGGCGATTTTCCATGCAGCGGTGCGGGCCATGGTGCGTTGGCCGGGCGGGGCGATGCCGCCGCGCAAGGTCCATCTCAATTCGTGGGAAGCCTGTTATTTCGATCATGACGAGGCACGCATCCTCGCCCTGGCCGAAGCCGCCGCGCAGATCGGCATAGAGCGCTTCGTGCTCGACGATGGCTGGTTCGTGGGGCGCAACGACGATACGGCCGGGCTGGGCGACTGGACGCCCGATCCAGCCAAGTATCCGCAGGGGCTGGCGCCGCTGGCGCACCGGATCATCGCCACGGGCATGGAATTCGGGCTGTGGGTCGAGCCGGAAATGGTCAACCCCGACAGCGATCTCTATCGCGCCCATCCCGACTGGGCACTGGCTTTGCCTGATCGTGCGCAGCCCACCGCCCGCAACCAGCTGGTGCTGGATCTGTCGCAGGCAGCGGTGCGTGACTATCTGTTCGATTGCCTCGACCATCTGCTGCGCGAGGTGCCGATCAGCTATCTGAAATGGGACCACAATCGCGATCTGGCCCCGGCCGGTGGCGCGGCACAGGTGCGCGGGCTGTATGACTTGCTGGCCCGCTTGCGCGCCGCCCATCCCGGCGTCGAGATAGAGGCCTGTGCAGGTGGTGGCGGGCGCAGCGACGCCGGTATGGCGCCCTATGTCCACCGCTATTGGACCAGCGACAATATCGATGCCGTCAGCCGCGTGGATATCCAGCGCGGGTTCCTGGCTTTCCTTCCACCCGAGATGATGGGCAGCCACGTCGGTGCCAGCCCCGCCCATGCCACGGGCCGGGCGCAGGCCCTGGCGTTTCGCGCTGCCGTAGCCATGCCGGGGCATTTCGGCGTAGAGATGGACCCGCGCACGCTTGACGTGGCACAGCGGGATGAACTGGCCGGCTGGATCGCGTTTCACCGCACGTGGCGCGATCTTCTGCATGGCGGGCAGGTGTGGCTGGGCGAAGGCCCCGATGGCCTGGTGTGGCAGGCCCAGGGCAACGCCCAGGCGCAACTGCTGTTTGCCATTCGCCGCGCGCCGGCCGCTGATCGGCGGCCACAGCCGCTGCGCCTGCCGCATCTGGCCGGGCAGGGGGCATGCAAGGTGCGCCTGCTGCGCCTGGCCGGTGGCACTGGTGGCCACGCCGCCCCAACCACGCCGCTCCATCGTGCCATGGTGGATGCGCCGGTAACGCTGGCGGGCAACTGGCTGGCCCATGCCGGTTTGCCGATGCCGCCGATGAATGCCCAGACCGTGGCGATCTTTCATATCGAGGCCGGGTGAATGACCTGGCCGCTTTACACCCTCCACCCTTCCTCGCGCGCCTGACGCGCCAACCAGCACGAGGTCGCATGTCCGCCGATCGTCCTTCTTTCCAGCCCGATGCGCAAACGATTGCTCACCCGGTCACCCGGCAGCCGAGCCGTTGGGAGCCGCATGGCTACGACGCCGTGCCCGAAATTCCGCTGGTGACGGCGGCGGATGTCGCGCCGATCATGCCCGGCCTCGATCTGTGGGACTGCTGGCCGCTGGCGCACGAAGATGGGCGCACGGCGGTGCATGCCGGGCGCACCTGGTGGTTCTTCCTCAGCGCGCCGTGCTTCCCCGATCCGGTGCAGCGGCACGATGTGGCGCGCATCCGCCTGCTGTCGCACGGTGCCGATGGCTGGCGCGATCATGGCAACGCCTTGCCCGATGGGCTCAACCCGGGCACCCGCGAATGGGCCGGCTGCGCCGTGGTGATGGATGACGGCGTTTCGGTGACGCTGTTCTACACGGTGGCCGGTCGCCAGGGCGGGGCCTTTTCCTATGAGCAGCGCCTGTTCGCCGTGCCGGGCACGCTGGGCGCGGATGGCCCGGGGCAGTGGCAGGCTCCGCAGGAAATCGTTGCCGCCGATGGCCGCCGCTATATTGCCGATCGCCAGGAAATCACCAATCCCGCGCCTGGTTCGATCAAGGCGTTTCGCGATCCGGCATGGTTCCGTGACCCCGCCACTGGCCAGCGTCACATCGTCTTTACCGGCAGCGCAGCCTGGACCGACAACCCGCACAACGGGCTGGTGGGCCTGGCCACGCTGAGCGATACCGGCTGGCTGCTGGAAGATCCGCTGGTCGAGGCGATCGGCACCAACAACGAAATGGAGCGCCCCTGCGTGGTATGGCGCGAGGGCCGTTATTACCTGTTCTGGTCCACCCAGCGGCACACCTTCGCCCCCGGCGCGGTCGATGGGCCCAACGGCCTTTATGGCATGGTGGCCGACAGCCTCACCGGCCCGTGGCGCCAGATCAACGGCAGCGGCCTGGTTGCCCCCAATCCAGCCGGCGAGCCCGGCCAGACCTATAGCTGGTGGGTGACGGGCGAAGGCGCGGTGTGGAGCTTCATCGACTATTGGGGCATGAACGGACGCAAGCTGGCCGATCATCCCGAACTTCTGCGCGCCCAGTTCGGTGGCACGCCGGCGCCAGTGTTCCACCTGGCGTTCGACGGGGATCGCGTCACCGTCGCGGCCTGAACCTGGCGGCTTGGCCCCCCGTGCCGGTCAGGCGCTTTCGCGCACGACCAGTTCGGGGGCCATGATCGTTGATGGGGTTTCCACGCCGGCGATGCGCTGGGTCAAGAGGTCGACCATCGCGCGCGCCCCGCCAGCAATATCCTGGCGCACGGTGGTAAGCTGCGGCACGGTTTGCGTGGCGATCGGCACATCGTCAAACCCGGTCACGGCCACATCGTGGGGCACACGCACGCCGCGTTCGTGCAACAGGCGCAGCGTGGTCATCGCGATCACGTCAGACGCGCAGACGATGCCGTCGATCAGGCCGGCGAACTGCTCAAGGTGCCCGGCCACCTGTTCGGGGATTTCCTCGTTGGACAGATGGGTCGAGCACGCCACGAGCGGCGTGGCCCCCGCGCATGCCGCCACGGCATCCTGCGCCCCGGCCAGGCGGTCGGCGATTTCCGGCGCGCCGGTATCGCCAAAGAACACGAGCTTGCGCTTGCCCTGGTCGAGCAGGCGCTGCGCCGCTAGGCGGCCGCCCAGGCGATTGTCGGTGCCCACGGTGCAATGGATCTGTCCATCGCGGTGGCTGCCCCACACCACCATCGGCAGATAGCGCTCTGCCACCCGCTCGATCGCCTCCATCTGGTTGGACTGGCCGATCACCAGGGCACCATCGAGCATGCCGGAATCGACGATGCGATCCAGCCATTCGTCATCGCCCGGGATAACGCGCGACAGCATCAGGTCATGGCCGCTTTCCGTCAGCGCATCGGCCAAGTGCCCGAACAGCGTCATGAAGAACGGGTCGGAAATGTGTTGGCGGCGCTCGTGGCCGAGCGGGATGACCACGCCGATCACACCGGTGCGCTGCGTGCGCAGGCGGCGGGCCATCTGGTTGGGCCGGAACCCGTGCTCGCGGGCGATGGCCTGGATGCGCTCGCGCGTTTCGGCGTTGACCAGGCTCTTGCCGGCCAGCGCGCGCGAAACAGTGCCGGCCGAAACACCGGCCATGCGTGCAAGTTCCGCAATGTTGCGGATCCTGGGTTTGCTTGCCTCTCTTACGGTCTTTTCGTTGGACGTTTCGGTCATGGCCACGCTTTTAGCTGGGGGAACCCTGAAAGCAAGGTGGAGCAGGCAACTTAAAGCCCTGCAACGCCGGGCTTCGAGGCGGTGGGTGATGCAGCGATGCCACAGCCCGAGGCAAAGTGATAGCTGAAGATGCAATCCATTGCATAGCGTGCAAATGCGCATTGCAAACGATTGTAGTGGTGCGTATCAGGCTATTTATCGATTCCCGCTCCGCATGTGGGAACGTGTTCATGGGAGAGTACCTGATGAAGCCGTCCGCTTTTCTGTCGTGCGCGTCGCTCGCCGCCGTTGCCGGTGCGCTGATTGCCACGCCCGCCCTGGCGCAGGATGCCCAGCCGGCCGCGACCCCCGCCGATGACGCCGCCGATGTCGCCCCGATCGTGGTGACCGCCGCTGCCGGCGGCAAGTCTGCCCAGCTTTCGTCGATCTCGGTGTCGCAGATCAACCAGGAAGCGGTCACCAACTTCACCCCGCGCTCGCAGGCCGAAGTGCTGCGAACGATCCCCGGCCTCAACGTGCAGGACACCGCCGGCCCGGGCGGCAACGCCAACATCGGCGTGCGCGGTATTCCGGTTTCCACCGGCGGTTCGGAATATGTCGGCCTTCAGGAAGATGGCCTGCCGGTCACCCTGTTCGGCGATATCCAGTTCGGCAACAACGACTACTGGGTGCGCTTTGACAACAACGTGAACCGCGTGGAAGCGGTGCGCGGCGGTTCGGCCTCCACCTTCTCCAGCCAGGCGCCCGGCGCGGTCATCAACTACGTGTCCAAGACCGGCGAGCATGACGGCGGCGAAATCGGCCTGAGCCAGGCGCTCAACTATCGCGAAACCCGCGTCGATTTCGATTACGGTGGCCACCTGTCCGACAGCGTGCGCTTCCACCTGGGCGGCTATGCGATCGATGGCAACGGCCCGACGCACCTGCCGTACAAGGCGCAGAGCGGCTATCAGATCAAGGGCAACATCACCAAGGACTTTGACGACGGCAAGGGCTACATCCGCTTCAATTTCAAGCGGTTGGACGACAAGGAACCGACCTTTACCTCGATGCCCAGCCTGGTGACGCTCTCGGGCAACAAGATCACCGGCTACAGCACGTTCGACGGCGTTGACGCGCGCAAGTATGCCTCTACCGGCATCTATAACCAGAACTTCCAGATCCTTGATGCCAACGGCAACGTGCGCACCGTGGCGATGGAAGGCATTCACCCGGTCGCCACCGCGCTGGGCGGCGAATTCCACTATGAATTCACCCCCGCGTTCACCGTGACCGACAAGGCCCGCTGGACCTCGATGAGCGGCACCTTTGCCAACCAATGGACCGGTGAAGCCACCGCCGCCTCGCTCGCGGGTCTGGGCACGCTGCGCTATGCCGCCGGCCCCAACGCCGGCCAGGTCTATAACGGCCGTTTCGTCAGCAACAGCGCGCAGGCCTATGTCGACATGAAGGATGTCGGCAGCCTGGTGAACGACCTGACGTTCAGCGGCAAGTTCGACGTGGGTGACGGCGCCAAGGTCAAGGCCAACGCTGGCTGGTTCCACATGCGCCAGACCGTGGCGATGGATTGGCGCATCAACAACGCCACGCAGACCCTCAACGGTTCGAGCAACCCCGTGCCGCTCGACCTGTTCGATGCTGCCGGCAACCAGCTGACCGCGCAGGGTCTGACCGGCTTCAACAACCAGTGGGGCGGCTGCTGCGGCGGGCGTTCGTATGACGTCAGCTACACCGACGATGCGCTGTATGGTCAGCTCGAAGGCCAGGTTGGCCACCTCAACCTCGACGGCAGCGTGCGCTATGACAGCGTGAAGGCATCGGGTGCGGCCTATGCACCGCAGGCCGTGGGCAACGTGACGGTTACCGACGCGCTCGGCTCGGCCTCGATCCCGGCCTACAACACCAAGTCCACCCCGGACAACGTGCTGAACTACACCAAGAGCTATGTCAGCTGGTCGTTCGGCGCGCTCTATGAAGTGAGCAACGATACCAGCGTGTTCGTCCGCGTCAGCCGCGGTGGTCGCTTCAACGCCGATCGCCTGCTGTACAACAACGCCAATTTCACTGCCGATGGCAAGCTGACGGCCGGTGGCGATCACCTGTCGGTCAACTATGTCAGCCAGCAGGAACTGGGCCTCAAGCAGCGCGGCAATGTGGGTGGCGGTCGCTACCACGCCGAAGTCACGCTCTATCGGGCGCAGGTGAAGGAAAGCAATTACGACTTCACCGCTCCCTCGCGCGGGGAAAGCCCGTTCATCGACGCGATCTACCACTCCTATGGCGTGGAAGCCTCGGGCGGCGTGTCGGCGGGTCACTTCTCGCTCGACGGCTATGTGGTCTATACCCATGCCGAAAACGTCGGCACCAAGACTACCCCGGTCGCCATGCCGAAGTGGACCTGGCTGGTTTCGCCCAGCTATGACGCGGGCGTTGCCGCCATCGGCTTCTCGGCCAGCGGCCAGTCCAACTTCCTGGTTTCGGGTGGCTACACCGCGCCGGGCCGCACGTTTGTGAACGGCTTCGTCAAGGTTCGCCCGGCCGACAAGCTGGAAGTGAGCTTCAACGTAAACAACCTGTTCAACACGCTGGGCTATCGCGCAAACAACGGTTCGATCGCGGTGGGTCCGGGCACGGCCGGCCTGTCTGCCAACCAGGCGATCTTCGACAACAGCGCCATGCTGGGCCGGACGATGAGCGCTTCGGTTCGTTACAAGTTCTGATCCACGGGAGGGCGGCCGGGGCATTCCCGGTCGCCTTTCTCATGTCAGCTGAACAGCAAAAAGCCCGGCAAGGTCAGACCTTGCCGGGCTTTTTGCATGCGCCGTGCGGCAGGCTGGATCAGCCCGGCAGGGCCACGTCCAGCGCCTGGCAGCCCAGCGCGATCGCGCCGGTGATGCCGGCATCGTCGCCCAGGCCCGGCGTGACGATATAGGTTTCCAAGCCAGCGTCGAGGCGCGGGTGGCTGACATAGCCGTTGAGCTTGGCTTCGGTCTGGCGGCGAACTGATTCCACCAGGCCCGGCGCCTTCATCACGCCGCCGCCGAAAATCAGGCGATCGGGCATGTGCAGCAGCACCAGGCTGGCCGCGAGGTGCGCGATATAGCCGCCGATCAGGTCGATCGCGGCTTGATCGCCGGCCAGCTGGTCCAGGCTCTTGCCCCAGCGCTTTTCGATCGCCGGGCCTGATGCCAGGCCTTCCAGGCAATCACCGTGGTAGGGGCACGATCCTGCGAACGGATCGAGCGCGCGATCGTGCGGGGGCAGGATATGGCCGCTTTCAAAGTGCGAAATGCCCATCAGCGAGCGGCCATGGCTGACCACGCCCGTGCCCACGCCGGTGCCGATGGTGGTATAGGCCAGCGTGCGGCAACCCTGGCCCGCGCCTTTCATCCATTCGCCCAGGCATGCGCCGTTCACATCGGTATCGACCACGATCGGCGCGCCGAAGCTGCCCAGCACATCGTGGAAACGCGCGCCCTGCCAGCCCGGCTTGGGCGTGGTGGTGAACGTGCCATAAGTGGGCGAGGTGGGATCGATGTCGATCGGGCCGAAGCTGGCAACGCCAAAGGCGGCGACGGGGCCGTGCTCTTCCTGCGCGGCGGCAAAGAAATCGGCCAGCGCGGGGAAGCAGGTTTCGGGCGTTTGCGTGGGAATGCGCGTGCGCGCCAGGATTTCGCCTTCCGGGGTGGCGAGTGCGGCGATGAACTTGGTTCCGCCTGCCTCGATCGCACCGATCAGGGGGGCACCGTTGAGCGGGGCAGCAGGCATTATTTCTCCCTTTGGATCGCACAAATCGGACGGTCCTTGAAGGCGTGATGCCAGCATGGTCAACCTCTTTGCAATCGAATTATCACGAAAACGGCGCGATCATGCGCGCGGCAGGAAATTGCGCGCGCTACCATGGCCAGGCATGGAAACGTGCTTGGCAGTGCCCACCCCGCTTGCATACTTATGCGACGTGCATCGCGCCGCATGAGCGACTAGGGCAGGCATCGACAAGGACCCAACCCAAGGGGTCGCACGTTGCCATGCAAGCGCGCACGGCATTCGTGTTGCGAAAGATAAGGAGATCCGCCGATGGCCGACAGCAGTTGTTCTGCGCTTTTGCTCTTTGGCGCAACCGGCGACCTTTCCCGCCGGATGCTGTTGCCCTCGCTCTATGCCCTGCATGAAGACGGGTTGATCGATCCCGGCCTGCGCATTGTCGGCACCGCGCGCTCGGAACACACCGACGCTGATTTCCGTGACTTTGCCCATGCCGCGCTCGATGAATTCCTGCCGGAAGACCGCAAGGACGAGACTAAGCTGGCCAGTTTTCTGGCGCGCCTGGAATACCAGACGCTCGACGCATCGAACGTCGATGGCTTTGCCGATCTGGCTACCAAGCTGGGCGACACCAGCTGCGGCCTGTCGATCTTCTTGTCGACCGCGCCCGCGTTGTTCGAGCCGACGATTGAGGGCCTGCGTCGCGCTGGCCTGGCGCATGACAACGTGCGCATCGGCCTGGAAAAGCCGCTGGGCAACGATCTGGCCTCCAGCCGCCGCATCAACGATGCCGTTGCCGGGGCCTTTGCCGAAGACCAGATCTTCCGCATCGATCACTATCTCGGCAAGGAAACCGTGCAGAACCTGATGGCGCTGCGCTTTGCCAACATGATGTTCGAGCCGCAGTGGAACGCCGGCAATATCGATCACGTGCAGATTACCGTCAGCGAAACCGTGGGCCTGGAAGGGCGCAAGGGTTTCTACGACGATACTGGCGCCCTGCGCGACATGGTGCAGAACCACATGCTCCAGCTGCTCGCGCTGATCGCGATGGAGCCGCCGCGCGATTTCGATGCCACCTCGATCCGCGATGAAAAGGTCAAGGTCTTGCGCGCACTGCGCACGGTGAAGGCCGAGGAAATGGTGCGCGGCCAGTATCGTGCCGGGGCGGTGAAGGGCGGCGGGGTGGCCGGCTATCAGGAAGATCTGGGCGAGCCTTCGGACACCGAAACCTTCGTGGCGATCAAGGCGCATGTCGACAACTGGCGCTGGCAGGGCGTGCCGTTCTACCTGCGCACTGGCAAGCGCCTGGCTGAGCGTCGCTCGGAAATCGTGGTGCAGTTCAAGCAGGTGCCGCACAACATCTTCTCGGGCCGTGGCGGCAAGTTGCAGGCCAATCGTATGGTCATCCGCCTTCAGCCGGAAGAATACGTGCGGCTTCAGGTCATGGCCAAGGAGCCGGGCCTCGATCGCGGCGGCGTGGTGCTGCGCGAGGTCAACCTCGATCTCTCGCTGACCCAGGCCTTTGCCAAGGCGCGGCGTCGCATTGCCTATGAACGCCTGCTGCTCGACCTGATCGAGGGCGAACAGACGCTGTTCGTGCGCCGTGACGAGGTGGAGGCGCAGTGGCGCTGGGTCGATGCGATCCGCGCGGTCTGGGAAGGTGGCCAGATGGAGTGCAAGCCCTATGCCGCCGGCAGTTGGGGCCCCAACGCGGCCATCGCCCTGACCGAACGCGATGGGAGAAGCTGGAATGACTGAGACCGCCAACCCGCGTGTGCGGTGGGCCACGCCCGGCGATGCTGCCGCCGTGGCCGATCGCATCGCCACCGAACTGGCGCGCCCAGGCGAAAAGCGCCTGGCGATGACCGGCGGCTCCACCCCGCTCAAGGTCTTTGCCCTGCTCAAGGATCGCGGGCTTGATTGGTCTGGCGCCACCCTGGCGCTGACCGACGATCGCCGCGTGCCCGACGATCATCCCGCCAGCAATTTCGGCAAGCTTTACGGCGCGCTGGGTGACAGCGGTGCCAGGTTCGAACGCCTGGAAGAGGGCGCCGCAGTGGCGCCGTTCGATCTGGTATGGCTGGGCATGGGCGAAGATGGCCACGTCGCCTCGCTGTTTCCGACCATGCAGGCGCTGGTCCGCCCCGGCGCCACGGTGATTGCCACCACGCCGATCCCGCTGCCGCCCGAGGCACCGTTCGATCGGCTGACGCTGACCGCGCGGGCGCTCAAGGCGACCAAGGAAGTGATCCTGGTCGTTACCGGCGCATCGAAGAAGGCACTGATCGAAGACGTGCTGGCCGGCAACGCCGATTACCCTGTTTCTGACTTCCTGCGCGGCAGCGATGGCCCGCCGGTTACCATCTACTGGAGCGAATGATGGCCCTTCATCCTACCGTGGCCAAGGTCACCGATCGTATCGTGGCACGCAGCCGCGATACCCGCGCCGCCTATCTCGATCTCATCGATCGCGCGCGCGAGGCAGGCGTCAACCGCCCCAAGCTGACCTGCGGCAACCTGGCCCACGGCTTTGCCGCTGCCGGCGATGACAAGTTGGCGCTGCGCGATGGCAAGGCGCTGAACATCGGCATCGTCACCGCGTTCAACGATATGCTTTCGGCGCACCAGCCCTATGGTCGTTATCCCGAACAGATCAAGGTTTTCGCCCGCGAAGTGGGCGCTACGGCGCAGGTGGCGGGCGGCGTTCCGGCGATGTGCGACGGGGTGACGCAGGGCCAGGATTCGATGGAACTGTCGCTGTTCAGCCGCGACACCATCGCGATGAGCACCGCGGTGGGCCTGTCGCACGGCATGTTCGAGGCGGCGCTGTTCCTGGGCATCTGCGACAAGATCGTGCCTGGCCTGATCATCGGCGGCCTGCGCTTTGGCCATCTGCCCACGATCCTGGTCCCGTCGGGCCCGATGCCTACGGGCCTGGCCAACAAGGAAAAGGTGCGCATTCGCCAGCTCTATGCCGAAGGCAAGGTTGGCCGCGACGAACTGCTCGAATCCGAAAGCGCAAGCTATCACTCGGCCGGCACCTGCACGTTCTATGGCACGGCCAATTCCAACCAGATGATGATGGAAATGATGGGCCTGCACATTCCCGGTTCCAGCTTCGTCCTGCCCGGCACCAAGCTGCGCCAGGAACTGACCCGCGCCGCCGTGCACCGCGCCGCGCAGATCAGCTGGGATGGCGATGACTATCGCCCGCTGGGCCATTGCGTGGATGAAAAGGCCATCGTCAATGCCGTGGTCGGCCTGCTGGCCACGGGTGGTTCGACCAACCACGTCATCCACATTCCGGCCATGGCGCGCGCCGCAGGCGTGCAGATCGACTGGGACGACATGGACGAGTTGTCGCGCGTGGTGCCGCTGATTGCCAGCGTCTATCCCAATGGCGCGGGCGACGTGAACTATTTCCACGCCGCTGGCGGCATGCCCTATGTCATCCGCGAACTGCTCGACAACGGGCTAGCCCATGCCGACATCCGCACCGTCTATGGCGCTTCGCTGGCCGATGGCGCGCAGGAACCGGTCATGGATGGCGACACGCTGACGTGGAACCCCGCCCCGGTGAAGAGCGGGGATGACAGCATGCTGCGCCCCGTCACCGCGCCGTTCCAGCCCGAAGGCGGCCTGCGCCTGCTGCAGGGGAACCTGGGCCGTGGCACGATCAAGGTCAGCGCGGTGGATGCATCGCGCTGGACGATCGAGGCGCCTGCGCGCGTCTTTGCCGATCAGAACGACGTGCTCAAGGCGTTCAAGGCCGGCGAACTCGAACGCGATGTCGTCGTGGTAGTGCGCTTCCAGGGTCCGGCCGCCAATGGCATGCCCGAACTGCACAAGCTGACGCCGCCGCTCGGCGTGTTGCAGGATCGCGGTTTCCGCGTGGCATTGGTCACCGACGGGCGCATGTCGGGCGCATCGGGCAAGGTGCCAGCGGCAATCCACGTCTCGCCCGAAGCCAAGCTGGGCGGCCCGCTCGCCAAGCTGCGCGATGGCGATATCGTGCGCGTCTGCGCGCAGACCGGCGAACTGGTGGCGCTGGTCGATGCCGATGAATGGGCGGCGCGTGAAGATGTGGTGGCCTCGCCCGAGGCAATGGGCGTGGGCCGCGAACTGTTTGCCCTGATGCGCCACTATTCCGATCCGGCCGAGCGCGGTGGATCGGCCATGTTGGCCGCTGCAGGCCTGTAACGTCCGGCATTCGGGGGAGAGGATATCATGGAACTCGTAGCCGTAGACATCGGCGGTACGCACGCGCGCTTTGCCTTGGCCACCGTGGAAGATGGCCGGGTTACGCATCTGGGCGAAGCGGTCACACTCAAGACCGCCGAACATGCCAGCTTCCAGCTGGCGTGGGAGGAATTCGCCCGCCAGAACGGTGGCGTGGTGCCCAAGGCCTGCGCCATAGCCGTGGCGGGGCCGGTGGGTGGTGAGGTGATCAAGTTCACCAATAACCCGTGGATCATCCGCCCGGCGCTGATCCCGGAAAAGCTGGGCGCCGAACGCTATGTCGTGGTCAACGATTTCGCCGCCGTCGCCCATGCCGTGGCCCAGGCCGGCGAAGAACACTTCATCCACCTGTCTGGCCCCGACGTGTCGCTGCCCGATCATGGCGTATTCAGCGTCGTCGGGCCGGGCACCGGGCTGGGCGTGGCCCAGTTGTGGCGCCATGCGCATGGCTATCAGGTACAGCCCACCGAAGGCGGACATATCGATTATGCCCCGCTCGACGGGATAGAGGACGCGGTGCTCGCCCGCTTGCGCAAGCGTCATCGCCGCGTTTCGGTAGAGCGCGTGGTGGCGGGGCCTGGCATTGTCGATATCTATGAAACGCTGGCGCTGATCGAGGGCGCGCCGTTTATCCCGCGCGATGACAAGGCGATTTGGACGCTAGGCAGCAGCGGCGAAGACAGCCTGGCCGCCGCCGCGATCGACCGCTTCTGCCTGAGCCTGGGCAGCGTGGCGGGCGACCTGGCGCTGGCCCATGGTGCCTCGGCCGTGGTCATGGCCGGCGGGCTGGGCCTGCGCATCAAGGATTGCCTGGTGCGGTCTGGCTTTGCCGAGCGGTTCCGCGCCAAGGGGCGGTTCGAGCAGATCATGGCGCAGATGCCGGTCAAGCTGATCACCCATCCGCAGCCGGGCCTGTTTGGCGCAGCTGCCGCCTTTGCCCAGGCCAACAAGGACTGATCGTGCCGCCGGCCGCCTTGCACAAGCGGGGCGGCCGGGGCACAATTGGCCCATGCATGTTATTCACGATCCCGCGAGCGAGCCCGAAGAAACCATTGCCTTCAGCGATTTCCTGAAAGTGGACATTCGCATCGGCACCGTGCTTTCCGCTGAAGACCTGGTTGGCGCGCGCAAACCATCGATCAAGCTGGTGATCGATTTTGGCCCCGGCGTGGGCCACAAGAAAAGCTGCGCGCAAGTGGCCGCGCTGTATGATCCGGCCAGCCTGGTCGGCCGCCAGGTCGCCGCCGTGGTCAACTTCCCGCCACGCCAGGTGGGCAAGGCAATTTCCGAAGTGCTCACGCTCGGCTTTGCCGATGCCGAAGGCCGCGTGGTACTCGCCAGCCCCGAACGCCCCGTGCCCAACGGCGCCCGCCTGCTATGACCGCGCCCTCGATCTGGACCATCGGCTATGAGCAGGCGACGCTCGATGCCGTGATCGGCACGCTGAAATCCGCCGGCGTCGACGTGCTGGCCGATGTGCGCGCGCTGCCGCTGTCGCGCCGGCCCGGCTTTTCCAAGACCGCGCTGGCCGGTGCGCTGGCGCAGGCTGGCATCCAATACGTTCATTTCAAGGCGCTGGGCACGCCCGCCGATGGCCGCGCCGCTGCCCGTGCGCATGATCACGCGGCGCTCGAACGCATCTATGCTGGCCAGCTCGAACTGCCCGAGGCGATGGCCGCCGGGGCGCAGCTGCACGCCCTGGCCACGGAAAAGCGCGTCGCCCTGCTATGCTATGAACGCGCCGCGCACGAATGCCACCGCACGTTGCTGCGCGAAGCCATGCTGCCAGAGTTTGCAGCGGTGGACTTGGTGCCGGACACAGTCTGAGGCATCGCCCCTCCACCAGCCTGCGGCTGGTCCCCCTCCCCACAAGTGGGGAGGAACTCTGTAGATCCTCCCCACTTGTGGGGAGGGGGACCGCCGCGTAGCGGCGGTGGAGGGGCGCCTAGCGCGCCAGTTCCGCATCCAGAAACGCTGCCACATCCGCCAGGTCCACGTCCTTGGCTAGGAACGTCTGCCCTAGCCCACGCATCAGCAGGAAGGGCAGGGTGCCGGCGTCCATCTTCTTGTCGTGGAGCATGTGATTCTTGAGCGTCTGCCCGTCGCAATTCATGTCGAGTGCCTTGAGCGAAGCCGGCAGGCCCACGGCAGCGATATGCGCGGCGACGCGCTCGGCATCCTGTCCGCTCATCAGGCCAAGGCGCGCCGAATAGCGCGCGGCCAGGATCATGCCCAGCGCCACGCCTTCGCCGTGCAGCAGCCGATCGGAAAAGCCGGTCTGCGCCTCCAGCGCGTGGCCAAACGTGTGCCCCAGGTTGAGCAAGGCGCGCACGCCCGTGGTTTCCTTTTCGTCGGCGGCCACGATCCGCGCCTTGGCTGCCACGCTGCGGGCGATGGCGTGCTCGCGCGCCTCAGCCTCGCCGGCCAGCAGGCGGGCGGCGTTGGCCTCGCACCAGAAGAAGAATTCGAGATCGTCGATCAGTCCGTATTTCACCACTTCGGCATAGCCGGCGCGCACATCGCGTAAGGGCAGGGTATCGAGGCTGAGGGGATCGGCCAGCACCAGGCTGGGCTGGTGGAACGCGCCCACCAGGTTCTTGCCCATGGCCGTGTTGATCGCGGTCTTGCCACCAACGCTGGAATCGACCTGCGCCAGCAGCGTGGTGGGCATCTGGATAAAGCCGCAGCCGCGCTTGACCATCGAGGCGGCAAAGCCGGTCAGATCGCCGATCACGCCGCCGCCCAGCGCCACCACGTTGTCCTTGCGCTCGATCTCCAGGCCCAGCAGCCAATCGACCACGCGCACCAGGCTGTCCCAGGATTTGGTCGCCTCTCCGGCCGGCAGCACCAGCCACTGGCTGGCGATGCCCTGCGCGGCAAAGCTGGCCGTCACCGTCTCGCGCCAGGCGGCGGCGACGTTTTCGTCGGTGATCACCGCGACGCTGTCCTTGCGCACGAACGGGCGGCACAGCCTACCAGCGCGGGCGAGGGCGCCTTCTTCGATCACCACGTCATAGGGGGCGCCGGCAATGGCGACGGGGATTACAGCCATGCGTCAATCGCTTTCAGGATGCGGTTTGCCGTCACGCCGTGGGGCAGGTTGCCGCTGGTGATATGGATTGCCGCCTGCTCATAGGCGGCGCGCCGGTCCTCGCGCAGGCGGGAAAGGATCTCGCGCGGGTTGCCGCCGCGCAGCAGCGGGCGATTGTCCTTGCGGCCCACGCGCTCCACCAGCGTGTCGATATCGCTGTCGAGCCAGACCGATACCGCCTTGTCGAGAATCAGCCGCCGCGTATCGGGATCGACAAAGGCGCCGCCGCCGGTGGCCAGGATCTTGCGCCGCGTTGGCGTGGCGCCGTCGAGCAGGCGTGCGATGACCCGGCGCTCGCCGCTGCGGAAATAGGGTTCGCCATAGGTGGCAAAGATTTCGGGGATCGGCATCTGCGCCGCGCGCTCTATCTCTTCGTCGGCATCAACGAACGGCACGTCGAGCAGACTGGCCAGCTTGCGGCCCACCGTGGTCTTGCCCACGCCCATCATGCCCACCAGCACCACCGGCCGATCGATCCGGCGGCCAATGCGGGCGATTTCCGCCATGGATAAGAGGGCGCTTTCGTGGTCCATTGCCGCGCCGCCTATACTTGCGCTAGGGCCAAGCGCAAGCGCCGTGGCAGCGAGGCAACGTGAACAATCAGGGTTCGATGCAAAGTGGCAAGGGTGACGGGCGCGGGCCGGAAAATCGGCCGCCGCTTTCCGCTGGTGGATTCGCGCCGTTTCAGGGGCTGCCCTGGCTGGCGATCGGCGGTGGCTTGGTGGCGGCCGTGATCGTGGCCCTGGTTATGCTGGCCTGGATGCTGGGCGGGCCACGCCAGACCGCTTGGGTGGAACAGCCCGTTGCCGTGCCCAGTAATGCCAGCTCGGCCCATTCGGAAAGCAAGCCATGAAACCGCGCCTTTTCCGCCATGCCCTGCTCGGCTGCGTTGCCATTGCCGGGATGACCGGCGCGCTGCTGGCGCAGGAATCGCTGCTGCCGCCCGGTTTTGACAAGCCGGCGGCGCAGCCCGCACGCCCGCAGCCGGCCAAGGCCAAGCCCGCGGCAGCACCTGCCGCCGCCAAGGCGGCTCCCGCGCCGGCCAAGCCGGCCGCGACCCCGGCGGCGCCTGCGGCCGTTGCGTCACCGGTGATCCAGCCGCTTCCGCTGGATGAGAATGCCGATGTGACCGGCAGTAGCGGCCCGGCCGATCCGCTCGATTCGATCGATCCCGGCACGCTCGATGCGCTGATCGCCAAGGCCCAGCCCAAGTACGATATTCCGCCCAGTACCCAGCGCAGCCTGGCGCGGGTCGGGGTGATCGACCAGGTCGATGGCGGGTTTCCGGCCACGTCCACGCATTATCTCAACGGCCCGTTCGTGGAGCAGTTGCTCAACCACATGCGCGGGCCGATGGTGTCGCGCTGGGGGCATATCCTGGTGCGCCGCGCGCTGATGAGCCGCATGGATACCCCGGTGGGCATGAACGGCGCCGATTGGGCCGCCCTGCGCGCTGGGCTGCTGCTGCGTATGGGTGAGGCTGATCCCGCGCGCGCCATGGTGCAGTCGGTCGACAGCGGCTTTTTTACGCCGGGCCTGGAAGACGCCGCGATGGGGGCATTCCTGGCCACGGCCGATCCGGTCGGGCTGTGCCCGATCACTGCGCTTACCGCCGCAGGGCGGCAGGGCATGCAGTGGGACCTGACCCGCGCGATCTGTTCTGGCTTTACCGGCGATGGGCCGCCGGCGATGGCGCAGCTTGATCGCCTGATGCGCCGCGGCGGCGCCGACAAGATCGATATCCTGCTGGCGCAGAAGCTGGCCGGCGCCACCTCTGCCACGCGCCGCGCGGTCAACATCGAATGGAAGGATGTCGATCAACTCACCCCGTGGCGCACCGGCATGGCCTTTGCAGTCGGCATCGAACCGCCGCAGAACCTGCGCGAGCAGGCCTGGGCCGATTACGCGGTGCTGGCCGTGCGTGCGCCCATGCTGCCGCTGCCGGCACGCTGCGCCGCAGCCGATGTGGCGGCGGGCCGGGGCATCCTGTCGAGCGCGGCGATGGTTGACCTCTACAGCCAGCTTGCCGAAATCAACGCCCAGGACGGGGCCGACCAGGACAAGACCTGGGGCCCGCTGGCCGACAAGCTGCGCACCGCCTATACCGCTCCTGAGGCCGCAGACCGGTTGGCCGCGATCAAGGCGCTGTGGGGTTCGGCCGACAACCCCGATCGGGCCTATTCGCGCCTGGTGCTCACGGCCTATGCCGCCGCGCGCATGCTGCCCAGCCCCGATCTGGCAGGCGATGCCGGTGGCCTGATTGCCTCGATGTTGACCGCTGGCCTCGATGCCAATGCCGCGCGGTGGAGCGGTGTCGTCGCCGTGGGCAGTGAACCCTGGGGCCTCATTGCCCTGTCCGCCCCGGCCAAAAGCACGGCGATCGGCAACGCCGCGCTGGAATCCTTCCAGAGCGGCGATGACAGCAGCGGCGCGCTGCGTTCGCAGTTCCTGCTGGCCGGGCTGATGGGCCTGGGCCGGGTGGACGATGCCACGGCCAATGCCTTTGCCGGCAAGCTCAAGATCAACATGGGCCGGCAAACGCGCTGGACGCGCGCCATCGATGATGCCGCCCAATCCGACAATCCCGCGCTGGTCGCGCTGCTCGCCGGCTTTGGCATGCAGGCGCAAAGCTGGGACAAGATGACGGCGGTGCACCTCTATCACATCGTTTCGGCGCTGCGCCGTGTGGGCCTGGACGGCGAGGCGCGGATGATCGCCGCCGAAGCGGTGGCGCGGGTGTGAAGGCGCGGTTGTGAACAGGCGCGGCGCCGGCCCGGCCTCTCCGGCGGTGGCGGCGTTCCTGGCGATGATGGCGGCCGAACGCGGCGCGGCGGCCAATACCCTGGCCGCCTATGCGCGCGATCTTGCCGGCGCCGAAAGCGTGGTCGGCAATCTGGTTACTGCTGATGTCGAGGCGCTGACCGGTCTGGCGCAAACCTGGGCCGAACTTGCCCCGGCCAGCCAGGCGCGCAAGATTTCGGCGCTGCGCCAGTTCATGGCCTTTGCCCAGGACGAGGGCCTGCGGGCCGATGATCCCAGCACCGCGCTGGTGCGGCCGCGCGCGCGCCGGCCGCTTCCGCGCCTGCTTGATCATGCGGAAATCGGCCGGTTTCTGGAAACGGCAGAAGCGGATGCGGCCGCCGGCACGCCTGAGGGAGTGCGGCTGCTGGCACTGGTCGAACTGCTCTATGGTTCGGGCCTGCGCGCCACCGAGCTGGTCTCGCTGCCGCTGGCCGCGCTGCCGCGCGATGTGCCGTTCCTGGCGATCACCGGCAAGGGTGGGCAACAACGCCTGGTGCCCGTGTCCACCCGGGCGCTGGCCGCCCTGCGGCGCTGGTTGGCGGTGCGGCCGGGTGGTTCGCGTCATCTCTTTCCCTCGCCGCGTGGCGGGCACCTGACGCGCGTGCGGCTGTTCCAACTGGTGCGCGATCTGGCGCTGCGCGCCGGAATCGATCCGGAAAAGGTCAGCCCGCACGTGCTGCGCCATGCCTTTGCCACCCATCTGCTGGAGGGCGGGGCAGACCTGCGCGTGTTGCAGACCCTGTTGGGCCACGCCGATATTGCCACCACCGAAATCTATACCCACGTGGATTCGGCCCGCCTGGTGGCGCTGGTGAACGAGAAGCACCCGCTCAGGCACCTTTGACCATGCGCGACCATTGACCAAACGGCCGCGTGTCCCTAGCGCAGGCGCCATGATTTCGTACCTCGAATTCGAAAAACCCGTCGCCGCCCTGGAAGCCCGCATCGCCGAACTGCGCGATACGGCTGCCGCCAGCGGTGAGCTGGATATCGCCGCCGAGATCCGTCGTCTTGAGACCAAGTCGGCCGAGCTTCTGGCCAACACCTATCGTGCGCTCTCGCCCTGGCAAAAGACCCAGGTGGCCCGCCATCCGGCGCGGCCGCACTTCCGCGACTATGTCGAGCGGATGTTCACCGGGTTCATGCCGCTGGGTGGGGATCGCCTCTATGGCGAGGATCAGGCGATCGTCGGCGGCTTTGCCCGTTTGGGCAATCGCCGCGTGATGCTGATCGGCCATGAAAAGGGCCACGATACGCAAAGCCGCATTCGCCACAATTTCGGCATGGGCAAGCCCGAAGGCTATCGCAAGGCGGTGCGCCTGATGGAAATGGCCAGCCGATTCGGCCTGCCGGTGGTCACCCTGGTCGATACCTCGGGCGCGTTTCCGGGTGTCGAGGCTGAGGAACGCGGCCAGGCCGAGGCGATTGCCCGCTCCACCGAAGCCTGCCTGGCGCTGGGCGTGCCGATGGTCGCCACGATCGTGGGCGAGGGCGGCTCGGGCGGGGCCGTGGCACTTGCCAGTGCCGAGCGCGTGCTGATGCTCGAACACGCGGTCTATTCGGTGATTTCGCCCGAAGGCTGCGCCTCGATCCTGTGGCGCACGGCTGAAAAGGCACCCGAGGCGGCCGAGGCCATGAAAGTGACGGCGCAGGATCTGCTCTCGCTGGGCGTGATTGATCGCATTGTGCCCGAACCGGTGGGCGGCGCGCATCGCGATCCGGCCGCCACCTGCACCGCACTCGCCGCCGCGATCGGTGAGGAACTCGATCACCTGGCCGGCAAGAATGCCGATGCCCTGCGCGCCCTGCGCGCCGAACGGTTCCTGCGCATCGGCGCCTGATCCGCACGACCCAGACATGAAAAGGCCGCCGGCACGATGCCTGGCGGCCTTTTTCGTGCCGGCCGTCTGGTGCTGCTGACAGAAAAGGGGCGGAAAAAGGCCCCCGCCTTCTTCCGCCCCTTCCTGTTGCTCACCCGGCGTGTTTCGCCGGGCGACGGCGCCTCTTAGAGGTGGCCGTCCGAAGCGTTGTTCATGTCGTTCGACACGAGGTTGAAGGTGTTGCCGAGCGAGTTGCCCAGCGCGCCCATGGCGGTAATGGCAGCAACGGCGATCAGAGCGGCGATCAGGCCGTATTCAATGGCGGTGGCGCCTTCTTCGTTGCGGAACAGGTCGCGGACGAGCTTCATAATTCTACTCCTGAAGAGATCTTCTTTTCCCGGCCCGCCTCGGTTTTGCGTCACGCTGCGGACAATGCTGTCTCTAGGCAGTAAAACCTAAAATGCGCTTAATGCCGATTGGCCGCAGCCACCGCTGCATTGTCGATAATGTGCCAAAGACGGTAGAGTTGATTGGTAAACGCGTTGAGCCCGAAAACGATCGACAGGCCCAGTGCCCCCACCAGCAGGCCATATTCCACCAGCGTCACCGCCTCGCTTTCGCGCGCGATCCTGCGCAAGAAGTTCTTCATGTCTTGGCCCCATCCACCTGTGCATCTTTCCGCTTAGCGGGACATGGCCTAAGAAACCGTTGCCGGCATGACTGGCGGTTTGCCCTTATGTTTTGCCGGATCGGATTAACCAATGTCATCTACACTTGCCTCGCCCCTGCCGCACCAGGCATCCGCGCCGTTGCTGGTCGTCGCTGCAGCGCTGGTAGCGGGCGAGGGCGGCGAAGCCCGCCTGTTGTTGCAGCAGCGCCCGCTGGGCAAGCATCACGGCGGGCTGTGGGAGTTTCCCGGCGGCAAGGTGGAGCCAGGTGAGACGCCGGCAGCGGCCCTGGCGCGCGAACTGGCGGAAGAGCTGGGAATTGCCGTCGATCCTGCCGATCTGGCGCCGTTGACCTTTGCCGTGCACGAGGCAGCGGCCAGCGGGCGTGATCTGGTCCTGCTGCTCTATCGCTGCCACGCCTGGCGCGGTACGCCCGTCGCCGAAGAAGGGGCGGCGCTGCAATGGGTAGATGGGGCAGCCCTGCGCAGTTTGGCCATTCCCGAAACCATGCCGCCGCTCGACATTGCACTGTGTATAACTGCACAAAATTTGCTCGGTGCCTGAACAAGGCGCTTGCCAACCTGCGCTGTGTGACATAGAGGCGCGGCTCCCCGGCACCCGTAGCTCAGCTGGATAGAGCATCAGACTACGAATCTGAGGGTCGGACGTTCGAATCGTTCCGGGTGCGCCATTCTCCTTTCAGGGGCGTGGGGCAGGGGAAGGCCTTCAGTGGCCATACATGGCAGGCACCCGTAGCTCAGCTGGATAGAGCATCAGACTACGAATCTGAGGGTCGGACGTTCGAATCGTTCCGGGTGCGCCATACCTTTCCATTGGAAAGGCGCCTGCATGGGTATCCCGGCAGGCACGACATTGGCAGGCACCCGTAGCTCAGCTGGATAGAGCATCAGACTACGAATCTGAGGGTCGGACGTTCGAATCGTTCCGGGTGCGCCACTCGCTTATCATCGCGCTACAGCACGATCCGCCCAAGCCGGCGCCTGTCTCGGGCGGCCGGTCGCATTGGTGTTTGCAGCCGCGGCCGCAACGCCACGATCCGGCCTGTGGTTGTGCGCGGCGCCATCCTCTTCGGCTGTCACTGCGCAAACCCCGCTCTGACGCACCGGGCAAATCATGCTGGCTTCGTGGCTTGTTCCGCGCGGGAGGGGCAGCGTGCATGGTCCGGCTCCCGCGTCGTTTCAGGGTGCATTGCAATGCCGCATTGCAGCGATTTTTCGTTATACTAGTATAAATCCCGGAAAACCGCATTTTCGCTGTATCATTTGTCATCTTGGCATCTGTTGGCCGTTGCGCAAGCCGCGATCATGGTTCAATGGGAGAGCCGGTTTTGCGAATACGCAGAGCCTTGAGGCAGCCAGAATAAGGATATTGAGACTTGGCCAAGTCCGCCAGGCCGCGTGCCGCCAATCCCCGCTCCTCCGCCCCCAAGTCTGCTGCTGTGGCCGCGTCGGTTCCCGACGTGTCGGCCGCGCTGAGCAGCCCGGTCGAGGACGATGCCACCTTCGCTCTGCGCAGCCTTCAGCAGTCGCACGCGAACAACAAGCGCTATGATGCGTCGGACGCCGAACTGCTCAAGTTCTATGAGCAGATGGTGCTGATCCGCCGCTTCGAGGAAAAGGCGGGCCAGCTTTATGGCCTGGGCCTGATCGGCGGCTTCTGCCACCTCTATATCGGCCAGGAAGCCGTGGCGGTCGGTCTGCAGTCGGCGCTCAACGAGGGCCACGACAGCGTGATCACCGGTTATCGTGACCATGGCCACATGCTGGCCTATGGCATCGATCCCAAGGTGATCATGGCCGAATTGACCGGTCGCGGCGCGGGCATCTCGCGCGGCAAGGGCGGGTCGATGCACATGTTCTCGACCGAGCACAAGTTCTTCGGTGGCCACGGCATCGTCGGCGCGCAGGTCTCGCTGGGTGCAGGCCTGGCGTTCGGCCACAAGTATCGCGACGATGGCGGCGTGTGCATGGCCTATTTCGGCGATGGCGCGGCCAACCAGGGCCAGGTCTACGAAACCTTCAACATGGCCGCGCTGTGGAAGCTGCCGATCGTGTTCGTGGTGGAAAACAACGGCTATGCCATGGGCACCGCGGTCAAGCGCGGTTCGGCCGAAACCCACTTCTATCGCCGTGGCACCGCGTTCCGGATCCCCGGCATGCCGGTCAACGGCATGGACGTGCTCGAAGTGCGCCAGGCTGCCGAAGTGGCGCTGGAATATGTGCGCGGCGGCAATGGCCCGGTGCTGATGGAACTCAACACCTATCGCTATCGCGGCCACTCGATGTCCGATCCGGCCAAGTATCGCAGCCGTGAAGAAGTGCAGGAAATGCGCGACAAGCACGATCCGATCGAAGGCGCCAAGCAGGAACTGCTCAAGCGTGGCGTGACCGAAGAAGCGATCAAGGACATCGACAAGAAGATTCGCCAGCAGGTGGCCCAGGCCGCCGACTTTGCCGAAAGCTCGCCCGAGCCGGACATGGCAGAGCTGTATACCGACGTGCTGGTGGAGAAGTACTGAGATGGCAATTGAACTCAAGATGCCCGCCCTCTCGCCCACGATGGAAGAGGGCACCCTGGCCAAATGGCTGGTGAAGCCCGGCGACACGGTCAAGTCTGGTGACATCCTGGCCGAAATCGAAACCGACAAGGCGACGATGGAATTCGAATCCATCGACGAAGGCACGATCGGCGAACTGCTGGTTTCCGAAGGCACCGAAGGCGTCAAGGTCGGCACCGTGATCGCCACGCTGCAGGGCGAGGACGAGCCGGCGGCTCCCGCTGCCGCGCCCGCCCCGGCGGCCGAAGCGGCCCCGGCCCCCGCTGCCGATCCCAAGGCCCAGGCTGCCGCCGCGATCGCGCCGAAGCATGATGCCAAGCCTGCGGCTGATCCGGAAATCCCGGCCGGCACCACGATGGTTCCCACCACCGTGCGCGAAGCCCTGCGCGACGCCATGGCCGAGGAAATGCGCGCCGATTCCGCCGTCTTCGTGATGGGTGAGGAAGTGGCCGAATACCAGGGCGCCTACAAGGTGACCCAGGGCCTGCTCGAAGAGTTTGGCGACAAGCGCGTGATCGATACCCCGATCACCGAATATGGCTTTGCCGGCATTGGTGCGGGCGCCGCCATGGGTGGTCTCAAGCCCGTGATCGAGTTCATGACGTTCAACTTCGCCATGCAGGCGATCGACCACATCATCAACTCGGCGGCCAAGACCAACTACATGTCCGGTGGCCAGATGCGCTGTCCGATCGTGTTCCGTGGTCCCAACGGCGCCGCCGCGCGCGTCGGCGCGCAGCACAGCCAGAACTACGGCCCGTGGTACGCTGCCGTGCCCGGCCTGGTGGTGATCGCGCCTTATGACGCGGCCGATGCCAAGGGCCTGCTCAAGGCCGCGATCCGCAGCCAGGATCCGGTGGTGTTCCTGGAAAACGAACTCGTCTATGGCCGCACGTTCGATGTGCCGCAGCTTGACGATTTCGTGCTGCCGATCGGCAAGGCCCGCGTGGTGCGCGAAGGCAAGGACGTGACGATCGTCTCGTACTCGATCGGCGTGGGCTTTGCCCTCGAGGCTGCGCAGCAGCTGGCCGAGCAAGGCATCGATGCCGAAGTGATCGACCTGCGCACGCTGCGTCCGCTCGACAAGGAAACCGTGCTGGCCAGCCTCGCCAAGACCAACCGCATGGTCGTTGCCGAAGAAGGCTTCCCGGTCTGCTCGATCGCGTCGGAAATCATCGCCATCGCCATGGAAGAAGGCTTCGATCACCTCGATGCCCCGGTCCTGCGCGTGTGCGACGAAGACGTGCCGCTGCCTTATGCCGCCAACCTCGAAAAGGCCGCGTTGATCGACGCTGGCAAGATCGTGGCTGCGGTCAAGAAGGTCTGCTACCGGTAAGCGGTGGTGGCTGACCGGGGCGCAGGATCTCGCAGTGCATAATCCGGCAATGCAGGATCTGATCGATGGCTTGCCGCCGCTTGAACGGCTTGCGGCAAGCTATGCTCCGGCAGCCACACGCCCGCTGTGGATCGGCTATTTCGCGCTCGAACAGCGCCTGGCCGATGCCGCGCGGGATGGGCGCGACGCCATCATGATCCAGCTGCGGCTGGCATGGTGGCGTGATCGCCTGGGCGAGGATGCCGCCCGCTGGCCCAAGGGTGAACCCCTGCTGGCCATGCTTTCCCCCTGGAACCCGGCACGCGCCGCGCTTTCGGCGCTGGTCGATGGCTATGAGGCGCTGCACGTGGGCGAGGAAGGCCCTGCCGCGCTTGATGAGGCCCGCGTGGGCGTGATGCTGGCGCTCGCCGGTCTGTCTGACATTGTCGATTTGGCGCCGGTGGAACTGGCCGCCCGCCAATGGCGCGGCCTGGCGCTATCCACGCGCGGAACGGCGCCGCTGCCCCGCGCGATGCGGCCACTGGCGCTGCTACGGGGCATGGCCCTGCGCGGCGAGGGCGGCAGTCCGGCGCTGCGTTTCCTTGCGGCGCTGAGGCTTGGTCTGATCGGCCGCTGATCCTGCCAAATCGGTATTGCTTTCCCCTGTGAACGTCCGCCCGGGACCGTAAAATTGCGTAAACCGGGGGGGGGGCTATGAACAGGACGTTGGTGGGTGCTTTGGGCGCGCTGATGTTGGTGGCGGCGGGCGTTTTCTGGTGGCAAGGCCACGCTGCCGTGCAGAAAAACCCCGCGCTTGCCGCCGTCCCCAGCAGCGCACCGTCAGCCGAGGCGAGCGAGGACGATACCCTGCCCACCGCCGATGGCGACGGATTGCAGGGACCAGCCCTGCCGCATGCCAGCGAGGCGAGCCGCGAGCAGCGCCGCTTCGACCGGTTCGACAAGGACCGCGATGGCCGCATCACCCGCAACGAACTGCTGGCCCCACGGGCCAAGGATTTCCGCAAGCTCGATGTCGACGGCAACAACCTGCTCAGCTTTGACGAATGGGCGGTGAGCACCGAGAACAAGTTCAAGAGCGCCGATGCTAACGGCGATGGCGCGTTGACCCGTGCCGAATTCGTCACCACCAAGCAGAAAACCAAGAAGGCGTCCTGCGCCTGCAAGTGATCAGGCCAGCGCGTGTAACACCGGCTCCAGCCCATCGAGCAGAACGCCAGGCCGATCGCGCTGCGGCAGGTCGCTGGCCGATTTCATCAGGCCGGTGGTTAGGCCCACGGCCATGGCGCCAGCGCCGTTGGCCATGCGCATTTCGAGGGCGGGATCATCGCCCACCACCACCATCGCCCCCGCGGCGCTGCGTGGCAGGCCCATGATCTGGCGGGCCACGTCAAAGGCCACGCGCGATGGCTTGCCCAGGATGCGCGCCCGCTTGCCGGTCATGGCCGTGAGCATCGCATTGATGGCAAAGCTCGATCCAATCGCGCGGCCAGTGGCGGTGGCAAAGAATGGCACGTTGCTGGCGGTAAACAGCCGCGCCCCGTGCCACAGCGAATCGCAGCCGGCCTCGAGCGCGGCAAAATCGAACTCGCGGAACCATCCGGTATAGACCGCATCAACGCGGTCCGCCGGTTCCGAAGGATCGATCACGTCAAGCCCGATCGCCCGCAACGGCGCGGCGCAGCCGGCATTGCCCAGCACGCGCACCCGCCGCAGCCCCTGCGCGGCAAACCAAGCAGCGGCCGATGCCGATGGCGTGAGCATCTGCGCATCGTCTACCGGAAATCCTGCATTGCGCAGCGATGCGGCATAGTCGGCCGGCGCCTTCGCCGTGCCATTGGTGAAGATCACATAGGGCGTGCCGCGCTGGCGCAGTCGCTCCAGCAGGGCCACGGCATGGGGCAGGGCCTTGTGCCCGCCGCTCTTGGCGTCGCCCAGGGCAATCGTGCCGTCCATGTCGAAGATGAAGCCGGCGGCATCGCGCAGACGCGCCGCGTGATCGGGGGAAAGGACGGTCACAGGCTGGCTCCGGCATGAAGGGCGAGGCGAAAGCCGGGGCGTTCGACCACCAGGTTGCGTGCGTCGGGCTTGGCCGCCAATTGCCGCAGCAGGCTGAGCAGCGGCGCGGCCTCGGGCGTGTAGGTGGCGCGCGAGGGGCCGGCGGCCAGCATGGCATCGACCTGATCGGCGGGCATGACCGCGCGCAGCAGGAATTCCTCATCGGGTAGGCCCTGGCCGAACTGGCGGCGCAGATCAGCCAGCGTGGGAAACGCCGGCTCCCGCTCCAGTTCGCGCGCACGTGGCCGGTCCATGATCGTGGCCAGCACCGCCGGATCGATGGGCGAGGTAGGCTTGCCGAACTTGCCCAGGCAATAGCGGATCACCTGGTCTGAAACCTGGGCATAGCGATGGCTGCCGATCACATTGAACAGCGCCTGGTTCATGACCATCTGCGGAAACGGCGTGACCATGATCGGATAGCCCAGTTCGGCGCGCACTTGCCCGGTTTCGGCAATCACGGCCTCCATCCGGTCGGCCAGGCCCAGTTCGGCCAGTTGCCGCGCCGTGGTCGTCATTACCCCGCCGGCGATCTGGTGGCGCAGGAAACTGGCATCGAAATTCTGCGGCGCGCCCGGCGGCAGCCCTTCGGCCAGAGCCACGCGCTGCCAATAGCGAGTCAGGCGCGTGAGCGCGTCCCGGTCGATCTCCACGCTGTGGCCGGCATCCTCAAGGTTGGCGAGCATGCGGTTCGCCTCGGGCAGCGATGAGCCATCGCCACCCGGGCCCACGCCCACATGCACGGCGCTGATGCCCAGGCGCGCTGCCTCCAGGCTGGAAACCATGCCCTGGCCGATCGTGGTATGGGCATGGATTTCCAGCGGCTTGGCGCCGATCACAGCCTTGACCGCCGGCACCAGCGTGCGCACCCGGTCCACTGACAACAGCCCGCCCGGGTCCTTGATATAGAACAGGTCGATATCGGGGCACTGCGCCAGGGCGCGGGCGAAATCGGCGTAGAACGCGTCGGTATGGATCGAAGACAGCGTGAAGGTTAGCGCGGCCATGACCTGCGCCCCGCCTTCCTGCTTCACCAGCCGCGCCGCCTCGATCACGGCGGGCACTTCATGCATCGGATCGAGCAGCACGAAGCGGCCCACGCCATTGGCCTGCAGCGTGCGATAGACCACCGCCATGAAATCGGGATCGGCCTGCTGCCAGGCGATGAAACGCAGGCCCGTGGTGATGAACTGCAACGGCGTGGTCGGCATGGCGGCGGCCATGCGCCGCAGCCGTTCCCAAGGATTGTTGCGGAAATAGCGGACAGCCACCGCCATGTGGCTCGATGAGGTGAAATCCACCGCGGCAAAGCCACAGGCCTGCGTAAGCGACGCGGCCTGGAGCATGTGCGCGGTATGCAGGCCGGTGGCGCCCCACAGGCTTTGGTTGCCGTCGCGCATGGTCACATCGACAAGGCGGATCGCGGTCATGGATTGGATCCTGCAAGATTGAGGCCGGCAAGAAAGCCGGTGTCCACCCCGCCGGCGACAAAGCGCGGATCGGCCAGGATGCGGCGATGAAGCGGCGCCGTGGTCGGCAGCCCGTCGATGCGCAGGTGCTGCAGGGCTGCCGCCATGCGCGCCACGGCCTGTTCGCGCGTGGGACCATGAACGATCAGCTTGCCCAGCAGCGAATCGTAGAATGGTGGAACCTCGCCACCGTTGGCGATGTGGCTGTCCACCCGGATGCCCGGCCCGGCTGGCCAGGCCGCGCGCGCCACGACGCCGGGCGCCGGGCGGAAATCGGCGTCGGGATCTTCGGCATTGACGCGCACCTCGATCGCGTGGCCATGGGGCCGCACCATGGCCTGGGTCAGCCGCAGAGGATGGCCCATCGCCACCAGCAACTGCTGTTCCACCAGATCGACGCCGGTGATCGCCTCGGTTACCGGATGCTCCACCTGGATACGGGCATTCAGCTCCAGGAAGTAGAACGAGAAATCGTCGGCATCGACCAGGAATTCGGCCGTGCCCGCGCCGCGATAGGCGATGTGACGGGCCAGGCGCACGGCCGCATCCTCAATGGCGGCGCGGGCGGCTGCGGGCATGGCCGGGGCAGGGGCTTCCTCCACCAGTTTCTGGAAGCGACGCTGGATCGAACAGTCGCGGGTGCCCAGGTGAATGGCATGCGTGCCATCGCCCAGGATCTGCACCTCGACATGGCGTCCGCGCGCCACGAACCGTTCGACATAGACCGCCGGGTTGCCAAACGATGCCTGCGCCTCGGCCCGCGCCATGGCCAGCGCGGCATCGAGGTCTTCGGAGCGGTCCACCCGGCGCATGCCCTTGCCGCCGCCGCCGGCCACGGCCTTGAGGAGCAAGGGATAGCCCGTTTCCTGGGCGCGGGCGGCCACGTCTTGCGCAGTCTCCGCCGGACCGCCGGGCAGCACGGGCAGGCCGGCTGCCAGCGCGAGTGCGCGCGCAGCCAGCTTGTCGCCCATGCCTTCCAGCGTCTGCACGGCCGGGCCGACCAAGATCATCCCGGCCTCGGCCACCGCGCGGGCAAACGCCGCGTTTTCAGAGAGGAAGCCATAGCCAGGGTGCACCGCGTCGCAGCCATGCTCCACTGCCGCTGCCACCACCCGGTCGATCGCCAGATAACTTTGCGGCGAAGGGCCGGGGCCCAGCACGGCGATGGTACCAGCCAGGCGCGCCGGTAGAGAGGTGCGGTCTGCTTCCGAGACACCAAGCACGGTCGCAATTCCCATGGCATGGGCCGTGCGCAGCACGCGCAAGGCGATCTCGCCGCGATTGGCGATGAACAGGCGTTTGATCGTCATGACGGATGCTTTCAGGTTAGGCGCACGAGCGGGGTGCCCTTGGCCACGAGTGCGCCATTGGCGGCCAGCACGGCCGCAACGGTTCCCGCGCGCCCGGCATGGACCGGGTTCATCAGCTTCATGGTTTCGACGATACCCACCACGGTATCGGCGGTAATGGCGTCTCCCACGGCCACGAATGGCGGCGCGCCGGGCTGTGGCGCATGATAGAACGTGCCGGGCAGCGGGCTGGCGATCACGTCGGGATCGGCCGCCGCTTCACCGGCTGCCTCGGCGCTGGCCGGGCCGGCATCTGCCGATCCATCGCCCGCCCATTGCCATTCCTGGGTCAGGCCGCCATCGCCGCCGCTGTCCTGGTCTGCCCCGCGTGACACGCGCAGGCGAAAGCGGCGGGTGGAAAGGTCAAGCTCGCGATAGCCCGAATGCGCCAGGATCTTGGCAATCTCGGCCACATCCTCGGCGGTCAATGGCAGGTCTGGTGTCATCTTGGTCCCTTTGGACGGATCAGGCCACGCACGCCGGCGCATCGGCCAGCAGCGCCCGCGCCGTGGCGATCACGGCATCGGAAAAGGCTTCGTCGTTGAAATGCGCGTCCACGGCGGTGACGGGCACATGCGGCGGCATCACCTCGCGCAGGTATTGCGCAAAGGGGCCGGGCACCGATCGGTCCATGATGTGGCCGGCGGGGCTGTCATGGTTGGAAAAGCCGTGCAGCGGCGTGATCACGTGGACCGGCCCCTGCGCATCGCGTACATTGGCGGCCAGGTGATCGGCCAGCTTGTGCAGGTCCTCGATCGTCGTGCGTACGGCGGTCAACTGCGGATTGTGTTCGTGATAGCGCCGGCCGGGAAACTGCGCGCGTGCTGCGTCGATCTGTCCGGCAATGATGAAATCGGCATTGCCGGGCGCCAGGATCGTGGGAATGCCGCGCGCCAGGGCCGCCTTGCCGCGGTCCGGGCCGCTGTCGGCCAATCCCCCCATCAGGTGATCGAGGATTTCGGTCTGTGACAGGTCGAGCACCAGGGCCACGTCCTTGGCCTGGGCCAGGCCATCCAGCGTCGGCCCGCCCGCGCCAGAGGAATGGAACACCATGACCTCGCAGCCATCGCGCTCCAGCGCCTCGCGGATGCGCCGCACAGACGCTTCGGTCGTGCCCAGCGTGGTGATCAGCACCAGCGGCTTTTCGGCCGGGGCGTTGCGGTCATAGCCGCGCGCCATGCCGGCAACGGCGCGCGCGGCGTTGCCAAAGACATCGCGGCTGATGGTGTTGAGGCCAGAGATATCGGTCACCGCGTTCATCATCGCGATGTCCTTGATGCCCATGTAGGGCTTGGTGAAACCCGAGGCCATGGTCGAGACGATCAGCTTGGGCAGGCCATAGGGAAACGTCTGCATCAGCGCGCCGGCCAGGGCCGAACCCATCGACCCGCCGATGGCAAGGATGCCGGAAATCGGCTCGCGCGCATCCCAGGCGTGGGCGGCGGCGATCGCGCCCTTGATCATGGCCGCCTGGCATTTGCCTTCGTGGCCCAGGGCGCGCACCTCGGCAATGGTCATGCCGGCTGCGGCGGCGACGTCTTCCGGCGCAATTTCCGCGCCGCCCAGGGTGCGCCGGACGCTGGGATCGAGGTGCACCACGCGTACGCCTGCCGCTTCCAGCGCGGCACGGGTGAAGCGGGCCTCTTCCTCCTTGGTATCCTGCGTAATGACAAGCAGCACGCTGGGCGCTGTGGCGCCTTGGCTCTGGGTCATGGTCGGTTCTCTCCCTCGGCCTTGATGTTGCGCCAATGGATTTGACTTTGCCACCGGCTGCGCCATTCTTCCGTTTCACAAGATGAAACCATAACGAGCCGCAGCAGCGGTCGGGAGACAGGATGCAGGATCGGAAGGTGAAGACCGTCCGCGCGTTGGAGCGTGGCCTGGATGTCTTGCTGCAGGTGCAGGCCCGCCGCGCGGCCAGCCTGCATGAAATGCACGTGGCGCTGGGCCTGCCCAAGGCGACGTTGCTGCGCATGCTGCAGACGCTGGGCCAGAAAGGGCTGATATGGCAGCGGCTTGCCGATGGCGCCTATCTGCCCCACGTCGATGCCCGGGCGCGTTCGCAGGCGCTGACGCTGGAGCATGTCGCCGAGGTGGCCTCGCCCTGGCTCAAGGCACTGTCGACGCGCGTCTCGTGGCCATCGGTGCTCGCCATGCCGCGCCTCGATCACATGGAGATCGTGGAAACCAACAGCCCGCTGTTCCGACTCGATTCGGCCACGCTCGGCCCGGTTGGCGTCAAGCTTTCCTATATCCACACCGCCACCGGGCGGGCCTATCTCGCCGCCTGCCGCGAGGAAGAGCGCGAGGCGATCATCACCCGCCTGCGCCCGCGCAACCCGCAGGAGGGGAGCGAGGCCGATCTGCGCGCGATCCTCGCGGAGACACGGGTGCGAGGGTATGCCGCGCGCGAGCCGCTGCACCCATGGCCGGATCGGTCGAGGCAATTGGTGCTACGCGACGGGCGCCGATCGATGGCCGTGCCGATCCTGCTGGATGGTGCGCCGGTAGCCTCGATCAACATCACCTGGCCGGCCAAGCGCGGCACCGATGATGCGGTCATGCTGCGCCATCTGGGTGCGCTCAAGCACACGGCACGCGAAATCGCCATGGCGATCGAACGCGCGGCCTTGGCGGCAGAAGGGCGAGCGCCAAGCGGCGCGATCATGGCCCAGTTTGCCGCAGGGACCGCAAAAAGCGTTTCACCTGGTGAAAATAGTTAGTCTAGCTGATTAATTTGCCCGTCGCCTGTGCCATGATTGGCAACAAGGCGTAAGAAGCAGACCATATGCCATGGGGGAGATGGACGGCTATATGCGGCAATGGCTTATCCGCAAGGGCGCGCAATCGGTTGACGACATGGCGCTGGTCAACGTGCCGGAGCCGCAGCCTGGCCCTGGCGAAGTGGCGGTACGCGTGCGGGCCTGCTCGCTCAACTATCGCGATCAGTTGATCCCGCTGGGCCACTATTTCGGCGGCGCAGTCGATCGTGACACCGTGCCGCTGTCTGACGGCGCGGGAGAGATCGTGGCGGTGGGGGAAGGGGTGACTGGCCTGGCCGTGTGTGACCGTGTCGCCGGCTTGTTCTTCCAGAACTGGGACGACGGACCGCCCAATCCCGGTTCCGGTCCTGCGCTCGGCGCGCCGCCCGCCACCGGCATGCTGCAGGATGTGGTGGTGCTGCCCGCCCACGGCGTGGTGCCCATCGCCGCCAGCCTGTCGTTCGAGGAAGCGGCCTGTCTACCCTGCGCCGGGGTCACGGCCTGGCATGCCTTGATGGAAGGGCCAAGGCCGGTCGGGCCGGGGCGTTCGGTGCTGGTGCTGGGCACCGGCGGGGTTTCGCTGCTCGCCGCGCAGATCGCGCTGGCGGCCGGGGCGCGGGTGATCGCCACGTCATCATCCGATGAAAAGCTGGAGCGGGTGCGTGCCATGGGCGTGCACGAAACGATCAATTACCGCACCACGCCCGATTGGGGCGTGCGCGCGGCAGAGCTTGCCGGCGGCGGGGTGGACCATGTCGTCGAAGTCGGCGGTGCCGGCACCCTGGCGCAAAGCATCCAGGCGGTCGGCTTTGCTGGTGAGATCGCGCTGATCGGCGTCTTGACCCGCAGTGGCGATACCAGCCCGCATGGGCTGATGATCAAGGGCGCCAGCCTGCGCGGCATCTTCGTCGGCTCGGCCGGCATGGCGCGCCGGCTGCACCAGTTCATCGATGCCCACAGCATCAAGCCGGTGATCGATCGCCGCTTTGCCATGGAGCAGGCGCGCGAGGCCTGGGAGTATCAGGCATCGGCAGGGTTGTTTGGCAAGGTCGTGATCACGGTGTGATCGCCGGCCCTGGGCCAGAGCAGGCGTGACGCGGCCCGATAGCGGCCGGCGCGCCAAGGGAAGAGGATGCGCGCATGGTGCGACGCCGGGTTTCCGGCGGTGGGCGCGTGCGCAAGGGGAAAGGACACGCCGTTGGACCAGCTTACGTCTGCCGTCACACCGGCCGCCACGCTCGGCTATGGCCAGCCGATCGGCGGAATTTGCCAGACTGCGTTCGTGGTGCGCGATATCAACGCCGCGATCGACCACTTCATCCGCGATTGCGGGGCAGGGCCATTTTTCCTGCTACCCCATTTCCTGACCGAGGGGCAGGTCTATCGCGGCACGCCGTCCACTGCCGACGTGGCGATCGCCATGGGTTTTGCCGGGCACATGCAGATCGAATTGATCCAGCCGCTCGATGATAACCCATCGGTCTATCGCGAAACGATCGAGGCGCGCGGCCATGGCTTCCACCACGTTGGCATTGCCTGCCGCGATGTCGATGCGGCGCTGCCCGGCTACCTGCAACGCGGCTATACCATGGCCTTTCGCGCGCCGGTGCCCACGGGGGGCGCTGTCGCCTATCTCGAAGGGGGGCATGATGGCGCGCCGGGCTTTGTCGAACTGATCCCCGCCACGCCCGACATGGACCGCCATTTCACCGCGATGTGGCAGGCATCGCGCGGGTGGGACGGCAGCGATCCGGTAAGGCCGTTCCTGTGAGCGGGCGGGCCCACGCGCCGGCGCGCGCCAGCAGCGGCTATCAGGTCTGGGTGACTGGTCTGCTCAGCCTCAATTTCGGCATCCTGTTCTTTGATCGCAACGCGCTCAACTTTCTCATGCCGTTCGTGCAGCCCGATCTGGGCCTGTCGAACACGCAGGTTGGGCTGTTTTCCTCGGCCCTCTCGCTGACCTGGGCCTTGTCGGGCTTTGTCGTGGGGCGCGTTTCGGATCGGCTCGGCGCGCAAAAGGCCGTGGTGGTGGTCGCCACCTTGGCGTTTTGCCTGTGCTCGGTAGTGTCGGGCTTTGCCACATCGTTCCTCATGCTGCTTGGCGCCCGCCTGCTGATGGGCGCGGCCGAAGGCGGGGTCATGCCCGTCAGCCATGCCATGATCGTGGGCGAGGTATCGCCGGAACGGCGGGGCATGGCGATGGGCGTGGCTCAGAACCTGGGCTCCAATCTGCTCGGCTCGGGGCTCGCGCCGATCCTGCTGGTGCCACTGGCGGTCGCCTATGGATGGCGTGAGGGGTTCTATCTGGCGGCGGCGCCAGGCGTGATTACTGCGGCGCTGATCTGGTTCACCCTGCGTGAACCTCCTGCGGTTGAGCATCATGACGATGCGCCGCGCGTGACGCTACGCGCCGCGTTTGCCCACCGCAACGTGGTGCTGTGTGCGTTGATCGCGATCCTGCTGGTGTCCTATCTGGTGGTGTGCTGGGCGTTCATGCCGCTGTTTATCACCAAGGGGCGCGGGTTCGATGCGGGCACGATGGGCTGGCTCATGGCCACGCTGGGCATTTCGGCGGGGATCGGCAGCTTTGCCGTGCCGGCGCTGTCCGATGCCATTGGCCGCCGCCCGGTGATGATCGCCTTTTCGTTCCTGGGTGCGATCCTGCCGCTGGGCGCCATCTACTATGGCGGCTCGGCCTGGCTGCTGGGCGCCATCTTCTTCTTTGGCTGGGCGCTCAACGGCCTGTTCCCGATGTTCATGGCCACGATCCCGGCTGAAAGCGTCGACCCACGGCTGACCGCAACGCTGACCGGCGTGGTCATGGGTATCGGTGAAGTGCTGGGCGGGGTGCTCAGCCCGTTTCTGGCCGGCTTCCTGGCCGATGCCTATGGCCTGGCTGCGCCGGTGTGGCTGATGCTCGTGCTGTGCCTGGCGGCCGGGGTGCTGGCGCTCGGCCTTGAGGAAAGCGCACCGCGCGTGCTCGCGCGGCGGGCGGCATCGGGCCGCCATCCCGTAACACCGGGGGTCGTGCCAAGCGCCTGATCTTGTTCTCGTTGGGGGAGTTCACGCCGATGAATGCCGTGCAACGCTACGCCACCGATGCCATCGCGCCCGACCAGCGCCTGTCGTATTGGAATGATCTGGTCGATCGCATCTATTCCGGCACCTATGTGAAAACCCAGGGCCGCGATTTCGTGGGCGAAATGTGGTCATGGACGGTGGGTGACCTCGCCATGATCCGCCCGCGCTCGACTGCGTCGTTCGTGGGGCGGCAGGGTGATCAGGCCACGACCGAGCGGTTGATCCTGCACCTGCAATGCCGGGGCCGCAGCCTGCATCGCCAGGGGCAGGCCGAAAGCCTGCTCGAAGCCGGCGATTTCGTGATTGGATCGCCGCACCAGTCCTACACGCTCGATCTTTCCGCGCATGAACTGCTGGTGGTAGAGTTCCCGCGCGCGCCGCTCGCCGAACGGGTGCCGGGCCTCGATGACATGCTCAGCCGCCGCCTGTGCGGGGCCAGTCCGGGCGGCCGGGTATTCCACGATTTCCTGCGCTCGCTATGGCACCAGGGCGATCAAAGCGGGCAGGACATGGCCTGGCAGCAGGGCGTGAGTGCCGTGTTCTATGACCTCGCCGCACTCGCCATGCGCGGCGCCACCCATCCTGAAGAGCGCGTGACCGACCATGCCTTGCGCGACAAGGTGGTGGCGCTGGTCGATGCCCATCTGGGCGATCCGGCACTGCGCACGCAGACTCTCGCTGATGCCTGCCACACCTCGGTCCGCACGGTGCAGAACGTGTTTGCCATGATGGGCACCACGCCCAGCGCCTATATCCTCGAGCGGCGCCTGCAGCGCGCGGCCGATCGCATTACCGGTAGCCCTGGCGCCAGCATCACGCAGATCGCATTCGAAATGGGATTTAACGACAGCGCCTATTTCGCGCGCTGTTTTCGTCAGCGCTTTGGCGTGGCGCCGCGCGAATGGCGCGCCGGCAATTGAACCTTGCCGGCTGAATTGTTCGGGCGCGCTGAATTTTTCGGGGTGGTTGCGCCAGAATCCTGATCGGCTTGCGCACCAATGCAAGCGCAGATCACCCCGAACACCTACCATCGTCCACAGCGGATCGGATGTCAGGGGAATCCGGGCACAACCCGCATCGAAAAAAGGGAGAGAGACCATGAAGTTCGCACCGGTATCGGTGGGCGCACTGGCCATTGCACTGGCCAGCCCGGCGATGGCTCAGGAAGCGCCGCAAGGCCAGGCCGCGCCACAGGCTGAAGCGCAGAGCGGCAACGGGGGCATCCAGGAAATCGTCGTGACCGCGCAGAAGCGCGCCGAAAACGTCCAGGATGTGCCGATCGCCATCAGCGCCTTCACCGCAGCGGCCCTGCAGGAGCGCGCGGTGACCAGCGTTTCCTCGCTCTCGAACATCGCGCCCAACGTCACGCTTGATGCCGGCACGCCGTTTTCGGGGTCGAGCCAGGTGCTGGCGGCCTATATTCGCGGCATCGGCGCCAACGATTTTGCCTTCAACATCGATCCGGGCGTGGGCATCTATCTCGACGGCGTCTATCTTGCCCGCTCGGTCGGCGCGAACCAGGACCTGCCCGATGTCGAGCGCGTCGAAGTGCTCAAGGGGCCGCAGGGTACGCTGTTTGGCCGCAACACGATCGGTGGCGCGATCTCGATCGTGACGCACGATCCGGGCGATACGTTCCGCTTTGTCGGCAGCGCGATGACCGGCAGCTACAGCCTGTTCAGCGCCAAGGGCACGGTCGACATGCCGCTGGCCGACAAGCTGTCCTCGTCCTTGAGCTTTGCGATCACCAAGCGCGATGGCTACCTGCATCGCATTCCCTATCCGGGCGCCAACAACTATGCGTTCGATCCGATCACCTCGCTCAAGGCGGCCGGTTACGGCAACCAGGGCTACGGCACCGAAGGGGGCGACAATACCTGGAACCTGCGCGGCAAGATCCGCTACAATGGCGCCACGTTCCGCGCGACTCTGACCGGGGATTACAGCCGCACCGATACCTCGCAGATCGCCAACAAGGTGATCACCACCTTCCCGGCGGTGTTTGCCGGCACCTATAACTGCGCGATCGCCGGCAATCCCACCACCACCGTGGGCGGCGTTACCGGCCCGTGCGACAGCTTCATCGGCGGGCCGCCCTCGGCCGCCTATCTCTATCGCCGCGGCGGGCTCAACTCGATCCTCGATCTGCCCGCGATCTATGGCGTCAACACCGACAACAATCCTGACAACAACCGGCTGCCCTATGACAATCGGTTCGTCACCAACAACATCGACACGTCCTATGCCAACGGCAACAACTTCAACAAGTTGAAGCAGGGCGGCGCCGCGCTGACGCTGGATTTCGATCTGTCTGACACGGCCTCGATCAAGTCGATCACGGCCTATCGCGAATTGCACTGGGTGGTGGGCATGGACCTTGACGGTTCGCCGCTCAACTTCCTCCACACCAGCTTCTCGATGAACCAGAAGCAGTTCAGCCAGGAACTGCAACTCACTGGCACGGCTGTGGACAAGAAGCTCAAGTATGTGCTCGGCGCCTATTACTTCACCGAAAGCGGTGACCTGCACGACTATGTGACCTTTGCCGAAGGCCTGCTGCAGGTTGACGGGCCCAACAACCTCTCGACCAAGAACTATGCATTCTATGGCCAGGTCGACTATGCCCTGTCAGACCTGATCGCGGTTACCGTGGGTGGCCGCTATACCCACGAAAAGAAGGAGTTCGAAGGCTTCCAGTCCGATGCCAACGGCTTGAACTACAAGCTGGCGAACTATTTCGGCGATCCCAACTGCGCCTCGCTCAATCCTATCAGCGACGCGTGCCGCGTGGACAATGGCTTCCCTAACGCCGGGCAACCGCTGCGCTATTACGTTGCCGGCGTGCAGCACAAGACGTTCTCGAACTTCTCTCCCAAGGTTGGCGTGCAGTTGCATCCCACGCAGGACATCATGGTCTATGCCAGCTGGTCCAAGGGCTACAAGACCGGCGGCTGGACCACGCGCCTGTCCAATCCCTTGCCCTATGCGCCCGGCTTTGGCCCGGAAAAGGCCGAAACCTGGGAAGCGGGGATCAAGTCCGAGCTGCTCGATCGGCATCTGCAGATCAACGGCGCGGTGTTCCTCACCAATTACAACGGCATCCAGCTCAACTTCCAGCAGGGGGTTTCGCCCACCATCCAGAATGCTGGTGACGCGCGGATCAAGGGCTTTGAAGTGGAACTGGTGGCAGCCCCTGTGCGTGGCCTGACCGTGACCGGCTCGCTCGGCTATACCGACGCCAAATACACCAGCGTCGATGGCCCGGCGCAGGTTGCACCCTCCGCGCTCCAGGCCGGGGTCTTTGCAGGGGCCACGTTGCCCAAGACTCCCAAGTGGAAGTTCAACGTGTCGCCCCGCTATCAGGCCGATCTGGGCAGCCACGGCACCCTGGTGTTCCTTGGCGATGTCACCTTCACCAGCATGATGAAGAACGACACCGAAGGCACCTTCCTGCTCGACCGGCAGCATACCACGGTGCTCAACGGCTCGATCACCTATCGTGCGCCGGGCGGTAGCTGGGAACTCACCGCCGGTGGCACCAACCTGACCAACGAACGCTATCTCACCACCGGCCAGGCACAGCTGGCCGGCGGCCAGATCTACGGCACTTATAGCCGTCCGGCCGAATGGTATGCGCGCGTTGGCGTGAAGTTCTGACGCAACAAGGCCGGGCGGCGCGCGTCCCCGCGCTGCCCGGCTCCTCCCCTGGAGAACGATAATGCCCGAAGCCCCCCACGCTGAATTCTGGAGAGACATCAAGCCGGTAGAGAAAGTCTTCCGCGATGGTGGCCTGCCCGAAGTCTACATGCCCAAGATTGCCGAAGGCGATGAACGCTATTGGGTGCCGATCAGTGAAACCGTGTTTTCCAAGCCGGTGTGGATCAGCCCATCCAAGAACATGTGGGCCGACGTGCTGATGAGCAAGCAGGCCGGCCTGGTTAACCGCCACTATCACCCACACCCGATCTGGGCCTATACCATCAGCGGCAAGTGGGCCTATCTCGAACATTCCTGGACGGCCACCGCCGGCGATTTCATCTATGAAACCCCGGGCGAGAGCCACACCCTGGTCTGCTATGAACACGAAGACCCGATGAAGGTGTTCTTCGTCGTGTCGGGCCCGCTGATGTGGCTCGACGAGGCCGGCAACACCATCGGCCACTATGACGTGTTCGATTATATCGCCGCCGCCCGCGCGCATTATGCCGCTGTCGGCATCGGCGCCGATTACGTCGACACCCTGATCCGCTGAACCCCGGAGATCCCCCCATGACCGTGATGACAGCCCCGCCGTCGAACAAGGCGGAAATCGTCGACGTGAAATTCCCGCACAAGGCCCTGGTCGAACGGCTCAGCCCCGGCGGCCGCTATATCGACGCCGCCACCGACGTGGACAGCCCATGGGTGCCGTTCGGCGATGGCGCGGCGATCAAGCACCTGGCGTTCGACGTGCGCCAGAATCTGTTTTCCAACATCCTGTGGGTCAAGGGGCCGGGCGTAATCGGCACCCATTTCCATCGCGGCACGATCACCATGGTCTGCCTGGAAGGATCGGTGCGCTATCTCGAATACGATTGGGTGGCAACGCCGGGGGGCCTGATCCTGGAAACGCCAGGCGAAAGCCACACGCTGGTGACCGATCACCCGCAGGGCTGCAAGCTGTTCGGCTGGATGCAGGGACCGATCGATTTCTACGATGACCAGGCCAATCTGGTCGATACCGCCGACGTCTGGTGGTTCATCAACCACTACGAGACGCACTGCCGCGAGCACGGCCTTGCGATCAATCCCAAGCTCTATCTCTGACAAAGGCAAACGCCATGGCCAGCAGCATGAAGGCGCCGCCCTCATCCGCCTATGAAATCGTCTCGGTGCCCGAACTCTATGGTGACCTGATCCGCGCGCGCGGGGTGGAAGGCACCTATGTCGGCGCGGGAGAGGCGGAAAGCCCGTGGGTTCCGTTCGGAGACAACGCCGCGATCCGCCACCTGGCGTTCGACGTGCGCGAAAACATCTATGTCAACATCCTGTGGATCAAGGGCCCCGGCGTGATCGGCACGCACAAGCACCGGGGCAAGGTCTGGGCGATCGGGCTGGAAGGCTCGTTCCGCTATCTCGAATACGATTGGGTGTGCAAGCCGGGTGAATTCATCACCGAAACCCCCGGTACCGCCCACACCCTGGTGACCGACGATCCCCAGGGAATGAAGGCGCTGTTTCACATGCAGGGTGCCAACGAGTTCTTCGATGCCCAGGGCAACCACGTGGAAACGCTCGATGTGTGGTGGTTCATGAACCACTATGAAAGCTACTGCCGCGAACACGGCATTGCCATCAACAAGCAACTCTATCTGTGAGCAGCGGGGCAGCGTGATGCCGGCGCCGGCGCTTTCCATCCCCATTCTGGCCGGTCCACCGCGCGGCACGTATCTGCGCCATTGCTGGTACGTGGCCGGGTGGGCCGATGACCTGGGCAGCGACCCGATTGATCGGGTCTTCCTGGAAGAGCCGGTTGCCTTGTTTCGCGACGAGGCGGGCATGGCCCATGCCGTGGGTGGACGCTGCCCCCATCGCTTTGCCCCGCTGGGGCAGGGCAGGGTGATCGATGGCGCGCTCGCGTGCCCCTATCACGGGTTGCGCTTTGATGGCGCGGGCGCTTGCGTGCACAATCCCCACCCCGGTGGGCAGTTGCCCGCCACACGCTTGCCGGTCTATCCGCTGGTCGAGCGCCATGGCCTGCTGTGGATCTGGATGGGTGAGGCGGAACGCGCCGATGCCGCGCTGATCCCGGATTTTTCCTGGCTGGTCGATCCCGTCTGGGCGGTGGTGCGCGGCGCCACCCGTGCCGAAGGGCATTACGAACTCTACAGCGACAATATTCTCGATCTCAGCCACGCCAACTTCGTCCACCCCGCGCTGGTCGCCCGCGCCTTTACCGAAGGAGAACGGCGCTTCTGGCAGGATGGCGAAACGGTGCATGCCGAATATGTCCGCCTGAATGATACGCTGTCCGATGGCATCGGCGCCATGCTGGGCCGCGTGGGCCAGGCACAGGATTTCTATGGCGAGGTGACCTGGCACGCGCCGGCGGTCCTGCGCTTTGACTATGTCGCCGGGCCGCCCGGCACACCGCGTGAACAGTGCACGCTGCTACCCTCGCTTCATGCCTTTACTCCCGAAACGCCCGATACCACGCACTATGTCTGGGCGACGGGGCGCGATTTCGCGCTGGGCGATGCGGCGTTTTCGCAAGGCATGCAGGCCGCGCTCGAACATGCGTTCGAACGCGAAGACATGCCGATCATCCGCGATAGCCACCGCCTGATGCGCGGGGCTGATTTCTGGGCGTTGAAGCCGCTGGTTCTGGGCGGCGATGGCGGGGGCATTCGCGCCCGTCGCCTGCTGCAGCGCCTGATCGCACGCGAGCAGGGCACCACCCTGCCGCAAGACACCGAAGCCACCGCGTAAACGCGGGGCATCCCCCATTGGAGAGGAACACCATGGCCATTATCGATCGTTTCAGCATCACCGGGCGCAGCGCGCTGGTTACCGGGGCTGCCAGCGGCATTGGCCTTGCCTATGCCCAGGCGATGGCCGAAGGCGGCGCGGCGGTTACCCTGGCAGACATCGACCTGCCCGGTGCAGAGCGCGAAGCCGCCCTGCTGCGCGAGGCGGGGCACGAGGCCCGCGCCGTCCATTGCGATGTATCCAGCTTCGATGCGGTGGCAGCCGCCTTTGACGACCATGCCAGCGCGTTCGGCGGGCTGGATATCTGCTTTGCCAATGCCGGGATCGATGCCGGCGCCGGCTTCTGGAACCCGGCGGGCCATCGCAACCCGGAAGGCCAGGTCGATACTTATGATCCGGCGCGCTGGGACAAGTCGATCGCGGTCAATCTCAACGGCGTATTCTACACCATTTCCAACGCCGTGCGGATCATGAAGCAACCCGGCCGCGCCAACGGGCGCAGCGGCGGCTCGATCATCTGTACGGCATCCAACGCCGGGCTGGTGACAGAGCCGATCGTGGGCCTGCCCTATATGCCGGCCAAGGCCGGCGTGTTGCACATGGTCCGCGCGTTGGGGCTGGAACTGGCCGAGTTCCGCATCCGCGTGAACGCCATCGCGCCTGGCCCGTTCGTGACCAACATCGGCGGGGGCTGGCTCAAGAAAGACCCGGTGGCGCGCGCCGCCTGGGATGCCATCGTGCCGCTGGGCAAGTTGGCCGAGACTGAGCAGATCAAGCCGCTCGCGCTGATGCTCGCCTCTGATGCGTCTGACTATATGACCGGCAGCCACGTGGTGATCGATGGCGGCATGATGCTGGGCAAGTACCAGTAATGCGCGCGGTGGTGATGCAGGGGCTGCACCGGCCCCTGGCGCTGGAAACCGTGCCCGACCCCGTGCCAGAAGCGGGCGACATGGTGGTGCGGGTGGGGCGCTGCGGCATCTGCGGATCGGATCTGCACATGACCGAAGACCCCGCCTATGGCCAAGGCGCCGGCTCCATCCTCGGGCATGAGTTTGCCGGCGAAGTGGTCGCGCTGGGCCGTGATGTCTCCGGTTGGCGCGTGGGTGATCGCGTGGCGGTCAGCCCATTGAAAAGCTGCGGCGATTGCCCGGCCTGCCGCGCCGGCGAGGTGCAATGGTGCACCGCCTTTGGCCTCCAGGGTGGCGGCTATGCCGAATATGCGCTGACCCGGCCCAACCAATGCGTGCGCTTGCCGCAAAGTGCCAGCCTGGCCGATGGCGCGATCATTGAGCCGCTGGCCGTGGCGCTGCATGGCATCGGCCTATCCGGCCTGCGCCGGGGAGACAAGGTGCTGGTGCTGGGTGCCGGGCCGATTGGCCTTGCCGTGGCGTTCTGGGCGCGGCAGCACGGGGCCGGGCGCGTGGTGGTGCAGGATATCGCCCCGTGGCAGCGGGATCGTGCGCTTGCCATGGGCGCGCACGATTTTGTGGTGGCGCCCGATGATCCGGTGGGCGCGGCACAGCGCGCATTGGGTGGCCCTGCCGATCTGGTGTTCGAATGCGTCGGCGTGCCGGGCCTGATCGCGCAAGGGGTAGAAACCGCACGCAACCGTGGCACCATTGTGCTGCTCGGGCTGTGCACGCGGCCCGACACGCTCAACACCTTTGCCATGCTGTCCAAGGAAGTGCGGCTGATCACCTCGGCGTTCTTTACCCGTCAGGAATACGAAGCCGCGCTCGACGCGCTCGATCGCGGCCTGGCCGAACCGCGCCTGTTGGTAACCGATACCATCGCCTTGGCGCAGACGCCCGACGTGTTCGAAAGCCTGCGCCAGCGCACCCATCAGTGCAAGGTGCTGATCGCGCCAGGTGATCAGGCCTGATCGGCCGCCGCGATGAACGCCCGCAACAATGCCGGGCCGTCGGGCGTATCGGCATTGGCAGCGCGCAGGGCGGGCACGGAAAAGCCGGCGCGGGCAATGGCATCGGCATAGACGTCATAGCTGCCGGCCATGATCGCGGCATCGAATTCGGGGTGGAACTGGACGCCCCAGGCGCGCGGGGCATAGCGCACGGCGTGGTGCGGGTCGTGGCCGCTGGTGGCCAAGACCTGTGCCCCGTTCGGCAAGGCCAGCACCGACTGGAAATGGAACACCATCTGTCGCGCCACCGGCGGCAGCGCGGCAAACAGCGCATCCTGCGCGCCGGCTGGGGTGCGGGCCACGTCCACCCCACCAAACATCGCACCGCGCGGATTGTCGTCCACCACCCCGCCCAGGGCATGGGCCAGCAACTGGTGGCCAAAGCACACGCCCAGGATCGGCGCGCCCTGCGCCATGGCGTCACGCGCCCAGGCGGCGGTGCGCTCGATCCATGGGTGGCCATCGGTCACCATGTCGATCGCGCCGGTGATGATCGTGGCGCGCACCTCTGCTGGATCGGGCAGCGGCTCGTCCTGATAGACCTTGATCGCCACGATCTCGTCACGCGGCACCCCGCAGCCGGCGCTGAACCAGGCGACCTCGTCCCCGTGCACGGCGCAGGTCGCGGGCATGTCGTCATACGAGGTTGCAGGCTGGATGATCAGCAGTGGCTTGGGCACGATCGGTTCTTTCGCAGGCATTAGAGGGCGTTGAGGCTCTTGCGCAGGGCATCGATGAAGAACGCCACTTCGGTTTCCGTCCAGGTGAGCGACGGGCGCAGCTTGAACGTGGCACGATATTCGCCCGACGTGCCCACCAGCACGCCATTTTCGCGCATCCGTTCCACCAGCTGGCGCGCCTGGTGCGGGGCGGCGGTGCGAGCCGCCTGATCGGTGACGAATTCCAGCCCGGTCAACATGCCGCGCCCGCGCACGTCGCCGATCAGCGGGAATTGCCGCGCCAGCGCGCGCAGTTCGGTTCGCAGCAGGTCTCCCACCTGGTTGGCGCGGGCGATCAGGTCTTCCCGCTCGATCACGTCCAGCACGGCTTGCCCCGCCGCGCAGGACACGCTGTTGCCGCCAAACGTGCTGAACACCTCGCAATCGGCATAGAACGCCTGCCACAGGTCACGCCGCGTCAACACCACGCCCAGTGGATGGCCATTGCCGACCGGCTTGCCCAGCGTGATCACGTCAACCTGGTCCAGGCCCTGAGTGGCAAATCCCCAGAAGCTGCCCAGGCGGCCCAGCCCGGCCTGCACCTCGTCGGCAATCACCAGCGCGCCGGATGCGCGCGCAGCACGGGCAAGGCCTTGCATATAGCCTTCTGGCTGGCCGGGCACGCCGTTGCTGGTCAGCGCGGTGTCAATCATCAGGAACGCCGGCTGGTGGCCGGCTTGGGCCAGCGCTGCCACGGCCTTGGCCCAGCTTTCCGCCGGATCGGGCGCGACGCCGCGATAGAGGTCGGGCGGGGGCAGGCAGGCCACATGCGCGGGCGGCGCCTTGGTGAGCGGGGAAAGCTCCACCGTGGCGGCCGTGATCCCGTGATAGGCGCCTTGCATCACCACGGCGCCGGTGCGCCCGGTGGCAAAGCGGGCAATCTGCGCGGCCACGTCGTTGGCCTCGCTGCCGGAATTGACGAACGAGCAGACATCGAACCCGGCCGGTGCCTTGGCCAGCAGCGCCTGGGCATAGGAACCAGGGCTATCGGCCAGATAGCGCGTGTTGGCGTTGAGCGCGGCAGCCTGGCGCGCGATGGCGCGCACTACGGCCGGGTGGCAATGGCCTACCTGCGGCACGTTGTTATAGGCGTCGAGATAGCGCGTGCCATCCGCGCCGATCAGCCAGGGACCTTGCCCACGGGTAAGATGCAGCGGCGTTTCATAGAAGTGCCAGATCTTGCCAAATGCCGCGTCGCGCTGCGCGATCAGGCCCGTGCGCGCGGCTGCCGGATCCGGGGCCAGCGCGGGCACCGGAAAACCGCAGGCCCGGCGCAGCGCGTGGGTTGCGGCATCGCGGCCCACTGCCAGCAACTTGGCCAGCATCGCACCATGCTTGCGCCCGCCGCCCAGATGCGCATCGGGCGTTTCGTCTGCCAGATCACGCCGCGCATTGGCCACCAGCACGGTGTTGACCAGGCGCAGGCAGCACATATCGAACACCAGGTCGATTTCCGCCTCTTCCAGCGGATAGACCGTGTCAAAGCCCTGCGTCACCTCGGCCAGGATAACCAGCGGATCGGCGCTTTCATCGGGAAAACAGTCTGCCGCCGTCACCAGATCGGCCAGCAGCGCACCATAAAGCATGTCGCCGAAATCGATCACGCCCACGATGTTTGCGGGCTGTGCCGGATCGACCAGCAGGTTGCCCATGTGCGCGTCCTGATGCACCACCTGGTGGCGCGTGCGGGTAAGCGCTGGATAGATGCGGCTGTCCGCCTCGGCCAGAACCTGGGCGCATTGCGCGCGCAGGGTCGGATCGGCAATGCGGGGCAGGGCCGGGGCCAGCGCGGTCACCCGCGAAAGATCCCAATCGTGCCGGTTGCTGGCTGCATGAGGATGGAAATAGCCACGCAACGCCAGGCTCAACCGCGCTACGAAGGCGCCCGTGGCGCGGCGCAGTGCTGCGGGATCGGTGCAGTCCGCAAAGGCATCCTGGGCGATCCTGCCGTCGAGATAGGTCAGGATGCGCAGGATGTGCACCGTGCCATCATCGGCGGTTATCGTCGTGCGCCTGGCGCCGGCAAGCGTAGGCACCATCCGTGGCACCGCCAGTTGCGGGTCGATCCGCGCGATGTGATCGAGCGCCCCGATCTGGAAATCCACCGTGGCCGGTTGCTCCATCCGGTGCGACAGCTTGACCACGTAATCCGATCCAGCATCATCGGTGAGATGCCAGGTCTGGTCCCGCTCCGAGTTGATCGCGTGCCACTGGCCGCGCAATCCCCACTCGGCGTGAACCCGCTCCTGCACCTGTTGCAGCGGAAAGGCTGGCGGAATGGCGTCGAGTGCATCATGAACTGCCAATCCTGCCACCGTATCGTCCCTGCCGCTGCTCCGTCCTTGCCGCCTGCATAGGGCCTTTGCATCTGAGATCGCAAGGGCATTGTGGTTGCGGAGACAGGCCAGGCAGCTAAAGCGGGATGGCAACCTGATCGTATCACGGGAGAATGTGGGCTATGGCCAGCCATGCAGACCGGGGCAATGCTGCCGCCATCACCGATGCGCAGCGCCTACGCGCGATCCTGGCCGGGTCGGCCGGCAATCTGATCGAATGGTACGATTTCTATATCTACGCCTTTACCGCGCTCTATTTTTCGGCGGAATTTTTCCCGGAAAGCAACGCCCTGGTTCAGGTCATGGCGACGAGTGGCATCTTTGCCGTGGGCTTTCTGCTGCGCCCGATCGGCGGTTGGTATTTCGGCCGCTTTGCCGATCGCCACGGGCGGCAACGGGCCATGGTCGTCTCGGTGCTGATGATGGGGCTGGGCGCCCTGCTGATCGCGGCGCTGCCGACCTATCGCCAGGTGGGGATTGCCGCGCCCGCGCTGCTGCTCCTGGGACGGATGCTCCAGGGCTTTTCCACCGGTGGGCAATATGGCACCGCGGCTACTTACCTTAGCGAGATCGCCGGGCGCGGGCGGCGCGGGTTCTGGGCCTCGTTCCAGTATGTCACGCTGATTGGCGGGCAACTGCTGGCCACGCTGGTGATCCTGGCCTTGCAACACCTGTTGGGCGAGGGAGCGATGAAAGCCTATGGCTGGCGCATCGGCTTTGTCATCGGCGCGGGCGGTGCGGCGCTGATCCTGTGGCTGTCGCGGCACATGCACGAAACCGGGCAGGCCGCGCAAGGGCGGGACGGTGCCGGCACCCTGCGCGAACTGTTCGCCCATCACACCCGCCCGTTCCTGCTGGTCATGGCGCTCACGGCCGGGGGCAGCCTGTCGTTCTACACTTTCACCACCTATATGCAGAAATACCTCGTCCTGACGGTGGGCATGACCAAGCCCGACGCAACCTTGCTGATGACGGTAGTGCTGGTGGCGTTCATGCTGATCCAGCCCGTCATGGGCGCGCTGTCAGACCGGATCGGCCGCCGCTCCAACATCGTGCTGTTTGCTGCGCTCGCCATGCTGCTGACCGTACCGATCTTCACAGCGCTGGCGGCAAGCCGCAGCGTGTGGGTGGCCGGGCTGCTGGTCATGGCCGGCCTCGTGATCAACAGTTTCTACACCTCGGTCAGCGGGCTGTTCAAGGCAGAGCTATTTCCAGTGCACGTCCGCGCGCTGGGCGTGGGCCTCGCCTATGGCGTGGGCAACGCACTGTTTGGTGGCACTGCGGAAAACGTGGCGCTTGGCTTCAAGCAGATCGGCCATGAAAGCGGGTTCTATTGGTATGTTACCGTGCTGGCCGCAGTTGCCTTGGTCGCAGGCCTGATGCTCAAGGACACGCGCCGGGATGATCCGCTGGCGTAAGGCCACGCGCCATCGCGGCAGGCAGTTCGGCCGCTAAAAGCGCGATGAAATCGGTGACCTTGCGCGGCACCAGGCGGCGGCGTGGGTGCATGGCCCACACGGCTTCCTCGGTGGCGCGGAACGCCTCCAGCACGGGCTCCAGCCGCCCTTGGGTCAATGCCGCCGCCGCATAGAAATCCGGCACCTGGCAGATGCCCAGCCCGGCCACCGCCGCCGCCGTCACCGCCGGGCCATTGTTGCAGCGCCAGCGGCCCTGCGGCTGATAGGTCGTTTCCGCGCGATGACGGCGGAAATGCCAGACATCGGCCGATCCGACCAGGCAGTCGTGGTGATCCAGTTCTTCGATCTCGGCCGGGCGGCCGCGCTGCGCGAGATAGGCAGGCGCGGCGCAGGTCACCAGGTTGCGCCCGCCCAGATGATGGGCCGCCAGGCGCAGATCGCCCTGCGGCCCGGTGCGGATCGCCACATCAAACCCCTCGGCGACGATATCGACCACGCGGTTGCTGAAATCGAGCGTCACGTCGAGCGAGGGGTTGGCCATGGCGTGGCGCAGCGCCAGCGGGGCGATGAAGTATTCCCCCAGTGCCGTGGGGCAGGTGATGCGCAACGATCCGCGCAGACCGGTATCGCCGCTGGCCACGGCCAGCGCTGCATCGCGCTCGTCGATGATGCGCCGCGCGCGCTCGGTCAGTTCGCGCCCGGCCGCCGTCAGCGAAACCTGGCGCGTCGTGCGGTGCAGCAGGGTGGTTCCAGTGCGGTGTTCCAACTGGGCAATCGCCCGGCTAACGTGCGAGGTGGAACGCCGCAGCTTGCGCGCGGCGGCCGCGAAAGTGCCGTTTTCGGCAATCGCGACAAGTTCTTCCAGCCCATCCCAGTCCGACATGGCATTATCCCAAGCAAGCAACGAACTTTTGCGCAAATGCGCTCTTTGTGCCTGCCATGCAATGATGTAGGCCACTGCGATCGATAAGGAGGATACCTTCATGAAGACCCGTGCCGCCGTGGCCTTTGAGGCCAAGAAACCGCTTGAGATCGTTGAACTCGATCTCGAAGGCCCCAAGGCGGGCGAGGTGCTGGTGGAAATCATGGCCACTGGCGTGTGCCACACCGACGCCTACACGCTCGACGGGTTGGACAGCGAAGGCATCTTCCCGTCGGTGCTGGGCCATGAAGGCGCCGGCATCGTGCGCGAGGTTGGCCCCGGCGTCACCAGCGTGAAGCCCGGCGATCACGTGATCCCGCTCTACACGCCGGAATGCCGCCAGTGCAAAAGCTGCCTTTCGGGCAAGACCAACCTGTGCACCGCGATCCGCGCCACGCAGGGCAAGGGCCTGATGCCTGATGGCACCACGCGCTTTTCCTACAAGGGCCAGCCGATCTATCACTACATGGGCTGCTCCACGTTCTCCAACTTCACCGTGCTGCCCGAAATCGCGGTGGCCAAGATCCGCGAAGACGCCCCGTTCCAGACCAGCTGCTATATCGGCTGCGGCGTCACCACGGGTGTGGGCGCGGTGGTCAACACCGCCAAGGTGCAGGTGGGTGACAATGTCGTGGTGTTCGGCTTGGGCGGCATCGGTCTCAACGTGATCCAGGGCGCGCGCCTGGCTGGCGCGGGCAAGATCATCGGCGTCGACCTCAATCCCGAGCGTGAGGAATGGGGCCGCCGCTTCGGCATGACCGACTTCCTCAATTCCAAGGGCCTGAGCCGCGAGGAAACCGTGGCCAAGGTCGTGGAAATGACCGATGGCGGCGCGGATTACACGTTTGACGCCACCGGCAACACCGAAGTGATGCGCACCGCGCTGGAAGCCTGCCACCGTGGCTGGGGCACCAGCATCATCATCGGCGTGGCCGAAGCCGGCAAGGAAATCGCCACCCGTCCGTTCCAGCTGGTCACCGGCCGCAACTGGCGCGGCACGGCGTTCGGCGGCGCCAAGGGCCGCACCGACGTGCCCAAGATCGTTGACTGGTACATGCAGGGCAAGATCGAGATCGATCCGATGATCACCCACGTCATGGGCCTGGAAGAGATCAACACCGCGTTCGACCTGATGCACGCCGGCAAGTCGATCCGCAGCGTCATCGTGTTCTGATCACGGGCTTGATGCCGCAATAAAAAGGGGCCGGCCCATATGGGCACGGCCCCTTTTTCATGGCAGCGCGGTGGACGGCAGCCTAGAACTTGAGCGTTCCGCGCACGCCATAGGTGCGCGGCGGGCGCATCTGGTTGTAGATCACGCCGGGCTTGCCCGGGCTTTGCGTGGAATTGGCAAAGACCAGCGCGTTTTCCAGGTTGTTGACAAAGCCGGTGATCGCCAGCGAACCGGGCGCATTTTCCCAGGTCAGCCGCGCGTTCGACATCATGTAGGCGCCCTGGCGGCCCAGATCGAGATAGTCGATCGAAAGATAGCGCGAGCTTTCCACGCGGGTGTCAACCGCCGCGATGATCCGGCCGGCGCTGCCGATGTCGAACGTATGGTCATACCCCGCATTGACCACCCAGCGCGGCGCATTGACCAGCGACTTGCCCGAGCAATCGACGTTGTAGATGCGCGCCGCCGCGCTCGCGCCCATCAGTGCCGTGGGGGTGATCGCGCAGCCCACCACAGGCGCGGGCCCAGTGGTGGAATAGGCCTTGTACTGCAGGCTGTCGTACGTGGCGTGCAGGTATTGCACGTTGAGCGAAAACAGGTCGTTGCGCGTGGGTTGCCACAGCACTTCGGCTTCTGCGCCATAGAGCTTGGCCGCGCCGGCGTTTTCCGTGGCAAATACCGGGCCATAGATCGCGCCGGCCGGCGTTGCCGCCACCTGCACGGGCGCAAGGTGCGAAATCTGCTGGTCGCGATAATCCCAGTAGAAACCTTCGACGTTGACCTGCAGCGTATTGGCAAAGAAGCGGTTTTTGGTGCCGATGGTATAGGCCGTCAGCCGTTCGGGGCGCGAATAGTTCTGCCCCAGCGCGGAAAACAGGATGCCCGATTTGAAGCCGGTGGACACGGTCGCATAGAGCAGCGAATGCGGCCCGGCGTCGAATTCCATGCCGGCCTTCCACGTCACCTTGCTGAAATTCACATCGGTGGTGGCGTTGGTCGCCAGGTCGAGGACGATCGGCGTGAAGTTGGGATAGGCCGGGGGCACGAACCCGACGAAGGGATAGGTGTGCGCTTCGGTCTGCTGCGTCTTGGTATCGTGGGTATAGCGCAGGCCGCCGGTCAGCCGCCAACGCGGGGTCAGCGAATAGGTCGCCTCGCCAAACACGGCATAGCTGTCCGTACCCAGGTTGGAATTGATCCGCGTGCCGTTGTTGCCCTGATCGAAGAACTGCTTCGCCTTGACGCTTTCGGTGAAATAATAGCTGCCCAGCACCCACTTGAGTTGGGCATTCTGGTTGCCCAGGCGCGCTTCGAGCGACAGCTGGTCAGACTTTTCCGTCACGTCGATCAGGAAGCTGGACGAGTAGTTGACAAAGTCGAGGTCAGTGCGCCGCCACGCCGGGATGACCGTGAGCTTGGCAAAGCCCAGATCGGCATTCACCGTGACCAGCGCGCCGTAATACTTGTTGTTCTGATAGCCATCGCCGCGCGCGATGATCTGCGGCACGGGCGCGGTGGGCGCGCGTGACAGGTATTCAGCGAGGACACGCGGATCGCTGGGGCCAAGGCGGTCTTTGCCCGCCAGCAGCGGCATGATCGTGCCGCCCAGGCCCTTGCCGCCAACATCGCCATAATCGACCATCAGGTTGGCGTTGAAGCCGTCGCCGGTGTCAAAGCGCAGTTGCCCGCGCACGGCGGTCGTGTCCTCGTCGTCATAGCCGTCGCTGTAATAGCCGTCATGCTGGGCATGCTGGGCCGAAATGCGCAGGGCTGCCTGGCTGCCGAGCGGCAGGTTGATCGCGCCCGATGCCTTGATCGCGTTGTAATTGCCGTATTCCCCGGTGACGAAGCCGGATGCCTCGCCCAGCTTGGGCTTTACCGTGATCAGGTTGACCGCGCCGCCCGTGGCATTGCGGCCATAGAGCGTGCCCTGTGGCCCCTTGAGCACTTCCATCCGCTCAAGATCATAGAACAGCGCCGCCGGGGCAGCGGGGCGCGACAGGTAGACGCCGTCGAGGTTGAACGCCACGCCCTGCTCGGCAAAGGCATTCGCCCCGAACGTGCCGATCCCGCGCAGATAGATCTGGGTGAACGAGGCCGCCGGCGCCACCTGCAGTGCCGGGACCAGGCGGGTCAGGTCATCGGCGCGCGTCACGCTCTGCTTGGTCAGCACGTCACCGGCCACGGCGCTGACCGGAATGGCCGCGCGCTGAAGGTTTTCGGTGCGGCGCTGGGCGGTCACCACGATTTCGGCAAGGCCAGCCTGCGGTTGTTCCGGCGCGGCGGCAGCAGGTGCCTGCTGGGCTGGTCCATCTGGCGATTGGGCCGATGCGGCATGGGCAGCGGCCGGCATGGCAAGCGCTGCGGCCAGGGCCACGATCGATACCGCGGGGCGAATGTCGAAGTGCAAGATGCCTCTCCCTCTTGTGCTTTTTATGGGCGCAAGCATCGCCACCGCCTTGTCATAATGGAAATGATTTGTTTTTATCGGTTTCGATTTGTCAGAATTATGGTGTGCAATGCGCTTCAAGGGACTCGATCTCAATCTGCTGGTTTGTCTCGATGCGCTGCTCGATCTGCGCAACGTCACGCGCGCCGCCGAGCATCTCAGCCTCAGCCAGCCGGCGATCAGCGCGGCGCTGTCCCGGCTGCGCACGTTCTTCGCCGATCCGCTGCTGGTGCAGAACGGCAAGCGCATGATGCCCACGCCATTTGCCCTGCGCCTGCAGCCGGCCATCCGCGCCATCCTCAACGATGTCGATGGCCTGGTCGGCAGTTCGCCACATTTCGATCCGGCCACCAGCACGCGCGATTTCCGCATCTGCCTGTCAGACTATCTAGCCAGCGTTTTGCTGGCGCCGCTGCTGCCGCATCTGGCGCGGGTGGCGCCGGGCGTGGGGATCGACGTGATCCCGCTGAGCGACGATGCCACGCAGCGGCTCGATCGGGGCGAGATCGACCTGCTGCTGACACCGGAAAGCTATGTCAGCGACGAACATCCCGCCGAACTGCTGTTTGAAGAACACCACGTGGTGGTCGGCTGGCGTGACAATCCGGTCATGGCCAAGCCGATCGATGTGGAAGCGTTCGTGGCCGCCGGGCATGTGGCGGTGGAGATCGGGCGGTTCAACCGCGTGTCCTTTGCCGAAAGCTATATGCGCGCCCAGGGCATCACGCGGCGGGTGGAAGTGCGGGTTTCCGGCTTTACCATCATTCCCGAACTGCTGGTGGGCACCACGCGCCTGGCGGTGATGCATGCGCGCCTGGCGGCCAAGGCGGCCCGGCATTGGCCCGTGTCCGTTTCACCACTGCCCTTTGCCATGCCGCCCATGCTGGAAATGGCACAGTTCCACCGGGCCCGCGCCGAAGACGCCGGCCTGCGCTGGCTGATCGATGCATTTCATGATGTGGTTCGCTGCGAAGGGGATGGACCGGCCACCGCGTTGCTGTAACACGGGCCGCATAGGAATGCGTGCCTGGGGGAGAGAAGCGCAGATGACCAATGCAGACCTGCATATCCGCCGCGAAACGGCGATCAGCATGGTGATCAATACCGTGCTGAGCGGTGTATTTTTCCTTGCCGTATTCGGACTGCACGGGCCGGTGCCGATCTGGGGCATGGGCCACTACGTCTTCGATTTCGGGCCGCAGGCCTTTGCCGTGGCGTTCATGAGCACGCTGGTGCCCGGTGCCCTGTCGCGCAAGGCCCTGCGCGCCGGCCGCGTGGCCTCGCGCCCCAGCGCGCTGCGCCTGCCGGGCAACCTGCTGTTGCGCGGGCTGATCCTCGCGGTGCCTTCGGCCATGCTGGCATTGGCTGGGGCCGCCGCCGTGTGCCTTGCGCTGGGCCTTGCGCAATTGCCGTGGTCCGTGGCCCTCGCCGCAAAGCTTGGCTTTGGCGCCGTGCTGGCCCTGGTGATCACCCCCATCGCCCTGCGCGCCACCCTGGCCGAGGCCCTGGGCTGACGCGCAAGGGCGCTCGGGTTCAGACCATGGCCATCAGGCTGGCATTGCCGCCGGCGGCGGTGGTGTTGATCGACAGGCTCACTTCTTCGACCAAAAGATCGAGCGGGTAGGCGCCTGCCGCATCGGCGGCGTGCAGGGCCACGATCATGCCTTCGCGCGCGGCCAGCGCCTCTGCCGCTCCGCGTGCCGGCGCACCGACATGTTCGACCAGCGCGGCTGCCAGATCATCGACCGGTTCGCTGCGGGCAAAGCCGATCCGCGCGGCCAGCGCCGCCGGAAAATCGGCGGGCAGGGCAGCAAGCGGCGCGCCGGGCATGATCACGGCGTGGTTGCCCGTGGCCAGCGCCGCGCCCAGCTGTCGCCACAGCCCATCGGTTGTCGTGGCATAGAGCGCAATGTGGCCGCGCGGCGCCAGGCGATAGCGGTTGCTTTCCCCCACCGGGCCGGTGAGTTCCACGTCGACGCCCAGCTTGCTGCGCGCGGCATCGTGGCGCACGGCGCGGGCGGTTGCGGTCTCGCCATGCTGGTCCAGCCAATCGGCCAGCATGGCCGCCGCAGGGCCCGGTTGCGCCAGCGCGCCAGCCAGAACGGGCGGGGTGCCCGTCGCGCCGCGCACCAGTCGCGCCAGATAGAGCGGGCCACCCGCCTTGGGCCCCGTGCCCGAAAGGCCCCGGCCGCCGAACGGCTGCACGCCCACCACAGCGCCGATGGTGTTGCGGTTGACATAGAGATTGCCTGCTTCCACCGCCCGCGTCACCCGCGCCACGGTATCATCCAGCCGGGTGTGCAGGCCAAAAGTGAGGCCATAACCGGTGGCGTTGATCTGCGTGATCAGACGATCCATGTCGCGCGCGACAAACCGGACGACATGCAGCACGGGGCCAAACACTTCGCGGCCAAGGGCAGCAAGGCCAGGAATCTCGATCAGCGTCGGCGCCACGAACGTGCCGTTGGCGCACTGATCGGGCAGGGGCAGGCGGTGCACCCGCGCGCCGCGCTCGGCCATGGCTGCCACGTGTCTCTCGATCCCGTCGCGCGCCTGCGCGGTGATCACCGGCCCCACATCGGTTTCCAGCGCATCGGGATTGCCGACAGTCAGCTCTGCCATCGCGCCGCGCAGCATCGCCAGCGTGCGATCGGCCACGTCTTCCTGCAGGCACAGCACGCGCAACGCGGAACAGCGCTGGCCCGCACTGTCAAATGCCGAGGCGATGACATCGGCCACGACCTGTTCGGCCAAGGCAGAGGAATCAACGATCATCGCATTCTGCCCGCCGGTTTCGGCGATCAGCGGGATCGGCCGGCCGCTCGCATCGCTGCGCGTGGCCAGGGTGCGCTGGATAATCCGCGCCACTTCGGTCGATCCGGTAAACATTACCCCCGCAACGCCTGGCGCCTCCACCAGCGCAGCGCCGATCGCGCCATCGCCGGGCACCAGATGCAACACATCGGCGGGAATGCCGGCCGCATGGAACAGGCGCACCATTTGTGCCGCGATCAGCGGCGTTTCCTCGGCCGGCTTGGCCAGAACGGGATTGCCCGCCACCAGTGCGGCGGCGATCTGCCCGGCAAAGATCGCCAACGGAAAGTTCCACGGCGAAATGCACACCACCGGCCCCAGCGGGCTGGTATGGGCCAGGGTGCTGCGCGCCTGCACCGCGTAATAGCGCAGAAAATCCACCGCCTCGCGCACTTCGCCCACGGCGTTGGCAGCAGTCTTGCCGGCCTCGCGCATGATCAGGCCCATCAAGGCGCGGCCTTCGTCTTCCAGCAGGCAGGCCGCGCGTTCCAGCATCGCCGCGCGCGCGGCCACCGGGGTTGTTGCCCACATCGGCGCGGCGACCTGGGCGCGGGCCACGGCGGCTTGCGCACCTGCGGCGTCCAGCGGCCAGACTTCACCCACGATATCGCGATGATCGGCCGGATTGCGCACCGCCTCGCCCGTGCCAGGTTCGCCAGGCGTCCCTGCCTGCCATGCGCGTTCCGTGCTCGCCATCAGGCGCGGCGCAAGATCGGCCAGGATCGCTTCATCGGCCAGGTCGAGCCCGCTTGAATTGCGGCGATCGGCAAAGAGCGCGGCGGGCAGGGCCACCGCCGGATGTGGCGCTCCCGGATCTGCCTGTGCCGTCACCACCGCCACCGGATCGGCTACCAATTCCGCGATCGAGACAGCCGGATCGTTGATGCGGTTGACGAACGAGGAATTGGCCCCGTTTTCCAGCAGGCGCCGCACCAGATAGGCCAGTAGCGTTTCATGCGTGCCCACCGGGGCATAGACGCGGCATGGGCGGTTGAGCTTGTCGGCGCCGACGACCTGGTCATACAGCCCTTCGCCCATGCCGTGCAGGCACTGGAACTCATAGTCGCCCATCGTGAAATCGGGCCCAGCCAAGTGCAGCACCGTCGCCACCGATTGCGCGTTGTGGGTGGCAAATTGCGGGAACACCACGTCGCGCGCGGCCAGCAGCTTGCGCGCGCAGGCGACATAGGCAAGGTCGGTATGGACCTTTTGCGTGTAGACCGGAAAGTCAGCGAGGCCATCGACCTGGGCGCGCTTGATTTCGGCATCCCAATAGGCGCCCTTGACCAGCCGCACCATGATGCGCCGGCCCGCGCGCCGCGCCAGGTCGACGATCCAGTCGATCACGAAAGGGCAGCGCTTCTGATAGGCCTGCACCACGAAGCCCAGGCCATTCCACCCGGCAAGGTCAGGATCGGTCGCCAGGCTTTCCAGCAGATCGAGCGACAGCTCCAGCCGGTCGGCTTCCTCGGCATCGATGTTGAGGCCGATGTCATGGCCCTTGGCCATCACGCACAGCGCCTTGACGCGCGGCAGCAGTTCGGCCTTGACCCGCTCGGCCTTGGCCCGCGCATAGCGCGGATGCAGCGCCGACAGCTTGATCGAGATGCCCGGGCCACCATGGATGCCGCGCCCGGCACTGGCCTTGCCGATCGCGGTGATCGCCTGCTCGTAAGAAGCATTGTAGCGATCGGCGTCAGCGGCGGTCATCGCCGCTTCGCCCAACATGTCATAGGAAAAGGCAAAGCCCTTGGCCTCGCGCGGGGCAGCGCGGCGCAAGGCTTCCTCGATCGTTTCGCCGGTGACGAACTGTTCGCCCATCATGCGCATCGCCGCGTCCACCGCGCGGCGGATCACCGGCTCGCCCATCCGGGCGATCAGGCGAGTCAGGCTGGCGCCGAGGCCGGCCTCGTCCTCGGCCTGGACCAGGCGACCGGTCACGAGCAGGCCCCACGAGGCGGCATTGACGAACAGCGGGCGATCCTTGCCCACGTGGCCGCGCCAATCACCCGGCGCGATCTTGTCACGGATCAGCGCGTCGCGCGTGGCCACGTCGGGGATGCGCAGCAGCGCTTCGGCCAGGCACATCAGCGCGACCCCTTCCGGGCTGCTCAGCGCATATTCCTGCACCAGCGATTGCACCGCGCCGGGGCGGGCATCGGCGCGCAACTGGCTGATCAGGGCGCTGGCCGTGGCCGCGATCGGCGCGCGCAGGTCTTCCGGCACGGTGGCCTGCGGCACAAGCGCTGCAATGCAGGCCCGCTCGTTGCGCCGCGTGGCGGCGGTGATCGCCTGGCGCAGCGGGGTTTCCCCGGCAAGCGGGGCAAAGAAGCGGGCGAACGGGCGGGGCGCGGGCTGATCCATAGGGCCATGGTATCACGGCCTGCACAGGCCATTGGACCTATTTTGCCAGCGTCCCAGACCAAATGACCTGAAAACGATACTGCAAACAGGCCGATTTCAACGCCTCGGCAGATGGCTGAGGCTGTTACGACTGACAGACGCCGCATCGGCCTAGTGGAGCTAACATTTGCCTGATCTGACTGAATACGCGCCGGGGAGCCTGTAAGCCGGGTTCTGTCGCACCGACGGTATCCCACGTGTGGACCGTATCGGCACGGGCAGCCATTCCTCTTGGCGACCTGTTGCCAGGCCGCTCTAGCAACCAACCCGGGCAACTGGCGCGAAACACGCCTGCATCCACGAGGGATGCGCGTTGCCCCTATTCGGTCTTGCTCCGAGTGGGGTTTGCCATGCCGCTTCCGTTGCCGGTCGCGCGGTGCGCTCTTACCGCACCCTTTCACCCTTGCCCAAGGCTTGAAAAGCCCTGTCGGCGGTTTGCTCTCTGTGGCACTTTCCCTTGCCCGGTTTGCACCGGGCCGGCGGGCGTTACCCGCCACCCTTGTTTCGTGGAGCCCGGACTTTCCTCGGCATCAGACGAAGTGATGACGCGGCTGCCCGGCTCCCCGGCGCGAGGGCGTCACCTAGCATGGCCCAGGTCACGCGCCAACAGCAGTTCGAACAGCAATGCGCCGATTTGTCCATCGACCTCGCCGTCGATCTTGTGTGGCCGCCACCGCCGCTGGAATGCCGCAACGGCGGCGTGCCTGTCGCTCACATCATAGCCAAAGCGTTCCAGCGCCAGGAAAAACGCGCCTTCGTTATCATACAGCAGGCGCATCTTGGGGCGGGGGCGGGGCAGGGTCAGGTTATAGCGGGCCAGCATGTCCCAATCGAACAGTTCGCCCGGATCGGTCTTGCGCGCCGGCGCCACGTCGGAATGGCCCACCACGTTGGCGCGGGGAATGTCGTGCCGCCGCACGATATCACCCAGCAGCGGCACCAGCGCTTCCATCTGGGCATCGGGGAACGGGCGATAGCCAAACTCGTGCCCGGGGTTGACCAGTTCGATCCCCACGCTGGCGGAATTCACATCGGTGATCCCGCGCCAGAAACTGCGCCCGGCGTGCCAGGCACGCTTGGCCTCGTCCACCAGGCGGATGACCGTGCCGTCTTCATCGATCAGGTAGTGCGCCGAAACCTCAGCAGCCGGGTCTTTCAGGCGCTCCAGCGCCTCGGCCGCGCTCTGCATGCCGGTATAATGCAGCACGATCATCGTTACCGGCAGCCGTCGCTCGTTGAAATTGGGCGACGGCTCCTCGCGATGGACCAGCCAGCGGTTCATGCGGCGCGGCGGTCTGTCAACGAACCGGCAGCACGGCGCCCAGCACCAGGGCGTCGGCGGCAACATGGGTCTGGAAACCACCGCCCAGGCTCTGCGCCAGCTGATAGAGCATGGCAGCCGGCGCGGTGCGGCTGGACAGTTCAGCCGGCGGCAGCGTGCCGGCCAGGGCCTGGGCCACCAGCGGATCGAACGCAATGCGCGGCCCGCTGGCGCGGATCACCAGCTCGGTCGCGCCGTTTCGCACTTCGCCGGCGATGTCCAGGCTGCCGCCACGCACCAGCGCTTCGATTCCGATCAGGGACAGGTTCAGCAGCGTTTTCACAGCCGCCTTGGGCAGCATGTCGTCCGCCAGGGCCCAGGCCACTGAAATGCGCGGATTGGCTGCAACCAGCGCATCGACCAGCGTGCGCGGTTCGGCCACGGGCACCATATCGCCAAAGCCACCGGCTGCACCGAACGCCAGGCGGAAGAAACGCAGCTTGTTGGCCGAACTGGTCGCGCTCTGTTCCAGCAATTCCATGCACTTCTGCCGCATTTCCGGGTCGCGTTCCTCGGCCAGCAGTTCCAGCCCGTTGGTAAGCGCGCCCACCGGGCTCAACAGGTCGTGGCAAAGCCGCGAGCAGAGCAGGCTGGCGAGATCAAGCGTGGCAATGGTCATGGCAGATTGGGAAGCCTTCCGGGGTATGCAATGCGTCGGGATCGGCTGCTGCTGCATCCTCTCCCCAGCAATGCGCCTTAACCGTCTGCGACGTGATAGGAAAGCGCATGAAATACAGATGGCGCATCGCGCCACAGGCTCACCTGTCCCTGCGCCACGATTGCCCATATCCTGCCATCGCCCGCCGCCTGGGCAGAATCAGTGGCAGAAGGACGCGCCAAACCATTGGGATGCGAATGAAAATAGCCGATCAATGCCGGCCCACCGGCACGCGCGGCGCGGTGCGCGGCGATCAATCCGGCCGGATCGATCTCGAAATGATGCGACGGATCTGGTGCCACATTGGTGCATTCCTGCGCCAAGGCGATATGATTTCCATGGCCGAACAAGAGCCCGCATGCCTCAAGCGGGTGCGCCCGCGCCGCTGCGTCGAGCATGGCGGTAAGGGCGGCGGGGGATAGGGTCATATCAAGCGTTGCGCTGGCGCCCTTCGACAAGCTCAGGGCGAACGGCGTTTGGGTGACAACAACTTCATTATCCCCCCCTCCGTTCGGGCTGAGCCTGTCGAAGCCCCCTGGCTGAACCCCACTGCCTTGCCGATTGCGCGCCAAAATCTTCAACCGATCCCAGTCACCGTCGATCAAGGCCTGTTTCTTTGCGCGAGACCATCTTTTGATTCGCAACTCAGCCGACAACGCCTCGTCCCGTGTGGCAAAGTCCTGCTGCCAGACCAGTCGGACTGGGCGGCGCTTTGCCGTATAGCCGCTTATGCCGTGTTGGTGCTGCGCCATGCGCGCCTCCAGATCGTCTGTATGCCCAGCATAAAACGATCCGTCGGCGCAGAGCAGCAGGTAGGCATGAAAGGCCATAGCGCTGTGAGATAAGGGGCCAACCATACTTGGTCTATCCCTATCGCCTACCCCCTTGTTCCCATGCCAAAGAATACCCATATCCTCAATCCAATGGGGGAATTAGACGACATTCTGACCGGCACGATCGCCGCGCCCGGCCGCCTTGACAAGGCTCTGGCCGACGCCAGCGGCCTATCGCGCGAGCGGGTCAAGGCGCTGCTCGATGAGGGGCGCATTACGCTGGACGGGCAGGGCGTTCGCCAAGCCTCGCTCAAGGTTGCCGCTGGCGCTGCATTCGTCGTGCGCGTGCCCGCCGCGGCCCCGGCAGAGGCGGTGGCGCAGGATATTCCGCTATCGGTCACCTACGAAGACGATGCCTTGATCGTGGTGGACAAGCCGGCCGGGCTGGTCGTTCACCCGGCCGCCGGCAATCCCGATGGCACGCTGGTCAATGCCCTGCTGCATCATTGCCGCGGGCAGCTTTCGGGTATCGGCGGTGTGGCACGGCCAGGCATCGTACACCGGATCGACAAGGATACCTCGGGCTTGCTCGTCGTGGCAAAGAGCGATGCCGCGCACGAGGGGCTGGCCCGCCAGTTTGCCGATCACTCGATCGTGCGCGCCTACAAGGCGGTTACCGCCGGCCGGCCCATGCCCGCTGCTGGCACGATCCGCGGCGCGATTGCGCGTTCGGTGCATGATCGCAAGAAGATGGCCCTGGTCGATGATGGGCGTGGCAAGCATGCCGTCACGCACTATCGGACGCTGTCGCCCCTTGATGGCGCGGCCTTGGTCGAATGCCGCCTGGAAACGGGGAGAACCCACCAGGTCCGCGTTCACCTTGCATCAATCGGCCATTCGCTATTGGGTGATCCTGTCTATGGACGCGCACCCGCAAGAATTCGCCCCATTCTGGCCCGGATCGGCTTTGCCCGGCAGGCACTGCACGCGGCAGAATTGGGTTTCATTCACCCGATTAGCGGTGAAGCGCTCCATTTCACCAGCTCGACGCCCGTCGATATGACGGAACTGATTGTCGAACTGGGCGGTTCTTGAGCTTGATCATGGTATAAATCGATTACTGTGTACCAAAAGGATGTGTGGCCCCACCGGGGAATGCTCGCTAGAGGTTCTTCATCGGGGAACTGACGCGACGAAAGGATGTGTTCAGGTGAGCAACAAGACAGCAGTGGCCAAAGCCCCCGCGACCGTTCCGGCCCTGGGCGGGGAAGCTAGCCTCAACCGCTATCTCTCTGAGATTCGCAAATTTCCGGTGCTTACGGCTGAGCAGGAATACATGCTCGCCAAGCGCTATCAGGAACATGCCGATCCCGAAGCTGCCGCGCAGCTGGTGACGAGCCATCTGCGACTCGTGGCCAAGATCGCCATGGGCTATCGCGGCTATGGGCTGCCCGTGTCCGAGCTGATTTCCGAAGGGAACATCGGCCTGATGCAGGGCGTCAAGAAGTTCGAGCCCGATCGCGGCTTCCGTCTGGCGACGTATGCCATGTGGTGGATCAAGGCGTCGATGCAGGAATTCATCCTGCGCTCGTGGAGCCTCGTCAAGATGGGCACCACCGCTGCGCAGAAGAAGCTGTTCTTCAACCTGCGTCGCATGAAGAAGAACCTCGAGGCGTTCGAAGACACCGACCTGTCGCCCGAAGACGTCAAGAAGATCGCCACCGACTTGGGCGTGCCCGAGCAGGAAGTGATCAACATGAACCGGCGCATGATCATGGGTGGCGATGCCAGCCTGAACGTGCCGCTGCGCGAAGACGGTGAAGGCACCTGGCAGGATTGGCTGACCGACGATCGCCCCTTGCAGGACGAGACGGTGGCCGACGCCGAGGAAGCGCACTATCGCCACGACATGCTGGTCGAAGCGATGGGCAGCCTCAACGATCGCGAGCGTCACATCCTGACCGATCGCCGCCTGGTAGATGACCCCAAGACGCTGGAAGAACTGAGCCAGGTCTATAACGTCAGCCGCGAACGCGTACGCCAGATCGAAGTGCGCGCCTTTGAAAAGCTGCAGAAGGCGATGCAGCGCATCGCCGGCGAACGGCACTTGCTGCCGGCCAGCTGATTGGTTCAAACATGATAGAAAAGCCCGGTCATCCAAAGGGATGGCCGGGCTTTTTTGTTGGCATTCGAGGTTGCGTAGGGCTCCGGATCAAGTCCGGGGCGACGGAAGACTTTAAACTGACGAATGAAATCCAACAATCGTCGCCCCGGACTTGATCCGGGGCCCTACGCGAGGTTTGCCCCTCAATGAAAATCCCGTGATCTCGGCAACACCCGCACCTGCCGCGGATGCCGTGCCAAGGCGGGATCGGGCGCTGGCACTCCACCATCCTCTTGCAACTCTGCCAAAGCAGCACTGGCATCATGAACGCAAGACACCATCAGGTGCACCACGCCTTCCTTGCTGCGTTGCACCTCTCCATCGATCACCATGAGCCGCGCCGCCATGACAGGGCGCCGCTGCTTCTCGAAATCGCGGGCCCACATCAGGGCATTGACCACGGCGGTTTCATCTTCGATCGTAATGAAAATGGCGTTGCCCTTGCCGGGCCGTTGCCGCACCAGCACCACGCCGGCCACGCGCACTTTCTGCCCATCCTTGCCAGCATTGACTTGCGCGCACGATAGCACGCCCTCCCGGACAAAACCGGCGCGCAAGAACTGCATCGGATGGCCTTTGAGCGAAAGCCGCTGGGTCTGGTAATCGGCCACGACTTCTTCGGCCAGGGGCATGGCGGGCAGGGCGGCATCGGGTTCAGCCGCCAGTTCGGGCGCATCCAGCGCGGCAAACAGGGGCAGTTGCCTGGGCGGCACGCGGCGTATGTCCCAGCCAGCCTGGCGCCGATCGCGGCCCAGAGAGACCATGGCATCGGCATCGGCCAAAAGCGCCAGCGCGCGCGGCGGCAGTTCGGCACGGCGCGCCAAGTCTTCGGGAGAGGCAAACACGCCAGCCAGGCGGGCGCGCACGATCGCGGCGGCCCATTCTTCCTTGAAGCCATCGATCATCCGCAGGCCAAGGCGCAGGGTGCGGGCATCGTCCAGCGTGCAATCCCACCAACTGCGGTTCACATCGGGCCCGTGCACCACCACGCCGTGTTCGCGCGCATCGCGCACCAGTTGGGCCGGGGCATAGAACCCCATGGGCTGACTGTTGAGCAGGGCGCAGGTAAAAACCCCGGGATAGTGGCATTTCAGCCATGACGAAACATAGGCCAGCCAGCCAAAGGCCTGGGCGTGGCTTTCGGGAAAACCGTATTCGCCAAAACCCTTGATCTGTTCAAAGCAGCGCTCGGCAAAATCCGGCGGATAGCCGCGCGAAACCATGCCGGTGATGAACTTCTCCTGGTAATTGGTGACCGTGCCATGGTTGCGGAACGTGGCCATGGCACGGCGCAGGCCATCGGCCTCGGGCGGGGAGAAGCCGGCGGCCACGATGGCCAGCTTCATCGCCTGCTCCTGAAACAGTGGCACGCCCAGGGTCTTTTCCAGAACCTCTTGCAATTCACCTTTCGGGCCGGGGTACTCCACCTTCTCTTCGCCATTGCGGCGGCGCAGATAGGGATGAACCATGCCGCCCTGGATCGGCCCCGGTCGCACGATCGCCACCTGGATCACCAGGTCATAGAGCTTGCGCGGTTTCATCCGGGGCAGCATCGCCATCTGCGCGCGGCTCTCCACCTGGAACGTGCCCACGCTGTCTCCCCGGCACAGCATGTCGAACGTCGGCACGTCGTTGCGAGGCACGGTGGCCAACGCATAGCGCCCCAGGTTCAGCCGCTCCATCAGGTCAAAGCTCTTGCGGATGCAGGTGAGCATGCCCAGCGCCAGCACGTCCACCTTCATCAGCTTGAGAACGTCGATGTCGTCCTTGTCCCATTCGATGAACGTGCGATCGGGCATGGCGGCATTGTGGATCGGCACCAGTTCATCCAGCCGGCTCTGGCACAGCACAAAGCCGCCGACATGCTGCGAAAGGTGGCGCGGGAACGTCAGCAACCGATCGACCATGTCGCGTAGGCGGGCGATCTCGCGGTTTTCAGGGTCGAACCCGGCCTGCGACAGGCGCTCTTCGGGCAGCGAGCCGCGCCCCCAACTGCCCCACACCGTGCCGGAAAGCCGCGCCGTGACATCTTCCGACAGGCCCAGCGCCTTGCCCACGTCACGAATGGCGCTGCGCTGGCGATAGCGGATCACCGTGGCCACGATCCCGGCGCGCTCGCGGGTGTAGCGGTGGTAGATATACTGCATGACCTCCTCGCGCCGCTCATGCTCGAAATCCACGTCGATATCGGGCGGCTCATGGCGCTCTTCGGAAAGGAAGCGCGAAAACAGCAGCTTTTCCTGAACCGGATCGATCGGCGTGATGCCGAGCAGATAACAGACGAGGGAATTGGCCGCAGATCCACGACCCTGGCACAGGATCGGCGGGGAAAGGCTGCGCGCATAGCGCACCACATCGTGCACCGTCAGAAAATAATAAGCATAATTTTTTGAAGAGATTAGGCGAAACTCTTCATCCAGAACCTCTTGGTATCCAGGCGGCAGGCCATGGGGAAACTGGCGTGTGGCATTCTCCCGCACCAGATGTTCGAGCCAAGCCTGCGGGTTCCAGCCTTCGGGTACCGGTTCGTGGGGGTATTCGTAAACGATCTGGTCCAGCGTGAAATCGATGCAGTCCAGCCAGGCCCGCGTTGCTTCCAGGGCTTCTGCGCACAGGGTGAAAAGACGGGCCATTTCCGCTGGCGGCTTGATATGCCGCTCGCCATTGGCGGCAAGGCGGCGCCCGGCGGCGTGCACGGTGGTGCCAAGACGCGTGGCCGTGAGCACGTCATGCAGCGGGCGGTCTTCGGGTACGGCATAGCGCGGATCATTGCTGGCAATCAGCGGCACGCCCGTGCTTTGCGCCAGGGCCATCCGCCGGGCAAGATCGCGGCCATCGGCCCCGGCACGCGGCATCATGGCGGCCAGCCACAGGTGGGGCGTGGCCTCGGCCAGGCGGGCGAGCAGATCGGCGCTGCCATCCATCGCGATCAGGGCCAAGCCATCGGCATGGTCAAGCAGATCGGGCAGGGTGAGGTGGCACTCGCCTTTCTCCACGCGGCGATTGCCCATGGTGAGCAGGCGCGTCAGCCGCCCCCAAGCCGCGCGCGTGGTGGGATAGGCGGCGATATCGGGCGTGGCATCGACAAAGCACAGCCGTGCGCCAACCTTGAGGGCAAAGCCGCCAGCCTTGCCACCAATCTCTTGCCACGCGGCATGGGCACGCACCACACCGGCCACGCTGTTGCGATCGGCGATGCCGATGCCTTTGAGGCCCAGTCCATGCGCGCGCGCCACCATTTCCGCCGGATGGGCCGCCCCGCGCAGGAAGCTGAAATTGGTGGCAGCGACAGGTTCTGCAAAGAACGGAACCCCGGTCATGGAAACAGCCCGTGGACATACCAGGCCGGCGTGGTTTGCGTGCCATAGAGGCCGCGCCGGAACACCCACAGGCGGCGGCCGCGCCCATCCTCGATCCGGTAATAATCGCGCGTGGTGCGGTCTGCGCCGGTGCCCATATGCCCGCCGCGCTGGCGCCACCATTCTGGCGCGATGCGCTCGGGCCCTTCGGCGTGGACCACTTCATGCACCGTGCCGCGCCAGCGCAGCCGCAGCGGCGGGCCATCAGGCACTCCGGCGATCACCTCGATCCCCTGCGGCGGATCGAACAGCAGCAGGGGGCGGGGCATGGCGGCAAGGGAAAACGAAACGGTTCCGTTCCATTTGGTGGCTGGGGCCTGAACCTGCGCCTGCTCGGGCATATGGCGATCGGCCGGGATCAGGCGCAGCACGGAATCCTGGCCCAACCGCACACCCAGCCGATCGATCAGCGCCTGCAGATTGTCCTGGTTTTCCTCCGCCTGGTCCAGCCCGGTCTGTCGCGCAGCCAGCGCATCGGCCCGCTTGACCGCCAGGGTGATGGCATCGAACCCGAAACCGGGATCGATCGGATCGGCCAGGCTGTCGATCCGCTCGCGCAACAGGCGCACCACCACGGGCGGATCACGCGTGGGTTGGCCGGTCTCCACCGTCAGCACCCGCTGCGCGCCATCGCTGCGATGCAGGGTCAGGGCAAAGCGCCGCCCGCCCAACCGCCGTTGCTCCATCTGCGCGGCAACCTGGCGCAAGAGATCTTCGGCCACCTCGAGCACGTCGTCGGTGCGGGCGATGGGCTCGGCAAAGCGGGCCTCGGCCCGGATCGGGGCCTGCATGGGTTGCGGGGCCAAGGGGGCGGCAACGTCTCCAGTCAACTGGCGCAGGCGCAGCACCACCCCTTCGCCAAAGCGCGCAGCCAGGGCCGGGGCCGGGCGTGTGGCCAGATCGCCCACACGCTTGAGCCCGGCGCGGCGCAGTGCGCTGGCGGCCTCCTCGCTCAGGTCCAGCGCGGCCACCGGCAGGGCCGCCACATCCTCCGCACGGCGTTGGGCCGGCGTGCCGTGGCGGGCCAGCGCACGCGCCGCGGCCGGATTGCAGGCGAGGGCATGGATCGTGGAAAGTGCCGTAATTTCAGAAGCCTTTTCCACCATCCTGGCTTCCGATCCGAAGAGGTGGGCGCAGCCACTGATATCCAGCAGCAAGCCATCGGGGGGATCGGGCATGACGCTGGGGGTCAGTGCGTGCATCGCCGTGGCCAGGTGCGCCAGCAGCGTGGCATCGGCGGCCGGATCATGGGGCAGGGTGAGCAGATCGGGGCAGCGGGCACGCGCATCGGCCAGGGTCATGCCAGGGGCCAGGCCATGGCGAGCGGCGTCGCGCTCTACCGCCATCAGGCGCAAGGCCTGGCCACTGCGTGCCACCAGGGCCAGTGGCACACCTGCGGGCAGCGGTTCTGCCGATGTGGCCCTAACCCGCTCGCAGGGTAGCCAGGGGAAGTACAGCGCCAGATGGCGCCGCCTTTCCGTTTTCGCTCCGGTTGGGGGTGCCGGTGGTGTCCCGGAAACCGCCATGTTGTTCATCCCATTGCAAATGCCACGTTTGCCCCGCTGGCCCACCCCGCCAGCGCAGCGCCTCTACCGCCAAAGCCGGCAAGCCGGGCGGACGCACTTGCGCACCGGGTGGCGCTGCGAGGGGTTGGGATGGCGCACTGGCAACCTGCCAGCGGGTATGTGCGGCGCTGGGTTGCGCCTTTGCGGCATGGCGCAACAGCACGACCGGCGTTTGCGTGCGTTCGGCAGCCAGCACGAAGCGCCGGCTGGCCGTCAGATCATAGCCCTTCAAGGGGCCTTCGCTTTCCAGCAAGACCAGCGCCAGGCCAGGGCAGCGTGCGCCCTCCAGCCCGGCGCGCAGCAGAGTGGCGGCGTCCCCTGCCTCCACCAGCAGCAGCCGCGCCGGATCGATACCCAGCAGCATCAGTCCTTCACCGTAGAGCGCCAGCGACTGGCGCCTGCCGCTACGCACCATCAGCACAGTGCCACTGCGATTCGCCGCGCCCAGCCCCAAGGCAAAAGCAAGCCCGGCCGCGCGATCATCACCTTGCCCATGCACTTCATGCACTTGGCCCGCCGCCAGCACAGGCACGGGACGCTGCAAGGCCGGGCGCAGGCGCCAGGCCGGGGTGGTGAGGATCGAGGAGGAAACACTTTCCATGTTCCTATTATGTTCCATTTCTCACTCCCTGTCGAGGCTGGCCGTTGGAACAGGTGGGGATAGGGTTGCGATTGTATTGACATTGTACATACAAAGGCGGATATTCACGCCATGGACCAGTCTCCCCAAATGATCCCAAGCAAGGGCAGCATCAATCTGCGGATCGAGGCTGCCACCCGCCAGCTTATTGACGAAGCAGCGGCCATTCTGGGCAAGACCCGCACCGAATTCATGATCGAAAGCGCGCGCCAACAAGCGATCGACGTCTTGCTCGATCAGCGATTGTTCGCACTGGAAAGCCAGGACCATGCGGCCTTCATGGCCGCGCTGGACAATCCGCCCGAGCCTGGCCCGAGGCTGAAGGCACTGATGCGGCGGGTGCCGACATGGCAACAGGAAGACTGACTGCGCCAGTCCCTCTGGCCGATGACCATGAGGTTGACGAGTTCGATTGCGGAGAGCCGGCGCTCAATGCCTGGTTGCAACAGAGGGCGCGTCGCAACGAGGGGCGCTTCGCGCGTACCTATGTGGTATGCGATGATCGCAGAGTGGCGGCCTATGTGTGTATCCTGGCAGGTGCAGTAGAGCGGCGGGAAGCACCATCCCGCCTGCGCCGAAACGCGCCTGATCTGATCCCGGTATCGATCATCGGGCGCCTTGCGGTGAATCGGCGCCATGCCGGCCAGGGCTTGGGAAGCGATTTGCTGGCCGATGCCCTGCGCCGCATAGCCTTGGCGGCACAAAGCATCGGCATCGGCGCGGTGATGGTTCACGCCAAGAATGAGCAGGCTCGGCGCTTTTACCTGAAATGCGCCGACTTCCTGGAATATCCGGCCGATAGCCGAACCCTGTTCCTGCCCATAGAGACGCTGATCGCGGCTCTACCGTGATGCTTCACTTCATCGTCGGGATCACGAAGCTCTGGTCCACCACATCGCCCGAGGTGCTGGGCCAGCGCTGGGTCACGGTCTTGGTGCGGGTGTAGAAGCGCACGCCGTCCATGCCGTATTGGTTGAGATCGCCAAAGCCCGAGCGCTTCCACCCGCCAAAGCTGTGATAGGCCACCGGCACCGGGATCGGCACGTTGATGCCGACCATGCCCACTTCCACCTTGGCGGCAAAGTTGCGGGCGGCGGCGCCGTTGCGGGTGAACATGGCAACGCCATTGCCATAGGCGTGGTTGGTGGCCAGCGCGATGGCTTCATCGACATCGTGCGCGCGCACGATCTGCAACACCGGGCCGAAGATTTCCTCCTGATAGCTGCGCATTTCCGGTGTCACGCGGTCGAACAGCGTGGGGGCCAGGAAATTTCCGTTTTCATAGCCTTGCAGCGAGAAGCCGCGGCCATCGACGACCAGTTCGGCGCCTTCGTCCACGCCCATCTGGATATAGCTTTCGATCCGCGCCTTGTGCTGAGCGGTGACGACCGGGCCATAGTGGGCGGCTTCGTCGGTGGAAATGCCCACCTTGAGGCCGGCGATCCCGTCGATCAGGCGGGCGCGCAACTCGTCGGCGGTCTTGTCACCCACCGGCACCACCACGGGCAGAGCCATGCAGCGTTCGCCTGCCGAGCCATAGGCGGCGCCGAGAATGTCGCTGACTACCTGGTCGAAATCGGCGTCGGGCAGCACGATGCCATGGTTCTTGGCGCCGCCCATGCACTGCATGCGCTTGCCCGCCTGGGCGCCGCGCTGATAGACATAATTGGCGATGTCGGACGAGCCGACGAAGCTGACCGCCTTGATGCGCGGGTGATCGAGCACGGCGTCGACCGCCGCCTTGTCACCATGCACCACGTTGAACAGGCCGGCCGGGCCGCCGGCCTCGATGAACAGTTCGGCCAGCATTACCGGCACCGAGGGATCGCGTTCCGACGGCTTGAGAATGAAGGCATTGCCGGTGGCGAGCGCCGGGCCGCACATCCACAGCGGGATCATCGCGGGGAAATTGAACGGAGTGATGCCGGCAACCACGCCGAGCGGCTGACGCATCGAGAACACGTCGATCCCCGGTCCGGCGCCTTCGGTATATTCACCCTTGAGCAGGTGGGGAATGGCGCAGACGAACTCGATCACTTCCAGCCCGCGCTGCACATCACCCTTGGCGTCGGCGATCACCTTGCCATGTTCGGCCGAAAGGGCATGAGCCAGCTTGTTCATGTCACGCTCGATCAGGCGCTTGAATTCGAACATCACGCGGGCACGGCGCTGCGGATTGAGCGCGGCCCATTCCGGCTGCACGGAGGCGGCCAGGGCAACGGCCTGATCCACATCGGCTTCGCTCGCCAGGCCAACCTGGGCCTGCACTTCGCCGGTGTTGGGATCGAAAACGTCGCTCTTGCGGCCAGAGGTGGCGGCAACGGCGGCACCGTTCAGGAAATGGTCGATCTGGCGCATGGCAACACTCCCGGAAAAAGTCTGATGCCTGATTGTAGAACGTGCAGGAATATCCTGATACAGGCAATTTTGCCAAACAGGCCGTGCAAATTTACAGGAACACCATGCGCATTCGACATTGGGATGATTTGAGGATCTTTCTGGAAGTGGCCCGCCACGGCCGCCTGACCGGCGCGGCGCGGGCGCTGGGGCTGGATCATTCCACCGTCTCGCGCCGGCTCGACGGCCTGGAAAGCGGGTTGGGCGCGCGCCTGGTCGATCGTTCGCCGAGCGGCGCGCGGCTGACCGAGGCGGGCCGCGCGCTGTTGTTGCATGCCGAGCGGATCGAGGCGGAAACCCATGCAGCAGACAGCGCGCTGGGCGGGGTGGATACCGAATTGACCGGGACAGTGCGGGTGGCGACCCCGGCCGCCTTTGGCACTTATCTGGTGGCGCCGCGCATTCCGCTGTTCATGGCCCGCCATCCCCGGATCGAACTGGAACTGGCGCCTGAAACCCGCGCTGTCAGCCTGTCCCAGCGCGAGGCGGACCTGGCCGTGACGCTCAAGCGACCGCCGCGCGGGCGGCTCTATGCCCGGCAACTCGCCGCATTCACCGTGGGGTTCTATGCCGCGCCGGCCTATCTGGAGCAGCATGGCGTGCCGAACAGCGTGGCCGACCTGTCGCAGCATCGGCTGATTTCCTATATCGACGATCTGATCGATTGGCCCGAACTGCGCTATCTCGATGAAGTGGCGCCGGGCATGCAGGCGCAGTTCCGCTGCACATCGGCCACGGTGCAACTGGCGGCGGTGCAGGCAGGTGGAGGCGTGGGCCTGCTGCACACTTTTGCCGCCGATGGTGATCCTGGCCTGGTGCGGGTCTTGCCCGATGTGGCCGTGCCGCGCGCCTACTGGCTGGTTGTGCATGCCGAACTGCGCCGCCTGCCGCGTGTGCGCGCCGTGGCGGAGTTCCTGGAGGAAGCCGCGCATGCCGCCGGATACGAGGCCGCGCGCAACGCAAAATAAGCAGGTGCCGGGGCAGACAAGCGCAGATGGCCTTCCTATCTAGGCCCCAAGACACCTTGCCGGAGCGCACCTTTGACCGATACTGCCACGCTCGACGCTGCCTTTCCCCTGCTGGCCACGCATGGCCAACCGCGCTTTGCGCAAATCCGCGCCGATGACATCGTGCCCGCCATCACTGCCGCGATCGCCGATCACCAGGCCGCCATGGCCGCGTGCGTGGCGCGGGCCGGCGATCCAGCCATGCTGGCGTTCAAGGAAGAAGCAGATCGCCGCATCAGCGAGGCGTGGGGCGTGGTCGGCCATCTCCTGGCGGTGACCAACACCTCGGAGTTGCGGGCCGCGCAGGCACAGGCGCAGCCGCTGATCGCCACGCACTTTGCCGCCGTGGGCCAGGACCGCGCGCTCTATGAGGCGATCCGCGCGATCGATCCGGCCGCGCTTGATCCGCTGGCGGCACGCGCCCGCGAACTGGCACTGCGCGATTTCGAGCTTTCGGGCGTGGCGCTCGATGGTGATGACGCGCGCGACTTTGCCGAAAACCAGGTGGAGCAGGGCCGCCTGGCGACCGAATATGCCAATGCGGTGATGGACGCGACCGAGGCCTGGAGCCTGCACGTGACCGACGCCGCCCGCCTGGCTGGCATTCCCGAGGCGGACCTTGCCGGCATGGCCGCGGCGGCGCGGGCCAAGGGGCATGAAGAGGGCTGGCTGATCACGCTACATGCCCCGGTGGTGGTGGCAGTGCTGACCTATGCCCAGGATCGCGCGCTGCGCCACGAGGTACAGCAGGCCTATGCCACCCGCGCATCGGACCAAGGGCCCAACGCCGGGGAGTTTGACAACGGGCCGCGCATGGCCGCGCTGCTGGCTTTGCGCGCCAAGGCGGCGCAGCTGCTGGGCCAGGGCGATGCCGCCAGCCTGTCGCTGGCCACCAAGATGGCCGAAAGCCCCGATGCGGTGGAAGCGTTCCTGACCGACCTTGCCGCGCGCACCCGGCCACTGGCCCAGGCCGAACTGGCCGATCTGGCCGAATTTGCCCGTGGCGAGCTGGGGATCGACACGCTCGAACCCTGGGACATGGGCTTTGCCACCGAGCGCGCGCGTCTTGCCCGCCATGCACTCGATCAGTCCGAAGTGCGCCGCTACCTGCCGCTCGACAAAGTGCTGCCGGCGCTGTTCGGCCATGTCGAGCGGCTGTTCGGCGTGGTGTTCAAGGAAGTGCCGGGCAGCGGCCTATGGCATGATGACGTGCGCCAGTTCGACCTGTTCCGTGCCGGGGCGGATGCTCCGTTTGCCCGGCTCTATGCCGATTTCTTTGCGCGCGAGGGCAAGCGCGGCGGCGCCTGGATGAACGTGTGCCGCTCGCCCAGCCGGGCCGCCGATGGGGCGCAGATGCCGGTTGCCTATCTTATCACCAATTTCGCCCAGGCCGCGCCGGGCAAGCCGGCGTTGCTCCAGCATGCCGACGTGGTGACCCTGTTCCACGAAATGGGCCACTGCCTGCATCACCTGCTGGGGGAGGGGGATATCCCCTCGATCGGCGGGATCAGTGGAGTGGAATGGGATGCGGTGGAACTGCCCAGCCAGTTCCTGGAAAACTTTGCCTATGATCCCGCCGTGCTCAAGGCCGCATCGGCGCATGAGGAAACGGGCGAACCGCTGCCCGATGCCTTGATCGAGCGCCTCAACGCCGCGCGCGGTTTCATGGGCGCGCTGGCGGTGCTGCGCCAGATCGAATTCGCGCTGTTCGATATTCGCCTGCACCGCGCTGCTGCCGATGCGCCCGATGTGCAGGGGCTGCTCGACGCCGTGCGGGCCGAAGTGGCGGTGATGCGCTATCCGGCGTGGAACCGCTTTGCCCATGCCTTCAGCCATATCTTTGCCGGGGGCTATGCGGCGGGGTATTATTCCTACCTCTGGGCCGAACTGCTCTCATCCGACGCCTATGAACAGTTTGCTGCGGCGCCAGAGCGGCAGGCTGAACTGGGCGCCGCATTCCGGCGCGAAGTGCTGTCGCAAGGTGGTGGCCGCCCGGCGATGGACAACTACGTGGCGTTTCGCGGTGGTGCGCCCGATCCCGGCGCGCTGCTGCGGGTGCGCGGTTTGGCGGCTTGAGCGATTGAATTATAAGTAATTACCGTCACCCCGGGCTTGACCCGGCGTCCCGTTTTCTATTCTACCGCCCAAAGAAGCGGGACCCCGGGTCAAGCCCGGGGTGACGTATGGTCTCGGAGCAGCCGTTCGCTTACCGCAGCGGCCGCTTTTCCAGCTTTCTTGCCAGGGTGCGGCGATGCATGCCGAGGCGCCGGGCGGCTTCGGAAATGTTGAAATCGCATTCCACCAGGGTGGAGTGGATATATTCCCATTCCACCGTCTTGATCGAGGTCTTGCGCGTATCGAGCGGCACGGTGGGATCGCCGCCGACGCGGCCAAAGGCTTCCTCGATATCGTCGGTGTTGGCAGGCTTGGCCAGATAGTGCGCCGCACCCAGCTTGATCGCTTCCACCGCCGTGGCGATCGAGGCGAAGCCGGTAAGGACGACGATACGCGTTTCGGGATCGCGTTCGGCCAGCATCTGCACGCAGGTGAGGCCAGAGCCAGTGCCGAGCTTCAGGTCCACCACGGCGAACTGGAAATCGTGCGCATCGAGCAGCACTTCCAGTTCATCGGGGCTGGCGGCATGCTCTACCGCATAGCCGCGCCGTTCGAACGAGCGGCGCAGGGTGCGGGCAAAGGCGGGATCGTCTTCCACGATCACCAGGGGCAGGGCTTCGTCCTGCGCGGTGAGTTCCAGTTCGGGATCGAGCATGTTCATTCCCCCGTGCGATAGGCCAGCGAGGCCATCGGGATTTCCAGGCGCACCATCGCGCCGCGCGCCGTGCGGTTCTTCACTTCGACCCGGCCGCCCAGCTTGCGCACGACGTTGACGACCAGGAACAACCCCAGCCCGCCACCGTCACGGCCCTTGGTGGAATTGTAGGGGCGGCCGATCGATTCCAGCATGTCGGGCGCGAAACCGGGGCCGAGATCGAGCACGGTCAAAACGATGTCGCCACCGGTCATCTCGGCGCGGATTTCCACGAAATCGGGCGATACTTCCAGGGCGTTGTCGATGACATTGCCGATGATCTGGCGCAGCGCGGGATCGGCCACGATCGGGTGATCGGTCTCCACCATGTTGCGCAGGCGGATCACGCCATGGCCGCGCTCGTTCCATTCGGCCGCGATGGTCGCAAGAAAATCACCCAGCGTGGTGATCTGCGGGTTTTCGCCGCGCGCTTCCCCGGCACTGAGCAGGATGCCTGAGAGAATCGATTTGCAGCGCTTGAGTTCAGAAGCCATGTCCTGCAACTCTTCGCGCAAGTCCTGGTCGGCCATGATGGCGGGATGACGCTGCCAATCGCCCAGGATGACCGACATTGTCGCCATCGGCGTGCCCAGTTCGTGCGCCGCGCCCGAGGCGAGCAGGCCCAGGCGCACGATATGCTGTTCCTCGGTCGCCTGCTGGCGCAAGGCGGCCAGCGCCGTCTCGCTCTGCCGCCGGTTGCGGTCCATGCGGATCACGAAGAACACCAGCAGCGCGGCGACCAGCGCAAAGCAGACGAGATTGCCCAGTTGGAATAGCTCGATCGTGCCATCGAAAGTACCGGTGGGCAGATCGAGCGGGCGATGGACGAAAGCCAGGCGCGTGACGATCAGCGCGGCCATCCCCGCCACGATCGCGCTCCAATTGGGCGGCAGCAGGATTGCGGCGATCACGATCTGCATGAGGAACAGGAAGGTGAAGGGGTTGGACGTGCCGCCGCTGAAATAGAGCTGCCAGGCCAGCGCCAGCATATCGAGCGTGAGCGCGCCGAGCAGTTCGACATGGCTGTATCCCTCGCGCCCGCGATCGAGCAGCAGGGTCAGCCCGTTGATCACCGCCATCAGCACCGGCACGGCCACCAGCGGCGCCACATCGAGCTTGACGCCAAGCACCCGCACGCTGACCCAGATCGCCACGAGCTGGCCCACGGCAGCAACCCAGCGCAGTTGCACCAGCAACGCCATGTTGCGCGCGCTGGCCGCGGGATAGATCGGACGGGTGGAGGAAAGGGGTGGGGTGGCGCTCATCGCGCCTTGCGCCATACCATGATTGCCGCGCCAAGCGAGAGGGCGCAAAGGGCAAACCAGGTCAGCGCATAGGACAGGTGGTTGTTGGGAAACGCGATGACCGTGAGGCCGGGCACCGGCACGGGCTGGGCTGTGGGACGCGGCGTTTCCACTTGCGCGTCGAGGAAATAGCGCGGCTCTGCCACGACCCCGCGGCGCATGTTCATGACGGGCAGATCGCGCGCATACCAGCGCTCTGCCTCGGGCCGGTTGGCGCGAAGGAACGTGCCCTTGGGCTCGCTCGGGCGGATCAGGCCGATGATGGAAACGGGGGTAACGGGAACGGCGCGGCGGGCGGTATCGAGCCGGGTGCCCATCGGCACGAAGCCACGGTTGATCCACACCGGGGCCTGGCCGGGCGTGGCCAGTGGCACCATGACCCAATAGCCATTGCCCAGCGTGCTGGTGGCTGTGGCCAGAACGGTGGCGGCAGGCATGAACTGGCCGGTGATCGCGACGCGATGATAGGCAAGCCGATCAATGGCGCCAGCGGGCACGGCGGCGATGGAGACAGGCGCTGCATGCACGGCGCGCGTCACATCGGCAATCAGCGCCTCTTTCCAGGCGAGGCGCTTTACCTGCCAGATGCCCAGGCCGGCAAACACCAGCGCCAGGATCAGCAGAATCGAAACGGGCAGCAAGCGCTGCCTGCTGCCCGTTTGCGAAGTCATGATCAGTCCATCTGCTCGGCGTGCATCGGCATCATGTTGTGGTTCATGTGGTACATCACCCACATCGAACCAGAGATGACGATCAGCACGACCACGGCGGTGAAGATCAGGGCCAGCATGTTCCAGCCCCCTTCGGCCTTGCCGTTCATGTGCAGGAAGTAGATCATGTGGACCACCACCTGCACCACGGCAAAGGCCGCGATGACGATGGCAGTGGTGTTCTTGTCGGCAATGGCGCCGCTCATCACCAGCCAGAACGGAATGGCGGTGAGCACCACCGACAGCACGAAGCCGATGACATATTCGCGCAGCGAGCCATGCGGTTCATCGTGATGGTGGCCGATGGCGTGGGGATTGGCATCCCCGTGCGCGTGGCGGTGGGCCAGGTCGGTATAGTTCTTCGCGCTCATCGCAGCATCCCCATCAGGTAGACGAAGGTGAAGACGCCGATCCACACGACGTCGAGGAAGTGCCAGAACAGCGACAGGCACATCAGGCGGCGCTTGTTGGCCTGGATCAGGCCCTTGCGCGAAACCTGCACCACCAGCGTGAACAGCCAGATCAGGCCGAACGTGACGTGCAGCCCGTGGGTGCCGACCAGCGTGAAGAACGCCGAAAGGAACGCGCTGCGCTGGGGCGTGGCGCCTTCGTGGATGAGGTTGGAGAATTCGTAGAGTTCGATCGACAGGAACGCCGCGCCGAACACGGCGGTGACCAGCAGCCACATCTGCGTCTGGCTGACCGAGCCGCGCTGCATCGCCAGCATGGCAAAGCCATAGGTGATCGACGAGAACAGCAGCATCGAAGTGTTCACCGCCACCAGGGGCAGCTCGAACAACTCGCGCGGGCCGGGCCCGGCGGCATAGTTGCCGCCGAGCACGCCGAAAGCTGCGAACAGCATGGCGAAGATGAGACAGTCGCTCATCAGGTAGATCCAGAAGCCCAGCATGGTGCTGTGGCCTTCGGGATGGTCATGCTCGTTCAAGTCCCAGAACTTGCCCAGCTTGGTCAGCGAGGCAGGCAGGGGAGCCGAATGGCCCGAGCTATGGACAGCATCGCTCATGCGGCGGCTCCCTGGTTCTGGGCAACGCGTTCCAGCTGGGCCGTACGCTGCGCCTCGACGGCGGCAACGTCTTCGGCCGGGATGTGGTAATCGCGCTTGTAGTTGAAGGTGTGGGCGATGGCGCTCACGAGCAGTGCCACGAAGCTGGCACCGGCCATCCACCAGATATGCCAGATCAGGGCAAAGCCAAGCGCCGTGCTGATGCCAGCCAGGATCACGCCTGCACCCGTGTTGCTGGGCATGTGGATCGGGCGGTAGCCATCAAGCGGACGGCCGACGCCGGCGCGCTTCATGTCTTCCCAGGCATCGAGATCGTGCACGATCGGGGTGAAGGCAAAGTTGTAGGCCGGCGGGGGCGAACTGGTCGCCCACTCGAGCGTGCGACCATTCCACGGATCGCCGCTTTCGTCCTTGAGCTCTTCGCGCTTCCAGATCGACACGCCATACTGCACGACCATCGCGCCGATGCCGGCGGCGATCAACACCGCGCCCAGCAGGGCAACGATGAAGTAGGGCTGCAGGCTGGGATCGTCGAACACGCGGGTCCGGCGGGTCACGCCCATCAGGCCCATGATGTAGAGCGGGGTGAACGCCAGCCAGAAGCCGGGCACCCAGCACCAGAAGCTGACCTTGCCCCAGAACTGGTTGAGCTTGAAGCCAAAGGCCTTGGGCCACCAGTAGTTGATCGCGGCAAACGTACCGAACACCACGCCGCCGATGATCACGTTGTGGAAGTGCGCGATCAGGAACAGCGAGTTGTGCAGCACGAAGTCGGCCGGAGGCACGGCGAGCAGCACGCCGGTCATACCGCCGATGGTGAAGGTGAGCATGAACGCCACCGTCCACATCATCGGCAGGTCAAAGCGGATGCGGCCACGGTACATCGTGAACAGCCAGTTGAACAGCTTGGCCCCGGTGGGGATGGAGATCACCATGGTGGTGATGCCGAAGAAGCTGTTGACGCTGGCGCCCGAACCCATCGTGAAGAAGTGGTGCAGCCACACGACGTAGGACAGGATGGTGATAACCACGGTGGCATAGACCATCGAGGTATAGCCGAACAGGCGCTTGCCCGAAAACGTGGAGGTCACTTCCGAGAACACGCCGAAGATCGGCAGGATGAGGATGTAAACTTCCGGGTGGCCCCAGATCCAGATGAGGTTGACGTACATCATCGGGCTGCCGCCGAAGTCGTTGGTGAAGAAGTTGGTCCCCACGTAACGGTCGAGCGAGAGCAGCACGAGAACGGCGGTCAGCACCGGGAAGGAGGCAACGATCAGCACGTTGGTGCACAGCGCGGTCCAGGTGAACACCGGCATGCGCATCAGTGTCATGCCCGGGGCACGCATCTTGATGATCGTAGCGATTAGGTTGATGCCCGATAGCGTGGTACCGACACCTGCCACCTGCAGCGACCAGATGTAATAGTCCACGCCAACGCCGGGGCTATAGGCCAGGCCCGACAGTGGCGGGAAGGCCAGCCAGCCGGTCTGGGCAAATTCACCCAGGAACAGCGAGGCCATGACCAGCACGGCGCCGCCCGTGGTCATCCAGAAGCTGAAGTTGTTGAGGAACGGGAACGACACGTCGCGCGCGCCGATCTGCAGCGGCACAACATAGTTCATCAACCCGGTCACGAACGGCATCGCGGCAAAGAAGATCATGATCACGCCGTGGGCGGTGAAGACCTGATCATAGTGGTGCGCGTTGAGATAGCCGTCGCTGCCGTTGAACGCCATTGCCTGCTGCAAGCGCATCATCAGCGCGTCGGCAAAGCCGCGCATGAACATCACCAGACCCAGGATCATGTACATGACCCCGATCTTCTTGTGATCGACGCTGGTGAACCATTCTTTCCAGAGATAGCCCCAGAGGCGGAAATAGGTGAGGGCCCCCACCAGCGCGATCCCGCCAAGGATCACACCAACGAAGGTGACCGCCACGATCGGTTCGTGGAGGAAGGGAAGCTGCTCAAGGGAAATGCGTCCCAGGAGCGGAGACCACGGCGGTGGGGCAGTGGCGGGAAGGGGGACAGCGGTCATCGCAATATCCATCGGTCAGAAAAATGGGGCCGGATCAAATCTGGTGCGGCGTATCGGATCGGCAACCTGCCTCAAGAGGCAGGCTGCAGTAGCGGGCCGGCCAGGCTGACCCGGGGACCAGTTGCCTGGTTGATTCCGGCGCCACGCAGGCGATCGAGCGTCTTGGGCAGAGGCGCGTCACCGCTGGGTGCGGCCATCGGGCGGTTGTCGCTGCAATAGGCCTTCACGAAGCGGTCGGTCTGGGCCACGACGCTGCCAGGCAGGACTGCCGTTTCGGTGGCGCGGCCGTTCTTGTCATAGGTCAGCGCGGCCACGTTCAGGCGCGCTGCTTCCTTGCCCACGCCGCCCTTGGCGTCGAGCATGGCCATCTGGCTCATGCAGATCTTGCCGGGCTGCACGCAGAGATCGACAACGGCGTTGAACAGATCGGGAGCGACGCCGGCATAGTGACGCACCGGATCGGCAATGCTGGGCTTGTCGAGCTGGAGATAGGCATCGCGGCTGAGCATGCCGTCGTTCTTGCCGGCCTTCACGCTGGCCACCCACTGGTCGAACTGCGCATCGGACACGGCACGCGTGGCAAAGTGCATCTGCGAGAAGCCCGCGCCGCTGAAGTGTGCGGAAATGCCCTTGAACGCGCCTTCCTGGTTAAACACGGCGTGCAGCTTGGTTTCCATGCCGGGCATGGTGTAGATCATGCCGGCCAGCGCGGGGACATAGAAGGTGTTCATGACGGTGGACGAGGTCATGCGGAAGCGCAGCGGCCGGCCGGCGGGAACCACCAGTTCATTGACCGTGGCGATGTTCTGTTCGGGATAAATGAACAGCCACTTCCAGTCCATCGACACCACTTCCACCTCTACCGGCTTGGCATTGGCGGCGACCGGGGTCTGCGCATCAATGCGCGAGATCGCGCGATAGGGATCGAGCAGGTGAGTGCCGACCCAGGTGACCGCGCCCAGCGCGATGATGATCATCAGCGGCGCGGCCCAGATCATCAGTTCCAGCTGGGTGGAGTGGTTCCAGTCCGGATCGTACTTGGCCTCGGTGTTGGTGGCGCGGTAACGCCACGCGAAAATGACAACCGTGGCCATGACGGGCACGACGATCAACAGCATGAGCAACGTGGCCACAATGACCAGATCGCCCTGCTGGCGAGCGACATCGCCCGCGGGGTTGAGCACGACCCAGTCGCAGCCGGCAAGCGGCAGGGCCAGGAGCGGGACGATGGCGCAGCGCAGCAGGCGCGCCCGATTCAAGAGTTTCGCACGCATGTGGCGCACCTAGAAGCGCTGGGCCGTGCAAACGATAGGACATTTTGTCCAATCCCCTTCGCGGCTGCACAAAGACAATAGGGCATACAAAGGCAGGTTGCACCCGTGCGGCCGGCCATTCGGCGCGTTTGCGAGAAATGCGCGGGATCCAAGGAGTTTGTGTCAGTCATGACTGCTGCCGTAGTCGATAATCACGAAGGGCTGGGGAGCGATTCCCACGCCGGGCACGGTTCGATTTCCCCGGGCGAGATCGCCATCGGCGTGATCATCGGACGGACCTCGGAGTTCTTCGACTTCTTCGTCTATGCGATTGCCTCGGTGATCGTGTTCCCCAAGGTCTTCTTTCCTTACCTGGACCCGCTCAACGCCACGCTGGCGTCGTTTGCGGTGTTCCCGCTGGCGTTCATCGCCCGCCCGGTCGGCTCGCTGTTCTTCATGTGGCTCGACCGTGCGTTCGGCCGTGGCTTCAAGCTGACGGTGGCGCTGTTCGGCCTGGGTGGCTCGACCGCGGCGATCGCGTTCCTGCCCGGCTATGCCGAGATCGGCCACAACGCGGTGCTGCTGCTCGCGCTGTTCCGCCTGGGCCAGGGCTTTGCGCTGGGCGGCACGTGGGATGGCCTGGCCTCGCTGCTGGCGCTCAACGCGCCGGCGGGCAAGCGTGGCTGGTACGCTATGATCCCGCAGCTGGGCGCGCCGCTTGGCCTGATCGTGGCCAGCCTGCTGTTCGCGTTCTTCACCGCCTCGCTGCCGGCTGACGATTTCCTGTCGTGGGGCTGGCGCTTCCCGTTCTTCGTGGCCTTTGCGATCAACGTGGTGGCGCTGTTTGCGCGCCTGCGCATCGTGGTGACGCCGGAATTTCAGCGCCTGTTCGAATCGCGTGACCTTGTTGCCGAAAGCGCGCTCGTCACCATCCGCGAACAGTGGAAGACCATCCTGATCGGCGCCTTTGCGCCGCTCGCCAGCTTTGCTCTGTTCCACATGGTCACGGTGTTCCCGCTGTCGTGGGTGTTCATCTTCACCTCGGAAGAGCCGACCCGCTTCCTCACCATCGAAGCCATCGCCGCCGCCGTGGGCGTTGCCGCGATCGTGGTTTCGGGCGTGGTGGCCGACCGCGTTGGCCGCCGCACCCTGCTGGGCTTCTCGGCCGCCGCGATTGCCGCGTTCTCGGGCTTTGCCCCGCAGCTGCTGGGCATTGGCGTGGCCGGCGAAGTCTCGTTCATGCTCACCGGCTTCGTGCTGCTGGGTATCTCGTTCGGGCAGTCTTCGGGTGCCGTGGCCGATGCCTTCGAAACCCGCCACCGCTACACCGGCTCGGCGCTGACCAGCGACTTGGCCTGGCTGCTTGGCGCGGGCTTTGCGCCCTATGCGGCGCTGTGGCTGTCGGCCAACTATGGCCTGCTGGCTTCGGGTGCCTACCTCCTGTCGGGCGCGATCGGCACGATCGTGGCGCTGTGGGCCAACCGCACCGCGGCGACCAACTGAGCCATCTGGCAAAGCAACAAGAAGGGGCGGTTCGGATCAATCCGAGCCGCCCCTTTTTTGTGTTCACCAACGGTGATCAGGCTGTTCTCCCCCTCCTCTTCAGAGGAGGGGGCGGGGGGGTGGTGGAAGCCTTGCGCTGTGCCTCGCACCCCCAACCCCCTCCTCTGAAGAAGAGGGGACTTTTTACGATCAGGCGTGCCGTGCGGCCTGCACCGTGTTGCTCAGCAGGCAGGCGATGGTCATCGGCCCGACGCCACCGGGCACCGGCGTGACGGCACGGGCATGGGCCATTTCGTGCGCGGCGCAATCGCCCACCAGGCGAGTAGTACCATCGGCTTGGGCCACGCGGGTAATGCCAACGTCAATCACCACCGCGCCCGGCTTGATCCAATCCCCCTTGACCAGTTCCGGCGCGCCGGCGGCGGCCACCACGATATCGGCCTTGCGCACGATATCGGGCAGGCCCTGGGTGGCAATGTGGGTGACCGTCACGGTGCACTCGCGCTCCAGCAGCAGCATGGCCACCGGCTTGCCGACGATGTTGGACTTGCCGATCACCACGGCATCGAGCCCGCGATAATTGTCGATCACCGTATCGAGCAGCATCATGCAGCCCAGCGGCGTGCAGGGCACCAGGCCGCCGGTGCCGGTGGACAGGCGCCCGACATTGACCGGATGGAACCCATCCACGTCCTTGGCCGGATCGATCGCGTCGAGCACCTTGCCGGCATCGATCTGCGCCGGCAGCGGCAACTGCACCAGGATGCCATGCACCGTGGCATCGGCATTGAGCGCGGCGATCAGGGCGAGCAGGTCTTCCTCTGCGGTATCGGCGGGCAGGCGATGCTCGATCGAATGGATGCCGACCTTGGCACACTGGCTGATCTTGCGCCCGACATAGACCTCGCTGGCCGGGTCATTGCCGACCAGCACCACGGCCAGGCCAGGAGCGCTGTGGCCTGCAGCCACCATCTGCGCCACCGCCTCTGCCGTCGTGACCGACAGTGCGCGGGCGATTGCCTTGCCATCGATGAGCGTTGCCATGTTCTCTCCCTTGACAGTTTGCCAATGCGGCTTGGTGCAGCACGCGCTCCTATCGCAAACATTGTATGTGTTGCATACAAATTTCGCCATCTCGCGCAGGCTACGGACAAAAAAAGGGCCGGTCGGAAATCCGATCGGCCCGGGAAGTTTTGGGAGAGGATGCCTGAAAGGCCTTATCTGGATGACCCAATCGCCGCGGCGAGGCAAATGCGTTTCACGCAACGCAACATGCATTTAATGCAATTCACTTCCTTGAAAACGCTGGATTGACAGCGGCAGCCAAGCAGAATCCCTGAAAATGCAAACGATTTTATGATTTTGCAGCGCAGCGCTGTCAGACCGCGATCCAGCCCAGAAAAAATACCAATCCAAAATGCATTGGTATGCATCTGTGGCCGCAACTGGCCGCAACGGCCTTGCAGGATGGCTCCTGCCGTCGCGCACCGTCGCCAAGGCCGCGAATCACCCGGCCAAAAGGTCCTGCGCCAGCGCTTCTGCCGCGCGAATGCCGTCGACCGCCGCCGAAAGAATGCCGCCGGCATAGCCAGCGCCTTCGCCGGCCGGATAGAGCCCCCGGGTGTTGAGGCTTTGCAGATCCTTGCCGCGGGTGATCCGCACTGGCGAAGACGTGCGCGTTTCCACCCCCGTCATCACCACATCGGGATGATCGTAGCCCGCCATCTGCCGACCGAAGACGGGAAGCGCCTCGCGCAGCGCGTCGGTGACGAAATCGGGCAGGCATTCTTCCAGCGCGGTTAGATGCACGCCCGGCTGATAGGATGGCACGATGCTGCCGAACGCGCTGCTGGGCTTGCCGGCCAGGAAATCGCCCACCTTCTGGCCCGGCGCCTGATAGTTCGATCCGCCGGCCACGAAGGCCCGCTCTTCCCAATGGCGTTGCAGCGCAATGCCGGCCAGCGGATGGCCGGGGAAATCGCGCTCGGGCGTGATGTCCACCACCAGGCCCGAATTGGCGTTGAATTCAGCGCGGGAATATTGGCTCATCCCGTTGGTCACCACGCGGCCTTCCTCGCTGGCGGCAGCGACCACGCGCCCGCCCGGGCACATGCAGAAGCTATAGACCGAGCGGCCATTGCTGGCCTGGTGCGCCAGGGCATAGGCCGCCGGCCCCAGGATAGGATGCTTGGCACAGGCGCCATAGCGGGCCTGGTCGATCAGGCTTTGCGGATGCTCGATCCGCACGCCGATGGCAAAGGGCTTGGCCTCGATGTGCACGCCGCGGTTGTAAAGCACTTCGAACGTATCGCGCGCCGAATGGCCGACCGCCATGATGACGCGGCGCGCGGGCAGGTATTCACCGTTGGACAAGTGCAGGCCGGCAAGGCGGCGCTCGCCGGCGGCGTCGGTCTCGACCGCAAAATCGTCCACCCGCGTGCCAAAGCGGTATTCGCCGCCCAGTTTCTCGATCGTCTCGCGCATCGACATGACCATCGTGACCAGGCGGAACGTGCCGATGTGGGGGTGCGCCTCGGTCAGGATATCATCGGGCGCGCCGGCTTTCACGAACTCCACCAGCACCTTGCGGCCCAGGTGGCGCGGGTCCTTGATCCGGCTGTAGAGCTTGCCATCGGAAAAGGTGCCGGCGCCGCCTTCACCGAACTGCACGTTGGATTCCGGCGTCAGCACCGATTTGCGCCACAGCGCCCAAGTGTCCTTGGTGCGTTCGCGCACGGCCTTGCCACGCTCGATGATGATCGGGCGCAGGCCCATCTGCGCCAGGATCAGCCCGGCCAGGAGGCCGCACGGGCCAGCACCGATCACCACTGGGCGCTCGCCTTCGCCCGCCTGCCACCCTTCGGGCGCGCGCACGGGAAAGCGATAGGAGGTATCGGGCGTGGGGCGCACATGAGTGTCGCCGGCCAGGCGCGCGAGCACTTCGGCTTCGTCCTGCGGGCTGAGCGTGACGTCAACCGCATAGACCAACTGGATGGCATTCTTGCGGCGCGCATCGTTGCCGCGCTTGGCCACGGCATGGCGCAGAATCTGCGCTTCGCCCACGCCAAGGCGCGCGGCGATGGCCGGCAGCATGGCTTCGGAGGCGTGGTCGAGCGGCAGCTTGAGTTCGGTAAGACGCAACATGGGGTGCGCCTCTACCCCTTGCGCCGCCAGAGGGAAAGCCGGATGAAGGGCCATGCGCTTCCTCTCCCTCGCGTTCGCTCCGCTTGCCGCCCTGCTGGCCTTGCCGGCCATGGCCGATGCCCCTGTGCCCACCAAGGGAGAGCGCGCGCTGCACGAACGCCTGCTGACGCTCGATACCCACCTCGATACGCCGGCCTCGCTGGTCTTGCCGGGCTGGTCGATCGTGCAGCGCCACAGCGCCGCCGATGATTATACCCAGGTTGACGTGCCGCGCATGGTGGCGGGCGGGCTCGATGGTGGGTTCTGGGCGATCTATACGCCGCAAGGGCCGCTCGATCCCGCCAGCACGCGCGCCGCGCGCGATTATGCGCTGCGCCGTGCGGTGGCGATCCACGCGATGGTCGCCGCCAATCCCCAGGCCTTTGCCTTGGCTGACCGCGCCGCCGACGCCGCGCAGATCGCCGCCGGTGGCCGCCGCGTGGTCTATCTGTCGATCGAGAACGCCTGGCCGCTGGGTGATGATCCCACGCTGCTCCAGGCGTTCTACGCGCTGGGCGTGCGCATTTCCGGCTTTGCCCATTTCAAGACCAACCAGTTTGCCGACAGCAGCACCGACGCGCCCAAGTGGGACGGGCTGAGCCCGTCAGGGGTGCAACTGCTGGCGGAAATGAACCGCCTGGGCGTGGTGCCCGATCTTTCGCACAGTTCCGATGCCGCGCTCGACGATGCGCTGCGCCTGTCAAAGACGCCGATCATCCTGACGCATTCGGGCTGCAAGGCGGTCTATGACCATCCGCGCAATATCGACGACGCGCATCTGCGCGCGCTTGCGGCACAGGGTGGCGTCATCCAGATCAACTCGGTCTATGTCAAAAAGCTGGTGCAAAGCCCGCAACGCAAGGCCGCGCTCGATGCGCTGGAGCAACGCTTTCCCGAAGACCGCGTGTTGAGCGCGGCAGAGCGGGCCGATTATCTGGCGCAGCGCCACGCGATCGACCGGCAGTGGCCCGAAGTGCGCGCCGGCTTTGACGATGTGATGGCCAACCTGTTGCACGCGCTGAAAGTGGCGGGTGTCGATCATGTCGGCATCGGGCTGGATTGGGATGGCGGCGGCGGGGTGGCAGGCCTGGATGATGTGGCCGATCTGCCCAAGTTGACCGCAGCGCTGCTCCATGCCGGCTATAGCGAGGCAGACGTCGCCAAGATCTGGTCGGGCAACGTGCTGCGCGTGCTGGCCGCTGCACAAGCGGAGGCTGCGCGCGAACAGGCAATGGCCGGCGCTACCCTGCGCTAATTTTTGCAACGATCCGTTCCGATCATTGCGTTGGATCGATAGGGGGGTGGCAGCTATCATCGCCACCGACATGGCCGATCCCGTCCCGAACCACCGCGCCGCAGCGCCGCACGACGCCCAAGCGCTGCCCCGTACCGAGGCAGAGGCGCAAGCCCGCGCCGGGCAAGACGGGTGGCAGATTCCGGCGCCGTGCCTGCCCGGCGTTATGGCAAACCTCGCGCTGCTGGCGCGCCATGCCGCGATCTTTGCCGGGGACGACCACGCATGATCGCGGCATTGGAGCAGGCGGCGGCAGTGCGCGCCGGGCGCGTGCGCGCGGTCGATCTGGCGCAGGCGGCGCTTTCGCGCCTGGCGGCCGATCGTCATGTTGCGGTTACCCGCCTGCTGCCCGCCCGCGCGCTGGACGAAGCCGCGCGGATCGACGCGCAGGTGGCGCAGGGGATTGATCCTGGCCCGCTTGCCGGGGTGCCCTATGGCGTCAAGGATCTGTTCGATGTGGCGGGTGAGGTAACCACGGCCGGTTCGGCGGTGCGCGCCCATGCCGCGCCGGCCGCCAGCGATGCCGTGGCGATCACGCGCTTGCGCGATGCCGGGGCCGTGCTGGTGGCGACGCTGAACATGGACGAGTTCGCCTATGGCTTTGCCACGATCAACGCTCACCATGGCACAACGCGCAACCCGCACGATCCCACGCGCCTGGCGGGGGGATCATCCGGCGGATCGGCGGCGGTGGTGGCGGCCGGGCATCTGGCCTTTGCCCTGGGATCGGACACCAATGGCTCGATCCGCGTGCCGGCCAGCCTGTGCGGGCTGTATGGGCTCAAGCCCACGCATGCCGATCTGCCCGTCGATGGCACCTTTCCCTTTGCCCACAGCTTTGACGACATCGGGCCGTTTACTGGCAACCTGGCCGATCTGCGCGCGATCTGGGCCATCCTGTCAGGCCATGCCGACGCCGCGCCCTTGGCGCCGCCGCGTGTGGGCATGCTCGGCAGCCGCTTTGCCGAAAACCTGGCCCCGGCCCAGCAAGCGGCGATTGCCGCTGTCGTGGGGCAGGGGCCGTGCCTCACCTTGCCCGATCTCGCGCGGTATCGTTCGGCGGCGTTCCTGATCACGGCCTATGAAGGCGGCACCCTGCATCGCGCCGATCTGGCGCGCGCGGCACTGGAATACGACCCCGCCGTGCGCGACCGTCTGATTGCCGGAAGCCTGCTGCCCCGCGCGCTCTATGATGCGGCGCAGGCGTTGCGGGCGCAGGCGCGGGCCGATATCGACGCGTTGTTCGAAGCGCAGGGCGTCGATGTGCTGGTCGCGCCCGCCGCACCTTGCGTCGCGCCGCTTATCGCCGATCCACGCATCCTGATCGATGGCGCCATGGTGCCGGCGCGGGCCGATCTGGGTATTCATACCCAGCCGATTACCTTTCTGGGACTGCCCGCGTTGTGCGTGCCGCTGGCCCGCGCTGGGCAATTGCCGCTGGGGCTGCAACTGATCGGCAGGCGCCATGGCGAAACGGCTCTTTTCGCGTGTGCACAAATGCTGGAAGAACAGGGCGTGGTCGGGGCAACCGCGCCGGGGGCACTCGCGCCGCAAGATTTCGCAGGGGAACGGCAATGACAGGTGGCATGGCGCAACGGATCGGCGCCTATTTCGATTTTTCCGGGCGCGGCACCAACCTGCGCACCGAAGTGGTGGCGGGGGCCACCACGTTCCTGACCATGGCCTATATCGTGCTGGTCAATCCTTCGATCCTGGGCCAGGCGGGAATGCCGGTGGCGGCCGTGGCGGCGGCCACCTGCTTTGCCGCGGCCTTTGCCTCGATCCTGATGGGGGTTGCCGCCAATACGCCGCTGGCCCTGGCACCGGGCATGGGCCTCAACGCCTATTTCGCGTTCACCGTGGTGGGGCAGATGCACGTGCCGTGGCAGGTGGGCCTGGGCTGCGTGATGATTTCGGGGCTGGTGTTCCTGATCCTGACGCTGACCGGGGTGCGCCAGCTGATCGTGGCAGTTATCCCGAATTATCTGTTTGCCGCCGTGGCCGGGGGCATCGGCCTGTTCATCGGCTTCATCGGGCTCAAGGATGCGGGCATTGTCGTGGGCAATCCGGCCACGCTGGTGGCGCTGGGCGATCTCAAGAGCGCGGGGCCGGCACTGGCGCTGCTGGGGCTGCTGATCATCGGCGTGCTGTCGGTGTGGAACGTGCGCGGCGCCATGCTGCTGGGCATCGTTGCCACCACGCTCGTCGGGTGGTTCGCCGGCATGGTTCACGTGGCGCCGCAGCCCTACTCGCTCGATGCGCTGACTGCGACTGCCTTCCAGCTCGATCTGCCCGGCGTGCTCAAGCTGTCGGGCGGCGTGGTCGAGATTGTCTTCGTGTTTCTGTTCGTCGATCTGTTCGACAATATCGGCACGCTCGTGGCCGTGACCAAGCGCGCCGGCCTGATGGACAAGGCTGGGCGCATTCCCGGCCTTAACCGCATTCTCATCACCGATGCCGTGGCCACCATGGTGGGCGCGCTGGCCGGCACCAGCACGGTGACGTCATACGTGGAAAGCGCGGCCGGCGTGCAGGCTGGCGGGCGCACCGGCCTGACCGCGATCGTCACCGGCGTGTTGTTCTTTGCCACGATGTTTGTAGCGCCCTATGCCCAGCTCGTGCCGCTGGCGGCCACCGCCCCGGCGCTGATCATCGTGGGCGGGCTGATGCTGCTACCGTTGACCGAGGTGGAATGGGAAGACCCGATGGCGGCGATCCCGGCATTCCTGACCGTGGCGATGATCCCGCTGACCTTCTCGATCGCCAATGGCCTGGCGCTGGGCATTACCGCCCATGCCGTGTTGACCCTGCTGCGTGGCCGGGCGCGCAAGAGCGACTGGTTCCTGTTCGTGCTGGCGGCGCTGTTCGTCGCCCGCTTCGTGTGGATGGGGGCAGCGTGATGCGGCGGATGAAAGCGATCCTGGCAGCCGCTGCCGCGCTGCTCGCCCTGCCGCAGGCGGCCCACGCCACAGCCACTGTGCTCGATCCCACGCCGCGTACGCTGGTACTCACCGCCTATGCCCCCGAATGGGAAGCCATGGCGGCGGTGATCACCCATGGCCGCCGGGTGAAGATCAACGATCGCGAGATCGTGCTGGGTACGCTGGCGGGGCGCCCGGTGATCCTGATGTCGAGTGGCGTCAGCATGGTCAATGCGGCGATGAACACCCAGCTGGCGATCGACCATTTCAAGGTCAAGCGCGTGGTCTTTTCCGGCGTGGCCGGCGGGGTGGACCCGGCGCTCAATATCGGGGACGTTGCCGTGCCCGAACACTGGGGCCAGTATCTGGAAGTGATGTTTGCCCGCCAGACCGACCACGGCTGGCAAACCCCGGCGCCGAGCCCGGCGGGTGCACCTGAAAACTGGCAGTTCATCTTTCCCAATGGCACGCGCGTGGGCAATGCGGCGCAGCCTGCCGCCAACCACATCCTGCTCGACGCTGATCCCGCGCTTGTCGCGCTGGCCCGCAAGGTGACGGCCGGCCTCACGCTCAAGCGCTGCGTGGCGCCTTCGGCCGGGATGAGCGCAGAGGCCAAGCTGTGCCTGCCGCATGATCCCAAGGTTGAGGTGGGCGGCACCGGCGTTTCGGCCGGCGTCTATGCCGACAATGCCCAGTTCCGCGAATACCTGTTCCGCGCCTGGCATGCCCGCCTGCTCGACATGGAAAGCGCGGCGGTGATCCAGGTGGCCTATGCCAACCGCGTGCCGGCGATCGTGTTCCGCTCGCTGTCTGACCTGGCGGGTGGGGACGCCGATCGCAACATGGAATATGTGTTCGATCACCTGGCATCGGTGAACGCCGCCACGGTGGTGCGCGCGTTCGTCGCTGGCCTGCCGGATTGAGCGCGGCGATGGCACGAACCCTTCACACCGTTAGCGGCCGTGGTGGCATCGTGACTGCGCCGCATTACCTGGCTGCAGAGGCTGGGCTCGCTGTGCTGAAAGACGGCGGCAGCGCCGCGCAGGCGACGATCACCGTAGCCGCGACGCTCGCTGTCGTCTATCCGCACATGACCGGGATCGGTGGCGATGGCTTCTGGCTGATCCGCGAAAACGACGGCCGCGTTCACGGCGTGCATGGCGTGGGCGGCGCGGCGCAAGCTGCTGATCTGGCGCTCTATGCCGGGCATGCCACGGTGCCGTGGCGCGGCCCGCTGGCGGCCAACACCGTCGCGGGGACGCTGTCTGCATGGCAGGCCGTGCTGGAAAGCGAGCCGGCGCTATTGCCGCTTGCCCGCCTGCTTGCCCCGGCGATCGCCCATGCCGAAGCCGGCGTGGCCGTCACTGCTGGCCATGCCGCGCTGGCGGTCGCCAAGGGGCCGGAACTGCGCGCGCAGCCCGGTGCCTATGCCGCGACGTTCGAACCCGAAGGGCGCCCGTTGCGCGAGGGAGACGTGCTGCGCCAGCCGGCCCTGGCGCAGACGCTGCGCCGCCTGGCCGAGGCAGGGATCGAGGATTTCTACACCGGCGCGCTCGGTGATCTGGTGGCGGCCGATCTTGCCGCGCTGGGCAGCCCGGTGGGCGCCGTAGACCTGGCCGCCCATTGCGCGCTGCGGCCAGCGCCGCTTTCGGTCGCGACCCGGGCTGGGCGGCTTTACAACAGCGCGCCGCCGACACAGGGCATTGCCTCGCTGCTGATCCTGGCGCTGGCGGAACAGGCCGGCTGCGGCCCTGGCGAAAGCTTTGGCCATGTCCACACGCTGGTGGAAGCGACCAAGCAGGCGTTCCTGTGGCGTGACGCCCACTGCGGCGATCCAGCCTATATGGCGCAAGACGCTCAAGGCCTGCTCGACAATACCGCAGCGCTGGCCGCGATGGCCGCGCAGATCGATCCGGCCCGCGCGCTGCCCTGGCCGCAGCCTTCGCAATGGGGCGATACCTGCTGGTTTGGCGCGGCCGATGCGCAGGGGCAGGTGGTCTCGGCGATCCAGAGCACCTATTTCGAATTCGGCTCGGGCCTGGTCCTGCCGCAAACCGGCATCACCTGGCAGAACCGGGGCGCATCGTTCCGCCTGGCCGAAACGGGCTGGAATGCGCTCAAGCCTGGGCGCAAGCCGTTTCATACGCTCAACCCCGCGTTGGCCGAACTGACCGATGGGCGGGTGATGGCCTATGGCACGATGGGTGGGGAAGGGCAGCCGCAGACCCAGGCCGCGCTATTCTCGCGCCATGTCTGGCACGGCATGGATTTGCAGGAGGCGATTTCGGCGCCGCGCTGGCTGCTGGGCCGCACCTGGGGCGAGGACAGCACCACGCTCAAGATCGAGGATGGGTTCGATCCGGCGGTCTATGCCGCGCTGGAGCAAGCCGGCCATGTGGTGGAACGCGTCGGCCCGCTGACCGCGATGATGGGCCATGCCGGCGCGGTGGTGCGCGAGGCCGATGGCGCGTTGTATGGCGCGACCGATCCGCGCAGCGACGGGGGCGTGGCCGCATGGTGAGCGGCGGTGGGATGCGCGCGGTGGAGCGCTGCCGGGCGCTGGGCCAGGCACCCTTTTCTGACATGGCCGGCGGGCTCTACCGCGGGTGGCTATCCCCCGCGCACCGCGCCAGCGTGGCGCAGGTTGCCGCGTGGATGGCAGAGGCCGGCATGACCACCCACGTGGATGGCGCGGCCAACCTGATCGGGCGCTATCCCGGCACCGGCAATGGGCCGCCGCTGATCATTGGCAGCCACATCGACAGCGTGCGCGACGGCGGCGTCTATGACGGTCCGCTGGGCGTGATGCTGGGCATCGAATGCGTTGCCGCGCTTCATGCCGCCAACCGCCAAATGCCCTTTGCGATCGAGGTGATCGCCTTTGGCGACGAGGAAGGCAGCCGCTTTCCCGCCGCGATGTTGACGAGCAAGGCACTCGCCGGCCTGCTCGATGCCGTGCCCGAGATGGCCGATGCCCAGGGCGTTGCACTGGCCGAGGCACTGGGCGAGTGGCGTCTTTCGCCGCGAACCCTGCTCGCCGCCCGCCACCCTGGCGCCTTGGCCTATCTCGAGGCGCATATCGAGCAGGGGCCGGTACTGGAAGCCGAGGGGCTGGCGCTGGGCGTGGTAACCGGCATTGCCGCACAACTGCGATACGAGGTGACGGTAACGGGCCAGGCGGGCCATGCCGGCACATCGGCCATGCCGCTGCGCCGCGATGCGCTGGCAGGTTCCGCCGAGATGATCCTGGCGATCGAGCGTATCGCCCGGGCCGACGCCAGCGACCTGGTGGCTACGGTGGGCCGGATCGAGGCGGCGCCGGGCGCGGCCAACGTCATCGCCGGGCAGGTGCGATTCACTATCGACGTGCGCGCTGGCGAGGCCGTGCGGCGTGACCGCGCGGCGGCGGCCATCCTGGCAGAGATCGCGACGATCGCCACGCAACGCGGCCTGGGCGTCAGCCACCGCCTGATCCACGATCTGCCGCCTTCGCCCTGTGATCCGGCGCTGATGGAGCAGTTGGAATCCGCGCTGGTGGCCGCCGGCCATCCTCCGCGCCGCCTGGTTTCCGGTGCCGGGCACGATGCCATGAACCTGGCGCATCTGGCCCCCACGGCCATGCTGTTCATCCGCTGCCGCGACGGCATCAGCCACAACCCTGCCGAGCATGTGGAACCGGCCGACGCGCAAGGCGCCTTGGCGGTGATGCTGGGCTTTATCGACAATCTGGGAGCGTCCTGTGCTTGATCCCCTGCTTTTTGGCGAAATCGACCCGCCGCAGCGCCTGTTGATGGGGCCGGGGCCAGTCAACGCCCACCCGCGCGTGTTGCGCGCGATGAGCGCCGATCTGCTGGGGCAGTTCGACCCGGAAATGACCGGGTACATGAACCAGGTCATGGCGCTCTATCGCCCGGTCTTCGGCACGCAGAACCGCTGGACGATGCTGATCGACGGGACCGCCCGTGCCGCCATCGAGGCATCGCTCGTCAGCCTGATCCAGCCCGGCGAAACCGCCTTGGTAATCAATTTCGGGCGCTTTGGCCTGCTTTTGCAGGAAATCCTGCTGCGAATTGGCGCGCGCTTCGAAACGGTGGACGCGCCCTGGGGCGAAGTCGTCCCGGCAGAGGCGATCCGCGCGGCGGCAAAGCGAGTGCGCCCGCGCCTGATCTGCACGGTGCATGGCGATACCTCTACCACCATGGCTCAGCCGCTGGACGATATTGGCGCGATTGCGCGTGAGGTTGGCGCGCTGGTCTATGTCGATGCCACGGCGACGCTGGGCGGCATGGAGATCGCGGCCGATCGCTGGGGCGCCGACGTGATCACCGGCGGCTTGCAGAAATGCCTGGGCGGCCCATCGGGCAGCGCGCCGATCACCGTGTCCGATGCGGCGGCGCAGGCGATCTTTGCCCGCCGCCACGATGAAAAGGGCATCCGCGCTGCCAATGCGGTGGATGGCGCGGGGCCGCGCATCCCGTCGAACTATTTCGACCTGGCGATGATCATGGATTACTGGAGCGAAAAGCGCCTCAACCACCATACCGAGGCGACCACCATGCTCTATGGCGCCCGCGAATGTGCGCGGGTGGCGCTGGGTGAGGGGCTCGACGCGCGGTTCCGCCGCCACCGGGCCGCCGGCGCCGCGATGAGCGCGGGCCTGCGCGCCATGGGTCTGACGCTGTTTGGCGACGACGCGCACCGCATGACCAACGTGACCGGTGTCTATATTCCGCAAGGCGTCGATGGTGAGGCGGTGCGCGCGATGATGCGCGAGCAGTTCGAGATCGAGATCGGCACGGCCTTTGGCCCGCTGATCGGCAAGATCTGGCGCCTGGGCGCGATGGGTTACAACGCCATGAAGCACAAGGTGCTGATCACGCTCGCCGCGCTGGAAGCCTGCCTTGCCGCTCAGGGCGTGGCCCTGCCGCTGGGAGCGGCGGTGCCCGCGGCACTCGCGGCCTGGGACGCGGTGATGGCGGCATGACGCGCGACCTGATCGGCCACGGCCCGGTGCCGCCTGCGGCCAACTGGCCCGGCGGCGCGCGCGTCGCGGTGAACTTTGTCATCAACTATGAAGAGGGCGCGGAAAACTGCGTGCTCAATGGCGATCCGCTGTCGGAAGGGTTCCTGTCAGACATGGTCGGCGCCGCGCGTCATCCCGGTCGGGCCATGGCGATGGAAAGCCTCTATGAATATGGCAGCCGCGCCGGGTTCTGGCGGCTGCACCGCCTGTTTGCCGAACGCGATGTGCCGGTAACGGTGTTTGGCGTGGCAGCGGCCATGGCGATGAACCCGGCGGCGGTTGACGCCATGCTGAGCGTCGGGTGGGAAGTGGCCAGCCACGGCTATCGCTGGATCGACTATCAGGACGTGGCGGCGGAAGTGGAGGCCGAGCATATCGCAGAGGCCATAGCCATCCATACGCAGCTGACCGGCAGCCGCCCGCTGGGCTGGTATCAGGGGCGCACCAGCCCCAATACCGCGCGTCTCGTCGCGCAGGAAGGCGGGTTTGTCTATGATGCCGACAGCTACGCCGACGACGTGCCTTATTGGGATGCCAGGCACGGTCGACCGCAGTTGATCGTGCCCTACAGCCTTGACGCCAACGACATGAAGATGGTTGCCCTCAATGGCTTTACCGAGGGTGAGCAGTTCTTCCGCTATCTGCGCGATACCTATGACCAGCTTGCCGAAGAAGGTGGGCGGATGATGAGCGTGGGCCTGCATGGACGCATTGCCGGGCGGCCCGGCCGGGCGCGGGCGGTGGCGCGGTTCGTCGATCATGTGATGGCCGATGGGCGGGCATGGCTGGCTACGCGGCTCGATATCGCCCGCCACTGGATCGCCACCCACCCTTGTGCGGAGCAAGCAGCATGACGATCAACGATCCCGTCCTGCTGGCCGAGGTGGAGGCTGCCTTTGCCGCCTATGAGCGCGCGCTGATGGCCGATGACATTCCGGCGATGGACGCGCTGTTTCACGATGCCCCCACGACCAACCGCTTTGGCGTGGGCGAAGTGCTTTATGGCATCGACGCGATCCGCGAATTTCGCAAAGGGCGCGGCGGATCGCCGCAACGCCGCCTGGGGCGCGTGGCGATTACCGTCTATGGCGATGGGTTTGCCACGGCCGACGCCGAATTCTTTCGCGAAGGGTCTGAACAGCGCGGCCGGCAGAGCCAGGCCTGGGTCAAGTTTGCCGATGGCTGGAAAGTCGTGTCGGCCCATGTCAGCCTGGAAGGGAACAGCCATTGACCCCCCTGTTCGAGCATTCGCCCTGGGTTGAGGAACGCGCCGATGCCGCGCCAGCGTCGGGCGATCGCCATACCGATCTGATGGCGGTGGTATATGCCGCCACGCGTGAAGAGCAGCTTGCCCTGATCCGCGCCCATCCCGAACTGGCCGGCAAGGCCGCCATCGATGGCAGCCTGACGCAGGCTTCGGCGGCAGAGCAGGCCTCGGCCGGGCTCGACCGGCTTACCCCGGAGGAATTCGCCCGCTTCCACACGCTCAACGCTGCCTATCGCGCCGCGCATGACATGCCGTTTATCATCTGCGTGCGGCTAACCGACAAGGCCGGCATCCTGGCCGCGATGGCCGCGCGGACGCAGCACGACACCGATACCGAAATCGCCACGGCGCTTGCCGAAATCGGCAAGATCACCCGGCTCCGACTGGAGGACATGGCATGACCGACCTGCACGCGATCGATACCCAGGCGCTTGCCGCGCTGGAAGCCGAACTGGCACGCCAACTGGCACTGGTCGATTGCTTCGGCCCGGACTGGACCCGCCCGCGCACGGCACCGCAGGGCCATGTCTATGACGTGGTGATCGTGGGCGGCGGGCAGAGCGGCCTGGCCACCGCGTTCGGGCTGCGGCGCGAGCGGATCAACAACATCCTGGTGCTCGACGAGAATCCGGAAGGGTTTGAAGGGCCATGGGAAACCTATGCCCGGATGATCACGCTGCGCACGCCCAAGGGGTTGACGCCGATCGATTATGGCATTCCGGCGCTGACGCCGCAGGCCTGGTTTAGCGCGTGTTTCGGCGCAGCGGCATGGGATGCGCTCGACAAGATCCCGCGCGGAGTGTGGATGGAATACCTGCGCTGGTATCGCCGCGTCTTGAACCTGCCGATGCGCAATAATGCCAAAGTGGGCGGCATCATTGGCGCCGGCGACGGCCTTTATGGCTTGGAACTGGAGGATGGAAGCACGGTGCTCGCCCGCAAGGTCGTGCTGGCTACCGGCATCCAGGGCGGTGGGGAATGGCACACCCCGGCGATGATCCGGCAGAGCCTGCCGCGCCACGCCTATGCCCACACCAGCGAGCCGATCGACTTCGCCACGCTCAAGGGCAAGCGCATCGGCATTCTGGGCGGAGGCGCGAGCGCGTTCGACAATGCCAACTGGGCGCTGGGCGAGGGCGTGGGCGAAGTGCACGTGTTCATGCGTCGCAGCGTGTTGCCGCGCATCAACCCGATCCGCTTCATGGAGCGGGTAGGCTTTACCGCGCGCTATCCCGCGCTGTCTGACGCCGAAAAGTATCGCGCGATGGCGGCATTCCTGTCGCACAACCAGCCGCCGACCAACGATACGTTCAACCGCGCGGCAAGCTGGCCGGGCTTTGCCCTGCATCTGGCCAGCCCGTGGGAAAGTGTCGCCTATGAAGACGGGCAGGTGATCGTGACGACGCCGCACGATCGCTTTGCCTTCGACTTCGTGATCCTTTCGACCGGCCTCGTTTCAGACCCCCGCCTACGGCCTGAACTGGCCGCACTGGCGCCGCATATCGCGCTGTGGGGCGATGTCGTGGCCATGCCCGACGGCGAGCGTAACGCGCTGATCGACGCGCATCCCTATCTGGGGCCCGCGTTCGAATTTACCCCGCGCCACGCGGCCGATGCGCCGCTGCTGCACGGGCTGTTTGCATTCAACTATTCGGCGCTGATCAGCCTGGGGCTGTCCGCTTCGGCGCTGTCGGGGATGAAGAACGCGCTGCCCCGCCTGGTGCGTGGCATCGCCGACCAGCTGTTCCTGGACGACCGCGAGGAACTGCTCGCGCAATTCGTCGCCTATGACGAGGAAGAGTTCGTGGGCCAATGGCCACGCCCGGCCTCTGTGGCGGAGGCAGCGGCATGACGACGCTATCCACCCATGTGCTCGACACCACGAGCGGCCGCCCGGCGCAGGGGATGCGCGTGATGCTGTGGTCGGCAGACAGCCTGCTGGCCGAGGGCGAGACCGACGCTGATGGACGCCTGCGCGATTTTCCCGCGCTGGAGCAGGGCGCCTATACCCTGGCATTCCACGTCGCCGACTATTTCCGCGCGCAGGGCGCAGAACTGCCCGATCCGCCGTTTCTCGATGTCGTGCCGATCCATTTCGGGGTGAGCGTGCAAGGGCATTATCATGTACCCTTGCTGGCCTCGCCCTATGCCTATTCCACCTATCGGGGCAGCTGACATGGCGTTGCGCTTTGTCTGCGATGGTCAGTTGGTAGAGCTCGATGATGTCGCGCCCGGCGACACCGTGCTCGATTTCCTGCGCGGGCGGGCCGGCAAGACCGGCACCAAGGAAGGGTGCGGCGAGGGTGATTGTGGCGCCTGCACCGTGCTGGTGGGCACGCCGCTGGCGCGCGAGGATCGGCTGATCTGGCGCGTGGTCAATGCCTGCATCCAGTTCCTGCCAATGCTGCATGGCAAGGCGGTGTTGACTGTGAACGGGCTCGGAACCGGACTCAACCCGTTGCAGCAGACCATGGCCTGCAACGGCGCATCGCAATGCGGGTTCTGCACGCCCGGCTTCGTCATGTCGCTCCATGGCCGCGCGATTGGCGCGGTGGGGGCAGACCTGCCGGTGGGCGACGTGCTGGCCGGAAACCTCTGCCGCTGCACCGGCTATGGACCGCTGCTGGACGCTGGCGCACAGCATGCGCAGTTGGCGCAGGACGATGCCGCGCTGCTCGCCCTGCTGCGCCAGGTGGCGGTAGCCGGGCCGGCTTGCGGCCAAGCGCGGCTGCCCGATGGCGGCACGGCGCGCTGGTTCATTCCCGACAGTGCCGATGCCCTTGCGACGCTGCTGGCACAATATCCCGAGGCGCGCATCGTCGCCGGTGCCACCGACGTGGGCCTGTGGGTGACCAAGAAGCTGGTCGATCTCGAAACGGTGATTTTCGTGGGCGATGTGGCCGAACTCGGCACGATCGCGGAAACCGACCAGGGCCTGACGATCGGCGGCGCGGTGCGCTATGCCGATGCCCACGCGGCGCTGGCCCGGCTCAGTCCCGATCTGGGCGAACTGGTAAGGCGCATCGGCGGTTTGCAGGTGCGCAACGCCGGCACCATCGGCGGCAATATCGCCAATGGCTCACCGATCGGCGATGGCCCGCCAGCGCTGATCGCGCTAGGCGCCATGCTAAGGCTGCGATCGGTGCGCGGGCGGCGGACGATGCCGCTCGATGATTTCTTCATTGCCTATGGCCAGCAGGATCGCAGCCCCGACGAATTTGTCGAAAGCCTGTTCATTCCACGCCCCGGCCCACAGGATATCATACATATTTCCAAGCTTTCCAAACGCTTTGACAGCGACATCTCGGCCGTGTGCGGCGCTTTTTGCCTGCGCGTGGAACAGGGCGTGATCACCGCTGCGCGCGTGGCCTTTGGCGGCATGGCAGCCACCCCGCGCCGCGCGCCGCAAGCCGAAGCGGTGCTGACCAACGCGCCCTTGTCGGCAGAAACCATCGCCGCTGCGGCCCAGGCGATCCGCAGCGATTTCGCGCCGCTCAGCGATGTGCGCGGCAGCGCGGCCTATCGGCTGGAAGCGGCCGGCAATCTGGTGTGGCGCCTGTGGCATCAGGCCCAGGGTTTGCCGGTGCGCGTGCAGGAGGTGGCCCATGGCTGACACTCTGTCACGCCCACCCGCCGGCCCTGTGGTCGGCATGGGCCAGCGCCACGATAGCGCGCACCTGCACGTAACGGGCCAGGCGCGCTATATCGATGACGAGCCGGAACTGCCCGGCCTGCTGCACCTGGCATTCGGCACGTCGACCAAGGCCCGCGCACAGATCGTGGCGATGGACCTTGCCGCCGTGCGCGCGGCGCCGGGCGTAGTCGCGGTCTATACCGCCGGCGATATTCCCGGCGCGAACGACGTTTCGCCCGTGGCCGGGGACGATCGCCTGCTGGCGCAGGACGAGGTGGTATGGCTCGGCCAGCCGGTGTTCCTGGTCGCGGCAACCAGCCGCCGCGCGGCGCGCCAGGCCGCCCGCTTGGGCAAGATCATCTATGCCGCGCAAGAGCCGATCCTGACGGTCGAGCAGGCCCGCACCCAGCACAGCCTGATCGAGCCGACCCAGCGCATGGCGCGGGGCGATGCTGCCGCCGCGCTGGCTGCCGCGCCGCATCGCCTTGCCGGGCAACTGGCGATGGGCGGGCAGGATCACTTCTATCTCGAAGGGCAGATTGCTCTCGCCCGGCCACTCGAAGACGGCCAGGTCCACGTGCTGTCATCCACCCAGCATCCCAGCGAGGTGCAGCATCTTGTCGCCCACCTGCTCGGTCGGTCTTCGGCCGATGTCACGGTAGAGGTGCGGCGCATGGGCGGCGCGTTTGGGGGCAAGGAAAGCCAGGCCGCGCTCTATGCCGCCGCCGCTGCGCTGGTGGTGCATCACACTGGCCGCCCGGCCAAGTTTCGCGCCGATCGCGACGATGACATGGTCCAGACCGGCAAGCGCCACGATTTCGTGGTGGATTACGAGGTCGGCTTCGATGGCGAAGGGAAGATCGCCGGCCTGCACTTGCGCCTTGCCTCGCGCTGCGGCGCCACGGTCGATCTTTCGCCCGCGATCAACGACCGCGCGATGTTCCATGCCGATAACTGCTATTTCCTACCTGACGTGGAAATCGTTTCGGAACGGCTGAAGACCAACATGGTCTCGGCCACGGCGTTTCGCGGTTTTGGCGGACCGCAGGGCATGCTGGCGATCGAGCGGGTGATGGATGCCGTGGCCGGGCACCTCGGCCGCGATCCGCTCGCGGTGCGCGTCGCCAATCTCTATGGCCCCGGGCGCGACGTGACGCCCTATGGCATGGTCGTGGCCGACAACATCGCGCCAGACCTCATCGCCCAGTTGCGGGCAGAGGCAGGGTATGACGAGCGGCAGGCGGCCGTTGCGCGGTTCAACGCCGCAAGCCCGATCCTCAAGAAAGGGCTCGCGCTCACCCCGGTGAAATTCGGGATCAGCTTTACGACCACCCACCTCAACCAGGCGGGCGCGCTGCTGCACGTCTATGCCGATGGCTCGATCCAGATCAACCATGGCGGCACCGAGATGGGCCAGGGCCTTTATACCAAGGTGGCGCAGGTGGTGGCGCAGGCCTTTGGTGTGGGGCTGGACCAGGTGCGGATCACCGCCACGCGCACTGACAAGGTGCCCAATACGTCGGCCACGGCGGCCTCTTCGGGGGCAGATCTCAACGGTATGGCCGCGCTCGATGCGGCGCAGACGATCCGTGGGCGGCTCGCCGAATTCTGCGCGCGGACCTTTGGCGGTTCGGCGCAAGACGTGGTCTTTGCCGATGGGCAGGTTTGCGCCGGCGGCGAGACGATCCCCTGGCCGGTGCTGTGCCGCCGCGCCCACATGGCGCGCATCTCGCTCTCGTCCACCGGCTTTTACGCTACGCCCGATCTGCATTATGACCGCGCGGCACACCAGGGGCAGCCGTTCTATTACTTTGCCTATGGCGCGGCGCTGGTCGAAGTGGTGATCGATACGCTGACCGGCGAACACCGCGTGCTGGCCGCCGATATCCTGCACGATTGCGGACGATCGCTGAACCCGGCGATCGACAAGGGGCAGATCGAGGGCGGCTTCATCCAGGGGCAGGGCTGGCTGACCAGCGAGGAACTGGTCTGGAACGACGAGGGCGCGCTTTTGACGCATGCGCCGTCCACCTACAAGATCCCCACTGCCAACGACCGGCCCGTTCGCCTGACCGTGGCCCTGTGGGACGGCGCCAACCACCGGCCGACGATCCATCGCTCCAAAGCGGTGGGAGAGCCGCCGTTCATGCTGGCCAACGCCGTATTCTCCGCGCTGGGGGCCGCGATTGCCGCCTGCAACCCGGCGGCGGGCTGGCCCACGCTCGATGCCCCCGCTACGCCCGAACGCATCCTGGCCGCGCTGGCGCGGCAGCGGGGCACGGCATCATGATGTGGTGGGACATGGCGCGCGGCTGGGCGCAGGAAGAGCCGCTGGCGATGATCACCGTCCTGGCGTGCGAAGGATCGGCGCCGCGCGGGCCGGGCACGCGCATGCTGGTCAGCGCCACGCGCGCCTGGGGCACGATCGGCGGCGGCGCGCTGGAATTCCAGGCGCAGGAGCAGGCCCGCCGCGCGCTCGATCTGCCGGCCGGCGCCTGGCGCATTCAGGACTATCCGCTCGGCCCGTTGCTGGGCCAATGCTGTGGCGGACGGGTGCGGCTGCTGGTCGAACACCTTGCTGCGCAGGGCCTGGCGCCCTTGCAGGGCATGGCCGAGGGCGCGCTCCTCGTCAGCCATTTCGGCGCGGCGCGGATTGACCGGCACTGGATCGCCGAAGGGCAGCCCAGCGCGCTTTCCGCGCGGGGCGAACGGCCTGTCGCCGGCACTCGCATCCTTGAAGCAGTGGGGCAGTGGCGCCGCCCGGTCTATCTGTTCGGCGCGGGCCACGTCGGCCAGGCGATTGCGCGGCACATGGCCGGCCTGCCGCTGCGGCTGTGTTGGTTCGATACCCGGCCGATGTTCGAAAGCCTGGACGGTGTCACCATCGTGCCGGAAGACACGATCGCCACCTGCGTGACCGAGGCACCGGCGGAGGCGGCGATCGTGATCCTCACGCATGACCATGCGCTAGACTATCAGTTGACCCGCGCCGCGCTGCAGCGCCAGGCGCTTGGCTATGTCGGCCTGATCGGCTCGGCCACCAAGCGGGCGCGCTTCGTGTCGCGTCTCCAAGCCGAAGGCCTGGATGCAACCACGCCCGGCCGGCTCACCTGCCCGATCGGCATGAGCGGTATCACCGGCAAGGAGCCGGACGTGATCGCGATTGCGGTCTTGGCACAGCTTCTTCAATTGCCGCAGGAAGTGGCCGAAAAGAAAGAGAAAGTTTCGATCCTTGGGTAACCTGCGCGCCTTTCGTGGCGAAATCCTGAGCGTGGGCGATGATCCGCTGCACACGCCCGATGCCGTCGCCTACCACGCCGATGGCCTGTTGGTGGTGGAAGACGGGATCATCGTCGCACGCGGCGATCATGCCATGTTGGCTGCGCGTTTTGCCGATGTGCCGGTGACGCCGATCGCAGGCCTGATCGTGCCCGGCTTCATCGATGCCCATGTGCACTATCCGCAGATGGATCGCATTGCCTCGCACGGCGAACAGCTGCTCGATTGGCTGGAGCGGCACATCTTTCCCGCCGAAAAGGCCTTTGCCGATCGGGCCCATGCCGATGCCCTGGCCACGGCGTTCCTCGACGAACTGCTGCGCCATGGCACCACATCGGCGCTGGTGTTCCCCACCGTCCACGAAGGTTCGGTCGATGCGCTGTTCGAAGCAGCGCTGGCCCGCAGGATGCGCGTGGCGACGGGCAAGGTGTTGATGGACCTGGGGCCTGATGGCCTCAAAGACACCGTGGAAAGTGCCCGCCGCGAGACCGAGGCGCTGATCGAGCGCTGGGCGGGCAAAGGGCGCTTGTCTTATGCCATCACCCCGCGCTTTGCGTTAACCTCCTCCGACGCGCAACTCGCCATGGCCGGCGCGCTCCTCGCCGCGCACCCGGATGTGCTGTTGCACACCCACCTGGCGGAAAACCGCCACGAGTGCGCGGCGGTGGCAGCTCGCTTTCCCCAGGCCAGCGATTACCTCGACGTGTATGATCGCTTTGGCCTGGTGGGCGAACGCAGCGTGTTTGCCCACGGCATCCACCTGTCAGACGCCATGTGCACGCGCCTGGCGCAAAGCGGGGCGGGGATTGCCGTTTGTCCATCGTCCAACCTGTTCCTGGGATCGGGCTTCTTTCATTTTGGCCAGGCAGACCGGCACGTGGTAAAGCTGGGCCTGGGCACCGATATTGGCGCCGGCACCAGTTTTTCCATGCTCTACACCCAGGGGCAGGCCTATCAGGCGGCCTTGGCGCGCGAAGAACGGCTCGATCCGTTCCGGGCGTTCTACCTTGCCACGGCGGGCAGCGCGCGGCTGCTGCATATTGCTGACAAGGTGGGCGCCCTGGCGGTGGGGCAAGAGGCAGATTTCGTGGTGCTGGATGCGGCAGCAACCCCGTTGCTGGCACGGCGCTGCGCCGGGGCGAGCCTGGCTGAGCGGCTCTTTGCCATGCAGATCCTGGGGGATGACAGGGTGGTTGCGCAAACCTGGATCATGGGCGAATGCGCGTGGGACAAGCGCGCCGCCCCCGCGCGCCAGGAAGGAGCATTGTGTGGTTGATCTTGAAGCCTTTGTGCGCGGCCTGCCAAAGGCGGAACTGCACCTGCACATCGAAGGCAGCCTTGAACCGGAACTGATGTTCGCCCTGGCCAAGCGCAATGGCATCGCGCTGCCCTATCCCAGTGTTGAGGCAGTGCGCGCGGCCTATGCCTTTTCCAACCTCCAGGATTTCCTCGATATCTATTACGCCGGCGCGGGCGTGTTGCAGACCCGGCAGGATTTCCACGATCTGGCCATGGTCTATTTCGATCGCGCGGCCGCCGATGGCGTGCGCCATGCCGAAATCATGTTCGATCCGCAGACCCATACCGATCGCGGCGTGCCCTTTGCCGAAGTGATCGAAGGCCTGCTTTCGGCCAAGGCCGAGGCGCAGGCCCGCCATGGCATGACCAGCGCGCTGATCATGAGTTTCCTGCGCCATCTCTCGCAAGATGCGGCCTTTGCCACGCTGGCCATGGCCGAACCCTGGCTGGACCAGATCACGGCCGTAGGGCTTGATTCCTCGGAAGTGGGGCATCCCCCGCGCAAGTTCGAGCAGGTCTTTGCCGCCGCTGCCGCCAAGGGCCTCAAGCGCGTGGCCCATGCAGGGGAAGAAGGCCCGCCGGCCTATGTGCACGAAGCGCTGGACCTTTTGCATGTCGACCGTATCGATCACGGCAACCGCGCGCTGGAAGACGAAGACCTGGTCGCCCGCCTGGCCGCGCAGGGCATGACGCTGACGGTGTGCCCGCTGTCGAACCACAAGCTGTGCGTCGTGGAAGACCTGGCTGATCATCCGCTCGATCGCATGCTGGCCCTGGGCCTTGCGGCCACGGTCAATTCCGATGATCCGGCCTATTTTGGCGGTTACTTGGTCGACAACTACCTCGCCGTGGCGCGGGCGCGCGGTCTGTCGAATGAACAACTGACGCAGCTGGCGCGCAACAGCTTTGCTGGGTCATTCCTGCCGCAAGAAGTGATTGCCGGCCATATCAAGGATATCGATGCCTATGCTGTTGCAGCGCATTAAGCAGGGCGCGGCGCGCCTTTTGGCAGCAAGCGTGCTGCTGCTGGTGGCCAGCGCCGCCCACGCCGCGCCGGAGCGCCGCAAAGTGATCATCGACGATGATGGCTTTGGCCTGATGCAGGTCATGCTGCTGTCTGCGCCCGATGTGGAGGTGCTGGGCCTGACCACGGTGTCTGGCAATGCCTGGGCCAACCGCGTGACGGCGCAGGCATTGCGCGGGCTGGAATGGATTGGCCGCACCGATGTGCCGGTGGTGGCGGGCGCCACGTTTCCGCTGCTCAATTCCGAGGTAGCGACCGAGCGATGGGAGCAGACGCACGGGCCGCTGGTGTTCAAGGGCGCGTTCATGAAGCGCTGGGTAGAAGATACGCAGCAAACGCCGCCGCCCTATCACGGCCCGTTCGATGCCGTGGACCTGCCCGGCGGCAACCCCAAAACCCATGCCACCGACGAGATCGCCGCCAATTTCCTGATCCGCATGGTGCACAAGTATCCCGGCCAGATCACGATCGTTGCCTGCGGGCCGATGACCAACCTGGCCCTGGCGCAGCGGCTTGATCCCGCCTTTGCCGGCCTGGCCAAGGAACTGGTCTACATGGGCGGCAGCCTTGCCCCGCGCCAGGTGCTGAACAACCGCGCGGCGGCCGATTTCGCCCGTGAGTTCGTCAACAATCCGCGGCGCGAGTTCAACATCCGCTTCGATCCCGAAGCGGCCAGCATCATGGCGCGATCGCCCTGGCGCAAGATCACCATGGTGCCGGTCGATCCGTCGACGGCGACGCAATTGAGCCCGGCCCTGATCGCCAGGCTGGGCCAGGCTGCGCGCCCAGGTGTCGATCGCTTCATCAAGCAGTTGGAGCCGGGCTTTCCGCTGTGGGATGAAATCGCTGCCGCCGTCTGGCTCGATCCCGCCGTGGTTGCCACGCACCGCCGGCTGTGGATCGATTTCGAAAGCCAGCAAGGCGCCGGCTATGGCGACACGTTGAGTTGGGACGAAGCCTATCATCCCGGCCTGGGTGAACAGGCGCAGGACGTGGTGCTGGCGATCGACGTGCCGAAAATGGAAACGATGCTGGCGCGCCTGGTGGGCAAGTAGACCAGGCGGCCGAGGTCAGGCCAGGCGCTCGGGCACTTCGTTGGCCTGGCCGGTGAGGGTTTCGGTGGTCGCGACCGCTTCCCACGGGAACACGAACCAGCGCTTGTCGGTGGTGCGATCGATCGTCTGCACCGCATAGTCGACCGTTTCCTGCGACACCGCGTTGTTGATCATCACGGCAAAACGCAGATTGTCTTCCACCGTGTCGTGCGCGCGCAGCAGGCGGCGGACCTGGGCAATGGTCCGGCCGGAATCGTTGATGTCATCGATGATCAGGATGCGCTGGCCGGCCTTGGTCATCGTGGCGAGCTTGACCAGCAATTCGTCGGCAAAGCCGGGAACCTTGGCGGACTGGTCGATCGACAGCATCGGTACGTTGAGAATCTGGCTCATGTAAACCGCCGGTACCAGGCCGCCGCGGCCGATGCCGACGACGAAATCCGGCTTCCAGTCACCCGTGCCCACGGTTTGCGACAGCGTGCGCACGATCGCCAGGAAATCGTCATAGGCGATATAATCGAAAACCGGCTGGGTCATGGGGCATGTCCGCGTGGAAAGGGGAAGGTCTGGTGGCGGACGCCTGCCGATGCGGTGGCCCCCGATTCGAAGAAGCCGCCCTTACAGGCTTGCTCAACTCGGGTCCATATAGTCCAGCGCGGCAAAGCTGTTCTGGATTTCCTGCAGCACGACATCGGCGGCATAAGACGTCGCGCGCGACGTGGCGGTGCACAGCGCCAGCGTCATCGGCTTTAGCACCGGATCGGTGAGTGGCACGAACGCCAACTGGCCAGCGCGCACTTCGTTGGCGACGTCGAGCGAGGTCAACAGGCCGATGCCGACCCCTTCCAGCACCAGCGAGGTGATCATCTGGATATTGTCCGACGAAGACTTGCGATCCAGCGGCATCTTCGATGTTCCGGCCAGCACCTGGACCTGCTGGGCCACCGCGAGTGGCGGGGCGGGCAGGATCATCGGCATGCCGGCGCAGGCGGAAAACCGGGCGGAACCTTGCCGCGCAAACGGATGATCGGCCGGCACGACGAAACCCAGGCGAATGTTGGCATAGGCCAGCACGGTGAGATCGCGAAACGTCTGCGGATCAAAGCAGATGCCGAAATCCACCTCGCCACTAGCGATCGCCCCGCGAATGTGTTCGTTGGCCATGACCCGCACATCCACCGAAATGCCGGGATAGCGGTTCTGGATCGCGCGGAGGCGCGCGGGGATATAGCCCTTGGTCAGCGCGTCCATGATCGCCAGCGTCACATGCCCGCGCTTGAGCCCGCGCAGGTCCTCGATCTGGGCGCGCACTTCGCTCAGCCCCTTTTGCCAGCGGGCACCGGCCGCCATGACGATTTCACCCGCTGCCGTCAGGCGCAGGCCGGTGGGCAGGCGTTCGAACAGCGGCATGCCCAATTCCGCCTCGGCATTGAGGATCTGGCGGTCGATGGCCGAGGCCGAGACATTGAGCTCGTCGGCCGCCTTGCGGATCGAGCCGAGCCGGCCAACGGTCATGAAATAGCGCAGGAAGCGGGAAAACGCTGGCATCTAGGGCTCTCTAATTTTTGCAACGCTCTGTCAAATTCATTGTGATTGATTGCAACACACTATGTCCTTTAGCAAGTTCCAGACACAAAATATCATTCAGGGAACGTGTTTTGGGGCGTATCACGGCAAGACTCTCCGGCAGGCCGGCCGGGGGCGGGAAAAGGCTTGTGGCCAGAAGCCGTGCGGTCTGCGCGGCGCTGGCCCTGGGCCTTTTTGCCGCTGCGCCCACCGTGCGCGCCGCCGAGCCCGCACTGCCGGTCGTGCCGGCGGTGCAGCCGATCCCGGTCAAAGTCATGGTCATCGCCAATTTCGAGCCGGGCGCCGACACCGGCGATGCCCCCGGTGAGTTTCAGCTCTGGGCCGAGCGGGAGCATCTCGATGAGGTGATCCCGGTGCGTGGCGCGTTGCACCCGCTGCGCCGCAATGCGGCTGGCCTCTACGGCATGGTCTGGGGCGACGCGCATTCGCTGGTGGTGACGCCAGAGGTGCAGCTGATGGCCCTGCTGCTCGATCCGCGCTTTGATTTCACCCACACGTATTGGCTGTTTACCGGCATTTCCGGCGTCGATCCGCAGGTCGCCTCGGTCGGCAGCGCAGCCTGGGCGCGTTGGGTGGTGAGCGGCGACGCATTGCGCGAATTTGCCGAGAGCGAGGTGCCCAAAGGCTGGCCTTATGGCCTGTTCGCGATCGGCGCCAAGGCGCCCGGGCAATTGCCGCAGGCGGCAGACAGCTTTGCCGGGATGAGCGATACCGGTTCACTGGGCATGGCCGTGCCGCTCAACCATGGCTTGGCTGACTGGGCCTTTGCGCTGAGCAAGGACACACCGATCCCCGATACACCGGCGCTCAAGACGGCGCGCGCGCAATGGAAAGGCTTTCCCCAGGCGCAGCGTCCACCGTTCGTTCTGATGGGCGAAACGCTGGGCACGCTGCGCTATTGGCACGGCGCCGGGCGCACGCAGTGGGCGCGCGACTGGGTCAAGCTGTGGACCCACGGCCAAGGCCGCTTTGTGATGACCAACATGGAAAGCCAGTTGATGGCCGGCACCATGCTCGCCGCCAGCCAGGCTGGCCTGGTGGACATGAAGCGGGTGATGGTGCTGCGCAGCGCCAGCAACCCGTCGATGCCGCCGCCGGGCCATTCGCCGCTCGCCAGCGTGGGTGACGAAGGGCCGGGGCAGGTGGCGGCGTACGAGGCGAACTATCGCGTGGGCGCCGTGGTGGTGCACCGTCTGCTTGCCGACTGGGTCCGTTATCGTGACAGCGTGCCGGATGCGGCCCAGCCATGAGCGGCACACGGTGACCCACCGACGCGCCATGGTGTCGCTGGCCCTGGCCGGCATGGCATTGGCCCTGGGCAGCGCGGCGCCCGTCGCGGCGCGTTCGCCTGCTGGCAGTGCCACGCGCAGCGCGCAGGTTGCGGCGATCATGGCCAAGGCCGCGCGCGATCCGGGCGAATTGCGGCTGTTCCTGCACCGCATGCCCAAAGGCGGCGATCTGCACAATCACCTGTCAGGCGCGCTCTATGCCGAAGACATGATTGCCTGGGCGGGCACCAAGGGTCTGTGCCTGTCGGCCGACGGCAGCGGCTTTGCCGCGCCCCCCTGCGCGCCCGATGCCGATATCGCGACGCTGACCCGCACCGAGCCGGCGCGCTATGCCCGGCTGGTGGACAGCCTTTCCACGCGCGGCTGGCAGAACGGCGTGGGCGCCGCTGCCATCAGCGGGCACGACCAGTTCTTTGCCACGTTCGATCGCTTCACCCCTGCCTTGCTGGGGCAAGAGGCGGAGGCGATGATCGCCGCGCGGCGGCAGGCGGCGGGGGAGGGGCTGCTCTATCTGGAGCTGGATCACAACCCGCCAGGCCTGCTCGAAACCGCCTTGGCCGCGCCATTGCCGCCGCTAGACGTGGCCAGCCTTGCCGCGTTCCACACCGCCGAAGCGCCGCGCCTGCTGGCCCAGCTGCCCGCGCTGCGCGCCCAGATCGACGCCGAGGAAGCCGCTGCGCGCACCGGCATGCACTGTGCCACGCCGCAGGCCGAGCCTGGCTGCGGCGTGGCGGTGCACTATCTGGCCTGGGCGCTGCGCGACGTGGCGCCAGCCGCCGTGTTTCGCGCGCTGATCCTGGCGTTTGCCTTGGCCGAAGCCGATCCGCGCTTTGTCGGCGTCAATATCGTCCAGCCCGAAGACTGGCCGGTGGCGCGCGCCGATTATGATCTGCACATGGCGATGTTCCGCTTTCTGGCGCAGCGTCATCCGGGCGTCGCCATCTCTATGCACGCCGGCGAACTCGCCTTCGGCCAGGTGCCGCCGGCAGACATGCGCGATCATATCGCAAAGGCGGTGGCGGCCGGCGCCCGGCGCATCGGCCACGGCGTGGATATCGCGTTTGAAGACCAGGGCCGCGAGACGCTGGCGCAGATGGCGCGCCAGGGCGTGGCGGTGGAGATCAACCTCACCAGCAACGCCGTGATCCTGGGCGTGAAAGGGCCGGCGCATCCGCTCTCGCTCTATCGCCGCCACGGCGTGCCGGTGGTTCTTGCCACCGATGATCAGGGCGTGCTGCGCACCGACATCACCAACGAGTTCCAGCGCGGCGTGCAAGAGCAGGGCCTGGGCTATGGCGATCTCAAGGCCATTGCGCGCGCTTCGCTGGAATACAGCTTCGTGCGCGGCGCCAGCCTGTGGCGCGATCGCCATGTCGGGCAATGGGCCGCGCCGTGCAGTGGCACGGGGCAGGCTGCCTCGGCCACGCCGTGTCGCGCACTTCTGGCGGCCAGCGAGAAGGCGCGCCTGCAGATGGCGTTGGAACAGCGGCTCGACGCGTTTGAGGACGACGCCATCAAGGCCGCCGCAATGAATAATAAAAAGTCATAAAAACAAGATCATGCCCAGGGAGGGGCGTGAAGGCAGAAAAACAGCAACGGACGGCACGCCCACAGCGGCGTGGCCCGATCATGGGGGTTACGAAGAATGAGCACGTTTCAAGCACGGCTGCACAAGCCCAAGCCCGCGCGCCGCGCGATGGTCGCTCTCGCTCTGCTGGCGGGAACCGCGCTGGCCCGGCCGGCCCTGGCCGACCAGGCCGCACCGGCACCCGAAGCCGGCGATGAAAAGCCCGAAATCGTCGTGTCCGGCTCGCTCGGCGCGCTGCCGCTGAAGGATGTCGGCTCGGTTTTCGGGTTCGACAAGACGCTGGCCGAAACGCCGCGCGCGGCATCGTCGGTCAGCTCGGAACAGCTCGAACGCTTTGGCATCACGCAGATCTATGACCTGGTCAGCCAGGTGCCCGGCACGTTTACCAGCTCGTTCTTCGGCACCGGCGGCGCGCTCGATATTCGCGGCACGCCCGGCGAAGTCTATTTCCGCGGCATGCTGCGCCTGGAAAATCCCGGCAACTATCCCACCCCGATTGCCGCCGCCGATCGCATCGACATCGTGCGCGGCCCGGCCTCGCCGATCTATGGCCCGTCCAAGACCGGCGGCTACATGAACTTCGTGCCCAAGACGGCGCGCGCCGCCAATGGCACCTATGCGCCCGATCCGCATGGCTTCATTGCCTATGACACCGGCAGCTGGGCCCGCAGCGTGCTCAAGGGCAGCATCACTGGACCGGGCCGGATCGGCGATCACCAGTTCGGCTACAGCCTCTATGCCGAATCCGAGGATTCGGGCAGCTATTACCGCAACATCCACCCGCGCAACCTGGTGCTCTCGGCCGCGTTCGACACCGACATCACCAGCAACCTGCGCACCGAATTCGGCGGCATGTATCAAAAGTTCCGCGGCCAGCAGAACGGCGGCTGGAACCGCCTGTCGCAAGACTTGATCGACAATGGCAATTACGTCACCGGTAACGCGGCCAACAACCTCGACACCAATGGCGATGGCCAGATTTCCCGCGCCGAAGCCCGGGCGGCCAACGGCGGCAAGGGCCTGAGCATCTTTGGTTCGTTTGGCTGCGGCGGCGGCATCGGCGCTTCGGGCTGGACCGACGCCTGCCTCAAGGCCAACTATCCCGATCTGGCGCTGGTCAACCCAGGCACCACCAAGCTGAGCAAGCGCGACACGCTGACTGGCCCCAACGACAAGCTCAACAACGATCAGAAGACGTTCTACTTCGACCTGATCTGGACCGGGCCGGGCAAGCTGGAGATCAAGAACCAGGTCTTCTACGACGGCACCAAGAACCTCAACGAGAACTACTACGGCTTCTCGCAAAAGATCGATTCCTACGTTCTGGAAGACAAGGTGGTGATCAGCGACAGCTTCACCACGTCTGCCGGCAAATTTTCGATCCAGGCAGCCCCCTCGCTGCGCTACACCAAGTTCAACTTTGCCGATGACTTTGGCGTCGAACTGTGGAACCGTCCCGATATCACCACAGGCTATACTGCGGCATCCACCCGCCAGCTTTCCACTGACTGCGATTGCAACTATTCCGACTATCTCAAGGGCCACTATCTCGACGTTGGTTTGGCCGGGCTGGTCGATGCCGATTTCGATTTCGGCCTCGACGTGATTGCCGGCCTGCGCTGGGACCATGTCCACGCCACGTCCACCGCGCTGCTTACCAAGTATGATCCGGCCGATTACCCCAGCGTGGCCCAAGCCACCGGCAACAACAGCGGCCTGTCGTGGAACGCCAGCGTTTCCTACAAGACGCCGATCGGCATCATTCCCTATGTCACCGCGTCGCGCCAATCGACGGTGGTGGCCGGTGAAGGCGCTGAAATCCAGCCGACCGCGATTGCTGGGGGCACGTTCCTGTCGGCCTCGCGCCTCTATGAAGCCGGCATCAAGGGTGAGTTCCTCGACAAGCGGCTCTATGCGGCGCTGTCGGTCTACAAGCAGGAGCGCACCGACGTCGTTTCCGACAGCCCGCTGACCAACCAGTCGATCCGCACCAAGGGCGTGGAAGCGGAACTGCGCTGGGCGATCGACAAGCACGCGCTGGTCACCGCGAACTACACCTATATCGACGTGGTGAATATCTCGGCGCTCACCAGCGGCGGCTATTTCAACTACTTCGGCATCGGTGACATGGTGAACGTCAAGGATCCGTCGCTCTATCTCGGCGGCAGCCAGATCGGTTACCTGTTCCCCTCGACCAACGCCCAGGCGCGGCGTCCCGGCATTCCGCACAACGTGGTGTCGGCCACCGGCACCTATGCCTTTGACAACGGCATCGCGATCAACGCCGATGTCAGCCACGTGGACTCGGTCTTCTCCAGCTATAGCCAGACGGTGCGCCTGCCGGCCTATTGGCTGGTCAATGCCGGTGCTTCGTTCACCACGGGCCACTGGATGTTCCGTGCCGTGGTCAAGAACCTCAACAACGCGCGCTATTTCCGGGCCGGTGGCCAGGATCTGTTCGGGGCCGATATCGCCCTGCCGCAGGTGCCGCGCAATTTCCAAGCGACCATTCAGTACAAGTTCTGATCCTCAGTACAGGGCGGCGATATTTTGCCGCCCTGTCAATTGCCTATCGGATATTCATGATGTTGCAGATGAAGGGCCTGCGCCACGCGGCCATCGCCTTGGCGCTCGCTGGCATGGCCACTGGCGCCCGTGCCGCCACCACTCCGGCCGTTCCGCCTGCGGTGGCCAAAGCCTTGCGATGTGCGCCGGGCGCAGCCTGCGCGGCCAAGATTCCAGTCAAAGTGGTGATCGTCACCATGTTCGAAGTGGGGCAGGACACGGGTGACGCGCCGGGCGAATTCCAGTTCTGGCGCGAGCGGCGCAAGCTGGACGTGCGCATTCCGTTCCCGCAGTCGCACCATGATCTCTATTACAATCCCGACAGCCAGATACTGGGCATTGTGACGGGCATGGGCTCGATCCGCTCGGCCACGGCCACGCTGGCACTGGGGCTCGACCAGCGGTTCGACCTGTCGCACGCCTATTGGCTGGTCGCCGGCATTGCCGGGGTCGATCCGCACCAGGCGACGATCGGCTCGGCCGTGTGGGCGCATTATCTGGTCGATGGCGATCTGGCGCACGAAATCGATGCCCGCGAAATCCCCGCCGATTGGAAAAGCGGCTATTTCGCGCTGCATTCCAATGGGCCCAATGACACAGTACGCGACAAGCGCCCGCAGCAAGCGGACGAGGGCGAGATGTTTGCACTCAACCCCGCGCTGGCCGATTGGGCCTATGGCCTGACCAAGGACATCGCGCTGCCCGACAGCGCGCAACTGGCCGCCGCGCGCGCGCCGTTCACCGGCATGGCCCCGGCGCAGTCTCCGCCGCGCGTGATGACCGGCGACAATCTTGCCGCGATGACCTTTTGGCACGGCGGCTTGATGACGCAGTGGGCGCACGATTGGGTGGATTTCTGGACCGGCGGCAAGGGCGTGTTCGTCACCTCTGCCATGGAAGAAACCGGCGCGTTCCAATCGATCGACTATCTTGCGCGGATCGGCCGGGCCGATCGCAACCGGGTGATGGTGCTGCGCGGCGCGTCCAACTTCACCATGCCGCCGCCCGGTGTGGCGCCGGCCGACTATCTGCTCAAGGAAAACAACAACTATTCCGGCATGCGCGCCTCGCTCGAAGCGCTCTATACCGTCGGATCGAAAGTGGTGGACACGCTGCTGGCGGATTGGCCGCGGTATGCCAAGGCGCCGCCCAAGTGAGCAGCGGCGGCCTGCATAGCGGGGCGATCATCCATGCCGATGTGCTGGCAACGATGGACGATGCCGGCACCGAGATTGCCGATGGCGCGCTGATCTGGCGCGACGGCGCTATCGTGGCCTGCGGCCCGACCGCCGATCTGGCGCCGCAACTCGCCGGGATCGAGGCAATCGACGCGCGTGGCTGCGTCGTCACGCCTGGCCTGGTCAACACGCACCACCACCTCTACCAGTCTCTCACCCGCGCGGTGCCGGGCTGCCAGGATGCCTCGCTGTTCGGCTGGCTCAAGACGCTGTACCCGATCTGGGCGCGCTATACGCCCGATGATGTCTTTGCCGCCACGCGGCTGGGCCTGGCCGAACTGGCGCTATCAGGCTGCACCCTGTCTTCGGATCACCTCTATCTCTTTCCCAACGGCGTGCGCCTGGAAGACACGATCGCCGCGGCGCAGACCATCGGCATCCGCTTTCACCCCACGCGCGGGGCGATGAGCGTAGGCGAAAGCCTGGGCGGCCTGCCGCCAGACAGCCTGGTCGAGGCCGAGCCGGCCATCCTCGATGACATGATCCGCGTGATCGATGGGTTTCACGATGCCGGCGAGGGCGCCATGGTCCGCGTCGGCGTAGCGCCGTGCTCGCCCTTTTCGGTAAGCCGCGAACTGATGCGCGATGCCGCGATCCTGGCGCGCGACAAGGGCGTGATGATGCACACCCACCTGGCCGAAGACGCCGACGACGTGCGCTATAGCCTTGAGAAATTCGGCTGCCGACCGGGTGACTATGCCGAAAGCCTGGGCTGGACCGGGCCGGATGTGTGGCATGCCCATTGCGTGCAGCTCGATCCCGGCGAAATCGCCCTTTTCGCCCGCACCCGCACCGGCGTGGCGCATTGCCCCTGTTCGAACTGCCGCCTGGGATCGGGCATCGCGCCGGTCCGCGCCATGCTCGATGCCGGTGTGCCGCTAGGCCTGGGCGTCGATGGTTCCGCCTCGAGCGACAGCGGGCATCTTTTGGCCGAGGCGCGCCAGGCCATGCTGCTGCAACGCGTGGCCGGCGGGGCCGGTGCGCTTTCCGCGCGCGAGGCCCTGCGCATGGCGACGCGGGGCGGCGCCGAGATTCTCGGCCGGCCCGATTGCGGCCAGTTGCAACCGGGCAAGCGCGCCGACCTGGCCATCTGGCCCGTGGCGCAGATCGCCTCAACCGGTAGCTGGGATGCGCTGGCCGCGCTGGTCTTTGCCCCGCCAGCAGGGCCGCGCGATGTCTTTGTCGAAGGGCGCGGCGTGGTGCGCGGCGGCGAACTGGTGATGTCATCGCAGGCAGCGGTCGTCGCTGGCGCGCAAGCCGCGCTCGCTCGGCTGATGGCATAGGAGCAGGCAATGGGCATGACGGAGGCAGCCATGGCAACAGCAGCGATACCCGAAAGCGCCGCGCCCCCATCCGGGCCGACCGAGGCGCAGCGGCGCGACCCGGCCTATGTGCCGCCGCTGCCCGTGGCGGTGGCGCTGGGCGTGCAGCACGTGCTGGCGATGTTCGTGTCGAACATCACGCCGCCGATCATCGTGGCCGGGGCGGCCGGGTTCGGCTTCGGTTCGGCCGATCCTTCGGCGCTGATCTACATGATCCAGGCGGCCATGCTATTTGCCGGGGTCGCCACGCTGTTGCAGACCGTGGGGCTTGGCCCGATCGGCGCGCGCCTGCCGCTGGTGCAGGGCACCAGCTTTGCCTTCATTTCGGTGATGATCCCGATCGTGGCCGGCAAGGGCGTGGAGGGCATGGCCGCCCTCACCACCGCCGCCTTTCTTGCCGGACTGCTCCATGCCGGGCTCAGCCGCCTGGTCGGCCCGATCCGCTTTGCCCTGCCGCCACTGGTTACCGGGCTGGTCGTGCTGATGATCGGGCTCTCGCTGGTGCGCGTCGGCGTCGAATATGCTGCAGGAGGGGTAACGCTGCGCGGGCTGCCCGCCTATGGCGCGGCGTCGAGCTGGCTGCTGGCGGGCGTTGTCGTGTTCGCCACGCTTGGCCTCAAGTTCTTCGGGCGCGGGGTGTTTTCAACCGCAGCCGTGCTGCTTGGCCTGCTCGCTGGCTATGGCGTGGCGCTGGCCATGGGCCGCGTGGACTTTGCCCCGGTGGCGCAGGCGCACTGGCTGATGCTGCCGCGTTTCCTGGCCTTTGGCTGGGAACTGTCGCCCTCGGCGATCCTGGGTTTCTGCCTGATCGGCTTCGTCTCGTCGATCGAATCAATCGGCGATGTCGAGGCGATCTGCGAAAACGGGGCAGGGCGGCGCGCCACCGATCAGGAAGTGATGGGCGCGGTGGCCGCCGATGGCGTGGGCACCGCTTTGTCGGCCCTGTTTGGCGCCATGCCCAATACCACGTTCAGCCAGAACGTGGGCCTGATCGCCATGTCGGGCCTGATGAGCCGCTTCGTGGTGACACTGGGCGCATTGTTTCTGATCCTGTGCGGCCTGCTGCCCAAGATCGGCGCGGTGATCACCACTGTCCCGATCGAAGTGCTGGGCGGCGGGGTGATCGTGATGTTCGGCATGGTCGCGTCCTCCGCGCTCGCCATGCTCTCCAGCGTCGCATGGAACCAGCGCAACATGCTGGTAGCCGGCACCGCGCTCTCGGTCGCGCTCGGGCTCCAGCTTGAGCCTGAGGCGCTGGGCCACCTGCCGGAAACCGCCCGGATACTGCTGTCATCGGGCGTCATGCCGGTGGCGGTGATCGCGCTGGTGCTCAACCTGGTGCTGCCCAAAGAGGTTTGACCGCGCGCATTTTTGCAACAGCGCGTCAGAATCATTGCGTTTGATCGAACAGCGCCCCGCCGCCATCATGGCGTCATCGCGTTGAAACGACAAGGTAATGCTGCCCATGGCCACGGCCACGCTCGCCCCTCTGGAACCGGCCCTGCCGCATGATTGCAGCAAGGCATTGCGCGCACTTGCGAACGGCACCCGCAGATTGCCGCGCCAGAGGCGGTAGCACCCGTTGAATCATCGACAGACGTGATTGGCGAGGTTCAGGACTGGCGCGCGAAGCTCGGTCTGAGCTGACCACATGAGTCTTCGGGCACTCTAGCGCCGCGTGAAGCGGATCGAGGAAGCTAGGAAGCCGCGACCGTCGATCTTCACCATCTGGCTCGGTTCGTTCGATGCTTGTTGAGCAGGAGGTTCTACCGGGCATCGAGAGTGGCGCGCTGCACGCCGAGGACATAGTTGTGGTCGTCGCGTGCCTCCGGCGCTGGGAAGCGGATGGGGCATGGGGCAAGCACACGGGCGCTGACGGCGAGCGCGGGCAGCAGCAAGGGTTGCGCAGGTTATTCGTCACCCGCGCCGGAGAATAGCGGCGCGTTCCCCGTCAATCGAACATCCGCAGCAGCGGGGGCAGGCGACATTCCTTCCGCCCTAAAGTAGCAGAACCCTGCGCCCTCGCGCGTGGGGTGTTGCTACTTTAGCTTCAGAAGATTGCCGAGCAGACCGCCCCAAAATTGCTTCGACCAGTAGCTTTCGCTCGTGGATTGTCGGGTAACGAAATATCCAACTGAAGGGGTGTGCCCAGAGCCAGCGTTTACCGGGAAATGAACGATCGATTCGACCTTGCAGAGAAATCGCGCTTCTCCCTCCTGAACGACGAACGCATCTCCTTCCCTCAACGGGTAGGCGAACTCACATTCGACGGCGGCGCCCTCGGTGCCCTTCCAGTGAATCTGAGCTTTCAGCATAGTGGTCCTCTATTTGGCGGAAGCGGTGGGATTCGAACCCACGAACGAGTTACCCCGTCGCTAGTTTTCAAGACTAGTGCCTTCAACCACTCGGCCACGCTTCCATACCGTTTAGGGGCTTGCAGCTTACGACATGCTTATGGGCAAAAACGCCCGGCGTATCGGACTAACGCTAACCCCTTGTAACAAAACTCTTATTTACAAACCTAGGTCGCAAGCTCCGGTAAGCTTTCAAGACCGCTGCAATCGACCACTCTGCCACCCTTCCGGCGCGCCGCCGATAGCGGTTGTCATGCGATGCGCAAAGAGGTTTTGCACGGCCATCACCGCAAAATGCGCAAATAGGGCGATTTTCGGCAGGCTTGGCGCCTCACCTGGGCGCGGGGGTGTTCCATTGTCGGGCAAGGCATGCAAGACAGCCTGCAATGATGGCCCAACCGATCCGTTTCGTTTCAACCGTTAATTCTTCGCGCCTTGCAGCGGCCGCCGCTGGGGGACGCCGGGCCTGGCGCCGCCTGGCCATGGGTGCGGCGCTGGCACTGGCCGCGCTGGCTGGGCCGGCCGTGGCGCAAGATAGCGAAGAAGCGGGGTTTCAAGGCTACCTGCAACTCCTGGCCGCCAAGGCGCGCGGCGCTGGGGTGCGCGAGCAGACCATTGCCAGCGTGCTGCCTGGGCTCACGTTCAACCCGCGGGTGATCGCATTCGATCGCAGCCAGCCCGGCGGCGCGCAGTCGGGCGGGGGCACGCCCTCGTTCGAGCCCTATCGCCGGCGCCATGTGGATTCGGTGCGCATTGCCAAGGGGCGGCGCATCTATGCCGAATCGATGCAGCAGATCGAGACCGTCAGCCGCCGCTATGGCGTGCCCGGCCCGGTGATCCTGGCGATCTGGGGGCATGAGAGCAATTTCGGCAGCTATACCGGCGATTTCGATCTGCCGCGCTCGCTCGCCTCGCTCGCCTTTGAAGGACGCCGGCGCGAGCTTTTCGCTGACGAGTTCGTCGCCGTACTCAAGATGATCGATCGCGGCGTTCCCCGGCAAAAGCTGGTCGGCAGCTGGGCCGGCGCCTTTGGCAATCCGCAGTTCCTGCCCAGTGTCTATCTGCGCGTGGCCCAGGATGCCGATGGCGATGGCCTGCCTGATATCTGGGCGAGCCGCGCCGATACCATCGCCTCGATCGCCAACTATTTCCGCGATGCCGGCTGGCGCCCGGGCGAACCCTGGGGCTTTGCCGTGACGGCGCCGGCCGGGCTCGATCGCAGCCGCCTGGGCACCGCGCTGGCCAGCCCGCGCTGCCCGCTGGTGTTCGCCCGGCACAGCCGCTGGCGCACCCTGCGTGAATGGCGCGCCATGGGCATCATGCCCCAGGCCGGCGTCTGGCCTGCGGGCGATGATACGCTCGCCACCTTTTTCGAGCCGGACGGACCAGGGCGCACCGCCTATTTGCTAACCGGAAATTATCGGGTCATCCTCGATTACAACTGCTCGAACTTTTACGCCCTGTCCGTGGGATTGCTCGCCGATGAAATCAGCCGCTGATCGCCTTCGCCTGACCGCCGCCGCCCTGGCCATTCCCCTGATGCTGGGCTGCGGCACAGCGCACATGGCCCTGGCCCAAGCGGTCAGCGGCCCGGCGGCCGATTACCCCATGGTGCTGGGCGCGCCGTTCGCGGTTGGCGGGGTGACCTATACTCCCGCCGACACGATGAACTATGATGCGGTTGGCTATGCCGTGTCCGATGCCGAAGGCGGTGGCGGGATCAGCGGCGCGCATCGCACGCTGCCTTTGCCGAGCTATGTCGAAGTGACCTCGCTCGATAGCGGGCGCACGATCCTGGTGCGGCTCGAACGGCGCGGCCCGATGGAAGGCGATGGGCTGGTGGCGCTTTCGCCCGGCGCCATCGCGCAGCTCGGGCTGAGCGGCCCGCATTCGCCGGTGCGCGTGCGCCGGGTCAACCCGCCAGAGGCCGAGCGCGCGCTGCTCCGCAATGGGCAACAGGCGCCGGCCCGCATGGATACGCCGCCCGGCCTGCTCACCGCGCTCAAGCGCAAGCTGGGCATTCTCCCGCCCGCTGAGCCCAAGCCCGAACTGCTCGCCGCCGCCCTGGCCGGAAAGCAGCCGCCAGCGCCCGTGCCGGCACCAACGCCGCCAGCCCCGGCGCCCAAGCCGGTCGTGCGCAACACCACGCCCATGCCCGCGCCGCGCCCGCCAGCGCCGTCAGCCCCCTCGGCGGCGCCAAAGGCCGTTGCCGCAAAGGCGCCGGCGCCCAAGCCCGTCACGCCTCGGCCCGAACCCAAGGCGCCGGCAAAGGCAGAGCCAAAGCCGGCGCCCAAGGCCGAGCATCAGGCCACCGCATCAGCCCATTCGACGGCCTATGTCGTCCAGGTGGGCGCGTTCTCCACGCGTGCCAATGCTGACAAGGCCGCGCGCGAAGTGGGGGGCACAGTGGCACCGGCCGGCAAATTCTTCCGCGTGCGCATTGCGGCTGGCTCACAAGACGATGCCAAGGCGGCTCTGGGCAAGGCGAAGCGGGCGGGCTATGCCGATGCCCAGATCCAGCGCGCGCCATAAGGCAGGCGGGCTGGTCCCATCGTGAATTCGGGGTTTTGCTTGCGCCGTCTGCTTTCCGTTGCCGTTGCCCTGGCCGCTGTGGCCACCGTTGCCGTGCCTGCCCAGGGCATGAAATCTCCGCACGTGCAGGTGTCGGCCGATCCGGCTCATCCGCCCGAAGTGGTGGCGCCGATCGCCCTGCTGATTGACGTCAATTCCGGGCGGGTGCTGTTCGAGAGGCAATCCCACCGCCGCTTCGTGCCGGCTTCGCTGACCAAGATCATGACCAGCTATGTCGCGTTCGAACTGGCCGCGCAGGGCAAGCTCAAGCTCGATGCGAGCTTTGCCATGGGGCCTGAAACGTTCCACCAGTGGCATGGCGTCGGCAGCACGATGTTCCTGGAAAACAACAGCCAGACCCGCGTGGCCGATCTGCTTGAAGGGATCGTGACCGTCTCGGCCAACGATGCCTGCGTCGTGCTGGCAGAGGGCGTTTCGGGCAATGTGCCCGGCTTTACCGCGCTGATGAACGCGCAGGCCCGCGCGCTGGGCATGCGTGACACGCACTACAACACGCCCAATGGCTGGATGGACGAGGGCCGCACCTATGTTTCGGCGGCAGACCTCGCCACGCTGAGCACGGCGCTGATCACCCGCCACCCCGATTTCTATCGCCGGTTCTATGGCCACGAAACGATGATCTGGAACGGGATCGAGCAGCGCAACCACAACCCGCTCTATGGCGTGGTGAACGGCGCCGATGGCGTGAAGACCGGCTTTACCAACGAGGCCGGCTATGGCCTGGTCGGATCGGCACAGCGCAACGGCCGCCGCCTGATGATGGTGGTGGGCGGCTATGACCGGCCGCAGGACCGCGCCCGCGACGGCGCCGCGCTGATTGAATGGGGCTTTGCCGCGTTCGATGAAAAGCCGCTGTTCGCTGCTGGTGACCATGTTGGCAGCGCACGGGTGCAGGGCGGCACGATTTCGAGCGTCGGCCTGGTGGCGCCGCGTCCGCTGGCGATGCTCGTCGGCCACGGCCAGACGGTGCGCCCGACGTTGTCGATCCGTTACAAGGGGCCGCTGCGCGCGCCGATTGCCAAGGGCCAGGAAGTGGCCACGCTGGTGGTTCACGCGCCCGGCCAGCCCGACGCACGCCTGCCCTTGGCGGCGGCAGAGGCGGTGGCCAAGGGTGGGCTGTTCGATCGCCTGCGCAACGGCTTTGCCGCGATGGCCGGGCAATGAGCGGCACTGGTCCCACCGGCCGTTTCGTGGTGTTCGAGGGCGGCGAGGGCGCCGGCAAATCGACCCAGGCGCGCCTTCTGGTCCAGGCCCTGGCCGCGCGCGGGATCGGCGCGGTGCTTACCCGCGAACCGGGCGGGACACGTGGGGCCGAGGCTATCCGCGACCTGCTGTTGAGCACGCAGGGCGAAGGCTGGGGCGCACGGGCCGAAGCACTGCTGTTTGCGGCCGCGCGGGCCGACCATGTCGAGCGGTTGATCCGCCCGGCGTTGGCGCGCGGCGACTGGGTGATCTGCGACCGCTTCATCGATAGCAGCCGCGCCTATCAGGGCGGCGGCAACGGGCTGTCCGATGCCGATGTCATGGCACTGCACGCCATTGGCAGCGAAGCGCTGCTGCCAGATTGCACTATCCTGTTGGAACTACCCGCCGAAGAGGCCGCCGCCCGCTGCGCACTGCGTGACCAGGGCCAGGCAGACCGGATCGGCGGGCGCGATGCCGCCTATCATGCGCGCGTTGCCGCCGCATTCGATGGCTTCGCCGCTGCCGAGCCAGGGCGCTTTGCCCGCGTTTCCGCGCTAGGCACCCCCGAAGCAGTCGGCGCACGCATTCTTGACGCGCTGGCGCCATGGATGCCGCCAGCATGCTGATCGGCCACGAACACCCCTGGGAAACCTGGAACGCAGCCATGGCCGGGCAGCGCATGCACCACGGCTGGCTGCTGGCTGGTCGTGAAGGGCTGGGCAAGGCCAGCTTTGCGCTCGAAGCTGCAGCCAAGCTGGTGGCCGAGCCGGGCGTGCCGCAGCCACCGGCGTTGCATCACCCCGATATCCTGGTGCTCGAGCCGCTCCCCGCCAACGATGATGAAGCGAAGAAGCGTGACGACGGGCGTCCCTATGCCCGCAAGCGCAATATCAACGTCGATCAAATCCGTACGATGCTCCATCGCCTGCACACCCGGCCGACACTGGGCGCGCGCCGCGCGGTGATCGTGGACGCGGCCGATCATCTGGAAAAAGGCGCGGTCAACGCGCTCCTCAAGGGGCTGGAAGAGCCGCCCCAGGGCACGTTCTTCCTGCTCGTGGTGCATCAGCTTGGCCGCCTGCTGCCCACGGTGCGCTCGCGCTGCCAGGTGCTGCGCTTCCGCCCGCTCGATCTCAAGGAAATGAACGAAGCCGTTTCATTATCCGCGCCCGAACTCGATGGCGAAACGCGCGCTGCCGCCATTGCCGTGGCGCATGGCTCGCCTGGCGCGGCGCTGACCTTTGCGACGCAGGATCTTGGCCGCCCGCTGGCGCTGCTCCGCCAGATCCTGCGCACCGGCGATCCCGACCTGGGCCTGCGCGGCGAACTGGGCAGCGCCTTGGGCGCCCGGCCCGATCGCGAGCGATTGCTGGCAACGATCGAGGCGGCGCGCACCGTTCTGGCCGAAGAAGTGACGCAGGCCGGCGCCGACAACCGTCTGGCAATCATTGCGGCGCACCAGCATCTGGTCGACCTGGCACGCGAGGTGCCAACGCACAACTTTGATCCGGCATTGCTGGTTATGGAAATCGGCGGGTTGCTGGCGCGGGCTGCGCGCACTAGAGCGGGGGCAACATCCCGCTGAAGGAAGCGACTGTCGCCATGGGCGAACCCTATTACATCACCACCGCCATTTCCTATCCCAACGGCAAGCCGCATATCGGCCACGCCTATGAAGCGATCGCCGCCGATGTGATCGCGCGGTTCCACAAGGCGATGGGCCGCGACGTGCGCCTGCAGACCGGCACGGACGAGCACGGCCTGAAAATGGCGCAGAAGGCGCGCGACCTGGATCTGACGCCGGCGCAGCTGAGCGACCAGATGTCACAGCATTTCATTGATATGTGCGCGGCATTGAACGTCAACTATGACGTATTCCTGCGCACCACCGAGCCACGCCACCACACCGCTAGCCAGGAAATCTGGAAGCGCATGGAAGCCAACGGCGATCTCTATCTCGATCGCTACGAAGGTTGGTACTCGGTGCGCGACGAGGCCTACTACGACGAAAGCGAACTGGTCGAAGGGGAAGGGGGCAGCAAGCTCTCGCCCCAGGGCACCCCGGTGGAATGGACCGTGGAGGAAAGCTGGTTCTTCCGCCTGTCGAAGTATCAGGACAAGCTGCTCGCGCTCTATACCGACAATCCCGATTTCATCCGGCCCGAGGCGCGCCGCAACGAGATGATCGCGTTTGTCTCGCAGGGACTGCGCGACCTTTCGGTCTCGCGCACCAGCTTTGACTGGGGGGTCAAGGTTCCGGGCAGCGACAACCACGTGATGTACGTGTGGGTCGATGCGCTGACCAACTATCTTACCGGCCTCGGCTGGCCGGAAGAAACCGACGCCTTTGCAAAGTATTGGCCGGCAAACCTACACCTCATCGGCAAGGATATCGTGCGGTTCCACACGATCTACTGGCCCGCGTTCCTGATGAGCGCCAACCTGCCGGTGCCGCACCAGGTGTTCGGCCATGGCTTCCTGCTCAACCGGGGGCAGAAGGAATCCAAGTCACTCGGCAACGTGACCGACCCGATCGCGCTGGCCGAACGCTTTGGCGTCGACGCTGTGCGCTATTTCTTCATGCGCGAGGTGGCGTTCGGCCAGGACGGCTCGTGGTCGGCCGAAGCGATCGTGACGCGCTGCAATGCCGAGCTGGCCAACAGCTATGGCAACCTGGTGCAGCGGGTTCTTTCCATGATCTTCAAGAACATGGACGGCAAGCTCGACACTTTTTCGAGCACCGATGCCGATGATGTCCTGCTCGCCACGGTCCACGCTGCCGCTGCCGAAGATCTGCCGCGCGAATTTGCCGCACTTAACTTCTCGGCCGGGATCGATGCGTGGATGCGCGCGGTCTTTGCCTGCAACGCCTATATCGACGAGCAGGCACCGTGGACGCTGCGCAAGACCGACCCGGAACGAATGCGCGCCGTGCTGCTTACCCTGTTCATGGCCATTCGCGACCTGACCATTGCCATCGCCCCGATCGTGCCAACGGCAGCGGGCAAAGTGCTTGACCAGCTGGGCATTCCGGCCGGCGAGCGCGGCTATGGCGCCTTGCACCACGCGGGCTGGTACATGGAACGCGTGGCCACCGGGGAAGCCCTGGCGCAGCCGGTCGGCGCGTTCCCACGGCTTGAGCTGCCGGCCGAGGAAGGCGCGAGCGCCTGATGCTGATCGACTCCCATTGCCACCTCATTTACGAAGGCCTGGTTGATCGCCAGGCCGAGGCACTGGCGGCAGCCCGCGCGCGCGGTGTGCGCGGCTTCCTCAACATCTCGACACGACAGCGGGAGTGGGAAGAAGTCGTGGCCGTGGCCCATCGCGAGCCGGACGTGTGGGCAAGCGTGGGCATCCACCCGCACGAGGCGGATAGCCACGCTGATCTGGGCGCTGCGGTGCTGGCAGCGGCCACGGCAGACCCGCGCGTGATCGGCATCGGTGAAACCGGGCTCGATTACTTTTACGATCATTCCGACCGCCAGGTGCAGCAGGACTTGTTCCGCATGCACATTGGGGTGGCGCGAGACATCGGCCTGCCGTTGATCATCCACACGCGCGATGCCGAGGACGATACGCTGCGCATCCTGACCGAAGAAATGGGGAAGGGCGCCTTCCCGGCGTTGATCCATTGCTTCACCGCCAGCGCCGGCTTTGGCCGCGCGGTGCTCGACCTGGGCTTGACGATCTCGATTTCCGGCATCGTCACGTTCAAGAACGCCAAGGACTTGCAAGGCTTTGTTGCCGACACTCCCGATGATCGCCTGCTGGTGGAGACCGATGCCCCGTTCCTGGCGCCGATCCCCCATCGGGGAAAGAAGTGCGAACCGGCCTTCGTGGCCGATACGGCCGCGTTCGTCGCCGCGCTGCGTGGCGTCACGATCGAACAACTTGGCGCGATGACCACCGACAACTTCTTCCGCCTGTTCAGCAAGGCCGAAAGGCCAGCGGCATGAAGCTGGTCATGCTGGGATCGGGCACCTCCACCGGGGTGCCGCGCATCGGCAACGACTGGGGGGAATGCGATCCGGCCGAGCCGCGCAACCGCCGCACCCGCGTGGCGATCGTGGTGGAAGGCGCCGATGGCGCACGCATCCTGGTCGATACGCCCACCGATCTGCGCCACCAGTTGCTCGCCACCGAAATCGACCGGATCGATGGGGTGGTGTGGACGCACGACCATGCCGATCACACGCACGGCATCGATGATCTGCGCCCGCTGCGCATGGGCCGCGGCGCACCGATCCCGGGCTATGCCGCCGATGAGACCGTGCGCCGGCTGCGCCAGCGCTTTGGCTATGTCTTTGCCGGGCAGCACGGCTATCACACGATCTGCAACCTCGATAATCTCGATCGCGTGCGCATGGTCGCCGGCATTGCCATCAGCCATTGCCAGATGGCCCATGGCCCGGCGCAATCAACCGCGTTCCGGTTCGACCAGAATGGCAAGTCCATTGGCTATGCGACGGATTTTTCTGAAATAAATGATGAGATGATCAACCTGTTCTATCGGGTTGACGTGCTGGTAGTCGATGCCTTGCGGCGGCAGCCGCATCCCACGCATGCCCATCTGGCGATGGCGCTGGAACTGGTCGACACCTGCCGGGCAGGCCAGGCGGTTCTGACGCATCTCGACAAGTCGATGGATTATCGCACCCTGTGCGGCGAAACGCCCGACAACGTCCAGCCAGGCTATGATGGCCTGGAAATCAGCCTTTGAGCGCACTGAAAGGATAGCGCCATGATCACGCCCGATCGCATCGTTGCCTTGATCGGCCTGATCATGGCGCTGGTGCTGGTATCCCGCAACGGCGCGCTGCGCCGCGTGCAATGGCCGGCACGGCTCCAGATGGCGCTGATCTGGGGCGTTATCATCGTACTGACGGCCTTGGTATATACCTGGCTCAAAGCCCGCTGATCCGGGCTTCAAGCCAAGTGCATTTTACATAATATATCTTATCCATACAGCGGATCGCGCGTGAAGGACGGTGCCGATCACACCGCCGCGCCCGCCAGGATCTGCTTGAGCGCGGCGACGTGTTTGCCAAAGCGCGTGCGCCCGGTTGCGGTGATCCGCGCCCAGGTGCGCTGCCGCCCATCGACCGGCGCCTTGCGCAGTGCGATCAGGTCTGCGTCAGCCAAGGCCGACAGATGCTTGGACAGCACGGAATCGCTGCACTTGGTAATCTCGCGCAGCCGGGCGAATTCGGCATCCTGCACGTGGCTCAACACTGCCATGACTTGCAGCCGCGCTGGCGCCTGGAGCAAAGGTTCCAGCCCATCGAGATCAGCCGTGGTTTCAGCCTCGGTGGCCATGCTCACGCCTCTTGCATTTCGCGCACGAACACGCGCTGCCACGTCACGCTGCCCCAATAGCTGATACCAAAGGTGATGACGGCCAGCGCCAAGCTGAGCAGCGGCATGCCCGCATCAAAGCTGGCCCAGACACTGGCGATGTAGAGCGCAGCAATACCGACCACCAGCAGCAGCGCCACACGCCGCGTGCGCCCACGGCGATAGCCATTGATGAACACGCCAAGCCGGCGGCGGTCGGACATCACGCAGGCGATGATCCCGGCCATAACCAGCACGAACAGCGCGATGCGCCAGCCAAACGCCACCGCTGGCGTTGCCACCAGCACCGCTTCGCACAAGGCGAAAGCCGCGTGGCGCCACGGCGGACAGGCGAGCGTGGCCAGCTCGCGCTGGGCGCCAACGACGGCACCCAAGGCGGCGCGGGCTTCATCTTTTCCAATTGCGCTCATGATGTCATTCCTCACTTTCCATGTTGGAAAGCAATAGTGCAGACTTTCCGATTCGGAAAGCGATAATTTTCCAAAGTGGAAAGTGATCATGTTGGGTTGCTAGAGGGGTGCCATTTGCGTGTTTGCCGCCTAGAAACAGCCTCATGTCTGACTCCGTTTCCGCTCCCGCCGTATCGTCTCCCTCGCTGATCCGCCTTTTGGCGATCATGGCCCGCCTGCGTGATCCGCACGGCGGCTGCGAATGGGATCTGGCGCAGGATTTCGCCTCGATCGCGCCCTACACGATCGAGGAAGCCTATGAGGTGGCCGATGCCATCGCGCGGGATGACATCGCTGCCCTGCGCGAGGAACTGGGCGATCTGCTGCTTCAGGTGGTCTTTCACAGCCGCATGGCGCAGGAGGCTGGCCATTTCGCCTTTGACGATGTTGCCGCCGCGATCGCCGACAAGATGGAGGATCGCCATCCGCACATCTTTGGCGGCGAGGACGATCACGGCCAATCGCGCGAGGAGCGCTGGGAAAACCGCAAGGCGGCCGAACGCGCCGCCAAGGGCGCGCAGAGTGCGATGGATGGCGTCGCCCTCGCCCTGCCCGCACTGATGCGCGCGGAAAAGCTGCAGAAGCGCGCCGCGCGCGTGGGGTTCGACTGGCCCGATACGGCCGGCCCGACTGCCAAGGTGATCGAGGAACTCGACGAGCTGGCTGCGGCGCAAACCACAGCGGAACAGCTGGATGAAGCCGGCGACCTGCTGTTTGCCGCCGTCAACGCCGTGCGCGCCTATGGCATTGCCCCCGAAGACGCGCTGCGCCACGCCAATGCCAAGTTCGAGCGGCGTTTCCGCGCGATGGAGGCATTGGCGCAAGGACGCTTTGCCACGCTCGACCTGGATGCACAGGAAGCACTGTGGCAGGCGGTGAAAATGTCAGAGCGTGGTGAAGCGGCCGATATCAGCGAGGCTTAACCGCACGCTGAGGCGCAGCGCCGTCTGGTCTTCGTTGGGCTCTTCGCGCAACACTTCACCATGGGCGTGCAGCCAGGCGAGGCGCTGGCCATCGCTGACGGGCACCGTGAGTTCCAGCACTTGCGCATTCCCGGTCAGCATGTCGCTCAAAACACTGAGCAGGGTATCGGTGCCCTCCCCCGTCATCGCGGAAATCGGCACGACCTTCTGCTCGGGCACGCCATGAGCAATCATTGCCTCGCGCATGGCGCGTTCGTCTTCGGCGAGCAGATCCCACTTGTTCCAGGCCTCGACGATCGGGATCTCGCTGCCACCCTCCCCGATCACACCCAGGTCCGTAAGGATTTCTTCCACTTCAGCCTTTTGCTGGGTCGCCGCCGGGTTGGCGATATCGCGCACGTGCACAATCACGTCGGCCGCCGTCACCTCTTCCAGCGTGGCGCGGAACGCCGCGACCAGCTGCGTGGGCAGATCGGAAATGAAGCCGACCGTGTCTGACAGGATCGCCTTTTCAACCCCCGGCATGCGGATGGCGCGCATGGTGGGATCGAGCGTGGCAAACAGCAGGTCTTCGGCCATCACCGCAGCGCCGGTCAGGCGGTTGAACAGCGTGGACTTACCAGCGTTGGTATAGCCGACCAAGGCAATCACCGGCCATGGCGCGCGCTGGCGCCGTTCGCGGTGCAGGCCACGGGTGCGGCGCACCTGTTCCAGTTCGCGGCGCAAGCGGCCCATGCGGTTGCGGATCATCCGCCGGTCCGCCTCGATCTGGGTTTCACCCGGGCCGCCCAGGAAGCCAAAGCCGCCGCGCTGGCGTTCGAGGTGGGTCCACGAGCGAACCAGGCGCCCGGCCTGGTAATCGAGATGGGCGAGTTCCACCTGCAGCCGCCCTTCGGCAGTGGCGGCACGTTCGCCAAAGATTTCGAGGATCAACCCGGTGCGGTCGATCACCTTGCGCTTGAGCTTGTCTTCCAGGTTGCGCTGCTGGATTGCCGACAGCGCCCCATCGATGATGACCAGTTCGGCCTCGTTCTGCGTGGCGCTGACGGCGAGGCGTTCGACCTGCCCTTCCCCGAACAGCGTGCCGGGGCGCACCGCGCGGATCGGCACGATGAACGCGTCGACCACTTCGATGCCGATAGCGCGGGCCAAGCCCTGCCCTTCTTCGAGGCGCGCTTCGGCATCCTCGCCCAAGCCGCCGCGCTGGCGAATATCGGGCAGAACAACAATGGCGCGCGCGCCACGGGTGACTTCGCCTTCGATGTCACCCGCATTGCGTCCAAATTCGAAAGTGCTCAGTTCGCTTCGCCTTCCCAGTCACCCGTCAGATCGACATGGCCGGCCGGCTGAATCGTCGAGACGGCATGCTTATAGGCGAGCTGCACATAGCCTTCGCGTTCCAGCAGCATGCAAAAAAGGTCGTAGGCCGCGACCTTGCCCTGCAGCATGACGCCGTTGACGAGGAACATGGTAACCTGCACGCCGGCATCGCGCACGCTCGACAGGAACACTTCCTGCAACAGGCGCTTCTTGCCGTTTTCGTCGTTGCCGCTCTGGAAGTGGGCAACCGAAAGCTGCTGGCCCGGCATGATCGTGGAGATCGCGTGCTTGTAGACCAGCTGCGACTGACCGTCGCGGCGCAGCAGGATCGAGAAATTGTCAAACCAGGTGACGATGCCCTGCAGCTTGACGCCCTTCACCAGAAACATGGTGACGGGAATCTTGTTCTTGCGCAGATGGTTGAGGAACACGTCCTGAAGGTTCTGGCCCTTCACGGCGCCGCCGCTGGCGACAGGTGCGGGCGTAGTCGCAGGCGCAGCGGCCTCGGCAGGGGCTGCGGCTTCGGACTTGGCGCGGGGACGCGCAGACAGGGTCTTTCCGGTCATTCTTGTGACTCCGTTCTATTGGCGGGCCCCGGTCCTTTCGGCGCTATTCCGGGGCTTCGCGATCTGGCTCACGATCATTGCGGTGCAAGATGACACGGCAATGGCCATGGGCCGGCTTCGAACCTTGTCTTATGGCCGCTTTGCGGCTGCGTAAACCGGGTTTTTGTCGCAAACGTTCGCTTGTGCGTAAAAGCCTGGTGGAACGCCCGCCAGACGGTCAGTCGTCTTCCTCGTCCTCGCGCCGCTCGGCCATGCCCAACAGCTTGAGCTTGCGATGCAGGGCAGAGCGTTCCATCCCGATGAAGCTGGCGGTCTTGGAGATGTTGCCGGAAAAGCGCCGGATCTGCACCTTGAGGTATTCACGCTCGAAATTCTCGCGCGCCTCGCGCAGCGGCACGCCCATCAGCGCCGAAGTGCCGGTATCGGCGCCAAGCCGGGTGGAAACGATTTCAGCGGGCAGCATGTCGGCCTCGATCCGGGCCAGGCGCTCGCGCGGGGTGAGGATGATCGTGCGCTCCACCACATTGCGCAGCTGGCGCACATTCCCCGGCCAGTCATAGCTTTGCAACGCGGCCATGGCCTCGGGCGTGATGCCCGGCGGCGAAACGCCCTGCTCGCTGGCATAGCGGGTGAAGAAATGATCGACCAGCGAGGGGATGTCATCGCGCCGATCGGTCAGCGGCGGGATCGCAACTGGCACCACGTTGAGGCGGTAGAACAGGTCTTCGCGGAAGCGCCGCTCGGCGATTTCCTTTTCGAGCGGGCGCGAAGAGGAGGAAACGACCCGCACGTCCACGCGGATCTGGCGATGGCCACCCACGCGCACGAATGCCTGCTCGGTCAAGACGCGTAGGATACGCGCCTGGCTCGAGGCTGGCATGTCGGCCACTTCATCGAGGAAGAGCGTGCCGCCATCGGCCATTTCCAGCAAGCCGGCGCGCACCAGCTTGCCATCGGCTTCTTCGCCGAACAGTTCCTGTTCAAAGCGTTCGGGCGTGATGCGCGCGGAATTGACGGTAATGAAGGCGTTCTGCGCGCGCGGGCTCCAGCTGTGGAGCAGGCGCGCGGCCACTTCCTTGCCCGACCCGGCCGGGCCGGTGATCAGCAAGCGGCTGCCGGTGTTGGCCACCCGCTTGAGCGTGGCGCGCACCTGGTTGATTGCCGCCGAATTGCCGGTGAACTCTTCCGAGGCGACGAAGCCCTGGCGCAGGCGCTGATTTTCCCGGCGCAGGCGTTCGGTTTCGGTGGCCCGCTCCACCAGCAGCAGCAGGCGTTCGGCCTCGAACGGCTTTTCGAGAAAATCCATAGCACCGCGGCTGATGGCCGAAACGGCGGTATCGATATTGCCGTGGCCGGAAAAGATGATCACCGGCAGTTCCGGCTCGCGCTTCTTAATCTCGTCCAGCACTTCAAGCCCGTCCATCGGGCTGCCGTGCAGCCACACGTCGAGCAGGACCAAGCTGGGGCGGCGTTCGTCCACCGCTGCCAGGGCCGAAGTGCTGTCACCGGCAAGGCGGCAGCCATAGCCTTCGTCGCTGAGCACGCCCGCCACGAGTTCGCGGATGTCACGTTCATCGTCGACGATCAGGATATCGAGAGCCATGGGAATTTCTGAGTCCTGTGGAAAAAGCCTGATGGAATCGTGCGGTCCAGAAAGGATCAATGCGGCGCGGCAGCCACCGTATCGACGGGCGGTGCATTGGCAGGGGCCACGCCCCCGGCCTGGGCCAGGGGATCGCGGGCAAAGCGCATGGTCACGCGGGTGCCACCTTCCGGCTCGTTGGCAAAGGCCATGTCGCCGCCATGCTCCTCGACGATCTTGTTGACGATCGCCAGGCCCAGCCCGGTGCCCTTTTCACGCGTGGTGACGTAGGGTTCGAGAATGCGCTCGCGCTCGACCGGCAGGCCAACGCCATTGTCGATCACGGTGACCACGACGGCCGCATCATCGGCATGCAGCTGCACCGCGATGCGGCCGCGGTAATCAAGGTCAGACACCTTTGCGCGCTGCTGCTCGATCGCCTCTACCGCGTTCTTGAGCACATTGGTCATAACCTGGCCGAACTGGTGACGATCGCACTGGAACGGCACGGCCGGCGCATCGCTGGTAAAGCTGAAGCTGACCTCGCCATGCGCCACTTCCTGCAGGAACAGCGCCTGGCGCACCAGATCGCTGGCATCCTCACTGCGGAACACCGGCTTGGGCAGGCGCGCGAACGAGGAGAACTCGTCCACCATTTTGCGCAAGTCGCCCACCTGCCGGATGATCGTGGCAGTCAGTTCCTCGAACAGTTCGGGATCGGTCACGATCTGCCGGCGATAGCGGCGCTTGAGGCGCTCGGTCGCCAGCTGGATCGGCGTCAGCGGGTTCTTGATCTCGTGTGCGATGCGGCGGGCGACGTCCGACCAGGCCGCGCGGCGCTGGGTGATCAGCTGGCGGGTGATGTCCTCGAACGTGATCACGTGGCCGTGGCGATCGGCCCGTGCCTTGACCGCGAGGGTGAGCAGTTCACCCTGGCGGGCATATTGTACGATGCCGCTGCTTTCGCCGTTGGCAACAAGCTGCGCGATCTGTGGCGCGATTTCGGTTAGCGTGCGGCCATCGGCAGAGACGCGGGGATCTTCGAGCAGGAGCTTCTGCGCCGAAGAGTTCATCAGCTGGATGGTGCCATCCGGCCCAACCGAAACGATCCCGGCCGTGATCGATTCCAGCACGGTTTCGATGAACACGCGCCGCACGTCGAGCTGGGCGTTGGCATTGACCAGCGCCTGGGTCTGCCCTTCCAGTTGCGCCGTCATGCGGTTGAAAGCGCGGGTCAGCATGCCGACCTCGTCGATGTTCTTGACCGGTGCCACGCGCATGGCAAAATTGCCGCTGCCCACGCTGCGCGCGGCCTTGACCAGTTCGGCCAGCGGGGCAACCTGGCGATCGGCAAAGCGCAACGCCACCCACACCGCCAGCATTACCAGCGCCAGGCTGATCACGAACAGCGCGACATTGAAACGCAGTTGGATCGCGCGCGCACTGCGGCTGAGCATGTCATAGGCGGACAGCACGCTGTTGGCGCGCTCGAACTGGCTCAGCGCCAGCTTGTCGGAGTTGCGTGCCACATACAGATAGATGCCGCGCTGGTGATCGATTGGGGTGACCGCCTCGATCCGCTCGGCTGAGGCGTTGACGACGACCTGCTCCCCGGCATCGAGCTTGCGCAGTTCATCGGGCGTAACGCGCTCGCGGTTGTCCTTCGCATTGGGATCAACGATTGCAGCGGTGCGCAGGGTGCCATCGCGGCCGCGCTCGATGATCGCACTCTCGTCCATCTTGCGGCTGTAGACCTGCCAGGAATAGCCGGCGAGAAAGTCTTGGCTGGTGATCGGGGCCTGGTCGAAATAACCGCGCACGTCGCCGGCCATGGCCACGCTTTCGCGGCCGACATCGCGCAACTTGTCGGCATAATAGCCGCGGGCCAGGCTGTTGGCATTTTCCAGCATGCCGCGGGAATCGCTGGAAAACCAGAATTCCACGCCAGATTGGAAAAGCAGCGAGGCAAAGATCACGACCAGCAGCGTGGGGATCGCCGCAATCAGCGAAAACAGCCAGACCAGGCGCACGTGCAGCCGCCCGCTGGTGCCAAGGCCGCTGCGCGCGGCCCGCGCCAGGGCCAAGCGGCGGCCCGCCAGCACGATCAGCGCCATGGCCGGCACCAGCGAGCCGATGAGCAGGACCGAGGTGAGCCGTGCCGGCAACAGTTGATTGGCGGCGCTGTTGGCGCTGACCGTCTGCCATGAGACCATCAGCATCGTGATCAGCGCGGTTCCGGCGGTCATTTCCAGCAGGAGGAACACGTTGGCGCGGCGCAGCGACACCAGCAGCCGTCGCCACCAGCGCGGCAGTCGTTTGCCCGAACGTGTTGCATTTGCGACCATCGTGGCGCCTTTACAACGCTGCTGTTGCAAAAATGCAAGTGCTTTTATGACACACCGCGTCTGGACGGGGCGCGTCAGCGACCACCCAAGGCATCTTCCGGCGCAATGCCGAGATCGACCAGGCGCTTGCGCAGCGTGTTGCGGTTGATCCCCAGCAGTTGCGCGGCTCGCAACTGGTTGCCGCCGGTCTGCGCCAAGGCATGAAGGAACAGCGGCCGCTCGAACGCGGCCAGCGCGCTGTCATAGAGCGTGCCCGGCTCGGGACGCGCCTGGATCAGGAATGCGTCGAGCGCCGTAGCGAAATCGGCCGGGGCGGCGTTGCCGATGCCCGCTTCGGGCTCGCCTGCGCGCTGGGCCGCGTTGTCGCTGGCCAGCAGCGGTTCGATCGTGGCGTCATCGACCACATCGTCGCGCGCCAGCAGGGCCAGGCGGAAGATGAAATTGCGCAATTCGCGCACGTTGCCGCGCCAGGGCTGGCGCGCGAGCAGCGCCGCACCTGCTGCCGACAGCTGCCGCCGGGGCAATCCCTCGGCCGCTGCCCGCGCCAGGAAATGGCGGGACAGCGCCTCCACGTCGTCAGCCCGCTCGCGCAGTGGGGGCAGTTCGATCGGCACAACGGCGAGGCGGTAGTAAAGGTCTTCGCGGAACGTGCCGGCGGCGATCATCGGCACCAGATCGCGATTGGTTGCCGCAATGATCCGACAGTTGAGCGCGATTTCCTCCGTGCCGCCCACGCGGCGGATGCGCCCGGATTGCAAGGCGCGCAGCAGGCGGGTCTGCGCCTCCAGCGGCATGTCGCCGATTTCGTCGAGAAACAGCGTGCCGCGCGCGGCCTGTTCGAACTTGCCGATCTGGCGGGTCACGGCCCCGGTGAACGCGCCCTTTTCGTGGCCGAACAGCTCGCTTTCAATCAACTCGTGCGGGATGGCAGCGGTGTTGACCGCCACGAACGGCCCGTCCCGCCGGTTGCCCAACTGGTGGATCGCTTCGGCCACCAGTTCCTTTCCGGTGCCGGATTCGCCCAGGATCAGCACGGTCAGATCATTGCGCAACACGCGCGTGATCATGCGATAGACCGCCTGCATCGCCGCGCTACGCCCGACCAGCGGCAGGCCCTGCCCCAGGTCTTCGGCAGCATCGGGCAGATCGCTGCCGTCCAACGCGCCCAGCGCCTGGCGCACGGTGCGCACCAGTTCTTCCAGGTCGAACGGCTTGGGAAAATATTCAAACGCGCCAGTATCGCTCGCCCGCACCGCGGTATCGAGCGTGTTCTGCGCCGACAGGATGATCACCTGCATGCGCGGAAACGCCGCGCGCACGGGGGGAAGCGTTTCGATGCCGTCACCATCCGTCAGCATCACGTCGGTCAACATCAGGCCATAGGGCTTGCTCGCCAACAGGCAATCGCGCCCGGCAATGCTGTCGCAGCGGTCAACGTGCAGGCCCTCGGCCTCGAGCGCCGCGGTGATGACGATGGCGATGGAGGAATCATCCTCGACCAGCAGAATCGACTCTTTCATGCGCTCAATCATTCTGCACAGTGCCGGCAACGGGCAGATGCAGGCGGAAATGCGTCCACCCCCCCACCTCGTCGCGATCATGGGTAATGCGCCCGTTCATTTCCCGCACCAGCTTCTGTACCAGGGCGAGGCCCAGGCCCTGGCCGTTTTTCTTGGCGGTGACGAAGGGCTCGAAGATATGGTCGCGCAGCGCAGGATCGATGCCCGGGCCATTGTCGCTGACGCGCACCTCGATCGGCAGGCGCAGCGGCTTACCCGCGCGCGAATGCACCTGGATGCCGCTGGCAAAGCGCGTGCGCACCACGATGCGGCGGTTGTCCTGCCCCTCGCATGCCTCGCGCGCATTGGTCATGAGATTGAGCAGGATCTGCACCAGGGCATCGGGATTGGCCGTGACCGGGGGCAGCGAGGGATCGAATTCCTCCCGCACCACCACGCCACCCGGGTCGCTGGCGGCGATCACCGCCTGGGCGCGGCGCACCGCTTCGTGCAGGTTGCAGGGCACGGCAGGCTCGCGGATGCGGCGGGAAAGCGACTGCATGTGATCGATCAGCTTGGCGATGCGATCGACCTCGGCGGTGATCAGCCCGGTCAGCGCGCGGTCCGCCTCGCCCAGCTTGCGGTCGAGCAATTGCGCCGCGCCGCGAATGCCGGCGAGCGGATTCTTGATTTCATGGGCCAGCACCTCGGGCGCGCGCAGGGCGCCGGTCTCGCCCGCACCGGCACCGGGCACGTCGTCGCTTAAGCCTTCCACCCCGCTCATTTCGTGCAGGACCAGCATTTGCCAGCCCGGATGATGCTGGACCGGCGCGGTCATCACGTCGAGCGCGCGGGTGCTGCGGCCGGGTAGGCCAACGCGCACGCGCCGCGCCACCAGGTGCGTCTCGGCATCGGCAAGGCGATGCAGAATCAGCGGTTCTTCAAAGGCCAGAACGTCGATCAGGGCCTTGCCGACCAGGCGCCGCGCCCCCTGGCTCAGCAATTGTTCGGCCGCCGGATTGACCGCCGAAATCGTCATGTCGGGCGCCAGCAGCAATACGGCCAGCGGAAAGCTGGCAATCATGCGCTTGGGATCGGGCCGCACCAGATGCTCGGCGCGGGCGCGGTCCAGCCCTTGCGTCATGCCGCTTCGCGGTGGTGCAGCGGGGCGTAGAACGCTTCGAGATTGGCGAGCACGTCCTGCGCATCATCGATGAAGTTGACGCGGTTGCGGAACTCGGCCGACCCCGGCAGGCCCTTGGTGTACCACCCCAGGTGCTTGCGCGCCATGTTCACGCCGGTGACGGCGCCATAGTGGTCGAGCATCGACTGGTAATGTTCCACGATCAGGCGGTATTGCTCCTCGATCGTGGGATCGGGGCGCACCTCCCCGGTCTGCAGCCAGTGCATCACCTGCCCCAGCAGCCACGGGCGGCCATAGGCACCGCGCCCGATCATCACGCCATCGGCACCGCTTTGCGCCACGGCCTGGGCCACATCCTCGATCCCGCAGATATCGCCGTTGACGATCACCGGAATGGTCACCGCTTCCTTGACCTTGCGAACAAACGCCCAGTCGGCGCTGCCCTTGTACATCTGGTTGCGGGTGCGGCCGTGCACGGTGATCATCTGCGCGCCAAGATCCTGCGCGATCCGTGCCAGTTCCGGGGCATTGAGGCTGTCATGGCACCAGCCCATGCGCATCTTGACCGTGACCGGAACCTTCACCGCCTTGACCGTCGCCTCGATCAGGCGCGCTGCCAGCGGCACTTCGCGCATCAGCGCAGACCCAGCATAGCCGTTGACCACCTTGCGCACCGGGCAGCCCATGTTGATGTCGATGATGGCCGCGCCGCGATCTTCCGACAGCTTGGCCGCTTCGCCCATCTGCTCGGGATCGCAGCCGACCAGTTGCATCGAGACCGGTTCCTCGGTGGGGTGCCACGCCCATTTCTGGATCGACTGGCGGGTTTCGCGGATCGCGGCGGGGCTGGCGATCATTTCCGTCACGTTAAGGCCCGAACCGAAGCGCCGCACCATCAGGCGGAACGGCAGATCGGACACGCCCGTCATCGGCGCCAGCACCACCGGGCAGCCAATGCGCACGGGGCCAACGTCGAGCGGGGCGAGAACGGGGGGAGTAGGAACCTGGGTCATGACCGAACGATACTGCCTAAAAAACAGGCAGCCCTTAGTCGAATACGCGCGAGTGGGCAAGCGCCCGTCCGGGATGGCCAAGCCGCCGCTTGGCTTCCCTGCGCCCTGCTGGTAGAGGCGCACCCGGAATGAACCCTGTCCCTCCCCCTTCAGACCAGCAACCCTTGAGCAGGACGGCCGCCGTCGTGGTCGCCGCCGGCAAGGGCCTGCGCGCCGGCGGCACGGTGCCCAAGCAGTTTGCCCTGTGGCAGGGCCAGCCACTGGTGCGCCACAGCGTGGAATCGCTGATTTCTGCCGGTATCGCGCCGGTGATGGTGGCGATCCCGCGCGGTTGGGAAGAGGTGGCGGCCGCGGCCCTGCAGGGATTGCCCGATGTTGTATTCGTCCATGGCGGAGAGACGCGGCGGGAATCGGTAGCGTGCGCGCTCGAGGCCTTGGCCGACGATGCCCCGGACCATGTGCTGATTCACGACGCTGCCCGCCCGATCCTGCCGCGCGCAGTGATCGATCGCTTATTGGCGGCGCTGGCATCGGCGCCGGGCGCCATCCCGGCCCTGCCCGTGGTCGATAGCGTGGTGCGCGGCGCCGATGGCCAGCGCGAAACGGCTGTGGCGCGCGAGGGCCTCTATCGCGTGCAGACACCCCAGGCGTTTCATTATCCTGCCATCCTTGCCGCCCATCGTGGTTGGAACGGCGGCGCCGAAGCGGGCGATGATGCACAGGTGGCCGATGCCGCGGGCCTGGCCGTGGCGCTCGTTGCCGGAGACGAGGCCTTGCGCAAGGTGACCTTTGCCAGCGATCTGGAGACTGCCCCGATGCCAGCCCCCCTTCCCCGCACGGGCATGGGTTTTGACGTTCACCGCCTGGTCACGGGGCAAGACCTGTGGCTGTGCGGCGTCAAGATCGATCATGCCAAGGGCCTTTCGGGCCACAGCGATGCCGACGTGGCGATCCATGCCCTGGTCGATGCGCTGCTCGGCGCTATTGCAGCCGGTGACATCGGCGATCACTTCCCGCCGTCCGATGCGCAGTGGAAAGGCGCCTCGTCCGATCGTTTCCTGGCGCATGCCGCCGCGCTGGTGGCGCAGAGCGGCCATGCGATTGCCAATGTCGACGTGACGATCATCTGCGAAGCGCCCAAGATCGGCCCACACAAAGCGGCCATGCGCGCCCGCCTCGCCGCAATCCTGGGCCTGCCGATCGACCGCGTCAGCGTGAAGGCGACGACCACCGAGCGCCTGGGCACGACCGGTCGCGGTGAAGGCATTGCGGCGCAGGCCGTTGCCACCGTGGTGCCGCAATGATCAGCCTGACCCTTGCGCGCCGCAGCGCCGCCACGCTCGCCCTTGCCGGATTGCTCGCGGGGCAGCAGGCCTTTGCGGCAGACGCCCGCGCCTGCCTGGAGCCGGCCGATGTCGATGCCATGGTAGCCTATGCCCTGCCATCGGCGATGGACAGCGCGATCACGTTCTGCGCGCCGCACCTGGCGCCGCAGGGCTATTTCGCCCGCGAGGGCCAATCGCTGGTGCAGCGCTATGCCCAGGCCAAGCCGGCTGCTTGGCCGCGCGCCAAGGCAGCGCTGCTCAAGCTGGGCCAGGCCGACGCCAAGGGCGGTGACCAGACCATTGCGCAGATGGCCCGGTTGCCCGACAAGGCCTTGCAGCCGTTTGCCGATGGCATGGTGGGGCAGATAGTCACCGAATCGATCAAGCCGCAAAGCTGCGCGCCGCTGGAACAGATGACGCGCCTTCTGGCGCCATTGCCGCCGGAAAACACCGCCAGCCTGTTCACTTTCATCATCCGCATGGTCGATTCGCCATCGCGCAAGCCGGGCATCGTGCCCCGCAAACCTGGGCTGCCCCTGTGCCCGGAAACCCCATGACAACGGAACACCCCCCAATCATGCCCCCCGAAACCGACTCCCTTCTTCCGCACGACATCGTCGCGCTGGCCCAGCGCGTGATCGAGGCCAATCGCAGCATCGGCCGCACGGTGGCTTTGGCCGAAAGCTGCACCGGCGGTCTGGTGGCAGCGGCGCTGACCGAAATCGCCGGCAGTTCGAGCGTGCTCGATCGCGGTTTCGTGACCTATTCGAACGACGCCAAGCACGAGTTGCTGGGTGTATCGCTCGATGTGATCGACGCGGTGGGCGCGGTATCGGTGGCCACCGCCTGGTCGATGGCGCAGGGCGCCCTCGACCATTCGCAGGCCGATGTTGCGGTGGCGATCACCGGCATTGCCGGCCCGGATGGTGGTTCGGAGCAGAAGCCGGTGGGCACCGTGGTGTTTGCCCGTGCGCACCGCGGCCAGAACCCGGAAGACATCATGGCCGAAACCCGGCTGTTTGATGACTGCCAGACCCGCAGCGCCGTGCGCCACCAGGCCACGCTTTGCGCCCTAGAACTGCTGATGCCGCCCGAAGCGGACTGAGGCCACGCGGCCCCGCGCAAAAGCGGGGCCGAAGCTCAGCCGTGATCAGGCCTCGACCGGGCCATAGAGCTTGGCCGCGCGGGTTTCGAAGGCGGCGACCATCTTGCGGAACGCGCGATCGAGGTACTGGCCCGCCAGCTTTTCGAACAAGGCGTTGCGAAAGCTGAAATCGACGCAGAAATCGATCACGCAGCCGGTGCCGTCGTCACCCGGGCGGAATGCCCAGGTGTTGGACAGGCTTTTCATCGGCCCATCGAGATATTCCACCTCGATCCGGTCAGGCTTGGCCTTGCGCACGCGCGAGGTGAACTTTTCGCGCAGCGCATTGAAGCCGACGAGCATGTCGGCGACCATCTCGGTTTCACTGTCCGCCTTGATCCGCGTGGCCACCACCCAGGGCAGAAACTCTGGATAGCGGCGCACGTCGGCGACGAGGTCGAACATCTGTTCCGGCGACCATTGCAGCCGCCGCTGTTCGGCGATGCGCGGCATCTTATGCCCCGGCGCGCGCCGCTGCCTTGGCCAGCTGCGCCTCGCGCGTGGCGCGCATCTGGGCAAAGTCTTCGCCGGCGTGATAGCTCGAACGGGTCAGCGGGCTTGATGCCACCTGCAGGAAGCCCTTGGCGCGGGCAATCGCGCCATAGGCATCGAACGCCTTGGGCGTGACGAACTCCATCACCTTGGTGTGCTTGGGCGTGGGCTGAAGATACTGGCCCATGGTGAGGAAATCGATCTGCGCCGAGCGCATGTCATCCATCACCTGGTGCACTTCCAGGCGCTCTTCGCCCAGGCCCAGCATGATGCCCGACTTGGTGAAGATCATCGGGTTGAGCCGCTTGACCTGTTCGAGCAGGCGCAGCGACGCGTAATAGCGCGCGCCGGGCCGGATCGTGGGATAGAGCCGGGGCACGGTTTCCAGGTTGTGGTTGTACACGTCCGGTCCCGCCTCGACGATGGCGGCAACCGCGCCTTCCATCTTGTTGCGGAAATCGGGCGTGAGGATTTCGATCGTGGTCTGCGGCGTCTGTTCGCGCAGGGCCTTGATCACCTTGACGAACTGCGAGGCACCACCATCGGGCAGATCGTCGCGATCGACCGAGGTGATGACGATGTGTTCCAGCCCCATGCGGGCAGCCGCTTCGGCCACGTGGCCCGGCTCGGAAATGTCGACCTTGCGCGGCATGCCGGTCTTGACGTTGCAGAACGCGCAGGCGCGGGTGCACACGTCACCCAGGATCATCACGGTGGCGTGCTTCTTTGTCCAGCATTCGCCGATGTTGGGGCAGGCTGCCTCTTCGCACACGGTATTCAGCTTCAAGTCGCGCATCAATTGGCGCGTCTCGCCATAGCCCTTGCTGGTGGGCGCCTTTACACGAATCCAGTCAGGCTTGCGCATGCGCTGAGGCTGGGCGGGCTCAAGGTTCGAGGCAGTGTCGGTCATGCCTGCGCAGATAGGCGTAACTTGGGGCACTTGAAAGTGCCAATCGAACACGGCATGGCGTTTGCTCATGGCAAACGCGACATCCCCCGAGCTGGATCAGCTCCTCGCCGGCTACCGCCGCTTCCGTGACCATGGTTGGACCCCGCATCGTGAGCGCTGGGAGCGCTTGCGCGAAGGGCAGGAACCCAAGGTGATGATCATCGCCTGTTCCGACAGCCGCGTCGACCCGGCCCAGGTGTTCGACACCGATCCGGGCGAAATGTTCGTGGTGCGCAATGTGGCAGCCATGGTGCCGCCGTTCGAAACCTCGCCCGGTCATCACGGTGTTTCGGCCGCGCTGGAATTCGCCGTGCAGGTGCTCAAGGTCAAGGAAGTCGTGGTCATGGGCCACGGCATGTGCGGCGGCTGCCGCGCCGCGCTGACCCAGGAAATGGCCGGGGCCGCACGCGGCGCCGGTGGCTTTGTGGCCGACTGGATTTCGCTGCTCGACGAAGCGCGCAAGCCGGTGGTCGAAGAGCACGGTACCAGTGGCCGCACCGCCGAGCGCGCGATGGAACTGGCCGGCGTCAAGGCCAGCCTTGCCAACCTGCGCACCTTCCCGTGGGTGAAGGAAAAGGAAGACGCGGGCGACCTTACCCTGCGCGGCGCATTCTTTGCCATTTCCGATGGCATCCTGCACCTGCTGGACGAGGAAACGGGCACGTTCGCCCCAGCAGCCTGATTTCAGCTAGCAAAAAGATCCCAGAAAGGAAAAGGGCGGCCCCGCAAGGAGCCGCCCTTCATCCTTTGTGGCGTTAAAGGCGCTTACTTGGCGCCCTTGGTCACCACGTACTGGATCCACAGCTGCGCCAGGGGCAGGCGCACGCCGCTGGTGATCGTGGAAAACGCTGCCTTGGCTTCATCGTACTTGCCCTGATCGGCCAGCGCGATGCCCAGGCGGGTTTCGATGCGGTCCTTGTCGGCTTGGGCTGCGATGCCCTTGCTCAGCGCTGCCTTGTAGAGCGTTTCGGCCTTGGCCGCATCGCCATACGAGAGGTAGGCGTCAGCGGTAATCGCCGAGAGCTTGCCATCGGCGGTCTTGGCCGCATCGCGTTCCATGGCCGGGAGCGAGGCCTTGTCGCCAGCGGCGATACGGGCCTTGGCCTGGGCCAGGGCATCAGACACGAACGGGTCGGATGCCTTGAGCGCACCCGAAGCAATGCCCTGTTCGGCCAGCTTCTGCACTTCACCGGGCAGACGACGCGGGTCGGCCGCCTGGATGTATTCCACGAATTCGCGGCCGGTGTACTGCTTGTCCACGCCCAGCGCGCCGGTGCGTTCGAACAGGCGGCCCAGATCGACCGACTCTTCCTTACCGAACTGGCTGAATTCGCGGGTCAGCTGGCCAGCGCCGAGCCAGTTGATCGGGGTGGGATCAGCCGCAACCGACAGCAGGCCCCATTCGATCGCCTGCGGGCCCAGCTTGGCGTTGTAGGCAATGACCTGGCCACGCTTGTACCAGCTCACCGGCACAGTGCCGTTCGCGGCCTTGCGGGCGGTGATGGCAGCCTTGAGCGCGTCGAGCGCCTGGGTCGGCTGGTTCTGCTGGACATAGGAATCGGCCAGCAGTTCGGCGGCGTTGTCTTCGCTGTAGTTGGCGTCGACGGCAGCGCGCAGCGCCTTGGTGGCGGTGGCATAGTCCTTGTTCTGATAGGCAGTGGCGCCCAGGAAGTACTGCACCATCGGCACCTTGTCGGCGCTGAGCTGGCCGCTGTCGGCCATGTTCTGCAGGCCCTTCTGCTGCAGCGCGCCGTCACCCATCGCGCCGCCCAGGATCTGCTGCCACTGGCCCAGGATCAGGCGATCGAGGGGGGTCTTGGCGCCGGCTTCCACCGGGCCGATTTCACCGGCCAGCTTCTGCGCGCCAGCCTTGAACTCTGCGTCGGGGGCCTTGCCCTTGGTGGCCTGCCAATCATTGAAAGATTTCTGGAACGGCGCGGCCGCTGCCGCAAATTCCTTGGAGTTGCCGCCAGCGGCAGGCTGCTCCTTCTTGGCTTCCTTGGCGATCGCAGGAGCGATCATGCCGCCAAGACCAAGCCCCGATGCCAGCGCAACGGCCATCGCCGTGCGCGCAACCGTGCCCTTACCCGAATTCCACAAAGAACCGCGCATCTCTTATCTCCTGTTCGACCCCGACGGTGCCCGTGTCGCATGTTTCGGATTCACGTGGCCCCGCCGTTTACCCTGGTCGGCCCTTGCGCTAGTGGCGCGGAATGGCTCCCTTGGCAACTCTGCGCTTGCTAGGTGGCATGGGGTGAACGCGGATTGAATGGCATTTCGTCCTGCTGTTCAGGCAGCTTGTCGCATGTGTGGAAAAGTGATGGTTAGTTGGGTCGGAAACGGCATGGTTTGCTGGCCTTTTGCGCGCAAGGCGCCTAGGGCGGTTACTTTCCAGACAACGAAATGACAAAGCCACCATCGTGAGCGACGACACCCCGAACCTCGATCCCACCCCCGGCACGCCGGACCACGAATTCCAGCGGATCGACATCGTCGACGAAATGAAGACCAGCTACCTCGATTACGCGATGAGCGTGATCGTGGCGCGTGCGCTTCCCGATGTGCGCGACGGGTTGAAGCCGGTGCACCGCCGCATCTTGTGGACCAGCCACGAGAACGGCTTCACCTCGACCAAGCCCTATCGCAAGTCTGCCCGTATCGTCGGCGATACCATGGGTAAGTATCACCCTCATGGCGACGCGGCGATTTACGACGCGCTGGCGCGCATGACCCAGGACTGGTCGATGCGCCTGCCGCTGATCGACGGCCAGGGCAACTTCGGCTCGATGGACCCCGATCCGCCAGCCTCGATGCGCTATACCGAAGCGCGTCTGGCCAAGGTGTCGGACTCGCTGCTGGCCGATATCGACAAGGACACGGTCGACTTCCAGCCCAACTATGACGGGGCGGAGCACGAGCCGCAGGTTCTGCCGGCGCGCTTCCCCAATCTGCTGGTCAATGGCGCCGGCGGCATCGCGGTGGGCATGGCCACCAACATTCCGCCGCACAACCTGGGCGAAGTGATCGACGGCTGCCTGGCCTATATGGACAACCCGTTGATCACGATCGACGAGCTGATCCAGATCATTCCCGGCCCCGATTTCCCCACCGCCCCGTTGATCCTGGGCGCCGCCGGTGCGCGCAAGGCCTATACCGAAGGCCGTGGATCGATCGTGATGCGCTGCCAGCACGAGGTGGAGGAAGGCCGCGGTCGCGACGCCAACCGGCGCTCCATCGTGCTCACCTCGATCCCCTATCAGGTCGGCAAGTCCAACCTGGTCGAAAAGATTGCCGAGGCCGCCAAGGACAAGCGGATCGAGGGCATTTCCGACATTCGCGATGAATCCAACCGCGAAGGCGTTCGCGTGGTAGTGGACTTGAAGCGCGATGCCTCGCCCGAGGTCGTGCTCAACCAGCTGTGGCGCAATACCCCGGCCCAATCCAACTTCCCGGCCAACATGCTCGCCATCCGTGGCGGGCGTCCGGAAATCCTGACCCTCAAGGATATCATCGAAAGCTTCGTGCGCTTCCGCGAGGAAGTGATCACGCGGCGCACCAAGTTCGAGCTGAACAAGGCGCGCGACCGCGCCCACGTGTTGCTTGGCCTGGTGGTGGCGGTCACCAACCTCGATGAAGTGGTCAAGATCATCCGCGGCTCCGCCAATCCGGCCCTTGCCCGCGAGGCGCTGCTCGCCCGCGAATGGCCGATGGGCGAAATCGCGCCCTATATCCGCCTGGTCGAGGCGATCGAGGACGACGCGGTTGCCGGCGAAGGCACCTATCGCCTTTCGGAAATCCAGGTCCGCGCGATCCTCGACCTGCGCCTGCACCGCCTGACGGCACTGGGCCGCGACGAAATCGGCGAGGAACTGGAAAAGCTGGCCGCCGCGATCGCCGAATACCTGGCTATCCTGGCCGACCGCCAGAAGCTTTACGCTGTGATGCGCCAGGAACTGGTGGAAGTGCGTGCGGCCTATGCCACGCCGCGCCTGTCGCAGATCATGCCGGCCGCCGATGGCATCGACGATGAAGACCTGATCGAGCGCGAAGACATGGTCGTGACCGTCACGCTCGACGGCTATATCAAGCGCACGCCCCTTTCCACGTTCCGCGCCCAGGCGCGCGGTGGCAAGGGCCGCTCGGGCATGGCTACCAAGGAAGAGGATGCCGTCGCGACGATGTTCGTGGCCAGCACCCACACCCCGGTGCTGTTCTTCTCCACCGCCGGCAAGGTCTATCGCCTCAAGGTGTGGCGCCTGCCCGAAGGCGGTGCGGCCACCCGCGGCCGACCGGTCGTCAACCTGCTGCCCGCGCTTGACCAGGGCGAAACGATCGCCGCCGTGCTGCCCTTGCCCGAAGACGAGGCCGAATGGGGCGCGCTCAACGTCATGTTCGCCACGGCCAAGGGCAACGTCCGCCGCAACGCGATGGATTCGTTCGCCAACATCCCGTCGAACGGCAAGTATGCCATGAAGTTCGAGGAAGATGCCGACGATCGCCTGATCGGTGTCGCGCTGCTGTCCGAAGGGGACGACGTGCTGCTGGCCAGTCGCGCCGGCAAGGCCATCCGCTTCCCGGCCGACGACGTGCGCGAGTTCCAGAGCCGCACCTCCACTGGGGTGCGCGGCATGGCGCTCAAGGACGGGGACGAGGTCATCTCGCTGTCGATCCTGCATCGCGCCGGGGTCAAGGACCAGGACGAGCGCGAGGATTACCTGCGCTTTGCCCCGTGGAAGGCCGAGAAGGAAGGCGAGCCGCAGATGAGCGCCGAACGCTACCAGGAACTGGTGGCCAAGGAGCAGTTCATCCTCACGGTCTGCGCCAACGGCTATGGCAAGCTGTCTTCGGCCTATGAATATCGCCGCACCGGCCGCGGTGGCCAGGGCATTACCAACATTGACAACATCGGCCGCAATGGCCCGGTCGTCGCCAGCTTCCCCGCCTCGCAGGCCGACCAGCTGATGCTGGTGACCGACCAGGCCAAGCTGATCCGCCTGCCGCTTTCCTCGCTGCGCGTGATCGGGCGCGGATCGGCCGGGGTGCGCCTGTTCAACGTTTCGGGTGACGAGCACGTGGTGGGCGCGGTGCGCCTGGCCGAGCAGGACGCCGAAGACGGTGAAGGCGAAGCGATCGTGGACGAAGCAATCGCCGGCGACGCTGTCGAAAGCGATGGCGCAGAAGGCGGTGCGGACGAATGAGCGGGCATCCCGTGATCGCCTACAAGGTGCTGACCGCGCCGCAGCGGGCCGAACTGGAACAGGGTTCGTTCGGCGGCGCGCCGGTCGATCTGGCCGATGGCTATATCCACATGTCCACGGACGATCAGCTGACCGTTACAGTGGACAAGCACTTTGCCGGGCAGGACGACCTGCATGTGGCCGCCATCGACCTGTCGGGCTTTGGCGAATCCCTGAAATGGGAAGTGTCACGCGGCGGGGCGCAGTTTCCCCATCTCTATGCCCCGTTGCCGCTGGCCGCGGTGGTGGCGATGGAGCCGCTTTCGCGGCAAAGCGATGGCAGTGTGGCGCTGCCCCGGGCGCGCTGAACGATGACGCACCAGATTCACATCATCGGCGGCGGAATGGCCGGCAGCGAGGCTGCCTGGCAACTCGCCCGGCGTGGCTTTCGCGTGCGGCTTTCAGAAATGCGCGGCAGCGGCGAAACCACCGCCGCGCACCAGGGCGATGGCCTGGCCGAATTGGTCTGCTCCAACTCGTTCCGCTCGGACGATGACGAAAAGAACGCGGTCGGCCTGCTGCATCACGAGATGCGCCGCTGTGACAGCCTGATCATGGCCGCCGCCGACAAGGCGCGCGTGCCCGCCGGCTCTGCCCTGGCGGTGGACCGCGACGTATTCTCGGCCGCCGTCGAAGCGGCGCTGCGCGAACTGCCCAACCTGGAAGTGGTGCGCGAACGCGTCGATGCCCTGCCTGCCGAGGGCATGACCATCGTGGCCACCGGGCCGCTGACCGCTGCGTCGCTCGCCAGCAGCATCGGCACGGCCACCGGCGCGGAAAGCCTGGCGTTCTTCGATGCCATTGCCCCGATCGTCTATCGCGATTCGATCGACATGGACGTGTGCTGGATGGCGAGCCGCTGGGACAAGGCATCTGGTCCGGAAAGCACCGGCAAGGACTATATCAACTGCCCGATGAACAAGGAGCAGTACCAGGCATTTCGCCAGGGCCTGCTCGATGGTGACAAGACCGTGTTCAAGGAATGGGAGGCCAACACCCCCTATTTCGACGGCTGCATGCCGATCGAGGTGATGGCCGAGCGCGGCGAAGACACGCTCCGCTTTGGCCCGATGAAGCCGGTTGGCCTGGACGATCCGCGCACCGGCCGCTGGCCCTATGCCGTGGTGCAGCTGCGCCAGGACAACAAGCTGGGCACGCTGTGGAACATGGTGGGCTTCCAGACCAAGCTCAAGCATGCCGAACAGGTGCGCCTGTTCCGCACCATTCCCGGCTTGGAAAACGCCGAATTTGCGCGCCTGGGCGGCTTGCACCGCAATACGTTCATCCACTCGCCCACGCTGCTCGACCGGCAGCTGCGGCTGAAATCGGCGCCGCGCATCCGCTTTGCGGGGCAGATTACGGGCTGCGAGGGCTATGTCGAAAGTGCGTCGGTCGGCATGCTGGCGGGCCTGATGGCAGCGGCGGAACTGGCCGGCCGGCCGTGGACGCCGCCGCCGGTAACCACGGCGCTGGGCGCCCTGCTCGGCCACATCACCGGGGATGCCGAAGCCGACACCTATCAGCCGATGAACGTGAACTTCGGGCTGTTTCCGCCGGTCGATCCATCGGTCAAGAAGAAAGTGCGCAAGGAAGCCTACACCACCCGCGCCAAGGCCGATTTCGGGCCTTGGCTTGAGACGTTGGCTTAAGGCTTCCACCACCCCCACCCCCTCCTCTAAAGAGGATGGGGCTTTCAGATCAATGCCTTACCTCCTCTTCAGAGGAGGGGGTCGGGGGGTGGTGCGAAGCCTTACCCAAGCCTCAGAAAGCTTCCTCGGCAAAGTCCATGACCGAGCCCTTGCCGGCCTTGATCGCCAGGTACAGCGAGGCCGACTGCGGCAGCAGCTTTTCATAGAAGAAGCGCGCGGTGTCGATCTTGGCCTTGTAGAACGCCGCTTCGCCAGTGCCCGACATCAGCTCGCGCGAGGCAAGCTTGGTGGCCTTGGCAAAGCAATAGGCCATGGCGACCAGGCCCATCAGGCGCAGATAGTCGGTTGCCGCCGCGCCGCCTTCCTCAGGGTCTTTCATGCCACGTTCGGCGATGATTGCGGTTGCACCCTGCAGCGCTTCGAAGGCGCGCTTGAGGCCGGCAACCATCTTGCCGATCGCCGGATCTTCCAGGTTGGCGTCGATGAAATCGCTGACCGGATGGAAGAAGCTGCGCAGATAGCGGCCCATTTCGGCGGGCAGCTTGCGGCCCACCAGGTCAAGCGCCTGGATGCCGTTGGTGCCTTCATAGAGCATGGCGATGCGCGCATCGCGCATATACTGCTCCACCCCGCTTTCGCGAATGAAGCCATGACCGCCATAACACTGCACGGCAAGGCTCGCGCTTTCGAGGCCCAGGTCGGTGAACATCGCCTTGACCACCGGGGTCATCAGCGCAACGAAGTCCGACGCGCGCTGGCGCTGTTCCGGCTCTGCCCCATGCTTTTCGGCATCGAGCGCGCGGGCGACCCACGCGGAAACGCCACGGCAGCCTTCGTTCCACGCGCGCATGGTCAGCAGCATGCGCCGCACATCGGGATGCACGATGATCGGATCGGCCGGCTTGTCGGGATGCTTGGTGCCCGACAGCGAGCGGCCCTGGAGGCGATCCTTGGCGTACCACACGGCCGACTGATAGGCAGCCTCGCCAATGCCCAGGCCCTGGATGCCCACGCCCACGCGCTCGGCATTCATCATCGTGAACATGGCTTCGAGGCCGCGATGCGGTTCGCCCACCAGCCAGCCCTTGGCATCTTCGAACAGCATCTGGCACGTGGCCGAAGCCTTGAGACCCATCTTGTGCTCGATCGCGGTGCAGCGCGCACCGTTGCGCACCGACGGGTTTCCGTCAGCATCGGGCAGGTACTTGGGCACCAGGAACAGGCTGATGCCCTTCACGCCCTTGGGCGCATCGGGCAGGCGCGCCAGCACGAGGTGGACGATGTTGGTCGTCAGGTCATGCTCGCCGGCCGAGATGAAGATCTTGGCGCCCGACAGCTTGTAGCTGCCATCTTCGCCCGGTTCGGCGCGGGTGCGCAGCAGGCCCAGGTCGGTGCCGCAGTGCGGCTCGGTCAGGCACATCGTGCCCGACCATTCGCCGCTGACCATCTTGGGCAGGTATTCCTGCTTGAGCGTGTCGTTGGCATAGACGGTGAGAGCGGCGATGGCGCCGTTGGTGAGGCCGGGATAGAGGCTGAACGACACGTTGGTGGCGCAGATCATCTCTTCCACTAGCTTGCCCACGGCCTCGGGCGCGCCCTGCCCGCCCCATTCCGGCGGCAGGACAAGAGCGTTCCAACCGCCCTCGGTAAAGGCCTTGTAGGCCTCGATAAAACCCTTGGGCGTGCGGACCACGCCGTTTTCCAGGGTGCAGCCTTCCTCATCGCCGCTGCGGTTCAAAGGCAGCAGCACGTCCTGGCACAGCTTGGCGGCTTCAGACAGCACGGCCTCAGTCAGGTCAGGCGTGAAATCAGCAAGCGCGGGAATGTCACCAAAGCCGTCGTCGGTGTGCAATTCGTTGAGCACGAAGCGCATGTCGCGCAGGGGAGCGGTATAGATCTGCATGGCAAATCTCCTCAATCAGTTGCGAAGCGGCTTGCCGGTCTTGAGCATATGCTCAATCCGGGCCTGTGTCGCGGGGTTACGGACGAGGCTGGTGAATTCCCGGCGTTCGGCAGCCAGCAGTTCATCCTCGGTCACGGTATCGATCAGGTCAGCATCGCCGCCGGTCAAGATGCGCGCAAGGGCACCCGATACCACCTCGTCATGCGAGGTGGCCATGCCGCGGGCGCGGAAGCCCTGCACCGCCATGTCGAGCGCGGCCTTGCCACCGGCACCCGGCAGGCGGAACACCGGCGGTTCGGGCGGCTGATAGCCTTCAGCCAGGGCCAGAACGCGGGCCTTGGCATCGGCCAGAAGACGATCACGGTTCATCGTTACCTGGTCGGTCGGGCGCAGGAAGCCGAGTTCGATCGCCTGGGCGGCCGACTTGGACACCGTGGCGGTCGACACCGTTTCGAACACCTTGGCCACGGCCGGCATCGGCCCCTTGGGCAGCGCCGGATTGTGCCGCCAGCGATCGAGCAGTTCGCCATTGCCGCCCCAGCCCGGCACGAGGCCGACACCGCATTCGACCAAGCCGATATAGCTTTCGGCGTGCGCCTGGATGGCGTCGCAATGCAGCAGGACTTCGCAGCCGCCGCCCAGCGCCATCCCCGATGGCGCGCCGACCACCGGGAACGGCGCATACTTGAGCGCCTTCATCGCCTGCTGCCCACCGGCAACGAGCTTTTCGATCTCGCCCCAAGCGGCGATGTTCATGGCGAACAGCGCCAGGCCCAGGTTGGCACCCGCCGAGAAGTGGCTGCCTTCGTTGTAGATCACCAGGCCCTTGAACTTTTCCGCCACCAACGGAATGGCCTGGCCGATCAGCTTCATCACCTCGGCATCGAGCGCGTTCATCTTGCCGGTGAATTCCAGCGCGGCAACGCCATCGCCAACGTCCCAGAGCGCGGCAGAGGCGGTCTTGAGCAGGGGCTTGGCGGCCAGCTTGATGTCTTCGAGCAGCACCACACCCGCGGCACGCGCCACATCGTGGTATTCCCCATCAAGGCCCAGCGCCTGGCGCTTGCCCGCTTCGACCCTATAGAACGGGCGACCAGCAGCGAGTTCGACGATGGCCGGAACCGGCTTGCCTTCGGCCTTGAGGCGTTCGGCAAAGGCGGCCGTGCCGAGCTTGTCGATCAGTTCGAACGGGCCTGACTTCCAGTTGTAGCCCAGCTTCATCGCCACATCGATGGCAACGATATCGTCAGACGCGCTGGGGACGAGCGACGCGGCATAGGACAGCGTCGGCGCCAGCACGGCCCAGGCATAGGCACCCAGCTTGCCGGGCAGGCCAACCAGCGCCTTGAGATCCTTGAACACGGCGCCGGGCAGCGATGGCGGCTTGGCGGCAGCGCGGTATTCGCCGGTGGCCAGATCGATCGCTTCCTTGCGCTTGCCCGCCTCGCGGTTGAGGCGATAGAAACCGCCCTTGCCCTTGCGCCCGGTATAGCCATCGGCGATCATCTTCATGATCAGCGGATGATCGATCGCGATGGCGCGATAGGCATCGTCCTGCGGCAGCGTTGCGGTAAGGCTCGCCTTCAAGTGCGGCATCAGATCGATGCCGACCAGGTCAACCAGGCCGAACACGCCGGTCTTGGGCACGCCCATCGGCTTGCCCACCACGGCATCGGCTTCTTCCACGCTCAGCCCCAGATCGATCGCGGCATTGATCGCCTGCTGGATCCAGAATGTGCCGACACGGTTGGCCAGGAAGCCCGGGGTATCCTTGGCGCGCACCACGGTCTTGCCCAGCGCACGATCGGCAAAATCGCTCACGCGCGCCACCAGGGCAGCATCGCTGGCCGAGCCCGCCACCACTTCAAGCAGGCGCATGTAGCGCGGCGGGTTGAAGAAGTGGGTGATCAGGAAATCGCGGGCGAAGTCTGCGCCGCGCCCGGCGATCAGCTGTTCGAGCGGAATCGTCGACGTGTTGGACGAAACCGCCGTGCCGGGGCGGCGCACGCCTTCCAGCTTTTCATAGAGCGCATGCTTGAGATCGAGCCGTTCAACGATCGCTTCGATCACCCAGTCGCACTCGGCAACGCGGGGTAGATCGTCTTCGATATTGCCAACCTCGACCAGCTTGGCGGCGCGCTTGCTCATGAACGCCGCCGGCTCTGCCTTGGCCAGGCGATCGAGCGCGCCCTGGGCCACCGCATTGCGGTTGGCCGGATCGCGCACGATGTCGAGCAGCAGCACCGGCACGCCGGCGTTGGCCACCTGCGCGGCGATGCCGGCGCCCATGGTGCCCGCGCCGATGACGCAGACCTTCCTGATTGGGTCGTTGGGGCTTGCCTCTGACATCAGATCGCCTCCAGAACCGTGGCGATGCCCTGGCCGCCGCCGATGCACTGCGTGGCGAGCGCATACTTGCCGCCCGTGCGCTGCAACAGGCTGGCTGCCTTGCCGACGATGCGCGCGCCGGTGGCGCCTAGCGGGTGGCCCAGCGCGATCGCGCCGCCATCCAGGTTGATCTTCGCCTGATCGAGGCCAAGATCGGCGATGCAGGCCAGCGCCTGGCTGGCAAAGGCTTCGTTCAGCTCGATCACATCGAGATCGGACACGGAAATGCCGGCCCGCTCCAGCGCCTTGCGGCTAGATTCGACCGGGCCGATGCCCATGATTTCGGGCGCACAGCCGGAAATCGCCATGGCCTTGATCCGGGCCAGAATGGGCAGGCCATGGGCGCGGGCATAATCCTCGCTCGCCACGATCACGGCGCTGGCGCCGTCGGTGAGCGGCGAGGACGTGCCGGCCGTGACCGTACCGCTGGCGCTGAACGCGGGCTTGAGGCCGGCGAGGGTTTCGGCGGTGGTACCGGGGCGCGGGCAGCCATCGGTATCGACCAGGCCGGCCTTGGTTTCGATGCCGACGATCTCGTCCTTGAGCTTGCCAGCGGCGATGGCGGCAGCGGCCTTGTCCTGGCTGGCGACGGCGAAGGCTTCCTGTGCCTGGCGCGACAGGCCATACTGGCTGGCGAGGTTTTCGGCGGTGTCACCCATGCCGATATAGGCCTGGCTGGCCTTGGCAAGGGCCGGATTGGGCAGCGGGTTGAAGCCCATCATCGGCACCCGGCTCATCGATTCGACCCCGGCGGCGATGAACACGTCGCCAGCGCCGGCGGCGATCTGGCCCACGGCATAGTGGATCGCGCTCATCGACGAACCGCAGAAGCGGTTGACCGTCATGCCGCCGACCGAACGCGGCAGGCCGGCAATCATGCCGATCAGGCGCGCAACGTTAAAGCCCTGTTCGCCTTCGGGAAAAGCGCAGCCGACGATCAGATCCTCGATCGCGGCGGCGTCAATGCCGGTGCGCTGGACCAGCGCCTTGACCACGGCCGCGGCAAGATCGTCGGGCCGGGTACGGGCAAGCGCGCCCTTGCCGGCAAGGTGGAACGGTGACCGGGCATATCCGGCAATGACCGCATTCGGCATGATTTCTGGCATCCTCGTCAGGTGGGGCAGCTGCCGCCTGTGCCTCCGATACCACGGAATCACCCTTGGCGCTGCTTTCGTCCGTAATGGTGCTCAACTTTCCCTATACGTCAACCAAAATTTGGGGCATAGAGTGAGTCGCACACCGGCAAAGGAAAGAAAGGCCGGGTGATAACCGGATACCGAAACGCACGAAGCGCGCTTTGGGTTCTTGGGTCGAGGATGAAGAACGATGAGAGGTAAGCCGTTATTTGCCATCACCGTAATGTCCCTGATGGGGGCAGCGGCGGCCACCTATGCTCCGGCCTCCTACGCTGCCGGACAATCCGCATCCGAACAGGCCATCGGCCGCTGGGCCACGCCCACCAAGCACGGCATCGTTGAAATTGCCCCGTGCGGAGCGTCGATCTGCGGGCGTCTGGTCGAATCCGACAGCATCCGCGCCAATCCGGCCTTTGCCGATGGCAAAAACAAGAATCCGGCCCTGCGCAGTCGTCCGCTCAAGGGCCTGACCATTCTGCAAGGTTTTACGCGCAGCACCGACGGTTGGGAGGGTGGCTCGATCTACAATCCCGAAGACGGCGGCACCTACAAGGCGACGATCACGATCGCCGATGCTGACACGCTCAAGCTCAAGGGCTGCATCGTGTGGCCCTTGTGCAAGACCCAGACGTGGAAGCGCCTGCGCTGATGCAGCCGGAGCCGGCCAGACCAAACACCACCGGCACCGTTGAAACCACAGACACCACAAAAATTCGCATGGGAGTGAGAGAGAGATGAACCTGAACCACCGCCGCACGCTGGCCTGCGCCGTGCTTCTGGCCGGCACCGCCGGACTTGCCAGCCCTGCCCTGGCAGGCGGCTTTTATCTTCAGGACCAGTCCGCCAAGGCCACCGGCCGCGCCTATTCGGGCGAAGTGGCCGACACGGGCGCGGAAAGCCTGTGGTGGAACCCCGCCAGCATTGGCGGCATGACCGGCGGCGAAGCCATGCTGAGCGCCACCGGCATCCTGCCCTCTGGCGACGTGGTCAACAACGGCACCTTGATCAAGCGCCCTGGCCAGCCTGCCACGGCCGTGGGCGGCGATAGCGTGGCCCACAACCCGATCCACAAGGGCGTCGTGCCCTCGGGCGCGATCGCGCATTCGCTGGGCAACCGTGTCGCCGTGGGCTTGGCGGTGACTGCGCCGTACAACTTCACCACCGAATATTCTAACAGCAGCTGGGCACGCTATACCGCGCTGACCACGCGCCTGCGCACGATCGACATCCAGCCCTCGCTGGCCGTGCAACTGACCCCGGTGATTTCCATCGGCGGCGCAGTGAACGTTGAGCATGCCGATGCCACGCTGGGCAATGCCCTGCCCAACCTGCTGGCCGTGCTGCCCGATGGCAGCCAGACGCTTAGCGGCAAGGGCTGGGATGTGGGCTGGTCGGCCGGTACGCAGTTCCGCGGCAAGACCGTGACCGTGGGCCTGAGCTACAAGTCGGCCATCAAGCACAAGCTCAAGGGTGACGTGACGATTGCCGGCCTGCTCGGCCCGCTGGCGGCGAACAACGCCAACATCTCCACCGAGGCAGACTTTACCACGCCTTGGCAGCTGACGTTCGGTGGCCGCTGGACGGTCACGCCGGGCTTTACGCTCAACGCCCAGGCAACCCGCTTTGGCTGGTCCAAGTTTAACGCCATCCAGCTGGGCAGCCCGCTCAACACGGCGATCCCCGAAGACTATCGCAACACCTGGGCGGTTGCCGTCGGCTTTGACGCTGACCTTAGCCCCAAGTGGACCGTTCGCGGCGGCGTGCAGCGTGACGTTTCGCCGGTTCGCCCGAACGAACGCGATGCCCGCGTGCCCGATAGCAACCGCTGGAACTTTGCCTTGGGCGCCACCCATGCGTTCAGCCGCGCGTTCAAGATCGACGTTGCCGCCAACTACCTCACCCTCGCCGATGCGCCGGTCAACCGCCTGACCGCCGCCTATGCCGGCACGCCGGCGCAGACGCCGATCCTGGTCAACGGCATGCTGCAAAAGGCCCATGTCGTGGTGCTGTCGCTGGGCGGACGGGTCGCTTTCTGATCGCCCGAAGGCGCCGGGGCCATCTTGGCCTCGGCGCCATTTCCCTCCCTCTTGCCGGAACCTGACATGGTCGCTGCCCCCCCGATCGAGGCCACCCCCATCGCCCCTTCACGCGTACCCGACAGCCTGCCGCCAGACTGGTCACCGCCGGCCATGCTGCTGGGTGACTTCATGGACAACGCCGTGCGCGATCATGGCGACCGCCCGGCGGTGGACTTCATGGGCCGCACCTGGACTTATCGGGCGCTGGGGCGGATGGTCGAACGGGCGGCGCGCGGCTTTCAGGACCTGGGCCTGGGCAAGGGCGATCGGGTGGCACTGTGCCTGCCCAACACGCCCTATTACATCGTGCTCTACTTTGCCGCGCTCAAGATCGGCGCGGTGGTGGTCAATCTCAACCCGCTCTACACCCAAAGCGAGATGCGCCATCTGTTGACCGACAGCGGCGCCCGCGTTGTTGCCGTGCCAGACCTGCGCGAAATCCACGGCAAGGTGCGCGCCATTGCCGACGAATGTCAGTTGGCCACCATCCTGGTCTGCCCGATGGCCGGCATCCTGCCCCGGGTAAAGGCGTGGGGATGGCGCCTGTTCAAGCGGCGCGACCATGCCCGCTATGCCCATGATGCGCTGCACATGCGCTTTTGCGACCTGATCGCTCGCGGCGATCCGCCCCGGCCGGTGGCACTGGTGCCCGATGACCTGGCCGTGCTGCAATACACCGGCGGCACCACCGGCACGCCCAAGGGCGCGATGCTGACCCATCGCAATCTCACGGCCAATGCCCTGCAGCAACAGGCGCATATCCATGGCGATCTGCCTGCCCCGCAGCGCACGCTGGCCGTGCTGCCGTTCTTCCACGTCTTTGCGCTGACCGCCGTGCTCGATTTCTCGATCCTGGTGGGGTCGGAACTGGTGCTGATGCCGCGCTTCGAAATGGACGCGATGCTGGCCACCATCAAGCGCAAGCCGCCCACGCTGTTTTTCGGCGTGCCGACGCTGTTCATCGCGATGAACGCGCTCGACGATGCCAAGATTCCCAACCTGTCGGCACTGCGCGCCTGCATTTCCGGCGGTGCGCCGCTGCCGCTGGAAGTGCGCCAGACGTTCGAACAGCGCACCGGCGGGCGTATCTGCGAAGGCTATGGCCTGACCGAGGCCTCGCCCATCGTCACCTGCAACCCGGTTGATGGCGATATCCGCGCCAACAGCTGCGGTCAGGCCTTCCCGGGCACCCAGATCGAAATCCGCGACCCCGAAAACCCCGAGACGATCCTGCCGCTGGGCGCCAATGGCGAGGTCTGCGTGCGCGGGCCGCAGGTGATGGCCGGCTATTGGCAGCGCCCCGACGACACCGCCAAGGTCTTTGTCGATGGCGCGCTGCGCACGGGCGACGTGGGCCACCTCGACGAAGATGGCTATCTCTACCTGGTGGACCGCCTCAAGGACGTGATCCTGAGCGGCGGATACAACGTCTATCCGCGCGTCATCGAGGAAGCGGCCTATCTCCATCCGGCAATCGAGGAAGCCATCGCGATCGGCATTCCCGATCGCTATCGCGGGCAAAGCGCCAAGCTGTTCATCAAGCTGCACGACGGCCAGGACGTCTCGCCGCAGGAGATCCTCGCGTTCCTGACCGAGCACCTCAACAAGATCGAGGTGCCGCGCGCTGTCGAAATTCGCCAAAGCCTGCCCAAGACCATGGTGGGCAAGCTTTCGAAAAAGGAACTGGTCGCCGAAGAGCGTGCCAAGGCCGAGGCCGCCACGCCCGCGGTTTAAGTGCAAGGTGCGATTGGGGGCAGTTGCAATCCACATTTTGCGGCGCAATAGGTAGCGCCATTCTGGGGGGAAAATTGGCCACCATGATCGATACTTTGCCCGATCCGCCCGAACCCACGGCGGAACCAGCGCCCGCCGCGCCCGAGGATGGCCTGCAAGGCATCCAGGATGTGGCGCGCCGCTTGGGCGTGACGCACCGCACCCTGCGCTTTTACGAGGACAAGGGCCTGATCGAGCCAGCGCGGGTGGGCAACACGCGCATCTATTCGCACCGCGAAGTGGCACGCATGCAGTTGATCCTGCGCGGCAAGCGGCTGGGTTTCAGCATCCGCGAGATCAAGGAATTCCTCGATCTCTACGATGTCGATCCCACCCGGCTGGAGCAATTGCAGCATCTGGTGGCGCACATCCGCAGCCGGCTGCGCAAGCTGGAAAGCCAGCACAGCGCCTTGCTCAAGACCATGACCGAGCTTCAGGCCATGGAGGCCGAGGCGATCGACAAGATCGGCGAGCTTACGAGTTCACCGCGGGACGAAAACGCCGCTTGAACAGGCGCGCGGGCAGCGCATCGGCCGTGCTGACGATGATGATGCCCGCCAGGATCATCAAGGCGCCGCCGATGAACGCGGCGTCCAGCTTGTCACCCAGCACGATCACGCCGGCGGCCACGCCAAACATCGGCGTCATGAAGCTCAACACCCCCAGCCGCGCCGCGCTGTAGCGCCGCAGCAGGGCATACCAGGTGAGATAGCTGAGGAACGCCACGACCACGACCTGGAACGCCATGCTGGCCAGGAGCGGGGCGGTCAGGCTCACGGCCGTTTCACCCAGCACCGGCGCGGCCAGCGTGCACAGCACGAAAGCGCCCATCAGCTGATAGAACAGCGTGACCGAGGCCGGTGCATTGGCCAGCGAAGAATTGCGCAGCACCAGCGTGGTGCAGGCCCAACCGCAGGCGCCGCCCAGCGCCAGGGCATCGCCCAGCCGACCGTCGGGATAGCCCGCCCCTTCCTTGCCGCCGCTGAACGCCAGCACCACGCCTGCAAACGACAGCGCGATGCCCACCCACTGGCCAGCGCGCAGGCGCTCGTCAGGGCGCAGCAGACCCAGCGCCAGGGCAGCGCCAATTGGCGCGGTATAGAGATAGATGGTGACGTGGGAGGCGCTGGTGAAGCGCAGCGCTTCGCCCGCCAGCAGGAATTCGGTGCCAAACAGCAGCCCGATGGCCAGGCCCGGTGCCAGGGTCTGGCGGTTGATCACCCGCCCTTCCCCGCGCCACAGCACAATGGCCAGCGTGGCAAGGCCCGCCAGGCCCGACCGCAGCCCCATCTGCAACAGCGGGCTCATCGCGCCCGCCACCAGCTTGATGGCAACCTGCTGCGAACCCCAGATCGCGCAGAGCACGATCATGATGGCAACGGCAGCGGCATCGACAGGCTTGCGATCGTTCACAAACAAAAGGTCCGGGCTGAAATGGTGCGGGGAGAAATTCCCGCGCGCCTTAGTCGATAATCGTGCCGGGAGCCAGCCATTGGAACCCAGCCATTAGAACGTTGCGCGTTTCGCCCGCTCTAGGGGAAATGCCGCAGGGGCGCCTTACGCCGATTTCAGCGACCACCCCGTAATCCATGGTGCGTTCTGCGGAGTGTGCCATGAGTTTTACCCTCAGCCTTGGCCCGGTGGCCAACATGCAAACCATCACCACGGCCTGGTCGAACATGACCGAGTCCCTGGAAGCGCATGCCGCGATGGTGCTCGATCTGTCGGATCTGGTCGATGTCGATCTTTCCCTGGTGCAGCTGGTGGAAACGGCGCGCCAGCATGCCCTGCGGGACAGCCGCGCGCTGCGTCTGTCGGCGCCGGCCAATCCGGCCGTGACGGCACTGCTGCGCCGCGCCGGGTTCCTGACCGATCCCAGCACCGAAACCCTCGATTTCTGGTTTCACGGAGAACTCCCGCAATGACGGCCTCGATCCTCACCGTAGACGATTCCAGCAGTCTGCGCCTTGCCACACGGATCGCGCTGACTGGCGCAGGCTATAGCGTGACCGAGGCCTGCGACGGGCTGGAAGGCCTGGGCAAGGCGCAGGGTCAGAAGTTCGACATGATCATCACGGATCTCAACATGCCCAACATGGATGGGCTGAGCATGATCCGCGAAATCCGCAAGCTGCCCGTGCAGATGGGCACCCCGATCATCTTCCTCACCACCGAGTCAGATGATGCCATCAAGCAGGAAGCCCGCGCCGCCGGCGCCACGGGCTGGCTGGTCAAGCCGTTCCAGCCCGATCAGCTGCTGCGCATTACCAAGAAGGTGCTGGGCCGGTGAGCGAAACAGATCCCATTGCCGCGTTCCGCGTGGAAGCTGGTGACCTGCTCGACCAGATCGAACAGGCACTGCTCGACCTGTCGAACCAGTTGGACGATCGCGGGCTGATCGATGCGGTGTTCCGCGGGCTGCACACGCTCAAAGGGTCGGGCGCGATGTTCGGCTTTGATGCGCTGGCCATGTTCACCCACCATTGCGAAACCGCATTCGATCGCGTGCGCAAGGGCTTGTTTCCCGCCACGGCAGAACTGGTCCACGTGATCCTGTCGGCCATGGACCACATGCGCGCGCTGGTCGATGGCGATGGCGCGGGGCTCGAGGCGACAGGCGATGCGATCCTGGCGCGGCTGCACGCCGCCCTGCCGGAAAGCGGCGCAATGCCTACCACGGCAGCGGGCGAAACAGCCGCGCCAACACCAGCGGCAGCCACATCGACGACTGGTGGATGGCATCTGCGTTTTCGCCTGCCCGCCTCGGCCATGGCCAACGGCACCAATCCGCTGAGCCTGCTCGACGAACTGCGAGCATTGGGCGAATGCCGGGTGGTGGCGCTGTGCGATGCCTTGCCCGCCCTGCCCGATCTGGTGCCCACCGAATGCCTGATCGGCTGGGACGTGACACTGCTGGGCGAGATCAGCCGCGACGCGATCGAGGACGTGTTCATCTTCGTGATGGACGACATGGATATGGAGCTGACGCCGCTGGCCGCAACGCCGGCGGAGACGGACGCGGCCACGACCGCAGCCGCTCCGGGCGCCGTTGCTGCCGCTGCCACGGGAACGCCAGCCAGCGTCGCTGTCCAGGTGCCGGCCCAGGCCGATGCCGCCGCCCGCCAGGCGCCGCGCGCCGGGGAAAGTGTGCGCGTCCCGGCCGAACGGCTCGACGTGCTGATGGACCGCGTGGGCGAGCTGGTGATCGTGCAAAGCCGCCTGTCGCAATTGGCGAACAGCGGGCTGATCGGTGCGTCGGGCGAAGTGGCGCTGCGCTCCATCTCGGAAGAGATCGAGCGCCTGGTCAGCGAAATGCGCGACACCATGATGGTCTTGCGCATGGTGCCAGTGGCCAACCTGTTCGGCCGCTTCCGCCGCCTGATCCACGATCTGGCGCGCGACACCGGCAAGGCGATCGAACTGCTGACCGACGGCGAATCCACCGAGGTGGACAAGACCGTGACCGAGCAATTGGCCGATCCGATCGTCCACCTCATCCGCAATGCCTGCGATCATGGCCTGGAAACACCCGAGGAGCGCCTGGCCGCCGGAAAGCCGGCCACTGGCCGCGTCATGCTGACCGCCGCCCATGCCGGCGGTGAGGTGCTGATCACCATCACCGACGATGGCCGGGGCATCAACCGCGAGCGGGTGCGCGCCAAGGCGGAGGCCAATGGCCTGATCCAGCCGGGCCAGAGCGTGACCGATCACGAATTGTTGCAGATGATCTTCCACCCCGGCTTTTCCACGGCCGCCCAGGTCACCAACCTGTCTGGGCGCGGTGTGGGGATGGACGTGGTCAAGCGCACGATCGAAGGGCTGCGCGGCACAATCGATATCGCCAGCCAGGAAGGCCAGGGCTCCACCTTTACCCTGCGCATCCCGCTGACGCTGGCGATCATCGAGGGGCTGCTCGTGCGCGTGGCCAGTGGCTGCTATGTCATTCCATTGGCGGCGGTCGAGGAATGCATCGAGCTTTCTGCCGACGAAGACCTGCGCACGCGCGGCCGCAGCATGATCCGCCTGCGCGATGCGCTGGTGCCGTTCCTGCGTTTGCACGATCTGTTCGAAACCGGCGCCCAGCCCGATCAGCACCAGAAGATCGTGGTCATTTCCGCCGCCGGCGAGCGCGTGGGCCTGGTGGTCGACCAGATCATCGGCAGCCATCAAACGGTGATCAAGTCGATGTCGGGCGTGCACCGCGCGGTCAACAGCTTTTCCGGCGCCACGATCCTGGGAGACGGCAGCGTCGCCCTCATTCTCGACATCATGCAACTCGTGGCCACCGGCCAGCAACGGGAGGCACGGCTGCGCGCCGTGGGCTGACACCATGACCGACACCCAAAAGACCCGCTGGGACGAACACGGCAACCTGGAAGTGCTGACGTTCGACGTTGGCAGCGAATGCCTGGCGATCGAGGCGACCGACATTCGCGAAATCGTTGACCTTTTGCCCGAAACGCGCGTGCCCGGCGCCGCGCCGCTGGTCGCCAGCATCGTCAACTATCGTGGCAAGATCATTCCGATTGCCGATCTGCGCGTGGCCTTTGGCATGGCGATCACCCCGCCCACGCCCGATAGCCGCATCGTGGTGATCGAAACCCAGATCGATGGCGAGATGACGCACATCGGCCTGCGCACCGACAAGGTTCATGAGGTGGCGATGCTGTCGCGCAGCGACAGTTCCGATCCGCCGCAGGTTGGCCTGCGCTGGCGCCGCGAATTCGTGCGCGAGTTCGTGCGCCAGGCCGATGGGGTGATCGTGCTGCCGGCCCTTTCGGCCATTTTCGAAGCGGCACCACGCCAGCTCGGCGGGGGTAGCCTGGCGGCTTGATGGCCCCTGGCGATGTCTTTGCCAACGATCGCAACCCGATGACCAAGCCTGGTGCGGCCCCCCTTTCTGGCCGCCAGCGACGCGCCAGAAACAAGGATTTTCCCACCATGCGTGCCACGATCAAGTTGAAACTGGGAGCTACCTTCGTCGCCCTCATCATCCTGATGATGGCCATCGCCGGCCTGTCCATCAATGCGCTGGGTTCGCTCAACACCAGCATCGCCGACCTCATTTCCGGCCCGGCAGCCCGCCTGTCACTGGCCCAGCAAACCGCCATGACGATGAGCCAGCTGGTCCGTTTCGAAAAGAACATGGCGTTGACCAGCGACATGGATCTGACGCGCGAGTGGAACACGCAGTCGGACAACACGGTGCGCAAGGTCAGCGAAATGCTCGATCAGGGCCGCCAAACCGCCACCGACCAAACGCGGCCGATGTGGAACCGCGCCGATGAACAATGGGCTACGCTAAAGGACGCGAATGCCCGCATGCGTGCGCTGGCCATGCGCAACCAGAACGATGCCGCCGGTCAGATCTCGATCACCGATGGCCGCCGTGCGGCAGTGGAGCTGGAAAAGACGCTCAACCAGATCGTCGATGACCAGGGCAAGGAGATGAAGGCCGCCGGCACGGAAACCGCCAATCTCTACGGTTCGGTGCGCAGCACGCTGATCGTCACCACGCTGCTCGCACTGATCGTGGCGGTGGCCGGTGCCATGTGGATCGGCCGGATGGTGGCGCGCGGCCTGCGCCAGATCAACACCGCAGTGGGCACCGTAGCCGAGGGCGATCTCGACAACATGATCGACATGAAGGGCGATGACGAGATCGCCGATGTCGTCCGCTCGCTCAACACCATGATCGGCAATCTGCGCAAGACCGCCCTGTTTGCCGACAATATCGCCCTGGGTGACCTGTCCAACGACGTGGAACTGCTGTCTGACCGCGATCGGCTGGGCAAGGCACTGATGGCGATGATTGCCAACATGCGGGCGGCCGCCACAGTGGCCAACAGCCTGGCCGATGGTGATCTGACGGTAAACCACGCTGCGCTGTCTGACCGCGACCAGTTGGGCCTGGCCCTGGTGGCAATGATTGACCGCCTGCGCAACGTGGTCAGCGAAGCGACCGGCGCTTCGGAAAACGTCTCGTCCGGCAGCCAGGAACTCGCCGCCAGTTCGGAACAGCTCTCGCAGGGCGCGACCGAACAGGCCGCGGCGGCGGAACAGGCTTCGGCCTCGATGGAGCAGATGGCCGCCAACATCAAGCAGAACGCCGACAACGCGGCCCAGACCGAAAAGATCGCCCGGCAATCGGCCAAGGATGCCGAGAATTCGGGCGTGGTGGTCAACCGTGCGGTGGATGCGATGCGCACGATCGCCGAAAAGATCGGCATCGTCCAGGAAATCGCCCGGCAGACCGATCTGCTCGCACTCAATGCCGCGGTGGAAGCGGCCCGCGCCGGCGAGCATGGCAAGGGCTTTGCCGTGGTAGCAAGCGAAGTGCGCAAGCTGGCAGAACGCAGCCAGAGCGCGGCCTCGGAAATCGTTGCCGTATCGTCCGACACGGTAAAGGCAGCGGCCGAGGCCGGCGACATGCTGAGCAAGCTGGTGCCCGACATCCGCCGTACCGCCGAACTGATCAGCGAGATCAGCGCAGCCTGCCGCGAACAGGATATCGGCGCCACCCAGATCAACGAAGCAATCCAGCAGCTTGACCAGGTGACCCAGCAGAATGCCGGTGCCTCGGAAGAGATTTCGGCCACGTCGGAAGAACTCGCCGCCCAGGCCGAAGAGTTGCAGGCGAGCATCTCGTACTTCCGCGTCGATCCCAATGCACGCACCGCATCGCGCAGCGCCGCGCCCGCAGGCCGGGCCAAGGCGGTCGCCACAAAACCTGGCAAGGCTGCAGCCAAGCCTGCCCGCAAGGCGGCGCGCCCCGGCTCGATCGGCGATCAGCAGGCGCGGCTCAAGGGCTTTGCCATCGATCTCTCGGCTGGAACGGCCGATGCCGACGATGCCGATTTCGGCCAGGCCGCTGCATGACCGCCCCCCGTTCCTTGGCCGAAGCACCCGCCCGCGATGATCTTCAGGTCGTGACGTTCGGCCTGGGGCGGGAAGTCTTCGCCGTGCCGGTGGTGCTGGTACGCGAAATCCTGGATTATCAGGTGCCCAGCCATGTGCCGGGCGGCCCGGCGCATTTCCTGGGTCTTACCGACGTGCGCGGCCAGGGCGTGCCCACAATAGACTTTCGCCGCCGCCTGGGGCTGCCATCAGTAGAACCGACGCTGGCCACGCGCATCATCATTCTGGATGTGCCGCTGCCCGATCGCACCCTGGCGCTGGGCGTGGTGATCGATCGTGTGCTGGCAGTGGTGACGGTGCCGGTCGATCGTATCGAAGCGGCGCCCGACATTGGCACCGCGTGGAACGCGGGCTTCGTCCAGGGCGTGGTGCGCGAGGCGGATGGGTTCATCGTGATCCTTGACCTGCCGCGCATCTTTGCTGGCGACGATGCCGTGCACGCCGCAGGCACCGCTACCGTTGAAAACGCTGCAGGCGGGAGGCTGGCCATGTCCACCGCTGCCTGATCCGCCCCACTCGCCCATCAATTCTGCCCCACCGCACGAAGGGGAATCCCCATGCGTCCCACCATCAAATTGAAGCTGGCGGCCACGTTTGCCGTCCTCATCATCGTCATGGCCGGCGTGATCGGGCTTTCGATCAGCCGCCTCAGCACCCTCAATTCCGCTATTTCCGATGTGATCGCCGGCCCGGTCGTGCGCCTCAACACCGCGCAGGAACTGGTGATCGAGGTCAACCGCCTGTTGCGCCGTGAAAAGAACATGGCGCTGACCAGCGATCTTGATCTGACCGCCAAGTTCAACACCGAATCCGATGCCAACGTGACCAAGATCGAGGACATCCTCGTCAGGGGCAGCCAGCAGGCAAGCGAAGAAGGCAAGCCCTATTGGGCCAAGCTCGCGCAGCAGTGGCAAGTGCTCAAGGAAGCCAACCGCCGCATGCGCGCCGCCGCGATGGAAAACCGCAACGAAGAGGCTGGCCGGATCTCGATCACGGATTCCCGTTCGGCCGCGACCACCATGGAAGGCACGCTGGAACAGCTGGTGGAAATCCAGCAAACGCAGATGAAAAAGGCCGATAACGATACTAACGAGCTTTACGCAACAGCGCGCTCCCTACTGCTGGTTTCTGGCGCTGTAGCATTGATCATCGCCTTGCTGGGCGCCTACTGGATCGGCCGCGTGGTGTCGCGCGGGCTGGCCAAGATCACCGGCGTGGTCGATGCCGTGGCAGTGGGCGATCTTGACGTCAGCATCACGGCCGACAGCGACGACGAGATTGCCGACCTGATCGCACTGGTCAACCAGATGACTGCCAATCTGCGCAAGACCGCCGACCTTGCCGACACGATCGCCAATGGCGATCTGACGGTGAACCATGTCGCGCTGTCCGAGCGCGACAAGTTGGGCCTGGCACTGATCGCCATGGTCGACCGCCTGCGCGATGTGGTGTCCGATGCCAGCGCCGCGTCGGAAAACGTCTCTGCCGGCAGCCAGCAGCTTGCCGCCAGCTCGGAGCAGGTGTCGCAAGGGGCGACCGAACAGGCCGCCGCCGCCGAACAGGCCTCTGCCTCGATGGAAGAGATGGCTGCCAACATCAAGCAGAACGCCGACAACGCCGCCCAGACCGAAAAGATCGCGCGCCAATCGTCCAAGGACGCCGAACAATCGGGCGTGGTCGTCAACCGCGCGGTCGATGCCATGCGCACGATCGCGGAAAAGATCGGCATCGTCCAGGAAATCGCCCGGCAAACCGACCTCTTGGCGTTGAATGCCGCGGTCGAGGCCGCACGGGCCGGCGAGCATGGCAAGGGCTTTGCCGTGGTGGCCAGCGAAGTGCGCAAGCTGGCTGAACGCAGCCAGACGGCGGCTTCGGAAATCGGTGCCGTCTCGTCCGACACGGTCAAGGCCGCGACGGAGGCGGGTGAAATGCTCACGCGCCTGGTGCCCGATATCCGCCGCACCGCCGAGCTGATCAGCGAGATCAGCGCCGCCTGCCGCGAACAGGATATCGGCGCCGCGCAGATCAACGAGGCGATCCAGCAGCTTGACCAGGTGACCCAGCAGAACGCCGGAGCCTCGGAAGAGATTTCCGCTACCTCGGAAGAGCTCGCCGCCCAGGCCGAAGAGCTGCAAGCCAGCATCTCGTACTTCCGCGTCGATGCCCATGCCCGCGCCGGGGGCCAGGGCACTGCCCCTGCCGCCCGACCCAAGCCGGTCGCGGCCAAGCCGGCCAAGGCTGCCAAATCGGCGACAAAGCCGGGCAAGCCCGCCCGCAAGGCCGCACGTCCTGGCTCGATCGGCGATCAGCAGGCTCGCCTCAAGGGTTTTGCCATCGACATGTCAGCCGGCGCAGCGGACGACGATGACGCCGATTTCGGTCAGGCCGCCGCATGACCGCCCCCCGCCCCTTGGCCGATGCGCCCACCCGCGATGATCTTCAGGTCGTGACGTTCGGCCTGGGGCGGGAAGTGTTCGCCGTGCCGGTCGTGCTCGTGCGCGAAATCCTGGACTACCAGGTGCCCAGCCACGTGCCCGGCGGACCGGCGCATTTCCTGGGCCTGACCGACGTGCGCGGCCAGGGCGTGCCCACGGTAGACTTTCGCCGCCGCCTGGGCCTGCCGGCGGTCGAGCCGACACTGGCCACGCGCATCATCATTCTCGACGTGCCGCTGCCAGATCGCACCCTGCCGCTGGGCGTGGTGATCGACCGTGTCCTGGCGGTGAGCACCCTGTCTGGCGCGCGTATCGAGCCGGCGCCCGATATCGGCACGGCCTGGCGCGGTGAATTTGTCGATGGCGTGGTGCGCGAGGCCGAAGGGTTCGTGGTGATCCTGGATGTAGCGCGCATCTTTGGCAGCGAAGACACCGTGCTGCTGCCGGCGGAGGTTTGAACCTGTGGCCACACCTGCCCCTGCCCAAATCCCGCAAAACGCCGCGATCGTGGGCGACGGCATCACGCCGCGCACGTTCAAGCATTTGTCCGCCTTCATCTATGATCAGTGCGGCATCCGCATGCCGGCCGCCAAGCAGACCATGGTGGAAGGCCGGCTACGCCGCCGCGCCCGTGCGCTCCACTTCGAAAAGCTGGAAGAATATTGCCGCTTCGTCTTGGGTGAAGGCGCCGGCAGCGACGAGGTGGTGCATCTGATCAATGCCGTCACCACCAACAAGACCGATTTCTTTCGCGAACCGCGCCATTTCGAACGCCTGGCGCAGAACATCCTGCCCGGTTTTGCGGCCAAGCGCCGCCAACTGGTGCGCGCCTGGAGTGCGGCCTGCTCCACCGGGGCCGAACCCTACACCCTGGCCATGGTCATGGACGATTTTGCGCAAGCCAACGGCGGGCCCGATTACGCGATCCTCGCCACTGATCTTGATACCAACGTGCTCGCCACCGCCCAGAAGGGCATCTACCCGCGCGAGATGATGGAGCCGGTGCCGGCCCTGCTGCGCCAACGCTATGTCGGGATGGGCCAGGGGGCCAGAGCGAACGAGGCACGCATCCACCCTGGGTTGCGCGCCAAGGTCGGCTTTGCCCAGCTTAACCTGATGGAGCCGGCCTATGCCATCGGGCATCAGGTTGACCTGATCTTTTGCCGCAACGTGCTGATCTATTTCGACAAGCCGACCCAGAAAAAGGTGGTGTCGCGCTTGGTCGAATGCCTGGCGCCGGGCGGATACCTGTTCGTGGGCCATTCGGAATCGATCGCCGGCTTCGATCTGCCGCTCGATTCTGTCGGCAATACCATATTCCAGAGGAGATAGACCGATGCCGGCCCCCAAGATCCGCGTCCTGGTCATCGATGACAGCGCCAGCGTGCGCCAGACCATGAAAGCCATCCTGGAAGAAGATCCCGAACTGGAAGTGGTGGCGACGGCAGCCGATCCCTTTGCCGCCGCCCGCCACATCCAGGAACAGGTGCCCGACGTGATCACGCTCGACGTGGAAATGCCGCGCATGGATGGCATCACGTTCCTGCGCAAGCTGATGCAGCAATGCCCCGTGCCGGTGGTGATGTGCTCGTCGCTGACCGAGGAAGGCTCGGATACGCTGCTCGAAGCCATGCATGCGGGCGCAGTCGACGTGATCCTGAAACCGCGCGTGGGCGTGGCCGATCACCTTTCCGAAAGCCGGCTGATGATCCGCGACACGGTCAAGGCAGCCGCGCGGGCCAAGGTGCGTGGCGGCCGCCGCTCTGCCGCAGCCAGCGCGCCGCCCTCGCTCCATCCCCAGCCCAAGCTGACCGCCGATGCCGTGTTGCCGCCTCCCCCGGCACGCGCCGCGGGCAGCAAGGCGATGAGCCGCACCACCGAAATGGTGGTGTGCATAGGCGCTTCCACCGGCGGCACCGAAGCCTTGCGCGAAGTGCTGGAAGCGCTGCCCGCCAATTCGCCCGGCATCGTCATCGTCCAGCACATGCCCGAACATTTCACCCGCGCCTTTGCCCGCCGGCTCGATGGCCTGTGCGAGGTATCGGTGAAGGAGGCCGAAGACGGCGACACCGTGATGCGCGGCCATGTGCTGATCGCGCCGGGCGGCAAGCATACGCTGCTCGAACGCCAGGGCGCGCGCTACCTTGTCTCGGTGCGCGACGGGCCACTGGTCAGCCGGCATCGTCCCTCGGTCGATGTGCTGTTCCGCTCCGCCGCGCGCTGCGCGGGATCGAACGCAGTGGGGATCATCATGACCGGCATGGGTGACGATGGCGCGCGGGGGCTGCTGGAAATGAAGGAGGCCGGCGCGCGCACTGTCGCCCAGGACGAAGCCACGTCCATCGTGTTCGGCATGCCCAAGGAAGCGATCGCGCGCGGCGCCGCCGATCGCATCGTGCCGCTTGGCGCGATCGCCCAGGAACTGTTGCAGGCTACGGCCCGCTAAGGAACGCCGCGATGCAACCCGAACCCCTGATGCCGCCGCTGGCGGAAACCCAGCCACCGCCGGCCGATGCTGCACTCACCGCGCCATTGCGCCTGCGCCTGGCGGATATCCTGCATGGTCTCGACGATCATTTCACCCGCATCGGCACCACGCTGGAGCGGACGGTAGAGGCTATTTCGGCCGTGGTTGGCACCCTCGGCCAGATCAGCGCCGCCTTGGGCGATGGGGATGGTTCGGGCGCGGTGGGAAACCTCACCCGCGCGGCCAAGCGGCTTTACAGCGTGGCCGATCAGGCCGCCCGTCGGGCCGACCAGGTGGGCCACATCCGCGCCGTATCGGCCCGCCTCACGGCACAAATCCATGATCTGCAACGCACGCTCGATGCGCTCAAGATCTATGGCATGAACGTCAAGATTGCCGCGGGTGGCGCGCGCGACTTTGTCGATTTCGCCGATCTCATGGCGCAGAAACTGGACATGGGCAAAGCCGACGCCGCCGGCTTCGATGGGCGCCTGGCCGAGCTGGAAGCCGGCCTTGCCAGCATGCTGCGATCGGATTCGCGGCTGGTCAACGAATGCGCGCGCGTGGTGCCACAGGTGCCAGACCGCCTGATCCGCGATGCCGGCGCGCTCGCCAGTCACCAGGATGGCCTGGCCGCGATGGCGCGCACAACCGGAGAGATCGCCGCGACGATCCAGGCCAAGGTCGCGACCGTGCTGGGCGCCATTCAGATCGGCGATATTGCCCGCCAGCGGCTGGAACATGTGCTGGCCGGATGCGAGATGCTCGACGCGCACCTGGGCGGCCGCCCGCCCGGCTCCCCCGCCGAAGATGCGGCCTGCCACCATGTGCTGGCCCTGCTGCACGCCCAGCTTGAAGAAACCGCCATCGATTTCCGCCGCGAGACGCTGGTGCTTGTGGGATCGCTGCACGATCTTGAGCCTGAGGCCAACCGCCTGCTGGCGTTGCAGACCCCCGCCGCGCCGGCCGATCACGATCCCGCGCAGCAGCATGCCGGCGAAGCGGCGTTCCTGCGCGAGCTGGAAAGCGGGATTGCCGAAGCCACCGCCATGATCGCGCAACTGCAAGAGGCAGATGCCCAGGCCGAACAGACGCTGGGCCTGATCATCGCCACCGTGGCTGACCTCATAGCCCGTGCCGCCGCAATCCGTCACTTGCGCGTCGACGTGCAACTGATGGCGATCAATATCGGCCTGTCCTGCCGGCGGGTTGAAGCGATCGGACGGCCGATGACGGTCATCGCCAACGAAATCCGCAGCCACGCCGAAACGCTGGACGGTGCGGTTACGCATATCAACGCTGCCGCCAGCGATCTCGACGGATGCTCGGCCGCGATGCGCGGCACAGACCGTTCCGGCGAGGTCGGCACTGGCGACGAACTGGCGCTTTCGTTGGCGATGATCCGCCAAGGCGCGCAGCGCACGGAACAGGCCGTCGCCGTGGCCAGCCAGCAGAGCGACACCATCGCCACCATGCTGCGCAAGACGCGGGACGAACTGGAAGTGAGCCTCGACCTCGCCAAGACGATCGAGGCGATCGCGGTGCGCACCGCCGACCTTGCCGGCAGTGGCAACAGCGATGATCCCGCCGCCCATTCTGCGATCGCCGCGCTGATGAACGCGCTGGGACAGATCTATACCATGGCAAGCGAACGCGTGGTGCACGATCGCTTTCTCCTGCATGGGATGGCTCCACTCGCCAACAGCCAGCCCACGTCCGGCTTTGGCCCCGGTGACGCCCAAGACGACGATGACGACGCCTTGTTCGACGACGCGCTGTTCTGATCTGCTGCGGCGAATGCGACGCAGGCAGCACCCGTGCTGGACCTGCGCGCCTGCCTGCCTATAGTCTGCGGCATATGAACCAAGTCGCGATCCCGCCAATGCTTGCCACACCCGGTGGTCCGTCCCGTGGCAGACCGCGTCAGTTCGATCCCGATGCAGCCTTGCTCGCCGCTCTGCACGTGTTCTGGACACGCGGCTATGATGGCGCTTCGTTATCTGACCTGACGGAGGCGATGGGGATTACCCGGCCCAGCCTCTATGCCTGCTTTGGTAACAAGGAATCCTTGTTTCGCAAGGCCTTGGACCTTTACGAGCGGGACAAGCTGGCGTTCATGACCCAAGCGCTTTTGGCGCCGACCGCGCGCGGCGTGGCGGCGGCCATGCTACGCGATGCCCTGGCAATGTTGACCACCAGCGAGGGTGGGCGGGCGTGCTTTGGCGTGATGCACGCAGTCGCTTCCTCCACCTATGACGAATCGATGCGGCAAGAAGTGATTACCCGCCGCGCTGCCTATGAGCAGGCGCTGCTTGCACGGTTCGAGCGGGCCGAGGCGGAGGGCGATTTTCCCGGATACACCGCGCAGGCGCTATGCGCCTATTGCCTGTGCCTGTTGAGCGGAATGAGCGTCCAAGCCGGTTCAGGTGCTGATTTTGCGCGCCTTCATACGATCGTCGAAACCGCCTTGGCACTCTGGCCGGGGCGTTGAGCAACGCCCGCCGTTTGCGATACCGAGCGGTATATAAACTTGTTGACGCGGCATCTGCGGGTTTCTATACCAATTGGTATTGAAAGTCGCGGGGCCAGCCGGCTTCTCCCCCCATTGGCCGGCATCCCCCCATCCCCATGGTCCCTCGCGGGCTTTCTTTATTCGACGCGTCCCCCGCGCGTCGGCAAAGGGCGGCCGGGCAATAGGCTTTTTCGTAAAGCAGCCCGGCCGGGCCTGGCCCCGGTTTCGTCGATGCGCGTGCGTGCCCGCTATTGCGCGTTGACGAAACCGGTTCCCTGCAAGCTAATTTGCACAGCAACACCGATTGCAGCTGTCGTTTTCTCCTAACTCATGTCAGTTTGTTGCAATTACTCGGCGTAGATCACCGTACCCCGTATCGCTACGGTATTGGTTGCCGAGCCTGCAATCTAAGGCTGATTTCGGTTATAACTGAACAGGTTCGGTCTGCCGAACCGGGATGGGCGAGATCAACGTGGCGCAACGCACCGTTCACATCGTGGATAGCGATGCCCTGCATCGTCGGGATCTGGCACAATTGATACGTCAGCAAGGGCTGGACTGTCATCCTTTTGCCGCGTCTGCCGATCTGGCAGACGCGCTGGGCTATCTTCCCGCCGGCTGCGTCCTGCTGGCCTGGCGCACGCCTGAGCCCCCTGCCCAAGCCACGCCCATCGCCGGCGAAGAGGAAGGCCCTGGCCCGATGGTGCGCGCGGTCCTTTCGCAACGGCCAGAGATGGCCGTGATCGTCATGGCCGTTTCCCCTACGATCCCGCAGGTGGTCCAGGCCCTGCGCGCCGGCGCCGTGGATTTCCTGGAAATGCCGGTTCAGGCCGATGCCTTGCGCCCGGTCCTCGAACACGGCTTTTCGATCCTGCCCGCTCGCGTCGCCCAGCAGCAGCGCGTGGGCCAGGCTACGGCCTTGACCACACAACTGACCCCGCGCGAGCAGGAAGTGCTGCGGGGCGTGGTTGCCGGGCTGACCAACCGCGCCATTGCCGAACGGCTGCGGATCGGGGTACGCACAGTGGAAATGCACCGGGGCAACATCATGCAAAAGCTGCAAATGGACAATCTGGCTGCCCTGATCCGTTTCGCCGTGTTCACCGGCGTTCTGGATCAAGGGCTTGATGCAGCCTGAGGGTGGGGCCACCGTGCAGCATTGGCTCTATGCCAGCAATTGCGCCGTTGCGCCCGCCTGGGCCGGTCCGACCGTAGAGGCGCTGGTTGCCCACGCGGCGCTGCGCAATGCCGAATGCGGCCTCAGCGGCGCCCTGCTGTTTACCGGGCAGCATTTCATCCAGGCACTGGAAGGCCCCGCCACCGCACTGGCGCAGATGCGAAGCACAATCTGTGACGATGTGCGCCACACCCACATCATGACGCTGGCCGAAGGCACGCTGCCCCATCGCCGATTCGATGGCTGGGCACTCGCCTATGCCGGGGCATCTGTCTATCTGGCCGGCCAGGTTCGCACGGCCATGGCCCATGGTGCACCCGCGCTGCTGAGCCTGTTGCAGGCGTTTGCCAGGCCCCAGCCCGGGACGACCCCCGGCTGCGGCCAGCATCGTGCGACGTGATCAACATTTGTTAACCCCGCAATCGCAATCTGCACGTAATCATTGAGCCCGCCTGCGCCGCAGGCGGTGCCATGTGGAGAGAGCGCCGGTGCCCCGAACGACGTTTCCGGCCGGTGCCGGCGCGGATGCCGCTGCCGGCGGGCCAGCACTGGCCGACCGCATCTATGCCGAACTCGTGCGCGGGCTCTATGCCACGCCATTGCAAGCGATCTACATGGCGGTGATCTTTGCCGCCTATCTCGCCCTGATGATCCACGACACCGGTGATCGCGTGATCATGGTACTGGGTGGCTTGGCAGCTTGTGCCTGGACCACGCGGATCATCCTGGCGGTGCGCTTGCGTCACCGCGCCCTGACCGCCCTGCTCGACCGGCCCGCCGCGCGCCGGCTGGAACTGCTGTTCGCCGTGCCCTATGGCAGCTTTGCAGGGTTGCTCGGCCTGATCGGGGCGCGGGTGATCCACCTGGATCGTGGCGATGCGCGCGCCCTGACGATCTGCGTGCTTGTCGGGTTTTGTGCAGGCGTGGCGACCGGCGTTGGCGCCCGGCCGCGTCTTGCCTCGCTGTTCATGGCCCTGGCGATGACACCAACCCTGCTGCTCGCGCTGGCCGAGGGCCGCCCTTTGACGATCGGGCTGGCGTTTATCGCCACGGCCTTCGTGATCGGCGGCCGACAGTCGCTGCGCATGCGCCATGACATGGTCAAGGCAGAGATCGGCCATCGGCTGGTCTCGCTCTCGCTGGCCCGGCGCGACAACCTGACCGCCCTGCCCAATCGCCTCGCCCTGCGCGAGCATTTCGAGGCCAATGCTGCCGTCATGTCTCCGCACGGCCTCGTCGCCGTACATTATCTCGATCTCGATGGCTTCAAGCCAGTCAACGATGCCTATGGCCACGGCACTGGCGATCGCCTGCTGGAACAAGTGGCCAATCGGCTGCGCGGCGCGATCCGCAATGGCGATATCGTTGCGCGCCTGGGCGGCGATGAATTTGCCGTCGTGCAATTTGGCCTGTCACGCAGCGAAGAGGCCGGTCTTCTGGCGCAGCGCCTGCGCACCACGATCGCTGAACCGTTCGAGGTGGATGACCATGTCATCCTGATCTCCACCTGCGTGGGCAGCGTGGTGAGCGACAATCGCGCCGATCAGCTCGATGCGCTGCTGCAGGAGGCGGACGCGCGGCTGTACCAGGCCAAGCGCGAGCGCGGCGCCCATCGCCGCCGCGTCGCCTGAGGCTGCGTCAGATCTCGCTCAATTCGGCGACCAGGTCATAGGCATCGCCACGGTAATAGCTGTGGGTGATTTCGATCACCCGGCCATCGGGCAGAAACGCCCGGCGTTCGATGAACAGGCACGGATCGCCGGCCGCGATGCCCAGCAGATCGGCCATTTCCGCCGGAAAACCGATCGCGCGCACGCGCTGCAGCGCCCGCACCGGCCTGTGCCCAGCCTGTTGCAAGGCCGTGTAGAGCGAGTTCTCGACCGTCGCGACCGAAGGCAGGCCCCAACCCGGCACCGTGGCGCCTTCAAGCGCCATGGTCACGCCATCGGCGTAACGGATGCGCTGGAAGCGATAGACTTTCGAACCCGGCGACAGGCCCAGCGACAGCGATTCCTCGGGCGTCACGAGCCCTTCGGAACGATCGATCCACTTGTTGCCGGGCTTGCGCCCGCGCGCCATCATGTCTTCCGAAAACGATGACAGCGCCGAAAAGCTCTTTTCCACGCGGCCGCTGCTGGCTTTCTGAAGGTTTTCCGAGACAAAGGTGCCGGCGCCCTGGCGCCTTTCCAGCAAGCCTTCTTCCACCAGGCCATCGATCGCCTTGCGGATGGTGACGCGCGACAGCCCGTATTCCTCGCAAAGGTCCCGCTCGCTGGGCAGAGCGGCGCCGGCGGCAAGGCGACGGCTGTCTACCGCGTGACGAATAAGCTTTTGCAGCCGCATGTAGCGTGGGCCGGCTTCGTTTTCCCGAAGCGCACCAATCTGATCAACGAAGGCCATGGCTCTCCTTTACGCCCAAGCACTACGCTGCCCGGGAACCGAGAACAACAGGGATTTTATCTGTATGGCAATGGTTATGGATTGAACTCACACCCGATCAAGGCGCTGGGCAAGAATCGGGACGTTGTTCGAATGCATACCGGGGCGCGATTCTGTCGTTGGACCAGCGTGATGGCCGCATTTTTCGGTCCGATATGGAAAATTCATGTGTTTGCGTGGCTGACCCCGGATGTGCCGCTGAGCCTGCGCTTGCCTCATATCGCATATGCGCAATCGCGCCGTCATGAAGGCGATACGCAGAACCGTTACAGTTGTTATCGCGTGCCCCAATCCGCTGATCGAGCGGAGCCTGACGATCGGGCCTGCAGCGCAACCTACACATGCGCCAGCCAACCCTGTTTGCGGCAATTTCCGTTGTCGCGTCGGGATATTCGGCAATATCGCTGGCTATCGCCAGGCCTGTGCAGCCTTATGCAAGCGCGCGGACATGCAGGCGCCGAAAGATCGTTAATCTCAGCGCAGGGATTGCTGCCGGGAAACCGGCGTCCTGCGTGCTGCAACGCGTCATGATCTGGCCCTGGCACCAGACAATGCCGGCGCCAGCGTGCCGTAGCGGTGGAAAACGCGCCGGCGAATGAACGCAAACCCATGGTTCTTCGTCTCTCCGCCGATTTACAGCGCGCAAATCAGGCGTTAGGCCCCACGCAGCATTTTGGAGAAACGCTACCATGAACACTACTGAACTTGTCGATGCCGTTGCCGCCAGCCAGGGCATTGCCAAGGCCGAGGTCCGCAAGACGGTCGACGCCGTTTTCGCCGCCATCGCCGAAGCCGCTGCCAAGGGTGAGGAAATCTCGCTGAACGCGTTCGGCAAGTTCAAGGTCAAGGACGTGCCGGCCCGTGAAGGCCGCAATCCCTCGACCGGCGAACCGATCCAGATCGCGGCTTCGCGCAAGCTCAGCTTCGCGCCGGCCAAGGCTCTCAAGGACAAGCTGAACGGCTAATCGCCGCTGCTGGCTTTTTCCCCTCGGAAAGGCGTTTCGTGGATTTCGACGACCAGATGCGCCGCTACTTCGGCGCTGCCGATCCTGCATCGGTAGCGCCAGCGGCACTGGCCGCGGGCATGGAACGCCTTTCCGTGGATTTTGGCCTGGAGCGTGATCCCGGCCGGCGCTTTGCGATGTGGGCGTTGATGCACATCCTGGGCAATGCGCCCGATCTCGACGTGGCCTTTCCCGATCCTGCCGAGCGGGACGCTGCGCGCAACTTCATGGATATGCTGGACCAGCTCCAGGCGCAGGCACCCGCCGACCCCGGTTGAGCGCCGATCGCGCCGCGCAGGCTTTCCCAGCGACGCCGATCAGCTTCACGTGATCTTGACGATCTCCACGGCTTCGGCCTTGCCACCAAAATCCACATATTCGCCCGCTTCGGCGCCCATGATCGCGCGCGCCAGCGGCGCGGAAAACGCCAGCAGGCCTGCCGCTGGGTCGGCCTCGTCGTCGCCGACGAGCGTGACCGTCCGCTCTCGGCCGTTGTGCACCAGCGTGACCGTGGAACCGAACTCCACCACGTCACCGGCCGGCGCAGGCATTACCTGGGCGGTGGCCAGGCGCGTACTCCAATAACGCAGATCGCGGCGCGCGGCCTTGAGCGCCTCCTCATCCTGCAGCGTGGCGATCAATGCCTCCACCTCTGCCACTCTGGCGCTCAATTGCGCCAGGCCACGCGCCGTTACCAGATTGGGCCCAGGCGGAATCGGCCGCTCGAACTTGGGTTCGAGATGCTCGTCATCACTTTCGCGGCGAAACGCAACGCTCATGCCTAGTCCTTGGTCAGCAGGGGTGGGTCTCCCCTCTTGCCCGCTTTGCGCGACAGAGCAAGAGCGGCCACCGCCCCAAGAGCGCAGACCAGAAAAAGCCGGCGGGCAAAAGCAGCAAGCCTTGCCCGCCGGCAGCAGGGTGAAATAGAGTTGCAAGCGTCACAATGCCCTGCGCGCACCGAAAAGGCCAGAGGGGCCAGCAAGCCATTTCTCTGCGTGAAATGCTTGGCGGCATGGCAATGCTGTTTCACAAGGATTGCCAGCCATGTCACTCGCCTATGTTCTCGATGCCCCGGCCCATGCTATTGCCCAGGCGCTGGCGGCCGACGCCAACGGCGATGTCTGGACCGGTGGCGCGGTGAACCCGGGCGGCTATGCCCCGGTGGTGGTGCGTGGCCGCGATGGTCGGCGGCGCCTGGTGCCGCGCCAATGGGGCGTGCCACCACCACCTCGCGGGCAGCACGTGGTGACGACGGTGCGCAATGTGGAAAGCCCGTTCTGGATCGGCACTTTGCGCCATCCCGAGATGCGCTGCCTGGTGCCGGCCACGCATTTTCGCGCAGGCGGCGCACGGCGGTGGTGGCGATCGCCCGATGCGCCGATCATGGCCTTTGCCGGCATCTGGCGCGATTCCGAAGTGCCCAGCTTTGCCATCCTGACCGTTGGTGTCGACGCGCTATCGGGCCCAGCCAATCCCCCCGCCTCCGTCCCCCTGCTGCTGACGGCGCCGCAACAGGCGCGCTGGCTGGCGCAAGGCTGGAAGGAGGTGGACACGCTGGTCCAGGCGCTTCACCCCGATCGGATCATGCCACTGGGCGATTGAGCGGCGGCTGCTTTTTACGAACCGTACCCAAGCCTGCCTTACGCGCCCGCCTATTTTGCACCGAATAACAGTTTTTTTTGGAAACTGATCTTGGCTTTGCGCGTTGGCGACACCATTGGAGTTTTTACGGACCGTCATGTCAAAGCGCTGCGCCACTGGCGCGGTGCGCATTCTATCGAGCGGAAATGAGACAGGAATTCAATCAACACGGCGGGGTGGCGATCATCCGCGCCAAGGATTTTGCCCCCACCGAAGTCAGCCGCCCGGTGCCCCGCGTAGGCGTGGTGAGCAATCCGCGCAGCCACCGCAACAACGGCGGCTCACGCCCGACCGAACTGCCCGAGGCCGTCGTGTTCAAGCGCGAACCCTCATCGCGCAACGAACTGGTCAGCATCATCACCCAGTTTGCCAACGAAGGCGTCGAACTGATTGTAATCGATGGCGGCGATGGCACCGTACGTGATGTCTTGAGCGTGGCGCACATGGTGTATCGCGGGGCACTGCCGCGCGTGGCGGTGATCCCCTCGGGCAAGACCAACGCGCTGGCGTTCGATCTGGCCTTGCCCGCGCACTGGAGCCTGGGCGACGCGATCCGGGCGCACATGGAAAACCGGGTCGCCGACCGCGCGCCAGTGCATATTCACTGGAACAACAATGCCCTGCCCGACCAGCTCGGCTTCATCTTTGGCCTGGGCGTGTTCAGCCGCGCAACGTTGCTGGCGCAGCGCGTGCACCGCAAGGGCATGTTCAACGCCATCGCGGTGGCAATGACCGTGCTGATGGCCTTGCTGAAGAGCCTGTTCGGTGGGCCGCGCAACAGCTGGCGCCGTGGCGACATGGCGCGGGTGTCGCGCGATGGCGTGGAGATCTTTGCCGAACGCGTCTATCTCATGCTGGCCTCGACCTTGCGGCAGATGCCGGTGGGCCTGCGCCCGTTCGGTCGCATCCGCGACGGGCTCAAGTTCCTTACCGTCAAGGCCCCACCCCGTGCCCTGCACCGCAATTTCCTCGCGGTGATCAAGGGACGGGAATCGCCGGCATTGGAAGCAGATGGCTATATCCGCCGCGATGCGGACAAGGTCTATCTCTCGCTCGACCGGGGCTTCATCCTTGATGGCGAGCAGTTTCCGGGCGGCAATCTGATCATCAGCCGGGGCCGGCCGATCCAGTTCGTGGTTCCGGCATGAGCCTGAACCAGGCGGTGGCGGCCAGCCTCGCACAACCGGCAAAGCCAGAGATCGTGGCGGCGGCCCGGCAGGTCTGCGCCCGGCTCGGTGGCGATGCCGTGCTGTTTTATGGATCGAACCTGCGGCGTGACGATCTGGAGGGGCTGGTTGATTTCTATGTCCTCCATCGCCGCCCGGCGCGCGGCTTGGCGGCGCTGATCTGGCCCGACGTTGGCTATCATGAAATCGGTCTTGGCGCCGTCACCGTGCGGGCCAAGGTCGCGGTCATGTCCCTGGCGCAATTTCGCCGGGCGGCGCGCGGCGAAAGCATCGATACGACGGTATGGGCGCGGTTCTGCCAGCCTGCCCGGCTGCTGGTGGCCAGCGATCGTGCCATGGCTGCTGCGGTCACCCAGGCGGTGGCCGATGCTATTGCCACGGCCGCTCGCTTTGCCCTGGCGCTTGGCCCAGGCCAAGGCCCGGCGCAAGCCTGGTGGCGGGCGCTGTTCCGCCAGACCTATCGCGCCGAACTGCGGGTGGAACCGCCATCTCGCAGCGACGCCATCCTCTCGGCCGATCCAGCCCACTTTGCCACGATACTGCCGCTTGCCTGGGCCAGCCAGGGCATCCTGCTGTCTGGCAGCGGCGCGGCCTGGCAACCGGAAGTACCGCAAGGACAGCGCCGCCGCTGGCAGCGCGCCTGGCGGTTGCGCCGCGCGCTGGGCAAGCCGCTCAACGCCCTGCGCCTGGTCAAGGCTGCCTTCACGTTCGAAGGTGCCGCCCGCTATGCCTTGTGGAAGATTGAACGGCATTCCGGCCTGCGTCTGGCGCTGACACCATGGCGCGAACGCCACCCGATCCTGGCCGCACCGGGCGTGCTGTTGCGGCTATGGCAGGCGCGGCGCGCATGACGGCATTTTCCGCCCTGATCCTGGCTGGCGCGCGCGGGCCGGACGACCCCGTTGCCGCCAGCGAGGGTCTGCCGGCCAAGGCGCTGGTTCCGGTGGCCGGTGTGCCAATGCTCGCGCGCGTGATCGCGGCGGTGCGCGCCGCCGGAGCCGGGCGCGTGGCGGTCGCTGCGTCTGATCCGGCCGTCGCGGCCCTGGCGCAGGAACTGGGCTGCGAACTGGTGTCGGCAGCCCACGGCCCCAGTGAAAGCGCCGCGCGCGGCTTTGCCTTGCTGGGTGCGCCGATGCTGTTGACCACGGCCGATCATGCGCTGTTGCAACCAGCATGGGTTGCCGATTTTCGCGCGGCGGTATCGCGCGATGCCGATGTCTCGGTGCTTTTGGCGCGGCGCGACGTGGTGGAGGCGGCCGTCCCCGAAACCCAGCGCACCTGGCTGCGCTTTGCCGACGGGCAATGGTCGGGCTGCAACCTGTTTCACTTTGCCACGCCCCGCGCCGCGGCCGCGTTTGCGCTATGGCAGGCGGTGGAGCGCAACCGCAAGCGGCCGTGGCGGATCGTCTGGCGCCTCGGCCCCCGGCTTCTGCTGCGCTATGCGCTGGGGCAGCTGTCGCTCACCGAGGCGATGGCCACTTTGGGCGAGCGGGCTGGACTGAGGGTGGAAGCGGTCGCCAGTCCCCACGGGCTGGCGGCTGTCGATGTCGACAAGCCGGCCGATCTGGTGCTGGCACGGCGGATCGCCGGCCGACTTGGCTCAGCCTAGGCCGCTGCTTCGTCCAACCCGTGATGCATGGCATAATGCCACAAGACCGCGCCCAACAACACGCTTGCCGCCACCGATCCGGCGAACACGCTGATACTGGCGCCCAGGGCTCCGATCTGGGGCAGCAGCACCAGCATCAGGCCAAGTTGCAGCGCCACGGCCGCAGCCCGCGCCACAGTGGCCGACAGCGCGCGATGCACCGAGAGCAGGATCGGCTCGAACGCGGCGGCGGCCAGCTCGATCGCGCCGGCCCCGGCCAGCCACAAGAGATAGACATATCCTGCACCGAACGCGTGCCCGCCCACGGCCATCAACAGATTACGGCCCGCCAGCGCCACCAGCGCCATCACGGCGCCGGCCGCCAGCAAGCCAGCCAGGCCGACGCGCAGCACCCCGGCGCGAAAGTGCGCGCGCGACGCGGTACGGATCGACCGGACGATTTCGGGAAAGGCGGCCCGCGTGAGCAGGATGGAAATCTTGGACAGGGCATTGGCCAGTTGCGCCGCAAGGCGAAAGGCCCCCGCCGCCTCGGCTCCGACGAAGCCGCCGACCAACAGCAGCGGCGCCTGCCGGGCGGCAAGGCCCAGAGTCGATTGTCCGTTGGTGCTGATCAGCACGCGACCGATCCCCGGATTTTCCGCGCGCGCCTGGCGCCAGCCATGGCGCACCCGCAGCAATCCGCGCACGTCACCGGTTTGCGCCGCCAAGGCCCAGGTTGCGGCCAAGGTCAACAGTTCGGCGATGGCCCAGGCCAGCAGGAAGCCGGCCAATTCCGGCCAAAGCCATTGTGCCAGCGTCGCCCCGACCAGGCGGCCGATTGGTTGCACGCTATCGGCAAGGGCCGCCAGGCGGAACCGATCACGCATGCGCAGAATGCCCGTGGGGGTGGAGCGCAAGGTGATCAGCTGCACCACAGCATAACCGATGGCATAGGGCACCACAGCGGCATCCATGCCGAACGGCGCCGGCCAGAGGGAAAACAGTGCAATCACCAGGGCAATGCCCAGGCCGGCGCTGCAGACTTCGATCAGCGCGGCGGCCTGTTCCAGGCGCCAGGTGGCTGCGTTGTCGCCGGCCGCCTCGTGATCGAGGCCATACTGCACGACCACTTTCCACGTTTCGAAGCTGACCAGCATGGCCAGCGTCTGGGCGGTGCCCGTGATCAGGGCAAAGCGGCCGAAATCAGCCAGCCCCAGCGTGCGCGTCGCCATGCCTATATAGACGAGCGAGAGCACGGCCATCAGCGCGTTGCTGGCCAGGAGCCAGCCCAGATTGGCCAGCACCGCGCGCAGCCGCGATCGCGCCGTCACGCCTGGGGTCCGATCGCGCCGCGCCCGGCGGCCAGGTCGCGCAAGGCCTGCGCCGCGCGTTGCACGGCCGGATGGCCCGCCTGATGCGAGACCGTGTCGGCAAAGATCGCCTCTTGTGTGGCGCGAAAGGCATCATGGCGCTGCCATGCGCCAGGGATCAGCGCTGCCAGGCCCGCCGCATCGCGCGCCACGTCGCCAGCCTGCCAGGCCGGATAGGCCCCCTCGCGCGATCGTGGATCGTGCGAGAACGCATCGAGGAACAGCAGCGGCCGGGGTCGGACCAGGAATTCGTACACCTGGCTCGATACGTCGCCGATGTAGGCATGCGCGGCCAACGTATAGGTCATGTCGACCAGCGCGGCGCTGCCGGTATCGATCAGGATATTGGCTGCGCTCTGCCAATGCGGGGCGATATCCGGGCGCAGGCGCGCGGTGCGGTATTCCAGCGATACATGAAGTTTCTTGGCAAACAGCATGATATGCGGGGCAAAAATCAGATTGTACGCCTGCCCCGCTGGGCTGGCGAACCAGTCCAGCAGCGCCGGGCCATGATCATACCAGCTCGACAGCAGCGGATCGAAGTGCGGGTTATAGACCAGCACGGGATTGCCGTTGGGGAACAGGTGTTTGGACTGGGCAAGATCGATCGTGTCGAACTTGGGGTAGCCAATCACGCGCAGTCGCTCGGCCGGGGCGACGCCGCGCGCCACCATCTCGCGCGCGGTCTTTTGACCACTCACCAGGATCAGGTCGAACCCGCCCTTTTCCGGATGATAGGACACCATGCGATCGCCTGCACCGTGGGGCACATAGGCAAACAGCGCCTTGCCCCGCCCTTCGCGGATGGAGAGACACGTGCGTTCTGCACTGACCACCACACGCGCCGCGTTGATCCGCCCGGCATGATGGCGCAGCCGCATCAGCCGCCGTACCGGCGCCACCTTGTTGGGCAGTGCCAGCGCGGCTTCCAGCCACCCCGGCAACGCCATGTCATACCACGCCACCTGCCCCGCTGCCGAGCGGAGGATGCTTTCCACGCGCGCGCGGATGGCCGGCGTGGCTACCGCGCAGGTGACGGTGCGGCCATCGGCACCCGTCTTCACCATCGCGCGCGCGATGCCGGCAATATGCGCCACCTGGTGCGGGGCATCGTGGTTGAACAGAAACAGAATGTCGTCCGCCATGGGCTGGCGGTCACCCAATTCCGGGCGAATTGCAACTCTTTCCCGCCGGGCAAGAGCATGCCCACCGCCCCCATCAGACAGGAGAAGCGAACGTGCCAACAACGCCATGGGTATGGGCGGGCGCCACAGTGTTCCTCGCGTTTTTGCCGCTGAGCGCACTTGCGCAGACACCCGCCACGCCACCGGCAATGCCAGCAGCGCAAAGCCGCACACCCGACCGGGAATGCCTTCCGGGACAACCCTCACTCACCGTAGAGGTCAGCGGCTTTATCAACGACAAGGGGACGGTGCGCGCCCAGCTTTACGGGCCGGGTGGCGCGCGCTTTCTCGACAAGGGGCAATGGGCGATGCGGATCGAGCAGCGTCGCCATGGTGGTGGTCCGATCCGCTTTTGCTTTCCGATCAGCCAACCGGGCGACTATGCCGTGGCGGTGCGCCACGATGCCAACGCCAACGGCAAATCCGATTGGAACGATGGTGGCGGTTTTACCCGTAATCCGCATCTCTCGGTGTTCAAGTTGAAGCCCGCGTTTGCCGCCACGGCCGTGGCCATCACCAACCGGCCGATCAGCGTGCCGGTCATCATGCAGTATCGCAAAGGGCTGATGATTGGGCCATCAGGCCGGTGACGGCGCCAATTGTGCGGGCAAGACTAGGCGCACCAGGTCGGCTGCATCGGGGCTGGCCAGAAACGTGAGTGCCGGGGCATAGGCGATCTCGAACAAGAGCGCGCCGAGGGTTTCCGGCTGCGCCGGACCACCGGGGAAGCGTTGCCGCAGATAGCCGCCAAGTTCGCGCCAGCCCCGTCGCACGATTTCCTCAAGCCGCTCAAGGCAGGGCGATCCGGGCGGCGAGGTGCGCGCCAGTTCCAGCACCGACAGGGACCATCCGCCATGGCGCGAACGCTCCTGCGCCCAGGCGGCTACCACGTCCACCACCCCGGCGGCATCGGTGGCGCCGTCAAGGTCGGCCAGCAAATCGCCAAGGCTGCGAAGCGCTTCGGCGCTCAACACTTCGAGATAGATCGCTTCCTTGCTGTCGAAATTGGAATAGACCGCGCCCTTGGTGAAGCCGGCCGCATCGGCAATGCGTTCGAGCGAGGTGATCGCATAGCCATCGCGCCGAAACAGATCGGTTGCCGCCTGCAGCAGCCGTTCGCGCGTACGCGCCTGGCTTTCGCTGCGCTTCAATCGGGCCAAACTCGTTATCCCCTCTTGGTCCACGTCTGGCGCGGTTCACGTCGCCAGGAACCGAGGATTAAGCGGAGCCAAGCCGGCTAGGCAAGGCCCTCGCCCAAAAACAGCGTCAGTCGCTGATGCCGATGCGGATCGGCATCGCGGCGTCATCGCCTTCGGGATAGATCACGTCGGGCGCGATCACCACGCGGTTGCGGCCCTGGTGCTTGGCCGCATAGAGCGCGGCATCGGCGGTGCGATAGAGCGCGGCGAAATCGTCTCCAGGCCGTGCCATGGCCACGCCCACGCTCACCGTTACCTGCCCACGCCCGAAAAACGGGGAATGGTCGCAATCACCCAGCCCCGTGCGCACGCTTTCGGCGAGTTGCAGGGCGGCAAAGCGGCCCATGCCGGTGGCGAGCAAGGCAAACTCCTCTCCGCCCAGGCGCGCTGTCACGCACATTGCCCCATCCCAACGCGCGAGCCGCCGCGCCAGGGTTACCAGCACGACATCGCCGGCGTCGTGGCCATGGGCGTCGTTGATCGCCTTGAAGCGGTCGACATCGAGCAGCAGGAGCGCCACACCCTGGCTATCGTCCAACACCGCGTCTGGCGCCTGGGTTACACGGTCGAGCAGCGGGGTGATCGCGTCGGTGAAACCACGGCGATTGCGCAACCCGGTCAGCGGATCGCGCCGGGCCTGCTCCTGCGCTGCTGCTTCAGCAACGAGGGCGCGGTCACGCTCGATCCGCATGCCCATGAAGCGCCGGGTGGCCGCAACCGACAGCCACACCGTCTGCCAGGCCGATGCGGCCAGGACCAGCATCTGCGACCCCCCGCCCCATACGGCATGACTGAAATCCACGACCGACGACAGGCCGAGCGCCAGCATCGGCACAGCCCATGCGCCGACAAACGCGCGCGCGGCGCTGCTGCCCCGCCGCCATGCGGTGATCAGGCACGATCCGGCCAGAACCAGCAGCAGCAAGACCAGGAAGCCCAGTGCATTGGCCCAGAATTCCAGCGGGCCGCTGCGCATCAGGCTGAGCGGCACGCCAAGCAGTGCCGTGGCGAGCGCGACCACACGGGTGGTGCGGCCCAGCCAGCGCGGCACGTGCCCCGGATCGATCGCGGTAAGCAGGCTGTAGGTGGCCAAGAGGGTAGCCAGGCACGACAGCGCCGTGCAGATCTGCGCCGAAACGACCCCGGCCAGCCCCGGAAAGAAGAACAGGTGAAATTGCGACCACATCGCCCCCCAGGCGACCATGCAGGTGGCCCAGGCGCCCTGCCAGGCCGGGAATTGCCGTCGCACCGCGAAGGCGAGCCCGAAATTGTAGACCGCTCCCAACGCCAGCAGCATCAGCATCGCGCCGATCATGCTGGCCATGGCCGTGGCCTGGATCTGCGCCTGGCCGCCATCGATCAGGCGCATGCGCAGCATCGGTGCCGATGCCACCCGGTCGAATCGCAAGACCACGCCAACCAGCGCGGCATCGCGCTGCGGCGGAACGAACGCGATCTGGCCACCCAGGCGCCAGTTCGCGCCATAGGCACCGCGCGCCACCTCCTGCCAATCGGCGGTACCATCGCGATAGAAAAAGCCCACGTGCAGCGCATCGAACCGCGAGGAATGGACCATCAGCACCGGCGTTGGCCCGGCCTGCGCCAGAGTTTGCGCGTTAACCTTGAGCCAGAGGCTGGCGCGTTGGTAATCGCGCGGCTCGCCATGGCAGGAAAAGCTCGTGGGCAGGGTGGCGTCGTGGCCCGGTGCTGGCGTGGCCCCCGTGGCATGGCAGGCATTTTCCAAGGTAATCCATTGGTCAGGCGCGCCAGCCAGGGCCGGCTGTGCCACCGCCAGAGCCAGGCAAGACAAGATCAGCCGCACCGCACGCCCCAGCATGCGCCGCCCCCCATCCATCACTGCGTCCAAACCACTCATACGGCGACATTTACCACAAATACCTATGTAAATGATTACCGGATTGAAAACCGGCCCGACGCGGGGCGCGCGCCGGGCCGGCGGGATGGCAACTGGCCCATTTTTGGGGGGAAGGCCGGTTGCCGGGGGGCCGGGAAAGCCTAGAAATGCAGGCGGGCGCCCACCTGGAGCGAGCGGGGCGCGCCGGGCGCGAAGAACGTCGATTGCAGCAAAGGCCGTTCGCCATCGATCACTGGGCCGGCAAAGGGCCGTGACACCACCCTGCCCTGCGCATCGAAGGCGGTGGCGCCGAGTTGTGCGGCGCTGGCATAATCCTTGTCGAACAGGTTGCGGACCATGGCAAAGATCGTCAGCCCGGTGCGGGGACGAACTTCTCCCCCAAGATTGAACAGCGCATACGGGGCTGTTCCTCCGGGGCCGAGATAATAGGTGCCATCCGCCTGGTGGGCATTGTTTTCATTGCCGCGGGCAAAGGCACTGGAAACGGCCACCATGTCGAGGTTGAGTGAGAGCCACGGCGTGGCCTCCCAACCCACCGCCGCTTTCACCGTGTGGCGTGGCAACAGGGGAATGCGATTGCCCGGCTGGATCGCGATCGTACCGTCAAAGCCCGGCCCGGCACCATCGTTGCTGCTGTTGCCCGAACCGTTGACCACCTCGCTCGACCGATAGGTGGCATCGAGCAGCGTATAGCTTGCCGAAAAGGTGAAGCCGCGCAGCCGGGCATCTGCCGACAGTTCCAGGCCCTGGCGCCGCGTCTTGCCGAAATTGCGGAAGTAGCCATAGCCCGAGGCATCGTTGGCCACGAACAGGATATCGTCGCTGCTGTCGGTGCGGAACAGCGCGGCGTGGACATGGCCCCAGGCATTGCCGCGATCGAGGCGGATTTCCATCGTGCGGGCAATGACCTGGCGCAGCGGAGGATCGCCGGCGAGAGCGTTGGGCAAGCGGCATGGGCTGGCCGGGTCGGAACAACCCAGTTCGATGGCCGAAGGGGCGCGGCTGGCCTGGCTCCACGACAGGGCGAGCGTCGTGCCGTCAGCCGCCTTGCCGGTGAGCGTAACCGCCGGGTTGAGGCGATGATAGACCGGGTTGCTGTCGAGCGAGCCGGTGCCGCCGCCCGGAGTGATTGCATCGCGGTTGCGCACCGCCACCCGATCATAGCGCGCGGCCAGGTCGAGGGTAAGCCGCTGGCCAAGCCCGACACGGTCAAGCGCATAGGCCGACAGCGCCGTGGTGCGGCTGCGCAGATCGACCCTGGCATCAAAGGCATTTTCGGAATCCTGCGTGCCATCGGCAAAGGCGCCCGGCCCAGACACCGGCATCACCGTGCGATCAGGCAGGATATAGCCGAACTGGCTGCTTTGCGTGAAATGCGCGGTGCTGCCGATATAGGATGCACCCAGCGTCAGGTCGTGGGCAATCGGCCCCGTAGTGAAGCGGCCCGATGCCTCCAGCGTTGCGCCCCATTCGCTTTGCCGGGTTTGCGAGCGGTTGATCAGGCCATCGCATTTCTCGTTCGGCTCGGTGTTGAGCAGCACGTTAGCAATGCAGCGCCATTGGGGAAACGGCGTATTGGCCTGGGTTTCGCCGGCAACGGGAAAGCCGGTATAGCCGGCGCTGGTGAGGGCCGCCTGTTCAGCCGCATTGGGCTGATAGAGGTTTTCGCCCAAGGCATCATCATTGACGTCGCCATTGTACGTCTGCGTGCGCAGATGGCGCCAGAAAGCGTTGCCGCGCAGATGCAGCCCGCTGTCCAGGCGGGTTTCGCCATTGAGCACGACCATGCCCATGCGATTGCGGGTATTGTCGGGCGCGGTATAGACGCTGCGCCGATCCGCAGCGAGCAGGCGCATTTCCTGAAGGCCATTGCCGTTGAGGTTGGTATCGGCAAAGTGGCCCGCCAGCGATACCGACGATGCCGCATCGCTCCACCCCAATTTGGCCAGGGCCCGGCTGGCGCGCGAGCGCGAGAGATCGCGCCACCCATCCTCGCGGAAATGGTCGGCGGCGACGTACCAGTCCAGCCCACCGGGCAGAACGCCGCCGGCCTGGGCGCTGCCGGTCACGCGACCGAATGCACCGCCGCTGGCCTCCAGCGTGACGCCGGGATCGCTCTTGCCGCTCTTGGTGCGCAGAACCAGCGCACCGCCCAGGGCATTGCGGCCGAATTGCGGGGCCGCGCCCGATACCAGATCGATATCAGCCACCGCCACGGTGGGAATCAGATCCCAGCTGACCACGTCACCGAACGGCTGGTTGACGCGCACCCCATCGAGATAGACCGAAAGCCCCTGCGCCGTGCCGAGCAGCGGCGAGGCAGTGAGGCCGCGATAGTTCACATCGGGTTGCAGCGGATTGCCCTGCACGTCGTTGATCGTGACGCCGGGTGCCGTGCGGGCCAGATGCTCGGCCACGCTTACCGCCTGGGTAGCCTGTAGTGCCCTGGCATTGCCCACTTCCGGCGCTTCACCCGCCAACGGCGTGGCGCGCACGATAATGTCAGGCCCCGTCGCGGTCGTATCCTGCGCTTGTGCCGGCATCGCCAGGCACAGGCACGATGCACCCGCGCAGAACCAGCCCCTCATGTCCCGCATCACGCTCTCCCTGTTTTTCAACATAAAGGCCGTAACAGGATGAAACGCCAATAACCTGAGCGAACGCTCAGACTGACCCAAGGTATGAGACGGTGCTGGCGCCTATTCCGGCAAAGTCAGGCGAAAACCCCGGCCGCGAACGGCGGCAATGCCCAAGCCGCAGGGGCCAAGCCGCTTGCGCAGCGCACTGACCGCCACATCGACGGCGTTGTCGGTGATCACGGCATCGGCGCCCCACACCCGATCGATCAGCGCGGTCCGATCCACCACCTCACCCCGGGCCAGCGCCAGTTCGGCCAGCAACGCCAGGCTACGCGGCTCCAGGGCCAGCGCGGTGCCGTGCCAGGCGGCTGTGCCGGCGGCGCGATCGATGGAAAGGCCCTGCCAGGTGATCGGCGGCGGCAGCAATTGCCCGGCGCGGCGCACCAGCACGCCCACCCGGGCGGCCAGTTCGGCAAAGGCAAAGGGCTTGGCCAGGTAATCGTCGGCGCCGGCGTCAAACCCTTCCAGCCTGTCATCAAGCGCTGTGCGCGCTGTGAGCATAAGGATCGGCATGGCATGTCCGGCGGCGCGGATCTGGCGGCACAGCGCCAGGCCATCGGCATCGGGCAGGCCGATATCGAGAATGACCGTGGCCATCTGCTCGCGCACCAGGGCGTCGAGCACGCCCGCCCCCTGGCGCAGCCACCGCACGCCAAGGCCGCGGCCGCCCAGGCCCTGGACGATCGCCCGGCCAATGCCGGCATCGTCTTCCACCAGCAGGACCAGGCTCATGCCGCGCCATCCTGCAAGGGCAGGCGAAAACGGATCGCGCACCCGCCATCGGGCTGGTTTGCTGCCTGCACGCTGCCACCATGGCGCTCTGCCACCCAGCGGGCCAGGGCCAGGCCCAGCCCACTGCCTCCACGCTGCCGGCCTTCGTGGGTCTGGTAATAGGCATCGAAAATACGCGGCAGTTCGGCCTCCATCACCCCTGGACCGCGATCGTGGATCACCACCTCAGCCACGCCATCAGCGGGCATCAGCGTGACGCAAAGAGCCGAATCCATTGGCGAAAACTTGATACCGTTTTCGATCACCGCCAGCAGCGCCTGGCGCAGCCAGCGGGCATCGCCCATCATCGGCAGGGGGCAGGCCGGGGCGGCAAGCGCCATTGCCACATCGACGCTTGCCGCATAGGGCCGCGCCGCCGCCACGGCCTCGGCCACCACCTTCCCAAGATCGAACGGCGCGCTCGCCAGGGCCAAGCGCCCATCGTCTGCGGCAGCAAGGCCAAGCAGTTCGTCGATGCGGTGGGTAAGGAAACCGGCCTGCGCCACGATGTGCCCCAGCGTTTCGCGCAAGAGGTGTGGATCGGCATCGGGCTGGTCCAGCGCCACTTCGGCGGCGCTGCGCACTGCGGCCACCGGGGTGCGCAATTCGTGGCTGACCTTGGCAAAGAACAGGCGGCGTGACGCGTCGACGGCGGCGATGCGGGCAGTGCGCGCCTGGACCATGGCCGCCAGCGCGCGGTTGCTACGCCACAGCAGCCAGGCCCCGCAGGCCGCGCAGGCCAGGGCGACGGCGGCGAGCAAGCCGGCCAGGACCATGCTGCGCTGCCCGGCGCGGGCCAGCGCCCTGCGCCCGGCCTGAAGCTCGCCATTTTCCTGGCCATCGATCGTGCGGGCCAGCGCTTCCAACCGCATTTGCGCGCCGGGCGTGCGGGCAAGCTGCACCAAGGCATCGGCACGGATCTGCTCTCGCGTTAGTGTCGGGCCGCGCGCCAGACCTACTTCTTCGGCTACCAGCGCACGATAATCGGCCAAGGCCCGTTCGAGCGCGGGGCCCTGCCCCGCTGGGGCGAGCGCGACGATCCGCGCGACAACGGCCGCCTGCCGCTCCGACAGGCTGGCCTGTGTGAATTGGCGGTTGGCGCCGCGCGCGCTGATGGCAAAGGCCACGACCAGCCCGGCGAGCGCTGCTACCAGCAGGGCAAACAGCAATGCCGCCACGCGTGCGCGCCAGGCCAGGCGGGTATCGGCCGCGTCATGGCCAGCAGCGGGCGCGGCAACAGAGTGAACCATGCCGCCATCATCGCGGGGGCTGGCGGAAAAGCCAAGCCCCCGCAACGATCGGCACGACGTTGGGCCTGATCAGCCAGCCTTTGCCGATGACGGCGCCGCAGCCATGCTGGTATCGCCCTGCCAGCCGCCGCCCACGGCGCGCAGCAGGCGCACTGCCGCCTGCAGGCGCTGGGTATCCACCTCGATCGCCTTTTGCCGGGTGCGCAACGCCGTGGTCTGGGCGGTGACGACGTCGAGATAGCTGACCGCGCCGCGTTCATAGCGGCGGGTGGCCAGCGCCTCGACCGTGCCAGCCTGCTCGGCCGCGCGCGCCTCGGCGCTGGCTTCGTCGCCCAGGTGATGCAGCCGGGAGAGGCCGTCTTCCACATCCTGCACCGCGCCAAGCACGTGGCCGCGATAGTCTGCGGTGGCAGCATCCCAATCGGCGCGGGCCTGCATCACGCGGGCGTGGCGACGCCCACCATCGAACAGGGTCATCACCGCCGCCGGGCCAATCGACCAGAACGTGTTGGGCGCGGCGATGATATTGGCCAGCGTGGTATCCTGCAGGCCAACCTGACCGCCCAGCAACAGCGAGGGGAAGAAGGCCGCGCGGGCAACGCCAATGCGCCGATTGGCGGCATACATCCGCCGCTCGGCCGCAGCGATGTCGGGCCGGCGCTGCAACAGCGTGGAGGGCACGCCCACCGGAACCGCCGGCAGCGCCAGGCTGCGATCGGATGGCGCGATGGCAAAGCCGGTGGCCGGCACGCCCGCCAGCGTCGCCAGCGCATGTTCGGCCAGGGCACGGGCATTGCGGGCATCGGCCAGCGCGGCCTGCGCCTCTGCCAGCTGCGTCGCGGATTGGCCGGTTTCCATGGCATTGGCGATACCACCGGAAAAGCGCCGCTGCGTCATGTGGTCGGCCCGGGCATAGGCGGCCACGGTATCGTCGAGCAGCGCGATGATGCGATCCTGCCCACGCAGCACGGCATAGCCTTCGGCCAGTTCCGCCTGAAGTTGCAACCGGGTATCGGCCACGTCATCGGCAGCAGCCTCGGCATCGGCCCGCCCGGCGGCGACATTGGCCCGCACACGACCCCACAGATCGGCTTCATAGCTGCCGGTCAGGCCCAGGGTTTGCGCGCCATAATAATCGGGCTGGGTGCTGCCGCGCAGCGGGCGATCAGCCGATTGCCGGTTCTGCGTGACCGTCGCCCCGGCGCCCAGCTGGGGATAGAGATCGGCCCGCGCCTGGCGCAGTAGTGCCGCGGCCTTGTCGTGCCGGGCAACGGCAGCGGCAAGCGAGGGATTGCCGGCGTTGAGCTGATCTTCCAACCCGTTGAGCACGGGATCGCCGAACACGGTCCACCAGGCGGCGGGTGGCGTGGCCGCATCGCCGCTGGCCGGCACCCACGGCCCGGTGCCGGAAAAGGCGGCAGGCAGGCTGACCTGCGGCGGTTTATAGGCCGGGGCGCTGGCGCACCCGGCCAGGGCCATGGCCAGGGCAGCGCCCAGCCCCAGCCGCAGCTTGGCAAGACGCTCAGGCATGCTGGCCGCCCCCACCGTTTGCACCGGCATGGGCGACATGCACCGCTTCGCCGTTGGCGATCGAATCCGGCGGGTTGTCGATGATCTTGGTCCCGGCGGACAGGCCACTGACCACTTCCACCGTCTTGCCCAGATCGCGGCCGAGCGTGATCGACAGCAGCCGCACCCGGCCATCGCTGCCCACCGTGGCCACCTGGGTGCCGGCAGAGCGGAACAGCAGCGCGCTAGACGGGATCATGACCGCCCCTGCGCTGCCCGGCACCTTGAACGCCACCTGGGCAAAGCCGCCTGCGCGCAGCGCGTGGGCGGTATTGTCGGCCAGCAACTGCACTTGCAAGGCGCCGTTCTGCGGATTGATCGCATCCGACGTGCCGACAACCTTGGCGGCAAACGTCTGGCCCGGCAGATCGGGCACGGTCAGGGTCGCTTCCACGCCCGGTTTCATCGCGGCGGCATAGGTCTGCGGCACGCCCACGTAGATGCGGATGCGGCTGACGTCGGCCACGGTAAACATCGGCTGCTGGTTGGTGGCACCAGGCCCCACCAGATCGCCGATGTCGGCAGTGCGTTGGGTCACCACGCCGGCAAAGGGCGCGCGCACCGTGGCATAGCCCTTCATCGCCAGAAGCCGGGCAAGATCTGCCTCGGCCCCGCGCACGGTGGCAACCTGAACCGCCAGGTTGCCGTTGCGCTCGTCGGCTTCCTGCTGCGAAACCGAATGGTCGGTCAACAGGTCGTTCCAGCGCGCTGCCGTGCTGCGCGCCAAGCCCGCGCTGGCCTTGGCCTTGGCCAGCGCAGCGCGGGCGGCCGCGATCTGCTGGTCAAGCTCGGGCGTCTCGATCTGCGCCAGGGGGGTGCCCTGGCCCACGGTGGCGCCGATGTCGCGCGTCCAGGCCTGCATGTAGCCAGGCACGCGGGCAAAGATATGCGCGGTGTTCCACGCCGCCATGGTGCCAGGCAGGCTGAGCGCGCCGCTGGCTGCGGCCGGCGTCACGTCCACCAGGTGAACGGTGGGAATGGCCTGCGCCTCGCTCCAGTTGCGGGTGTCTAGTGCCTCGCCATGGCGGCTGTAGATGCCCACGCCCACGATGACGGCGGCCACCACGCCAGCAACGATGCCGGCGGTCTTGAGCCCGCGCGGCGCGCGCGCTGGGGCGTCTTCCTGGCCCACGACCAGGCTGGTTTCATTCTGCATGGACAAGGTCTCCCTTGATGAAAGTGGGATCATCGGACGGCGGCGGGGTGGGCTGCGACGTGGCGCCGCCCCGGCGTTCCTTGCGATGGACGATGGAGAAGACCACGGGCACGAACACCAGCGTGGCAATGGTGGCGCAGATCAGGCCGCCGATCACGGCGCGGCCGAGCGGGGCGTTCTGTTCGCCCCCCTCGCCCAGGCCGAGCGCCATCGGCGCCATGCCGATGATCATGGCCAGCGCCGTCATCAGCACCGGGCGGAAGCGGGTGGAACCGGCTTCGATCGCGGCCAGGGTGGCATTGCCCAGCACGGCCAGGCGTTCGCGGGCAAAGCTGACCACCAGCACCGAGTTGGCCGTGGCCACGCCCATGCACATGATCGCCCCGGTCAAGGCCGGCACCGATAGCGGCGTGTGCGTGGCAAACAGCGTCCAGGCAATCCCGGCAAGCGCAGCCGGCAGGGCCGAAACGATCACCGCCGGATCGATCCAGCTCTGGAAGTTGACCACGATCAGCAGGTAGATCAGCACGATCGCGCCAACCAGACCCAGGACCAGCCCGGTGAAGGCCGCGTTCATGGTTTCCACCTGGCCCCGGATCTTTACGGTCGAACCCTTGGGCAGGCTGGCGGCCGTATCGTTCAGGATCTTCTGCACGTCGCCCGCCACGGCGCCCAGATCGCGCCCTTGGGTGGTGGCATAGACGTCGAACGCCGGCTGCACCGCATAGTGCGAAATCAGCGCCGCCGTTGGCTCCCGCGTCATGGTGCCCAGGGCACCCAGCAGCTGGACCGAACCGGGCCGGGCCGAACTGACCGGGATGTTGTCGAGCGCGCCGATGCTGTCGGTGCGGTATTGCGGGGTCTGCACCACGATCGGATAGGACACGCCGTTTTTGGGATTGAGCCAGAACGTGGGCGCCACCTGCGCACTGCCGGCAAGATTGACCGAAAGGCTCTTGGTCACGTCGTTTTCGGTCACGCCAAGCCGATCGGCTTGGGCACGATCGATGTCAAAGCGCAGTTCCGGGGCATTGGTCGCCTGCTGCATGCGCACATCGGCAATCCCGGCCACACGGTTGATGCGGCCGGCCAGCATCCGCGCGTAATCGGCGTTGGCCTTGGTATCGGGCCCGGTCACCATCACGTCGATCGGGGCGGGCGCGCCGAAGTTGAGGATCTGGCTGATGATGTCGGCCGGCAGGAACGAGAACGTGGTGCCGGGGAACAAATGCGGCAGATGCTCACGCAAGGCGCGGACATAGCCGTCGGTCGGGTGATGATCTTCGGCCAGGGTCACCAGGATGTCACCATCCTGCGCACCGATGCCGCCGCTGTTGGCATAGGCGGTGTTGATGCCCGAAGACGACATGCCGATGTTGTCGACGATCGACACCAGCTCATCGCGAGGCACCGTGGCGCGGATCTGGTCCTCCACCTTGTCGAACAGGGCGGCGGTCTCTTCCAGGCGCGTGCCGACCGGCGCGCGCACGTGCAGGCTGATCTGACCGGAATCGACGCTGGGGAAGAAGTTGCGCCCCAGGAACGGCACCAGAACCAACGAGGCAAGCACCACGATCATGAACCCGGGCACAAACCGCCGGCGGCTTTCGAGCGCGGCGCGCAGCACGTCAACGTACCAGGCGCGGATCGCCTCGAATCGCGTTTCAAAGCCATGCTGGAACCGGCGCAGCGGGTGCATGCCCGGCTTCTGCCCGGTCATGGCATCATGGCTGACCATGATGTCCACGGCATGCTCCGAACCATGCGCGCGGAGCAGGAAGTTGCTCATGGTCGGCACCAGCGTGCGCGACAGCACGAAGCTGGCGATCATCGCAAAGACCACCGACTTGGCCATCGGGGCAAACAGGAAGCCGGCCACGCCGGGCAGGAAGAACATCGGCAGGAACGCGATGCAGATGCACAGCAGCGAGACGAAGGCCGGGCGCACGATCTGCTCGGCCCCGTCCATGATCGCCTCGGCCACGCCCTTGCCCTGTTCGAGGTGCCAATTGATGTTTTCGATGGTGACGGTGGCATCGTCCACGAGGATGCCCACGGCCAGCGCCAGGCCACCCAGCGTCATGATGTTGAGCGTTTCACCGGTCACCGCCAGGCCCGCCACGGCGGCCAGGATCGCCAGCGGGATCGAGGTGGCGATGATCACGGTTGACCGCCACGAGCCCAGGAACAGTAGGATCATCAGGCTGGTCAGGGCCGCCGCCAGCACGCCTTCGCGCACCACGCCCGAAACGGCCGCCTTCACGAACAGCGACTGGTCCGACAGCAGCTGAATCTTGAGGCTGTCGGGCAGCGTTTCCTTGAGCTTGGGGAGCAGCGCCTTGACGTCGTTGACGATATCAACGGTCGAGGCAGAGCCCGACTTGAGGATCGTCATCAAGACCGCGCGCCCGCCGTCGACTCGCACTTCGTTCACCTGCGGCGGCGAACCATCGTGCACATGCGCAACGTCACCGATCGTCACTGTCGTGCCATCGACCGTGCGGATCGGCAGCGCGTTGAGTTGGTCGATTACCTGCGGGCTGTTGTTGAGGCGGATGGAATATTCGAACTCGCCGATCTTGGTGGTGCCGGCGGGCACGATCTGGTTCTGCGCGGCGAGCGCGGCGCCGACGTCTGCGGCAGAGAGATTGTGCTGCAACAGCGCGGCGGGATCGAGATCGATCTGGATCTGGCGTTCACGCCCGCCATAGGGCGATGGCACGGCCGCACCCTGCACGGTGGCGAGTTGCGGACGAATGCCGTTCTGCCCAAGGTCGTAGATCGCCTGTTCGGAAAGCTTGCCCGAAGACAGCGCCATCTGCAGGATCGGCACCGTGGCCGCGCTGTAGTTGAGGATCAGCGGCGGCGTCATGCCTGGCGGCATCTGCTTGAGCACGGTTTGCGACACCGAGGTGACCTGCGCGGTCGCCGTGCGGATATCGACGCCGGGGCGGAAGAAAATCTTGACCACACCCACGCCGTTCATCGACTGGCTTTCGATATGATCGATATCGTTGACCGTCGAAGTGAGCGAGCGTTCGTAATAATAGACCACCCGGCCGGCCATGTCTTCGGGCGGCAGGCCACGATACTGCCACACCGCGGCAATCACCGGGATGCGGATATCGGGAAAGATGTCGGTGGGGGTGCGTAGCCAGGCGATCGAACCCGAAAGCACGATCAGGATGGCCAGGACGACGAAGGTATATGGCTTGCTGAGCGCAAGCTTGACCAATTGCAGCATGGCGTTCCCAATGGGTTTGGCCCACCCGCACCGCCTTCGCACGCGCGAAGGCAGGCGCAGGCAGGCGCCAGAAACGTGGGACGCCGCCAATGGTGCGGCGCCAACCGCCGGCTCCATTGAACCGAGCGGCGGCGCCATGCCAATGAAATGAATTTCACATTGCGGGGGAATGCCCGGCGCGGATGCGCGCGGCCAGCCCCGGACGCGCGCGATCGGCCCGCGCCGGCGCCAGTTCCAGGGCAAACTGGTGCAGGTGGGCAACCGCCGCGACCACGCTCAGGCCCAGGCCCGAACCTGGCACGGCAGGCGATGCCGCGCCGCGATCGAACCGGCGCACCACCGCGTCGACCTGTTCGGCCGGAATCCCCTCGCCTTCGTCCACCACGGCGATCACGGCCTGACCGCCCTCGCGCGTGACAGTGACCATGACGGTGCCGCCAGGCGGGCTGAACTTGATGGCGTTGTCCACCAGGTTGCTCAGCGCCTCGACCATCAGTTGCGCATCACACACCAGCGTGACCGGCGCGAGGCTGCCTGCCAGCAGCGCCACCTCGCGCTCCTCGGCCAGGGGCGCATAGAGATCGATCACCACCGCCACGAGTTCATCGATGCGGGTGGCGGCAAAGCCCTGGCGGCGGTGGCCCGCCTCGATCTCGGAAATGCGCAGCAGCGCGGCAAAGCGCGCGAGCACGGTGTCGAGATCCTCGATCGCGGCATTGATGCGCTGCCCTTCCGCCTCGGGCAAGTTCGGCGCGCGGGCGGCGCGATACAGCTGGTTGCGCACGCGGGTGAGCGGGGTGCGCAAATCGTGGGCAATGGCATCGGTCACCGATTTGACCTGTGCCATCGATCGCTCGACCTCGCCGACCATGTGGTTGACTGTGTCGGCCAGCAGATCGAGTTCGTCACCGCGCCCCTCGATCGGCATGCGCGCATCGAGGCGCCCGCCGGCGATCGTGCTGGCCACGCGTTGCAGGCGGTCCACCCGCCGCAACGGCCCCAGGCTCAGCGCCAGGCCGGCGCCCAGCAGCAGCGGCACGACCACCAGGCCGCTGGCAAGCAGGATCACCAGCACGTGATCGCGCAGTTCGGTGATCACGGTGGAATCGCGGCCGACCATGATGATGAAGCCGCCGGCGGTTCGCTCAGCCAGGATATGCAGCGGCCCGCGCACGTCTGGCCCATCTTCACGCGCATAAGTGTGCCCCAGCCTCAGCGGCGGGCTGGCACCGAGATCGCCCGCCACCCAGCGCCCGCCGGGCGAGATCAGGCCGAAATGCCCCAGCGGATTGGCCCCGGCGCGCGAGGATGCATCGATCGCGGCAGGCAGATCGGCCGGCGGCACCGCCACCAGGCGGGCCATTTCCGCGCGCAGGATCAGATCGACTCGCGTGTCGAGGTTTCCGGCCGTAAGGCTATAGACCATCGCCAACACCAGCAGCACGGCCAGCACCGATGCCGCGCCAAACATTACCGCCAGGCGAAACGTGCTGGTCTTGCGAATGGCGGAAAAGCGCGGCCAGGTAGCCCAGGGCCATTCAGCCGGCATCGAAGCGATACCCTTCGCCCTTGACCGTTTCGATCAGCGACGGCTGCCCCGGCAGATCGATCTTCTTGCGCAGGCGGGCGATATGCACGGCGATCAGGTTGGCGCCGGGATCGAAATAATACCCCCACACCCGTTCAAAGATGATCTGCCGCGCCACGGTTTCACCAGCATTGCGCATGAGGAATTCGAGCAGGCGAAATTCCATGTGCAACAGGCGCACCGGCTCGCCAGCCACGCGCACCTCGCGGCGGATCAGGTCCATTTCCACCGGCCCTGCCGTCAGCAGCGCGGTGGATGCGGCCATCTGGCCCTGGCGGCGCAGGAGCACTTCCACGCGCATCGCCATCTCGTCGGGCGCAAACGGCTTGATCAGGTAATCGTCGCCGCCCGCGCGCAGCCCGGCAATCCGCTCGTCGACATCGCCCAGCGCGCTGATCATCAGCACTGGCAATGTTAGCCCGGCCGCGCGCAGGCGGGCGACAACGGACAGCCCATCGAGCCCGGGCAGCATGCGATCGAGCGTGATTGCGTCGAACGGTTCGCGCAGGGCCAGTTCCACCCCGCTGTCGCCGTCGTTCGCCGCGCGCACCTCGTGCCCGTGGCCGCGCAATTCGGCCACGATTTCGCCGGCCGTGTCGGGATCGTCCTCGATAACCAGAATGCGTGCCATGGCAGGGTGCTTTAGCCGCGAACGCGGGCGCTGGCCAGCACGCACGGCCAGGGCTATGGCGCGGCATGACCCAAGCCCCGGATGCCCCTGGCGACAGCACTGCGCCCACCCCGTATGACCTGCTGGGTGGGGAAGACATGGTGCGAGCCTTCTGCGCCCGGTTCTATCACCTGATGGACAGCCTGCCCGGCGCTGCGGCCTGCCGCGCGGTGCATCCGCCCTCCCTCGAACGCGCAGAACAGCGGCTGTATGAATATCTGACCGGCTGGCTTGGGGGACCGCCGCTCTATACCAGCCAATATGGCCATCCCCGCCTGCGCATGCGCCACATGGGTGCCTCGATCGGTGAGGAAGAGATAAAGGGCTGGCTGCTGTGCTTCCACCAGGCCTGGGCCGAACAGGTTCCGCCTTCCCCGCTTTCCAGCACGATCGTGGAACGGGTGGAAGGGCTGGCCTGGCACATGGCCAACCGCGCCTAACCATCCTGGCGAAAATGCCGGGCAATTGTAAAATCGCTCGCCAAAATCTGTGTGCAGTGCAATAATCAACGAATTGCACGTTGATTTTGGATTCGCCTAAACCACGGCACTGTCGCATCTTTTTGCATTGGGGAGCGCGACCATGGAGCTTTCACCCAAGATCTGGGCAGTGCTGCTATGCAGCATTGGCCGCCACCAGCCCAACCGTGGAAAACGCTTTTACGAGGCTGGCGTGGAATATTGCCCGTGCCGCCATTGTGGCCGCCGTCTGCGCCACATGGGCCATCGCGACTGGCGCCCGTAACCCCGTCAGGCGGGCAGCGGCACCAGCCGGTCGAGCGCCGTGGCGAGGCGGTCGATCGCCTGTGGCGTAGCCGTGGCCACACCAAGCAGCAGGCCGGCACGCGGCGGGCCGAGAAATAGCTGCGACAATGGCATCACGCCCAACCCATGCTCATGCAACGCCTGCGCCAGCGCGGCATCGTCTTGCCCGGCCAAGGGATCGAGCCACAGCGCGAGTTGCAGGCCGCCATCGACCGGCCCGATCTGCCAGCGGCCCCGCGCCATGCCAGCCAATCGCCCGGCCAGGTCGAGCATGCGCTGGTGATAGACCTTGCGCATGCGGCGCACATGGACGTTGAGATGCCCCTCTGCCAGGAAATCGGCCATCGCCGCCTGCACGTGTATCGGCACCATGCCGCCCGACAGGCGCACCGCCGCCTGCATCGGCGCCACCAGGCGCGGTGGCACGATCGCATAGGCGACGCGCAACCCCGGCGCGAGAACCTTGGAAAACGTGCCGAGATAGGCAACGCAGCCGGCATCATCCAATCCCTGAAGGCTGGCCAGCGGGCGTCCGGCATAGTGGAACTCGCTGTCGTAATCGTCCTCCACGATCAGGGCGCCGTGGCTGGACGCGCGATCGAGCAGCGCCAGCCGCCGCGACAGGCTCATCGCCGCGCCGGCCGGATACTGATGCGACGGAGTGACGTGGATCAGTCGCGGCGGCGATGCCTGCGGCGCGCGCGCCGGATCGAGCCCCTCGTCATCCACCGGCACCGGCACCAGCGTGGCACCCGCCCGGCGCAACAGCGCCTGGGCCGTGGCATAGCCGGGGTCTTCCACCCAGGCGGTATCGCCCGGCGTCACGACCAGCCCCGCCAGCAACGCCAGCGCCGCCGCGGTCGACGGCACGATCACCACTTGCGCCGGATCGGCCACCACGGCGCGGCGCCGGCGCACGTGATCGAGCACGGCGGCACGCAGGATCGGCAGGCCCTGGGCATTGGCATAGCCCAGGTCATGGACGCGCAAGGCCCGGGCGCGGGCGCCGAGGCAGCGCGCCCAGGCCGCATGGGGAAACGACGCCAGATCAGGCAGGCCCGGGCGCAGCGGCAGGAAGCGGCTGGGATCTTCCTGGGCCGCGGCAGCCAGGCCTGCAGGTTCTGCCCGCTTTGGCCGGCCCCCTCCGCTCAACGGCGGCGGCGGCAAAGGCGCGACGCGGGTGGCAGAGCCGGGGGTGGCATGGACAAAGCCTTCGGCGGCGAGCCGGTCATAGCCGGCCACCACCGTGCTGCGCGCGATGCCCAGCGCCACAGCCAGCGCGCGCGTCGACGGCAAAGGCGCCCCGGCCGGCAGCGTGCCTGCCAGGATACGTTCGCGAAACGCGCGATAGACCTGCCCTTCCAGATCGCCCGCAGCGCGGTTCAACACCAGCCAGGTCAGCGGTTCGGCATGCATGGGGGCGCTTTAAGCGGACTGCTCATATTTTGACAAGTGGACCTCATCAACAAACCACTTTGTCGGCAAAACCAGCTTGCCACAGCAAGAGGCCTAAGCGATGACAAACCAGTTTCCCGTCACAGACCGCAGTCGCGTGCGCCGCATGCACGATCGCGCCAGCCATGCCTGGGCCGATGTTCATGCGGTACTGGATGCCGCGCCCATGTGCCACGTTGGCTATGTGATCGACGGCGCGCCTTATGTGACGCCAACGCTCCACTGGCGGCAGGGCAACCGCGTGTTCTGGCACGGGTCTTCGGCCAGCCGGTTCCTGCGCCAGGCCGAAGGGCAAGCGGTATGCCTGACCGTGAGCCTGATGGATGGCTATGTCCTGGCGCGATCGGCCTACAACCATTCGGTCAACTATCGCAGCGCCATGGTATTTGGCCGCGCCAACAAGATCGCCGATGCGCAGGAAAGCGCCGCGGCGCTGCGTCAGATGGTCGACAGCCTGTTCCCCGGCCGGTGGGACACACTGCGCCCGATGACCGCGCAAGAGGCCAAGGCCACAACGGTGATGTGGATGGATATCGCCGAAGCGAGCGTGAAAGACCGCGTCGGCCCACCCGGCGACGCGGATGAGGCGGACGTACCAGTCTGGGCTGGCGTCCTGCCCATGCGGACCACTCTCGGTACGCCCGAACCCGCGCCGGAAATGGCAGCGGGGATGCCGCTACCTGCCGAGCTGGCCGAACTGGTGGCGTCAGGGCTGCTCCGCCCGGCTTAGGCGCAAATGGGGAGGGATCGTTACAAGCAGGAGCGATGAAAAAAGCAGGTAGCGGGACCCCGGACTTGATCCGGGGTCCCGCTATTCTCCTACGGAACTTCGGCCCTACGCCAGCACACGCTCCACCGTGTTGCAGAAACGGTCCATTTCCTGGGGTGAGCCGATGGTGATGCGCGATCGCGTCGGCCAGATCGGCCAGGAGCGACCGATGGCAATGCCCTTGGCCTCGAACGCGGCCTTGATCGGTGCAGCGGGCCGGCCCCAATCGACCATCAGCATGTTGGCGGCGCTGGGCAGCACCGGGAAACCGCGCTGCGTGAGGAAAGCGGCGGTCTTTTCGCGGGTCTGCGTGTTCTGTTCGCGCCGGGCGGTGATCTGGTCCATTCGGCGCAGGCTGGCGCTGGCGCAGGCGAGCGCCGGCACCGGCAGTTGCAGCGTCTGGATTACGCCATCGTACTGCATCAGCTTGGCCTGAAGGTCAGGCCGGGCGATCGAGAGGCCCATGCGCATGCCGGCCATGCCGAAAATCTTGGAAAAGGTGCGCAGGATCACCACGTTCTGGCCCTGGCGGACCAGATCCATGCCCGATGCGGCGCCAGAAAAGTGCAGATAGGCTTCATCCAGCAGCAGTACGGCATCCTTGGGCATGGCATTGGCCAGCCACACGATGTCGGCCATCGGAGTCAGCGATCCGGTGGGATTGTTGGGGTTGCAGATGTGATAGAGCCCGGCGCGCGGATTGGCCGCCAGCATGGCACGCACATCGTGGGCCTGGTCGCTGGCGCGCAGCGGCACCTTGGCCACCGGCGCGCCGATATAGCCGGCCACCATCCAGGCCACTTCGAAGGTGGGATCGGCGGTGACCAGCCCCCGCTCTGGGCTGGAAAAGCCGACGACGGCGCGGGCGAGCGGGCTGCCCGATCCCGCCCAAGGCACGACATGATCGGCGCCCACCTGCTCCATCGTCGCGACGGTTTCGATCAGGGCGTCACGCTCGCCGGCAGGGTCGTAATAGTTGCTGCGGGCAACGGCAGCGCGGGCGGCATCGGTACCATCTTCCACCGGACCTTCCCAATACTCGTTGCCATTCAAACGGATGGTGCCTGGCGCCACTTTCAGGCCGTTCGCGGCAGAAGCCGCGCTGGGCTGCGGGCCGGCCTGGCCCGCCGGCGCTGCCAAGGCCCGCTCCCCCAGCGCGGCGCTGGTGCCAAGGGCGGCAGCGATCTGGAACATGCGCCGACGATCGAGCGGCAGGGCAGCAGAAAAGTCCGTCATTGCGCAGGCATCCTTTGAGTGAAAGGCGAGGCTGCCACGATGGTGCAGTGCCGCGAAGGCGGGGTCAACCGCTGCGTTCAGGATGCGGCGGCATGATGCAGCGGCAGGCTTTCGGCAGACTTGACCGTCTCCATCACGATCGAGGCGCAGACCACGTTCATTTCGATCCGCGATACCAATGCCTTGTACACCCGGTCATAGTCATCGACGCTGGGTAGGACGATCCGCAGCAGGTAATCGATGTTGCCGGTCAGGCGATAGACTTCCATGATTTCGGGAATGCCGGCCACGGCTTGGCGGAACTGCTCGGTCCACGCCGCGCTGTGCGTGCGCACGCTGACCGTGACGAACACCGTGGTCGGCAGCCCCACCTTGGCGCGATCGATCACAGCCACGTTGCGGCGGATATAGCCTGAATCGCGCAAGTGGGCGATGCGCCGCGAACAGGCCGACGGCGAAAGGTGCACCTTGGCGCCGACATCGGCCAGGGGCGTATCGCTGTCACGCTGCAGAACGTCAAGAATGGCCAGATCACGCGAATTGAGCATAAGGAAGACCTCCTGCCATGCAAATGCAGGATCAAACAACGATACGCAACCGATGTGCAGACTAAGTGGTAATCAGGCGATAACCCACACCAGGCTCGTTGCGGATCATGCTCGTCTCAACGTCGCCGTCCTCCAGCTTGCGGCGGACCCCGCGCACGGCGACGCGCAGGTATTCCACATCGTGTTCATGCCCCGCCCCCCACACCGCACGCAGCAGCGCGGCATGCGACACGACGCGACCCGGGTGGCGGCACAGCTGCGCCAGAAAGCCGTATTCCTTGGGCGTCAGGTGCACTTCCACCCCATCGCGCAACACGCGGCGGGCCGCCAGATCCACGGTCACCCGGCCAACCTGGACCACCGGCTCTTCCGCCACGCGGTTGAGCCGGGTGCGGAGGGCCACGCGGATGCGGGCGTGGACTTCGTCGGTGTCGAACGGCTTGGTGACATAGTCATCGGCGCCCAGATCGAGCGCTGCAACCTTTTCATCGGTGGCATCGCGCGCCGAAACGATCAGCAGGGCCGCGCCGGTTGCCTTCACCAGCGGGATCAGTTCCAGCCCGTCGCGATCGGGCAGGCCCAGGTCGAGCAGCACCAGATCGGGCTTGTCGATCGCCAGCGCCGCCAGGGCAGCGCGGGCATCGGCCGCCTCGATCACCTCGTGCCCGGCGCGGGCCAGACTGCCGCGCAGCAGGCGGCGAATGGCGGGTTCATCGTCCACCACCAGGACGCGGGTGGCAAGGCTGCTCATTCGGCGCTGATCTTTCGCAACTGGCTTTCCGAGAAATGCAGGGTGAAGCGGGCGCCGGGGCGATCGCTGCGGTTGGCGGCGCTGACATCGATGCCCATGGCGCGGGCAAAGCCCCTGACGATGGCTAGGCCAAGGCCGGTGCCGCCCTTGCGATCGGAGCCTTCCACTCTTGTGAAAACTTCGAATATGCGAAGCGACATGCCCGGCGGTAGTCCGGGGCCTTCGTCCAGCACCAGCAGGTCCAGCCCATCGGCGCGACGCTGGGCCGACAGAATGATCGCGCCTTCCTCTCCACCATGGCGCACCGCGTTCTCGATCAGGTTGATCAGGCAGTGGTGGAACAGGCGCGGATCGACCATCACCAGCGGCAGATCGGGAGCGATATCCATCGTCACGGCGCGGGTGCCGAGCGTGCGGCGCAGATCGTGCACCGCGCTGGCCACGGCCTCGGCCAGGTCCACCGCCTCGGGCCGCAGGGCAATCGCGCCGGCCTCGATCCGCACCATGTCGAGCAGATTAGCGATGAAACGTTGCAGCCGTTCCGCCTCGGCCCGGGCGGTGGCGAGGATCGGCACTTGCTCGGGATTGGCGGGCGTGAGTTCGCGCAGCGTGCCGACCACGGCGGTGAGCGGGGTGCGCAGATCGTGGCTGATCGAAGACAACAGCGCGGCGCGCAACCGGTCGCGCTCTTCCAGTTGGCGCACGCCGGCCATGTCGTGTTCAAGCCGGATGCGTTCGAGCGCCAAGCCGGCCTGGTCTGCCAGGCTGCCCAAGAGCGGGAGGCGATCGCTGCGCACCGGGGCGCTGGCATCGCCCCGCGCCAGACCGAGCACCGCGAGCGGCGCCCCGCCGGCCGAAAGCGGGGTAAACAGCCACTCTGACGCGGTGAGCGTGCCCGATCCGCGCCCGGCCGGCTGCGCACGATCGAACGCCCACTGCGCGGCCGCAAAATCGAGCACTTCCAGCCGGTGCTCGGGCGGAAAGGCGGCGGCTACGGCCAGCTTGCCGTCTTCGGGCAACAGCATCAGGGCATGGGCATCGAGCAGGCGGGATGCTTCGGCACAGAGCACGCGGCCCAGTTCCTCGGCCGTGGTCACCCCGGTGAGCAACCGCGCAAAACCAGCGAGGGCCGCGCTGGTGCGGGCACTGGCGCCCGCGAGCAAAGCCTGCTGGCGCAAGCGCGCGGCCAACTGGCTGCTGACCGCCGCCACCGCCACCAGCACCAGCACGGTGATGATGTTCTGCGGATCGGCGATCGTGAACGTGCCGGTCGGCGGAATGAAGAAGAAGTTGTAGGCGAGCGAGGCGACCAGGCCGGTGATCACCCCGGTCGCCAGGCCATAGCGCGTGGCGGCGAGCATCACCGGCAGGAAATAGAGCAGCGCCACGTTGGTGATCGGCGCGGCGGCAAACAGCAGGCGGCCCAGTGCGGTAACCAGCGCCGTGGCGCCCATGGCCGGCACCAGCCCGCGCAGCAGCGGTCCCCAGCCCCAGGCCGCGATCGGCGCGCGGTCCAGTGCGATACGCGCCTGCGCGCCGTGCGCGACCGGCACCTGCTGCAGGGCAAGATCAGGCAGGCGCCGCGCCAGGGTATCGACGGTGAGGCGCCGTTGCCAGGCAAAGCGGCGCGGGCGCGGCGCGCCAACCACCAGCAGGGTGGCACGGGTATCGGCGGCGGCCTGTTGCAGGCCATCGACCACGCCAGCGGCGGGCAGCGCCAGGACCTGGCCGCCAAGCTGGGTGGCCAGGTGCATCGCCTCGGCCAGGCGAGCATTGGCCTGCGCGCTGCGTTCGCCCGGTGTTTCGATGTGCACCGCCGTCCACGGTGCGCGCAGGGCATCGGCCAGGCGCCGCCCGGCGCGCACCACGTCGCTGGCGGCATCATGGCTACCCACCGCCACCAGCACGCGATCGGCGGTGGCCCAGGTGCCCGCCAGTGCCTGGGCGCGGACATCGTCGAGCATCTGCGCATCGACCGCCTGGGCCGCGCGGCGCAGCACGAGTTCGCGCAGGGCGGAAAGATTGGACCGGGAAAAGAAGTGATGCAGCGCGCGCGCCGCCTCGTGCGGGACATAGACCTTGCCCGCGCGCAAGCGCTCGATCAGTTCATCGGGCGGGGTATCGACCACCTCGATCTCCGCCCGGTCGAGCAGGCGATCAGGCACGGTTTCGCGCACCCGCACATGGGTGAACGAAGCGACGACATCGTTGAGGCTTTCAAGATGCTGGATGTTGAGCGTGGACCACACGTCGATCCCGGCGGCGAGGATTTCCTCGACATCCTGCCAGCGCTTGTCGTGCCGGCTGCCCGGCGCGTTGGCATGGGCGAGTTCGTCCACCAGCACGAGCGCGGGCTTGCGCTCGAGAATGGCGTCAAGGTCCATTTCCAGCAGGGTATGGCCGCGATGCGCCACTTCCCGGCGCGGCAGCACCGAGAGCGGGCGCAGCCGTGCCTCGGTCTCCACCCGACCATGGGTTTCGACCACGCCCACCACCACGTCCACCCCGGCGCGGGCCTGGCCCAGCGCGTCGTCAAGCATTTCGCAGGTCTTGCCAACGCCAGGAGCCGCCCCAAGGAAAACCTTGAGGCGGCCTGAGGTTTCCTGCTCGGCAAGGCGCAGCAGGGCTTCGGGATCGGGGCGTGCCGGCGTCATCAATGCCCTTGTGCGCGCGCCGACGTGGCTTCGTCCAGTGCCCTGTTGAGCGCCAGAACATTGACCCGCGGTTCGCCCAGCAGGCCCAGCAGCGGCTGCTCCACCTGCGTCTCTACCAGTGCATGCACCTTTTCCGGGGCCAGGCTGCGGGCGGCGGCCACGCGGTTTACCTGGGAAAAGGCTGCCTCGGGGCTGATATGAGGGTCAAGCCCCGAGGCAGAGGTGGTCACCAGGTCAGGCGGAACGGGAGAGCCTGGTGAAGAGGCGGCAAAGTCCTTGACCGCGCCGGCCACGCGATCGTGCAAGGTTTGCGAGAACGGCGCGAGGTTGGACCCGGCAGAGGCCGAGGCATCGTAGCCATTGCTGCCCGCCGCCGAGGGCCGGCCGTGGAAGTAGCGGGCGCTGGTAAAGGCCTGGCCGATCAGGTCAGAACCGATGACCTGGCCGTGGTCGGTGATCAGGCTGCCATTGGCGGCCCAGGGAAAGGCAGCCTGGGCCACGGCGGTGATGGCGGCGGGGTATGCCAGGCCAAGCAGGCCGGCAAACAGCCCGGTCATCATCAGCGAGGGACGCACCGCAGCGACGAGTTCCCGATTGATTACAGACGACATGAGCGAAATCCCTTAGGCAAGATGCAGAGCGGCGACGAGCATATCGATCGCCTTGATCCCGACGAACGGCGCGATGAGGCCGCCGACGCCAAAGACCGCCAGGTTGCGGGCCAGCAGCGCGCCAGCCCCGACCGGACGATAGCGCACACCCTTGAGCGCCAGCGGCACGAGCGCGGGAATGATCAGGGCGTTGAACATGATCGCCGACAGGATCGCGCTTTGCGGGGTGGCAAGGTGCATCACGTTGAGCACCGAGAGCTGCGGATAGAGCACCAGGAACATCGCCGGGATAATGGCGAAGTACTTGGCCACGTCATTCGCCACCGAGAACGTGGTGAGTGCGCCGCGCGTCATCAGCAACTGCTTGCCCAGCCCGACGATCTCGATCAGCTTGGTCGGATCGCTGTCAAGGTCAACCATGTTGCCCGCTTCGCGCGCAGCCTGGGTGCCGGTGTTCATCGCCACGCCCACGTCGGCCTGGGCCAGGGCGGGCGCATCGTTGGTGCCATCGCCGCACATCGCCACCAGGCGGCCGCCCTGCTGCTCGCGCCGGATCAGCGCCAGCTTGTCTTCGGGCGTTGCCTCGGCCAGGCAATCGTCGACGCCGGATTCAGCGGCAATGGCAGCGGCGGTTAGCGGATTGTCACCCGTGATCATCACGGTGCGGATGCCCATCTTGCGCAGTTCGGCAAAGCGTTCGCGGATGCCGGCCTTGATCACGTCCTTGAGCGCGACGATCCCCAGCAGCGTGCCGTTTTCAGCAACCGCCAGGGGGGTCTGCCCCTGGCGCGCGACGTCTTCGGCAATGCGGCGCAGCTCGGCAGCCGCCGTGCCACGGGCGGCATCGGGAACGCTGCGCAGGATTGCATCGACTGCGCCTTTGGTCACGACGTGGCCGTTGTTATCAAGGCCGGAAATGCGGGTCTGGGCGGTAAACGGAATGACTTCGGCACCGGCGGGCACTTCCGGCACTTCAAGGCTGTGCGCCTCCTGCGCCAGGCGCAGGATCGAGCGGCCTTCGGGCGTTTCATCGGCCAGGCTGGCCATAAGCGCAGCGCGCGCCAGGGTGGCCGGCGCCGTGCCCGTCAGGGGCAGGAAGTTGCTGGCCTGGCGATCGCCAACAGTGATCGTGCCGGTCTTGTCGAGCAGCAGCACGTCGATATCGCCGGCCGCTTCCACCGCGCGGCCCGACTTGGCGAGCACGTTGAACTGCACCAGGCGGTCCATCCCGGCGATGCCGATGGCCGAAAGCAGTGCGGCGATCGTCGTCGGGATCAGGGTGATCAGCAGCGCGGCCAGCACCGCCACGGGGATCTGGCCCCCGGCATAGCGGGCAAATGCCGGAATGGTGGCGACCGCGATCAGGAAGATGATCGTGAGGCCGACGAGCAGGATGGTGAGCGCGATCTCGTTCGGGGTCTTCTGGCGCTGGGCGCCTTCGACCAGGGCGATCATGCGATCGAGAAAGCCCTGCCCGGCTTCCTGCGTCACCCGCACGGTGATCTCGTCAGAGAGCACGCGGGTGCCGGCGGTGACGGCCGAACGGTCGCCACCGGCTTCGCGGATCACCGGCGCGCTTTCGCCGGTGATGGCCGCTTCGTTGACCGAGGCGACGCCGGCGATGACTTCACCATCGGCGGGGATCAGCTCGCCAGCGGCGACCATGACGACCGCGCCCTTTTGGAGGGTGGCGGCCGAAACCTTGCTGCCATCGGGCAGGCGGGCCACCAGGTCTGACCGCGTGGCGCGCAGCGAGGCGGCCTGGGCGCGGCCGCGCCCTTCGGCCAGGCTTTCGGCAAAGGTGCCGAACAGCACTGTCAGCCACAGCCAGACGATCAGCTGGATCTGAAAGCCCAGCGACAGGCCGGTGTGACCCACGAAGAGCAGCACGGTAAGCAGCAGCGCGACGACGGCGGTGGTGAACAGCACGGGGTTGCGCACCAGCTGGGCGGGATGCAGCTTGCGCAGCGCGCCACCCAGCGCCGGTACGACCAGTTCGGCCGAAAACATCGAGGTAGGTTGGGACACGGCAGGTATCCTCAGTAAAGCAGGCCGGCAGCGCCGGTGAGATGATCGGCCACCGGGCCAAGCGCGAGCGAAGGCAGGAAGGTAAGGCCACCGACGATCAGGATCGTGGCGACCAGCAGGCCAATCCACAGGCCACCCGTGGTCGGGAACGAACCCGGCCCGGCCGGCGTGTGCTTGCGGCTGGCAAGGCTGCCGGCAATCGCCAGCACCGGGATCACGACCAGGAAGCGGCCAAGCCACATCGCCACGCCCAGCAGGCCGTTGTAGAACGGGGTGCCGGCAGTCAGCCCGGCAAAGGCCGAACCGTTGTTGGCCGTGGCCGAAGTGAAGGCATAAAGGATTTCGGAAAAGCCATGCGGCCCCTTGGCCAGCGGCCCGGCAAGGCCCGCCGGTAGGACCACGGCCACGGCAGTCAGCCCCAGGATGCACAGCGGCAGGATGACAATGGCGAGCACCGCCAGCTTCACCTCGCGCGCTTCCACCTTCTTGCCCACGTATTCCGGGGTGCGGCCCACCATGAGCCCGGCGAGGAACACCGCGAGCACGGCAAAGAGCAGGAAGCCATAGATGCCCGAACCCACGCCACCGATGACGATTTCACCCAGTTGCATGTTGAACAGCGGAACCAGGCCACCGAGCGCAGTGAAACTGTCGTGCATGGCGTTGACCGCCCCGCACGAAGCTGCCGTGGTCACGGCCGCGAACAGCGCGCTGGCCGCCGCGCCAAAGCGCACTTCCTTGCCTTCCATATTGGCGCCCATCACGCCCAGGTGATGCAGCATCGGGTTGCCGGCAGCTTCACGCCACCACGCGAACGAGGCACCGGCCACGAACAGCAGCAGCATGGCCCACAGGATCGCCCAGCCCTGGCGCGTGTTGCCCACGGCCTTGCCGAACGTGTAGGTCAGCCCGGCCCCCAGCGCGAAGATCGACAGCATCTGGACGAAATCGACCAGCGCGGTGGGATTTTCGAAGGGATGGGCCGAGTTGGCATTGTAGAAGCCGCCACCGTTGGTGCCGAGCATCTTGATCGCTTCCTGCGAGGCAACCGGGCCGACCACGATGGCCTGGTGCGCGCCTTCCAGCGTCTTGGCATCAATCAGGCTGGCAAAGGTCTGCGGCACGCCGCTGGCCACCAGATAGAGTGCATAGACGATGCACGCCGGCAGCAACACATAGAGCGTCACGCGGGTGAGATCGGCCCAGAAGTTGCCCAAGTGGCGGGTTTCGGCGCGGGCAAAGCCACGGAACAGGGCAAAGGCCACGGCAATGCCGGTGGCTGCCGAAAGGAAGTTGTGAATGGTCAGGCCGAGCATCTGCGACAGGTTCGACAGCACCGTTTCACCGGCATACCACTGCCAGTTGGTGTTGGTGACGAAGGCAATCGCGGTGTTCATCGCTCCGTCGGGCGACAGGCCGGCAAGGCCGCGCGGGTTCATCGGCAAGCTGCCCTGAAGCCGCAGCACGGCGTAGGTAAAGATCACCGTGACGACCTGGAACAGCATCAGGTGCACGGCATATTGCCGCCAGTCCTGCTCCTGGTTCGGGTTGATGCCGGCGACACGGTAGAAGGCGCGCTCGACCGGGCCGAGCACGCGGTGCAGCGGCGTGGTGCGGCCTTCATAGACGGCAAACAGCCAGAGGCCGAATGGCTTGGCCATCAGGGCGACCAGCGCGGTGAATACCAGGATCAGGCCAAAGCCCGACGCAAGGGTGGCAGATGTCATTGCACGGCCCCCATCAGAAGCGTTCGGGCCGCAGAAGCACGGCCACGAGATAGACAAGCAGGCCCGCCGCGACGAGCGCAGCGAGCATTTCGGGAATGGTCATCGGAGTGTTCCTCAGGCCCCGTGGTGCCGGAGCCAAAGCTTCAGGCCTTGTCGCACAGGGCAACGGCGGCGAGCGTGATACCGAACAGGCCGGCAAGGATGGCCAGCCAGACTAGATCAGTCATTATGCGCGATCCTTTCGCGACACGGGCAGCCAGGCGCGCGGCGGGCGCGGCTGCAACCGGAACAGGCCAGCCCCGCCGATGCCCAGGCCCAGCCCGGCCCAGAGCGCGGCCACGATCAGCAGCGCGACGAGCAGCGCCAGCGGGCCGGGATGGCCGTGCTCGGCATATTCGACATGGGCCAGGCCCCGGGCAAGCAAGGGGACGGCGGTCAACGCGGCCAGCCCTGCGAGGCGCAACCCCATATCGCGTCCGCGCGGCCCCACAGATCGATAGTCCATGATCAGCTCCTTGGCTGTGAGATGGCGTCGATGTGGGCCTTGTGGCCGTTAAGGTTCCACGGCGCGGTGCGCGCAGGGCATAAGGATTCCGTAAAGACCGCCTGGCTTGACCGTGGCACATTTTGGCTTCAATGTAATGGTATCACATTACATTGAAGAGATGCCATGACCACCTCCCTGCCCCGCCATCCCGCCATCGCCTGCGCTCCATGCGAAGCGGTGCTGGCACAGATTCATCAGCCCGCGGTGCAGCTCGCCCTGTGGCAGCGGCCCCGCCCGGCAGCGCTGGCCTGGCTAGACGGGATCGACCTTGCGGCGATTGCCGATATCGACTGCTGGATCGATGCACCGTTTCGGGCAGATGCGGTGGACAAGCAGCTGCATGCCGCAGGATTTCCGGCGCAACCGGCCACGGCCGCGCTGACCGCCGACATCGTGCGGCAGATGCGCGGTTTTGCCGCGATAACGCACAGCCCGCGCCTGCGCCTGCGCCTCGATGTGGTGGAAACCGATGCCTGCCGCCGCTTCCACATGGACTATGTCAGCGTGCGGCTGCTGCTGCCGCTGGTCGGGCCAGGCACGCAGTGGGTCATGACCGATGCGCCGCCACACGCCCTGGTGCAGCAGTTGCAGCCGGGCCACGTTGGCCTGTTCAAGGGGCGGCTGGCGGTGGCAGAGCCGGCTGTGCTTCACCGCTCTCCGCCGATCGCCGGCACGGGGCAGCGGCGGCTATTGCTGGTGCTTGATCCGCTGGATCAGACCGCCAATGATCAGCTTTCCGGCCGGGCGGCATAGCGCCGCGCCAGCGTGGCGCAGACGAACAGCTGCGCCTGGTGGAACAGCATCAGCGGCAGGACAATGAGGCTGACGGCGTGGCCGGCGAACAGGATTGTCGCCATGGGGATGCCGCTCGCCATGCTCTTCTTCGATCCGCAGAACACGATGGTGATCTCGTCTTCTGTGTTGAAGCCCAGCTTGCGGCTGGCGAGCGTGGTGGCGACAATGACCAGCGCCAGGATCAGCAGATCGAGCACCAGCACGATCAGCAGGTCGACCGGGGCCAGGCGGGTCCACACGCCGGCCACCATGCCCGCGCTGAACGCGGCATAGACCACCAGCAGGATCGACCCGCGATCGACATAGCTGACGATCTTCTTGTGGCGGGCCAGCCAATCGCCGATGAACGGCCGCGCCACCTGCCCGGCCACGAAGGGCAGCAGGATCTGCATGGCGATGGTTTCGAGCGAATGGGCGGAAAAGCCGCCGCTGGCCGAGGTCGGCAGCAGCAGCGCGGTGAGCACCGGGGTGAGCGCCACCCCGACGAGGTTGGACAGCGACGCACTGCACAGCGCCGCCGGCACGTTGCCCCGCGCGATCGAGGTGAAGGCGATCGACGATTGCACGGTCGACGGCAGCACGCACAGGAACAGCAGGCCCACGGCAATATCGGGCGCGACCAGCCCGCCGATGAGGTGGACGACGCCAAGCCCGATCAGCGGAAACAGCGCGAAGGTGCTGGCGAAGACCAGCGCCTGCAGCCGCCAATGGGCCATGCCCTGCCACACCGCCTGGGGCGCCAGCCGCGCGCCATAGAGAAAGAACAGCAGCGCCACCGCAGCGGTGACCGCCACATCGGCCACGGCGACCCCGGCGCCATGCGCCGGAAACACCGCTGCAATCGCGATCGTGCCGATCAGCAGCAGCAGATAGGGATCGATCAGAGTGCGCAGCTTGCCCATCGGCGGCGTGTCCTTGCCAAAAATGTCAGCCTGCACCTAGGGCTCTGCGTGGCCATGCACAATCATGATCATCGCGATAACAGTCATTCATCATCTTGATAGCAGGCGATACTGTGGCATGATGGCCCGATGATCGGACCTGACCTGCTGCGTGCGTTTGTCACCGTCGCCGAATGCGGCAGCTTTACCGGTGCAGCCCGGACGCTGGGCACGCGGCAATCCACGGTGAGCCAGCAGATCCGCCGGCTGGAGGAACTGGCCGGGCGGCGTCTTTTGGCGCGCGACACCCACCGCGTGGCGCTATCGGCCGAAGGGGAAGCGTTTCTCGACCATGCCCGCCGCGTGCTCGACGCCCACGGCCGGATGGATGCCCACCTGTCCGGCCTGCGCCTTCGCGGCCAATTGCGCTTTGGTGCGTGCGAAGATTTCGTGCTGTCGGCCCTGCCCGATGTCTTGGCGCAGTTTTCGCGGCGCCATCCCGATGTCGACGTGGCATTGACCGTGGCGCTGAGCGAAACGCTCTATGACCAGTTCGATGCTGGCGGGCTGGACATCATGTTCGTGAAGAAGCGCTCCGGCGAGCGGCGCGGGGTGACCGCCTGGCGCGAGACGGTCGGCTGGGTCGCCTCGCCCGACTTCCGGCTCGATCCGGGCGATGCCGTGCCGCTGCTGCTCTATCCGCCGCCCAGCGTGACCCGCGCGCTGGCGCTCGATACGCTGGATCGCGTGCGCGCACCCTGGCGCGTCGCATTCACCAGCGGCTCATTGAGCGGGCTGACCGCGGCGGCGCGGGCCGGGCTTGGCGTGATGCCGCACTCGTTGCGCCTGGTGCCGCAAGGGCTGGCGCCGCTTCGCCCGCCCGGCACCTTGCCCGAGCTACCGGCAATCGAATTTGCCGTAATCGCGCCCGGTGGCCACAACCTGGCGGCAGAAGCGCTGACCGCCGCGATTCTTCACTGGGCGGGCGGCACGGGCGCCGTTGCTACCTGATCGACCGACCATGGCGCGCGAGACAGGTGGCGGGCGAGAAAATCGATCAGCACCCGCACCCGTGCCGGGCGCTGGCTGCCCGGCGGCGTTACGAGATGCAGTGCGATATCGGGGATGCGCCATTCGGGCATTACCTCGACCAGGCGGCCGGCGGCCATGTCTTCCCACACCATGAAATCGGGTTGCAGCGCCAGCCCTTGGCCTGCCAGCAGCGCCGGAGCCAGCGCATCGGCATTGTTGGCGCCAAGCCGGCCCTTGACCGTCACGACATAATCCCCCTCCACCGCGTGGTGGAAGCGCCAGGATTCCGGCGCATCGAGATTGGTGTAGAGCAGCCCGACATGCCGCGACAGATCGCGCGGATGGGTGGGCGTCCCATGTGCCGCAAGATAGGAGGGCGCCGCGACCAGCGGCCGGCGCACCGCACACAGCCGCCGCGCCCGTAGCGAGCTATCATCCAGCCCGGCAATGCGCAGCACCACGTCGTGCCCGCCGCCCACGACATCGACCCGCGCGTCCGACAGATCGAGATCGAGGCCCACGTGCGGGTAAGCCTCCAGGAATTGCGGCAAGAGCGGTGCGACATGGCGCAGGCCAAAGCCCATGGGCACGGCCAGGCGCACCAGACCGCGCGGCACATCGCCTTCCGCACCTGCTTGCGCCTCGGCCGCTTCGCCATCGGCCAGGATGCGCCGCGCCCGATCGAGCACGCCGCGCCCGCTTTCGGTCAGCGCCAGGCGGCGGCTGGTGCGGTGGAGCAGCGGCACGCCCAGCCGCGCTTCCAGCCGGGTCACCGCCTTGGACACCGTGGGCTTGGACAAGCCCAGGGCATCGGCGGCTGCCGCGAACGAACCAGTATCGACCACTTTGGCAAAGATCGCCCAAGCTTCGAGATCAGGCAAAGACATTATGCAATTTCCTTCACTGATGCTTTTCCATCATTGCCATTTCTTTGCAAGTGAGAATGCCTAAATTGGCCCCAACAGCTGAACGGCACCGAACGCCGCCAGCCACTGGAGACAAGCCATGATCGAACTGCGCCCCTTTTCCGGCATCGGCCGCGCCAACCACGGCTGGCTCGATGCTGCCCACCACTTCTCTTTCGCCGACTACTATGAACCGACGCGGATGGCGTGGGGCAACCTGCGCGTGTGGAACGATGACACCATCGCGGCCAAGAGCGGCTTTCCGCCCCATCCCCACCGCGACATGGAAATCATCACCTATGTGCGCGAAGGCGCGATCACCCATCGCGACAACCTGGGCAACCAGGGCCGCACCGCCGCCGGCGACGTGCAGGTGATGAGCGCGGGCACCGGGATCACCCATGCCGAATACAACCTGGAAGACGAAACCACCCGCATCTTCCAGATCTGGATCATGCCCACCCGCCAGGGTGAGCAGCCGAGTTGGGGGGCGCGCCAGTTTCCCAAGGCCGAACGCTCAGGCGAGCTGGTGGTCCTCGCCAGCGGCTATGCCGAAGACAAGGACGCGCTGCCGATCCGTACCGAAGCGCGCCTGGTCGCCGCAACGCTGCTGGCCGGGCAGAGCGTGGACTATGTCCTGGGCGCAGAGCGCAAGGGCTATCTGGTGCCGGCCACCGGCAAAATCACGGTGAACGGCGTGACGGCCGACGCGCGCGATGGCCTGGCCATTGCCGATGTCGACACGATCACCATCTCGGCGCTGGAAGACAGCGAAATCGTGCTGGTCGACACGCTGTGATGGCCTGACGCCAGCAATTGACCAACGGGGCGGCCGCAAGGCGCGGCGGCCGCCCCAGCTTACCTACCCCAACGTATCTGGCGCGCCGATCGAAAGGTTCACGGCCATGACCCAAGCCAATACCCCCGCCCATGTGCCCCATGCCAGCGCCACCAGCACCGGCGCGGGCACGTTCCAGTCTCGCCTGGCGATCGGCGGGCGCGAAGGGCAGGAGGATATCCTGGCCGATGAACCGGTGGCGCTGGGCGGATTGGGCACTGGCCCGACACCCTATGACCTGCTGTGCGCCGCGCTGGCCACCTGCACCACGATGACCCTGCGCTTTTATGCCGGGCGCAAGGGCTGGGACATTGGCGCGGTCCACACCGTGGTCACCCACGCCCGCGTTGCCGGGCAGACCCCGCCCGACCAGTTTTCCCGCGCCATCACGCTCGACCCCGCGCTGGAACCAGCGGTTCGTGACGAGTTGCTCGGCATCGCCAACCGCTGCCCGGTGCACAAGACGCTGACGCAGGGTGCCACGGTAGCCACTGTCCTGGCTGCCTGAGCGGCTGCCCTTCCCCATCCCCCGTTTTGCAAGAGGTCTTGCCATGGTTCCCGTCACTGTCACCCCCGCGCTTTCTCGCCAGGATTGGCTGGCCGCCCACGTTGGTGCGCACGATGCCGACACGATCGGTTGCCGCGCCCCGGCCATGCCCGATCACGCCAAAACCCGCCTGCAACGCTGGATGACCCGCCTGTTCGGCGACAATGCCCCGATGCCGCTCGCCGATCCGCGCCTGGAGGCCGTGCGCCGCTTTGCCTGCGCCACCCGCGCCGGCCGGCTGCCCGATGGCACGCTGATCGGCGAGTTGCACCAGCGCGGGCTGGACGATGCCGAACTGGCCGCGATCGCCCGCTTTGCTGCGTGAATGGCTCGGCGCGTGAGGTCAGGTGAACGCTTTTCATCAAAAGCGTGAAAAGGTCGCGTTTGGCAAGCCGGGAACCACAAGCCATGATCAGCCACGCCCCCCGATTAAGGCAGGGGCATGCATCATTGGCAAAAGGCAAATCCCATGCGGCTGGACCTGTCGCCCTATCTTTCGCAAAAATTCCTCATGCCAGCGGAAACCGAGCGGCATAGCGCGTGCTGGATGGCCTGGCCGGTAAGGACCGCGTTGTGGGGCGATCGCCTCGCCGCCGCCCAGACCGATTTTGCCACGGTGGCGCGTGCCATCGCCCGCTTCGAACCGGTGCACATGGTGTGCCGCGAGCAGGACGTTGCGGCCGTGCGCGAACAGTGCGGCGACGCCGTAACGCCATTCATCGCGCCGATCGATGACAGCTGGATGCGCGATTCCGGGCCGACGTTCGTGCGTGGCAGCAAGGGCGGCCTCGCCGTGGTCAACTGGGCGTTCAACGCCTGGGGGCGCAAATACCACCCCTATGCCGCCGATGCCGCGCTCAAGCGCCGGATGGCCGAGCAACTTGGCCTGCCGCTGGTAACCTGTCCCTTGACAGCCGAAGGGGGCGCGATCCTGTCTGATGGCGAAGGCACGGTGATCACCACCGAAAGCTGCCTGCTGCACGCCAACCGCAATCTGGGGCTCACCCGTGCCCAGGTCGAGGCGGAGCTGCTCGCCGCGCTGGGTGCGGAAAAGATCGTGTGGTTGCCGGGCGATGCGGCCGAGGTGGAAACCGATGGCCACGTCGATTGCCTGGCGGCCATCGTGCGGCCGGGTGTGGTGATGATGGAAGACCCGGCGACGGCCAGCGGTGCGCGCGCCGAGACGCTGGCGGCCAACCGCGCCGCTCTGCTGAAGCAGCGCGATGCGCGCGGGCGGCCCTTTGCGATCATCGATCTTCCCGCCGCGCCCACGATCGATCCGCGCGATGCCCGGCACCAGCCTTCCTATGTCAACTTCTACATTACCAATGGCGCGGTGATCATGCCCGGCCATGGCGTGCCGCAAGACGATGCGGCGCGCGCTGCCGTGGCCGCCGCGTTTCCCGATCGCGCCGTGGTCCAGCTGGTGTTGCCGGCCCTGCCCTATGGCGGCGGCTCGATCCACTGCATCACCCAGCACCAGCCCGCACCGCATTTCCTGCCCGATGGAGCCCAGCCATGCGCCCAGTGACCGTTGCCGCCACCCAGTTTGCCTGCACCTGGGATCTTGCCGCCAATCTCGATCGCGCCGAAATGCTGGTGCGCGAGGCGGCTGCGCAGGGCGCCCAGGTCGTCCTGCTGCAGGAACTGTTCGAAGCGCCCTACTTCTGCGCCGACGAACGACCTGATCACTTCGCGCTGGCCCGCCCCTGGGTCGGCAACCCGGTGATCGCCCGCTTTGCCGATCTGGCGGCCGAGCTGGGCGTGGTGCTGCCGATCAGCTTTTTCGAAAGCGTGGGCGCAGCACACTTCAACACCCTGGCGATGATCGATGCCGATGGCACCGAGCTGGGGCTTTATCGCAAGAGCCACATTCCCCAGGGGCCAGGCTATCGCGAAAAGTACTTCTTTGCCCCGGGGGATACCGGGTTCCAGGTGTGGGACACCGCCTTCGGCCGCATCGGCGCTGGCATCTGCTGGGACCAGTGGTTTCCCGAGTGTGCGCGCGCCCTGGCCTTGCAGGGCGCCGAACTGATCCTTTACCCAACAGCGATCGGCAGCGAGCCGGCCTTTCCCGGCTATGACAGCCAGCCACACTGGCAGCGCGTGATGCAGGGGCATGCCGGCGCCAACATGGTGCCCGTCATCGCGTCAAACCGGGTTGGCTTTGAAACGAACCAGGACGGTGACATCACCTTCTACGGCTCGTCCTTCATCGCCGACCAGTTCGGCGCCGTGGTAGCCCAGGCCCCGCGCCAGGGTGAGGCGGTGATCACCGCCAGCTTCGACCTGGACGAAATTGCCCCGCAGCGTGCCGGCTGGGGCCTGTTCCGCGATCGCCGGCCAGAACTCTATGGCGTGATCGGCACCTACGGCGGCTAAACCGGCAATTGCGTGGTGGCCTTGATCCGCTTGAGCGCAAAGTGCGAGGCGGACGTGGCCACCGCCGGGTGGCGCAGCAGGGCATGCATCAGGAAATGCTCGTATTGCGCCATATCGCGCACCACGATGCGCAGCTGATAGTCCCATTCGCCCGACATCGACAGGCATTCGAGCACTTCATCGCGATCCAGCACGAATTGCTCGAAACTGCCACGGGCCTGTGCGTCATGGGCCTTCATCCGCACCTGGCAGACGGCATCGAGCGCCAGGCCCAGCGCAGCAGGATCGAGCAGGCGCACCGCCGGCCCCAGCACCCCGGCCTCCTCCAACGCCTTGAGCCGGCGCCAGCACGATGCGGGCGAGGTTCCCACCGCCTCGGCCAGGGCGGCGTGGCTCAGATCGGCCTGGCGTTGCACGGCCTGAAGCAGGCGGCGATCGAGAGCGTCAAGGGCAAGCGGGGCGGTCATGGCGTCTCTCATGGGGTTGCGAACGACAGAGGGAAGCAGCGAATCAAAAGGCAATTTGTGCATTGCCGCGAAAATCGTGAAGCATTCATACCAGCATCATTGCATAAAACGATACAGATCATTCACCCTCGGGCGATCGCCCTCGCATTCTGAAACGACTTTCCAGATCGACTGCGACACACTGCGCGGATGGCCAGCGATCTTCCCCTCACGCCGCCCCCTGGTGCTGCCGCCGATTGGACAGTGCCGCAGGACTGGGCCAGCTACACGCCGGCCGACCATGCCACGTGGGACACCCTGTTCCGCCGCCAGGTGGAAATGCTGCACGATCGCGCGGCGCCGGAATTCCTGGCCGGGCTGGACATCCTGCGCCTGTCACGCCCCGGCATTCCCGATTTTGCCGAACTGTCAGAGCGACTCTATCAGGCCACGGGCTGGGAAGTGGTGGCCGTGCCGGGGCTGGTTCCCGATGCGGTGTTCTTCAATCACCTCGCCAACCGCCGCTTCGTGGCCGGGCGCTTCATCCGCCGGCCCGATCAGTTGGACTACCTGTCCGAACCCGACGTATTCCACGATGTCTTTGGCCACGTGCCGCTGCTCGCCAATCCGGTCTTTGCCGATTACATGCAGGCCTATGGCCAAGGCGGACTGCGAGCGCAGGGCATGGACGCCCTCGTCAACCTGGCGCGGCTCTATTGGTATACCGTGGAATTTGGGCTGTTGCGCACGCCGCACGGGCTTCGCATCTATGGCGCGGGGATCGTGTCCTCGCACGGGGAAAGCGTGTTCGCGCTGGATGACCCCTCGCCCAACCGACTGGGTTTTGACCTGTCGCGGCTGCTGCGCACGGACTATCGCATCGACACCTATCAGCAGAGCTATTTCGTAATCGACAGCTTTGCCGACCTGCTTGACCAGACCCGCAATACCGATTTCGCCCCGCTCTATGCCGCCGTGGCTGACCTGCCCACGCTTGCCCCCGACGCCGTGATCCCGCAGGATCGGGTATTGCACCACGGCACGCAGGCCTATGCCCGGCGCATGCCCGCTGCCTGAAGGAACGCCATGAACGAAACCAGATCCCTCGCCGCCCTTGGAGAAGCCGAACTGGTACAAGCCCTGGTGCTGTTGCCGCACTGGCAGCATGACCGGGCGCGCGCCGCACTGTACCGCCGGGTCGTCATGCCCGATTTTCCTGCGGCTATGGCATTCATGGTGCAAGTCGGCTTTGCCGCCGAGCGGATGGACCATCACCCGGAATGGAGCAATGTCTACAACCGGGTGGACATCTGGCTGACCACGCACGACGCGGGCGGCATTTCGACGCGTGACGTGGCCCTGGCTGGAATCATCGACGCCCTGATCTGAATTCCGCGACGCTGGCGTAACGGCCCATCACCCCCGGAAGTGATTCCGGGGTTTTTTTCGTGTGCGGCATGGCCTGGCCGCCCTGCTCGTCGCCACGGCATTGCTGCAACCGCGTTGTCGAGAAGCCATCACCATGCGCCTTCAAATAACTGGCGAAATTGGATTTTTTGAAAGGCGTTTTGGTAACGTTCAGAAAACGTTTGACGCAAAGAGCATTCACGGGCAATTTGATAAAACAAAATTGTTTAATCGTAGGCAAGACCTACAATCTTCAGGAGAGGACATTTCGATGCGATCGTTTGCGTCTCGTTCCCGCGTGCTGCGTTACGCGGTATCGGCCATCGCACTGGCAACCCCGGTCCTTGCCACGGCCCAGACCGCTGAAAATCCTACCACTGACAGCGCTGCCGGAACGGCCGAACAGGCGATTATCGTTACCGGCATTCGCGCCTCGGTCGCCCGCGCGATCGACGTGAAGCGCAACAGCGCCAGCGTGGTCGATGCCATTTCCGCGCAGGATATCGGCAAGCTGCCCGACGTGACGATTTCCGACTCGCTGCAGCGCATTCCTGGCGTGCAGATCCGGCGCGACGCCGGCGAAGGTGCCAGCGTGAACGTGCGCGGCCTGCCCCAGGTGCAGACGCTGCTCAACGGCGAAGCCTATCTCGGCGCGAACTCGATCACGTCGGTCCAGCCCAACTTCACCGACATTCCTTCGCAGTTGTTCTCGGGCGCGAACGTCATCAAGTCGCCCACCGGCACGCTGCTCGCTTCGGGCATCAGCGGCACGATCGACCTGCTCACGCGCCGTCCGTTCGATTTCAAGTCGGGCCTTTCGGGCGCGGCGGCTGTCGAAGGTTCCTATGGCGACAAGGCCAAGAAGTGGAACCCGCAGGTCAATGGCCTGCTCGCCTGGCGCAACGATGACGTCGGCTTCCTGGTTTCGGCGTCCTACGCCAAGGTCGATCTGTCGAACTCGTATTCGGGTATCCAGCGCGATTACGGCGGCCGCCTCGCCAATGAATCGATTGGCGACGCCACCGGCTACGGCGGCTTCCGCTTTGACGATCCCAATCGCGGCACCTCTATCTACAACAACGGCCTGCTCACCGGCGTGGACGTGAACGGCGATGGCGATGCCAACGATACCTATTTCTCGCCCCAGGCCCACACCGGCTGGAACCGCATCACCACGCGTGAGCGCTTCGGCCTCAACGGCTCGTTCCAGGCGCACCTCAACGACAAGCTCGACCTGGTTGCCGACGGGTTCTACACCAAGCAGACGCAGTATGATCGCACCGCTGGTTTCCAGTTCCAGGCGGTGAACTGGCAGGCGGCCGATTTCGTGCCGGGCCACTCGCGCGATACCGGCGTCAAGATCAACGGCTACAACTTCAACGTCGTAGACCAGTACAACTACACGCTGCAGAACTTTGACAGCTATTCCGAAACCGGCCGGACCAAGTCTGACTCGATCAACCTCAACCTGGAACTGCGCTATAACAGTGGGCCGTTCAAGGCGACGCTGCGCGGGCTTTATGGCAAGGCGCACAAGAACTTCGACGACAGCTATTTCCAGCTGAGCCTGTCGAACGGCAAGCAGTGGTTCAATGGCGTGGGCCACTATCCGGCCGCGCTGGGCGGCGATCGCACGTTCAACCCGCTGGGCTACACCTACAACACCCTGCCCGCCTCGATCGACTATCGCGGCGAAATGCCCAATTTCACCCTGCCGAACGCGCTGGCCAGCAACCTGGGGAATCCGGCGGCCTACGGCTTCAAGACCACGTCTTCGGAAAACAACTACCGGTCGAATTCGGATCTCAAGGTGGCGCGCTTTGACGCCAGCTATGAATTTTCGCCCGATGTGTCGTTCGATTTCGGTGCGCGCTATGGCGAGCGTGGTGCAGAAGCCTATTACTTCGATCGTGCCGCGCCGTTCTATGCCGGTCAGGGCGCATCCGATCCCAACGGTTGCTACGTCAAGTGGAAGGCGTTCGACGTTCAGATGAACAGCAGCAGCTGTTCGGCGGGCGATGCCAACGGTTTCTATACCGCGGGCCTGACGCGCCTGGGCAACGACGCGACGATCTCCAAGTACCTCAAGCAGTACACCGTGCCGGCCGGGGGCGTCGGCGCGTTCTACGTGCTCGATCCGCACGCGATGGACGATGCCGCCTCGTTCCAGAACAGCTTCTATCCCGGCAACAAGGAATTCGTCATTCCGGGCCGGTCCTATTCGATCAAGCTCCACCAGAAGTCGGCCTATGGCCAGCTCAACTGGAACACCGAAATCGGTGGCATGGCGCTGCGTGCCAACGCCGGCCTGCGCGTGATCAACACCACCTTCAACGTGCGCCAGAACATCTCGGGTCCGGGCCAGCCCTATGGTCTTCCGGCTGCCGACGTGGGCGATATCTATACCCACCGTTCGTTCACCGACTGGCTGCCGGCGCTCAACGCCTCGCTCGACGTGACCGAAAAGTTCCGCGTGCGCGCTGCGTTCTCCAAGAACATGACGCTGCTTGATCTTGCACAGTGGGGCGGTGGCCTCGATCTCAACTATGCGATCGATACCACGTTCAACCCGCCGATCTTCCGCGTGTCGGGCGGCAATTCCAACGGCAACCCGATGCTCGATCCCTGGCGGTCGACCAACTATGAAGTGTCGTTCGAATATTACCTGAACCGTACCAGCCTGATCAACTTTGGCCTTTATCGCATTGATATCGCCAGCTTTGTGAAGACGGACTCGGTCAAGCGGACGGACCTGCCCGATCTTGACGGCGTGGTGCGCAGCACCGTGTTCATCAACTCGCAGGTGCAGGGTCGCGGCGGCTATCTGCAGGGCATCGAAGCCGGGGCCAAGCTTGGGTTCGATTTCCTGCCGGGCGTGCTCAGCGGCTTTGGCGTCGATCTCAACTACACGCTGTCTGATTCCAACGCCGGGGGCACCAACCTGAACGGGGCCAAGCTGCCGTTCCAGGATAACTCCAAGCACCAAGTCAACGCGGCGCTGTGGTTCGAAAAGTATGGTCTCCAGGCCCGCGTGGCGTGGAACTATCGCTCGGCCCGCGTGGAGCAGACGAACTTTGCCGGCATCGACGGCCTCACGCTGATGCAGGCGCCGACCAACTATGTCGACGCGTCGGTTTCGTATGATATCAACAAGCGTCTGACGATCTATGCTCAGGGCTCCAACCTGACCGGCGAACATGAGCGCTATTACCTCGCGTTCCCCGACCAGAAGGCCTTCAACAACATCTACGAACGCCGCTTCCTGATCGGCGCCCGTACCAAGTTCTAAGTCTATCGCACCAAAGAGGATCTTTTCACGAGCCTCCTGACTGACCCGCCGTCCAACTTCTCCCCTGGGCGGCGGGTCTTTTCGTTTCAACCACACGAGTGTTGCCATGACCGACATGCCAGCCGCCCAGCACGCCAAGCCCATCCGCCAGATCGTGATCGCCGGCGGCGGCACGGCGGGCTGGATGGCTGCCTGCTATTTTTCCGGCCGGCTGGCGCGGCAAGGCGTGGCCATCACCGTGGTGGAATCCAGCGCGATCGGCACGGTGGGCGTGGGCGAAGCCACGGTGCCGGGCATCCGCGACTATTTCCGTGCGATCGGGGTTGAGGATATCGACGTGCTGCGTGCCACTGGCGGCACAGTGAAACTGGGCATCGAGTTTCGCGATTGGGCCCAACCCGGCAGTCGCTTCTTCCATCCGTTCGGGCTCTATGGCGTGCCCTCACGCGGGGTGCCGTTTCACCAATACTGGCTCAAGCTGCAACATGACGGCGAGCCGACCGACCTTGCGGCCTACAGCCTGTGCAGCGCGCTGGCGCAGCGCGGCGCGTTCATGCTGCCGCCTGACAAGCCGGTGAATGACCTGGCGGTGTTCGACTGGGCGGTACACTTCGACGCCAGCCGCTTTGCCGCGATGTTGCGCGATCGCGCGCTGGCGCAGGGCGTGCGCCACTTCGACGACGTGATCAACGACGTGGCGTTGGATGCGCAGACCGGCCATATCGCGCATCTGGTAACAAAAGAGCACGGCAGCGTTGCCGGCGACCTTTTCATCGACTGCACGGGCTTTCGTTCACTGCTGCTGGGCAAGGCGCTGGGCGTGGAGTGGACCGACTGGACCGATCTGTTGCCGTGCGACCGGGCGGTGGCCATTCCCTGCGCCGCCGATGCCACGCGCGATTGGCCCTATACCGTCAGCACCGCGCAAGAGGCCGGCTGGCAATGGCGCATCCCGCTGCAGCATCGCGTGGGCAATGGCTATGTCTATTCGAGCGCGATGCTATCGGATGACGAGGCCACGGCCAAGCTGCTGTCACGCCTGGAAGGTGAAGCCCTGGCCGAGCCCAACCTCATCCGCTTTGGAGCCGGGCATCGCCAGCGGTTCTGGGCGGGTAACTGCGTGGGCATGGGCTTGGCGGCAGGGTTCCTGGAGCCGTTGGAATCGACCAGCATCACCCTGATCCAGACGGCGATCGAACGCCTGGCGGAATTCTTTCCCGATGCCACGTTCGATCCGGCGCTGGCCGACGAATTTAACCGCGCCACCACACTGGAATATGCCCGCATCCGCGATTTCCTGATCCTGCATTACCTGGGCAACCGGCGCGTGGGCGAGCCGTTCTGGGACCGCCTGCGCGAGGCCGACGTGCCCGAGATGCTGGCCCACAAGCTGCGCCTGTTCCGCGCACGCGGGCGGCTGGTGCGGTATGAATGGGAAAGCTTCCTCGATCCCAGCTGGCTGTCGATGTACGCCGGGTTCGACTGGCTGCCCCCAGCACACGATCCCATGGCCGATCACTTTACCGATGCGGAAATCAGCGAGGCGCTGCGCCGCATGCGTGAAACCGTAGCGGGTGCCGTGGCCGAGGCACGGCCACACCGCGATTTCATTGCGCATATCGCCGGCGGCACACCGGCCGGCCCATTGGCCGCCTGAACCCGCGCCCGCCCGTTTGCACCAAGGATGATGCCGCCATGGATGGCCTGCGCCCGGCCAGCAGCCTTGCCGCCCTGCGGCTCAACCCTGGGCGTCTGCCGTCCACAGCACGCGCGCGGCGGGCAGCAGGAAATGGCTGAAGGGCAGGATCGCCGCGCCCACAGCGGGGGCATCTTCGGCCAGCCAGGCGCGCTGGACCAGCGACAGCGCCGGAACATGCGCGCCACGCCGCTGCAACAGCTGATTCAGCCGATCGGCCAGCGCATCGACCCAGCGCCCCGGCAACCGGCCGCCGACGAAAATCGCCGCCGGGTTGATCAGGCAGTTCACCGCGATGAGGGGATCGCACAACTCTTCGGCGGCGCCTTCCACCCAGGCAGCCATGGCACTGGCGAGACGAGGATCATCCGGGTTGCCGCGCAGATCAGCCTCGGTCAGGCCGACCGCACCAAGGGCACGGCGCACGCCCGAAAGCGAGACGAGATCCTGCACCGGGTGCGGGGCCTGTCCTTCCCGCCGCGCCAGCATGAAGCCGATTTCGCCGCTGCGGCCATTGGCACCGCGAAAATAGGCGCCATCCACGACCAGGCCACCGCCCAGTCCGGACGAAACCAGGATGTAGAAAAAGCTGGAGCAGGTCTGGCCGTGGCCCAGTTGCTGTTCACCCATCGCGGCTGCGGCAGCATCATTTTCAACGAAGATCGGCAGTTCGAACGGGCCACGGAACAGGTCGGCAATGTCGGCAGTTTCCCAGCAGGCGAAATCGGCAGGCCGGCCGGGCAGATCGACCAGACCGAAATCGTCGGGCTTTGCCACCCCCAGCCCAACAAGCCGCGCCGGCTCGACCCCGGCCTCGTCCAGCAGGCGGCGGATCGATCCGCGATAGAGCGCCTGGACATCGGCCGGCATCGGGAAGGCAATGTCCTGAGTAATGCCGGCAACCACCGCGCCGGCAAAATCGACCACGACCAGCGTGATGTGATCGCGATCGATGTTGACGCCAATGGCATAGCAGGCCGACCGGTTGATCACCAGGCGCGTGGCAGGCTGGCCGCGTCCGCCGCGCCGCTGGCCAGCATCCTCGATCAGGCCATCGGCCATCAGACGCTTGGTAATGTTGGCGATCGCCGGCGGGGTAAGCCCGGTGATGCGGGCCAGATCGATGCGGGTAAGCGGGCCGTTGACGCGGATGGCATGCAGCGTGACGCGCTGGTTGTGATCGGCCGCACGCTCAAGGTTCGTGCCCGACAGACGGATCTGATCGCTGGCCATTATGCCGCCCGCCCCTGTGGGGTTGCCGTCCGGGGCGGTTTCAACCTGTTCATCGTGCCTCGATCCCATGTGTTTCTATTGCCACGCACGGCCTGCGAAACAAATGCGAAAAGCGGGGCATTTGCGCGCAAATTTCATGCATCAGCCTGTCGGTTATGCCCGACTTTGGCACAGCCCCTCGTGAAAACCAAAAAATATTTAAACTTGTTTTAATTAAGGATGCCCGGAATGCCTGTAAATCGTTTTCGCCTATCAACTTACCTGTCGACAGCGGCTGCACTGGCCTTTGGCCTGGGCCTGTCGTGGGGTGGCGCGGCCTGCGCGCAGACTGCGCCGAGCGAGGCTGCCCTTCCCGCAGCCGCTGCCAGCGCCGTGGCCCACCCCGCGCTGTGGCCCCAGGCCCGCTGGCCCTGGCGCCAGGATGCCGCGATGGAAGCGCGCATCGCCGCCCTGATCAAGCGGATGACGCTGGAGGAGAAGGTCGGCCAGATCCTTCAAGCCGATCTTTCCACCGTCACGCCCGACGACGTGCACCGCTATCACCTGGGATCGGTGCTCAATGGCGGCAATGCCGGCCCTGGTGGCAATGACTATGCCCCGGCGCCCGAATGGCTCAAGCTGGCAGACGCGTTCTATGATGCCTCTGTCGACAAGCGCGATGGCGGCGTGGCCATCCCGGTAATGTGGGGCACCGATGCCGTGCACGGGCACAGCAACATCGTGGGCGCCACGCTGTTTCCCCACAATTCCGCGCTGGGCGCCACGCACGATCCCGCGTTGCTGCAACGCATCGCCGCGGTGACCGCCACCGAAGTGCGCGTGACCGGCATCGACTGGACCTTTGCCCCGACCATCACCGTGCCGCAGGACACCCGCTGGGGCCGCGCCTTTGAAGGCTATTCCGAAGATCCGGCGCTGGTGGCCAGCTATGCCCGGCCATTCATCGAAGGGCTGCAGGGCAAGCCCAATTCCGGCCCGCTGCTGGCGGGGCCGCACGTGATCGCCACGGCCAAGCACTTCCTGGCCGATGGGGGCACCTTCGAAGGGCGCGACCAGGGTGATGCCGTGATCGACGAGGCAACACTGATCAAGGTGCATGCACAGCCCTATGTCAGCGCGATCGACGCCGGGGTGCTGTCGATCATGGCCAGCTTTTCCAGTTGGCACGGCGTGAAGATGACCGGCAACAAGAGCCTGCTGACCGACGTGCTCAAGAGGCGCATGGGCTTTGCCGGCCTAGTGGTGAGCGACTGGAACGCGCATGGCCAGGTGGCCGGGTGCAGCAACGCCTCGTGCCCGCAGGCGGTCAACGCCGGGATCGACATGCTCATGGCGCCCGATAGCTGGAAGGCGCTCTATCACAGCCTCATCGCGCAAGTGCAGGATGGCACCGTGCCGATGGCACGACTGGACGAGGCCGTGGGCGCGGTGCTGCGCGTCAAGATGCGCGCTGGTCTGTTCAGCGCCGGGCGCCCCTCTTCCCGCCCCTATGCCGGGCAGTTCGATCTGCTGGGCAGCGCACCCCACCGCGCGGTTGCCCGCCAGGCCGTGCAGGAATCGCTGGTGCTGCTCAAGAACGAAGGCGGTCTTTTGCCGCTGTCGCCCAAGGCGCGCATTCTGGTGGCCGGTGATGGCGCCAACGACATTGCCCGGCAATCGGGCGGGTGGACGCTTTCGTGGCAAGGCACCGGGCTTGATCCCAAGCTGTTCCCCGGCGCCACCACGCTGTGGCAGGGCATCGATACAGCAGTGCGCGCGGCAGGCGGGCAGGCCACGCTTTCGCCCGATGGCAGCTTTGCCGGGCAAAAGCCCGACGCGGCTATCGTGGTCTTTGGCGAGACGCCCTATGCCGAATTCCAGGGCGATCTGCGCAGCCTGCAACTCAAGCCCGATCTGCGCACGCCGCTGGAAACGATGCGCAAGCTCAAGGCCGCTGGGGTTCCCGTGGTAGCGCTGATGCTGACCGGGCGGCCGCTCTATGCCAACCCGTTCCTCAACCTGGCAGATGCCTTTGTCGTGGCGTGGTTGCCGGGATCGGAAGGCGAAGGCGTGGCCGATGTGCTGCTGCGCGGCAGCGATGGCAGCGTGGCCCACGATTTCACCGGGCGCTTGCCGTTCCGCTGGCCGATGACGGCCGTGCCGGGCGGGGCAACGCTCTATCCGCTGGGCCATGGGCTGTCGCTTAAAACTCCCGCGCCGCGCTGGGTGGCCCTGCCCGAGCAATCGGGCGTTGACGACAGCGCGGGCAGCACCACCGAGTATTTCCAGAAAGGCGTGCCAACGCCAGGCTGGTCGCTGGAAATCCAGAACGCCGGCACCGGCGGGGTGACGCGGATCACCAGCGTGCCCGCCACGGTGGCCGATAGCGGCGTGGCCATCACCGCCAGCGATTACCAGGTGCAGGAAGGGGCGCGGACCTTTGCCTTTTCCGGCAGCAAGGGCACCGCGGCGCTGGCGCTCACCACCCACGCCCCGGCAGACCTCTCGCGCGAGACCAACGGCGAGATGATGCTGGTGACCACGATCCGCGTGGATGCGGCGCCCACCGCGCCGGTCACCCTGGCGATGGACAGCGCCGGAAAGGCCACCAGCCTGTCGCTGGGCAAGCTCGACATGCTGCCGCGCGGCACCTGGTCGACGCTGGGCATTCCGCTGCAGTGCCTGCGCACGGCAGGGGCGCGGATGGATGCGGTCGACGCGCCGCTGATCCTGTCAACCGGCGGGGCGATGACGATCAGCCTGGCCCGGGTGAAGCTGGGGATGGATGCGCAAGTGCGGCTGCCCTGCGCCACGCATTGATCGCCGCGCCAAGCCCTCTTGACGCATGACGCGGGCCGGGACGATCCCCGGCCCGCGCCCATGCATGGTCAGTGCGAAAGCCGCGCGGCCAGTTCCTCGAGATCGACGCCGCGCGTTTCGGGGAAGAAGCGCCAGACCACCACCGCCTGCACCGCCATGGCCAGGGCAAAGACCACGAAGGGCAGGCTCTGGGTGAACTGCGCGACCACCGGGAAGGCAAAGCTGATCGCGGCGTTGAGCACCCAGTGCGTAGTGCTGCCCAGCGCCTGGCCGCGTGCGCGCACCGGCGTGGGAAAGATTTCCGACAGATAGACCCAGATCACCGCCCCTTGGGAAAAGGCAAAGGCAGCGATGAACAGCACGAGCAAAGGCAACAGGAACTGCGCGCCGCTGCCCGAGGCATAGATCGCCGCCACGCCCGCCAGCGCCAGCGTAGTCCCAATCGCGCCGGTAAGCAGCAGCGGGCGACGGCCCACGCGATCGATCACCGTCATCGCCACCATGGTGGCAACAAGGTTGGTCAATCCGATGGCGACCGCCTGAAGATCGGCGGACACGCCGGTGAAGCCAGCCGCAGCGAAAATGTCGTTGAGGTAATAGAGAATGGCATTGATGCCGGAAAGCTGGTTGAACGCGGCAATCGCGATCGCCAGCAGGATCGGCCGGCGATGGCGCCGCCAATCGAGGCGTGCATCGGATTGATCGGTGCTGGCCAGCGCCATGGCATCGAGGCCAAGCCGGTCTGCCGCCACCCGTGCCTGCGCCCCACGCCCCTTGCTCGCCAGCCAGCGCGGGCTTTCGGGAATGCCGGGCAGCATCACCGCAAAGAACAGCGCCGGCAGGGCCGCGATGCCAAGCTTGGCCCGCCAGGCGATGTCAGCCGGAAGCGCCAGCGCCAGCAGCCAGTTGCTGCAATAGGCCAGCAGGATGCCGGCAACGATGTTGAACTGGAACATCGCCACCAGCCGGCCACGCAGGGCCGCGGCGCTGACTTCGGAGATATAGACCGGCGCCAGCACCGACGAGCCGCCGATGGCAAGGCCGCCCAGAAAACGAAAGGCCACAAACAGCGCCATCCCGCCCGCCAGGGCAGAACCGATCGCCGAAACGAGATAAGCGACACCGATCCAGGTCAACACCCGGCGGCTGCCCAGGCGATCACCCAGCCCCCCGGCCACACTGGCCCCCACCAAGGTACCCCACAGCGCGGCGGAAACAGCAATGCCCAGCCCCGTGGCGGAAAGTGCGAAATGCTGGCGCAACGCCTCGGTCACGCCGGAAATCACCGCCGTGTCGAACCCGAACAGCAGCCCGGCCAGGCTGGCCGCGACGGCTGCACTCACGGCCGCCTTCGGCATCGGTTGCAGAGCCCCTTCCCCCGGGCCGCTACCGCCCTCGAAATTCGCATGCATCGCGCTCTCCCAATCATTAATTCAATTTGACTTATTAATTCGGTTTGCGTCAGAAAGGAACCGACGATGATGGGCTGGCGACCGCGACGACGGGCCATCTCATACACTGGTGCCAACACCCGGCCAAGCGGGTGACGCGCCGACCAGGAGAGGGATTTTCGATGCGTTTTGCCACAAGCCTGCTTGCTGCCACGATTCTGGGTGGAATGCTGGCCCCGGTCGCGGGTGCTGCGCCTGTGACCAACGGCGGCCCGTGGAATGCTGCCCTGATGCAAGGCGGCATCGGCATCACCCGCGAGGTGCCGACTACGGCTGCGGTGCTGGCCCCGCATGCCCCCACAGCCCTGGCCGCCTGGGTGCGCCCGCAGGCCATACAAAGCGGCACTGTGGTGCTGCTGTCGCTGGGCGATCCGGCCACGGCCTGCCGCTGCCTGGCCCTGATCGATGGCAAGCCGGCGCTGCGCATCGGATCGGCGATGATCGTGGCGCCCCGTGCGATTGTCGCCGGGCGGTTCACCCATGTGGCCGCCAGCTGGGATGGTGAACGCGCCACGCTCTATGTCGATGGGCAGGAAGTGGCGCGCGGCGGCTTGGCCGATGCCGGTGCCTTGGCGCCCCGCCTGGCCGTCGCCCCTGCCATGCCCGGCGCGCCGCACTTTGGCGGCGACCTGGTCGACGCGCGGATCGAGGATGGTGCGCTGCCGCTGCCGGCCGTGCAGGCGCTGGTTGCCACCCGGCCCGATTTCGATCTGGTGCAGATGTGGCACGTGGGGGTTGGTTGGGAATTCCAGAAGACCGCCAACACCGGCTATTGGCGCCAGCAGGATCCCTGGACACTGCCCCAGGCCAAAGGCGGCTTCTCCGCACCGGTGGCCAAGTCCGTGCCGGCTGCCGCCGTGGTTCAGCCGCTGGCCGATGGCGTGTGGCGGATCAACGGCTGGCAACTGGCTGGCGCGCCCGATGTGCCGAGTGCCGATGGGCCCACGCTTTCGCGCCCGGGCACGCCCAAGGGCCAATGGCGCGCAGCGACCGTGCCAGGCACGGTGCTGACCACGCTGGTCGATCGCGGGGTCTATCCCGATCCCTATTACGGGCTCAACAACCTGCGCATTCCCGAAAGCTTGGCGCGGCAGGACTGGTGGTATCGCACCAGCTTTACCGTGCCGGCGGATGCGGCGGGCAAGCGCCTGGCGCTGCGTTTCAACGGCATCAACTATGCCGCCGAAATCTGGGTCAACGGGCAGAAGCTGGGGCAGACCAAGGGCGCCTTTGCCCGCGGCGAATTCACGCTGGTGCCGGTGGCCGGCGAAAACGTGATCGCCGTGCGGGTTTCGCCGCCGCCGCATCCGGGCATTCCGCACGAGCAGTCGATCGCGGCCGGGGTGGGCGAAAACGGCGGCCAACTCGCCATCGATGGCCCCACGTTCGTGGCCACCGAAGGGTGGGACTGGATCCCGGGCATTCGCGATCGTGACACCGGGCTGTGGCAGGACGTGCAGTTGCGCGCCCGTGGCGACGTGCGCCTGCTCGACAGCCAGGTGGTGACCGACCTGCCCCTGCCCCGCACCGACAGCGCTGACGTGCTGATTACCGTGCCCCTGCGCAACGATGGCACGACACCGCGCACCGTGACGGTGCGCGCCGCGTTTGACGATGTCAGCGTGGAACGCAGCGTCACGCTTGCCCCCGGTGAAGGCGAAGTGCGCTTTACCCCCGCCGATTTCCCGCAACTGCGCATCAAGAACCCGCGCCTGTGGTGGCCCAACGGCTATGGCGAGCAGGCCTTGCACCCGCTGCATATCACCGCCACGGTCGATGGCGCGGTGTCTGACCGTGCCGAGACGCGCTTTGGCATTCGCGAGGTTTCCTATGACCTTTCGCTGATGGATCATGCCGGCGCGCTGCGCCGGGTCAACGTGCAACCCACCGATGGGCGCCTTGCCGGCACCAAGCTGATCGACGTGCGCCACGAGGCGATCAAGGAAACCCCGCGCGGCTGGGTGGAATCGCTCACGCCGGCCGGCGAAACCTCGTCCGGTGTGCAAGCGCTGGGCGCGGCCGACACGCTGCCCGAACCGCATCTGACGATCCGCGTCAACGGCGTGAAGATCGCCGCGCGCGGCGGCAGCTGGGGCATGGACGATGCGATGAAGCGCGTTTCGCGCGAACGGCTGGAGCCGGCCTTCCGCCTGCACAAGGAAGCCCACCTCAACATCATCCGCAACTGGATGGGCACCAGCACCGAGCCGGAATTCTATGACCTGGCCGATGAGTACGGCATGATGGTGCTCAACGATTTCTGGCAATCGACCCAGAATTTCCAGGTGGAGCCGCAAGACCCGCAGCTGTTCCTGGCCAATGCCGAAGACGTGGTGAAGCGCTATCGCAACCACCCCTCGATCATCATCTGGTTCGGCCGCAACGAAGGGGTGCCCTATCCCACGCTGAACGAAGGGCTGGACGATCTGCTGTTCAAGCTGGACGGCACCCGCTGGTACACCGGCAGTTCCAACACGGTGAACCTGCAGGGCTCTGGCCCCTACAACTACCGCCAGCCGCAGGGCTATTTCACCGATCTGGCCACCGGCTTTTCGGTGGAAACCGGCACGCCCTCGCTGGCTACGGCAGCCGCGATCGCGCAATATGTGCCCGAGGCCGATCGCTGGCCGCTGAGCGATACGCTGGCCTATCACGACTGGCATTTCTCCGGCAACGGCGACACCAAGACGTTCATGGAAAGCCTGAACCGCCGGTTCGGCGCGGCCACCAGCTTTGCCGATTTCGAGCGCAAGGCGCAGATGATGAACCTGGAAACCCACCAGGCCATGATCGAGGGTTTCCTGGGCCATCTCTGGACCAAGAACAGCGGGCGCCTGTTCTGGATGACCCATCCGTCCTGGCCATCGAACGCCTGGCAAATCTACAGCTCTGACTTTGACACCCACGCCGCCTATTACGGCGCGCAGCGTGCCGCCCGGCCGCTGCACGCGCAGCTCAACCTGCCCGACAATGCGCTGGTGCTGGTCAACACCACGCAGGACGATGCCAGGGGCCTGACGGTGACCAGCACGGTAACAGACCTGGCCGGCAAGGTGCTGTTCACGCGGCGCGACCGTGCCGACGCGCTGGCCAACCGCGATACCACGCTCAAACCCCTGCCGCTCGACACGATCTTTGCGTCGGCGCCGATGGTGCTCGTCAGCCTCAAGATCACCGATCGTGCCGGCAAGGCGGTCAGCGACACGGTCTATTGGCGCGGCAAGGACGAGGATGCCTATCGCGCGCTCAATGCCATGGGCGCCGCGCCGCTCGCGATCAAGACCGGCGCCCCGCAGGACAGCGGCAGCGAACGGGAAATGGCCATCACGCTGACCAACAGCAGCAGCACGCCGGCTCTCAACACCCGCGCCACGCTGGTGGATGCGGCTGGCAAGCGCATCCTGCCGGCCTATTACAGCGACAACTATGTTGCGGTCATGCCGGGCGAAAGTCGCACCATCACTGTGCGTTGGCCGGCCAGCGCCGGCACGGCGGCGGCGGTGACGCTGGAAGGGTGGAACGTGCCGGCCGCGCAACAGGGTCTGTCGCAGTAATGCGGCTGCGGCATGGCCTGGCCGCGCTGGCGCTGGCCGCTGCCCCGGCATGGGCAACGCCCGGCGCCGGGCACCCTGTCGCGCTGACGCAAAGTGGGCCGGTGGTCGGCACGGCCGACGCCGATGGCGTGACGCGCTTTCGCGCCGTGCCCTATGCCGCGCCGCCACTGGGCCCGCTGCGCTGGCAACCGCCGCAGCCGGCGCCGGTGTGGAAGACCCCGCGCGACGCCACCGCGCCAGGCGCAGCATGCCTGCAAAACGATTACGGCTGGAACCACGCCGACTATGTGCGCGGCAACGAGGATTGCCTCACGCTCGATATCGCCAGCCCGGCGCTGGCGGGCAAGCGCCCCGTCATGGTGTGGATCCATGGCGGCAGCAACCGCGCGGGATCGGCCGGTGGCACGGTGTTGAGCGACCTGGCGCGCCATGGCGTGGTGCTGGTGGCCATCCAGTACCGGCTTGGCATCTTTGGCTTTCTACCGCACCGCGCGCTGGCGGCAGAGCGCGATGGCAAGACCGGCAACTATGGCCTGATGGACCAGATCGCCGCGCTGCGCTGGATCAAGGCCAATATTGCCCGCTTTGGCGGCGATCCCACTCGGATCATGATCTTTGGCGAAAGCGCCGGCGCCGAAGACGTGGGCTATCTCCTTGCCAGCCCGCAAACGCCCGGTCTGTTCCAGGCCGCCGCCTTGCAAAGCGGCACCCCTGGCTTTGGCCTGCCGTCGCGCCCGTTGGCCGAGGCGCTGCGCCTGGGTGACCAGCTCGACGCCCAACTGGGCACCGATGGCAGCGCCGCGCCGCTGCGCACGGCATCGCCGCATGCCCTGCTCGATGCAGACAAGGCGCTGCACGACAGCGCGCTGGAAAGCGACGATTTCATGTGGCTGCGCGCCACGGTGGATGGCGCCGTGCTTCCTGCCGTACCCGAAGCCCTGCTGGCCAGCGCGCCACCGCGCCCGGTGATCCTGGGTTCCAATCGCGCGGAATTTGGCCTGCCCGGTGGCCGCCCGCATCGCGATGCCAACGTGGCCATGGCCTTTGGCACCAATGAAGCGCAGGTGCGCGCGTTCTATCGGCTGGATCAACCCGATCCGCCCGAAGACCCACGCCTGGGCAGCCGCGATTTGCACATCGCTACCGACATTCTGTTCCGCTGCCCCACCGGGCGCATGGCCGATCTCCTGGCCGCGCATGGCTGGCCGGTGTGGCGGTACGAATTCGATATCGGGCCAGGTGGCGCGCGCAGCTTCCACGGTGCGGACATCGGCTATATCCACAATGCCACGCCGCTGGCCGATGGCAGCACGCTGCAAGCCCACTGGATCGCGCTGGCGCAACACGGCGCGCCACTCGCGGGATGGCCAGCCTATGCGCCCAAGCGCACCCATCTTGTCATCAGCCCGCAAGGCGTCAGCACTGGCGAGGCGCTGGCCGACCTGCCCTGCCGTTGGAGCCGCTATCTGTGACCATTCCTGCCAATCGCCGCCGCTTCCTGGGTTTGATCGCAACGGCGCCGCTGGGTGTCGCTGGCGTCAGCACCGCCGCCCGCGCGGCGCAAGCCGTGGCACCCGTTTCCCCCACCCCTGTACCACCCCCTGCCGCCGTGGCATTGACCGATGACGAGCGGCGGCGGCTGACCGATTTTCCCTGGCTCGCCCGCTATGCCCAAGACAATGCCCGCGTGATCGCCACGGGCAAGCCGGTCAAGCTGGTCTTCATGGGCGACAGCATCACGCAGGGCTGGCCCGACAAGCACCCCGCCTTCTTTGCGGCAGAGGGCCGCGTGTGCCGGGGAATCAGCGGCCAGACCACGCCGCAGATGGTGCTGCGCATGATGGCCGACGTCATCGCGCTCAAGCCCCGCGCGGTGCACATCATGGCCGGTACGAACGACATTGCCGGCAACACCGGCCCAATGACCCTGCAGCAGACGCAGGACAACCTCGCGGCGATGGCCATGCTCGCCAAGGCCAGCGGCATTGCCGTGCTGCTGGCCTCGGTGCCACCGGCTGCACGGTATTATTGGCGCCCGGGCCTGGATACGGTGACCCCGATTGCGGCGATCAACCAGTGGCTGGCCAGCTATGCCGCCACGCACGGGCACACCTTTGTCGATTACCACGGCGCGATGCAGGATGGCGCGGGCGGCATGCGGCCGGGCCTCGCCTATGACGGCGTGCACCCGACCGAGGCCGGCTATGCCGTGATGGAGCAGGTGCTCTCGCCCATTCTGGCAGCGAAAGGCTTTAGCTGACCCGCGCGGCTGCCACGGTTTGCTGGATGAAAGACAGCTTGGCGATGATCGCGTCAGACAAGTGGAAGGGATAGAGGTCGGCCTGCCCCATCGCCCGGTTCACCGCGTTCATGGCAAAGGACACCGGCGCCATTTCCGCCGCCAGCGCGGCGGCATCGGCGCGATAGGGATCGAACTCCACCCCCACCTGGCCGTCACCGTCAAGCCCGCCAAACGCAGTTAGCGACAGATCAAAGCCGCGCGCCGTTGCCAGCACATCGACGATGTGCAGATAGTGGGCAAAGGTTTCGGCAAAATCCTCCCACGGGTGGCTGGTGGCATAGGCGCTGACGAAGTCCTCGGTCCACGGCTGCGCGCCACCGCCGTAGTGCGCGGCGAGCGCGGCACCGTAATCGGCGCGTTCGTCTCCGAACAGGGCGCGGCAGGCTTCCAGTGTCGCGGGAGCGGTCGCGATCAGGCGTGACCAGAAATGGTGCCCCACCTCGTGCCGGAAATGGCCGAGCAAAGTACGATAGGGCTCTCCCATGTCGAGGCGGACCTGCTCGCGATGGGCATCGTCGGCTTCGGCCACGTTCAACGTGATCAGGCCTTCGTCGTGGCCGGTGATGATCTTTGGGCCACTGCCCGCAGCGCCAAGCTCGCCATAGAGGAAATCGAAAGCCAACCCCTGCCGTTCCGGCGTTTCCTCTGCCTTGGTCTCCAGCGGCAGGCCAAGGCGGATCAGCGTGTGGAACAGGCGGCGCTTGGCCTCTTCCACCTTGGCCCACAGTGGCGGCACGGCGGAATCGGCCAGATCGGGAATGGTGCGGTTGTGCCGGCAGGCACGGCACATGCCGCCCGGCGCATCGCGCGTGGTCAGCCAGTTGCAGATGCCGAAATCGTTGTTGTTGGCGCAGACCACCAGATCGGCCGAAGTCTCGGTGCGATCCTTCCACGTGGTGCCCTCTTCCGCCAGATAGCGAAAGCGATCGATCGCTGGGTCATAGCCTAGCGTTGCAGTGCAGGCAGGGCAAACCCGCACTTCGAAATGGTTGAGGCGCAGGCATTGAGGGCAGGCAAACGGGCGCATCGTGGGGTTCCGGTCGTGTTGGGAAGTGACAGGCGGCTTGCCTTTGCGACCACTACGCCGCGCGGCCCGCCCTGGTTCCACAGCGACGGCGATCTTGCCGGCGCCGGGCGGTTGCGGTGGCGCGCAGCTTTCGGCACAAGGCCGCCGCGATGAAGAAGAAACGCCGCTATCTCACTGCCACGATGCCCGATGGCTACGTCAAGACGATCGGCCCGACCACCGACAGCTTTACCCATTACTGGCGGATCGTGGCGGAGCTGGAAAACGGCAAGACCGAGGTATTCTGGGGCCACACCCGATCCTTGGCCGAGGCGCGCCGCAAGGAGGCCCCGACGCGCGAGGCAGCACGCATGCGCGGCTGGAAAAGCCACAGGTTCGAGATTGCCGAACTGGTGGAAACACCGGCCTGAACGGCCACGCTGGCGCAGCGCTCATCCAAACTGCTCCTGATCGGATGATGTTCGCGGCCAAATGATCCGAAATTGACATTCCTTTACAAGCGCGGGCCGGGCCGATGTGCGATGGCAATCGGAGGGGATGGATCGGGGTATCGGTAGTGTCTACAAGCATGCACAGCACAGATTGGCACGGCACGGATTGGCGTAGCACAGGGTGGGCACACGCCCGCGCGGACGAAGCCCAGGCATCGCGCGCGAAAGCACCCAATGGCCGAAAGCTGGCCTATATTGTCGTGCTCAACACTGCGCTGTGGGGCGCCATGCTCGTGGCAGCCTGGCTCGTGGCGCACGGCTGACACAAGGCGACAAGCACTGCCTGTTGCCTTTCCACCGGATCAAGGCGCTGGTTTGCCAGATGTTTGCGTGACGGGCGATTCCAAGAACCTCGCCTGCACCAGTGCCGCCCCCCACGACGCAAGTCGGAGTTGCGAAAACAGCTAAGGTTAGTCTGCGGGCAAGGTGACATTGATCGGATGTGTCTGGACCGGGGCCACCCAGAACACCACCACGCTGACCAAGCCCAAAGCACCCCAGACGAATTTCGCGCCCGCAAATCAGCGATGGCGTTCGCCAAGCAGTATGCACTGGCGCCAAAAGCCGCAATGCTCCAGATCATCAAGGTCAACATGCTCTCGACGTAAAGCGTCTTGCCGTGACCGGCAATGTGTCAAGCCTGGACCCAATGCGGTAGCACTACATCTGCCTGGGAAAATCACGCTACCTTCGCCGCGTCCCAAATTCAGGCCTACAGCTATCGCGGTATCATCGCGGCGATGATATAGTTTGCCAGATTCCGCTGTGCCGGCGCGAGCCGCACCGCAAGCACGGTGGCGTTGTTGTCAGCATCCATCCACACCAGCCCCCTGATGGGGTCCGCCGATGGACGTAGGCGCGTCATGGTGCCAAGGCCTTCGCGACGGGCGGGGGTTTCGAACGTCACATAATTCCGATTTATCCGCAGGATGCGATCATGCGGATAGGGGCCGAAAGGGGACTGGCGACGCGGCGCGATACCCTCCGCTATGACGGATTCCACGAAAGCCTTGCGATCGGGAAACAGGCGGGCCGCAATGCGCGCCGCTTCGAACCGGCCAGAGGTATCGCCCAGCGAGATGCTGACCTGGATCGCGGGCCCGATCAGTTTGGCCGAAAATGGATCGGCGCCAAGCCCCGTGGGAGAAAGCATCAGCACGGAACCGTTGGAGCCATAGAGTTCAAAACAGCGCCAGCCACGCGGCGCCAGAACGCCGCCGGTGGTATTGCTGGCATACCAGGCCAGCCGTGGCGCCAAAGACGCCGGGACCTTGGGGGCATGGCCATCATCATTCCTTGGCGCAGCCAGCGGTCCGGTTTGTCCATCTGATCGGCAGCCTACGAACGGCACCGGCAGGTCTTTTGCCAAGGCTGGCGTGCTGGCAGCCGTGATTGCTATCGCCAGCATAATCGCCAACCGCATGAACGCCTCCACCCTATGCGAATTCGCCCGAAGGCCTTGCCGCGGTCAACGCTAACACCGGCAATGGGCCGGGGTCCAGCCGCTCAATCCTTGATCGGCAGGGCCAGCGTGAACGTCGTGCCCTTGCCCGGCTCGGTCTCGCAGGAAATCACGCCGTGGTGGCGCACCATCACGGTGTGTACGAAGCTGAGGCCAAGGCCCGCGCCGCTGGTCTTGGGCCCCAGCCCTACCGGGCCACGGGCAAATCGTTCGAACATGCGTGCGCGCAGATCTTCATCCATGCCGCAGCCCTGATCGGCGATCGTGCACAGACCCCAAGCGCTGCCGTCGGCACGGACCTGGCGTGTCAGCGTGCAGGTGATGGTGGTGCCATCGGGACTGTATTTGATGGCATTGCCGATAACGTTGCCCAGCGCGCGCGTCAGCAGGGATCGCTCCCCCATCACCAGCATCTGCTCGTCGCCGTGGGTAACGATCTCGATCGCCTTGGCGCGCGATTGCGGCCAGAGATCATCGATCGCGTCGATCAGCATGTCGCCCAGATCGACCTCTTCCAGCGTGTACTCAAGGTATTCCGCGCGGGCGAGTTGCACGAAACCATCGGCCAGGCGCAGTGTGCGCTCGGCATAATGGCGGATGGCACTGGCTTCTACCGGAGCGATGCGATCGGCCGGCGCGGTTTCCAGCACCGCCAGGATGGAGGCCTGAGGCGAGCGCATGTCGTGCGTCAGGAGTTGCACCACGTCGTCACGCTGGCGCTGTGCGGCCTTGGACTCGCTGATGTCGACAAAGCGGATGATCCAGCCGGCACGCTGGCCATCGGCCTGCGTCTGCGGGGCCATGCCCACCAGGTAGAAATGCGCCTGATCGCGCTGTACTTCGTGTGTCGCAGGCTCTTCCGCTTCCGGCGGGAATGGCACCGGGTTGCCGCTGCCAACCAGGCGCACCGCCGATAGCAGGGCCTGGGCCTGGGTAGCGCCGGGAATAATGGCATGCCCAAAGGTGGTGAACAGGCGATGGGCGGCGGCGTTGGCCATCACGATGCGCCCGGGCAGATCGGCCACCAATGTGGCATCGGGCAACTGGTCCAGGCGATCGGCCACGAAGTGCTGCATCTCGCGGTTGCGGGCGATGGCCGCATGCAACAGCGCGATGGTGCCGGCGACACCGTGCCTGACCGACCCCACCAAGGCCACGCGGGGCAGTATCGATGGCTCTTGCTCAAGCCGCAACAACTGGACGCGCATGAACTGCTCGATCACGGCAAGCTGCCGCCAGCCCCACAGGGGATAGGCAACGGCAAGCCCGGCGAGCGCCGCCCCGGGCGGCAACCACAAGCGCCACACCAAGAGGCACAGCGCCGCGATCGCGACCACCACGCCAGCGCAAAGAGCAAAGACCACCATGGCCGGCATCCGTCGCCATGGGCCCAAACCGATCATCAGCACCAGAAGTGGCATCAGCCCCAGGCCAATCCGCGCAGGCATGCCGGCCGGGCGGATCATCGTGCGGCTGATCAGGCCATTCACCAGATTGGCTTCGATCTCCAGGCCAGACATGACACTGCCGGTGGGTGTGGGATAGCGGCTGCCGAGCCCCGTGGCAGTGGCGCCGACCAGAACCACCCGATCCCGCAGCAGTTCGGGCGGTACTTGCCCGGCCAGCACGGCCGCGGCCGAAACACCCGGCCAGTGCCCGCCGCCAGCGCCGAACGGAATCAGGCGCGCGCCCACCGGCATCGCAAGATGATCAGCGGGTGTTGCCGGGCTGGCGGCAGCCAACGCGGCCAAGGCCATGAGGTGCTGCGCCGGCCCGGCAGCAACCGTAGCGGACCGCACCACACCATCGGCGTCAGGATCGATCGTGGCATAGCCGATGCCGCTTGCGGCCTGACGCACGGGCGCGATCGGCAGCACAGGCGTCGCGGCCACACCGGAAAGACCGGGCGCGGGCGGCACCATCGGCAGGAAGATCGGCCGGGCTGCGGCGATCGAGCCGGCCAGCAGTGCATCGACGGCCGGATCGCCCGGTTCGGTAAACAGCACGTCATAGGCAATCGCGCGCGGCTGCCCTGCCTTGATCCGGTCTATCAGCGCGGCATGGATGCCCCGGTTCCAGGGCCAGCGCCCCAGCCGCGCAATGCTGTCATCGTCGATTTCAACCATCAGCACCGACTGCCCCGGCGCCGGCGCGCCCAGTTGCAGCAGGCGATCATAGAATGCATTGTCGAGCCGCAGCATCGTGCGATCGGCAGTCAGCACGATGACCAGCACGCTTGCCGCCAGCAGGATCAGCCACCACTGCGTGCGCAGTTTCAGCTGATGGCCCAAGCTCACCAGGATGCCTCGATCCGCACGTCCAGATAATCGGTCCAGCGGGACACGGTATGCCCGTCGATGATCTCGTCCATCAGCACGCGCCAGCGATAGCGGCCCGGCGCCAGAGCTAGGCCGACCAAAGCGTGGCTGGATAGACCAGGCCGGTCGATCGTCGGACGGTCTTCACGGCCAGGCTTGGCCAACTGGAAGCGGAAGGTGGCGCGGCTTTCATGCGCCGGGTCCCAGTGGAACACATACTGGCGCACCGGGCCATTCCAGCTTTCTTCCACCGACAGGCGCAGGCTGTTTTCCAGCCGCCGCTCGAATTCGGCGAGCGCCGGCTTGCCTTCCAGCCCATGGCCATCGATCGCGGTAGCGCGGACGAAATAGCGTCCATCGGGCAGACCCGCCAATTGCGCCGAAGATCCGGCCACGACGGTTTCATCCAGCACTTTGAGGAACTGGGCATCGGCCGCCAGTTGCAGGTGATAGGCCCGCGCGCCCGGCAAGGCCTGCCAGGAAAAGCGCAGATCCGCTCCGGTTTGCGGGGCTGCCGCATCAGCCAGCAGCGGCGGCGGCAACAGCGCGATCGGCTCATCCAGATCGCTCGCGGAACCAAAGCCGGCAGGCAGCACCTGCGCGCTGCGCCCCTGGGGATCGAACCCGACCTTACCTTCCAGCACCTCGCTCGTCGCACGGTGCGCATCGGCGTCGTAGCTCATGCGGAAACGGGTGCCGCGCACCGAGGTGACGGCGCCGGGCGTGGCGAACTGAAACGTGCTGGCCGGATCGGTCATCGGCGTGACAGCGGCGCTCGCCCGGCCCCGCTCGATCGCGAACAGGCGCTCCACATGCCGATCCAGCACCACCTTGCGCAGGCGGCGCACCCGCACGGCCGATTGCGATGGCAGCGCGATGCTCGTATCATCGGGCAGTGTGACGGTGACGAACGAGCGCTGCCCGGTTTCGAGCAGCATGCCCTCGGTCACTGGCATGCCATTGGCCGCCGGCCGGCCATCGATGCGCACCGCGCCGCGCCAGCTCAACACAGTGCCGCGCACCGCTTCCTGCTTGAGCAGCACGCGCGGTATCAACAGGGTCTTGCCAATGGGCAGGCGCAGCGGATCGGCCACGTGGTTGAGCTGCTGGACCGTGCGATAGGTCTCGGGCCGAATCAGATAGTCGCTGGCGAGGCGGAACAGGTTGTCACCGGGCCGCACGAGGTAGCGCACCATGTCACCCGGGGCGGGCGTCAACAACGCATTGTCGGGCGCCGATGCAGCATGCGTGGCGCAAGGCGCCAGGAACGCCGCCAGCGACAGCGACTGCGCAAGCGCGAGCGCAAGCGCAAGGCGTGGCCGGGCCACGGCGTCAGCCAGCCAGCGCTTCAAGGCGATATCCATAGGCATAGATCGGCACCAGCTTGAAGCCATTGCCGGGCCGCAGGTTGAGCTTGGTGCGGATGTTGGAGATATGCGCATCCAGCGTGCGCGTGGGCAGATCGGGATTGCGGCCCCACAGCGCCTCGAAGATATAGGCGCGCGACAAGGCGCGGTGCATGTTGCGGAAGAGCAGGAGCGCCAGCGCAAATTCCTTGGCCGTGAGGGCAACCGGCTGCCCCTCCAGCTCCACCGTATCGGCGCGCGTGTCGAACTTGTAGGGGCCAAACTGTTCGACCATGGGGCTGGTCGAAGGATAGGCGCGGCGCACCAGGGCGTTGACCCGCGCCTTGAGCACGGCCGGCGCCACTGGCTTGATCACATAATCGTCTGCGCCGGCAGAAAGCCCGGCCACGATGTCTTCCTCGGCCGAGCGGCTGGTGAGCATGAGTGCGGGCGGCGGCACTTCCAGGTTGCCGCGTGTCCATTCGATGATGGCAAGCCCGGTCATGCCGGGCACGTTCCAGTCGAGAATCAGCAGATCGTAGGTGGTCCGATGCAGGGCGCGCGTCAGCACCTGCCCGTCGCCGAACACCTCGCAACTGTGCCCCGCCTCGGCCAGGGTCATTTCCACCAACCCGGCCAAGGCCACGTCATCTTCCAAAATCGCTATGCGCACGGCGGCCCTTCTGCGCCCGCAATTCCCAGGCGACCAACCGCCTCCTTAGCAATGCCTGCGCGCAAAGCGAGATAGCGCAAAATCCCTTTGCAATGTTTTACAGCATGCCCGAAAGCTGAAGTCGGCAGACAAAGCCGATCTGGTGTTTTATCACCCGGAACGACATCTGCAAAACCGTCTGCACAGCGGCAGATTCATCGCTGCGGGACCGCCGTGCACAATGTTGAGGAAACGGCATGGATCGCCCGCACACGCCAACTGACGCAGCCTTTGAACCGATCGACGAGATCACCATCGTCGACGGCCGTCTGGGCGGGCTGATCGGCGCTGCACCCAATGCCTATGTGCTGTTCCAACCCGATCTGACGATCGCGGGTTGCAACGATGCTTATGTCGCGGCCGTGGGGCGCCCGCGCGAAACCTTCGTCGGCCTGCCATTGTTCGAGGCTTTTCCGGCCGATCCGGACAGCGAAAGCTACCGCCTGCTGCGCAAGTCGCTCCATCGCGTGCAGCGCGCCCATGAAACCGATCACATTGCCTTCATCCCTTATGCCGTGGGCGATCCGGGGACAGTGCCGACAATGCGCTATTGGAGCGCGACGCACGTACCGATCATGAGCGCGGACGGCAGGTTGCGCTATATCCTGCAGCACACCGCCGACATCACCGCGCTGCTGACCCAAACCGCCGATACCGGCAGGGCCGCCATCCTCGAGGCAGGCATCCTGATGCGCGCCAACAAGGTGCAGGCCGAAATCGAGCGGATGCGCGACCTGTTCGATCAATCGCCAGGCTTCATCGCCATCCTGCGCGGGCCGGACCACGTGTTCGAAATCGCCAACGCGGCCTACAACCAGTTGGTCGGGCATCGACCGCTGTTGGGCCTCCCGCTGCGCGAGGCCTTGCCCGAAGTGGTGGAACAGGGGTTTGTCGACCTGGTAGACGGTGTTTACCGCACCGGGCAGCCCTATATCGGGCGCAGCGCGCTCGTCTCGCTGCAACTGGCGCCGGGCCTGCCGCCGGAAGAGCGCTATCTCGATTTCGCCTATCAGCCGCTGCGCGATGCCGCCGGCGCGGTGCACGGGGTTTTCGTGCAGGGCGTGGACGTGACCGAGCAGCAGCGCGCCGAACAGCGCATGGCCACAATCATGCGAGAAAGCGTGCACCGCATCAAGAACACGCTGGCCATGGCCCAGGCGGTGGTTTCCGCCACGCTGCGCGATGCGCATGACATGGTCACTGCACGCCGTGATATCCTGGCCCGGCTGAGCGTGCTGTCGGTAACGCAGCCGGCACTGATCGAAGGGCACTTGGCGCCGGCCGACGTGGCACTCACGGTGATGGCGGTGATGAAGCTGCATGTCGATCTGTTCGGCCGCATCACCATGGAGGGCCCCAGCGCCGAAATCGCGCCCGCTGCCGCACAGGGGCTGGCCCTGATCCTGCACGAGTTGGCGACCAACGCGATCAAGTATGGCGCGCTGTCATGCGACAGCGGCAATCTGTCTCTCACCTGGCAAACCATCCCGGCGGAAAACCGGGTCGAACTGTTGTGGCATGAAAGCGGCGGCCCAGCCGTGCGCCAGCCAGACCGCAAGGGCTTTGGCACCACGCTGATCGAACGCGCCCTGCCCCGCACCGGTGGCAACCGCGTGGACCTGTACTTTGCGCCGGCCGGCGTGCAGTGCCGGATCAGCCTGGCTCTGCGCGCCTGACGCAGCGGATGCGCCCGGCTATCTGACGCGGAACGCCACCAGGCGGGTGGCAAAGGGCGCCAGCACTGGATTGGCAAGATCAGCGCTGGCGTCGGGCTGGGTCGTCAGCAGCACGCGCCCATCGCTGGGCACGTGGCCGCCTGCCCACCCGGAAATGGCGAGGCGCTGTTGGGCAGCGCTCATGTTGAGCAAGACCAGCACGCCCTGGCCCGATCGATCGAGCCGGGCAAAAGCGACGACATCGGCGTTACCGGATTCGAGCGGAACATAGCTGCCCTCGCGCAAGGCAGGCAGATCCCTGCGCAGGGTGAGCAATTGCCGGTACCAATTCAGCATCGAATGCGGATCGGCCGACTGGGCGGCCACGTTGGTGGTGGCAGCAGCCCGAGCCACGGGCAACCAGGGCGATCCGGTCGTGAAGCCGCCGTCAGCCGCGCGATCGCATCATCGTGCACCCCATCGCCGAAGGCGGCGCGCCGCGACGGCAGGGACAAAGGCCAGCGTGCAAATCACCGTTCCCGCTGCCAGCGTGATGGCAAGAGCCCGGAGATGGTGATGCAACGATATCATGCGCGCGGTCTCCGCCAAGGCAACGACAGGAACGTGCCAGCGCCGGATCTTGCCGATTGCACAGCGCTCGCCATGAAACACAGCGTGGCACGGCGCGGCAGGCTATGCAATCGGTTGCAATTCCCCGATCAGGCGAGCTCGGTATTCCGTGCGGCGCTTGGCCGGCAGGCCACGCCGGCCACGGCAGCGGGCGCCCGGTCTGCACCGCGCAGCGCAAGGATCTGCGTCCGGAAAGAGGCAAAGGCCATCTCGGCCATGCGCCGCGCCTCGGCCTCGCCCCGGATGAGATCGTGCTGCATCAGACCCAGCGACAGCATCAGCAGCATGTCGGCCATACAGACACGGGCCGATGCCACGTCATCGCCAGGCAAGAGAACTTCGATCGCGCGGAGCAGGCCGGCGTGCACGGTGTTGTGGCAGCGCTTGAAGATTTCGGCCACCTTGGGATTGCGGGCAGACTCGGCCACGATTTCCGCGATCAGCACGTTGGGGCAATCGGGATCGGGAATCAGGAAATCGTGCAACCATTGCCACACTGCCGATTCGTCACGGAGGGCAACGCCCAGCACGATATCACCACGTTCCAAGAATTCGCCGGAGTCAGACGCCACGATCTCGGCGATGATCGCTTCCTTGGACGCGAAATCGCGATAGAGCTGGCCCACGGCCACGCCCGATTCCTTGGCAATCTGAGCCACGCCGGTTGCATGAAAACCGTTTTCTATAAATAGCTTACGCGCAGCAGCGGTAATCTTTTCCCGCCGCTGTGCCGCCTTGCCCCCCGCCCTGAGGCACACTGGCGCCTGATCCGTAGTCATAGCCTCTCTCTACCCAAAATTTCCTGCTTGACCACTGGCCCCCCGGCGCAGTAGCGCAAATTTGTGAGTGATCGTTCACTCTCATACACTGATCGGCAGGATTTTGCATGACATTTTTGCGACGCGTCACCCCGGCGCTGGCTTTGGCCCTTGCGGCATGCGGATCGCAACCCCCAGGCGCGGGTGGTCCCGGCGGGCCAGGCGGCGGCGCTGCGCCTGCCGTTTCGGTGGTGGCGGTGCAGGAACAGCCCCTGCCGATCACGGCCGAATTTCCGGGCCGGACGGTGGCCTACGAAACCTCGGACGTGCGGCCCCAGGTCAACGGCCTGATCCAGTCGCGCCTGTTCACCGAGGGTGATTTCGTGCGCGCCGGCCAGCCGCTTTATCGCATCGATCCCGCGCCCTATCAGGCCCAGGTGATGAGCGCGCGGGCAGCGCTGGCCAAGGCCCGCGCCGCGATCGCCTCGACCCAGGCCCAGGCGAGCCGCTATGGCGAACTGGTCAAGATCAACGCCATCGCCCGCCAGGACTATGACAACGCGGTGAGCACCGCCGGACAGGCCCGGGCCGATGTGGCGGCACAGGAAGCTGCCCTGCGGACCGCGCAGATCGACCTCGCGCGCACGACCATCACCGCGCCGATCAGCGGGCGCATCGGCCGCTCGCTCACCACCACGGGCGGGCTGGTTTCGGCCGCACAGGCCACCGCGCTCACCACGATCCAGCGCATCGATCCGGTCTATGTGGATATTCCCCAATCCAGCGCCGACCTGCTCAAGCTGCGCCGCCAGATCATGGACGGCAAGCTGACCAAGGACGGCAAGGCCAAGGTCCAGCTGATCCTGGAAGATGGCAGCACCTATCCGCTGCAAGGCGACCTCCTGTTCACCGACGTGACCGTGGACCAGGCGACCGGTTCGCAGGTGCTGCGCGCCGTGTTCCCCAATCCGCGCAGCCTGCTGCTGCCGGGCATGTTCGTTCGCGCCCGCCTGGTGCAGGGCACGGTGCAGAATGCCATGCTGGTGCCACAACAGGCGTTGACCCGCGATGAACATGGCAATGCCGTGGTCATGGTGGTTGGCGCGCAGAACAAGGTGGAAGCGCGCCCGGTGCAGACCGGCGGCACGCAGGGTGACAAGTGGATCGTTACCGGCGGGCTGCGCAGCGGTGACAAGGTGATCGTGGAAGGTGGCATGATGCTGCAGCCGGGGATGCCGGTGAATCCGCAGCCCTGGAACCCCAACGCCCCGGCCGGCGCAGCACCCAGCCAGGCAAAGGGAAAGTAATCCCGCATGTCACGCTTTTTCATCGACCGGCCCATCTTCGCATGGGTCATCGCGATCGTGCTGATGCTGGCCGGCGTTCTGGCTATCCGCACGCTGCCGATCTCGCAGTTTCCGGCAATTGCCCCACCGGCGGTGTCGATCACCGCCACCTATCCCGGGGCTGACGCCGAAACCCTGGAGAAGACCACCACCCAGATCATCGAGCAGCAGATGAAGGGGCTGGATCACCTACGGTATTTCTCGTCCTCGTCCTCCGCTGCGGGCACGGTGACGATCACCCTCACGTTCGAGCAGGGCACCAACCCTGATATCGCCCAGGTGCAGGTGCAGAACAAGCTGCAGGCGGCCACCCCGCTCCTGCCGCAGGAAGTGCAGCAGCAGGGCCTGCAAGTCGCCAAGGCGACGCAGAACTTCCTGATGTTCGTTGGCCTGTATTCGGAGAGCGGCAAGCGTTCCGGCGCGGACTTGGCCGACACCCTCGTTTCCAAGCTGCAGGATCCCCTGTCGCGCGTTTCGGGTGTGGGTGACACGCAGATATTCGGGTCGCAATACGCGATGCGCGTCTGGCTCGATCCGCTCAAGCTGAACCAGTACGCCCTGTCGGTCGCCGATGTCACGGCCGCGCTCAAGGCGCAGAACGCCCAGGTTTCGGCCGGCCAGATCGGCGCCCTGCCCGCACCGGGCACGCAGATGCTCAACGCGACCGTGGCGGTGCAATCGCGCCTGTCCACGCCAGAGGAATTCTCCAAGATCCGCCTCAAGATCGGCAGCGACGGCGCCGTGGTTCGCCTGGGCGACGTTGCCCGCGTCGAGGTTGGCGCGGAAAACTACGGCTTTGAATCCAAGTGGAATGGCAAGCCTGCCGCTGGTCTTGGGATCAAGCTGGCGCCTGGCGCCAACGCGCTGGACACCGTTGACGCCATCAAGGCACGCGTGAACGAGCTTTCCACGCAGTTCCCGTCTGACATCAAGGTCATCTACCCCTACGATACCACGCCGTTCGTCCGCCTTTCGGTGGAACAGGTCGTGCACACCCTGGTCGAGGCCGTGGTGCTGGTGTTCCTCGTGATGTTCCTGTTCCTGCAGAACTGGCGCGCCACGCTGATCCCCACAATCGCCGTTCCTGTCGTTCTGCTGGGCACCTTTGCCGTCATGGCGGCAGCGGGCTATTCGATCAACACGCTCACGCTGTTCGGGATGGTCCTGGCCATCGGCCTCTTGGTCGACGACGCGATCGTGGTGGTCGAAAACGTCGAGCGCCTGATCGTGACCGAGCACCTCAGTCCGATCGACGCGGCGCGCAAATCGATGAACGAGATTTCCGGCGCGCTGATCGGCATCGCCATGGTGCTGGCGGCCGTGTTCCTGCCGATGGCGTTCTTCGGCGGATCGACCGGGGTGATCTATCGCCAGTTCTCGATCACGATCGTGTCGGCCATGGCGCTTTCCGTGCTCGTCGCCTTGGTGCTGACGCCCGCGCTGTGCGCCGCCATTCTCAAGCCGCACAAGCCCAATGAGCAGGAAAGCAATGGGCCGCTGGCCCGTTTCTTCCGCTGGTTCAACGAAAAATTCGATGCCGGCCAAGAACGCTATGAACGCAGCGTGCGCTCCACCGCGCGCAACTGGAAACGTTCGATGGTGGTCTATGCCCTGATCGTGGGCGGGTTGGCGCTATTGTTCGTGCGGCTGCCCGGCGGGTTCCTTCCCGATGAAGACCAGGGCATGGTCATCGCTCTGGTCCAAGGCCCAGCCGGCTCTACCGCCGCGCGCACGGAAAAGGGCCTCACCGTGATCCGTGACCACTTCACCAAGCAGGAAAGCGCCAACATTGCCGGCGTGTTCACGGTGAACGGTTTCAGTTTCGCGGGATCGGGCCAGAACAGCGGCCTGGCGTTCGTGCCGCTCAAGCCGTGGAGCGAACGCTCTGGCAAGGCCAACGCGGCCCAGTCGATCGCCGGGCGCGCCATGGGCGCGTTTGCCGCCTATCGCGACGGGCTGATCTTCGCGATCACCCCGCCCGCCGTGCAGGAACTGGGCAATGCCACCGGGTTCGACCTGCAGTTGGTGGACCAGGCCGGACTGGGGCATGCCCGGTTGCTGCAAATTCGCAACATGATGTTGGGCATGGCGATGCAGGACAAGAGCATGGTCGGCGTACGCCCCAACTCGCTCGACGATGCGCCGCAGCTCAAGGTGACGGTGGATCAGGAAAAGGCGGGTGCGCTCGGCCTCGATCTGTCCACGATCAATAGCACGATCGCCACGGCCTGGGGCGGCAGCTACGTCAACGACTTCGTTGATCGCGGCCGTGTAAAGCGGGTCTATGTCCAGGCCGATGCGCCCTATCGCATGGCGCCCGAAGACATGGACAAGCTGTTCGTGCGATCCAGCAACGGCAGCATGACGCCCTTCAGCGCCTTTTCCACGATCTCGTGGGAAAAGGGGCCGGTGCAGCTCACCCGCTACAACGGCCTGCCCTCGATGGAAATTCTCGGCGCACCGGCACCGGGCGTCGCCACCGGCAGCGCCATGGCCGCGATGGAGGCGATCCACGCCAAGCTGCCCCCCGGCACCGCGCTGGAATGGACCGGCCTTTCCTATGAAGAACGGCTTTCGGGTGGGCAGGCGCCGGCGCTTTATGGCCTGTCGCTGCTGATCGTGTTCCTGTGCCTTGCCGCGCTGTATGAAAGCTGGTCGGTTCCTCTGTCCGTCATCATGGTTGTGCCGCTGGGCGTGATCGGCGCGGTGCTGGCAGCCACGCTGACGGGGCTCAACAACGATATCTACCTTCAGGTGGGCCTGATCACCACCATCGGGGTGTCGGCCAAGAACGCGATCCTGATCGTGGAATTTGCCGAAGAGCGCATGCGCGACGGCATGGGCGCGTTCGACGCGGCGATCAGTGCCGCCCGGCTGCGCCTGCGACCGATCCTGATGACCAGCCTTGCCTTCATCTTCGGCGTGCTGCCCCTGGCAGTGGCGACCGGGGCTGGTGCTGGCGGCCAGAATGCCATCGGTCGTGCCGTCGTGGGCGGCATGCTCTCCGCAACGGTGCTGGCGATCTTCCTTGTGCCGATGTTCTTCGTGGTGGTCTTCAACCTCTTCACGCGGCGCAAGCAGGCCGATCAAACCCATACCCAAGACGACGAGGGCGCGTCCGCGCCCCAGGGAGTCTGACTGTCGTGACCAAATCCCAAACCGTGCTCGCGGCCGTGCTGCCTGCCCTGCTCTTGTCGGGCTGCAACCTGGCGCCGCGCTATGCCCGGCCGGCGCCGGCCGTGCCGCCGGCCCTGCCCCAGGGCCAAGACGTCTATCCAGCGGCTGACGCTGCCCAGACGCAAGACCTGGCCCGGATCGGCTGGCGCGAATTCTTTCGCGACGATCGCCTGCGCCAGGTGATCGAGCTGGGCCTGGCCAACAACCAGGACCTGCGCCTGGCCGTGGCCAATGTGCAGGCGGCGCGCGCGCAATATCGCTCGCAACGCGCCAACGTGTTCCCGGCGATCAGCGCCAGCGGATCGGGCACTTACACCAACACCGCGTCCTTTGCCGCCAGCGCTGGTGGCGCGGCCAGCGCGGGCCCGGCCGACATCCAGTATTTCACTGGCAACGTCGGGCTGTCTTCGTTCGAGATCGACCTATTCGGACGCCTGCGCAACCTTTCCAAGGCAGCGCAGGAGCAGTACCTGGCCAGCGAGGAAGGGCGGCGCGCCACGCGCGTCACCCTGATCGGTGAAATCGCCGCGGCCTGGCTGACGCTGGGCGCGGATCGCGATCAGCTGGCCACGTCCGAACGCACGCTCAAGGCCTACGCGCAAAGCCTGGACCTGACCAAGGCGCAGTTCCGCATTGGCGTGACCTCTGCCCTGGAAATGCAGCAGGCGGAAACCAGCTATCAATCGGCGCGCAATGACATTGCCGTGCTGCAAACCCAGGTGGCGCAGGATCTCAACGCGCTGCAGCTGCTGACCGGTGCGCCTGTGCCCACCGAGTTGCAACCGCAGGGGCTGGGAACCGAACCGGCAACGATCGATGCTCTTCCGGGCAATCTTGGTTCCGACGTGCTGCTGCGCCGGCCCGACGTGCTCCAGGCCGAGCACCAGTTAATCGCGCAGAACGCCAATATCGGCGCGGCGCGGGCCGCGTTCTTCCCGCGCATATCGCTTACCGCCACGATCGGCACGATCAGTTCGACGCTGAGCAACCTGTTCTCGTCGGGAACGGGAACCTACACCGTCTCGCCCTCAGCCAGCCTGCCGCTGTTCAATTTCGGGCAGAACCAGGCCAATCTCGATTATGCCAAGGCATCACGCGATGCGGCGGTGGCGACCTATCAGAAAACCATCCAGACCGCATTCCGCGAGGTTTCCGATGCGCTGGCCCAGCGCGGCACGATCGACGAACAGATGGCGGCGCAAACCGCCCGGGTTCAGGCCGCCCAGCAGGCGGCGATGCTGTCTGACGCGCGGTTCCGCGCCGGGGTGGAATCGTTCCTCACCGCCCTTGATTCGCAGCGTAGCGCCTATGCCGCGCAGCAGCAGTTGGTGACCACGCGCCTGGCCCGGGCCAACAACCTGGTGACGCTCTATCGCACCTTGGGAGGCGGCCTCGATTGAATCGCTTGCCAAAGCGCCAGACCAGAATAGTATCTGTTGCATAACATATATGCGGAAGAGGTCTGGCGATGAACGAAGGCATGCGTGACGGCGTAACCGATGCGGGCGATGAAAGCCTGATCATCCTCGAATCGCTGCTGTGTCTGATGCGGGAAAAGAATCTGCTGAGCCGCAGCGATATCGAGCTGCTGTGCGAAAAGGTGGAGCGTCGTGCCACCGGCACCAGCCGCAATCCTTTGCCGTGCAACAATGGCAGCGCGACTGAGGCTGTCAGCTACCTGCGCCGTCTTTCTGCCTATCTTGGTCAGCGCTATGGCGGCAAGCACATGCGCCGCGGCGCCGCCAACTGATCCACCAACCAGTGCCGGGCGGCAGAGTGTCCGCCGCCCGGCCTGGGTTGTTTTCCTTCACGCCCTCACTGCTGGGCCCATCAACCCAGCACTTCCGCCATGTCCACCGCGCGGTGCTCACGCGCGCTGATCTCGGCCGCCGTGCCGATGGCCACGGCCATGAGCCCGTCATGGGCCGTCACCAACACATCTCCTTCACCCCGCACCGCGCGCGCAAACGCCGCGTGCTGGTAATAGGTCGATCCGTGGTGTGATCCGGCCGCCAGTGCGGTTTCATCCACCGCCACGTGCCGGCGTTCCACCGCCTTTGGCCCCGGCCAGGGCACGCGCGGAGACCACACCAGGTCTCCGGGCGGGATCAACACATCCAGCCGGCCCTTGTCGCCCGTCGCGCTCATTTCTTCCTGGTGTTCGGCCCCTTCGGCAAACATGCACAGGTCCAGCATCGCGCGGGTGCCATTGGCAAAGTCCACCGTGGTAAAGCTGTTATCAATGATATCGGGCCGTGCACCGTCATAGCGCTCGTCCACGTGGTTCACGTCCATGGCGCCCGAGCAATAGACCCGCACCGGCTCGCTCTGCGTGATCAGCCGCATCAGATCGAAGAAGTGGCAGCATTTTTCGACCATGGTGCCGCCGGTCTTGGCCGAAAAGCGGTTCCAGTCGCGCACCTTGACCAGGAACGGGAAGCGGTGCTCGCGAATCGAGAGCATATGCAGCGCGCCCACCTGGCCGGCGTGGATGGCATCGATGAACGCGGCAGCGGGCGGCATGAAGCGGTATTCCATGCCGGTCCAGAACGGGGCGCCGCGCGCGGCTGCCTGCTCCACCACCCAGCGCGCATCGGCCATCGTGGTACACAGCGGCTTTTCGCACAGGATCGCCACGTTGCTGGCGAGCAGCGGCTCCAACACGGCGCGGTGGGTAAAATTGGGCGACGCCACAACGACGGCATCGATTCCGCCCCCGGCCACCAGGCTGGCGGCATCGGCATGCACGGCCACATCCTGGCCCGCATCGCCCAGCGCGGCCCGCGCCCATTCGATCGAGGTTGCTTCGGGATCAGCGATGGCGACGATTTCGGCATCGGGCAACAGCTTGATATTGTGGATATGCTCCACCCCCATCATGCCGGTGCCGACCAAGCCGTAACGCAGTTTCTCTACCATCACCAAGCTCCTTGTGCCATGGCGCTCTCCATGACGAACCTCAGCCTAAAGACCGAACCCGTCGCGCTCGGCAAGAGCGGACTTGCCGTTTTCCCGATTGCCTGGGGCATGTGGCGGCTGGCCAGCCCCGACGGCAACGATGATCTGGGCGCCATTGCCGATCGCGTGGAAGCCGCGCTGGATGCGGGCGTAACCCTGTTCGATACCGCCGATATCTATGGCTGCGATGCGCCGGTGGGCTTTGGCGGGGCCGAAGGCCTGTTCGGCAAGGCGCTGGCAGCCAATCCGCATTGGCGCGAGCGCATGGTCATCGCCACCAAGGGCGGCATCTGGCTGGGCAAGCCCTATGATTCGACGCTCGCCTATCTGCGCAGCGCGATCGATGCCTCGCTGGCGCGGCTTGGGCTGCCCAGCGTTGACCTTTACCAGATCCACCGGCGCGACTTCCTCACCCATCCGCGCGAAGTGGCCGACGCGCTGGTCGAGATGGTCGAGGCAGGCAAGGTCAAGCACGTGGGCGTGTCGAACTACAGCCCGGCCGAGGTTGCGGCATTGCAGGCCTTCCTGCCCTTCCCGCTGGTGTCGACCCAGCCGGAGTATTCCGCCGCGCGGTTTGCGCCGCTGTACGATGGCACGCTGGACCAGGCGATGGAACGCGAGATGGCCGTGCTGGCCTGGTCGCCGCTGGGCGGCGGCAGGCTGACCGATGCCAATCATCCGGTGGGCGCATTGCTGGCCAAGCAGGGCGCGGCCTATGGCACCGACGCCAGCGCGGCGGCATTGAGCTGGATCATGGCGCATCCGGCGCGGATCGTGCCCATCGTCGGTTCGCAGCAACCCGCCCGCATTGCCGCGCTGCGCGACGCATTCAAGGTCGAATGGACGCGCGGCGAATGGTACGCGGTGCTGGAAGCATCGCGCGGAGAATCCATGCCGTGACCCAAAATTCCTGTGAAATCAGCTGGTTTTCCGCGCTTTGCGATGACGACTATGAATATCTTGGGCAAAGCGACCCGGCGCTGCAATCAAGCTGGGAGCATTGCCGCAATATCGTGCTGGGTGCCGAAGAGGGCGGGTTTGACAATATCCTGCTGCCCTCGGGTTATGCCCTGGGCCTCGATACCACGGCTTTTGCCGCCGCGATCGCCACGCAGGTGCGGCGTATCAAGCTGCTGATGGCGGTGCGGGTCGGCGAAATGTGGCCAGCGCAACTGGCACGCCAGATCGCCACGATCGACCAGATCCTGGGCGGGCGACTGACGGTCAACATCATTTCCAGCGACCTGCCGGGCGAAACGCTCGACGGGGCGTCGCGCTATGAACGCACCGACGAGGCGATCGCCATCCTGCGCACCCTGCTCGCCGGGCAGGCACTCGATCACCAAGGCCGGTTCTGGAACCTCAAGCTCGACGCGCCACGCATGCTGCAGGCCGCGCCGCGCGTGCCGGCGCTCTATTTCGGTGGCCTGTCTGAACCGGCGCGCGAAACCGCCGCCAAGGGCTGCGATGTCTATCTGATGTGGCCCGACCGCATGGAGGCTGTGAAAGACATCGTCACTGATATGAAAGCCCGCGCGGCGCGGCATGGCCGCACCATCCGCTGCGGCTATCGGGTGCACGTGGTGGTGCGCGAGACGGAAAGCGAGGCCCGCGCCGCCGCCGATCGCCTGCTGAGCAAGCTGGACGCCGCGCAAGGCGCAGCGATCCGCGCCAAGTCGCTCGATTCCCAATCGGTGGGTGTGCAGGCGCAGGCCGCCCTGCGCAAGGCAGCCGCTAGCGATGGCTATGTCGAAGACAATCTGTGGACCGGTATCGGGCGCGCCCGATCAGGCTGCGGCGCGGCGATCGTGGGTGATCCTGACCAGGTTCTCGCCAAGCTCAACGCTTATCGCGCGGCGGGGATCGAGGCGTTCGTGCTGTCGGGCTATCCCCATGCGCGCGAGGCGGATCTGTTTGCTCGCCACGTCTTGCCGCATATCGACCACGCACCGTTTTAATCTCTACTGCAAAAGTTGAACTTTCTGGCACTCCCTTGCCGCACCCCGTAACAGGCATGGCAAAGGAGTGCCGCCACAGATGACTGCCCTGCTCAGCCCCCGCCGCCGCCAGCTGCTGTTTGCGCTGGCCCTGACGGCGGGGATTCTCAATCTGGTCGATCGCCAGATTATCGCGGTGCTCAAGCCTACCATCGCCGCCGACCTGCATTGGAGCGACGACGATTACGGCACGCTGGCGGCGCTGTTCCAGACCGGTGCGGCGTTCGGCTTTCTTGCGGCGGGCTGGCTGGTCGATCGGCTTGGCGTGCGACGGGCCAATGCCTTTGGCGTGGCGGCCTGGTCGCTTGCCGCGATGACGCATGGCTGGGCACGCAGCTTTTCCGCCTTCATAGCCTGCCGCATCAGCCTTGGCGCGAGCGAGGCGATGGGCACCCCGGCCGGCATCAAGACGATGGCGGCGATCTTTTCGCCCGAGCAGCGCTCGACCGGCATCGGCCTGTCCAACGCGATCAACTCGATCGGCGCGATCCTGGCGCCACTGGCGATTCCGATCGTTGCAGCGATCTGGGGCTGGCGCGCAGCCTTTGTCATGGCCGGCGCGCTGGGCCTGGTCTGGGCGCTCGCCTGGTGGCTGGCCACGCGCGGCATCGATTTTGCCGATACGCCGATGGCCAAGGCGCAAGATCATTATGGCACCAGGCCGGTGTGGCGGGAGCGGCGCACCTGGATCATCGCCGGTGCCAAGGTGCTGTCTGATGCCACCTGGTTCCTGATGCTGTTCTGGATGCCGGACTATTTCCACCGCGCGTTTGGGCTGGCCGGCACCGAACTCGGCCCGCCGCTGGCCCTCGCCTATGCGGGCGCGGCAGTCGGATCGGTCTTGGCCGGCACGCTGTCGAGCCGCTGGATCGGCGCCGGCCAGTCGATCGACCGCGTGCGCAAGCGCGTGATGCTGGCCTCTGCCCTGGTGGTCACGCCGGTGCCGCTGGCCTTGCTGGCCCCCAGCGCGTGGAGCGCCGCGGCGGTGCTGGCACTGGCGCTGGCCGGACACCAGGGATTTTCCACCAGCCTGTTTGGCCTGATCGCCGATGTCACCCCGCGCGCACGCGTGGGCCGCGTCACTGGTTTTTCCGCGTTTTGTGGGAATATGGGCGGCACCGCGATCACCAAGATTGCCGGCCTCACCCTGGCGGCCGGGCTGGGCTATGGCCCGCTCTTTGCCTTTGCCGCCGTCTCTTACCTCTTGGCGTTGGGGCTGATCAGGCTGGGCATGCCGCGCATCGTCGCGGTGGAGGAAGGGACCGAAGGAAGCGCCATGGGCATGGCGTTGGGGCACTAAAGAAAAACTTTCTTCTCTACTTATAGGGTTGAGTATAGCGCCGCCGCCTTCAAGGGAGAAATCGATGCCGAAGTTTTCCGTTTCGCTGCGCAGCGCGCTCTTGCTCGCCGGTGCTTTGATCGTGCCCGCCGCCGCCGCCGCCCAGGATGTTCCGCCCGCGGCGCCTGCCCCGGCAGAAGCAGACGCGCCGGCACCGGGCGAAATCGTCGTCACCGCGCGTTTCCGCAACGAAAGCCTGCAGCAAGTGCCGATCGCGATCAGCGCGGTCAGCGGCCAGTCGCTCAACGATCGCGGCATCCACAATCTCCAGGACCTGTCGGCCAGCGTGCCCACGGTCGATTTCCGCAGCGGCGCCTCGAACAAGGACCGCACCGTGTTCATTCGCGGCGTGGGCACGATCACCACGTCACCGGGTGTCGAATCCTCGGTTTCCACCGTGCTCGATGGCGTGGTGCTCAACCGCCCCGGCCAGGCCACGCTCGACGTGGGCGAGGTTGAGCGCATCGAAGTGCTGCGCGGCCCGCAGGGCACGCTGTTTGGCAAGAACGCCTCGGCCGGCGTGATCAACATCGTCACCGCCGCGCCCACCCAGGCCTTCCATGCTTATGTCGAAGGCGGCGCCACAACCGACGCCGAATACCGCGTCAAGGCCGGCGTCACCGGCGGCCTGACCGATACCGTCGCGGCGCGGATCGACGGCGTTTACGCCAACTACAAGGGCAACGTGTGGAACGCGGTGACCAAGGACAAGGTCAACGGGTTCGAACGCTATGGCCTGCGCGGCAAGATCGAGGCGCGCCCGAGCGACGCCTTGACGCTGACACTCGCGGGTGACTGGCTGCACAGCTATGACACGACCTCCAACGGGGTCTATGCCAATACCAACCAGATCGCCTATCCGACCAATGCGGTCACTGCCTCGCCAACGCTGGTGGGCATCCTGGCCGGCTATGGCATTACTGCCGGGCCCAGCAACCGCACCGCCGCCACCACGTTCGATACCAACGTGCGCGACGAGAACTTCGGCGCATCGCTAACCGCCGATCTCTCGCTGGGGGATTACAAGGTCACCTCGATCACCGCCTGGCGCGGCTGGAAGAACCACCAGCACCAGGATCTCGATGCCACGCAGGCCTCGCCCGCCGTGCAGCCGCAGAGCGACGACCATGGTGACGTCAACACCAACCAGTATTCGCAGGAACTGCGCCTCACCTCGCCCAAGGGCAAGCTGATCGACTATGTCATCGGTGCCTATGCCCTGCGCGCGGAAACCGACGAGCGCTATCAGCGTGATCTGACGCGCACGTCTGGCGTGACGACCGGCGTTGCCAAGTACGGCATCCGCGCCAACAACTATGCCCTGTTTGGTGAAGCCAACATCAACTTCACCAGCAATTTCCGCGCCATCGCCGGCTATCGCTCCACTTGGGACAAGCTGAGCTATTATCACGTGCGCACGTCGACCGCCGATCCGGCCAACACCGGCAGTGCCGCATTCAACGTGTCGGGCATCCGCGCCTATCACAACAGCAACGGCAGCACGTCGACCCGTGGCGATTCCTGGCGCGCCGGCCTGCAGTGGGACGTGAGCAGCCACACGCAGGTCTATGGCACCTGGTCACGCGGGTACAAGGGGCCGGCCTACAACGCCTTTTTCAACATGCAGCCGACCGATGAAATCGCCCTGCTGCCCGAAACCTCCAATTCCTTCGAAGTGGGCATCAAGGGCAGCACGGCCGATCGCTCGGTCCGCTATGCGCTGGCGGTCTATTCGACCACGTTCAAGAACTATCAGGCCAACGTGGCCGATCTGGTCAACGGCACGGCGGTGACGCGCCTGATCAACGCCGGCAAGGTCCGCACCCAAGGAGTCGAGGCCGATGTCACCCTGGTGCCGACCAAGGGCTTCACCGTCGATCTGTCGGCCGCCTATGACGATGCCAAGGTGGTGAACTTCAACTGCCCGGCCGGCCTGCCCGCCAGCTGCGACATCAACGGCCAGCCGCTGCCCTTCGCGCCCAAGGTCAAGCTGTTTGCCAATGCCGCCTATCGCTTTGCCCTGACCGACGCGGTCGATCTGGAACTGCAGAGCGACATCGCCTTCAAGAGCGAGACGCAGTACCAGTTGACGCAGACGCCGGGCACGATCCAGCCCGCCTATGCCATCTGGAACGGCAGCGTCGCGCTGTTGGGCCACGACGATGGCTGGCAACTGCGTGCCTATGTCAAGAACATCACCAACACCCACTATGCCAGCTATCTGGTCAACGGTGGGGTGGCCGGCATCGTGCGCTATGTGCCGCGCGATGACGTGCGCTATGGTGGCGTGACGCTGCGCAAGACGTTCTGATCGGCCGATCCGCCGCGTGTCTCGCCCCAGGCAGGGGCACGCGGCCGATGCCGACAAGACGCATCAGGGCTTGCGCCAGCCCGCCGCGCGTGCCGCGCGTTCGGCGGCGGGATCGAGCGCAGGCCCTTGCGCCATGTCCTGCGCCAGGGCCATCAACGCCGCATCATGGCTGCCGGCCTGGCGATAGGCGCCATCGTCGCCCGGCCCCGCCGCTGCGCCGCCGCCCACCTGCCGGATCAGCTTCCATCCCCGCGCGTCGTGGCAGGCAATGCCGCCACCCTGCCCGCTGTCATAACCGCGACACAGCGCGCCCGATGCATCGGCAAAGCTGATCACCACCCGCGCCGCAGCGCCAGCGGGCGCCTGGCCGGACAGCTGGGTATCAAGCGCGCTGGCCAGCGCGCCATCGGCATAGCCAGGCCCAGGCCCATTCCCGCCCGGATGCTGCAGCACAACCGCCAGCGTCAGCGATGCGGCAAGCGCCAGGCCGATGCCCCCGCCCCATGCCAGGCGCCGCGGGCGGCGCGCACGGGCGGCGCTGAAATCGATCACCTCTGCACCGGTCTGTGGCTGGCTGACCGCGGCGAGCAGACCGGGCGGCAAAGGCGCGTCGAGCACGGGGGCGTAATGCGCAGCGAGCCTGGCCTTGAGCGCGCGGTGGCGCTCAACCTGCCGGGCCAGCGCGGGATCGGCGGCGATCGCGCGCTCGACCTCGGCCTGCATGGCGGCATCGAGTTCGCCATCGGCATAGGCGGCGAGGGTTTCGGGAGAGGGCGTCACAGGTCGTCTCCCAGCATAGCGAGAAGGGCGTCGCGCCCGCGCACCAGGCGCGAATTGAGCGTGCCCACCGGGCAGCCGACGATCTCGGCCGCTTCCTTGTAGGACCAGCCTTCGACCATCACGAGCAAGACCGCCTCGCGCTGTTCGTCGGGCAGGCGGGCCATCGCGCGGTCCACGTCGGAAAGCTGCGCGCGCGCCTCCTGCCCGCCATCGGCGCCCACGGTCACGCCCGCTTCTTCGTCCACAAAGGTTTGGCCACGGCGGGTTTCGGCACGGGCCTCGTCGATCCACAGGTTGCGCATGATCCGATACATCCAGCTATCGAGGCGGCTGCCCTCTTGCCATTGCTGGCGGCTGCGCAGCGCGCGTTCCACGGTCATCTGGCAAAGATCGTCAGCCCGCGCCGCATCGCGTGCCAAGCCCAAGGCAAACCGGCGAAGCCGGGGCAGCAGGGCCAGCAGGGCGGTTTCGAAACGGTCGGTCAGCGTTCTTGCCTTTTCCGATGGATAGAACGAACCATGTCGCTCGTTTCATCCATAGGCAATTCCGCCTGACTTGGGAAACCGTCTTGCGCACGATCACCCCTGCCCTGCTGGCGATGCTTTGCGCCACGACGCTGCCCATGCCTGCCCTGGCGCAGGGCGTGATGCCCGGTATCGGCCAGGGAATAGGCCAGCAACTGGGCAATCCATTCGACAACCGGCTCGATCCCGTGATTGATCGCGCGCGCCAGGTGGTGGATCGCGTGCCCGCCGATGTGGCCCAGGCGCTCGACAATGCCACCACCACCATGGTGCAAAGCGCCAGGGCGCTTGCCGAAGCGCGGGTGGACCGGATCGATCGCCTGCTACGGCAAAACCCCGCAAGCATCGAACGGGACGCGACCGGTGATCCGGCCATAAAGGGTGAGCTGCTGATCATGGCGCCAGAGGCGGCGATGCTCGACAAGGCACGCGCCCTGGGATTTGCCGTTATTGGCAACGAACGCCTCGCCTCGCTCGATCTAGCGGTAACGCGGCTGGCAATTCCATCGGGAATGAGCCTGGCACAGGCGCAGGCCGCGCTGGGCAAGGCGCTGCCCGATGCCACGATCAGCGCCGATGTGCTGCACTTTACCGCCGGCGCTGCAAGCCCGCGTGGCGGCGTGATGCATCTGGGTACGATGCCTGCCTTGCAGACGCCGGTGGGCATGATCGATGGCGCCCCGGCGCAGGCGATCGATGCCCTGCAAGGGTTCGCCCCCGGCGCGCCGGCAGCATCGGACCATGGCAGCGCCGTGGCCAACCTGCTGTCCGGCGCCGGCGTGCGGCATATTCTGGCGGCAGACGTCTATGGGCGCGGCCCCACCGGTGGCAATGCCCTGGCCATTGCCCGCGCGGTGGACTGGCTGATTGGCCGGCAGGTGCGCGTCATCACCATCAGCCTGGTTGGCCCGGCCAATCCCTTGCTGGCGCGGGCGATGACAGCGGCCCTGCAGCGCGGCGCCGTGATCGTGGCGGCGGTGGGCAACGATGGCCCGGCCGCGCCGCCGGCCTATCCCGCCAGCTATCCCGGCATCCTCGCCGTGACCGCAGTTGACGCCCGTAACCGCGCCCTGATCGAGGCTGGCCGCGCGTTGCACCTGGATTATGCCGCGCCCGGCGCCGGATTGCGGGCCGCCAATGCGCGGGGGCAGATGGTGGCGGTGCGTGGCACATCGTTTGCGGCGCCGCTCGTCGCATCGCGCGTGGCAGCGGCGCGCGATGCGCATGCCTCCGTGCTCCAGACGCTGGACCGCGAGGCGATCGACCTGGGCCCGCGCGGCCCCGATCCGCAGTATGGACGCGGGCTGCTGTGCACGATTTGCCGCTGATCTTCCGGTCGAGCGAAAAAAATTTGCGAGGATGGATTAAACCCGAGCGGAGGTCCGTTTTCAGAACAACGGGATCATGATCGGCCACACAGATGGCAGGTCGATCCCACAGTTCAGGAAAGGATCAGATCATGCGTAAGCTCTTTGCCACTTCGCTTGTTGCCTGCACTCTCATCGCCATGCCGGCCCACGCCCAATTGTTGGGCGGTGGTGGCCTTGGCGGCGGGATGGGTGGCGGTCTTGGCGGTGGTCTTGGCGGCGTGATGGGCGGCGCCATCGGCCGTGGCGGCATGGTGGGCGGCACGCTCGACGGCGCGTTTGACGGTTCCTCCACGCTCGACACCGTTCGCTCCACCACCCGTGGCACCGCAAATGGCTCGGGCAGCACCAGCGGCAACACCAGCGTGAACCGCCACAACGGCAAGGTTCACGCCGATCGCACCGCCAGCGGCAACGCTTCGGGTTCGGCCAGCCAGGGGCTGACCGCTCCCGCCGGATCGCTGACCGGTTCGCTGGCTGGCAATGGTAGCGGCAGCGTGGGTGGCAGCGCCAATGCCCAGGCCATCGGCACCGACCAGCTGACCAGCACCACGCGTTCGGCCGCCAACACGGCGCGCACCACCGCCAGCGGCGCGGCCACCCGCGTGGAGGACACCGCCAGCATGGCCCGCGCCCGTGCCACCAGCACCGCCCAAACGGCGCGTGATGCCGCCAGCGAGCGCGTCGCCCAGGCCCGCAGCACTGCCACCAACGCCGCCGAAGCGGGCAAGGCCAAGGCGCAGAGCGCCGCCAACACCACCCGTGGCTATGCGGCGAATGCCGCCGCCAGCGGCCAGGGCGCGGCCAATGGTGCAGCAAGTGCCACGCGCAACGCGGCCCAGCAGGCCTCCGGCAGCGTCGCCGGCAGCGCCAGCGGCTCGGTTAACGGCTCGGCTTCCGCCAGCCACTGATCCCTGCCTTGCAGCAGACAACGATCCCGGCGCATGACCTCATGCGCCGGGATTTTTTGTAGGCCGCAGGCTTTCGACCAGATGATCGACAAAGACCCGCACGCGCGCCGGCGTGGCCGTTCCGCCGACAAACACGGCATGAATCTGCTCTTCATCGGCGGGATTGAACGCTTCGAGCAGCGGGATCAGCCGCCCATCGGCGAGAGCCTGGGTCACGCTGAATGTTCCCACCCGCGCGATGCCGATGCCGGCCTGGGCCAAATCGCCCAGGGTTTCACCGTTGTTAGCCACGATCGTGCCGCGCACCTCCAGCGCAAAATCCTCGACCGTCCCGTCGGCCCCGACGCGGCGGAACGGCCATACCGGTTCAGCCCGGCGGAAATTGAAGTTGAGGCAATTGTGGGCGTGCAGGTCTTCGGGCACCTGCGGCACGCCATGGCGCGCGAGATAGTCTGGCGAAGCGACGATCACCCGGCCGTTGCTGCCCAGCTTGCGCGCGGTAAGCGCACTATCGGCCAATGGGCCAAAGCGGATGGCCACGTCCGCCTCGCCAGCGGCGACGTCCACCAAGGTGTCGGTAAGGGCGATATCGACCAGCACATCGGGATAGCGGCGCACGAAGGCGCCCAGCAGCGGCACGATGCACAGCCGCCCGTGCGAGAGCGCCGCGCTCACCCGCAACCGTCCACGCGGCGTGCCGCGGTCGGCGATTTGCTGCTCTGCCTCGTCAAGATCGGCCAGGATCCGCCGTGCCGCGTGCAGATAGGCCTGGCCCTCGGCGGTCATTGCCAAGGCGCGGGTCGATCGCAGCAACAGCCGCACGCCCAGCCGCGCCTCGATCCGGTCGATACCCCGGCTCACCGCCGAAGGGCTCAGGCCCAGCAGACGCCCGGCGCCGGAAAAGCTGCCGCAATCGTGCACGGCAGCGAACAGCGCCATTTCGCGGGCACGGTCCACTCCGGGTGCGGCTTCGCCGCCCACTGCCGGATTGGCTGGCATCTTTGCACCCATTGCAAAAATCCTTCGCGTTCAAACCCTCTAAACACGGGGATCAGTCTGCGCCATCTGTGCATTCATTGGCAAGGCGCTCGGGCGCCGTAAAACAGATCAGGATCATCGCAATGAAATGGAATGCCGGGCTCATGGCCCTGGCCCTGGGTGCCTTTGGCATCGGGGTGACCGAATTTGCCCCGATGGGCCTCTTGCCCGCGATCGCCACGGGACTGGGCGTCTCGATCCCGGCCGCTGGCCTGCTGATCAGCGCCTATGCCATGGGCGTGGTGGTGGGCGCGCCGATCATGACGCTGACCACCGGGCGGGTGTCGCGCCGCACGCTGCTGGTGGGGTTGGCAGGGATTTTCACCTTGGGCAACCTGATGGCCGCGCTGTCGAACAGCTATGACATGATGCTGCTGGCCCGGCTGGTAACCTCTTTCAACCACCGCGCCTTCTTCGGCGTGGGCTCGGTGGTGGCAGCCAGCCTGGTGCCGCCGCAGCGGCAGGCCGGGGCCGTGGCCACGATGTTCATGGGGCTGACGATCGCCAATGTCGTGGGTGTGCCGCTCGCTACCTGGGCCGGGGAGAACGTAGGCTGGCATACGCCGTTCTGGGCCATCGCCGCGCTGGGCGTACTGATGATGGCCGCGCTGCGGTTTACGCTGCCGCCCTTGCCGGCAGAGGGCGACGCCAACCCCATGGCCGAACTGCGCGTGCTGATGCGCGGCAAGGTGCTGGGCGCCCTGGCGCTGACCGTGGTGGGGTCGAGCGCGATGTTCACGGTGTTCACCTATATCAGCCCGATCCTGCGCAATGCCACGCACGCCTCGCTTGGCTTCATCACCGCCATGCTGGTCACCTATGGCGTGGGCCTGACGGTGGGGAACTGGCTAGGCGGCAAGTTTGCCGATCGCTCGGTCGATCGCACGCTGATCGTCACGCTGGCGAGCCTTACCGCCGTGCTGATCGCCTTTGCCGCGTTGATGCCGCATGCAGGCGCCGTGGCGGTCATCGTGTTCCTGTGGGGCGTGGCGAGCTTTGCCCTGGTGCCGCCGCTGCAGGTGCGGGTGATGAGTGCTGCGGCTGATGCTCCGCACCTTGCCTCATCGGTCAACATCGGTGCGTTCAACCTGGGCAATGCCCTGGGTGCCGCGCTAGGCGGCGGGGTGATTGCGTTGGGCTGGGGCTATCCGGTAATCGCGCTGGCCGGTGCGGCTACCTCGGCGATCGGCCTCGTCGCGATCGTGCTGACCAGCCGCAAGGGCCAGGCTGCTTAAACAGCAGTGCCCGCGTTGATCCGATCGATCAGCGCGGGCAGCTCAGCCAAGCGCGTGAGGGTGGCAAAGCGCTCTGCCCCATCTGGCACCGGCGCCTGTTCGTGAGACCAGGCGCCGTCTTGCGGCACATAGGCCGCCCAGGCCCCGGCGCCGAGCGCCGGCAGGATATCCGACCGCAGCGAATCCCCGGCCATGATCGCCTCAGCCGGCGCCACGCCATGGCGGGCGAACAGGCCAGTAAAGGTCTGCACCGTCTTGTCGCTGACGATTTCCACGCCCGAAAAGCATTCGCCCAGGCCCGAGGCGGCGAGCTTGGTTTCCTGGTGCAGCAGGTCTCCCTTGGTCACCAGCACCAGTTCCCCGCGCGCCTGCAAAGCCGGCAGGGTCTGCGCAATGCCATCGAGCAGTTCCACCGGATGCTGCAACAAGGTTCGCCCCACTGCCAAGAGGTCGGCGATCATCGCCGGAGTGAGCGCAGCGCCGCACAGTTCCAGCGCGGTCTCGATCAGCGACAGCGTAAAACCCTTGGCGCCATAGCCATAGACCTTGAGATTGCGCGCCTCGCACGCTTCCAGCGCGCGCCGGGCAACGCCTGCTTCGGCAAAGGGTTCGAGCATGGCGGTAAAGGCGGCCTCGGCCCCGTTGAAGTGGCGCATGTTGTGCCACAGGGTATCATCGGCATCGAGGCAGATCAGGCGTATCGTCATGGCACGGCGATGGCACAAGTGCCCGCGCAGTGCCATGCCCGAGAGGCGTCAGGGCGCCAGAGTGCAGCGCCCGGCAACCCGCACCGGATTGCACCGCGACATCGCGCCGCCCGGCAAGGTTACCACAAAGCCAAGGCCCAACGGATCGGGCGCACCGGGATAGTAATCGGTGCTGATCGCCTGGGCGCCGCTGTCCTGCGCGGCGCGGGCCTTGGCCAGATCGTGGGCACGCGCCTCTTGCGTGTTGGCGTCGGTGCGGGTGCGCACGATCACGCCGGCCTTGACCAGCGCCTTGATCCGCGCGCCATCTACCAGCGGATCTTGCACGATCTGGATCGCGCTTTCCGGCTGGCCATCGGGATACCAGCCAAACATAGCCCGCCCACGCAGCGACGGATGCCCCGCGCGATAGGCGTCAGACACCGCGGGCCGCACATCGAACAGGATGAAGATGCGCCCGCGCGCCGCCGCCAGGGTGGGCCAGCCACGGCGATGCACCGCATCGACCAGCGTGCTGGCACTGCCGCGCACCTCGTCAGGCGTGATCAGCCGCCGTCCCGGCAGGGCCTGGCGGATTTCCCCGTCCAACTGATCGAGCAACCCGGCATTGTCGAGTGGCAGCGGCTGGGTGGCCAGACGGCTGCCGGCGCTGTCGGCCGCGTTGATCGTGATCATGATCGGGAGGTGGCGCGGATGGGCGCGTGACCAGCGATCGATCTCGCCCAGGCAGCTGACCAGCGTGGGACACACCGCATGGTAATCGATATCGGGAATGTGCAGCACCTTGAACCCCGGCTGCGCCATCACCGCCGGGTCAAACCCCGGCCCCTTGCCCTGCTGATCTGCCGGCAGCAGCGCTTCCCCGGCCGGGTGGGCATAGCGCCCGCCGGCCGGATCGGCGAAGATATCGATCTCCACCTGGCGCACCCCGGCATCGAGCTGCGCGGCAAGCGGCAGGTGATAGTAATCCAGCGCCTGCGCCAGCTTGGCATCACGCGCCCGCAACTGGGCCATGATCGGCGCCGGAATCTGCGCCTTGAAGCTGTTGTGCGAACCGACGACCTGAATGTCGTTCATCCGCAGCGGCGCGCCCGCTGCCCCGGCCAGCGCCGGCGCCAGCAGGGCAAAGGCCCCGCCGAGCGCCAGCCTGGCGACTGTTGCGAAAGACCGCCGCATCAGAATTCCGCCCGCGCGCCGAACAGGATCGTGCGGCCGTAATCGTTGATCTCACCAAAGCGGATGGTGCGGTCGTTGTAGGTATATTGGCGCGCCTTGGCGATGTTGATCGCTTCCAGGCTGAGCGTGACATTGTCGGTCACGCGCACCGCGATCGAACCATCGAGCGAGCCGAACGCAGCGGTATAGACCGGCGCCTGGGTGGTGCTGCCGGTGTTCGACAGATAGCGATCGCGCCAGACATAGGACAGCCGCGTGGACAGCGGGCCCTTTTCATAGAAGCCCACCACGTTGAAGCTGTTCTTCGACAAGCCGATCAGCTCGTTGACGATCGGGCGCGAGCCGGCGGTGTAGTTCGCCTCGACCGAGGTGCGAGTGTAAGAGGCCTGCAGCCCCAGCCCATCAAACGGCGCGGGCAGGAACGTGAACACCTGGTGATAGGCCGCTTCCAGGCCATAGACCTTGGCATTGCCGCCATTGACCTGGGTGCTCAACTGCACGGTGCCACGGCCGGGAATGTCGATCGGCACGTTCTGCTGGGTGATGTAGTTATCCATCGCCTTGTAGAACACCGCGCCGGTCAACGAGCCGGCCGGATTGAAGTACCATTCCAGCGACCCGTCGAACTGCGTGGCCAGGAACGGCACCAGCGCCGGGTTGCCGCCGCTCGCCGTGGGCGCGTCGGTCGACACGGTGATGCGCGGCGCACTGTCGGTCACGTTGGGACGGGTCAACACCCGGCTGGCGCTAAGGCGACCGATCAGGCTGCGCGAAAATTCTGCGCGCAGGTTGAAGCTGGGTAGAACGTTGTTGAAGGTCTTGGGGAAGCTGACCGGCGTGGTCGTGCTGCCGCTGCGCAGGTTGCCGCTCGCCACCTGATCGGTGTGGACATAGCGCACGCCCAGATTGCCGGTGATCGCGACGCCGCCGATGGCAAAGGTGTAATCGGCGCGGGCATAGACGCTGGCGATCTTTTCGGTGGTGTGGAACGAGGCGGCAAGGTCGGCAGCCGTCAACGCCGAATTGCGCACCGCCGGCGTGAAGAACGCGTTGAGATAGGCACGGGTCACCGGCACCAGGAACTGGCGCGGGATATTGCCGCCCAACCCTTGCAGGTAATCGTCGAACGGCAGCTGCTGATAGGCGCCGCTGCCCAGGCTAGTGAGCGGCGTGCCCGCGGCCGGATTGACCAGGAAATCGCGGCGCGAATAGTCGCGCTTGCGGAACTGGTATTCGCCGCCCGCCGCCAGCTTGGAGATGAAACCGCCCAGATCTCGCGCCACGTCGGCACGGCCATAGAAGTTCCAGTCCTTGCTGTTCTTGGGCGCGATGTTGAACTGATAGAGCTGGTAATTGGCCGGATTGGTGGGATCGACCATGGTGGTGAAGGTGGGCACCGCCTTATATCCGCCCGTGGCGTCATAGGTCAGCGGGGCGAAGAACATTGCGCGGCTGCGCACGGTGCCCACGTCATAGCTGGGGTGATAGCTGTGGGCATAGGACCAGTTGGCCAGGCCCACCACGTGCCAGCCATCGCTGTCCCACGTCTGGCGCAGGTTGGCGTTGAACAGGTCGTGGCGGTTGAGGCTGTATTCGCGCGAGGCCATGAAGCGCACGTCGTTGATCGTGGCCTTGACCACGGTATCGCCATCCAGCACCACGCTGCCCGGCACCAGCACGGGCTTGTGGCCCGCGACGCTGCTATCGTCGGGATAGATGTCCAGCCCGAACTCGTCGTAGGCGACATCCAGCCGCGTCGCCATCAGGTTGAGCGTGGTGGTCGCCTCGGCACTGGGGCGCCATTGCAGCGAGAGCATGCCGGAAATGCGCTTGCGCTTTTCGGTTTCCACCGTGGGGCGCGTGCGCGTGGGCAGGTAATAGCCGCTGCCCAGGGTGGAGGCGAAGCGATCCTTGTACCAGCCGAAGTTCAGGAAGCGATCGTTGCGTACGTCCTTGGCCCAATACTGCGCACCGGCCAGCACGCCAAAGGTATCATCCTTGTTGACCCAGCTGGTGATCAGCGTGGCGTTGGGGCGCACGCGATCGGTCTTGCTGGTATAGGTGCCGCGCAAGTTGAGCGTGGTCTTGGTGCCGACGTCGAACGGCTCAAACGTCTTGACATTGATGTTGCCGCCCAGCGCGCCTTCGGTCATGTCGGCGGTGGGCGTCTTGACCACGTCGATGCGCGAGGTGAACTCGGCCGGCAGCATTTCAAAGCGGAACTGGCGCCCGGCGGCGCCACCGTTTTCGATCACTTCGTTGACCGCCACCGGGCTGCCGTTGAGCAGCGTGTTCTGGAACTGCGGCCCCAGCCCGCGCACGCTGACATAGAGCCCCTCGCCGCGCGGACGGGTGATCGCCACGCCGGTCACCAGTTGCAGCGCCTCGGCCACGTTCTGGGTGGGGAACTTGCCAATATCGGTCGAGGCGATGGAATCGACCTGGAAAGCCGCCGTGCGCTTCACCTGCGTGGCCGCATTCAAGCTGCGGGCGTAGGTGCCGGTCACGACGATTTCCCCGGCATCGGCCGCCGCATCCGCTGCGGCTGCGACAGGTGCGGGTGCCGTGGCCGGCGCGGCTTGCGCCATGGCTGGCAAAGCCAGGGCGAGGTTCGCCACGAGCGATGCCGACGATACAAGTGCCAGTTTGGTGATGCGCATTATGATTGCCCCGAAGAACGTTTATCGTTTCGGGGGCGGCCCTAGGCGGCAATCATGACGCTTCGCGGTAAGACCCGTGACGGATTGATGAATATCGCAAATATGCGCAACATCGCGTCTTCCAGGCTGATCTGCCCGGGCCAAGCACCAGCGTTTTTTGCGGATATCGCCGGATCGGCGCTATCGTCGCGAAATATTTTGCCGCAAGCGGAAGGAAATGGCGCCGGCCGGTCTCTAGGCCTGTGAAAGAGGGAAAACCCAAAGCCGATGGAGGATGGGACGGGACCGGATCTGCGAGCGCAACTCGAGCGTCGCCGCGCCTTGGCGCGATGGGTGGCGCAAGAGATCATGCCGCACGAACCGCGCCTGCGGGCATGGTTCGTGAAGCGGCGGATTGCGCCCGATGTAGTGGATGAACTCATGCAGGACGCCTATTGCCGCATCGCCATGCTCGATACTGTCGACCATATCGACTGCGGGCATGCCTATTTCTTTTCTATCTGCCGCAACCTGCTGGCCCGCCGGCTCAAGCGCCAGGTGATCGCCCCATTCGAGGCGATCAGCGAGATTGAAAGCTATCGCGACACCGGAATGCCCACGCCCGAGGAGCAGGTCGCCACGCGCATGGCGTTCGAGCGGGTGCGCAGCCTGTTGGCGCAATTGCCCGAACGCTGCCGCCGCATCGTCGAACTGCGCAAGTTCGAAGGCTGGTCGCAAAAGGAAATCGCCGCGCATATGGGGATGACCGAAAAGGCCGTCGAAAAGCAGGTGTGGGTGGGTGTGCGCGCCATCCGCGAAGGCTGGGACCGGCTTGAACGCGAGCCCGAAATGCTGCCCACCGGACGGAGGGCGTCATGACCACAACCAGCCCCCTTACCCCCGCCGATCGTGATGCCGCTGCCACTTGGGTGGCGCGCATGGACGATGCTGCCGCTTGGAGCACCGCCGACGAAGCCGCACTGCAAGCCTGGCTGGCAGGCGATCCGCGCCGCCATGGCCTCCTGCTGCAGGTACAGGCCGCATGGGAACTGCCCGGCGTGGTCACCCCGCCGGCCGCGTCCGAAGCGGTCGATAGCGCGCCAGGTGATGACGCGATCGAGCCTGCCAACGATCGCGGCGCCTGGGCACGGCGTGGCGTGCTGGGCGGCCTGGTGGCAGCGGGTATCGCCGGCGCGGCCGCCACGCGCCTGGTGCTTGCCAATGGCGCCCAATACGTCACCCGCCTGGGCGAGATCCGCCGCGTTCCGCTCGACGATGGCTCGGTCATGACAATCAATTCCGATACCGCGCTCAAGGTCAATCTGGGCCAGCACGCGCGCGAGGTGGAACTCGATCAGGGCGAAGCCTGGTTTGAGGTAGCCAAGGATGCCAAACGCCCGTTCGTCGTTGCCTCTGGCCCGGTGCGCGCCCAGGCGATCGGCACGGCCTTTTCGGTGCGCAAGCGCGAGGAAGGGGTGGAAATCCTGGTGACCGAGGGCGTGGTCGAAACCTGGTCTGCCGCCGATGCCACCCAGCGCCTGCGCGTGGTGGCGGGCGAGCGTGCCATGGTCAACGCCCGCGCCCTGGTGCATTACCAGGCGAGCGAAACCGCACCGGTCGACCGCGCGCTGGCCTGGCGCAACGGCATGATCGATCTCAACGGCACCACGCTGCGTGAGGCGGCCGACGAATTCAACCGCTATAACCAGCGGCAGATCGTGATCGCCGATCCCGAAGTGGCGGCCGAGCAGTTCGACGGGCTGTTTCGCATCGGTGACCCAGACGGCTTTGCCCAGACACTCAAGGCGACGCTGGCCGTGAAGATCGATGTCAGCGATCCGCGCACCATCCGTATCGAACGCGCAGCCGAAACAGGATTCTAGAAATAAATTTTCACAATCGAAGAAGGATAATCGCCAGAGCATGTCTCTAGGCCAACACAGATCGAAATGATCTGATGCGTAATGAAATCCTGATGGGAGGGATATATGACAACGACCACACTGCGTGGCGTTCTTTTTGCGACGACTGGCATTGCCTGCATGGCAACCATGCCTGTTGCCGCACAGGCCAACACCGAACTTCGCCAATTCGCCATTCCGGCGCAATCGGCCGAAACCGCCATCGGTATCCTGGGCCATCAGGCCAATGTGCAGATCATTGCCTCGCGCAAGGTCACCCGCGCGGTGCGCACCAACGAAGTGCGCGGCCGCCTTACCGTGTCCGACGCGCTTGAGCGCATGTTCGCCGGCACCGGCCTCGCCGCCCGCCAGACCGGCCCCGCGACGTTTGCGGTAATCGCCCGCCCGCTGTCGAACCGCGCCCCGCTTGCCACGCAAACCGTTGCCCTGGCCAGCCAGGCCGCCGCGCCAGAGCCGGCCGCAGCGCCTCGCCCCGCCCCAGAAGCACCCGCTGCGGCAGAGCCCGAGCCGCAGGCGATCATCGTCACCGGCCTGCGCGCCAGCCTCGACAGTGCGCGCGGCATCAAGCGCGCATCGTCGGGCATCGTCGATGCCATTTCCACCAAGGACATCGGCAAGCTGCCCGATGCCAACCTTGCCGAATCCCTGCAACGCATCACCGGCGTTTCGATCGACCGTTCCGGCGGCGAAGGCGCTTTCATCACGGTTCGCGGCTTTGGCCCGGAATTCAACACGGTTCTGGTAAATGGTCGCCAGGTGGCCACCCCTACCGACCCGAGCCAGGCCTCGGGTCGGGCCTTTTCGTTCGACACGTTGGCGTCGGAACTGGTCTCGGGCGTGGAAGTCTACAAATCGTCCACCGCGCGCTATCAGTCGGGCGGGGTGGGTTCGACGGTGAACATCAAGACCGCGCGCCCTTTCGACTACAAGGGGCGCAAGTTTTCCGCGACAGTTGACGGCAACTATGACGGCAATGCGCGCAAGGTTGCACCCGACGCCTCGTTCCTGTTTGCCGACACGCTGGCCGATGGCAAGTTCGGCCTCCTCGTTTCGGGCAGCTACCAGCATCGCTTTACCCGCCTGGCGCAGGCCCAGACCGACGGCTGGCTGGTCAACCCGGCGGTGCCGGCGGCAGAGGTGAACGGCGGCAAAGGCACGATCAGCGCCAACAATCCGCAGGGCAACATCTTCATCCCGCAGAACTACGACACCAAGGTTACGCGCGAAGACCGCGAACGCATTGGTGGCACGGTGGTCCTGCAATACCGGCCCAGCGACGCGGTGACGATCACCGCCGATGCGCTCTATACCAAGTTCACCAACAAGACCGAAACGCGCTCGTACGGTCACTGGTTCACCGCCTCGAACCTGACCGACGTGGTGACCGATGCCAATGGCACCGCGACCGACCTGACCCAGGCCAGCGGCATCGCCACCGACTTCCACTACAAGAAGTTCGACAAGCGCACCAACACCCGCGAATTCGGGCTCAACCTGGAATGGAAGGTCACGCCCAACCTTACGGCCTCGTTCGACGGCACCTATTCGCTGGCCAAGGAAGACCCCAACGGCGGGCAGGAAGCCTATCTGGCGCTGCTTGGGTATCTCACCGGCTCGTCGCGCTATCAGTCGGATGGTTCGGTGCTGCCCTGGCAGACCGAAACCCTGCCAACCTTTGCCAATCCCGCCAGCCCCTGCGGCAGCGCAGTGACCAATTCGGGCCAGCCGGGCAGCACCACGCCGGTGGGTGCCGGACAGCCGATGTGCCAGCACGTGATGCTGCTGCGCGGCTATGGCATCCGCGACAAGGTCACGCAGGGCCGCGCAGATTTCGCTTACAAGGGCGATGGCAGCGAAGGCCTGGTGAACGCCAACTTCGGCCTCTATTATTCGCGTGACCGCAAGGATACGTCGCTCTATTCCAACGATGGCGGCACGGGCTGCACCACCTGCGGCTATAACGCGCCGGCTCCGGCCGGGGTGCCGATCACCACGTTCAACGCCGGCAGCGGTTTCCTGTCGGGCCTGAGCGGCGCCAACCGCCTGGCAACGCAATGGCTGACGTTCGATGGTCCTACGCTGTTCAACGCGATCACCGCGCAGCAGCGCGTAACCAACCCGAACTTCACCTTTGCGCCGCCCTTGGTGAACGACACGATCGTGACCGAACGCGTGCTGGGTGCCTATCTCGAAACCGAGTTCAAGGGCGATGTCGGTGGTCGGCCGCTGTCGATCGTGGCTGGCGTGCGGTTCGAGGATACCCAGACCAGCGTCAACGGCCTGGCCACGGCCTATACCGGCCTGGTCAAGCTGGCCAACGACCAGACTCAGTACGGTTCGGCATCGTCTGGCACCACCCGCACGGTGGGCAAGGCGCATTATCTCGACGTGCTGCCCAATATCGCGCTGAAATGGCAGCTGACCGATGCGGTAACCCTGCGCTTTGCCGCATCGCAGACGATCACCCGGCCGACGCTGGAACAGCTTTCGCCGGTGACCACGCTGGTCACGCTGCGGCCCGGCAACTTTGCCGCCAGCCGTGGCAACGCCGATCTCAAGCCGTTCAAATCAAGCAATCTCGATTTCTCGGCCGAATACTATTACGCGCCGAGCAGCTACATCTCGATTGGTGCTTATCTCAAGAGCGTCAACAACTTCATCGTGTTGAACCAGACCACCGGCACCGTGGCCAACGCTTCTGGCGGCCCGCTGCTCGATCCGGCGACCGGCCTGCCGGCGCAGTTCACGGTGACCGCTCCGGTCAACGGGCAGGATGCCACGGTCAAGGGTATCGAGGCGGCCTGGCAGCATACCCTGGGCAACAGCGGCTTCGGCTTCCAGCTCAACGGCACGCTGGTCGGCTCCAATCGCAAGCTCGATACCCAGAACCTGGCCAACAAGTTCGCGCTGACCGGCCTGTCCAACTCGGCCAACGCGGTGCTGTTCTATGACAAGAACGGGATCGAAGCGCGCGTGGCGTGGAACTGGCGCGACCGGTTCCTGCAATACCTCGCCCCGCCGCCGCTCAATGGCGCGGGCCAGGCGGTTACCCAGGTTCGCCCCTATTCACAGATCGATGCCAGCGCCACGTATCACGTTACGCCAGAGTTTTCGGTCTTTGTCGAAGGCGCCAACCTGACCAATTCCCGCACGCTGAAATATGCCTATTATACCAACCAGTTCCTCTATGCAGAGGATTCGGGCCGGCGCTTCAAGTTCGGGGCACGGGTCAACTTCTAAGGCAAACCCGTGTAGCATCACGGGATGAACAAAGGGGGTGCGCCACGGGAAACTGTCCGTGCGCGCCCCTCCTGCCCGGGAAACCGGGCACACACGACGGGAGATACATGGCAATGTCCGGCACGTCGCCCCGCGCGATCCGTTCGGTCTGCATCGTTGGCGGCGGATCGGCCGGCTGGCTCACCGCCGGGCTGATCGCCGCACGCCATGGGCGCGATCTTGCGGTCACGCTGGTCGAAAGCGTCTCGCGCGGCACGATCGGCGTGGGCGAAGGCACTTGGCCAACCATGCGCAACACCTTGCGCAAGATCGGCATTGCCGAAACCGATTTCATGCGCGCGTGCCATGCCTCGTTCAAGCAAGGCGCCAAGTTCGCCCGCTGGCGCACCGGCGCGGCGGATGATTTCTACTATCACCCGCTGGTCTTGCCCGAAGGGTTTCCCGATCTTGACCTCGCGCCCTATTGGAACAGTGCCGCCCAGGGCAACGGCAATGGCGGGCCTTCGTTTTCCGATGCCGTTTGTTTTCAGGAATACCTGTGCGAACAGGGCCTTGCGCCCAAGCTGATGACCTCGCCCGATTACGCCGGCATTGCCAACTATGCCTATCATCTCGATGCGGTGAAGCTGGGTGAGCTTCTTGCCACGCATTGCACCGGCAAGCTGGGCGTCAACCACATCGATGACGAGATCGTGGGCGTCACGCGGCGCGACGATGGCGATATCGCTGCCGTCATCGGCCGCGACAGCGGCACGATCGCGGCAGACCTGTTTGTCGATTGCACCGGCTTTGCTTCTCGCCTGCTGGGCGAGGCACTGGAGGTGCCGTTCATCGATCGATCCGATGTGCTGTTCATCGATCGCGCCTTGGCCGTGCAACTGCCGGTAGAGGAAGACAGCCCGATCGCTTCGCACACCATTTCCACCGCGCAAAAGCATGGCTGGATCTGGGACATCGGCCTGCCCACCCGGCGCGGCATCGGCTATGTCTATTCCAGCCGCCACGCTGGCGCCGATCGCGCCGAGGAAGAACTCGCCGCCTATGTCGGCCCCGGTTTTGCCAGGCTGACCCCGCGCGAAATCCCGATCCGTTCGGGCCATCGCGCCCAGTTCTGGAAGAACAACGTGGTCGCGGTGGGCCTCGCGGCCGGTTTTCTCGAACCGCTTGAAGCATCGGCCCTGGTGCTGATCGAGCTATCGGCCGATTACATCGCCACCAGCATGCCCGCCACGCGCCAGGCGATGGACTTTGTCGCCCGCCGCTTCAACAGCATGACGCGCTATCGCTGGGATCGCATCATCGAGTTCCTCAAGCTGCACTATGTGCTGTCCGAACGCAGCGACACGGCATTCTGGCGCGACAACCGCGATCCCGCCACGATCCCGCAAGACCTGCAGGATCAGCTCGAACTCTGGCGCGACACGCCCCCTGGCGAGCACGACTTTGCCAGTGCGCACGAGATGTTCCCCGCTGCCAGCTATCAATACGTGCTCTATGGCATGGGTTTCCGCACCCGGCCCCGCGCCGGCCAACTGGCGCAGCGTGACATGGCCGACGATGCCTTTGCCCGCACCGCTGCGATGAAGCGCAAGCTTGGCCAGATGATGCCCACCAACCGCGCCCTGCTCGACAAGCTGGCGCAGCACCGCTTTCCGCCGCTCTGAGCCGAGACGAGACGAACCACGATGAAGCTTGCGCAACTCACCCGCACCGACCACGCCGATCTCCGCATCGATCCCGCGCGCGCGGCGGCCAGCGCCGCCACCGTTCACCTCGTGCCGTTGGTAGCCGACGAAATCCGCACCGTGGCGCGCCAGTTCCCGGTGTTTCTGGCCAAGGACGGGGAAACCGGCGCGTTCTATCCTGCCGCGCTGATGGGGCTTGAGCCGCACGAAAACCTGTTCTGGAACGGCAGCACGATCGATGCCGATGTCCTGCCGCTCAACCTGCTGCGCCTGCCGTTCTTCGTGGGTGGCGAAGGGGCCGAGGCAGTGATCTGCATCGATACCGAAAGCCCCGCGATCGATCCGGCCGGCCCCTGCCCGATCGTCACCGCCGAGGGCGGCGAAAGCGACTATTTCCGTTCGGTCCAGGCGATCCTGGGCCGCCTGGTGCAAGGCCAGGAGCCCACGCGCCGGCTGGTTGATCTGATGCTCGAACACAAGGTCGTGCGCGAGTTCAAGCTGGACCTGGCGTTTCACGACGGCAGTACCAGCCTGCTGACGGGCCTTTACGGCATAGACGAGGTTGCGCTCGGCCGCGCCCGCGATGGCATTGCCGATTTCGCCGATCTGATGATCATGGCCGCAATGTGCCTGTCGCAAGACCATGTCGGCGCGCTGGTCCGCCGCCGCAATGCCCGCTTGGCGGCGCAGGCCGACTGGTTCACACCGGGCGCCTGAGAGACCGCCGGTGCCGGTCCAGCCCCCGATCCGCATGGGCCGCGAGGCTGTCCCGCTGTGGATCATCGACGATGCCCATCCCGCGCCGCAGGCACTCCACGCTGCAGCCGCCGCAGCCAGCCTGGCCGCCACCACGGACGACCTTTACCCCGGCGTGCGCGCGCCAGCGCCGGCGGCCTGGACAGACTGGCTCAATCGCGCAGTCCAGGCCTGGCCCGGCCTGGAGCAGGCGCGCGCGCTGCGCGCCGATTTCGCCATTGCCACGCGCGATCCGGCGGCGCTTGCCCCGGTGCAGCGCATCCCGCACTTTGACGATGCGGACGAGACGATCATGGCCGTGGTGCACTATCTGTGCCATCCGCCCCATGGCGGCACCAGCTTTCACCGTCATCGCGCCACCGGGTTCGAACGGGTAACCAAGGCACGCGCGCCGGCCTGGCGCCAGGCGCTGGCCGCCGATGCGGCAAGGCACGGCCTGCCGCCCGCGGCCTATCACACCAACGACACCGCCATGTTCGAACGGATCGGCGCTGCCGCGCTGCGCCACAACCGGCTGATCGTCTATCCTGCCAACTGCCTGCACTGCGGCGACGTGGCCGGATCATGGGCGGGTGGTGACCGCCTGACAATCACTGCCCTGCTGCGGATCGATCCGGTTTAGCCTGGCCCCCTGGCCAATCAGGCGAGAGAGAGCAGCCATCCGCCGAGCCCGGCGACGCCCAGGGTGGCGGCGACGTTCCATTTGCGGCTCAAAATCAGCCAGGCAGAAGCCGCCGCCAGCAAACCGGCCCGCACGTCAAAGCTGCTCAGAACCGGCACGTTCAGCGCCAAGGGCCCGATCCGCACCGGGCGCAGCACCGCAAACAGCACCTGCAGCGCGAACCACGCACTCAGGTTGGCGATCACGCCGACGATGGCCGACGTGATCAACGCCAGCGCTCCCTTGAGCAAGCGCGCATGTTCGAGCCGCTCTATCCACGGCGCCAGGGCGAAGACCCACAGAAAGCATGGGGCAAAGGTGACCCAGGTGGTCAACCCCGCGCCCAGTATCCCGGCGAGCAGCGGCGTGAACGGCGCCGGCGCGCGAAAGGCCGCCAGATAGCCGACGAACTGGGTAACCATGATCAGTGGACCGGGGGTGGTTTCTGCCAGGCCCAGCCCGTCGGCCATCTCGGCCGCGCTCAACCAGTGCTGCGCGCCAACGGCCTGCTGCGCCATGTAGGCCAGCACGGCGTAGGCACCACCAAAGGTCACGACGGCAAGCTTGGAAAAGAACAGGCCGATGCGCCACAGCACATGGTGCGGCCCCAACAGGGCGAGAACCGCGATCATCGGCGCTGCCCAGGCGGCGGCGCCGATGGCGATCGACCACAGGCTATGCGCCCAGGGACGCGGCGAATGGGGCGGCAACGGCGCTGCCGTTCCCAGTCCCAGCCAGGCGGGCCGATAGCGCGCCACCACCGCGCCCAGGCCGCCGCACCCGATCACGACAAGGGGAAACGGTGCGTTGAACAGGAACAGCGCCAGAAACGCCAGCGCGGCGACCGCCTTGCGAAACGGCGTGCCGAGCGCCCGCCCGGCAACGCGGGCCAAGGCCTGCAGCACGATCGCCAGCACGGCCGCCTTGATCCCCAGGAACACTGCCGCAAACCACGCCAATCCGGCGGCCGAGGCATAGAAGATGGACAGCGCCAGGATTACCAGCGCCCCGGGGATCACGAACAGCAAGCCGGCGGCCAGTCCGCCGCGAATGCCGTGCAGCTTCCACCCGATCCAGATCGCCAGTTGCTGCGCCTCGGGCCCGGGCAGCAGATGGCAGAAATTGAGCGCGTGCAGATACTGATCCTGGCTGATCCACTTGCGCTGCTCGACCAGTTCACGGTGCATCAGCGCGATCTGCCCGGCCGGCCCGCCAAAGCTGAGGCAACCGATCCGCGCCGCCACGCGCACCAGTTCATGGAAATCAGGAGGAGAAGACGTCTCGTTCATGGCCCGGCCAACACCTTTTGCGCCCACGGAACCGCAGGCGAGCGAAAGGCAACGCTTGGGCTCGCGCCTGACCGGGAGGTCGCACGGCCCCGGTTGCCTTGGCCTAATCCATGGGTTCGGCCAAGACAACCGGGGCTGCAAAGGTCAGGGCTTTTTCGGTGCCACCGCCTCACCAATCTCATGCGCCTTGCGGCCCACGATCGCGTCAGACTGGCGCGCTGCATCGAGGAACATCTCTTGCGATGCCACGGCATAGTTGCAGCCCACGAACAGACTGTCGCTCGGCGCCGACTGCGGCACGTCGCCACCAAAGGCCTTGGCCAGCATGGCCGCCATGGCATTGCCGGTCGGTTCGAACGCGCCCAGCATCGGCCCGCTTTCGGGATCGATGAAATGGTAATACTGCTCGGTCGCCTTGATCGGCGCACGCTCCAGGTGGTGTGCCGCGATAAACGCCTCGGCCTTTTTGCGCGGCCACAGCGTTACCACCCAGTTCTGCAGGAAATAGACGCGGTCGACCGGCTCGCCCAGCAGCATCGCCGGCTTAGCCAGGGTATAGCCGTATAGGCCGAGCATGCCCTCGGTCTGCTTGTCATCCTTGATTTCGTGCATCCACGGCGGCGCATCTCCAGCCAGGAACAGCGCCCCGGCAAACGCCTCGAGCGCATCGCGCGATCGGCATGACAGCGCATCGCCCAAGGTTTGCGGGGTAAGCGGAACGTCGCCATCGGCAGTTTGGGCCTGCACCGGGACAGGCGCAAACCCGGCAAGCAGGAGAGACAACGCGGCGGCAAGATAAGGCATCCGTTTCATCGGGTTAGTTTGGCGATGGCGACGGCGATAGGCAAGTGGGCACCGCCACCATTCACCGAGCCCTGGCCACAAACCACGCTTGCGTCCCTGCGAAATAACCTGGATGATACATTATATCATGATTCGCAGGACAGGAACGATGATCGATCCCACCGCTATGCCGCCCGTCGTTGACTCCCGCCTTCCCGTCACCGTGCTGTCGGGCTTCCTTGGTGCGGGCAAGACTACGCTGCTCAACCACATCCTCGCCAACCGCGCCGGTCTGCGCGTTGCCGTCATCGTCAACGACATGTCGGAAGTGAACATTGATGCCGACCTGGTGCGTGGCGGTGAGGCGGCGCTGTCGCGCAGCGAGGAAGCGCTGGTCGAAATGACCAACGGCTGCATCTGCTGCACCTTGCGTGATGATCTGCTCCACGAAGTGCGGGCGCTGGCGCAAGCCGGGCGGTTCGATTACCTGGTGATCGAAAGCACGGGCATTTCCGAACCGCTGCCGGTTGCCTCTACCTTCTCGTTCCGTGACGAGGCCGGCATGTGCCTGGGTGACGTGGCGCGGCTCGATACCATGGTTACGGTGGTCGATGCCGTCAACCTGCTCAAGGATTACGCCAGCCAGGATTTCCTGGCCGACCGCGGGGAGGCGCTGGGCGACGAGGATGACCGCAGCCTGGTGGGCCTGTTGGTTGAGCAGATCGAATTTGCCGACGTGGTGGTCATCAACAAGGCGTCGGCCGTGACACAGGATCATCTACAACTGGTGTGCAAGCTGGTGGCAAGCCTCAATGCCGATGCCCGCATCCGCATGTGCGATCATGGCCGGATCGAACTTGCCGATATTCTCGCCACGGGGCTATTCGACGAAGAAAAGGCGGCGCAGCATCCGCTGTGGGCCAAGGAACTCTATGGCTATGCCAGCCACGTTCCCGAAACCCAGGAATACGGCATCGAAAGCTTCGTCTATCGCGCACGCCAACCGTTCGATCCCGCCAGCTTCCACGCCTTTCTGACCACCAACGGCCTCGATCAGGTGGTGCGCGCCAAAGGCCATTTCTGGCTGGCTACCAGGCCGGATTGGGTCGGTGAACTGGCCGTGGCCGGCAGCCAGACGATGACCGCGCGGATGGGCCGCTGGTGGGGCAGCATTCCCAAACAGCAATGGCCTGCCGACGATCGCTTCGAACAGTTTGTTGCGCAGCATTGGCATGCGCAGTGGGGGGATCGACGCCAGGAACTCGTGTTCATCGGCATCGGCATGGACGAGGCCCGCATCCGCCGCGATCTTGATGCATGCCTGGTCCCGGCTCAGGCCTTCACCCCGGATGCATGGGCAACGCTGCCCGATCCCTTTCCCGCCTGGGGGGAAACCATGGCCATGGCCGATTAAGCCCTGCCCCGCGCCACAATTGGGGCGTGACAGCAGCCTGGAACGGCGACAAGGTAAGGGCGTTTTCCCGCCTATTGCCGTGTGCCGCTCGCGTCTGTCCAGGCATTGCGCAGGGCAACCTTGCTGACAAAGGAAACGTACCTGTGGCGATGACCAAGCAAGCCGGCCGCGAATATCATCTCGTCGACCGGATCGGATGGCTGCGCGCCGCAGTGCTGGGCGCCAACGATGGCATTCTTTCCACGTCCAGCCTGATCCTGGGCGTCGCTGCGGCCGGCGGCACGCGGTCCAGCGTGCTGATTGCAGCGCTGGCGGCCTTGGTCGCGGGGGCGATGTCGATGGCTGCGGGCGAATATGTCTCGGTCAGTTCGCAGCACGATACCGAGCAGGCCGACCTGGCGCGCGAACGGGCCGAACTGGCCGCAGACTTTTCCGGCGAACTGGAAGAACTGGCCGGCATCTATCGCGGGCGCGGCATCGATGACGCAACGGCGCATATCATCGCCCGCGAACTGATGGCCAAGGACGCTCTCGCCGCGCATGCCCGCGACGAACTGGGCATCACCGTTGCCAATACGGCCCGGCCGATCCAGGCCGCATTCACCTCGGCAGCAACGTTCACCTTTGGCGCCGCCATGCCGGTGCTGATCGCGGCGATCGCGCCTCGTGCCTGGCTGATCCCGATCGAAATCGTCGGCTCGCTGCTGTTCCTGGCCGTGCTCGGTGCAATCGGTGCCGTCACCGGCGGCGCCAATGTATGGCGCGCCACGGCCCGCGTCACGTTCTGGGGGGCGCTGGCGCTGGCCGTTACGGCGGGTATCGGCCGGCTGGTGGGCACAGTAGTCTAAGCGCGTCAGCAGCGCGGGGCTGTGATGAAAAGGTGACGATTACCTGACCAGTCGTTCCGGTCAAAATCAATGCATTGATCAATACATTCCACGCCGGCGCTATTTATCGCCCCATATTTCCAGATTCATGATATTCTGATTCGCGATCTGAATATTACTGTGGACTGCGAATAGGGTGGGGGGACAGGGCATGCGGGTCACTACGGAAACGGGATTTCTTCGACTGCGGGCCATTTCCGGCACGCGCGTGGTCTTGCTGGCGATCGATATTGCCGAGCAGGCGCGCGACGGACTGCTGGGCTTTGCCATTGCCCGGCTGGAAAACGGGGAACCGGTCTGGCTGCAAGGGCGCAAGGTCTTTGCCAGCGTGGAGCCAAACCCCGATCCGGCCGAAAGCTATCCCAGCAACCGCTACCCGATCCAAAGCCTGATCTGGTCAGACTTCAACGCCGCCCCCGGCCAGGACATCACCTATCGGGTGCATCCGGTGTATGGACCGGTGGCGGCCGTCACACTGGGCGATGCTGCCGAGATTACGATAACGACGATTGACCCGACGGCCGGCGCCCACGGCATCTATTTCAATTTTGGTGCAGTCGCCTCCCAGGCGTTTGCCGAAACCTTCCACAACCAGAAGCCGCAGGACGAGGACGATCCCGCCGACCGCGAGGTGCAGTGGCTTTCGCGGGGGGCGTTGCAGGCGGCGCTGGATTTCATCGCCAAGGCGGCAGACGGGGATTCCCTGCGCGTTGCGGCCTATGAATTCACCTATACCCCCATCCTCAAGGCGCTGCGCGCGGCGGCCGCGCGCGGTGTGAACGTGCGCATCGTGCACGAGGCGGGAACCGAACTTGACGAAAAGACCCACACACAAGTGCCGACAAGCGCAACAACGACCGCCAAGAACGCGATCGAACGGCTCGGCCTGGCCAACCAGCCCAACCTGCGGCTCATCAAGCGCACGCGCCGCCGCAATATCCCGCACAACAAGTTCATCGTGTGGCTGCGCGGCGGGGAAGCCGTGGAAGTGCTCGCCGGATCGGCAAATTTCACCGCCTCGGGCTTCATCGGCCAGACCAACGTGGTCCATATCGTGCGCAACCGCGATGTCGCGCAAGACTACCTCGATTACTGGACCGAGCTGTCGAAAGATCCGACAACGCCGGAACTTTCCACCTGGACCCAGGCCAAGACGCCACAGGACGATCTCGATGCGCTGACGGCACCGCCTGGCATCACCACGTTCTTCTCCCCACGCAAGAACGACGTGATGCTTGCCTGGTATGCCGATCAGATTGCCGCCGCGACCGGCACGGTCATGTTCACCGCCGCGTTCGGCGTGAACAAGCTGCTCGCCGCGCAGTTCGGTATCGATCGGCCATTCGTGCGCTTCATCCTGCTGGAGGATGAGCCGGACAAGCTGCTGAAAGCCAAGATGGCGCAAGACCGTGACGTGGTGGCGGCCTATGGGTCCATCCTGGGTGACTATGCCAAGAGCAAGAAGGTGTTCCCACCCTCAAGCCTCGACGCGTGGTTCCTCAAGGAAGAGTTGTTCCGCAAGCAGGGACACGTGTTCTTCATCCACACCAAGTTCCTGCTGATCAATCCCTTGGGAGACAATCCGCTGGTTTGCACCGGATCGGCCAATTTTTCGACATCATCGCTGGAAGCCAACGACGAGAACATGCTGCTGATCCGCGGTGATACCGATGTGGCCGACGTCTACCTGACGGAATTCGACCGGATCTTCCGCCACTTCTATGCCCGTCAAGTAATCGACCGCCTCGCTGCCGAAGGCAAGCCGCTGACCGAAGCCAAGTTCCTGGACGAAAGCGACGGCTGGCTGGGCGAGTATACCCAGCCCGGGCGCCTCAAGACCAATCGCCAGCGGCTGTTCTTTCCCAACTGGCCAGGGCGCTGAACCGTGCCACGCTCTGGCAGCTTCAGGACAGGCCGGCTTCCAGCGCGATGCGCAGCAGATCGGCGGTGCGCACCACGCCCAGCTTGCTTTTGATCAGGCTGCAGTTGTTGGCGATCGTCTTGTATCCCAGCCCGAGGATATCGGCGATTTCGCTCAGGCTGCGCCCGGCGGCCAGGTGGCGGAGAATTTCCAGGTCGCGCGGCGCCAGTTGTGCCAGGGTCGTGGCCGGGACATAGGCCTGGGTCACCAGTTCCTGGGCGATTGCCTGTTCGACATAGCGTTCCCCCGCCGCCACCTTGCGAATGGCGAGCAGCAGTTCATCGGGCGACGCATTCTTGCTGACATAGCCCTGCGCCCCGGCGTTGAGCGCCCGCGCCACATAAAGTGGGTCGGCGTGCATCGACAGCACGAGGATCGGCGTGGCGCCGATCTGGCGGTGGCGAGCGACCAGTTCGATCCCGCCGAGTTCCGGCAGGTTGAGATCAAGGATCACCAGGTCGAGCGTGTTGGCCCGCGCGATTGCCAGCCCGTCGCGCCCGGTCGCCGCCTCGAACACCTGTGTGCCCGGCGTCATCATCAGCATGCGGCCAAGTCCGGCCCGCACGATCGCGTGATCATCAACCAGCAGAATGTTCATCACGCCTGCTCCTGCCCGTTTGCCGCCGGCACTGCGTGGATCTGGCACGGCAGTTGCGCACGCACCAGCCACACCGCCGCAGCGGCTTCGCGTCCATAGGCCAGTTGCCCCCCATGGGCTTCCACCCGCTCGCGCATGCCCAGCAGGCCCAACCCGCCACTGCGCGATGCATCGGGCGCGGCCTGCGGTACGCCGTCGTTTTCGATCCGCACGGTCAAGCGATCCGGTGCTTCGTGTGCGAGCGTGATGGCAATGCCGGCGGGCCGGGCATGGCGCATGGCATTGCTCAAGGCCTCCTGCACCACGCGGTAGGCGACCTCGGCCGTGCTTTCATCCAATGCGGTTTCGGGCAGATCGAGCGCGAAGGCTATGTCCCCGCGCCGTCCTGCCCAGAACGCCACGAGATCCTTGATCGCCGCCGCCAGGCCAAATTCGGTAAGCCGCGCCGGTCGCAACCAGCCGAGCAGGTCTCGCACCTGCCCCTGCATATGCACCACCGCCTGCTGGATTTCCTGGGCATGGCGGATCGCCTCTGCGGGCTTGCCCGCTTCACACAGCTGCGCCAGCAGTGCGGCATCGAGGCCCACGGCAAACAGGCGCGGGCCGATCTCGTCGTGCAGGTCCCGCGCGATTTCGGCGCGCTCTTCCTCTTGCAGGCGGACGATCTGGTCGCCCAACTGGCGGTTGCGCCGCATCGTTGCTGCCAGTTGCCCGGTCATCGCATTGAACCCGCGCTGCAACAGGCGCAATTCCGGTGGCCCCGCCTCTGGCACGGCGGCGGCATAATCGCCCTGCCCCACCTTGGCGAACTGTTCACCCAGCAAGACCAGCGGGCGCAGCCCCGCCCCCACCGCCAGCCAGATCAGCACGCCACCGATCAGGGCAACCCCGGCGATCACCTTGAGCATGGTGAATGCCTCGTTCCAGGCCGATCGCGCATCAGACTGCGGCGTGGGCGTCAGGACCAGGCGCAGGCCTGGTGCCAGACCCTGTCCCTGCGCGTCGGGAATGGGCAAGACAACCGCAGCCGCCTCCACTTCCACAAGACGGCCAAACCAGGCTGGCGGTGGCGCCTCTCCACTGGGACGCGAGGTGAGCAGGGCCTGTCCCTGCCGATCGACCACCGCCATGCGCACATGCCGATTGCCATCGAAGGCGTGGACGAGTTGCCGCAGATCGCGGAGCGAATGATCGGAGCGAGGCAGATCTTCGAACGTGCCGCTGGCGGTTTGCCGCGCGCCCGCCATCGCCGCGCGCAGTTCGGCAGCCAGTTCCTGGCGAACCTGATAGCCCACCAGCAGCGCGCACAGCGTCAGGCTGGAAGCCAGCACCAGGGTGATAAGCAGGATGACGCGCAGACGCAGAGACATGGTCCACGCCGCCTAGCACAATCCGCGCGATGGCAAGGCCTGCAAACGCGATCGGGAATTTTTCCCGGGAAAATCGGGAAAGGCTGCCATGTTCGCCTTGCAGCGCCCCCGCTAACCACCCTGGCAAGAACACGAGACCTTTCCAGGGATATTGAAACCATGCTTTCGCGTCAGGCCCTTCGCACCTGCTTTCTGGCCTCTACCGGTCTCTATGCCGCCTTTGCCGCCCCGGCCGCGTTTGCCGAAAGCGACGCCGCGCCCCCTTCCGAAATCGTCGTGACCGCCCAGCGGCTCAACGATGCGCGCGAAAGCATCAAGACCAGCCTGGGCGCATCGACCTATACGCTGGACCAGAAGGCGATCCAGAACCTGCCCGGCGCCGATAACCAGCCGATCCAGGATATCATCCTGCAAATGCCCGGTGTCAGCCAGGACCAGTTCGGCCAGTTCCACGTGCGCGATGAACACAACGGCGTGCAATACCGCATCAACGGCGTGATCATTCCCGAAAGCATCGCGGTGTTCGGCCAGATGCTCTCACCCCGCCTGGTCGACAAGATCAGCCTGGTGACCGGCACCCTGCCCGCGCAATATGGCCTGCGCACCGGCGGCATTATCGATATCACTACCAAGTCTGGCCTCAAGGACGGCACCACGGTCAGTGTCTATGGTGGCAGCCAGGGCACGATCGAACCCAGCGTGCAGATCGCCGGCAGTTCCGGCGCAACCAGCTGGTTCGCTTCGGGCGACTACAAGCATTCCGACCTGGGCATCGAAAACGTTAACGGCAACCGCAGCGCCATTCACGACCAGACCGACCAGTTCAACGGCTTTGGCTACATCGACCATATCCTGGGCGCCAACGACCGCATCGCGCTGACCGGTGGCTATACCAACCAGGCCTATCAGATCCCCAATCCCGCCGGGCTGGTGGGCGGACAGACCGATGGCAATGGCAATCCGGTGTCAGTCAACGGGCAGACCAGCTTCAACAGCGAAAACCTCAACGAACGGCAGTTGCAGACCTTCGGGTTTGGCGCGCTGTCGTGGCTGCATGCCGCCGGCCCGTTCTCGTTCCAGGCCTCGGCCATCGGCCGCGTGGCGACCCTCACCTATCGGCCAGACTATACCGGCGAACTGCTGTTCAATGGTGAGGCGCAGTATGCCAACAAGAAGGACACGACTTTCGCGTTCCAGGTCGATAGCGCCTACAAGCTGTCGGAACAGCACACGCTGCGCGCCGGGCTGCTGTTCGAGCACGACCGTTCGACCAGCAGCACCAACACCAACGTGTTCCCGACCACCGGCGATACGTTCGATCCCACCCAGCCCGACCAGGGATGGCAGCAAGGCGCGATCCTGGCCAACGCCCAGCCGATCTCGCTGCCGTTCGCGATCGGCGTTACCCAGCGCACCTATAGCGCCTATCTTCAGGACGAATGGCACATCACGCCGCATTTCGTGCTGAACTATGGCGCACGGTTCGATGAAAACGACGGCCCGCGCAACGAGCGGCAGCTTTCCCCGCGGGCAAACATGGTATGGACGCCGGGTCATGGGCTGACAGTGCATGCCGGCTATGCCCGCTACTTTTCGCCGGCGCCATTCGAACTCATTGCCGACAGCAACCTGGCACAGGTCTACAACACCACCGCCTCGCCCAACGTGCGGACCAACAACACCACCTATGCCCAGCGCGAAAACTACTGGGATGCGGGTTTCGAGCAGAAGATCGGCAACTTCACGCTGGGCCTGGATGGCTATCTGCGCCGGTCCACCCACCTAGTTGACGAAGGCCAGTTCGGCGCGCCGATCATCCTGACCCCGTTCAACTATGCGCGTGGGCGCATCTTCGGCACGGAGCTGACGCTGAACTACAGCCACGGCGGCTTCAACGCCTATGGCAACATCGCCTATGCCAAGGCCCAGGGCACCGACATCGTGTCCAACGAATACAACTTTGCCGCTGCCGACCTTGCCTATATCGCCAACCACTACATCTACCTCGATCACAACCAGACCTGGTCGGGATCGGCCGGCGCCTCCTACAATTGGCGCGATGGCGCCCTGGCCGGCTCGCGCGTCAGCGCCAGCGCCGTCCTGGGCTCTGGCCTGCGCAGCGACCTGGTCTTGGCCGATGGCAGCACCGTCCCCAACGGCGCCTCGCTGCCATCCTATGTCACGTTCAATCTTTCGGCCGGCCACAAGTTTGGCGACAGCGGGTTTGACGTGCGGGTGGATGTGCAGAACCTGTTCGACCACGTCTATGAAATCCGCGACGGGACCGGCGTGGGTGTCGGGGCGCCCTCATTCGGGGCGCGGCGCGGCATTTTCGTAGGCATCAGCAAGAGCTTCTGATCCCGGCGTTGCCCCGGCGCTTGATCGGGGCAACGCTGCCGTGGCGGATCAGGGCATGCAGCCCAGCGCGGCGAGCGTGGCGCGCACGGCTTGGGGAAGCGGCGTGTGCGGCTCTTCGCCCAGCAGCGCGATCAGTTGGGCATTGTCCAGCCGCACCGGCTGCTGCCAAAGATAGCGCATCTCCATCAATTCGCGTGGCATCTGCGCAAATGGGGCGGCCAGGCGCAGCGCCCACCACGGGAACGGAGCAATCCGCACCTTTGGCGCGCCCAGCGCCTCGGCAATGGCCTCTACCATCGCGGTGCCCGTGCCGTCCCAGTGCCCACCCATGTGATAGTTGGCAAAGGCCGGCACCTGATCATGCTCCACCAGGCGGACCATGGTTTCGGCCACATCGGGAAGATAGCCCCAGAGATGCCCCACGCCGCGCGTGGCGGGATTGCGGATAATCCGCGGACGGGCGCCCGGCGTGATCAGGCCTTGGGCAAACCAGCTGTTGGCCGCGCCTGGGCCAAAGAAATCGCCGGCCCGCACGATCAACGCGCGAACGTCTCCAGCATCGGCCGCAGCGCGCAGCCGGCGCTCCATCTCAACCCTGATCGCGCCCTTGCGCGTGACGGCATGCTGCGGCGCGGTTTCAGCGATCAGCGGGAAGCTGTCAGGGCCATAGTTGTAGATGGTGCCCGGCAGCAAAATCTGCGCGCGGTTGACCCGCGCCGCGGCAATGGTGTTGTCCAGCATCGGCAAGACCACGGTGTCCCAGTTGCGGTAGCCGGGCGGATTGACGGCGTGCACGATAACCCTTGCGCCCTCTGCCGCCGCCGCAACCGCCGCCCGATCCATGGCATCGCCGATCACCGCCGCTACGCCCTGCGGCACCCGGTGTGCGCTGTGCGCCCGCACCAGTGCGCGCACGCTCCACCCGCGTTCCACCAGCCGCCGGGCCACGGCGCCGCCGATGCCCCCCGTCACGCCCAAAACCAGCGCAATCCGTTCCATGTCGCTCTCCTGTGTTGATAGCGACAGGATTGGCGGAAGAGCACGATCCATGAAATTGACTGAATGCGGCAAGCGGCTATACGGAAATAGATGAACCGAGAGCCAAGCTGGGATATCTACCGCACCTTCGCCGCCGTGCTTCGCGAAGGCTCGCTCTCGGCGGCGGCGCGGGCCCTGGGGCTAACCCAGCCCAGCGTCGCCCGCCATATCGAGGCACTGGAACAGGCGGTGGGTGGCACCTTGTTCCTGCGCTCGCAACGCGGCCTTTCGCCCACCGATCGGGCCATTGCTCTGCAACCCTATGCGGAAGCCATGCTGGCCACCTCGGCCGCGCTGCTGCGCACCGCAACCGCCGGCGCAGACGCGATTGCCGGAACGGTCCGGATTACCGCCAGCGAGGTGGTGGCGGCCGAGCATCTGCCACCGGTGCTCACCATGCTGCGCCAACGTTACCGGGAACTCAGCATCGAATTGGTGGCAAGTGACGCGATCGGTGACCTGCTGCAACGCCATGCCGATATCGCCATCCGCATGGTCGCCCCGACGCAACAGGCCCTGCTCGCGCGCAAGCTCGGCGCGCTGGAACTCGGGCTCTATGCCCATGCCGACTATCTCGCTCGGCATGGCCAACCCAAGGTCATTGCCGATCTGGCACGCCATGACCTGATCGGGGTCGACAGCATTGGCGATCTGTCCCGCGCGGTGCTCGACGCCTTGCCGGGTCTGGAGCACAGCGATTTCGCGCTGCGGATCGACAACGCACTGGTGCAACTCGCCGCGATCCGCGCGGGCTTTGGCATTGGCATCTGCCAGGTGGCCGTGGCCGCGCGCGATGCCGCGTTGATCCGTGTACTGCCCGATGCGTTTTCGTTCGATCTGCCGCTGTGGGTCGTCATGCACGAAGACTTACGATCCAGCGCCCGCCATCGCGCCGTGTTCGACGCCCTGGTGGAAAGTCTGGCGGCAGCAGGGCCTCAGGGCGTTGCGATTGGCTGAACTGAGGCGACGCGGCGTGCCCGCCCCTTCCGCTTCATGCGGCGACGGGCGAGGTAGAACCACACGCCGCTGATCGCAAAGAAGGGCAGGCTAAGGCTGGTCACGAACAGCACGATCCGACCGGCCAGGCCAAAGAACGCGCCGCGGTGGATTTCGAACATGCTGGCGACGATGACAGCACCGCTTGGCCGTTGCGCGGCAAAATCGGTGGCCAGAACCTTGCCGGTCGCCCCGTCGATCGTCACGGCATCATCCGCCCGGTTGTGCCGCGCCGCCACGGGCAGCGCGCGATAGCGCAAGGCAGCACCGTTTTCCGGCACGATCAGCATGATCCGCTGATAGGAATGACCTGCGGTTGCCGCGTCCAACCCCTGCCAAGCCAGGGCGAAATCAGGTTTGCCGCGCGCCTTGGCCTTCTCGGCCTGCTCTGCGCCCAACAGGCGCTGAACCCCGCCACGATACCAATCGAACGACCACCACAGCCCGGTCAGCGCGCTGAGCAGATAGACCGCCATCATCAGCCCGCCGAGCAGCAGGTGTACCTCGCGCCACCACCAGCGGCCCTTTCGCCCCGGCGGAATGGTCAACCACGCGCGCCAGTCACGCGGCTTGGTCGGCCAGCGCAGATAGAGCCCACCCAGCGCCAGCACGATCAGCGCGATCGCCGCGCTACCGGTCACGATCCGCCCCCAACCCTTGCCATTGCCCGGCATCGCCAGCCAACGGTGCACCCGCTCTACCGTATCGAACAGCGCAGCAGCGGGCAGCGGCCCCAGAATGCGCCCGTCACGGCGGTCCAGCAGCACGGTTTCACGCTCTTTGGCCCCAGCTGCCTTGTCAACATAGCTGATCCGCGCCGGCACGGTGGGATCGCTGTCCACCTCGAACCGCGCGATCGCCTTGCCCGGCTGCGCCAGTGCGGCGCGTTGCAGCAAGACCGCTGGGGCCAGCACCGCCTCACCCGCGCGCAGGGGCAGCGGCGCGATCAGCCGCGCCTGGATGTCGTCCTGGAAAGACAGCATGGCACCTGTCGCGCCCATCACGGCCAGGACCAGCCCAAGGCTGAGCCCCAGCCAGCTATGCAGCCGTTGCAGCCATTTGCGCAGGGCGATGGTGCCGGGTGGGCGAATCGTCGGTCTCATTGCGATCAATTATTGCAAACCAATATCAATATCAATTAGGGCAGCTGTGAATTCCACCCGAGGGATTCGCCAAGGGGACCTGTATCATGCTGTTTCTGCTCGCGTCGGCGGCCGCCGCAAGCGTCGCCGCCGCCACCGCTGCTCCCGCTCCTGCTGCGCCGGATGGCGAGGCCCCCCAAGCCGAACGCCAGCTCGACGAAGAGATCGTGGTGACCGGGCGGCAAGAAGCGCCCTATCGCGCGCAGGTGGTGCAGGTGGGCGCGTTCCGCAATCAATCCGCGCTCGATACGCCGGCCAATGTCGCGGTGATCACCCGCGCCATGCTGGATGACCAGGGCGCCAAGGGCCTCGACGATGCCTTGCGCAACACGCCGGGCATTACCCAGCAATCGACCAGCCCGACCACGAGCAACAACTTTGCCGCGCGCGGCGTGCTGCTCAACGCGCGCACCAACTACCGCCTCAACGGCGCGTTGCAGATCATCAATCTTGGCCCGATCCCGGTGGAAAACAAGCAGCGCGTCGAACTGCTCAAGGGCGTTTCCGCGCTCTATTACGGGCTCAGCACGCCCTCAGGCATCGTCAACGTGGTAACCAAGCGCGCTGGCGATCGCCCGGTGACGAGCCTCTATGTCGATGGCGATGTGGAAGGCAGCGTGGGCGGCGGGTTCGACATCGGCCGCAAGGTGGGCGCAGGTGATGCCATCGGCATCCGCATCAACGCCTATGGCTCGCACATCGAAACACCGATCGATGGGGTCAACGGCTATCGCTATCTCGCCAGCGGGGCGTTTGATTGGCAGGCAAGCGATCGGCTGTCGTTCAAGCTCGATGTCGAGCACTATCGCCGCGCAACCGATGAACCGGGCGGCATTACCCTGCCCACCGCGGTCAACGGCGTGATCACCTTGCCCGCGATCCCCAGCCCGCATAACCGCTATGCCCCGGTCAACGCACCCTATCGCACCTGGGTGACCAACGCCCTGGGCCGCATGGATTATCGGCTGGCCGGCACGTGGTCGGTGCGCGTCGAAGGCGGCTATGCCAACACCCGCCGCCAGCGCATGATCGCCAATATCGGCAAAACCAACCTGGTGACCGGCGCCGGCACGATCGCGGCGACCTACACCCCCGATCAGGAATACGCCAATCTCTATTGGCGGGCGGAACTGGCCGGCGAGGCGCAAACCCTGGGCATCCGCCACGAACTGCTGCTGGGCTATGCCCGCAACCGACAGGTGCAGGAAGACCAGCACCCGCAAAGCTATGCCGCGGTAAAACAAAACCTCTATGCGCCGCTGGCCCTGCCGCTGTCGGCACTTACCCCCACCACCGTGCGGCTTACCGCCGGCAGCGTGAACATCGATACCGGTCTCTATGCGATGGACCAGGCGCATATCGGTGAAAAACTGCTGGTGATCGCGGGCGTGCGCCACGTGGACTATCGCACCCGCACCACCAGCACCGATTTTGCCCTGCGCACCTGGACACCCACCGGAGCACTGGTGCTGCGCCCCACGCCCAAGACCAGTCTGTACTTCAGCTATATCGAGGGGCTGGAAAGCGCCGGCACCGCGCCCGATGGCACGACCAATGCCGGCAGCGTCCTGCCCGCAGTGCGCAGCCGGCAGCTGGAACTGGGCGCGCGGGCCGAAGCGGGCGGCATGCTGCTGTCGCTCGGCTGGTTCCGCATCAACCGCGGCCTTGCCTATACCGATCTGGCCACCAACACCTATGTCGTCAACGGTCGTGCCCTGCACCAGGGGATCGAGGCATCGGTCCAGGGAACGATCGTGCCGACCGTAGCGGTGGCGCTGGCCGGGCAATATCTGGTCGCCCGCCAGCGGCAGACCGGGGTGGCCGCGCAAGACGGCAAGCTGGTGGACAACGCGCCGCGCTGGTCAGGCTCGGCCTTCGTCAACTGGCAGCCCGTCGGTGCGCTGCCGCTGGGGCTGAACGCGGGCGTCTACTACACCGGCAAGCGCTTTACCGACGTGCTCAACCAGGGCGTGCTGCCTGCCTATGCCACGCTCAGCCTTGGCGCCAGCTATCGGCTGGCCCTCGCGGCGGGCCGCACGATGACGCTGCGCGCCAATGCCGACAACGTGACCAACACGCGCTATTGGGCCACCGGCGGCAGCACGCTTTATGTCGGCGCGGCGCGGACACTGCGCCTCTCTGCCGCCGTAAGCTTTTGAACGCGCTCCAGCCGCGCCAGCAAGTGGCGCGGCTGTGCGACAGGGTTACTTGGTCGCTGCGCCTGGCGCCACGGGCGGCGGAGGCGGCGGCGTGCCCGGCCCTGGCTGACCGACGGCACCATTCGCACCGGCAGGCGGCGGAGGAGGAGGCGGCGGGGGAGCCGAACCATCGCCCGGCGGCGGGGGTGGCGGCGGAGGCGGCGCACCTGCGCCAGTGGGCGGTGGCGGGGGCGGCGGCGGCGCATCACGGCCGGGGCCACGCGGCGGAGGCGGCGGAGGCGGAGGCGGCGCACCGACTTGGGTTACGCCACCCTGCGGATCGACCAGGTACGAGGCACGCAATTGGCCATTATCATACCGGCCCTGCACCATCAGCGCATTGCCAGAGCGGACCTGGCCCGCCCCATCGCGGCCGACATCGACCAGCAAACGGCCCGTGCCATCCTGCAGAACGAAACGATCACCATAGACCTCGGCGACCTTGCCCTTCACCGTGGTGATCCCGCTGCGCTGCGGCACCTGGGCAATCGCGGTTGGCACGGTCGGCGCCATTTCCACCGGCGGACGGGTATAGGCAACTGCCCCCGCCCCCGCGGCGCCGCCCAGGGCCAGCAACACGGCCACGCCGCTGGCCAGCTTCATACGGTGTGGGATGTGCCCAACCGGATTTTTCCAATCGACCATCTTTCAACTCCTTGGGTTGTCGATGGCCCCGTTCTATGCTGCCCCTTCCGACGCAGCCTGAAGCTGGCGTTTCATGTTCGGTTTAACCTGCGGCGGTATTGAGCGGCCATGCGCATCCTGCTTGTTGAAGACGATCCCGACCTGGGCGAGGCGATTGCCCGCAAGCTGCGCGGCGAGAACTGCGCAGTCGACCTGGTCGACAACGGCATCGACGCGCAGCACCTGGGCGAGACCGAACCCTATGATGCGGTGGTCCTCGATCTTGGCCTGCCTGGCAAAACCGGCGCGGCGGTGCTGGCGGAATGGCGCAAGGGCGCCAAGACCGTGCCCGTCCTCGTCCTGACCGCGCGCGAGGCCTGGGCCGACAAGGTCTCTGCCTACAAGGCCGGCGCCGACGACTATCTCACCAAGCCGTTTCGCATCGAGGAACTGATGATGCGCCTGCGCGCCATCGTGCGGCGCGCGGCCGGGCATGCCAACCCGCAGATGGTCTGCGGCCCGCTGGTGTTCGAAAGCCAGACCGGCCAGTTCGAACTAGATGGGCTGCCGCTCAAGCTCACCGCGTTCGAATGGCGCGTGCTGTCGCAACTCATGATGCGGCGCGAGGCGGTGGTCGAGCGGCTCGACCTGATCGAGCGCATCTATGAAGGCGATGCCGATGTCGATTCCAATACGCTCGACGTGATCATCGGGCGTTTGCGGCGCAAGATCGGCGCCAGCCTGATCGAAACCGTGCGCGGGCGGGGCTATCGCCTGACGGCGAGCGGCGGCGCGGCATGAAACCCAAGTCTTTGCGGGCCAGGATGCTGGCGCTGTCGGCGATCGCCGCCCTGGCGGCGCTCGTCATCGCGGCATGGTCGATCGCCGGCATCCTTACCCGTTTCGTGACCGAAGGCCTGGACCAGCGGCTCGACGCGCAGATCGCCGTGATGGCCAGTGCCGTGCGTGACGATGGCACGATCGACCGCGCCCGCATCGACAACCAGATCGGCGTCATGACCCTGCGCCCCGACTGGCGCTGGCGGATCATCGGGCCAGACGGAGAAATCGGCTCGTCCGATTTTCCCACGCTCGATCCAGCGCCTCTGGTCCCACCCCACCTCCCGCTATTGCCGCCGCCGCCCGGTGCGCCCGCTCCGGCGGCGGAGGGCGTGCCCACGCCATCCGCCCCTGCCCCACGCGATGGCCAGGATAGCGGCGGCCGGGTTCATGCCCGGCAGGCGGTGATCCGCACCAGCCGGGGCGCAGTAACCCTGATCGCCGCCGCGCCGTCGCAAGTGATTGCCCGGCCCATCCGCGCCGCGCTTGTCCCGCTCCTGTCGATCATTGCCTTACTGGCCGTGCTGTTCATGCTGGCCGCGCTGTTTCAGCTGCGCCTGGCGCTCAGGCCAATTGCCGCGTTGCGGGATCAGCTTGGCCAGATTCGCCACGGCACGCGCACCACTGTGGACGAGGATCAGCCCGCCGAACTGAAACCGCTGGCGGTCGAACTCAACGCGCTGTCCCGTGAAAGCGCCGCTGCCTTGCAGGCGGCCCGCGCCTCTGCCGCCAATCTTGCCCACGCGCTCAAAACCCCTGTGGCGACGCTGGCCCTGACGGTGGACGGCGACGTCCGCGCGACCAGCCAAATCGCCAGGATCGAAGAGGTCATCCGCCGTCACCTCGCCCGTGCCCGTACCGCAGCGGTGGCGCAGCGCGCCCGCACGCCCCTGGCCCCGGCAGTGGCCGATGTGGCGCAGGTGATCGGCTCGCTTCACCCCGGCCTGGCGCTGTCGGTCGATGTGCCCAGCGCGCTGGCCGTCTCGCTTGATGCGCACGACCTGTCGGAAATCGTCGGCAATCTGCTCGACAATGCGGCCCGCCACGCCCGTTCGGCCATTGCCGTCACGGCCTGGGCAGACGGCGACCACACACGCGTGGCGATCGAAGACGATGGCCCGGGGATTGCCGCCAACCAGCGCGAACTGGCGCTGCAACCCGGCGTCCGCCTCGATGAAGCACCACAGGGCGACGGGTTTGGCCTGGCGATCGTGCGCGACCTTGTGGCGCTGCACAGCGGCACACTGAACCTGGCGGAAGGTGCCCAGGGAGGCTTGCGCGTTGAGCTGGCGCTGCGCGCCGCCCGATAGCGGCCCTTCCGCTCAGCGCCCGGTGAACTGCGGCTTGCGCTTGTGCGCAAAGGCATCGATCGCCTCGGCAAAATCGGCAGTGCGGCCAGCGGCCGACTGGTTGGCGCGCTCGATCTCCAGTGTCGTCGAAAAATCGCATTCCAGCGCACGTGCAACCTGCCGGCGGATCATGCCCAGCGCGAGCGTGGGGCCAGCGGCAAGCCGGTGCGCCAGGGCCATGGCCTCGGCCATGACATCGTCATCTGGCACCACCCGCGTCACCAGGCCAGCCGCCTTGGCCTCTGCGGCCCCAAGCCGCTCCCCCAGCAGGGCTAACTCCAGGGTGCGACAGCGGCCAATGCTGCGCGCGGCCAGCCAGGTAGCGCCGGCATCGGGCACCAGGCCAATATTGGCAAAGGCCATGAGCAGGTAGCCGCTCTCGCCCATCACCACGAGATCGCCAGCCAGCCCCAGGCTCATCCCCGCGCCGGCGCACGGGCCATTGAGCGCGGTGACGAGCGGAACGTCCAGCGCGGCCAGCCGGTTGACCACGGGATGGTAATAGGTGTCGAGCGTTGCACCCAGGTCATCGGTTGCATTGCCGCCTAGATCGGCGCCCGAGCAGAAATAGCGCCCCTCGCCCGTCAGCACCACCGCTCGCGCGCCATCGGCCACGGCAAGGTCAAGAGCCTGGCCAAGTTCGACGAACATCGTCTCGCTCAAGGCATTGAGCCGATCCGGGCGATCGAGCGTGATCGTCACCACGTCGCCCTCGCGGGCATAGCGCACGGTCTGGAAATCCATCATCCTGCATCCTCTTGGCGACCCGCTGCCTTGTTCGCGGCGCGCAGCCAGGCATCATCGACGCTGGTTTCGCCCGGCGCAAGCGCGCGGCGATCAGATGGCGTTGATATCCACCACCGTCGGGATCGTATCGTTGAGCAGGATGATCTTCTTGCGCGCAATGGACCACCCCGCTTCGGCGTGGACCAGGCGATATTCATAGCGGCCAAAGAACACGTCTGCCCGGTCCATCCGCACATCGAACCGATGACAGGTGAACGCCGCCGAGACAGCGCCCAGCTCCGCGTCGGTCACCAGGATGTTCGACACCTGGTGGACCACGCGTGGCGTCGGGCTGGATGCCACCGACAGCCCCGATTGCAGGCGCATGATCCGATCCTCGAGATTGCGCCGCCCGCGATAGTAGATCAGCGAGAGTTCGCGATCCGGATCGTCGGACAGCGTCACCTCGTCACGCCAGGTGGGCATCCAGAATTCGATGTCGGGCGTGAACAGCGCCAGCCATTCGGCATAGCGCCCAGAGTCCATCAGCAGGGCTTCGCGGTAAAGCAGGTCGCGCGCGGCCTCGTATGTCAGCGCCTGGCTCATGCGGCCAGCTCCGGCGCCATGCGTGCCGCCCAGGCGCGATAGTAGTTCTGCAGCAGGGTTTCATCGCTCAGCCGCGAATCCGCCAGCACATTGTGCGCGGGTTTGAGATCGATACGGTCGCCAAAGCGATTGCCGCCCGGCTGCGTCGCGGTCATCCCCCGCCCGTGTCCTTGCAGCCAGGGCTGCACCGTGCCGGCAAAGCCGGCCTGGCAGTTTTCATAGGACACTGTGTCATCGGGCGTCGCCATGCCGGTGGGATTGAAGAAATCCTCGTACTGGCGAATGCGCTGTCGCCGCGCTGCGGCGCTTTCGCCCTTGGGCGCGATGCACCAGGTGCGCATCTCGGTCATCCCCGGGCCGATCGGGCGGATCACGCGCAACTGGCTCGAGGCGTTTTCGGCGATCTGGAGATTGGGAAAGATCGTCAAGTTGCGCATGTTGAACATCCAGTCGCGCTTGCCCTCGCCCAGCCGCGCGCCCAGCGCACCGGCTTGCTCATACAGCGGGATCGCCGGCGTGATGCCGAAGATGCCCCAGTTGAGCACATGGCCGTGATCAAAGCTGAAGCTGCCTCCCGCCACGCCTTGCGCTTCTTCCTTCCAGTAATCGCTGTTTTCCCAGACCGATGCGACCACATCGGCGCTCATTTCCTGCTGCCGCCGCTCCAGCACGCTGATGTAGGAGGGGTGGGCCGAGGTGAAATGATACGCGTCCGAGCAGTTTTCGAGCTGGAGTTTCCAGTTGGCGGCAAAGGTGAAGGTGACCTGCCCCGGCACCAGTTCCAGTCCATCCTCGCTCTGATCCGCCACCAGGTCGAGCAGCTTGGCCGCCTCGCCCAGGTAATCGGTCAACGATAGTTCGCCAGGCGTCAGGCTGCCGAACAGAAAGCCGCGATAGTTGCCAAAGCGGGGCAGCGGCGCCAGGCCATGGTCCTCGCTGTCGAACGCTGGCGTATAGCAGCCCGCGTTCTTCCATTTGATCGCGCGGTTGCGGCCGGCGCTGTCAAAGCTCCAGCTGTGATAGGGGCAGACATGCAGGCGCGCGTTGCCCTGGCGCACCTGTGCCAACCTGGCGCCCTTGTGCGGGCACGAGTTGATGAAGGCCCGCAGCTGCCCCTCGCCATCGCGCTGGACCAGCACGGGGGCGCGGCCGATCGTGGTGGTGAAGAAATCGTGCGGCCCGGCGGCCTGTGATTCCATGCCCAGGAACACCCAGCCCTGCTCGAAGATCGCACGCTGTTCGGCGGCAAAGACATCGGCATCGGTGAAGATCGCGCGGTTCACGCGGAAGATGCCCTCGTCCGGCCGATCGTCGATCAGGTCGTCCAGTTGAAAGGTGCCCATCGCGTTGTCTCCCACCCGGCTCAATCGATCACCGCTTCCACCAGCGTCGGCCCGGCCGCCGCGAGCGACCAGGCCAATGCGGCATCGAGCGTGGCAGCGTCGCTAGCCGATCGGCCCGGAACGCCGTGCCCTGCCGCCAGCGCCACGAAATCCAGCTCGGGAAACTGCGTGCCGACCAGATGCTGCATGCCGAAATGACGGCCGAAGTGATGCAGCGCCTCGTACCGCCCGTTCTTGAGGATCAGGAACGTGATCGGCAGGTTCCACTGCGCGGCGGCATGCAGGCCCTGGATCGCGTACATCGCCGACCCATCGCCCAAGACCGCGATCACCTTGCCGTGCGGGCGGGCCAGCGCCATGCCGACTGCCGCCGGCAGCCCATGGCCGAGGCCGCCACTGGCGGTGGTGTAAAAGGTATCGGGGCAAAGGATCGGCAGATGATCGTGCATCGGCCCCCGGCTCGACGGTGCCTCTTCCACGATGATCGTCTGCGGCGCGCGCAGATCGGCCAGCCGTTGCAGCACATAGCCATCGGTCATGGCCGCACCATCAAGCCGCGCCGGCCGTACCAAGGGCGCAGGGCGGGCGCGCGGCGCGGGACGGGAGGCAGCAAGCAGGGCATCGAGCGCATGGTGGCATTGCGCCACGATTGCCCGCCCCGCTGGCGCCCAGGCGGCGTGAACGTGATTGTCACCGATCAGCCAGAGGTCCGCCTCGGGCGGCATGTGCGGCCCCTGCCCGTCGACATGATAGAGATTGACCGGCCCGCCCAGCCCCAGGATCACGTCGTGGCTGGCAAGCGTGGCCACGATCGCCTCGCGACTGGCAGTGAGGAAGCCCCCGAACAACGCGTGGTCTTCGGGAAACCCACAGCGCCCCGCCATCGGCGCAACATAGACGCGCGCCTGTTGGCGTTCCGCCAGGGCAACCACCTGCTCCCACGCACCGTCGCGCGCCACGCCGGCCGCCACGACCAGCGCCGGCTGCCGCGCCGCATCGAGTGCGGCCGCGCATTCGGCAATGGCCACAGGCGATGGCAGGCGATCGGCAACGACGCGCCGGGCCTGATGCGGCGGGCAAGGCTGGTCCCAATCATCGATCGGGATGGAGACGAACGTCGGGCCGCAGGGCGGTTCCATCGCCACGAGCCAGGCCCGCTCGATTGCCGCGGGCACATCCTGCGCGCGTGCCGGCTCGCACGCCCACTTCACGAATGGGCGCGGAAATTCCGCGGCACGCTCGGCAAACAGGAACGGTTCATAGGGCAGGATCGCGCGCGCCTGCTGCCCGGCGGTAACCACCAGCGGAGTCTGGTTTTTCCACGCCGTAAACAGGTTGCCCAAAGCATGGCCCACCCCGGCCGAACTGTGCAGGTTGACGAACGCCGCGCGGCCGGTGCCCTGGGCAAAGCCATCGGCCATGCCCAGCACGACGCTTTCCTGAAGCCCCATGACATAGCGGAAATCATCGGGAAAATCGCGGAACAGCGGCAGTTCGGTGGAGCCGGGATTGCCGAATAGCGTGGTCATGCCCAGCTCGCGCAACAGCGTGATTGTCACGTCGCGGACGGTCCGCATCCTGAAATCTCCCGATCTTTTGCCGCAGTCTCGCGCATTTGGCGATAAGTTCAATTGCAAATCCAGGAGAAAGTCATACCGTTGGCACATGGATTTTGATGAGCGCGAGTTGAAAGCCTTTCTGGCCGTGGCCGAATGCGGCAGCCTGGGGCGCGCGTCACGCCAGGCCAACCTGACCCAGCCCGCGCTCAGCCGCCTGATCCACCGCATGGAGGAACGGCTGCAACAGCCGCTGTTCGATCGCACCACGCGCGGCATGGTGCTGACCGATCCCGGCGCGCTGCTGCAACGCCATGCCCGCCACCTGCTGGCCGACATGCATACGCTGCGCGATGAACTGGCAGCGTTTCGCGGGCTGCGGCGCGGCGTGGTGCGCATTGGCGCGACCGCCGCCGTGATGCGCACCCTGGTGGCCACGCACGCCGGGCAGATGCTGGCCGACAACCCCGACCTGGCGTTCGAGGCGATCGAAGACGTCGACAGCGGCCTGGTGCGCGCGCTGGAGCAGCGGCAGATCGACCTGGCGATCACCTCGGGCCGGGTGGAGCAGGACGCCGCCGATGCGCAGTGCCTGGGCCGCTGCGACCATGCCGACATGTTTGCTGTGTTCTGCGCCGCCGACAACCCGATCGCCGACAGCCCCGATCTCGCCAGCGTCTTTGCCCATGGCTGGGTCATGCCCGAGGCGGGGCTAACCCCGCGCATCCGGTTCGAAACCCTGGCCGCGCAATTGGGGCACCAGGCCCGCGTCGTGGCGCGCACCAGTTCGGTCGAAACGATGATCGCCATTGCCGGGGCCAGCCAATTGCTGTGCTGGTTGCCGGTCCCGCTGCTCGAACCCTATGTCGCCAGCGGGCGCCTGCGCCAGCTCAGCGTGCCGGCGCTGGAAACCTGGCGGCAATTCTGGGTCTACCGCCGCAGGGCGGGCGTGCTGCCCGATGCCGCGCAGCGGTTCCTCCGTTATCTCCCCATCGTGCCGCTATGAGCCCTGCCCGACCGGCGGGTTGACACTGTCAAATCCGGATCCGGATACTCGTGTCTGTGCAGGCACACGTGCCTGTGTGCACACGTGGGAGAATTCCGGGATGCAGCGGATCGTGGTAATCGGTGCAGGCGCAATGGGCTGCCTGTTTGCGGCAAAGCTGGCCCTGGCCGGACATCGGGTGACCATGGCCGACGTGGACCAGGCGCGGATGGACGCGATCGCCGCACAAGGCATTGCGCTGTCACTGGACGATGGCGATTTTGCCGCACGGGTCGGCGCTTGCCCGATCGCTGCGGTTGACGGGCCGGTCGATCTGCTGGTCCTGTTCACCAAGGGCATGCACAGTGCCGCAGCAATCGCGTCTGCTGCGCACCTGGTAGATACCGGCTGCACCGTGCTGACCCTGCAAAACGGGCTGGGCAATACCGAATCGATCGCGTCGGTGTTTCCGCGCGAGCACATCGTCTGGGGCGTGACCGACTTTCCCGCAGACCTGCACGGTGCCAATGCGGTTTCTTCACATGGGCAAGGCCATGTCTGGCTGGCAGGACTGATTCCGGCGGCCGACGCGCGGGCGCGCCACGTGGCGGATATCCTCGATGGCGCCGGCCTCAACGCCCGCTTCGCCCCAGAGGTAGAGGCAATGGTGTGGGACAAGGTGGCCTTCAACAGCGCGCTCAACGCGCTCTGCACTCTGGGCCAGGTGCCCGTCGGCCGCTTGGACAGCGCACCGATCCGCCGCATCGTCGGCACGATCATGGACGAAATCGCCGCCATTGCCCGGGCGGAGGGCATCGCGTTCGATCGCACCCGAACCATGGCCAAGGTCGATTTTGCCCTGGCCAATCACACCGGGCACAAGCCCTCGATGCTGCAAGACCGGCTCGCCGGCCGGCGCACCGAGGTCGAGTCCATCAATGGCGCGGTGCTGGCCGTTGCTGCCCGCCATGGCCTTGCTGCTCCCACCCTTGAACTGGTCACCGATCTGGTACGCTTGGGCGAGCCGGCGTGACCGCCATGGCCTGATCAGCCGCGCCGCCGCGATCGCGCGCGCGGGGTCAGCGCGTCGAGCGCATCGGCATTGTCGCGCGCCCAGCCATACAGCGCCTCGACCGGTACGACGAAGCGGCGGCCCAGCGCGGTCAGCGCATAATCCACTTCGGGCGGCGCGACATCATCGCGCGTGGTGCGCGCCAGCAAGCCACTCGCCTCCATTTCCCTGACCGTCTGGGCAAACATCTTTTTGGAAATGCCCGGCAGGCTGCGCAGCAGCGCCGCGCTGCGGGCCCGCCCGTCATGCCGCGCATGCAGGGTGTGCAGCACCATGCTGGTCCACTTGGTGGCAAACAGTTCCAGGATCCGGCGCGGGGCACAATCCTCGCGCCATTCCTCTTCCGGGCTGCCCGGTATCACGGCGGCACTCCTTGCTTTGCCAACGATATCGCTGCGCCGCCAACGCCAGTGGTTACCATCTGGTGCCTTCTTGGCGCCGGGCGAGCGGCGCCCCAATTAGCGGTTTTTGCTCAACAAGGAACCATCGATGACCAAGACTGCCCTTGTTGCCGGGGCCACCGGCATCACCGGCCAGGCCATTGCCACGCTGCTTCATGCCCAAGGCTGGCGCGTGCTGGGCCTGGCGCGCAATCCGCTGCCGCTGCCCGGGGTGGAGCCGATCGCCGCAAACCTCACCGATGCCAATGCCACCGCCGCCGCGCTTGCCGGGTATCGCCCCGATGCCGTGTTCATCACCACCTGGCTGCGCCGCGCCACGGAGAAAGAAAACATCGCGGTCAACGCGGCCATGGTGCGCAACCTGCTGCGCGCGGTAGAGCCGGCTGGCAGCGTCGCGCATGTGGCACTGGTCACCGGCCTCAAGCACTATCTTGGCCCGTTCGAAGCCTATGGCCAGGGCAACCTGCCCGATACGCCGTTTCGCGAGGATCAAGCCCGCCTGCCGATCGACAATTTCTATTATGCCCAGGAAGACGAACTCTTCGCCGCCGCGCAACGCAGCGGCTTTGCGTGGAGCGTGCACCGCCCCCACACCGTGATCGGCAAGGCCGTGGGCAACGCGATGAACATGGGCACTACCTTGGCGGTCTATGCCACGCTGTGCCGTGAACTGGGCCGCCCATTCCACTTCCCGGGATCCGCGGCGCAGTGGAATGGGCTTACCGACATGACCGATGCGCGGCAATTGGCGCAGCAACTGCTGTGGGCCACGACCACGCCCGCTGCAGCAAACCAGGCGTTCAATTGCGCCAATGGCGATATCTTCCGCTGGCGCTGGATGTGGCCACGCCTGGCGCAATGGTTTGGCGTGGAACCGGCCGGGTTTGACGGCAGCGTGCGGCCACTGGCCGATCAGATGGCGGGCGATGCTCCGGTGTGGCGCAGCATCGCCGCGCGCGAAGGCCTGGCAGAACCAGACCTCACCCGGCTGGCCTCGCCCTGGCACACTGACGCAGACTTGGGCCGCCCGATCGAGGTAGTAACCGACATGGCGCGCTCGCGCAGCCTGGGATTTACCGGTTATCAGGCGACGGACACTGCCTTTTTCGATCTGTTCGCCCAGCTGCGCGCCGAACGCTTGATCCCCTGAAACACAGCGCGCCGCGCCACCACTGTCATGGCGCGGCACGCTTCACCGGCACCGCGCCGGTATTCCGCCCCAAAAGGCAACGATTTTGCCATTGCCGGGGTGTTGCCCGCTGTGATTTTGTCAGGCACGGTGCCGCAACAGACCGCATTGGCGGCTGCATGGGGTGGGATATCGGCCGTGGCCAATTTGCAGGAGAGCGCGTTACCCATCGCCGACACGCCCACGCTGTCGCGCGCGCGCGACCTGTTCGGGCGCGTGATCAATGGCCATGACCTGGGCGGATCGACCCCAGCCACCGTTGCCGACCGCATCGAGCAGTCGATCTGCCTGACGCCAAGCCCCGCCGTCGTGCTGACCGAAGGCAGTGTTGCCGCGACGTTTGGCGTTGGCCGCCGCGTGGCGCGGCAGACCAGCCGCATCCTGCAATTGCGCGGTGTGATGGAACCCCGGCGCGGCGGCAAGGGCAAGGGTGGGCTGCGCGTGTGCCTGCCCGGCCTCGACCAGACGCTGGATACCATCCGCAGCGACATCATTGCCAGCAATTCACCGGCCGCGATGGAAGATGCGCGCCAATGGCTGCAGGCGGAAATTGCCGGGCACGATGATCCGCTGGGGCGCTTGGTGCGGGCCATGCTGCAAGACGCACCGGTGCAGCAAACCCGTGCGCCGTGCCAGACGCAGGCGTTGCTTCCAACCTGGTCCGAGCTTGAAGAGCCGGCCTCGCGCGGGCATCGCCTGGCGGCGAAACTGCGCCAGCAGATCGCTCTGCTGCCGCCCGGTGAAACGTTCCTGGGCTCGCTCGCCAGCATCGCGGAAGCCCATGACACCAGCCTGGAAGTGGCGGTGGAAGCCGTGCGCATCCTGGCCGATGCCCAGCACGTGGTGATGCGGCGCGGCCGCGGCGGTGGCGTGTTTGCCTGCGAACCGCAAGCTGGCCGGGCGCTGCACATGATCAACGCCTTTATCGCTGCCAACGCGGTCTCGCCCGATCGCTGCCGCGCCGTGCTCAACCGCGCCAATATCGGGATGATCGATCTGGCGCGGGCGCGACAGGATGCCCGCTATCTCGACCGAGTCGAGCGTTCGTTCCAGAAAATGCAGCAGGCGCCCAATGCCACGGTGCTGGGCCAGAACTGGTATGGCTTCATCCGCGATATTGCCGATATGTCGGGCAACGGCGTGCTGCACTTCATCGCCCGCGCCATGGCGGGATCGATCCTTATTCGGCGCACCCGCAGTGCCGACCTGCCCGAAGCCGCCGCCCGCGAACTGTTCGAGGCCAGCCGGCAGATCCATGCCCATCTGATTGGCGGCAGCCAGGATGCCCCCAACGAAGCGCAGTGGCGCTGCCAACTGGCCCTGCAGGATTACTGGTAAGGCTCGAGCAATCAGCGCCCCAGGCGCACAAGATGCCGCGCGATCTGCAGATAGACTGCCTCTACCACCTCGCGCGTGCCGCCGCGCAGGTTATAGGCGTGGTCCTGATCGGGCACCTCGATATATTCCAGCAAGCGGCCGCGCGCGTGAAGGCGCTGGGCATAGGCGGCAGCCTCTGCCCGCAAGAGATCGAGCCCTGCGGCAATGACGATCGCCGGCGCCACCTTGTCGAGCAAATCATCGGGCGCGCCCACCAACGGCGACGCGCGCATATCTGCCCGCATCGATGGATCGGGCACATAGACCGCATTGAACAGCCGCGCGACGCCCGGTGAAATGACCGGGCGCGCCGCCCGGGCCTGCTTGTGCGCAGGCGGCGTGACGAGATCGAGCGGCGGGTAATGGAGGATCTGCGCGGCAATGGGCGGCCCGCCCGCCTGGGCCAGCAGCAGGCTGGCAGCAGCAGCCAAACCGCCACCGGCACTTTGCCCACCCACGGTCAGCCGATCGCCGTCCCACCCCTGCGCCCCCGCCTGCGCCGCCACCCAGCGGATCACCTCGCAGGCTTGCTCTACCGCTATCGGAAAGCGCCGCTGCGGCGCCAGCGCATAATCGACATTGATGACACAGACGCCGGCCCGCTCGGCCAGGAACGCGCAAAACGCATCATCCTGCTCGGGGTAGCCCATGACATAGCCACCGCCATGGAAGTTGACGTGAACCGGCACCGGGCCCGCCGTGTTCTGCGGCGCGAACACCGTGGCCGCAGCACTGCCTTGCGTGGTTGGAATAGTGATGGTGCGGCAACGCCGAGGAACTTCGGGAAACGCCAGCGCACTTTCCGGCTGGGCCAGCCGTGGCGCCACCATCCGCTGCATTACCCGCGCGATCGTATCGGCAATCAACGGCATGGCAGGCGCTCCATCAGCGATGCAGCATCGGCCGGGTTACCCCGACCGATGCTGCCAGGCAGCGATGCCACCATCAGAACTTGGCGCCCAGACGCACGCCGAACTCGCGCGGCGCGGTGCGGAATTCGTTGAGGCCGGATTGCCCGGTCACGAAATATTCCTTGGTCAGGTTGGTGCCGTACAGCTCCACCTTGAAGTTGTCCCAGTTGAGCGCGACGCTGGCATTGACCAGATGGCGCGCGTTAATCAGGTCAAACTGCGGCAGATAGGTAACGTAGGCCCATTGCGACCCAATATAGGAATAGTTCACGCGGGGCACGATCGAGCGCCCCTCGCCCAGCGAATAGGTATAATCCAGGCCGGCGTTCCAGGTCCATTTCGGCGACAGCAGGTTCGGCCCGGCATCAGACGTGATGAACTGGTAGGGGAAGCAGTTGCTGGTTACCCCGGTGGCGCAGGCCGGCAACTGCGCGGTGGCGGCGCCCGGCTGCCACTTGTTGATCACCGTCACGCTGCTGAGCTGCGAATCCACATACGACACGCCGGCGTCGAGGCCGAAACCGGCCAGCTTGGCCTGAAGCTGCCCTTCAAAGCCCTTGATCGTGGCATTGGCGAGGTTGACCACGCCATTCTGACCAGATGCCGGACTGATCACGTCCATCTGGAAATTGTTGTACTTGTTATAGAATACGCCGATCTGCGTGCGCACATGCCGATCGAGGAAGCTCGATTTCCAGCCCGCTTCAAAGTCCCACACCGTTTCCGGGTTGAACATGCCACCAGGCGGATTGATCCCACCCGGCTTGTAGCCACGGGCGGCAAAGACATAGAGCATGTTGTCGGCATCGGGCTTGTAGTTAAGCGCGATCTTGCCGGTCATGCGGCCATCGGCCTCAGTGCCGGTCTGCGGAATCGTCAGGAAGGCGGAAGGCGGCGGCCCGCCAAGATAAACGCCGCCGGTGCCATCGACATGATAGTGCGAATAGCGCGCGCCGGCCTGGATTTCGAGCTTTTCGGTAATGCGGTAGTTCACCTGGGCAAAGGCGCCCAGCGTGGTCTTGCTGTTCATCGGATTGACCACGATCGGGAACGGCGCGGTGCCGGTATAGTGCAGCAGCACGTCGATATCGTTATGCTGGTAATAGCCACCCAGGATAAAGTTCAGCGGCTTGGAATCCGGCGAAATGATATTGATTTCCTGGGAATATTCCTTTTCCCGCACATATTGATCTTCATACTGCGCGCCAAACGGCCCAGCGACCTGCGCCAGATTGGTGCCATCCAGATCATAGACGTTCCAGACGCGCTTGTTCTGGTATCCGCTCACCGACCGGACAACGAGACCGCCAGGGGTCTGGTACTTCAATTCCAGCGCCGTGGTAAACGCGCGCTCGAAATTCGCGGTCTTGGTGTCGTAGTTCAGCTCGTAGGGCGCCGCCTGGCGGCCGGCGGCGAACTGCGTGCCGGCAATCGGCTGATAGGCATAGCCGCCCGTGCTCTTCTGCGCCAGTTCGCCCTTCCAATAGGCGGTAAAGCCGCCGGACTGGTAGAGCGCAGACAGCCGCTCATCGTGTTCCTTCAGGCTGTCGGGCTGGTTCTTGTAGGGGCCAAGATCGGTGTAATAGGAATCGCGCCAATGCTGGTTGGTGGCAAAGCGCAAGGCCAGGTTGTCACCCACCGGCACATTGATCGCGCCGTTGAGGCGGACATTGTTGTAGCTGCCATATTCGGCTGTCACGTCACCACCCAGATCGCCCAGCTTGGGGCGCTTGGAATTGATGAAGATCGCCCCGCCGGTGGAGTTGGAGCCGACCAGCGTACCCTGGGGCCCGCGTAGCACTTCGATGCTCTGGATATCGTAGAGATCAAAGCTCTGCGCGATCGGCGGCTGGAACAGCCCGTCGACATAAGTGGCGACGCCATTGGCGACTTGCGGCGATCCGCTCGACAGGCCGATGCCGCGAATATTGATGGATTCGGTGAGGCCTGCCTTGGTGATGGTCAGGCCGGGCGCCACGTTCTGCAGATCGCGCTGCACCAGCACGGCTTTCTGCGTGAGCTGGTCTCCACCCACCGCGGTGAGCGCGATGGCAACCTTTTGCGAACTTTCTGAGCGGCGCTGCGCGGTAACGACGATCTCGCCCGGTGCCGGGCTGGCCTGCGCGGGCGTCGGAGCCGCCTCGGTGGCGGCCTGCGCGAAAGCGTTGGTCCCCACCAACGCCAGCGCCATCGCGCCCAGCGAGGCTGCGGCATGCGCGCGGAAATTACCGTGAATCTGAAGCATGGTGCTCCCCTCTCCCTTTTTCGGCCCTGCTTGACGCGGCCAAACGTTGCGGGCCCGTGTCTGCCCGGCCACGCGGGATTTAAATAGCGGCCCATTTTGGAAAGCTGCGCCCGCGCCCTTGGCGGGTCGCCATCGGTGCCATCAGCGCGACCGACCAACCCCATAGATTTATAACTTCACGTTATAAGACGATAGACCAATTGTATTTCACTTGATCGTGGCCGTCCGCCATTGCGCCTTCACAAGAAAACACCGCCATGGTGGGGAGAGCAACGATGGCACGCCGCGTTTTGCGGCGGCATCCCTGGCTGCGCCTCCCCGGCGATGGTGATCAGGAGGTGCACATGAAGGGCTATCACGGGATAAAGCACAATCTGCTCGTCGGCACGGCGTTCGCCATGGGCGTGATGGGCTGGCACGGCGCAGCAGCCGCGCAGGCAACGCCGCCTGCCGATCAACCCGCGCCGGAAGCCAAGCCGCAGGAAATCGTGGTGACCGGCTCCTACCTCGGCAATATCCGCCAGGAAAACCGCGCCTCGCCCATCCTCGCAGTCGACAATGCCGCGATCGCGCGCACTGGGTCGTCCTCGATCGGTGATCTCACCCGCTTCATCCCGCAGAACGTGGGCAGCACCGGCGGCTTGCAGGATCTGTCAAAGGGCGGCGCGGATACGCGCGACACCCGTTCGGCCAACCTACGCGGCCTGGGCGCCGGCTCCACGCTGGTGCTGCTCAACGGCCGCCGCGTGACGCCGCAGGCCGGTGACGATTATGTCAACCTCAACAGCCTGACGCCCGATATCGCCATCCAGCGGGTCGAGGTTCTGCTCGATGGCGCATCGTCCACTTATGGCGCCGATGCTGTGGCGGGCGTGTTCAACGTGTTGACCGACACCAAGTTCAACGGGTTCAAGACCAGCGCCCAGTTCACCAGCATCGCCGATTCCCCGGCGTGGAACGTCCAGGCGATGATGGGCGTGGGCAACGATCGCTTCCACACCGTACTTTCGGCGTCCTATCGGTTTCAGGACAATCTCCAGAATTCCGATCGCGCCGTCACCAATTTCTTCAATCCCACCGCGGCCGGCTATCCGGGCAGCTATCTGCTGACCGGCCGGCCGCTCACCGCCACCGGCGGCCACGTGGTGATCAACGGCAACGATTACACCGCGCTCTATGATGCCAACAAGTCGGCCACGGGCACGCTCAAGGTGGTTGATCCCAATTGCGGCGCCGACGGCACCAACAGCGTCTATTCCCCCACTGGCGGCGCGGCCTTTGGCCTTGGCAACTGCCTCTACAATTTCCAGCCGAAGAACCCGATCCGCCCGCGTGCGCGCAGCGTCAATATCCACAACGACACCACGTTCGAAATCAACGACGCCAATACGCTGTTTGCTGAACTCAGCTATTACCACCAGGATTCCGAGCGGTTTGGCGTGCCGTCCTATGCCCAGAACGCGGGCAACGCCACGATGCCGGCGTCCAACCCCTACAATCCCTTTGGCGTCGATGTGCTGTTCTATGGCCGGGCGATCGGGGCGCAGGGCTTTCCGGGCGGATACGAATATCGCGTGATGCGCGATACGGTGAACCAGCAGCACCACGTGCTCGGCGCGCGCGGCAATCTGGTCGGGCGCTGGAAGTACCTGGCGACGGCCACCTATTCCGCCTCGCAAACGATCGCCCGCGATCGCGATACCGATATGAACATGTTCCAGGCCGCGCTGCGCGGCTATGGCGGACCGAACTGCAACACCAACTTCCTGGGCGGTGGCAGCGGCGCTGTGCCCGGCAAGGGCAGCTGCCTCTATTACAGCCCGTTCCAGGCCAACCTGTCGCAGATGGATCCGTCGCTGATCTACAATCTGCAAAGCGATGTCTTCACCGATTTCAAGCGCGAATACTATATCGCCGAAGCGGTGGTGAATGGCCCGCTGGCCAGCATTGCCGGGCACGAGATCAACGTCGCGCTCGGCGCGCAGTATCGCCGCGAAAAATCGACCACCAACTATTCCGACCTGCTGCTGTCGGGCTATGGCGGGTTCCTCGGCAAGCACCTCAACACCGCGTTCTCGCGCGAGGTGAAGAGCGTGTTCGCCGAAGCCAATTACCAGCCGATCGACAGCCTGACGCTCAACGTGGCCGGCCGCTATGAAGATGCCGGTGGTTATAGCAAGGCCGTGCCCAAGGTGGCGGCCAACTGGCACCCGGTCGACTGGTTCTCGCTGCGCGGTTCCTACAGCAAGGCGTTCCAGGCGCCCTCGCTGGCCAACGGTTCCGCCTCGCTGATCGGCACCAACGTGGTCAACGTCACCGATCCGGTCGATGGCACCACTTCGTTCCGCACGATCCAGACCTACGGCAATCCCAACCTCAAGCCGCAGTCGTCCACGGTCTATAACCTGGGCGCCACCTTCGTGCCGACGCGCGGCGCGCGGTTCTCGATCGATTACTGGAAGTATCAGTTCAACAACCAGATTTCGACGCAGAACCCGCAGCAGGTGGTCAATACCGCGCCCAACGGCGCCGCGGTGCTGCGCGACCCGCTGACCGGCACGCTGCAATCGGTGGTCGTCACCAGCTTCAACGCGCCCAGCGGCACCAAGACATCGGGCATCGACATTCAGGGCCAGTATGCGTTTGACGCTGGCCAACTGCATCTCACGCTGCGCGACACGCTGACCTATCTGCTGGCCTACGATGTCGACACCGGCATTCTGCGCCGCGATGCCAATGGCAACATCACCGGCTCGGTGGTCTATGATGGCGTGGGCTATCGCAACGCGTTCGTGCAGTCGCCCACCTCGTCCTCGGCCGCGCCGCGCTGGCGCAGCGTGGCTGGCATCGATGCCGGCTATGGCCCGCACACCCTGTCTTTGACCTGGCGCTATACCGCCGGCGTGAAGGATGATTACGGGCAAAGCCTCAACACCTCGGGCACCGGCGCCGTCGTTCCCGCCGTGACTACCAAGGTCAGCGCGTTTTCGGTGTTCGATGCGCAATACAGCCTGAACTTTGGCCACGACTATCGCTATGCGCTGACGCTGGGGATGATCAACATCTTCAACACCGCGCCCGGCTTTGCCAAGTACAACGGCTATCTGCCCTCGATCGCCGATCCGTTCGGGCGGCAGGTCTACGCCCGCATCGCGGCGCGCTTCTGATCGTGAGTGGCGGGTTTCCACACGTGGCGCCAGTGCCGGCAGGGGCCAAGCGCACCTGCCGGCTGGACGCCGGGCGTGGCGCCCGCCACCATGCGCCTGCTGCCCAGACCTATCGGCGGCTCCCTCTGGCGCACAGGTTTCGCATGGCCCGCACTCCCAGTCTTTCCACCCTGCGCCAGTTTCGCATACTGGCCCAGACGGCGAACTTCAGCCGCGCGGCCGAACTTGCCCATGTCTCGCAGCCGGCGCTCTCGCGCACCATCCGGCTGCTGGAAGAAGACCTTGGCGCCCGCTTGTTTGACCGCAACCGCCGCCATGTGTCGCTGACGCAGGCCGGCGAAGACCTGCTCCGCCTGACACAGCGCCTGATCGCCGATTTCGACGATGCCTTTGATCTCCTGGGCCAGACGCTGTCGGGCCAGCGTGGCCGCATTGCCCTGGGCGTGCTGCCATCTTACGCCGTGGGCGATCTGCCCGCCGTGCTCAGCCGCTTTCGTGAGGCTTGGCCGGGCGTCGATGTGACCGTGCGCGAAGGACTGGCGGGGACCATCTATCAACAGCTGCGCGAGCGGCTGATCGATCTCGCGGTGATGACCCCACCCGATGACGCGGCTGAGGATTTCACCTTTCTGCCCTTGTTCACAGACCCTTGCGCCCTGGTCTGCCGCGCCGGGCATGCACCGGCCGATCCCGGCTGGCACAGCTTTGCCGATGCCCCGTTCATTGCGATGGCCCCCACCAGCAGCGTGCGCCAGATCACCGATGCCGCGTTTGCTCGCGCCGGACTGGCGCCGCGGCCACTGTATGAATGCACGCAGCCCGCCACGCTGGGCGCCTTTATCGCCGCAGGGCTGGGCATCAGCGCGCTTCCGCTGTCCTGCCGGCCGATGGTTGGCGCGCACGATCTGGAATGGCACCTGCTGGATGACAGCGCCGCCGATCGCGTGATCGGCATTGCGCATCTTTCCGCGCGCAGCCCCTCGCCTGCGGCCCAGAACATGCTGCGCGTGCTCTCGGCCAAGGGGGCGTGCTGATGCTGGCCGCTGTTGCTTTGCCGCCAGCCGCCCTCGCACTGGGCGCACTGGCCATCATCGGTGTCATGCTGGCCGTCATCCTGACGAACCGACTATCCCCGCTCGCAGCGATGATCCTGGTGCCGGTGATCGGCGCGGCAGCGCTGGGCCTGGGCGCCGGCGTGCCGGGCTGGATTCTGGCCGGCGTCACCAAGATTGCCCCGGTTGCCGGCATGTTCGTGTTTGCGATCCTGTTCTTCGGGGTGGTCAGCGATGCTGGCCTGCTGGCGCCGCTGGTTGGCGGCGTGCTGCGCCTGGTGGGGCGCAAGCCGTCGCGGATCACCATGGGCACGGCCTTGCTGGCCTTGCTGATCCATCTCGATGGCTCTGGCGCGGTCTGCTTCCTGATCACCGTGCCGGCGATGCTGCCGCTTTACGATCAACTGGGCATGGACCGCCGCGTGCTGGCCTGCTGCGCCTCGCTTGCCGCCGGGGTCAATTTCCTGCCCTGGACAGGGCCGACACTGCGCGCCAGCGCGGCGCTGCACATTCCCACGGTGCAGATCTTCACGCCGATGCTGCCGGTTCAACTGGTTGGCCTGGTGTTCGTATTCGGCGCGGCGTGGTGGATGGGCCGGCGGGAAGAACGCCGCCTCGCTGCCATGCCTCAGGCGCAAGACCTGCCCGCTGGCGCCGTGGCGGCTGGCCCGGTGGCAAGCGGCCCTGGCGCCGATCCGCTGCATCGCCCGCGCCTGTTCTGGCTCAACCTGGCCATCACGCTGGCAGTCATCGGCCTGATGGTCGGCGGCGTGGCCGAACCGGCCGTGATCTTCATGGTCGCCTTTGCCCTGGTGCTGACGATCAACTATCCCAACGCCGAAGAACAGCGCGCCCGGATCGAGGCCCATGCCCGCCCGGCAATGATGATGGCCGGCGTGTTGTTTGCCGCTGGCGCCTTTACCGGGATCATGAACGGCGCGGGATTGATCCACGCTCTGGCGCAATCCAGCGTGGCCCTGGTGCCGCCCGGCATGGGCCGCAGCCTGCCGCTGCTGGTGGCGGTCACCAGCATGCCGCTCAGCGTCGTATTCGATCCTGACAGCTTTTACTTCGGGGTTCTGCCGGTGGTGGCGCAAGTGGCTGGCCATTTTGGCGTGCCGCCCGTGCAGGTGGCGCAGGCGGCGCTGCTGGGCATGCATACCGTTGGCTTTCCGATCAGCCCATTGACCCCAGCAACATTCCTGGTCGCAGGCCTGAGCCGCATCGACCTCGGCGCGCATCAGCGTTTTGCCTTTCCCTGGCTGCTGGGCGCCACCCTGGTGATGACACTGGCAGCGCTGGCCATCGGCCTGATCGGCCTATGAGTGAGACACGCATGAAAACCATACGCATCGGTGCCGGTGCCGGCTTTGCCGGGGATCGGATCGAGCCGGCCGTTGAACTGGTCGAACAAGGCGAACTCGATTTCCTGTGCTTTGAATGCCTGGCCGAACGCACTATCGCGCTGGCGCAATTGGCGCGACAGCGCGACCCGGCCGCCGGCTATGATCCCCGGCTAGAGCGGCGCATGCGCGCCGTGCTGGGGCCGGCCATGGCGCGCGGTGTGCGCATCGTGTCCAACATGGGCGCGGCCAACCCGCTCGCCGCCATGGAAGCCGCGCTCGCCGTCGCGCGTGAGCAGGGCCTGACCGGCATCCGCATGGCGGCAGTGCTGGGTGACGATGTGCTCGCCAGCATCGCGGGCGAAGACCTCCCCCTGCTGGACCGCGACGGATCGCTGTCCGATCTCAAGCCGATTTCGGCCAACGCCTATCTCGGCGCGTTTCCCATTGCCCAGGCGCTGGCCGAAGGGGCGCAAGTGATCTTCACCGGGCGGGTGTGCGACCCTGCGCTGTTTCTCGGGCCGATGATTCATGCATTCGGCTGGGCCGAAGACGATTGGACGCGGCTGGCAGGCGGCACTGCCATCGGCCATCTGCTGGAATGCGCTGGCCAGCTGACCGGCGGCTATTTCGCCGATCCCGGCTACAACGATGTGCCGGGCCTGGCCCGCCTGGGCTTCCCGCTGGCTGAAGTGAACGAAGATGGCACGGCCATGCTCACCAAGGTTGCCGGCACGGGTGGGCGCCTTTCGCTCGCCAATGCGCGGGAACAGGCGATGTACGAAATTCTCGATCCGGCCCGCTATCTTCAGGCCGATGTGGTGGCAGACTTCACCACGCTGAACCTGGCCGAGGCCGGCCCCGATCGCATTGCCGTATCGGGCGCAACCGGCCACCCCCGCCCCGAAAGCCTCAAGGTATCGGTCGGTTATCGTGACGGCTTCATTGGCGAAGGGCAGATCAGCTACGCCGGGCCCGGCGCCGTGGCGCGCGGCCAGCTGGCGCTCGATATCGTGGCCGAGCGGGTGGCGATGCAGCGCCTGGCGGTGGATGATATCCGCTATGACCTGATCGGCGTGAATGCCGTCAATGCCACCGGCCGCGCGCCCGAACCGGCCGAAGTGCGCGCGCGCGTTGCCGCCCGCTGCGCCGACAGCGCCACCGCCGCCGAAATCGGCGCCGAGGTCGAGGCGCTCTATCTCAATGGCCCGTCGGGTGGCGGGGGCGTGACCACCACCCTGCGCGAAGTGGTCGCGGTTGCCTCCGTCCTCGTTCCGCGCGGCGCGGTTGCGCCCTCCATCGTTCATGGAGTGAGTTGATGCGACTTCGTGATCTGGCCCACGCCCGCACGGGCGACAAGGGTGATACCTCGCAGATCTGCGTGTTTGCCCGCGGCCCGGCGCAGTTCAGCCAGTTGGAGCGCGCGCTGACGACTGAGCGGGTTGCCGCCCATCTTGCCGCGCTGCGCCCGCGCCGGATCGAACGGTTCGTGCTGCCCAACTTTCAGGCCGTGAATTTCGTGCTGCATGGCGTGCTTTCGGGCGGCGTCACCCGCTCCCTCGCGCTCGATGCCCATGGCAAGACGCTGGGCGCGCAACTGCTGGATATGGAGATCGACGATGCGTAGGATCTGCTTGCTGGGCGGGGCTGCCCTGCTCGCCCTGGCCACCGGCGCGCAGGCGCGGGTTACCGCCATCCATATCGAGACGCGCACCCCCGCGCCCACCAAGCCGGGCGAGCGCCCCTACGAGATCATCACCGGGACATTCGATGGTGATCTTTCGCCAACGCGCGATGCAATCATCACCGACATTGCCCAAGGCCCGCGCCAGGCCAACGGCCGCGTTGCCTACAGCGCCACGTTTGCCATCGCCCGCCCCCTGGCGCGCGGCAGCGGCGTGCTGTTCTACGACGTGCCCAACCGCGGCAATGGCAAAGTGGCCCCCGATGAAGATGGCCACATCCGCGTGATCAGCGGCTGGCAGGGTGACCTGGCGCCCGCACCCGGCCTGCAAACCGCCACCGTGCCCGTGGCCAAGGGCCTGACCGGGCCGGCGCTGGCCCGCGTGACCGATCTTTCCGGCAGCACCTGGGGCCTGACCGGCGGGATCGGCCGCCCCGTACCGCGCCCGCTTCCGGTCGATCTCGATCCCGCGCACGCGAGGCTCTATCGCCAGGCCAGCGACGCTGCGCCGCTGGAGCCGATTGCTCCCAGCCAATGGGCCTTTGCCGATTGCCGCACCACGCCGTTTCCCGGCACGCCCGATCCCGCGCGCATCTGCCTCAAAGGCGGCTTTGACCCGGCGCTTGCCTATACGCTGGTCTATCAGGCGCGCGATCCGCTGGTTCTGGGTATCGGCTTTGCCGCCACGCGCGATCTGGTCAGCTTCCTGCGCCATGCGGCCGCCGACGACCATGGCACGCCCAATCCGCTTGCCGGCCAGGTGCGCTGGAGCGTGGTCAGCGGCACCTCGCAATCGGGCAATTTCGTCAAGAGCTTCATCAACCTGGGCTTCAACCAGGATGAAGTGGGCCATCGCGTGTTCGACGGTGCCAATCCCAACATCGCGGCACGCCAGGTGCCGCTCAACCTGCGCTTTGCCGTGCCGGGCGGGGCCGCAACCCTGTTCGAGCCGGGCAGCGAAGGCACCTTGTGGTGGAGCCGCTATGCCGATCGGGTGCGCGGCCGGGGCACGCACAGCCTGCTCGATCGCTGCACGGCAACACAAACCTGCCCCAAGATCATGGAAACGTTCGGTTCCACCGAACTTTGGGGCCTACGCCTGTCGCCTGCTCTGGTCGGCACTGATGCCCGCGCCGATGTGCCGATCCCGGCCAATGTGCGGCGTTACTACTTCCCTGGCGTGACCCATGGCGGTTCCTACACCGGCGGCATCTCGCTCGATGGTGACAAGCCCTGGCCCGGCGCGCCGGTCTGCGCCCTGCCCAACAATCCCAATCCATCGCTGCCGACGATGCGCGCGCTGATGAAGCGGCTGGTGGCATGGGTCAGCACTGGCCGCGCGCCGCCGCCCAGCCAGTATCCCACCCTGGCCCGTGGCGATCTTGTCCCGCCCCATGCCGCCGCCATGCACTGGCCCGCCATCCCCGGCGCGCCGGTGCCGGACGGCAAGATGAACGATCTGCTCGATTACGATTACGGCCCCGGGTTCGACTATCCCGATCTGTCTGGCGTGATCACGCAGCAGCCACCCGCCATTCGCCGCACCATCCCCTCGCTTGTCCCGCGCGTGGACCGCGATGGCAACGAAACCGGCGGCGGCGTCCCCTCGGTGCAGCATCTCGTGCCACTGGGCACTTACCTTGGCTGGAACGTGCTGGCCAAGGGATATGGCGCCGGCGGTCCCTGCGGCTTTGCCGGTGGGTTCATTCCCTTTGCCGCAACCAAGGCAGAACGCCTCGCCAAGGGCGATCCGCGCCTGTCGCTGGAAGAACGCTATGGCAGCCACGCCGGCTTTGTCGCGCGGGTCCGGTCCGTTGCGGCGCAGCGCGTGCGGCAAGGCTGGCTGCTGCCCGACGATGCCGCGCACCTGGTAGCCGAAGCAGAAGCCAGCGCGGTGCTGTCGTCAGGCTCGCGATAAACGCTGGCACCATTCTGCTCGCAAAAAGGCCCGGCCTGCCGTGTGGCAAGCCGGGCCTCTTGCTGCGCTTAGAACCCGATCAGAACGTCAGGCGCAGACGCGCGCCATAGGTGCGGGCGTCGTTGAGGAAGCGAATGTTGAGCGCGGAGCCCGCCAGTTCCTTTTGCGACGCCTGAACGTTGAGCAGGTTGCTGGCCCATGCCTCGATCCGCACGTTGTTGACCTGGTAGCCTGCGCCCAGGTTCAGCGTGACAAAGCCGGGCTGACGGTCCGGGAAGCCGGCTTGGAGCGCGGTCTGGCGCGTGCCGTTCAGGAACACGACGTCCTTGTTGTTGAACTGCGTCAGATAATAGGCCGAGCGATAGTTGGCCAGAACCTGCCAATCGAAGCGGCCACGACCCAGGTCGATCCACTGCGCGATATGCGCGCTGACGTTGACCTTGGAGGCCAGCGGCAGCTGGTTGCCGACCAGGCTGATCAGCGGCGACTTGCCACCCGCGCTGTTGTCCAGCGCGCGCACGTCCGCGACTTCGCCATTGGTGATGCGGGTATCGAGGTAAGCCGCATTCACGTCGACCGAGAAGTGGTAGGGCAGCGCCACGCGAAATTCGGCTTCGGCGCCGAACAGGCGCGAGGCGCCGATGTTGCGGTTGACCAGCGAATAGCCGTTGCAGACGTTGGGCGTCTGCGTGGTGTCGAGGTTGATGCAGGTCAGGTCCTGAAAGACCTGGTCCTTGTAATCGTAATAGAAGCCGGTGAGGTTGAACACCGCGCGGCGGCCCATCACGTCAAACGTGTTGCGGCTGCCAACTTCGTACACGATCAGCTTTTCCGGGCGATAGGTTTCCGGCACGGTCGAACCGTTGAAGCTGTCGTTGAAACCGCCCGCCTTGTGGCCGGTTGAAACCTTGCCATAGACCATGTGGCCGGTGCTCAGGTCATACTCGAAACCAAGGCGCCAATCGGCATACTTGAATGCAGCGCTGCCCACCTGCTGGCCGGGGATGGTCAGGTTGGCATAGCTGAAACCGCCGTTGGTGTTCGTCGGGCAGGTGACAAAGCCGTTGTCAATATCAGGCCGGGTAAAGCAGTTGCCGGCCGGATTGGTGCCATTGGCGATGGCGCCGATCTGGTTGATCAGCGTATCGCGCGCACCGGGCGAGGCGATGCCCTGGATCAGGAACTGCGCCATGCCCTGCGGGGTGTTGATCTTGGACACATCGAAGTTCGGACGGCTGAGCAGGGCCGGCACAAAGCCTTCGGTGCCAAGGCGCGTGGCGAGACAGCAGGCATAGTTGGCGCCGCCCAGCGTCAGCGCCCAGTTGCCGCCGATGCCATAGCGCGACTTGCTTTCCTCGGTATAGCGGATGCCGCCCAGAACGCGCAGGCGATCAGCCACGTCATAGGTGCCGTCGGCATAGAACGCATGGCTCTTGCCGCGCACGTCAGGCATAGTGAATTCGGTGCCCGAATAGCAGCAATAGCCGCGATCGGCGAGCGCGAGATAGCCAACCTGCTGGTCTTCGTTGAAATAGAACGCGCCCAGGTTCCAGCGGAAACGCTGGCCCTTCTTGGCAAAGACGCGCAGTTCGAACACTTCGCTCTGCGACTTGGTTTGCCAGAAGTTGCCCGAAAAATTGTCGTACTGCTCGGTCGCCAGGTTGCGGCCGGGGTAATCGATGCCATCGCTCGACGCGTTGACCTGGTTGAAATCGACCGAGCGGTAGCTGCCGGTCAGTTCCATGCCGACCTTGTCGAAATCATAGGCGATCTTGCCTTGCACGCCCCACAGTTCGTTGGTCATCTTGCCCTGGAGCCCGCGATAGACCACGCGGCGCAGGTCCAGGTCGCTGGCTGTCAGGCCAGTGGCTTCAACCGCGCTGTAGATGTTGGCGCCCGGATAGCCGGTGCCGGTTTCCTTGCCATAGTCGCCGATCACCGAAATGGTCAGGCGGCTGGTCGGCTCCCACAGCATCGACAGGCGGCCGGCATAGTTCTCTTCCAGACCAGCGGGCTTGAGGCCAATCGCCGGTGCGCCGGTCGAGACATTGCGGAAACCATAGTCGCGGTTAACGTAATAGCCTGCCGCGCGGATCGCGAAGTTCGACGCAATCGGAATATTGACCGCGCCTTCGGCGGCATAGGAATTGCGGTTGCCGAATTCGGCCTGGATATAGCCGGAATAGCTGTCAAACTTCGGCTTGGCGGTAATGATGTTGAGCGTACCGGCCAGCGCATTGCGGCCATAAAGCGTGCCCTGCGGCCCCTTGTTCACTTCCACCCGTTCAAGGTCATAGAACATCAGGCCCAGGCCGCGCGGGCGCGGAATGTAGGTGCCGTTGAGGTGCGGCGCAGCGCCGGGATCGCCCAGTTCGGTGTTGTTGGCCGAGCCGACGCCGCGGATGAAGATTTCGACATTGCCTTCTTGGTTGGCAATGCTCAGCCCCGGTACGGCCTGCTGCAACTGGCGCAGTTCGACAATGCCGTCCTTGCGCAGCTGGTCCGAGCCCAGCGCCTGGACCACGCCGGAAACATCCTGCAGGTTCTGTTCGCGGCGGTTGGCGGTGACGATGATGTCGCCCGGACCATCCTTGGGCTGCGCAGCCGCTGCCGGCTTGGCGGCCGACTGATCAGCGGGCGCTTCCTGCGCCAGGGCCGGCGCTGCCGCGCAAGTCGAAAGCAGCGCCAGCACCATGCTGCGCTTCCAGATTCCCCTGTTCATGTATTCCTCTCCTGACTGGATGGCGATTGAATGAAATGTCGATTGGTTCATGGGTCTTGGACCGGTGCCGCGCCGCTCCCTGGCGCGGCGCGGTCAGTTGCAGGTCAGCACCGGCCCGACCGGCGATACGATCCGCGCTGACGATAGCGTGACAGTCATCGCGCCACTGGTGGACAGCGCGATCGGCACGGTCACCTTGCTCATGTCCACGCCGGCCTTTTCAAAGCAGTGCAGCGGAATGGCGAGGCGCGACCACTGGCCAGCCTGCACCGCTTTGAACACGCTGCCGACCGGGAAGCCGCCGCCGCACTTTTCACCGCTGCATTGCATCAGCAGGCTCACATCGGCCGTGGGTGCCGCATCGATGCGGAATTCCAGCTCGACAGCGAGGCCGCCATTGCTCTCGCGCGTCAGATTGACCGGCGTATCCCCGGCAATCGCCGCCATGGCGGGGCCAGCGCCGGTCCAGTGCAGCCGCACCGAATCCTCTTGCGCGTGGTGATCGGCGGGGCGCGCATCGATCAATTCCGGGCCAGGATTGGTGGACAGCGCCCCGGGCGCCCCCAGTAGCAACTGCCGCCCTGCGCCGGGACGTCCGGCGGCGTACAGGACGCCGGGATCAGCCGCCGCGACCGTAGCGCGCGCTTCGGGCAACGGTGCCAGATCGCCGGGCTGACCATATTTCAGGCCAAAGCCATAGGGGAACAGCGGATTGTAATCCTTGTCACCCACGTTGACGGCGGTCTGGTCGCTCGAACGCGGCCAGCTATAGGGCAAGGTGCCGCGAAAATCGGCCTTGCCGAACAATACGTCGGCAATGCCGCCGCCTTCGGAACCCGGCAGCCATGCTGCGACAAAGGCATCGGCGGCATTGAGGAACGGGTTTACCCACATCGCCCGGCCCGACAGGAACACCGCCACCGTCGGCACGCCGGCGCCCTTGAGGCGGCGCAGCAAGGCCAGGCTGCGTGCATCGTCAAAGCCGACATCGGGGCGATCGCCCTGGAATTCGGCATAGGGGTCTTCGCCAAAGACCACGATGGCCACGTCAGGCTTTTTGGTAAAGCTGCCGTCGGCCGAAAGCGTGGCCGAACCGCCCGCCGCCTTTACCTCTTCGGCAATGCCAGACCAGATCGATTGGGCATGGGGGAAATCGGCCGGCTTGGTTCCGGTGCCCTGCCAGCTCAAGGTCCAGCCGCCGGTCTGCTTGGTCAGGTTATCGGCGCCATCGCCCGCCACCAGGACATTGGACATGGGCTTCAAGGGCAGCAACTGCCCGGCGTTCTTGAGCAGCACCAGCGATTCCCGCACGGCCTGGCGCGCGACGGCGCGATGCTCCGCGCTGCCCAGCAGGTCGAACTGGCCGCCAAAGGGGCGGCTCGACGGCTTGCCGGCCTCAAACAGGCCGGCGCGCAGCTTGACGCGCAGGACGCGCCGCACGGCATCATCGAGCCGCGCCATGGGCAGCGAGCCATCGCGCGCATGGGCCAGCGTGCTTTGCCACAGCGCTTTCCAGCTATCGGGCGCCATATACATGTCGAGGCCGGCCTTGGCGGCCTGGACGCAATCGGTGGCGGTGCAGCCGCTCACCTGGGCATGGCCGTTCCAATCGCCCACCAGAAAGCCGTCAAAGCCCCAGCGCTGCTTCATCACGCCGGTCAGCAGCGACTGGTTGCCGTGCATCTTGGTGCCGTTCCAGCTGGAAAAGCTGACCATGACCGACTGCACCCCGGCATTAAGCGCGGGAATGTAAGGCGCACTGAAGGTGTTGATCAGGCCAGCCTCGGAAATCCGCGTATCGCCCTGGTCCTTGCCGCCATAGGTGCCGCCATCGCCCAGAAAATGCTTGGCTGTGGCGATGATGTGCGGGCCGCGTAGCCAGTCCTTGTCACCGATCTTGCCTTGCAGCCCTTCGATCAGCGGAGCGGCATAGGAGGCGGCGATCTCCGGCGCCTCGCCAAAGCCTTCATAGGTGCGGCCCCAGCGATCATCGCGCACGATCGCCAGCGTCGGGGCGAAAGTCCAGTCCAGCCCGGTAACGCGCATTTCCTTGGCCGTGACCGCGCCGATGCTGCGCAGCAATTCCGGGTCGCGCGCGGCGCCCAGGCCGATGTTGTGCGGGAAAAGCGTTGCGCCGACCACGTTGTTGTGGCCGTGGACGGCATCGCTGCCCCACATGATGGGAATGCGCGGCAGGTTGCCGCTGGGCACCATCGACGCTTCGTAAAACGCATCGGCCAGCGCCAGCCAGTCCTTGGCCGGCGCGTTGTAGCGCCCGCCCGGATCGGAATTGCCGCCGTTCAACACCGAACCGAGATGATAGCGGCGTACGTCCTCGGGCGTGGTGCTGGCAATGTCGCCCTGCACGATCTGCCCGACTTTCTGTTCCAGCGACATGGCAGCGAGCAATTGGTCGATTCGCTTTTCCATCGCCGGGTCCGGCGCAATGCGCTGGTCACGCTTTGGCCACAGTTCCGGATGGGCCACGCCGGCGCCGTCGGCAGCCGCTGCCTGTTGCGCATGGGCGGCCGGCACGAGTGCCGCAACCATCGCCACAGATGCCATCCGCAGCGCCAAGCCCTTGCGTCCCCTCACTCCCATGAAACCCCTCCTGATGTCGTACCGGCCCTGCTGCGCGGAACTGACAACGTTTACCGTCTTCCTGACAACGTTTACCGTCGGACATCGACAGAAGTCAAGAGACCCGCTAAGAAACCCGTCGCTCCCAAAGGTACCGATTGGACAGCAGCAGCACGGAGGCCCACATTTCCAGGCGTACGACGATCATCGATGTGGCCAAGATGTCCGGCGTTTCGCCCAAAACGGTCTCTCGCGCACTCAATGACGAACCGCATGTCAGCGCGCGCGTTCGGCAACTGGTCAAGGATGCGGCCGCCAAGCTCGACTATCACCCGAATCTGACCGCGCAGAGCCTGATCGCGCGGCGTAGCTTCCTGATCGGGCTGACCTATGAACGGCCGAGCCCGAGCTACGTGGTCGATCTTCAAAACGGCGCGCTGGATCGGATGCACAACGGGCGTTACCGGCTGGTGGTGCTGCCGTTCAACCACGCGTCGGAACGGCCAGAGGAACTGGGCAAACTGCTGCTGCGCACGGGCTTGGACGGCGTGCTCTTGGCGCCGCCAGCCTGCGATCAAATCGAACTGCTCGACCTGCTCGATCGCCAAGGGTTGCCCTATGCGCGGATCACCCCGCAAAAGGATCTTGCACGCGGGATCGTCATCACCATGGATGAAGTCGCCGCCGGGCAGGCCGTGGCGTCACACGTGCTGGACATGGGCCACAGCCGCGTGGGGATCATCCTGGGTGACCCGGCGCACGCCGCCAGCCTCGCCCGCCTGGAAGGGTATCGCCGCGCCTTTGCCGAGCACGGCAAAATCCTGGACGAGAATCTGATCGTGACCGGCGATTTCACCTATGCTGTGGGCTATGATGCCGCGCTCGATCTCTTGCGGCGCGATCCGGCACCGACTGCGATTCTGGCGCAGAACGACGACATGGCCGCCGCCGCGCTCGCGGCCGCGCGCGCGCTGGGGCTTGCCGTGCCCGATGACCTGTCGATCGCCGGATTTGACGATTCGGAAGTGTCGCGCACCGCTTGGCCGCAATTGACCACGGTGCATCAACCCGTCAGCGCGATGGCCTGGGATGCGGCCGACCGGCTGATCGCCCGGCTCGATGCCACGCCCGATGGCCCCACCCTCGACCAGCGCCACGAGCATGCCCATGCGCTGCTGGTGCGCGGCTCAACCGCGCCACCGCCTGCTCACCACGATTAGCCCACTTCCACGCCCCGCGCGCCTATTCCACGCCGGGACGCGCCAGCGTAATCAGCTCGCGCGCCTGCTGCGCAAACCACGCGCCGGCTGCCGGCGCAACCATGCCCCGTTCGGGATCGCCTGGCCCGGCGGTGCCACGATAGCACTGGCCATCGGATTCACCGGGAATCTTGATCCACAGGAAAGCGTCGATGTACGGATCGTCGCTGGCCAGGGTCGGCCGGCGGCCCAGCCCGCGTTCGGGCGGGTTGCACCACACCTCTGCATCGCGATAGCGCCCGGGCTTGGGCACCCATCCGCCCTGGCCATTGCGGCTGGTATCGAGCACGGCATGCTTTTGCGCCTGCGGATCGCGTTTCAGGTGCAGGCGCCAGAACAAGGTATCATAGGCGGCGTCCACATCCGCCCAGGCGCCCGGATAGTCGCGCGCGCCGGTGATCGGCGTGCCAGGGCACTCGCGCGGGCTGAGGCCCCCTTGCGAGACCAACGCCATGCAGTCGCTGACCCAGCGGGCGTACCGCTTGAGCCGGGTATCGCTCTCATAGTTCGACACGTTGAGGAAGAACCCCCGCGCCTTGCCTGCGTCGGCCATCAGGAGGCGCGCGGCAATTTCGCCGGGGGCCAGCCAGCTGCTGCCGCCACCGTCCATGTAGAGCTGCACACCCGGCAAGGCCGAAAGCACTGCCGAAGCATCGCGCAATTGGCGATAGCGTTCGACCGTTGCCTTGGCATCCATGCCAGCCGGCCGGCAGCTTTCCGGCTGCCCATTCAACGTGGTGTTCCAAGGGATCACGCCCAAGCCGTCCGGCTCAAGGATGACGATGGCACGGCCGCTGCCGATGCCAGCGGCAAGACCGCGAACCCAGGCGGCATAAGCCGCGCTGTCTGCCGCTCCGCCGGCGGAATAGAGCGCGCAATCCCGGAACGGAATATTGTATGCCACCAACACCGGTATCGCGCCCTTCGCGGCGGCGTCGCTCACCAGTTTGTGCGCCTCTGCCTGCACCTCTTCGGGGGTGCCGCTGGTCAGCCACGTGCCAGTGGGGAAGCGCGCGATCAGGCGCGCGTCCTGCTCCGCCTGTCCGGTCAGCCCCTTGGCCGCCCGCACAACGGTGCTGTCGGGATTGACGTAGAGCGGCTGGTTCGAACCATGCGCCATGGTGCTGCCACCCAGCACCATGGCAAGCGAGGCAGCAAGCAGCGCCCGCGCGCCGATACTTTGGGCGCGGCGGCGAAGAGAGGCATTGGAGTGGAAACCCATGTCTGCTCCGATAAACGAGGTCATGGCCGAGTGATACAAACCTAACGCACGACTGACAACGTTTTCCGTCACACTTTAGCCAGGTACATTGGGCTCGATGTTGCGCAGCAAATCCCCGGTCGTCGCCGTTACCGGCAGACTGACGAAGCCGCGCTTTCGCTGTTGCCTGCGCGTGCATGCGGCCATTGCGGATAGGGGCACAGCAGGCGGGTGCGCCCTGGCCACGGGCTGTCCTCACCGGCCGTGGCGGTGATCGCCTGCGGCGCAATACCCTTTTCGCGCCAAGCGACCAGCGACAAGAAGATATCGAACCGATCGGTTGCCGGGCCACCGCGCCCGTGGTTCATGCCCGGAACCGCGTAAAAACGGATGAAGCGTGCAGAGTTGCCGTGCTCATGCCTGTCCACTGCGGACAGCCAGCGGATCGTATCGAGCACCGAAAACACCGGATCGCTGACACCGTGGAACACGATGATCTTGCCGCCACGCCGATAGAACGGCGAAAGATCGGTTGCGTCAGCGTGCATGAAATCCACCGGCGCTTCGTGCAATGTACCCCATTCGACATGCGCTGCGCGATAGGCCTCGTCAATGTCTGCGCTCAGCGCATAGCGGGTCAGCGAGGTGACATCGGCCGCTACGTCGAGCGGCGGCGAGCGGAAGACTGCGGAATTGGTAGGCGCGCCCAGGCGCAGCAAGGCACCGTTGTTGATGGGTGAGGCATACCCCCCCATTTTCCAGATCCGCCAACCCTGCGTCACGCCATGGGCCGTAGCTGCACCAATGCCGGCATCCCACGCCCATTCAGAATAGATCGGCTTGCCATCACGGGTGCGCGGCCCACCCATCACCTTGCGCAGCGCCGCAACCTGCATCGGCAGCAGGCACGCGGCAGTCTTGCGTGCCGGATCGTCGCTTGGGCAGGTGATCTTGGCCAGTTCGGGCACGACTCGCGCCGTGGTGCATGCGGTAAAATGCTCGATCATGCCATCGCTGCGCCCGTCGAGCGCATCGCAGGCCTTGAGAATAGCGCCCTGCGCCAAGAGAATGTCCTGATCGCTCATCGCCTTGTTGATGAGCGGCAGGCCGTCGCTACCCACCTGCCCCATGGCCTTGGCCACGGTGGCAAATGCCTGGCCATCCCACAGTTGTGCGATGGACGCATGGGCCAGATGAAAGCCCGGATACCCGATCAGCGCGGCATCGAATTCCTGCGGGAAACGCTGCACCGCCATCATCGCTTCCTGGCCGCCCTTGGAGCCGCCAACGAAATAGGTGAACGCTGGCGCGCGGCGATAATAGGCCTGGATCAAGGCCTTGCCCGCCTGTACCACCGGGCCGATGTAGCCAAAGCCATAGTTGTGCCGCGCCAGCGCGTCATGGCCGAACGTCACGATACCCTGGCGCGCCGGATCGTTGTTGACCGCGTTATCATGCCCGGAATCTGACGAAACGACGGCATAGCCCTGTGCCAATGCGGTCACGCCCGGCTGGCTGGAAAAGCCGCCCGTCGCATCGCCCAGGTTGCCATCAGACCCACCGCCGCCCTGGAACACAAAGCGGCCGTTCCACGCGGCGGGCAGACGCACGTGAAACTTGATCGCATAGATTTGCCCATTGGCACCGGCGCGTTCCTGCAGCTTGCCGATTACTTCGCAATGCGCCGGCATTGCCGGGATCGCAGCAGCCGGGCGGGCGCCATCCGCCACCGGCATCTCCTGTGCCGTAGCCGCACGAAAGACGGCCAGCGACAGCGTGGTGGATGCATCGGGAAACGTGGCTTTGGCCAAGGCGGCACAGTCCTGTACGGAAGGGGCCTGTGCGGAAGGGGCTTGTGCGGAAGGAGCCTGCGTGGACTGGGCCTGCGTGGACTGGGCCTGCGCCGCACGCGCTGGGCCGATCCCGGCGAGCAGAATTGCCAAGGTCAACGGGGCCATCGCCAGATTGTGCTTCATCGCCACTCCTTTGCTCGGTGCTTGATCGCCATCGCGTTATGCTAAATAACATGCCTTGTGCGGGGCAAATTCCGCCGCTCCGCTTGCCCAGGCGGCATCAGATCGAGATGGACATTTCCATGGACAATCCGTTTCTTGCCTATCCCGGCTATCTTCTGCGCCGCGCCGCCAGCAGCCGCCTGGCCCAACTTTCGCAGCATCTCGAACCCATGGGCGTGGGCGTATCGGAAGCCTCGATCCTGGTGCTGATCGGCCGCAATCCAGGACTGTCACAAGCCGAATGCGGGCGCCTGCTGTCGATCAAGCGCCCCAATCTCAACCCGATCATCCGCCGCTTTGTGGAACGGGGACTGGTCGTGACCGGGCCGGGCCGCGGCCGCATCCAGACTTTGCACCTCAGCCCAGCCGGAACAAACCTGGCCGAACGCATCGTGGCAGAATTTTCCGCCCATGAAGCGCGCATCTATGCCGCGGTGCCAGAGCATCTCAAGGCCGAACTGGTGCCTTTGCTGCGGGCATTGTGGTGCCCGCCATGATGCTTTCCCGGCAGGGCAAGCGCCCCGCCGGGAAGAGACGCACCATCAGAACGTCTTGCTGAAGCGCACGCCATATTCGCGCGGCGCGCCATAGAGTTCGTTCTTGCCGTTCTGCCCGGCGACATAGAACTTGTTGGCCAAGTTGGTGCCATAGACCTCGGCCTTGAAGCCACCCATGTCGAGCGTGATGCTGCCCTGGAGCAACCCGCGCGCCGCGATCAGGTCGGTAGCCGCCTGATAGGTGGGATAGGCCCACTGCGACCCGATGTAGGCATAGCCCAGGCGCGGGGTCAGCGTGCGTTCACCACCCAGGTCGATGCGATAGGCGGCTGACACGTTCCACGTCCACTTCGGGCTGTAGAGGTTCGGCCCGCCCGACGTGCTCGTGATCACATAGTTGAAGCAGCCGTTGCCGACCGTGCCCGGCGTGCCTGCCGGATTGCATTGCGGCGTGCTTACACCAGCCGGGATCGCCCACTTGTTGACGAGCGAGAGCGCGCTGAGCGAACTGTCGACGAACGACAGGCCGCCATCTACCGACAGGGCATCGAACTTGCCCTGGAAGCTGGCCTCAAACCCCTTGATGTCGGAGTTGGCGAGATTGACCACGCCGCTCTGGCCCGACAGCGGATTGATCACGTCCATCTGGAAGTTGTTGTACTTCATGTAGAACGCGCCGATCTGCGTCTTCAACCGGCGGTCGAAGAAGCTGGATTTCCAGCCCGCTTCATAGTCCCACACCGTTTCCGGGCGGAAGCTGCCGCCCGGCGGGTTGATGCCGCCATTCTTGTAACCGCGCGCGGCAAAGACGAACAGCAGGTTGTCGGCATCGGGCTTGAAGTTGAGCGCGAGCTTGCCGGTCATGCGGCCATCGCCCTCGTTGCCGGTCTGCGGCACCAGCACCGAGGCACCGACCGGCGGCACCGTCATCACCTGGGTGATGGTGGAGCCCGGCGCGGCGCGATAGACCGCCCCAAAGCCATCGACGTGGAAATGCGAATAGCGCAAACCGGCATCGACCGAGAACTTGGGCGCCAACTGATAGCTGGCCTGCCCGAATACGCCCAGCAACACCTTGTTGGTCATCGGCTGGGGCAGCGTGGTGAACGCGCCATTGGTGCTGTTCCAGTTGCGCAGATCAATCTTGTTGCGCTGCGCATAGCCGCCCAGCACATACTTGAATGCGCCGCTGTCGGGCGAGATGATGTTGATTTCCTGGCTGTAAACGCGCTCGCGCACGTTGTTGGCGCCAACCACCTGGTTCTGCACCTTGCCCAGCGCAGCCAGTGCGGGATAGCTGGCCCAGTTGGTGGGGTTGATCGAGGTGGCGTCGGTTTCCGACACAGCCGCCAGGCGCTTGTTCTGATAGGCCGTGACCGAGCGCAGCGTCAGCCCGCCATCGAACTGGTACTTCGCTTCCAGCATCGTGGTGAAGGCACGCTCGAAGTTGGCGACCGGCGAGTCATAGCTCACCGTCCAGGGCGTGTTGGTGCGGCCCACGACATAGGGATTGTTGGCCAGCGTGGTGTTGATCGGCTGCAGCGCAAAACCGCCGGTGCGACGCTGCACCGCCTCAACCTTCAAGTTGGCCTGAAACCCGCCAAGCTTCCACAGCGCCTGCACGCGGCCATCGATTTCGTTGAGCCGTTCTGGCTGGTTCTTGGCCGGCCCGATATCCTTGAACCAGGCATCATGGCGATTGAACAGGCCAGAAGCACGGATGGCGAAGTTATCACCCACCGGCAGGTTCAGCGCGCCGTTGATGCCGGCATTGTTGTAATTGCCGTAATTGGCGCTGGCATAGCCACCCAGCTTGCCCAGCTGCGGACGCTGCGTGGTGAGGTAGACGGCGCCACCGGTGGAATTGGCACCCGACAGCGTGCCCTGCGGCCCGCGCAGCACTTCCGCGCCAGCCATGTCGTAGAACTGCCCGTTTGACACGATCGGGGTCTGGAACACGCCATCGATATAGGTGGCGACGCCGTTGGTTACCTGCGGCGAAGCGGAAGCAAGCCCGATGCCGCGAATGTTGAAGCTGTCGGTGATGCCGGAACGCGAAATGGTAATGCCGGGCGCGGCGGTCTGCAAATCCAGCGCACGGGTCACGCGCTTTTCGGTCAGGGCGTCGCCCGAAAGTGCGGTCACCGCGATATTGACGCTCTGCACGCTTTCACGACGGCGCTGCGCGGTGACGACGATGTCCTTGACGTCGGGATCGCTCGGGGCAGCGGAAGCCGGCGCAGCGGCTGGCTGCTCCGGCGCGTCGGCAGCGAACGCCGGGATCTTGCAAAGGGCCGAGGTGCCCAGCAAAGCGCACGCCAGCCAAGGTTTCACTCGATATGCAGTCATTTTCCCTCTCCAAACCTGCAACGCGTTTCGCGCCATCAAGTTATGTTATATAACATATTATAGTGATGATCCAGAGGCTCATTGGAGCGCCCGCAAGAGATTTTCAGCTGTGGCTGCTTGGCAACACCGTCGAAAGCCAGCCCTCAATTGACTGGGAGCAGGCTTCGCGATTCCTTCGACCGGCGGCTGATCCCGATTCCAAGCAGTGCCGCATCACGCATAAAGTCAGCCTGTTCAGATACATGAGCTGGACTACAGCAGTTGCCCCCAGGCACCAGCGGTTCTTTCACGAACTGGCGACGGGCCAGAACAGGATTGCCGTGCCGTCCCGGGTGACCAGGCGCGAGCCCTGGTTGTAATAGTCGATCGCGATTGGCAGGCCGAACAGCCGTCGCATCAGCGCATAGCCGGGCATGATCTCGAGCTTGGCCCGCTCGGCCAGCAGCCGGTGCCAGTCCGTCTCGGTCAACCACCAGCGCACGGGTTGAAATTCGTCAGCCCTTCCCCGTGCCGCCGTGCCATGGAAGAGGTATTCGGCGCGCTCGAGAATGCTCATGCGGCCAGTTCCACACCGCGCGTGTACCAGGCAGTGCCTGCCCCGGCCACACGGGACTGCAGACGCGTCACGACGATCGACTGCGCGTTCTGAGCGCCTGCACGAAAAGCAGTCCGGCCGCGCCAGCAACCAAGATGGCACTGCCGCGCCCTGCAAAGGCGATAGCCGCATCGGCAGCCGGCCGGGCGTGCGCCGCCATCACCAGCGCAACGATGAACAAGGCCATGCCCGATGCCAGCATGGCCGCAACGGTGCGTCTGATCATGGCAGTTGGCTCCGATTTCAGGCGAGCCAGTGTACGGACCAGCCAGAACGCCTGCTACCGCTATTGCCGAAGGTCATCGCGCTTTGGCCCAAAATCGACGGGCAAAATGCGATGGTGCGAACCGCTATGGAACAGCGCCGGTCAGAGCGAGGACAGCGTCACATAGGTGCCCACCGCGATGACCACGGCGGCAAACCCGCGCTCTAGCAGCCCCTTGTGCGTACCGATGATCTTGCCGAGCGCGATGCCCGCCATCGTACCGATGACGCCACCGGCAATCAGCAATGCCGTCACGTTCCAATCCACCAGCCCTGACATGGCGTAGGATGCCGCAGTGGTGAAGCCCAGCGCGCTGACCACGGCGAGCGACGTGCCGATGGCAAGCGGCAGCGGCATGGCGGTGGCCAGAATCAGCCCCGGCACGATCAGAAACCCGCCGCCAATGCCAAAAAAACCTGCAGCCAGGCCAACCGCAAAGCCAATCGGAACCAGGCGCGGCAACAGCTTTGCCGCGCTTTCGAGGGTCAGCCGCACGTCGGGCGCCTCCTGCCCACGCCGCTTGCGCAACATCAACAGGCCCACGCCGATCATCAACAGCCCGAACAGCACCAGCAACCGTTTGCCGTCAACAGCCTTGCCCAGTTCGGCACCCAATGCCGCGCCAGCCATGCCCGACAGGGCAAAGACGCTGGCACAGCGCCACTTCACACGCCCGCCGCGCGCATGACCGACCAAACTGGCCAGCGCATTGACGGTGACAGCGACAGCGGCGGTGCCGATGGCGGCGTGCGGCGAACCAATCCGCACGACATAGACCAACAGCGGCACGGCCAGAATCGATCCCCCTCCCCCGACCAGGCCAAGGATCAGACCGATCACGCCGCCCGACAGGAGCGCTGCGAGGACAGTGGCGGAGTGCATGATCACCGCAAGACACCAGCCCGCCGGTTCCATGGCATCACCCGCAGCAGATGGGCCATGCCGCACCATCCCGTCACGCCGGCAAACATCAGCCCTGCGCCCACGAACGCCGACAGCGCGAAAAAGCCCGGCGCGACGAGCCCGCCAAGCAGCACCCCGGCCAGCACCAGCGCGCCCGCGGTAATCTGCACCTGGCGCATGATCTCCAGCGGCTGCGCCCGGTCGATCACCGTAGGGTGGCCAGCCTGCCGCCAGGCGTCGATCCCGCCGCCAAGAATGAAGGCAGGCGCGCCCCCGGCTGCGGCGGCGAGCTGGGCTGCATTGGCGGCAGTCCGCATTGCTGACTTGCAGTGGAACACGACTGGCCGATCGTCCCGCGGCAGATCGCCGATGCGGTCCAGCGGGATGTTGACGGCACCGGGAATACGCTCGCGCGCGTGTTCATCGGCGCCGCGCACATCGATCAGACGCGCGCCAGTATCGATCGCGGCGCGGGCATCTAGGGGGGAAAGGTTGGCAAGCGTCATCGCATCACTCCTTGCAGCATCAGCCGGCGTGCATTGCCGAGCGCCCCGAGCGTATCGACGACTGGCCTGGCCTTGGTCTCGAACGTCGCCAGATCCATTGCGGGTTTGAGCATCAGCGCCGTTCCATTAGATATTGCTAAAGTAGCATCTCCCAATATATTAGCAAGGGCTAACGGAGGAAATGATGGCACAGCCCTTTATCCAGGCGTTCTTCGACGAACCGACCAACACGATCAGCTACCTGGTTGCAGACCCGGCTACGCGCACAGCGGCGGTGATCGACCCCGTGCTCGACTTCGACATGGCTGGCGGAATCGCCGACACGCGCTCGGCCGCGCAGATCCTGGCCTTCGCCCAGGCGCATGATTGGCGGATCGCCATGGTGCTGGAAACGCACGCCCACGCTGATCATCTGTCGGCGGCACCGTTCATCAAGGCGCATACCGGCGCCTGGACCGGGATCGGGGCGCATATTCGCGACGTGCAGACGATCTTTCGCCCCGTGTTCGCCATGGACGATCTTAAGACCGACGGTTCGGATTTCGATCGGCTGTTCGCGGATGGTGACCGCTTTGCCATCGGGGAACTGGAGGTTGCGGTGCTGCATGTGCCCGGCCACACGCCGGCCGACGTGGCCTATCGCATTGGCGATGCAGCATTCGTGGGCGATACGCTGTTCATGCCCGACTATGGCACCGCACGCGCCGATTTCCCGGGCGGAGACGCCCGCACGCTCTATCGCTCAATCCGCCGTCTGCTGGCCCTGCCCGATGCGACGCGGCTGTTCCTGTGCCACGATTACAAGGCGCCCGGCCGGCAAGACTATCGCTGGGAAACGACCGTGGGCGAACAGCACCGATCCAGCATCCACGTTCACGACGGCGTGAGCGAGGACGATTTCGTCGCCATGCGGGAGCAGCGTGACGCCGGGCTGTCGGTCCCCAAGCTGCTACTCCCCTCGATTCAGGTCAATATTCGGGCCGGCCAATTCCAACCGGCCGACGCGAACGGCGTTACGTATCTGCGCATCCCGGTGAAATGGCAGAAGCGTGGGTAATTCGCCGGTGGAAACCGATCAAAGCGCAACTTTGGTCAGGTCTGCACCCACGATGATCCGCCCTTTGAAAACGCTGCGAATTTCAGCGACGTCCGACGGATCGGTGACGCCAATATGCGTGAGGACCAGGGTCTTTACTCCTGCCGCTGCGGCCAGCTTGCCCACTTCCAGCGGCGAGAGATGTTCGCGGTCCATATGCGGTCGCACAAACGGCGGCACCGCCGCACGATCAGCGTGCGAGGCCATTTCCGAAACCAGAACGTCGGCGCCTTTGGCCAGCGTCGCCACTGCTTGAGAGGGACCGGTATCGCCGGTGAACACGATCGAGTGCCCCTTTGCGTCAAAGCGCAAAGAATATGACTTGTTGACCGCCGCCGGGCTTCCGTCAGGAAAGTCAAAGTGCGTGTTGACCACGGCCGACACGCGCACGTTGCCATCGTCGAAGATGGTGCCCGCCCCATATTCATGGGCCACCACGAACTCTGCGGGGGTGTGTTTCAATCCCTGCTCAGCCATGCGGATGCGAGCGTTGGGAACCATGACCTGGGCTACACCCCCGACCAAATCGACGGTGCCAGCCGGGCCATAGACATCAAGACGTGGCGCGCGCAGCGTATAGCTGAAAGATGCCAGCCCTGGCAGCCCGGCATAGTGATCATCGTGCAAGTGGGTGAGGAAAACGATCGGCGCTGCAGGAGCCTGCATTCCTGCCTTGCCCAGTTGATGCACCACTCCTTCGCCCGCATCGACGAGATAATTCCGGCTGCCAATCGTCAGCAGCGTGGCAATGCCAGCGCGATCCGCGCGCGCCAGGGGGCCGCCTGCCGTCCCGAGCAGCAACAGCCCATCTGGCGCTTGCGCGGGGGCGGTGCTGGCCGCCGCCGCTGTTGCCGGCTTGGTGGAGGCAACAGCGCTGCCCGCCATCGCCGCGCAAACCACGACCGCGAGAGTTTTGGCCAGAATTACCTTGCGCATCATTCTGTTCCTTGCGCTGGCAAGCCGCGTCGTAGCGCGCCGCAGCTCAGCGTTCTGAATGTATTGGAGCATTGGGAGAACGTAGCGACGCTCGGACTCATACCTGCCGGAATGACGGATAATCGCCCGCATGCATCCTCTCCTGCACCGCCTTATCGGCCCGCGATACGGCAGCGCGCTATCAGCCAGAAATACATTTTACCTCTGATGCCATTGGATAGGCCTATGGCCAGGTCGAAACGACCGCATGAAACCGCGATGTCGCTGGCTTCACGCCTTCAGCGCATCCGGGTTTGACAGCACAATCCGGCGCATCACCGTGCGCAGTGCGGTGTCGAGTTGGGCGCGGTCTTCGCTCGACAGGTCTTCCAGCCATTCCTCGTACATATGGGTGCGTTCTTCACGCACCATGGCGTAGATCGCCTTTCCTTCCGGCGTCAGCGAGATCAGGCTGCTCTTGCGGTTGCGCGGGTTGGGATCGCGCTGGATCAGCTTGCGCGACTCGAGCGCGGCAACCGCGCGGCTCACCTCGGAACGATCAACAAATGCCGCCTCGGCAATTTCGGCGGCGCTGCATTGCTTCATCAGTTCGACGTGGGAGATGACGCGCCATTCCGCCAGCGACATGGCCGCGCGGTCGCGCACGTGTTGCGAGGTGACGCGGTCGATCATCTTGGCCAGCAGCAGGACCCGATAGGGCAGATGGCTCAGCCCGAACAGCTGCCAGCGCCGCTCTGACGCGGCCAGCATCGCGTGCCCGTCACTCTGGCCCGGCACGAGGGAACTGTCATCCGCGACGCGCGCGTGGCTGGGATTTTCACTGGCGCTGTCCGTGTCCATGCCCATCGCCATAGCCAAAAGAATGCCCCTTGTCATGCCAGACTTGTGGATGTATCAACATCTGACATAGTGAGAAATCAACAACTCGCAAAACTATTCAGGAGAGGATCGCTTGGCCGAATCCCACCCCCCTGCGCCGGCACACCCCCCGGTGTCGGCGCACCCCCTTGCGTCCGACCATCCGTTCGCGCCGCGCTGCGAATTTGCCTTTACCATCTCGATCGATCTCGCCGGTCTGCGCTGGATCGAACCCTCCGCCATTGGCGATACCCGCGCGGCGATCTATGCGGCCAAGGGCACGATCGAGGGGCCACGCCTCAACGGCCGGGTGATCCCGATGTCGGGTGGCGATTTCCCGTTGCAGCGCCCCAACGGCGTGATCGATTTCGATGCGCGCTACTTGCTCGAAGCCGATGATGGCGCGGTGATCTATATGCAGAACCGCGGTTATCGCTGGGCGCGCAGCCCCGAAATAGCGGCGCGCATGGCTCGCAACGAGGACGTGGGCACCGACGATTACTACATGCGCGTGGCACCCCGGTTCGAAGCGCCCGAGGGGCCTCATGCCTGGATGAGCCAGCACGTGTTCATCGGCGTGGCGGAAAAGATCCCCAACGCCAACCGCATTCACTACTTCGTGGTGCTGTGATGGTTGCGCCCGCGTTCGCCCCGCTCATGCGCCCCGGCAAGGATCCCCATAGCGCGCCGGGCAAGCCGCCCCTGCCGCCGCGCGACCATGCGATAGAGCATGATGCCGGGCTGGTGATCGAACGCAACGTGGCGATCCCACTGCGCGATGGCGTGCGCATCTATGCAGACATCTATCGCCCGGCAGGAACGGCGGGCCTGGCAGACCTGCCCTGCCTGCTGTCTTGGAGCCCTTATGGCAAGCACGCCCGCAGCAACCGGGTGTTCTGGCCCCATTCCGGCGTCGATCCCGCCTGGCTTTCACCGCTGACGCCGTTCGAAGGCGCCGATCCCCTCGCCTGGTGCCCACGCGGCTATGCCGTGGCAGTAGTCGATCCGCGGGGCGCCTGGCTTTCCGAAGGGGATTTCCACCACAATGGCGCGGTAGAGGCGCAGGACTGCGCCGATACCATCGCCTGGCTGGCAGAGCAGCCCTGGTCCAACGGCAAGATCGGGATGACCGGGGTCTCCTATCTCGCCGCGATCCAGTTCTGGGTTGCGGCGCTGGCCCCGCCCGCGCTGGCAGCGATCAATCCGTGGGAAGGCTTTACCGACTGGTATCGCGAATTCGCCTATCACGGCGGCATTCTCGAAACCGGGTTCCTGCCCCGCGCGTCGGACAACATCGCCTATTCGCTGGGCCAAACCGAAGACACCTGGGCCAATGCCCAGGCCCACCCGCTCCACGATGCGTTCTGGCAGGGCAAGGAAATCGACCTCGGCGCGATCCGCACCCCTGCCTGGGTCGTGGCAAGCTGGTCGGACCAGGGGCTGCACACCCGTGGCACGCTCGAAGCGTTCAAGGCCATGGCCAGCCCGCAAAAATGGCTGACCGTGCATGGTCAAAAGAAGTGGGCCAACTATTACCGGCCCGAGAGTCAGGCCGGGCGCGAAGCGTTCTTCGATCACTTCCTGCTTGGCCGCGCAACCAGCCTGGCGGCCTGGCCGCGCGTGCGCATCGAAGTGCGCGATCGCCACGATATTGCCGAGTGGCGCGACGAGGCCGAATGGCCGCTGGCCCGCATCGAGCCGACGCCGCTGTGGCTAGGCACCGACGGTGGACTGCACCTGGCCGCACCGCAAGAGGCAGGCAAAACGGCCTATGACGCACAAACCGGCAGCGCCGTGTTCGAGCACCGCTTTGCCCAGGATACCGAGATCACCGGCCATGCCGCCTTGCGCCTGCGGGTGGAGGCCGAGGGCGCCGACGACATGGACCTGTTCGTTGCCCTGCAAAAGCATGATGCCACCGGCGCGCCTGTGGGGCAGACCTTCTACGCCTTTTTCGAAGACGGGCCGGTTGCCCTGGGCTGGTTGCGCGCCAGCCATCGCGCCACCGATCCACAGCGCAGCACCCCGCTACAGCCGTTTCATCCGCATACGGCCGAGCAGCGCCTGTGCCCCGGTGAAATCGTGCCGGTCGATATCGAGATCTGGCCGTCGTCCACCCGCTTTGCCGCCGGGGAAAGCCTGCGCCTGGTGATCCAGGGGCGTGACATTCCCGACAAAGGCCTGCCCGGCCTGCCTTTTGCCCGGCACGAGCAGACCCGCAATGCCGGGCGCCACGTGCTGCACCTGGGCGCGGCACACCCATCGCACCTGCTGCTGCCGGTTGTTCCGGCCAGGGAGGACTAGGTCATGGACCACGCCGACGATCTTGCGCTGCATGCCGAGCACGCCTTCGATATCCGCATCAATTTCGACAAGCGCTGGGTCTGGCCGATTTCGGGCGGAGCCAGCGCCGGCTACACCTCGGTCGGCGCAGACTGCATCGTGTCGGGGCCACGGCTCAACGGCCGGCTGGTCGATTTCAGCGGCGCCGATTGGCCGATCGTGCGCGCCGACGGCGTGGTTGAATTGAACGCCCACTACATGATCGAGGCCGATGACGGCGCCCATATCTACATCCACAACCGTGGCTATGTGCACGGACCGCTGCGGCTTCCCGGCATGGCCGAGGATGCACCACCGATCCCGCGCTATTTCCGCTGCACGCCCTATTTCCGCGCGCCGACCGGGCCGCACGAATGGCTCAACCGCAGCGTGCTGGTTGGGGTCGGCGCGCGGCGGCCGCACGTGTCGCCCAGCGATCCGCCCGACCATTCGCTGTTTCGCTATTACCTCGTGCGGTGATCCAGGCGCCCAGCCACCACCCCCCGCACGAATTCCATCATCAGAACCATAAACCCCGAACCTGCAATCGGGGAACGAGAGAGGACGCCATCATGAAGGGTAAGACTGCCAACGCTTCCGCCCGCCACGCCAGGCTGCTCGCCAGTGCCGCGCTTGGCCTTGCCGCGCTCCCATCATGCGCCGCGGCGCAAGAGGCCCCCGCCGCAACGCCGGCCCCCTCCGCCGATCTGCCCGCTGATCAGCCCGCTGGGGCCGAACGCGCCGAAGAGCAGGCGATCATCGTCACCGGTTCGCGCCTTGCCAACTCCTCGTTTAACGCGCCCACGCCGGTTACCACGCTGGGCACCGAGCGGCTGCAAAAGATGGGCTCGACCAACATTGGCGAAGCCCTGGCCACGCTGCCCTCGTTCCGCGCATCGTCCTCGCCATCGAATTCGACCGTGGGGTCCAATATCAGCCCGGTCAATGCGGGCGCCCGCATCGCCGATCTGCGCGGTCTTGGCCAAAGCCGCACGCTGGTGCTGGTCGACAGCCGGCGCTTTGCCCCCAGCACGTCCACCGGCACGGTCGATCTCAACCTGATCCCCACGCTGCTGATCGAACGCGCCGATATCGTCACCGGCGGCGCCTCTGCCGCCTATGGCTCCGACGCGGTTTCGGGGGTGATCAACATCATCCTCAACAAGCATCTCGAAGGGGTGCGCAGCAATTTCGAATATGGTGTGACCGATCGCGGCGATGGCAACAACTACGTGGCCCAGATCGCCGCTGGTACCAGCTTTGCCGACGGCCGCGGCCACGCCGTGTTCGGCGCGGAATATGACAAGGATCTGGGCGTGGGCGGATGCTACACCCGCACCAACTGCTCGAACGAGGTGGGCAATCTGACCCAGACCGCTGGTGTCAACGGGCGGCCGGCCAACAACATTGCCTATAACGTGCACACCGCCACGCTCACGCCGGGCGGGTTGATCACCGGCGTCGTCAATGCTGCCGGCACGCGCTCGGCCGCGCGCGGTGGACCGCTCGGCGGTTTGCAGTTCGATGCCAATGGCAACCCCGTGCCATTCTCCTATGGCCAGAACGCCGGGGCCTTGTTCATGGAGGGCGGCACAGGTGCCGGCCTCAACAGCTTCTTCGGCGATCCCGCGCTGTCGATCCCGGTCACGCGCTACAACGCGTTCGGCCATTTCGAATACGAAGCCTCGCCCGCTTTCACGGGCTTCATCGACATGAGCTATGGCCATGTCGCCGGATATACCAGCGGGCCCGAAGTGCGCGATGGCGGTTTCCCTGGCAACGGCAGCCTGATCAGGATCGACAATCCGTTCCTGCCCAACGCGATCAAGCAGACGATGCAGGCCAACGGGATTACCGGCCTCGTCATCGGCAAGCTCGGCACCGATTTCGGGCAGATGGACAGTGTGTCCAAGCGCGACACCTTCCGCATCGTCACCGGCGCCAACGGCAAGCTCGGTGGCACCTGGGCATGGGATGGCTATGTCCAGTATGGCGTGACCGATTATACCCAGTCCACGGTCAACGATCGCATCACGGCCAACTATGCCAAGGCGATCGATGCCGTGGCCGATCCCGTCACGGGCAAGCCGATCTGCCGCGTCGCCCTCACCGATCCCAACACGGCGTGCCGGCCGCTCGATATCCTGGGCCAGGGGCAGTTCTCGCCCGAGGCCAAGGCCTATGCCTTTGGCACGACCTATCAGCACACGCGGTTCAGCCAGTGGGCGGGCGCCGGAAACGTGCATGGCACGCTGTTCGAAGGCTGGGCCGGGCCGATGACGCTCGCCACCGGGGTGGAAGCGCGGCGCGATCAGCTGTCGATCACCGTCGACCCGATCTCGGCCGCCAATGGCTTTTACGTCTACAACGCCACGCCCACGCGCGGCCACGTCAACGTGATCGAGGGCTATGTCGAAGCGGGCTTGCCGCTGCTCAAGGACAGCCCGCTCGGCCGCAGCCTTGATCTGAACGGCGCGATCCGCCGCACGCATTACAACACCGCCAACCTGACAGTATCCAACAGCTTCAACGCCACCACGTGGAAGATCGGTGGCACCTATGCGCCGATCGATGGGGTGCTGCTGCGGGTGACGGAATCGCAGGATATCCGCGCGCCCAACACGGCCGAACTGTTCACCACCCCGGTCACGGGCGTGGGCGCGCTGTCCGATACCAAGACCGGCTCGCAAGTTTTCGCCACGATCTACACCGGCGGCAACATCAACCTGCGCCCGGAAAAGGCCCGCACTTTCACCACCGGGATCACGCTGCAACCCGGCGGAGCGCTGCGCGGGCTGCGGCTTTCAGCGGATTACTACAAGATCAGCATCCGCGACGCGATCGCCACGCTGGGCGCGCAGGTCATCGTCAATACCTGCAACACCACTGGCGCCGCCGATATCTGTGGCTTGGTGACACGCAATTCCAGCGGTATTCTCCAGTCGGTGTCGGTGCTCTATCTCAATCTCAACCGCCAGGATCTCAAAGGACTGGATTTCGAAGCCAGCTATCACACCAACCTGGGCGCGGATTCGTCGCTCGATCTGCGCGGCCTCGCCACGCACACCATCAAGCTGACCAACAGCGCGGTGCTGATGCCGGGCACGACCACGCCGGTCAACCGGGCTGGCGACAACGGCCTCAACGGGGTGCCATCCTGGGTGGTTGACGGGTTCGCCTCGCTGACGCTGCGCCGCCTGACGCTCAACCTGCAGGGGCATTTCATCTCGGGCGGCAAATACGATGCGTCGCTGATCGGGCCGGAAGACCCAGGCTATAGCGTCAATCTGGTCAACAGCATCAACATCAACCGCGTGCCATCACGGTTTTACACCAATATCGGCGCCAGTATCGATCTAATCAAAAACGGGCCGCGCACGCTCCAGGTCTATGGCAACGTCACCAATCTGTTCGATGTGATGCCGCCGCCCTTGTGGAACGGCAACAACAACTCGGTCTATTACGACGTGATCGGCCGGCGCTACCGCGTGGGCGTACGCTACAACTTCTGACCGACCCTGCCGATCGTGGCAAATGGAGGCCGGCCAGCGAGCGGGCTTCCACCAGCCCTGTTTACGGAGTGCCTGCCATGGCTGACAACGCCGCGCTAACCACCCCTGTCAACCGGCGGACCGTGCTGGGCGCCACGCTTGCCGCCGGCGGCGCACTGTGCCTGGCCCCGGGCAGCCGTGCTGCAGAGGGCGGCGTGGTGCGCACTACCAGCGGGCTGGTGCGCGGATCGATCGAGCAGGGCGTGCATGTCTTTCGCAGCTTGCCCTATGGCGCCGACACGGGTGGCGCGCGACGGTTCCTGCCGCCCGTGCCGCCACCACGCTGGTCCGGGGTGCGCGACGCGCTGGCGTTCGGCGATCGCTGCCCGCAGCTTGCTCCACCCGGCGCCCCTGCCGAAACAGGCGCGCGGCAAAGCGAAAACTGCCTGGTCCTCAATGTCTGGACGCCGGGCGTGAACGATGGACAGCGCCGCCCGGTGATGGTGTGGATCCATGGCGGCGGCTTTGCACTGGGTGCCGGCGATGCGCCGGTCAACGATGGGCTGCGGCTGTGTCAGCGCCGCGATGTGGTAGTGGTCTCGGTCAATCACCGCCTCAATGCGTTTGGCTACCTCCATTTCGGGGATCTCGCCAAGTCCGGCACGGCGGTATCGAATGTCGGCCAGCTCGATCTTGTCGCCGCGCTGCGCTGGGTGCGCGCCAATATCGCCGCGTTCGGTGGCGATCCTGGCCGGGTCACGATCTTCGGGCAATCAGGCGGGGGATCAAAGGTGGCGGCGCTGCTGGCGATGCCAGCGGCACGCGGCCTGTTTCAGCGCGCGATCCTGCAAAGCGGGTTTGGCACCTATACCATCGCGCCCGATGACGCGGAACGCCAGACCCGTGCGATCATGGCCGCGCTCGGCCTGGCGCCAACCGCGCTCGATGCCTTGCGCCAGGTGCCGGCGAAACGCCTGCTCGATGCCATCGCCCAGGTAACTGGCGGTGACCCCACCCGCGGGCCGGGCGTGGTGGCCGATGGCACCGTCGTGCCCCACACCCCCTTTGGCCCCGGCGCACCGCCGGTGGCGCCCGATGTTCCCCTGCTTGTCGGCCATACTGCCACGGAAACCACCGGGTTGTTTCCCCCGCCCAGCGCTTTCACGCTCGATTGGCCGGGCTTGCCGGCCATGCTTCCCGCCAGCGTCCACGACGCGGCAGGCCTGATCGCCGGCTTTCGCGCGCTTCATCCCGGCGCCAGCGCAAGTGACGCCTATTTCGCCATCACGACCGAGCTTGGCATGGGCCGCAATGCCCGCATCGCCGCCGATCGCCATGCCGCGCTCGGCCGCGCGCCGGTCTTTGCCTATCTGCTCGATTGGCCGGTCAAGCCGCAGGGTGGCCGCATGCGCAGCCCGCACGGCCTCGATCTGCCGCTGGTGTTCGATACCCTGGCGCGCGCACCCGGCGCGATCGGCCCCGATTTTGCCGCTGCGCAACCGCTTGCCGACACCATGAGCGCGGCATGGACGCGCTTTGCCCGCCATGGCGATCCCAACGGTGCGGGTGTTCCGCATTGGCCCGCCTATCGGCTGCCCCAGCGGGAAACCATGGTCTTCGCGGCATTATCGGGCGCGCGCGCCGATCCGCTGGGCGCCGAACAGGCGCTGATCGCACGGTACGCCGCATGATGCGCGGCCTTGCACTCGCATTCGGTCTCTTGCTGGGCATGCTCTGCACCGCCACGGCCAACGCTGCCCCCGCTGCCCCCGCTGCCCCGCTGCTCGCTCTGCCGGAAAGAGCCGCGCAGGCACCCGTGCTTCCCTGCGCCGCGCTGGTCACGCCCATAACCGCGCGAGCCGGCCCGATCGCCTATCGCGTGATCAGTGCCAGCGAACAAAATGCCACCTGCATCGTCACCGGCTATGCCGCGCCACAAACCCAGTTCGTCTTGCGCCTGCCGCTGGCGGGCTATCGCAGCCGCTATCTTCAGGGCGGATGCGGCGGCATGTGTGGCGTGATCGGCAACACCATCGTGCCGTCATGCAGCAACGCCCATCTCGCCGACGGTGGCTTTGCCGTCGCCTTTGACAACGGCGGCCATTTCGGGGCCGGTATCGGTGATGCCACCTGGGCCAGTGATCCGGAATTGCGGATGCAGTTTGCCCACAAGGCAACCCACGCCACGGCGATGGCCGCCAAGGCAATCGTCACACGGTTTTACGGCAGCGCGCCCACGGCCAGCTATTTCGTCGGCTGCTCGGGCGGCGGACGCGAGGCCTTGATGGACGCGCAACGCTACCCCGACGATTTCGACGGCATTGTTGCCGGTTCCTCGGTCTCCATGCCTGCAGCAATGCAACTGTTCCTGTGGGAAGCGCAGCACGGGCTCGACGCGGCCGGGCATGAGGTCTTCACCCCCGCCGCAGTCGCCCTGCTCCACCAGGCGGTGATCACCGACTGTGACGCGCTGGACGGCATTCGCGATGGCCAGATCGACGATCCGCGCCGCTGCCATTTCGATCCGGCTACGCTGCATTGCCCTGACAAGGACGGCAGCGATTGCCTCAACACGGCCCAAGTCGATGCCGCGCGGGCCTATTACCAGGGGCCAACTGCGCCCGATGGTACGGCGTTGTTTCCAGGTGGCGCGCCTTATGGCAGCGAACTGGGCTGGGTCGGTCCGGGCGCTGCCACGCAGACCGGCAAGTTTGCCGCCGAAGCGTTTCTTTCGCGGCTGCTGCTGCCAGATGCACTGCCGGAAAACTTCACCTGGCGCGATTGGCGCTTCACCCGTGCCAGCCTCGCCCGGCTGCTTACCGCCGGGGCGCCGTTCGATGCCACCGATCCTGATCTCACCCACTTTCGCGCCCATGGCGGCAAGCTGATCCTGTGGCAGGGCCTGGCCGACAATGCCGCCGGCGCGCGCGGCATGCTTGATTACTATCAGGCCGTGCGCGACACCATGGGCGGCCTTGCCACCACGCGCGCGTTCGCCCGGCTGTTCCTGGTGCCCGGCGGCTATCACTGCCAGGGCGGCTATGTGCCCTATGAGCAGGATTTCCTGGGGGCGATGGTGCAATGGGTCGAACAAGGGAATGTGCCCGATGCAGTGCCGGCGGTGGCGCGCCTCGCCGATGGTGCGCTGCGCGAACGGCCGCTTTATGCCTATCCCACAGTCACGCGCTATCTGGGAGGTGACGTCAACCGTGCGGGCTCATTCGCGCCGGCCGCGCCCAGCACCGAACCGGCCGATGGCTTTCCCTGGCCGGGCAGCAAGGCTCACGCCACGGGGCGATAAGCCCGCTTGAGCACCGCCGCGCGAATGCGGGTGTAATGCAGCCCGGCAAAATCATAGAATACCAGGCTGTTGAGATAGCGCCGATCACCGCGCCGCATCGGCCCGGCAGCAAATTCCGGCAGGTCGGTCAGCGCCAGGAATTCGGATTCCAGCTCTGCCGCCAGCACCTGGCCATCGTGAAAGCATTGCCGCACGGTGATGGTGCGCTGGGTCTGCTGCTTGATCGGGCGATAGAACGCCACGATCGCCTCGCGGCCCACCAACTGGGTGCCGTTGCCGATCACCAGCCGCACATCGGGCGCATAGAAATCGCACAAGGCATCATAATCGCTGCGGTTGAACGCATCGATATAGGCGGCAAGGCGGGCCTCGGGCGTCATGCTGTGCCCCTGCCAAAGCGCGCCGATCGCACGCGGACAAAGTGTCCGTCTTCAATATCATAGATCACGAAGTTAACGCTCTCCCGGCGATCGCCCGCGCGCATGGCGCCGGTCGGCATCTCGGGCCAGTCGCGACGCGCTACCAGGCTCGTGCGCAGTTCGGCAGCAATCCGGCTGCCGTCCGGCGCGCCGACAAACGTCAACAGGTCCAGCGTTTCATCAAGGTGCGCTTTCACAGTGCGATAGAAATCAAGCACCGCCGCGCGCCCCACCACCTGGGCAGCCTGGCCGGCAAAGACCACGTCCGGCGCATAATAGGCGCCGAAGCCGTCAAAATCGTTGCGGTTGAACGCGGCGATATAGCCCTCGAACCAGGCACGCAGATCCGCGCTCATGCCGCCGGCTCCGCCACGAAATAGTCCTGGCGCAGGGTGCGCGCGGCCAGCAGGAACATGGCCGCAGCGACAAAGAACACGCACACCGACGCCATCAGTGCGGACCGCAACCCGCTGGCCGAGGCCACCGCGCAGGCCTGGTGCGCGGCATCAAGCGCCCCCATACCGGGCCGCGCAGCAGGGCACCGCGCGAGATAATCGGCCGCGCCATAGGCTCGCGTGGCAAACCAGTCGCTCATCCAGCCCACGAACGTGGGGCCACCGCCATAGCCAACCAGGGTATAGAACATGCCGAACACCGCCGCCCCGGTGGCGCGCATGCGCGGCTCCAGCAGGTTCTGGATCATGCCCGTTGTCGGGCCGTAATACAGCAGCAGGAAGCAGCCCGAGATGATCAACAGCACCGTGCCGGTAACCGGCGAGGCGGCATTGAGCGCAATCCAATAGGAGAACGGCGCGATGAGCAGGCCGATCGCCGCGCCCCAGGCCGGCCAGCGTCCATCACCCCGCCGCGCCAGCCAGTCGGTGCCGAACGACCCGATCAGCAGCCCGCTGCCCAGCGCCAGTGCCGAAATCGTGCCATAGAGCGTGCCGGCCGTGCGCGCCGGCAGATCATAGGCACGGCTGAGGAACACGGCCAGGAACTGCGAGATCGAACTCATCCCAAAACCCGCCAGCGCGCCGCCGGCGATCACGTAGACCAGCGCCGGCTTGCGCCCCACCACCTTGAGGAACGCGCGAAAATCGGGCGCCGGGCGCGGCGTTGCGCCAAGGCCATCGGCCAGCCCGCGGCGCGGTTCGCGCAGCAGCAGCACGACGAGCAGGCCTATCAGCAGCCCCGGCAGGCCCATCACCACGAATGCGGTGCGCCAGCCCCACAGCCCCGCCACCGCGCCGCCCGCCGAAGCGCCGATAAACGTACCGATCGGAGACCCGAGGAGGATCAGCCCCATGACCGACGCGCGCCGCTGCCGGGGAAAGAGATCGCCAACGAGCGACGAGGTCGCCGGCTGCGATCCTGCCTCGCCCATGCCCACGCCAATGCGGCACAGCATCATCTGGACAAAGCTGCCGGCCGCGGCACAGGCCATCGTCATGCCCGACCAGAACACGATGGCGGCGGTGATGATGCCCAGGCGCGATCGGCGTTCCGCAAGCCGGCCGATCGGCACGCCGAGCAGCGCATAGAGCACTGCGAACGACAAGCCCTGGAGAATGCCAAGCTGAAAATCGCTGAGCGCCAGGTCGCTCTTGATCGCCTGCGCGGTGACAGCAAAGACCGAACGGTCGGCGAAGTTGAACGTCGCCACCAGGAAACTCATGGCGATGAAAGTGCGGCCATATCCTGGCGACAACAGCCGCTCGTCTTCATCGTTGCGCATCGCTCTCCTCCGCCCGGCATCGCGCCGCGCTTGTCTCGTGCTGCGCCGCTGCCATGGCAGTCTTGCGCCTTCACCGCCGTTGTGGAGGAAGGTTGGTGATTAATCAATACATATCTGGCGCTGGTCTGGCATGCGGCCCAGAACCACGCTGCAAGCCCGATTGAACCGAGGGATCAGGCCACTGCCATGGCCGGTTGCACCAGCGCGACCAGCGCGGGTTCCAAGCGATTGCGGCCCAGAGTCTTGGCGGCATAAAGCGCGCGGTCGGCCAGGCCGAGCAAGGTTGCCACATCGCGGCCGGTGTTGCCCAGTTCGGCCAGCCCCACGCTCACCGTCGCGCTGACAGCGACGCCGCTGCGGCACAGCACGGCGCTGTCGGCAAAGCGGTCGATCACCGCCTGGCCAACGCGACGCGCGCCCTGGCCGTCGTACCCGGGCAGCATGATGGCAAATTCCTCCCCGCCGATGCGCGCCAGCAGGGCATGCGGGCCCACCACATCGCGCAGGATCAGGGCAAAGGATTTCAGCACCTTGTCACCCGTCGCGTGGCCAAAGCGATCGTTGATCGACTTGAAATGATCGATATCGAAGGCCAGCAGCGCCAGGTCGCCGGGCGCGGCCGCGATCAGCTCGGCGCCTTCGCTGAAAAACCAGCGGCGGTTGCCCAGTTCGGTGAGGTGATCGGTCGTGGCCAGGCGCACCAGGCCGGCATCGGCCTCTTCACGCACCAGTGCCAGCATCACCATCGGCAGCACGACTGAATACAGTACGCCGGTATAGAGCGTCACCGTGCTCGACAGTTCGATGGCACCCTGGCCAAAGCGCGCCACTACACCCGGCAGTACGAGTGCCCGCGCGGCATAAACCACACCGTGGAACCCGGTCACAGCGATCAACACATTGCGCGAGCGCAGCGTGCGCAACGGTGGGCTGCGCCATGCCTCCCAGGTAGTGGCAAGACACACGATCGCGATCGGCACCGCCGCGGCATAGAGCCAGGTCCACACCGCCCACTGCGCCCCGCCCCAGGCCCATAGCGCAGCCATACCGCCCAGCAGCAGCGCCGACTTGCCCCGGTGCCGCCGCCCATCGAGAGCCGCCACCGCATCAAGCACGACCATATAGCCGCACAGCATGACGAGGTTGCTCAACACCGCGCCAGTAATTCCGGGAATGTGCGAGCGCGTCGTCGCGATCACGCAGCCGGTGGCCAGCACGGCATAGCCGGCCGCGCAGGTTCCCAGGAACCGCCGGCGCGCAGGCTGCGCGTTGCGTTCCCACAGGGTCATCCCGGCGCTGGCGACCAGCGTGACGACGATGAACAGATAGATCGTGAAAAGCGTGTTCGTCATCGTCGGATGTCGGCGTCCTGGTCGGCTCTGCCAGACACTGCACGGGATATGAAAAATTTATCGTTAACCTTGGAGCGGCCCAGAAAATTTAGTGGCGCGCCTTTTTGAGTGGCTCGCCGGCATGCCGGCATCAATCTTGACATAGGTTCATCGGGGGAACTCCTGCCACGCCCGGCGCTTCTGCTAGGCGGAGGTACACCATGCCCGCACGCGCCTATTGGCAAGGACAGATCCGGCTCGCGCTCGTCTCCATTCCGGTGGAGGTTTATCCTGCCACGCGCTCTGGCGCGGCGATTAGCTTTCACCAGATCCACGAGCCGTCGGGCAAGCGCATCCGCTATGAAAAGGTGGCGCCCGGGGTGGGGCCGGTAGACCGCGATGAAATCATTCGCGGCTATGAGGTATCCAAGGACGAATATGTTCTGCTCGACGACGAGGAGATCGCGGCGGCGCAGGTGGAAAGCCGCAAGACGCTAGAACTGGTACAGTTCGTCGAGCCATCCGAGATCGACGTGCTCTATTACGAAAAACCCTATTTCGTGGTGCCGGCCGACGACCTTGCCGAAGAAGCCTATGGCGTGCTGCGCGATGCCCTGCGGCAAACCAGGCGCGTAGGGCTTGGCCAGTTGTCGGTGCGCGGGCGCGAGCAACTGGTGTCGCTTAAACCATGCGGGCGCGGGCTGGTGCTGGAGGTGCTCCGCTATGCCGACGAGGTTCACCGCGCGCAGGGCTATTTCAAGGACATCCCCGAGACGGAACCGTCAGAGGATCTGATCAACCTTGCCACAACGCTGATCGAAAAGAAGACCGCACCGTTCAAGCCTGCCGAATTCCACGATCGCTATGTCGATGCGCTGCACCGGCTGATCGAGAAGAAGCGCAAGGCGGGCACGGGCAAGCGCATTCTCGAAGATGCCGAAGACGATTCCGGTGGCAATGGCAGCAATGTGATCGACCTGATGGCCGCCCTGAAGAAATCGGTGGGAGAGGACAAGCCCGCGCGAAAAACCGCGAAAAACCCGGCCCGCAAGCCTGCCGCCCGTCGCAAGAAGGCATAGTCTCGTGGCCCGCGCCGATCCCCTTGCGCCCTATAACGCCAAGCGCGATTTCACCCGCACGGCCGAGCCAAAGGGCGTGGAAGAGCCCAGCGAGCACGGCCACCTCTTCGTCGTGCAAAAGCATGATGCCACCCGCCTGCATTGGGATTTCCGGCTGGAAGTCGATGGCGTGCTGAAAAGCTGGGCGGTGACGCGTGGCCCCAGCCTCAACCCCGATGACAAGCGCCTGGCCGTGCGCACCGAAGACCATCCCATGTCCTATGCGCGGTTCGAAGGCAGCATACCCAAGGGCGAGTATGGCGGCGGCACGGTGATGCTGTGGGACCAGGGGCGCTGGGAACCAGTCGAAGGCAAGAGCGCCAAGGACCTGGAAAAGGGCCACCTGCATTTCCGCTTGTTTGGTGAGCGCATGAACGGCGAGTGGCTGCTCGTGCGGATGAAGCCGCGCGGCAAGGAAAAGCGGGAGAACTGGCTGCTGCGCAAAGTGGCGGATGATCATGCCGGCAGCAGCGAACACCTGGTGGAGCGCGGGCTGACCAGTGTTCTGACTGGCCGCTCCATGGCCCAGATCGCTGCCGACAAGCAGGGCAGCCAGTCCTTGGCCGGCAAGCAAGGCAAGCGCTTTGCCGAGGCGATGGAGCATGCGGCCCGCCACAATGCCACGGCCGCGGCAAAGCCCAAACGCCGCGCAAAACGCCAAACTGCCGCCCGCCTGCCCGCGTTCGAGCCGGTGCAGCTTGCCACGCTGGTCGATGCCGTGCCCACCGGCAACGACTGGATGCACGAAATCAAGTTCGACGGATACCGCCTGCTCGCCGCGGTCAAGGGTGCCGAGGTAAAGCTGCTGACCCGCACCGGGCTGGACTGGACCGAACGGTTTCAGCCGCTGGCCGACGCCCTGGCCGCGCTCGACCTTCCGCCCGCGCTGATCGATGGCGAAGCCGTGGCACTCGACGCGCAGGGCAATCCCAGCTTCTCAACGCTGCAGGCCGCTCTCAAGTCGGGCCATAGCGCAAAGCTGGCCTATTTCGCCTTCGATCTGCTGCGTCTGGCGGGCGATGATCTCAAGCCGCTGCCCAATATCGAGCGCAAGGAACGCCTCGAAGCGCTGATGGCACAGGCGCAGCCACCGCTCCATGTTGCCCAGCATGTCATCGGCGCCGGCGAAAAACTGTTCGGTGCGATGTGCCAGGCCGGGCAGGAAGGCATCATCGCCAAGCGGGTGGATGCGCCTTATCGCGGAGACCGCACCCGCCAGTGGGTCAAGGTAAAATGCACGCTGCGACAGGAGTTTGTCGTGCTGGGCTGGACGAAAAGCCCGGCGCGGGCGCGGCCGTTCGGCGCCCTGCTGCTGGGCCAGATGGAAAACGGCGCGCTGGTCTACAAAGGCAAGGTTGGCACGGGCTTCGATGCCAAGACGCTGCAGGCACTGGCCGAAGTGATGGCACCGCTGGCGCAGGGCAAGTCCGAGGCGCTGGTCCCTGCTGCCGAGGCACGCGGCGCGCAGTGGATCAAGCCCAAGCTGGTGGCCGAAATCGCGTTTGCCCAGTTCACCGCCGACGGCCGCGTGCGCCATGCCAGCTTTGTCGGGCTGCGGCAGGATAAAAAGGCCAAGAATGTGACGCCCGAACGCCCTGCCCCCCTTGCCGCACCAACTGCCCCGGTAAAGATCTCGCATCCCGATCGGGTCCTGTTCCCCGAAAGCGGGCAGACCAAAGGCGATCTGGCGCACTATTACGAGGCCATCGCGCCGCTGATGCTGCCTTTTGCCGCCAACCGCCCGCTCAGCCTGGTGCGCTGTCCGCAAGGGCGGGCCAAGGCGTGCTTTTTCCAGAAGCATGACAGCGGCTCGTTCGGCGACGATGTCCACCATGTGCCCATCACCGAAAAGGACGGTGGAACAGAGGATTACCTCTACGTTACCGATAGCGCCGGACTTCTTTCCTGCGTGCAGATGGGCTCGATCGAATTTCACGGCTGGGGTGCCCGCGCGCAGGCGGTGGAACAGCCCGACCGGATGATCTTCGATCTCGATCCCGACGAGGGCCTCGACTTCGCACAAGTGCGCCGCGCTGCCCACGATATCGCCGGTCATCTGTCCGACATCGGCCTGGTCAGCTTTGCCATGCTGTCGGGCGGCAAGGGCGTACACGTGGTGGTACCGCTTACGCCCGGCCACGATTGGGACACGCACAAGGACTTTGCCCGCCGCTTTGCCGAGGCCTTGGCGCTGGCCGCGCCGGAGCGCTTCACCGCCACCATGAGCAAGGCCAAGCGCAAGGGCCGGATCTTCATCGACTGGCTGCGCAACCAGCGCGGCAGCACGGCAGTATTGCCTTACTCTGCTCGCGCCCGCGAAGGGGCATCGGTTGCCGTGCCGATTACCTGGGACGAGCTGGATGGCATGGACAATGCCCATCCCTTCTCGATCGCCGATGCCGAGAGGCTGATCGACCGCGCCGCGCAGCCCGCCTTGCGCGGCTGGGGCTTTGCGGGGCAAGCGCTTCCCGAAATCTGACCGCCGCTGGTGTCGGCCGGGCTGTAGGGTTCGGGCGCGAACGGTTAAGCGGCCTTGGCCAGCCGGCGCACTGTCTGCGGGGGCTGGCCATATTGCCGCATGAACGCCTCCCGCATGCGCCGAATGTCGACGAACCCACATTCGCGCGCCACCTGGTCCATTGGGTGGCGGGTTTCCTCGATCATCAACCGGGCGGCTTCCAGCCTGATCTGCTCGACCGCCTTGGCCGGTGTCTGCCCGGTTTCGGCGCGGAAGGCGCGGGCAAACTGGCGGGGCGAGAGGGCGGCAATCTCGGCCAGTTCCTCTACGGTCAGCGGATTGGCCAGGTGCGCCCGCGCAAAGATCACGGCCTTCTGGATACGGTCGCTGCTCGGCGCCAGTTCGAGCAGTTCGGAATGCTGCGACTGGCCGCCGGCACGGCGGTGGTGCATCACCAGGCGGCGGGCGATCGCGCCAGCCACATCGCGCCCCAGATCCTTTTCGATCAGGGCAATAGCCAGGTCGAGGCCGGCGGTAAGCCCGGCCGAGGTCCACACCGACCCTTCGTTGATGAAGATGCGGTCGTCCTCGACCCGCACCTTGGGAAAGTCTTCGCGCATCTGGCGGGCAAAGGCCCAGTGGGTGGTGGCGCGGCGACCGTCGAGCAGGCCGATCTGCCCGAGCAGGAACGCCCCCGTGCACAGGCCAGCCACGCGGCGCGCCTCGCGCGCCATGGTGCGCAGGGTTTCCAGCGTTGCCTCGTCCTGGCGCGGCGGTGGTACCAGCCCCGCCAGCAGCAACAGGGTATCAACCGGCCCGACCTGCGCCAACGGCACCGTAGGAACGGCAAACCCGCTGGACGACAAGACCTCCCCGCCCGCGACCGAGGCGATCGACAAGGTATAGTACGGTTCTTCCTGCACGACATTGGCCAATTCAAAGGCGGCCTGCACCCCCAGCGCAAGGAACTGGAAGCCTGGGGTCAACACCATGGAAACGTGCGGCATGTGGCCTCCACAAGCTATGTCTGAAAAACGTAGTTTCTACGTCATATCAGACATAGGCCGTCTGGTCCATAAGGTCCTTGTCACGAGCGATGACGCTCGCACCGACAAGCACAAGGACCACGACCATGACCGCCACCAGCAAGGGAACCGCTCTCATCACCGGCGCATCGACCGGTATCGGCGCGATCTATGCCGACCGTCTCGCTGCGCGGGGATATGACCTCATCCTCGTCGCCCGCAACCGCGACAAGCTGCAGCAACTGGCCGCGCAGATCTCGGACAAGACCGGCCGCTCGGTCGAAGTGCTCGCCGCCGACCTGGGCGACAGCGCCGACCTCGCCCGCGTCGAAAAGGTTCTGCGTGAAGATGCCAGCGTCACGGCGCTGGTCAACAACGCCGGGATCGGCACGCACACCGCGCTGCTGGAAAGCGACGTCGACAAGATGACCGCCATGGTCCAGCTCAACGTTACTGCGCTGATGCGGCTGACTTATGCGGCGGTGCCAGGGTTCGTGGCACGCGGCGGCGGCACCGTGATCAACATCGCCTCGATCGTCGCGGTGGCCCCGGAACTGCTCAATGGGGTCTATGGCGGCACCAAGGCGTTCGTGCAGGCTTTCACCACGTCGCTGAACCATGAACTGGCTGACAAGGGCATCCGCGCCCAGTCCGTGCTGCCTGGCGCCACCCGCACCGATTTCTGGGCCCTCGGCGGGTTGCCGGTAGAGCATCTGCCCACCGAGATCGTGATGGACGCGCAAGACATGGTCGACGCCGCGCTCGCCGGGCTCGACCAGGGCGAAACCAGCACCATCCCTGCGCTGCGCGACGTGGCGCTGTGGCACGCCTTCGAGGCCGCCCGCGCCGCCCTCGGCCCCCAGCTCTCTGCTACCCATTCCGCGCTGCGCTTCCACGCCGCGGCCTGATCGCTCTTCCCCCTCCCCTCCCGGAAACGGAACTACCCTCATGAAACTCACCGGCAACACCATCTTCATCACTGGCGGCACCAGCGGCATTGGCCGTGGTCTGGCCGAAGCGCTCCACAAGCTGGGCAACAAGGTCATCATCTCGGGGCGGCGCACCGCGTTGCTGGAAGAGGTGACGGCAGCCAATCCCGGCATGGCGTCGGTACAGCTCGACGTCACCAAGCTCGATAGCATCCAGCGCGCAGCGCGGGACGTGATCGCGCGCTACCCCGATCTCAATGTCGTGTTCAACAACGCGGGCTTCATGCCATTCGACGACGTCTCCGGCCCGGTTGACGACGACCTCGCGCAGGAATTGATCACCACCAACCTGCTGGGACCGATCCGCGTGACTTCGGCCCTGATCGAACACCTCAAGACCAAGCCCGAAGCGACCGTGCTCTACACCAGCAGCGTGCTGGCCTATGTGCCGATCGCCAGCAACGCGATCTATTCCGCAACCAAGGCAGCCCTGCATTCCTACGCGCTGTCGCAGCGGTTCCAGCTGCGCGACACATCGGTGCGCGTGCAGGAAATCGCCCCGCCGTGGGTCGATACCGACCTCATCTACAAGAGCGGCGATCCCCGCGCGATGCCGCTGCCCGATTTCATCGAGCAGACCCTGGTGGCGCTGGCAACCGACGCGCCCGAGGTGATCGTCGAAGGCATCCGCGCCATGCGCGACAACCCCGGAGCCGGCGAGCATGCCCTGTTCGACGCCTTCAACCAGAGCCTTGTCGAAAACCCCATTCCCACCGGCGCATGAGCGCCAGCGGACAAACTCACAGGCAAAAGGATATCGTCATGTCTCGCATCACCATTCCCGAAATTGACGCCGCCCCGGAAGGTTCGCAGGCCGCGTTGGGTGCCATCAACGCCAAGCTGGGTCGCGTGCCCAACTTCTTCCGCGTGCTCTCGAACAGCCCGGCGGTTATCACCGCCCACGCGGCGCTCAACCAGGGCCTGGGCAAGGCGCTCGATCTCAAGACCCGTGAACGCATCGCCCTTGCCGTGGCGGCTGTGAACGGCTGCGAATATTGCGATGCCGCCCACAGCTTCACCGGCCACAATTTCGCCAAGCTGAGCAGGGAAGAAATCGACCTGGCGCGGCAGGGAACCTCGGCCGATCCGCATGCTGCAGCGGCCGTGCACTTTGCCCGCAAGGTGGCCGAGGCACGGGGCAAGGTTTCGGCAGAAGACATCGCGGCCCTCCGCACCGCCGGGTTCGGCGACGGCCAGATCGTGGAGATCGTTGCCGTGGTGGCCGAAAACTTCTTCACCAACCTGATCAACAACGTGGCCGCCACCACGGTCGACTTCCCCGCAATCTAACGCCACCGCCCCTCGATAGGCCCAAATCGCGGCGCTGTGCAGACACAGATCTGCACAGCGCCGCGATGCGTTTGGCCCTATCCGTTGGGGATCGCATCCAGATCGAGGTGCCCCGTGGCCCGCAGCAGGGCCGCCTGGGCGATGATCGTGTCGCTGCGGTTGCGTGCCAGCGCGAGCTGGGCGGAACGCAGGCTTTCGTCCGCCACCAGAATGTCGAGCGTCGAGCGCAGGTCAAAGCCGTATTCGGCCCTGACCCCGCCCAGCGCAAGATTGGCCGCGTCCACACCCGCCTGGTTGGCCGCCATCTGCGCCCGTGCACCGGCCAGGGCGGCCCAGGCGGCGTCGGTGGAGCGGGTCGCCTCGCGGCCGGCGGCGGCGGCATCGAACACCGTGGCGCGTTGCGTGGCCTGCGCCTGGCGCACTTGCGAGGCAACCAGACCGCCGGTGAGGATCGGAATATGCAAGCTTAGCCCGAGATTGGCGGCACGCAGGGAACTGCCCGCCCCAACGCCACCAAGGCGCACGTCATAGCCATAGCCGCCACCCACAGACACCGTGGGCGCGCTGCCGGCGCGGGCTTCCTGTATCCGCGCACCGGCCGCATCGGCGGCGCGCAAGCTCTGTTGATACAGCGGATTCGCCGCTAGGGCATCGGCGCGCGCCTGTTCCAGCGTGGCGGGCATCGGGCCCAGCGCGGGCGGCGGCGCCAAGGGTCCAGGATCCTGCCCTACCACCGCGCGATAGTTTGCTGTGGCGGTCTCGAGCGTGGCCTGCGCGGCCGCCAGGGTCGCCCCCGCGCTGGCGCGCTGCGCCTCAAGCTGGGCGACATCGGTGCGGGTGGCCTTGCCCAGGCGATAGCGCGCCTGCGCTTCGGCCACCTGGTGGTCGAGCAGGGCGATATCCGCCTTGCCGATATCCACGGCCTGCTGGTCATACAGCAGTTCGGCATAGACGCCGATCACCTGCGTGAGCAGCGCCGCCTCGGCGTCGCGCAGTCCTTCCTCGCCGGCTGCCACGTCTCCTTCCGCCGCGCGCAGCCGCGAGGAAACCCGGCCGCCGGTCCAGATCGGCAGGCTGGCGGAAACGGTGCCGCCTGCGCCGCGATCATAATCGAAGCGGTCATAGCCGGCCGCCCCATCGGCGGCGGCCGTGATCCGCCCCGCCGCGCGTGCCTGTTCGGGCGTTTCGGCCAGCCCATCCTGCCGCGCGCGGGCCGCCGCCAATGTTGGGTTGCCGAGATAGGCCGCCTCCACCGCATCGCGCAGGGTTTCCGCCTGGACGGGCGCCGATGCCAGCGCGGTGGAAAGCGCTACGGCAACCATAAGCCGCTTACTCATGGTGCAACGCCCAGGCCGGGGTCGCCCGCGCGGCGCGCAGAGACTGGGCGATCACCGTAAGCACGGCAATGGCCAGCGCCAGGAGCGTTGCGGCAACGAAGTACAGCGGCGAGAGCGCAATGCGATCGCTGAAACCGGCCAGCCATTGCCGCATCGCAACCCATGCCAGGGGCCAGGCAATCACGTTGGCGATCAGCACCGGACGCAGGAACTGGCCGACCAGCAGCTTGACCACATCGCGCGAGGAGGCGCCCAGCGCCTTGCGGATGCCGATCTCTTTCACGCGCCGCGAGGTATTGAACGAAGCAAGCCCCCACAGGCCAACGCAGCCGATCAGCACAGCGAGCACCGAGCCGATGGTGAAGAGATTGGCGGCGTGGTCATCGGCCTCGAACAGCTTGGCAAGGTCCTGATCGGCAGGCGCCGCGTCAAACGGCACTTCCGGGGCGATCTTGCGCCATGTGTCGCGCACCGCATCCATCGCGGCATCCATGCGTCCGGCATAGCGCGCGGTGATCACCGGCGCGCCAAGGTAATGGCTCCAATAGGTGTAATACGTGGCGTCCATCGGCACGTGCGGCGAAAAGAACCGCATGTCGTCCACCACGCCGATGATCGTGCGCGGCTGCCCCTTGCCCAGCGTCTTGCCGACCGCCTCCTGTGCAGAGCGGAAGCCGAGCACGGCAACGGCCGTGCGATTGATCACGATCGCGCGGTTGTCCTTGCTCTTGGTGCCATAGGAATCGTCGGCTCCGTGCTGGTCGTCGAACACGCGGCCGGCGATCACCCGCGCGCCATAGGTGGCAAAGAAGCCGCGACCGACCACGATCTCGCGCAGCGAAGGTCCAGAGCCAGGTTGGCCCGGGATTTCGATGTTGCTGGCATTGTTGTTGCCAAAGCCACCGGCGGCACTGTCGGCAATCCCGACCGCGCGGATCATGGGCAAGCTGGCGATGGCATCGCGCATGGTGTCTTGCTGCCCCTCGCTCAACCCTGCCATGCTCTTGACCACGATCAGCCCATCGCGGGCGAAGCCGAGATCGGCCTGACGCAGATGGCGGGTCTGCGCCACCAGCACCAAGGTGCCGGTAATGAACGCGGTGGCCAGTGCGAACTGAAACACGACAAGCATTTCACGCAGCCTGGCGCCGGTGCGGCCGCCCCCGGGCGAACGCGCCGATGCCAGCACGGCAGCAGCGGGAAAGCGGGAAAGCAGCACGGCGGGATAGAGCCCCGCGCCAATTCCGACCACGACGGACAGCACCAGCAACGCCGGCACGACGGTGGCATAGGGGATCGACAATGCCAGGCCCGCTGCGGCATTGACCAGCGGCAGGCCCAGTTCCGCCAGTGCCAGCGCGACCAGCGCAGCAAGCGCCGTGGTGAGAATGGCCTCTCCGGCAAACTGGCGCACCAGCATGCTGCGGCTGGCGCCGAGGACCTTGCGCATGGCCACTTCGCGGGCGCGCAGGCCGGCGCGCGCCGTGGCCAGGTTCACATAATTGACGATCGCGATCAGCAGAGTGAGCGCGCCGACCACGCCGAGCGTCACGATCGTCTGGCGCATGCTCGCCATTTCGCGCCCCGCCGGGGTCAAGTGCAGATCGGTGAGCGGCAGCAGCGTGAGCTGCATGGTCTTGTCGGCATTGGCACCCAGATCCCTCGTTCCGTGGCGGACCACGAAGGCCGGCATCCGGGCGGCAAAGGCCTTGGCCGCAGCGGGGTTGGGAAAGCGCAGATAGGTGTTAACCGAGGTGCTGCCCCAGTGATACCACCAGTCTTCGTTGCCCTTGGGCGCCCCCTTGGGGCTGCGCGCGAGCATCGTGAACTTGAGATCGGTATTGCGTGGCAACGGGGCAAACACCCCGGCGACGCGATAGGATGCGGTGCCAGCGCCGATGTTGAGCGTGAGCGTCTGGCCAACCGCATCGGTGCTGCCGAAGTATTTGCGGGCCATGTTGGCATCGATCAGCACGTTGGACGGATCGGCGAGCGCACGCCCGCCTTCGCCCTGCAGCATGGGCAGGTCCATCACCTCGAAAAACTGCGGATCGACCCAGGCAAGGTCCTCGGCCGTGCCGATCCCGCCGCGCAGCACTGTGGCGCCCACGCCGTTGATGCTGGTGCCTGAAAGCCCGGGAAAATCGGCTTTCATTTCCTCCAGCAGACCGCCCATCGTATTGGGATAGGCACCGTTGAACGGGCTGTCGGGCATGTGCCACACCGTTTGCACGATGTAGACTTGGTCGTGGCGCGGCAGCCATGTCTCATAGCTCGTCTCGAACCTGACATAGAGGCCCAGCACCAGAAACACGGCGATGCCGATGGCCAGACCGCCGATATTGAGCGCGGCGTAGAGCCGGTGGCGTGTGAGCGAACGATAGAGAGTGAGGAAGGCAAAGCGGTTCATCGGCGTACCTCCTCAGATCGCGCGGGCGAGCGAGGCGACGATGCGCCCGTCGAGCATGTCGATCCGCCGCCGCGCGATGTCGGCATGGCTGGGCGAATGCGTGACCATGATGATCGTGGCGCCATCGGCATTGAGGCTGGTGAGAATATCCATCACCTGCTGGCCGTTTTCGGTGTCGAGATTGCCGGTCGGCTCGTCGGCCAGGATCAGCTTGGGTTCGCCGACGATAGCGCGGGCAATGGCGGCGCGCTGCTGCTGCCCGCCGGAAAGCTGATGCGGATAGTGGCGCGCGCGGTGGGATATGCCCACCCGGTCCATCGCGGCCGCGACCCGGCCCTTGCGATCGCCACCGGCGTCCTTGCGATAGATCAGGCCCAGTTCAACGTTCTCGGCGATGGTCAGCTCGTCGATCAGATTGAAGCTCTGGAACACAAAGCCCAAAGTCATCGCCCGAAAGCGGGCCAGCTCTGCTTCATTGAGCGCGACGAGATCGCGATCGCCGAACAGATAGCGCCCGGCCGTGGGGCGGTCGACCGTGCCCAGCGTATTGAGCAACGTGGATTTTCCGCAACCGGACGGCCCCATGATGGCGACGAATTCACCCGCTGCCACGTCCAGGTTGATGTCGGCAAGCGCGGTCGTTTCCACCTCGTCGGAAACATAGCGGCGCTGGATATTCTCTAGGCGGATCATGCTGGGCCCTTTGGTCAGCGAAGGTTGATGATGTCGCCCGTGATGGACGATGTGTTGGTGGTCACGATGCGGTCTCCCGCGTCCAGCCCGGCCAGGATTTCCACCTGCGCGGGGTTGCGCCGGCCGACTTTGATCGCGCGGCGCCGGGCGTGGCGGCCATCTGCATCGACCACGAAGGCCGACGTGCCGCCGCCGCTGTCGAGCCAGCCGCCCACCGGCGCCACCAGCGCCTTGCTGGTTGCGCCCAGGGTGGCGCGGATATCCATCGTCTGGCCGCGGTTCAGGCCTTGTGGCGTGGGGCCGGCAAAACCCAGTTCGATGTGGAAACGGCCATTGGCGACGGCGGGCAGGACTTTGCTGACGACCAGACCGATGCCGGCGTCGCCCTTGGCCTGCTGGCCCACGGCAACGCGGCCGAGATAGTATTCGTCCACGTCGGCCACCAGTTTCCAGGCGCCTTCGCTGTCCACCTGCGCCACGTGGTCGCCCGCCTTGAGCGTCTGCCCGGGCTGGATCACCAGGTTGCCCAAGCGGCCCGTGACCGGCGCGCGCACCACCAGCGCATCCAGTCCGGCGCGCACCGCGGCAAGGTTGCCACTCAAGCGCGCGCGCGTGTCGGCCAGGCGTGAGGCCTGGAGCCCGGCGGTCTGGTCTTCACGGTCCTGCCCCGCACGCAGCTGGCCCAGGCGCTTGCGCTGGTAATCGGCCTCTTCCTGGTAGCTTTTCACACCCTCGTCAGACACGAAGCCCTGATCGTGCAACTGTTGGCGGATCGCCAGGTCACGCCGTGCCTTGAGCAGGTCATAATTGGCCGAGGCGGTTTGCGCGGCCCGGTCGAGCCGGCTGCGCTCCAGCGACAGTTCGTCGCCGGTGAGGGTGCCAAGCTGGCTGGCGATTTCCGCCTCGCGGGTCAGCACGTCGAGCTTGAGCGTGGGATTGACCAGCGTGGCCAGCGGTTGGCCGGCCGTGACCCAGGCGCCGTCCTGCACCAGCAGTTTCTCCACCTGGCCGCCAGACAGCGTATCGACGAGTGTGGTGACCTTGGGGGCGACCGAGGCGCGGATCGGCAAATAGTCCTCGAACGGCGCGCGGACGACGGTGCCGGTCTCGATCGTGGCTGCTGCGATATCGGTCGATCCGGCCGCAGGCAGCAGTTGCCAGGTTAGTCCTGCCGCCAGCACGATCGCCACGCCGCCCGCCACCCAGCGCCAGCGACGGCTGGCGCGAGGCCGCGTGACGCGGCGGTCCATGCCAGCACCAGGGGAAGGTGGCGATTCGGAAGATGCTCCATTGCTCATGCGGACAGTATCGCAAAGCTTGGCGAACATTCCTAAAGCACTGATAATACAACCAACATTTGACCATGCTGGACAAGCCTCGTTGCGATATCGCACACACTGTCCGGAAATGGACAGTCCAACGCCCCCGTCAAGCCCGCCCCGCGTCCTGCTGATCGACGATGATCGCGACGTGCATCAGGCCGTCGCCGTCCTCTTCGGCCGCGCCGGGATCGAGCTGGTCAGCGCGATGCAGCCCGAAGAGGCCTACTCGGCGTTGGAGCTGGCGCCAGCCGACGCGATCCTGCTCGATCTCAATTTCACGCGCGGCCGCACCCACGGCGAGGAAGGCTTCGCCGCGCTGGCCCGGCTCTTGGGCGATGATCCGGATGCGGCCGTGGTCGTGATCACCGGCCATAGCGGCATCCGCATCGCCGTGGCCGCCATGCAGGCCGGTGCGATCGATTTCGTCATGAAGCCATGGCGCAACGACGAACTGCTCGAGCGCGTGCGCGTGGCGCTGGCCCATCGCCAAAGGCGCCGGGAAATCGCGGCGCTGCGCCAGCACGATGGCATCCCGGCCGATCCGCCGCGTCTGCTCGGTGCCAGCCCAGCAATGGAGCGTGTGCGCGACCTTGTCCGCCGGGTCGGGCCGACAACCGCCAATGTGCTGATCCTGGGCCCGGCCGGCTCAGGACGCACCCTGGCGAGCAGGGCGATCCATCACGCTTCCCCGCGCGCGACGGGCGAACTGGTGATGCTGGACGCGCGCGCCGCGGCCGATCCGCGCGACGATGTCGCAGCGACCGATATCGGGCGCGCGTCCGGCGGCACGCTGTTGCTGCGCCACGTCGATCGGTTGGCCGAGGTCGCGCAGGGGCGCCTGCTCGCCCGCCTGCCGGCCGATATTCGCATTGTCGCCACGGCAGACACGGCCGAGCCGCTGATCCCGGCGTTGCGGGCACGGGTGGGCACGGTGGAAATCGCCATGCCACCTCTGGCCCAGCGCGGCGCCGACGCTCTGTTGCTCGCGCGCCATTTCGCCCGCGCGGCCGAACGCCGGCACGGCAAACCGGTGCTTGGCTTCATGCCAGAGGCCGAGACGGCCCTTGCCGTCACGCCTTGGAGCGACGACGTGCGCGGCCTGGCCCAAGCGGTGGAGCGGGCCGTGGTGCTAGGCGATGGCGGGCTGATCAGCGAGGCTGACCTGGGTCTCGGCCCTTCCCCGGCCGAAGCGCCGTCGCCAGCAGCGGTCGCGTCCACGCTCAACCTGGAAGAGAGCGAGCGCGTGCTGGTTGCGGCGGCGCTCAAGCGGCACGGCTTCAATGTCAGCCACGCGGCCGAAGAATTGGGGCTGAGCCGGGCTGCGCTCTATCGCCGGATGGCCAAGCATGGCCTCTAGCAGCGTAAGGACGGCGCTGCCAGGACAGCTGCTGCTGTTCGGCTGCGGCGCGGCTACGGTCGCCGCCTGGACCGGCGGGTTCTATGCCTGCTTCGTGCTGGTGCTGTTGCTCGGCTTCTGGTTGGCTAGCCTCGCGCTTGCCCGCGCGATGCCGCTGCACCTGCCCGCCGAACGACAGGTGGCGGCGCCCGATAGCGAAACCGATCGCGCGGTGCTGCGTGCCGTGCTGGACCAGGCGCCCACCCCTCTGTTGAGCGTGGAGCGCAGTGGCCGCGTTCGCGCCCTCAATCGGGCGGCGCGCATGCTGTTCGACATCGAGGACGTGCTGATCGATGTGCCCGAGGCCTTGCGGGAAAGTGCGCCGCGCCTGCGCTACGCTGGCCGAGCCTATCGCATCGATCGGATCGAAGCCCATGGCGCTGGCGCGGCACGCACCATCCTCGCCCTGATCGACATCGAAAGCGAAGAACGCCTGGCCGAAGCACGAACCACGCGTGAACTGCTCGACGTGTTGAGCCACGAGGTGATGAACGCGCTGACCCCGATCGCCTCGCTCGCTGACAGCGCGCTGGCGACGCTCGATGACACGCCGCCACCGGTCGCGCATTTGCGCGACATGCTCGGCACGCTGTCTCGTCGTGCCGATGGCCTGCTCCATTTCACCCAGGCCTATCGCCAACTGGCCCGGCTTCCCGAGCCGGTCCTGGCGCCGACGACGCTGGCAGTGCTGTTCGACGATCTGCGCCGCATGTTCGCCGCGCGTTGGGGCGGCCGCGTCACTTTCGTGGCGGATGGGCCGCCAGACGGGATGGTCTTCATCGACCGCGACCAGATCAGCCAGGCCTTGTGGGCCTTGCTCCAGAATGGCGCCGAGGCCGCGGTGGCCGCCACCGACGCCCCGCAGGTTCGCCTTTCCGCCAGGCTGGACGACCGCCTGTCGATATGGGTTGCCGACAACGGCCCCGGCGTGCCCGATGAGGGCCGCGCGCGCATCTTCCGCCCGTTCTACACCACCAAGAAGGAAGGCAGCGGCATCGGCCTGAGCCTGGCACGACAGATCGCCCGTGCCCATGGCGGCGATCTGTCTCTGCTACCAGGCAGGGACACCGTGTTCGAACTGGCGCTGCCCAGCCATGGTCGGAACGCGGATGGCATGCATACCGCCAAGCCGGCAGCCGATCCCATCCCCGGCAAATGACGTGGGAAAGCCGGTTGCGGTGCCCCGGCACCCGATATATCCCAGCCGGGTGAACGTCTTGGCCCGGTGAAGACAGGAAAACTGCATGCGTGTTCTTGTGATCGGGTTGGGCGACATCGCCCGCAAGGCGTATCTTCCGGTCCTGGCCACGCGGCCCGATCTCGAAATCCATCTTGCGACGCGTGATCGATCTGTGCTCGATGAAGTAGGCCGCACGTTTCGCATCCAGCATCGGCACAACAGCGTCATCGATGCGCTGTCTGCCACCACGTTCGACGCGGCCTTTGTCCACGCGGCCACGTCTGCACACGCCGAACTGGTGAAATTGCTCCTCGAACGTGAAATCGCCACGTTCGTGGACAAGCCGCTCGCCGACAATCTTGCCGAGGTTGAAGCGCTCACCACGCTGGCACAGACCCGCGCCACGCCGCTGCAACTGGGCTTCAACCGGCGGTTCGCGCCAGACTACGCCGCCCTGCGCGGCACGAACGCCAGCCTTATCGTCATGGAAAAGCACCGCAATGCGCAGCCGGACCAACCGCGCCGCGTGATCTTCGACGATTTCATCCATGTCGTGGATACGCTGTTATCGATGGTGCCTGGGCCAGTACTTCGCCACACGATCGAAACCAACGTCATCGACGGCTTGCTGCACGCGGTTACCCTGACACTGGCTGGTGACGGGTTCAGCGCCATCGGCATGATGCATCGTGACAGCGGCCTGGATGAAGAACGCCTCGACGTCATCGGCGGCGGCGCCCGCCACACTGTCCTCAACCTGGCTGACCGTGTCGACACGCGTGGAAGACAGAGCCTGCAACGCCGCGGCGACTGGGTTCCGGTTGGCCGGCAACGGGGTTTTGAAGCGATGTGCGACGATTTCCTGCTCGCTGCCCGCGAGCGTCGACCGGTCGATACGGCCGCGATCCTGGCGACGCACCGCCTGTGCGAGGCGATCGTGCGCCACGCGGAACAATAGTGCGGAAATGCCGGATCAGCCGGCGATGCGCGGCCGGCCTTCTTCTCTCGGCGCAAACCACTGCGCGGCAAACGTCACGAAGACGTTGGCATTCAACGGATAGCTGAACAGATAGCCCTGCATGAGATCGCAACCGATTTTCTGCAACTTGAATGCTTGTGACGCCGTCTCCACCCCCTCGACGATGCAGCACAGCCCCAGCGAACGGCAAAGATTGACGACCGCATCGACGATCGACACGCTGTAGCTGTTGTCGAAATTGAGGGCGAAGCTGCGGTCGATCTTCACCTTGTCGAGCGGCAGGCGATGAAGATTGCTGAGGCTCGAATAGCCCGTGCCGAAATCGTCCAGCGCAACCTGCATGCCAATGGCGCGGAAGCGGTGAAGCGCATGGATCGCCGCGTCAAGGTTGCGCATCACCGCCGTCTCGGTCACCTCGATACACAGGCGGCGTGGGTCGGCAGACGAATTGCTGACCATGTCAAGGATCGCATCCACCGTCTCGGCGCAGTGCAGATCGCAGGCGGATACGTTAACCGAGAGCGTCTTGCCCGGCGGCAGCATGTCCAGCAGTTCCAACGCGCGGCGCATGGCATTGCGCGTAATCACATGGATCACGGTGCTGCGTTCGGCAATTTCGACAAAGCGCTGTGGCTCGACTACGCCCAGGCGCGCACTCGTCCAGCGCGCCAGGAGTTCTCCGCCGACCACTGCGCCCGATTGCATGGAAACGATCGGCTGCACGTCAAAATGCAGTTCGTTTTCGAATTCGCTCGCGTGCAGTTCCGCCTCGATGACGTGATCGTCCAGCAGCCGGCGTTCCAGTTCGAGATTGAAGGGAACCGCTTGTCCGGGCCTCTCCCGCTTGGCGTGGTAAAGTGCGTGGTCCGCACGCTTGGCCAGGTCCACCGGGGTGAGTTCGCTGTCGACAAACGGGGCAAGCCCGATCGAGACCCCAAGGCTCACCTGCCTGTCGCCAATGCGCATCGGCGCTGCCACCGCGGCACAGATCGTCTCCGCCAGCCGCAAGGTGGCCGCGCCATCAAGCTGCACGATCATCGCAAATTCGTCGCCACCCAGGCGATAGAGCGTGGCGTCGGGGCCTGCGGTGTCGCGCAGCAAGCGGGCAACCTCGATCAGCACGCCGTCTCCCACCAGGTGGCCGAACGTGTCGTTGATCGGCTTGAAGCGATCGAGATCGATCAAACCCACGGTCATGGCATCGAGGTTGGCCGGGATCGCCGCATGCTCGAGATCGGCATAGAAACGCCGCCGATTGTAGAGCCCGGTGAGTTCATCGCTGTCTGCCAGCAGGCGCGCCTCCCGCTCCTGTCGGCCAGCCTCGATGGCGCTGTGGGACTGGATCGCCAGTTCTCGGTTCAGGCTTTGCACGCGACGCGCGATGAGGGCGGCAACCGCCAGAAACAGGACGATGGAAAAGCCGATTATCGGCAACAACTCGCGAACGGCCAAAGAGCCCGGAGCAAGGCGTTGCCAGGCAATCGTGCCGAGCGGCGCACCCGACCAGTCGCGCACCAAGGTGGAGGCTTCGTCGCCCGCGGATCGGCCGCCCTGTGCCCACCGCAGATGCTGCAAGCCAAAGCCTTTGCCCCATTCTGCAAGCAGCTTGTTGTCGAGAAGGCGGATATCGACAAAAATACGATAGGTCGACGTGTCGAGCGTCGCCGGGCCGCTTTCCCGGACGATCGGCGAAAATGCAATCAACGCCGGGGTGTCGCCCGCCTCGCCCAGCAAGACCATGGCATCGCCGCGCTGCCTTACAGCGGCCTCATTCGCCGGTACCCGGGCCAGCAAGGCCTTGAGAGTCGGCGGCCCGATCAGGTCAGCAAGCGGGGGCGCCCGTCCGGATGGGAGATGCGCAAACAACGTCCGTCCGTTTGCATCGATCACATAGCCCAGGCCGATCGGCGTTCCCCATTGCGACACGATCCACGGATCGTCCATGGTGCCATAGGCGTGGGCGAAGGCATCGTTCCAATGGGCATTGATGTAGGTTTCGTTGCTGATGCGCGACCGTTCGCGATCGATCGCCCCGGAAATCGAAATGGCCGCCAGCCGGTCGGCATGGGCATCGGCGTTCCACACCAGGAAAGTGACGATAAGCACCGAGGTCAGCACCGAAAGGCTTATCAGCACAGTCAGCAACGCCGCGTGAGACGTGCTGCCGGCGCGCGACATGCGTAGCGCAACGCGGGAGACCTTCCCGAACGCGGCGAAAACTTTTGCCATCGGTAGAGACTGCTTGAAACACGTTAAACAGGGGTAAATTATTCCCGCAAAACGTGCACTTGCCGATGTAGCCAGACTGTCGCCAACTCATCCTTTACTTTGTCGCGCGCGCGGTTGTTCCGCGTTGCCTGATAGCAGGAAGACAAGCGGTGCGGCTTCCAGCCGATCGTATCAATGATCACGTCCCTGGACGTGATCGTGATGCGCGTAGCGGTTGGATGGGAAAAAGTGATCCCGCGAGTAGACTTTCCTGGCTCTGTGCGAGACGACGGGACCGATACGCCACCATGATCCGATAGCGGAACGGCGTTTTATACCAACGCTTTCATACGTTCCTGTCTGGCAGATTGAATGCCTTCGCCATCAGCATAGCGACCAGGTTCGCTCAATGCGTTGACCATGGAGTTGGTGAGCTTTCCCACGCCTGGAATCTATCACCGGAAGGCACGGTTTCAAACCGGCCGTCCCTGCGCTAGCCCACACTCCAGCCCACACTTCGCGCTTCAACGGCTCGCCCAGCAAAAATAACGTCTTCAGAAAAAGCGCCTATTTTTCAGCACGTTGCGTCGTATTTTTGGGTAGCGCAGCGTATTGGCGGAGGGGGCACATGGCGGAGAGGGTGGGATTCGAACCCACGGTACGGTTGCCCGTACACCGCATTTCGAGTGCGGCGCATTCGACCACTCTGCCACCTCTCCATGAAGTGCCGTGCGTCAGGCGGCGTGTGCCGCCCCGGTCGAGGACCGCGCCACTAGCGTACGATTCGGGCCTTGCCAAGCGGAAAGAGGAGTTATCCCCAGCCTGATATTCCCCAAAAGCCTTGCTTGTTTCGCAAGTGCCGCAAACCTATATTCGCTCCATGTCCATCCATGTCGAAAATACGAGCTACTTTTCTCCCCAGGCCGGCCGTCAGATTTCCGTACCGGCCGTGAGCGAGGCGCTCTTTGCGATCGGTGACGTGGTGCGCCATCGCCTGTTCGGGTTTCGCGGCGTGGTGTTCGATATCGATCCGGTCTTCGCCAATAGCGAGGAATGGTATGAATCCATTCCAGAAGACATGCGCCCCCTGCGCGAGCAGCCGTTCTATCACCTCCTCGCCGAGAACGATGAAAGCAGCTACGTCGCCTATGTCAGCCAGCAGAACCTGGCCGCCGATGCCGAAGCCGGGCCGGTAGACCATCCGTCGCTGCGCGAGATGTTCGACGGGTTTGCCGACGGGCGCTATCGCCTGCGGCGCAGCCTGTCGCACTGACAGGCCGAAACAAACGAAAAAGGCGCCGTTTCCCCGGGGAAGCGGCGCCTTTTTAGCATATGTGAAACCTTCAGGCTTTCAGCTTCCAGCCCGTGCGCAGCAGGGCATAGAGGCCAAGGCCGAGTACCAGGTTGAGCACGCCCAAACCGATCGCGCCATGCAGCACGGCCATGTTGCTGCTGCCGATATCGCTTTGCCCCAGAAAGCCATAGCGGAAGCCCGAGATCACGTAGAAGATCGGGTTCATCCGGCTGACCGTCTGGAACGCGGGCGCCAGGCGATCAATCACGTAGAACGTGCCCGACAGCATCGACATGGGCGTGATGATGAAATTGGTTACAGCCGCGTTGTGATCGAACTTTTCCGCCCACAGCGAAGTTGCCACGCCGATCAGCGACAACAGGATCGCCCCCATCAGGCCAAACCAGATGACGGCCCAGGGATGGCGCACTTCCAGCGACACGCCCGGCCAAAACATCATCGCGGCCGCCACGGCCAGGCCGACCAGGATCGCGCGCGAGACGGCGGCGCCCACCAGGGCGGCAAGCAGTTCGCCTTCGGAAACCGGCGGCATCAGGTAATCGATGATCGTGCCCTGGATCTTGCCTCCAAGCAGCCCGAAGCTGGCATTGGCAAAGGCATTGTTGATCATGCCCATGGCGATGAGGCCCGGCGCCACGAAGCTGGCAAAGGGCACGCCCAGCACCACGCGGCCACCGCCGCCCAGCGCCAGGGTAAATATCATCAGATAAAGCAGCGTCGTGACCGCAGGTGCCCAGATCGTCTGGGTCTGCACCTTGAAGAAACGCCGCACCTCCTTCATATAGAGGGTCCAGAGCCCGACACTGTTGAAGCTGCGGAAAATCGGCTGTCCGGGCGGTGGAAAACCGGCTAGATGCCCGTAGGCATGACCGGCAGCGGTGCCCGCAAAGGCATCTGCCGGTTCAAGCGGTTTCGTTTCTCCGGTGGGGGACGGGAATTGGTTGGCCATGACGGGCGCGGTATCGCGCGCGGAGGCCGATGGCAAGATGATGAAAGGGCAAGGGACGCACCCCTTGGCCCATGCAAGGGTTTTCGAACGGATGAGCTGGACCGACGAGCGGATCGAGAAACTGACCAAGATGTGGGAAGGCGGCGCAACCGCCAGCCAGATCGCCGAAGAGCTTGGCGGGGTCAGCCGCAACGCCGTGATCGGCAAGGCCCATCGCCTGGGCCTGAAGGCGCGCCCTTCCCCGGTCAAGGCCAACGACAAGAGCGAGCCTGCGGCCGCCGCCGCGCCCAAGCCGGCCAAGCCTGCAGCACCAGCCGCGCCGCCGGCTGCCGAAGCGCGGCCGGCTGCGCCCAAGCCCACGCCTGCTCCGGCACCGGCGCCGGTGGAAGCGCGCCCTGCGCCAGCGCCGCGCCCTGCGCCGGCCGCGCCCGTTGCCTCCCCTCCGCCGGCCGCCAGCGCTGCTCCGGCCGGCGACGCGGCGCCTGCGCCCGCAGCGCCGACGCCCCGTGTGGTTTCGGTTGGCCCGGGCGGCTTCCTGCGCCAGGGCCCCGGCGATCAGCAGGCACCGATCCCGCCTGCGCCGCCGCGTCGCCTGGTGCCGGCACGGCCCAGCCCGGAAATCGCCGACAAGACCAGCCTGCTCGATCTCAACGATCGCATCTGCCGCTGGCCGATGGGCCACCCGGGTGAGCCGGATTTCCATTTCTGCGGTGAAAAGGTGAACCCTGGGTTCCCCTACTGCGTGGAACACTGTGGTCGCGCCTATCAGGCGCAGCTGCCGCGTGGCCACCGCCGCCCGCCCCCGCCGATGCCGTTTGGCGGGCCGCGCGTGCGCTAAGCCAGGCTATCTTGACCGGGCCTGACACCCGGTTACCACGGTTCTACGCAAGGCCGCGACCCTTAACCGGGTTGCGGCCTTGTCGTTTTGGCGGCCATGGGGAAACACGATCACCGGCGGGCCGAGAGCCCATTTCAGCGCCTGTGGCACAGGCTCGGCCTGGCGGGAGACAATGCGGCAGCCGGCGATCTTGCCGAAACGGCCAAGGCGCTTGCCGGTCGGCGGGCCTTGCTGGCACGGCTGGCGGCGCTGCTGGTGGAGCACGACCTGCCGATCAGTCCGTTCACGCTGGTGATGGCGCATGATTGCGTCACCGGCGCAAACCCACGCCTGGCCGAATTGCTGGTACAGCGCATCGCCGCCGGCCTGCCGATGGACCTCGCCTGGCTGGAACAGGCCCTGCGTCATCCCGCGCAGGACATGGCCGCCGAACAACTCGTCACCCTGCTGTGCCACGTGCGCGAAAGCCTGACCGCGTTCGATCGCAGCACGCACGATGCCATGCAGGCCAGCGACGACTTTTCCGACAGTCTGCAAGGCCACCTGGCCGACATGGCACAGGCCGGCGCCGACGAGGCACTGGTGCGCAAGCTGGCCGATGCCGCCCGCGCCATGCTGGTCCAGGCAAGCCAGCTTCATGCCGAACTTGCCGCCAGCCGCAAGCGCAGCGCCGAATTGCAAAGCACGCTGGAACAGGTGCAGCGTGTTGCCGATGAAGACCACCTCACCGGGCTGGCCAACCGCCGCGCGTTCGAGCGCCAGTTTGCCCAGGCGCTGGATCTGGCGCGTCGGACGGCCGCCCCGCTGTGCCTGGCGGTGGTGGATATCGATCATTTCAAGCACATCAACGATCGCCACGGCCATGCTGCCGGTGATCGCGTGCTCAAGGTGATTGCTGAAACCATCGCCACGCTGCGCGATTGCGAATGCTTTGTCGGCCGCATTGGCGGGGAGGAATTCGGCGTGCTGTTTCCCGGCCACAACCCCGGCCAGGCGCTGGCCCTGCTCGATGGCGCGCGGGCCCGGGTTGCCGAACGACGCATGATCAACCGCAGCACCGATGTTCCGTTCGGCTTGGTCACGATTTCCGGCGGCATTGCCGATGCCGTGGCCTGTGGCGACCTGGAAAGCGCACTCAGCGCGGCAGACGGCGCGCTCTACGCTGCCAAGAATTCCGGGCGTAACCGCGTGATGCTGACCGACCGCGCCTCGCCGGCGGAGCAACGCGCCAGGCCCTGACGCAAGAAAGGCCCGCACCGTGTGGTGCGAGCCTTCCTTGTTGCCATCAGGCCGGAATGCCTCAGTCGTCAGACTTGAGGAACGCCGGCATGTGATCGGGAGCCGGGCCTTCGTCGCGGTCACGACGGGGGCGATCGCCACCTTCGCGACGCGGACCACGATCGCCATCGCGGCGCGGGCCACGATCGCTGCGCGGACCACGACGGTCACCGCCGCGATCACCACGGTCGCCACGATCACCGCGCGGTTCACGCGGTTCGCGCGCCGGGCGGGTATCTTCCAGCGCTTCGCCGGTTTCCTGGTCCACTACGCGCATCGACAGGCGCACCTTGCCACGGTTGTCGATCTCGAGGACCTTGACCTTGACTTCCTGGCCTTCCTTGACGACGTCACCCGGCTTTTCCACGCGCTCGTTCTTCATTTCCGACACGTGGACGAGACCGTCCTTGCCACCCATGAAGTTCACGAATGCGCCGAAATCGACGATGTTGACGACCTTGCCGTTGTAGACCTTGCCGACTTCCGGTTCTTCGACGATGCCGAGGATCCAGTTCTTGGCCGCTTCGATCTGCGAGAGATCGGACGACGAGATCTTGATCAGGCCTTCGTCGTCGATGTCGACCTTGGCGCCGGTTTCCGCGACGATTTCGCGGATGACCTTGCCGCCGGTGCCGATCACTTCGCGGATCTTCGACTTGTCGATCTGGAGCGTCTCGATGCGCGGAGCATGGGCCGACAGCTCGTTACGAGCCGAACCCAGCGCCTTGGTCATTTCACCCAGAATGTGCGCGCGGCCTTCCTTGGCCTGGGCCAGGGCCTTGCGCATGATTTCCTCGGTGATCCCGGCGATCTTGATGTCCATCTGCAGCGAGGTGATGCCTTCGCTGGTGCCGGCCACCTTGAAGTCCATGTCGCCCAGGTGATCTTCATCACCCAGGATGTCGGACAGGACGGCAAAGTCCTTGCCTTCCAGGATCAGGCCCATGGCGATGCCCGAAACCGGGCGCGCGATGGGAACGCCAGCGTCCATCATCGACAAGCAGCCGCCGCACACCGTGGCCATCGACGAAGAGCCGTTGGATTCGGTAATGTCGGACAGCACGCGGATCGTGTAGGGGAACTCGTCCTTGGTCGGCAGCACCGGGTTGAGCGCGCGCCAGGCCAGCTTGCCATGGCCCACTTCGCGGCGACCGGGGGCGCCAAAGCGGCCCACTTCACCCACCGAATAGGGGGGGAAGTTGTAGTGCAGCATGAAGCGCTGATAGCTCAGGCCGTCGAGCCCGTCGATCATCTGCTCTGCATCCTTGGTGCCAAGGGTGGTGGTGCAGATGGCCTGGGTTTCGCCGCGGGTGAACAGCGACGAACCGTGGGTGCGCGGCAGGAAGCCGACGATCGATTCGATCGGGCGAACCTGGGTGACGGTGCGGCCGTCGATACGCTGACCATCCTTGATGATGGCGCCGCGCACGATTTCGGCTTCCAGCTTCTTGAGCGTCTTGATCGCCACCATCTGCGTCTGCGGGGTTTCATCCGCAAACAGCGTCTTGGCCTTGGCGCGCACGTCGTTCAGGGCGTTCGAACGGGCCGACTTGTCGGTCAGCTTGTAAGCCGCCGCGATATCGGCGCCAACGCCCTTCTTGAGCTTGGCCTTGATGTCGGCGGTGTTGTCCGACAGGTCGATTTCCCAAGGATCCTTGGCGGCCTTTTCTGCCAGCTCGATGATCGCGCCGATCACCTTGCGGCTTTCGTTGTGGGCAAAGACCACCGCGCCGAGCATTTCGTCTTCGGTCAGTTCCTTGGCTTCCGATTCCACCATCATCACGGCAGCGTCGGTTGCGGCAACCACCAGGTCGAGGCGGCCAGAGGCAGCTTCGGACAGCGACGGGTTGAGCTGGTATTCGCCATCCTTGAAGCCGACGCGCGCAGCGCCGATCGGGCCCATGAACGGCACGCCCGAGATGGTCAGCGCGGCCGAGGCGGCAACCAGCGCGACGATATCGGGTTCGGTCTCGCCGTCATAGCTCATCACCTGGCAGATGACGTTGATTTCGTTGTAGAAACCTTCGGGGAACAGCGGGCGCACCGGACGGTCGATCAGGCGCGAGACCAGCGTTTCCTTTTCGGTGGCGCCGCGTTCACGCTTGAAGAAACCACCGGGGATGCGGCCAGCTGCGGAAAACTTTTCCTGATAGTGCACGGTCAGCGGGAAGAAGTCCTGGCCTTCCTTCACCGACTTGGCGGCGGTCACCGCGCAAAGCACAACGGTTTCGCCATAGGTAGCCAGCACGGCACCATCGGCTTGGCGCGCAATGCGGCCAGTTTCCAGAGTGAGGGTCTTTCCGCCCCACTCCAGCGATACGGTCTTGACGTCGAACATGAATATTCCTTCGCCCCACGGGCCCTATTGCCGGCGGGATTTGCTGCCGGGGTGCCGTCCCGGTCCGGTGTGGGGCTTGGCCCCGTGGTGCCTGCGCCGAATTGCGCGAGGCGCCTTTGCCTTACCATGGATTGCGCCAGCGCCGAATGCCTTTTGCATCGGATCGTGGCCAATCCAGGCCTGTCTGCCTTGATAGGCAGATCTACAAACAAAACGGCCCGCCGGGTGGCGGCCGCCGCCAGCCTCGCTGGCGGATCTATAAACAAAACGGCCCGCCGGGTGGCGGGCCGTCTGTGAACTTACTTACGCAGACCAAGCTTCTGGATCAGCGCGTTGTAGCGATCGACGTCCTTCTTCTTCAGGTAGTCGAGCAGCGAACGACGCTTGTTCACCATCTGCAGAAGGCCACGACGCGAATGGTTGTCCTTGTGGTGGCCCTTGAAGTGTTCGGTGAGGTTGACGATCCGCTCGGTGAGGATAGCCACCTGAACTTCGGGCGAACCGGTATCACCGGCGGCGCGCGCGTTGTCCTGGATGATTTCCTGCTTCTTTTCCGGGGTCACCGACATAAGTATTCACTCCGCGACATGCTCAAAGGTTGAAACCCCGTTCAACGCGCAAGGCGCCACCTGCCAGCATGACCAGCGCGACCGGCTTGCCGCCGCACCGCGCCCACCATAGCCCGTCAGGAAAGGGCAACCCCGAAAGAACGCGGCCCTGGCGGACCGCCCCGGCCTGTTCGGGGTTGAGGTCAAGAGCCGGGATGTCGACCAGCCCTGCCTCCACAGGCAAGATTACGTTCTCAAGGGCCGCGCCTTGGCCCCAATCGTTCAATTTGTCCAGCGAAATCGCCTGATCCAGGGTGAACGGCCCGGCCTTGAGGCGGCGCAGCATGGTAACATGGCCGCGCGTGCCAAGGGCCAGGGCGATGTCGCGCGCCAGGCTGCGGATATAGGTGCCCTTGGATACATCGGCCTCCAGCGTGGCGCTGTCCAGCGCCGCGTCGCTGCCCTGGGTTTCCAGCACGCGCAGCGCGTGGATCGTCACGTTGCGGGCGGCCAAGACCACGTCGTGCCCGGCGCGCGCCATGTCATAGGCGCGCTCGCCATCCACCTTGAGCGCGGAATAGGCCGGCGGCACCTGGGCAATCGGCCCGGTAAAGGCCGCCAGCGCCGCATCGAGCGCGGCGCGGGTGGGCCGCACCGTGCTGTGGCCGATTACCGCCCCTTCCAGATCGAGCGTATCGGTCTCTGCGCCAAAGGCCATGGTGAAGGCATAGGTTTTATGCGCATCGAGCATGCGCCCGCACAGCTTGGTTGCCTCGCCCACGGCGATCGGCAGCACGCCAGTGGCCAGGGGATCGAGCGTGCCGCCATGGCCCACCTTGCACTTGCCAAGGCCGCGCGCGCGCAAGTTGCGCTTTACTGCCGCCACGCCCTGGGTCGATCCCAGGGTCAGCGGCTTGTCGAGAATGATCCAGCCATCTGCCATGGTCGCGCGCCCTAGCGGCTGCGCGCCGTTCTGTCAGCCCTTTGGCGCAGGGCGCGTCAGGCCGCAGGCTTTGCCTGCGCCGTCTTAGTCTTCATCGGCGGGCCAGCTACCTTGACCAGGCTTTGTACGGGGTAGCTTTGCCCGCGCACCACCACGCTGGCAAAACGGTCAAAAGTATCGGTGCCGCGCGCATCGAAACCGATCGCCTGGGCAAATGGCAGATCGAACGCCGGGCCCATCAGGCTGGCGCGATACCACTGGCCGCTTTGATCCTGGACATAGAGCGTGCTGTCACCCTGGGCACGCCAGTCGCGAATGCCGCCGTGGTTGACGAAGGGGATCGACGCTTCCACCGGCTTGCCCGGATTTACCGGCGCCTGAGCGAGAGCGGGGGTTGCGGCCAGCGCCAGCGCGGCCAGTGCAGCAATGCGGATCATGGGCCAACTCCTTGTCATGTCGAACCAATGGTATCGACATGGGCAGTGCGCCCGCGCGATCAAGCCCGGCGCGACAATTGGCGACCAAGCTGAAAGTACGTTAATCCCCCTGCGGCATCAGCCCAGCGGGCGGCCTGCTACCAGTTCGGCCAGCGCGATGTAATGGTCGGCCAACCACGTCACCGGCGGCACCACGACCGCACGCACCGGATCGAACGATGGCATCATCCAGGGCAGGACCACCAGCAGGACCAGCATGATCGGAAAGCCCAAGGGACGCAGTCGGGCATAGGCCTGCGCCGCCGGGCGCGGCAGCAGGCCCTCGACGATGTGCGATCCATCGAACGGCGGCAGCGGAAGCAGGTTGAAACAGGCAAGGAACAGATTGATGGCCAGGAAATTTACCAGGTTCGCCGCCACGAACTGGGCCACCGCGCCCGATCCCGGCGCCAGCCGCGCCATGACTCCCAGGCCCAGCGCCGCCACCACGGCCAGGGCAAAGTTCATCGCCGGCCCGGCAGCGCCCACCAGCATCATCGCCCGGCGCGGATGCGGCAGGCCGCGCACATCCACCGGCACCGGCCGGGCCCAGCCAAACACCGGCGCATGGGCGAGCGCGAGCATGCCGGGCAGTATCACCGTGCCCACCGGATCGACGTGGCGCAGCGGGTTGAAGCTCAACCGCCCCATGTCCTGCGCGGTGTGATCACCCAACAGGCGGGCCATGCGGCCATGCGCCACTTCGTGAAACACGATGGCCACGATCATCGGAATGGCCACCGTGGCGAGGCTGTACAGGGTGTCGTTCATGGCCGTGCCATCCATTCGTCGCGCAGGATCGAAAACAGCACCGTGTCGCGCACCCGGCCGGTCCAGGTGCGGCGTTCGTGGCGCATCAGGCCTTCTTCCACACCGCCCAGCTTGCGTACGGCGGCCTGGCTGCGGGTGTTGATCCGATCCACCTTGAACACCACCCGCTCAAGCCCGCAGGCAAAGGCATGGCCCAGCATCACGTGCTTGAGCCGGCCGTTGAAGCCCGTGCCGCGCAGCGCCGGCACGATGAAGCTGTTGCCGATCTCGATCGACCAGCCTGGCGCGCCATGCTCGATCCAGCCGGTCATGCCTGCCACCACCCCATCGGCCAGCACGGCATAGATCCGCCGTGCGGTCCCGCCCTCGAGCAGGCGATCGAATTGCGGATCGAAACTGTCGCCCAGATAATCATGCGGATAGACCGCCCATATCTCCTGATCCTGCGCGCAGGCGGCGCGCAGGCCTTCGCGGTGCCGCTCTGCCAGCGGCTCCAACGCCAGGTTGCCCTCGGCCAGGGGAACGTAAAGGCCATCGCTCATGGGTGTTCGTCCTGGCGAAGCGCCGCGCTGAAATGCGCGCGGCAAAGAGAAAGATAGCGTTCGTTGCCGCCGATTTCGGTCTGCGCGCCTTCGCGCACGGGGTGCCCTTGTGCATCGACCCGCAGGTTCATCGTCGCCTTGCGGCCGCAGTGACACACTGCTTTCAGTTCCACCAGGCTGTCCGCCAGCCCGAGCAGCGCGGCAGAACCTTCGAACAGATCGCCGCGAAAATCGGTGCGCAGGCCATAGCACAGCACGGGAACGCCGGCGCGATCGGCCAAGTCGGCCAGTTGCCACACCTGTGCCCGGGTCAGGAACTGGGCCTCGTCCACCAGCACGCAGGCGAGCGGCCCCGTGGCCAGTTCGGCGCTCACCGCCTGCCACAGATCGGTTTGCGGGGAAAAGCGATGGGCATCGGCATAAAGGCCCACGCGGCTGGCAATGGCCCGCCCCGGCCCAAGGTGTTCGGCGCGATCATCGAGCGCGGCGGTCCACAGCATCGTCGCCATGCCGCGCTCGTGATAGTTGAACGCGGCTTGGAGCAGGTTGGTCGATTTGCCAGCGTTCATGCTGGCATAATAGAAATAGAGCTTGGCCATGGCGGCAGCAGGCGCGGCGGGGCGCGCTCAGCCCTCGCCTTCTCCCGCACCATCGCCGGCAGCATCCTCACCCAGATCGCGGCGCACGCGCGGATCGGACAACAGCGCGTCTATGCGAAAAGCCTCGTCAAAGCTTTCGTCCGGCAAAAACTTGATCCGCGCGGCATATTTCAGCTTGAGCCGGCCGGCCACTTCCTTCTGGAAATAGGCGGTGTGCGTGCGCAAGGCCTTGAGCACGATCTCCTCGTCCTCGCCCAGCAAAGGCTTGATGAAGACGGTGGCGTGGCGCAGATCGGGCGACATGCGCACTTCGGTGACCGACACGGTATGCGCGCTGAGCACGTCATCATGGACGTACTGGCGCGTGAGCAGTTCGGACAATACGTGGCGCACCTGCTCGCCCACCTTGAGCAGGCGGACCGAGCGTTGTTCGGGAGAGGCATTCTGGCGGTTCATCGCGCCCTATATGGGGCATTGCCCGCGATTTCGCCAGAACCTTGGGTCAATAGCGGGGGAAGATCTTGCGCACGAGTTGGCCGCGCCACGGAAACCCATGATAATTGAAGAAGAACCAGCCAAATGTGCGCACTGCCAGCCACACCGGTACGGCCATCGGATCGCCCTCTTGCCGCAGGCCGCGAAAGAACGCGGCATCGGCGCGGCGGCGGTCGGCTTCCCGGCCGCCACCAGCAATGCCATAAGCATTGTCATGGCGCCGGCATGATCCATTGCGGTTGTATTTAAATCCATTGAGGAACAGACAGTAGTCCCTCTGCCCTGGATCACACACGTCAGCCCCCTGCACTTGTGATATCACCTGACCATGGATTTGGCGTGGATGGGGCAATGTTCAAGCGCAAAGTGTTCTATATTGGTGGTTTCGACCCGAGGGGCGCGCGTTTCTATCATGGATTTCTCGCACAACAGATCGCCACGCACAATGCGCGTGATTGCGCAGGCAATTCCCTGATCCTGTCTGCGCGGCACGCCGCCGGGCATGGGGACACTGCCTGGACGGTTGCCGATGCCGCCACCACGATCACCAGCGCTTTCCATGTCCTGGCGTGGGACGATATCGTGCGCCGCGCCTGGATCAGGGGCGGCCTGCGCGTGCTGCTGGCCAGCGCCCGCGCCTATGTCCGCCTCTTGTGGCAGACCGACCTCGCCTGCCTGCGCCGCGTGCCGCACGGCAGCCGCGTGGCGCTGTTCCTGCCGGCGCTGGCGCTGCTGGTGCTGCCGCTGCTGGCCGGCCTTGGCGCGGCGCTGTTTGCCATGCTGATCGGGCAGGCCTGGCTGGCACCACTGTTCGGGCTGGCGCTTGCCGCCGTGCTGGCGCTGATGCTCGGGGGGCGCGGCCATATCGGCTGGCTGGTGCAGTTCATCATCTTCAACGATGCCCTGGCCGCCGGGCGTGGCGATCCGGCACTCGCCACCCGGCTCGATCGCTTTGCCGATACCATCGACGGCGCGCTGGCCGCCGATCCGCCGTGGGACGAGGTGCTGCTGGTCAGCCATTCCAACGGCGCCGTTCTGGCCGCGGGCGTCATTGCCAGGTTGCTCGCCCGCCACGGCGGCGTGCTGCCTTCGCGCGTGGCGCTGGTCACGCTGGGGGCCAGCCTGCCGATGCTCGCCTCTCGCCGCGATGCGCACGATTTTGCCGACACCATGGCCACGCTGGCACAGGGCCGCTTTGCCTGGCTCGACATTGGCTCGCCCACCGATGGCGCCGCCACCCCGCTGGTCGATCCCTGGCTGGGCCGCGCGCCAGCCCGCCACGCTGGGCTGGTACAGCTTTCCCCGCGCTGGTTCGCGTTTTGCGATGTCCAGACCTATGCCGCGCGGCGCAAGGACAAGTATCTCACCCATTTCGATTATCTGCGCCGGCTCGATCGCCCGTCACCGCTCGATTACCTCGGCCTCACCTGCAGCGACCAGCCACTCATCGCCAGTATCGCCGCCTTTCGCCAGGTATCGCGCGCATGACCGAGCCGCCCGCACTGGCCGTGCCGCCTTTCCCCACGCCGTTGCGGCGCAAGGCGGGCCTGCTGCGCCGTTTCGTGATCGGCTGGGGCAGCTGGATCCACACGCTGTTCGAAAAATCCTATCGCATGAAAATGGGCACGGTGCGCTTTCCGCTGCTGCGTTTTTTCGTGATCAACGACCTGGCCCTGGCGCGAGACGTGCTGGAAGAACGCCACTGCCCCTGGCCCAAGCACGGCTTGATGACCGAACTGCTGCGCCCGTTGATGGGCGAAAGCGTGTTTTCTGCCAATGGCGCGCAGTGGCAGGCGCAGCGCGCGATGATCAATCCCGCTTTCGCCCAGGCTGGCCTTGGCCGCGCCTGGCCGGCCATGCGTGCCGCTGCGCAGGATATGGCCGGGCATTTGCACCAGGCGGCGGCGCGGGGGCCGGTGGATATGGAACAGGCGATGACGGCGGTGACGGCAGACGTGATCTATCGCACGCTGTTTTCACAAAGCCTGCCCGCCGATGCGGCCGAAACCGTCTTTGCCGCCTTTGATCGCTATCAGCGCCATGCCCAGCGCTATGCCATGCTGCGCCTCTACCGCCTGCCGCTCATGCGCCAGCGCCAGCGGCTGTCCCAGGCCGCCGCCGCTATCCGCACGCTGTTCGCCCCGCTCGTCGATGCCCGGATGGCAATGCGCGCGCGCCTGGGCCAGCCCCTGCCGCCGGCCGATATTCTCGATGCGCTACTCGATGCACGCCATCCGCATAGCGGCGCACCGTTTTCGCGCGAGGCCCTGCTCGATCAGCTTGGCACGATCTTCCTCGCCGGCCACGAAACCTCGGCATCCGCGCTGGCCTGGGCCAGTTATCTTCTGGCTGGCGACGCGGGGCTGCAGGATCGCCTGACCGCGCAAATCGCCGCTGTCACGGAGGGCAGCCCGCTCGCCGCCGATCATCTCAAGGCTTTGCCCGAACTGCGCCATCTCTTTCAGGAAGCGCTGCGCCTCTATCCCCCGGTCAGCTTCCTGATGCGCGAGGTCGTCGCGCCGCAGATCATGCGCGGCAAGGCGATGGCGTCGGGCGATCTCGCGGTGGTGTCGCCCTGGCTGATCCAGCGCAACGCCGACAACTGGGCCTGCCCGCACGCGTTCGATCCGGGCCGCTTTGCCCGCGCCGAGAATGCCAGGGCCGCGCGCGAGGCTTGGCTGCCGTTCGGCAAGGGCCCACGCGTGTGCATCGGCCAGGGCTTTGCCATGCAAGAGGCGATGATCGTGCTGGCCACGCTGCTGCGCGAATTTCGCCTGGCGCCCGCCGCAGGCTCCGCGCCGGAACCGATCAGCCGCCTGACCCTGCGGTCGCGCCATGGCATCCACTTGCGGCTCACCCTGCGCTGACGGCCGATTAGGTAACAAAATCGATACAAAGTCAGACATTTGTCGTGGGAGCCGGCACGGCGTTGAGCCGTTGAGGCAGGGTCAGTTTCATTGGAAAGGACCGCCATGAACAAGTTTCTCGCCACGGTTGCCGCCCTTGCGGTGGCCCTGCCCGCCGCCACCCCTGCGCTCGCCCAGCACTATGATGCGCGCCACGATCAACGCCACGACGTGCGCCAGGACATGCGCCGTGGACCGGTCAAGATGAAGCCCAATCCGTTCCGCAAGGGGCAGCGCTTCGACCACCGCCGCGCGCCCAACTATCGCGTGGTCGATTACCACCAGTACCGTCGCCTGTCGGCGCCGCCGCGTGGCTATCACTGGGTGCGGTCGGGCAACGATGCCCTGCTGGTGGCAATCGGCAGCGGCGTGATCGCCTCGGTGATCGCCAATACGTTCTGATCCGCGCGCGACCGGATCACGTCGGGGGTGGCTTTGCAAAAGGCCGCCCCTTTGCGTGCCAGGGTCGTGCTCCACAGCCCGCGCCCGACACAGGCTACAATCGCCTGCACCATGAACGAAAAAGACGGCCCTTCCCGTGGGAAAGGCCGTCTTTTCGTGTTTACCGATCCGAAGATCAGAGCGTGCGTTCGCGCTCTTCCACTTCGAACACTTCCAGCGTGTCGCCAGCCTTGATGTCGTTGGTGTCCTGCAACACCACACCGCATTCCAGGCCCGCGCGCACTTCCGAAACGTCGTCCTTGAAGCGACGCAGCGAGGCAATCGTGGTCTTGCTGACGATAACATCGTTGCGGGTAAGACGCGCATAGATGCCCTTGCGGATGTAGCCTTCCAGCACCAGCAGACCGGCTGCCTTGTCCTTCTTGCCCGCGGGGAAGACTTCCTTGACTTCCGCACGGCCCACAACGGTTTCGATGCGCTCCGGACCCAGCTCGCCCGCCATTTCCTTGGCGATGTCGTCGGTCAGCTGATAGATCACGTCGAAGTACTTCATCCGCACCTTGTTGCGCTCAATCAGCTCGCGCGCCTTGGCGTTGGGACGGACGTTGAAGCCCACGATCGGTGCGCCGGAAGCCTGGGCCAGGCCCACATCGCTTTCGGTGATCGCACCCACGCCGGAATGCAGCACGCGCACCTTGATCTCGTCGGTCGACAAGCGGTTGAGCGCATTGACGATCGCTTCGGTCGAGCCCTGCACGTCGGCCTTGATCACCACCGGATACTCGATGACGCTCTGCTTGGCCGCCAGCGCAGAGAACATGTTCTCCAGGCTCGACGGGGCAACGGCGGTGCGCTTGGCAGTGGCCTTTTCCTGACGGTAGGCCGCCACTTCACGGGCACGTGCTTCGTTTTCGACCACGGTGAGCGTGTCACCGGCCATCGGCACGCCGCCGATGCCGAGCACTTCGACCGGCAGCGAGGGCGGCGCAGACTTCACCTGGCGGCCCTTGTCATCCAGCATGGCGCGCACGCGGCCAGACTGGGTGCCTACCACCAGGATATCGCCCACATGCAGCGTGCCGCGGTTGATCAGCACCGTGGCCAGCGGCCCCTTGCCCTTGTCGAGCTTGGCCTCGATTACGGTCGCTTCGGCGGCGCGATCGGGGTTGGAACGCAGTTCCATCAGTTCGGCCTGGAGCAGGATCTTTTCGATCAGCGTGTCGAGCCCGGCGCCGGTCTTGGAGGAGACCTCCACGTCCTGCACGTCGCCCGACATTTCTTCCACGATCACTTCATGTTCGAGCAGGCGCTCGCGGATCTTCTTGGGATTCGCTTCGGGCTTGTCCGACTTGGTGATCGCCACGATCATCGGCACGCCAGCGGCCTTGGTGTGATTGATGGCTTCGATCGTCTGCGGCATGATGCCATCATCGGCAGCCACCACCAGGATGACGATGTCGGTGACATTGGCACCGCGCATGCGCATCTCGGTAAAGGCTTCGTGGCCTGGCGTATCCAGGAAGGTGATGTAATCGCCGCCCTTGGTCTTGATCTGATAGGCGCCGATATGCTGCGTGATGCCGCCGGCTTCGCCGCGCACCACGTCGGTGCCGCGCAGCGCGTCGAGCAGGCTGGTCTTGCCATGGTCAACGTGGCCCATGATCGCCACGACCGGGGGCCGCGACTTGAGCGTGGTATCGGCATCGATGTCCGAAGCGGTATCGATATCGACGTCGCTATCGCTCACGCGCTGAATGTTGTGGCCAAATTCGGTCACCAGCAGTTCGGCGGTATCCTGGTCGATGGCCTGGTTGATGGTGACCATCATGCCCATCTTGAACAGCGCCTTGACCAGGTCCGCGGCCTTTTCAGCCATGCGGTTGGCCAGATCCTGCACGGTGATCGCTTCAGGCACGATCACATCGCGCACTTGCTTTTCACGCGCCTGGGTCTGCCCGGCGAAGTGCGCACGGCGCTCCTTTTCACGGGCGCGCTTGAGCGCGGCGAGCGAACGGGCGCGAGCGCCCTCGTCTTCGTTGAGCGCGCGCGTCACGGTCAGCTTGCCCGCCTGGCGGCGATCATTGGCGTTCTTGTCACGCGGAGCATGCGCCGGCTTCTTGGCCGGTTCGGGGCGCTTGGGCGCCACCACCGGGGTAAAGCGGCGCGGCGCGGGCACGGCAGCAGCCGGGGCCGGGCGGGCAGCCGGCGCAGCGGCTGCGGCAGGAGCCGGAGCTTGTGCCTGGACCGGTTCTTCGGCCGCGGCAGCCGGAGCAGACGCCACTGGCGCGGCGGCAGGCGCCGGCTCGGCGACAGGCTGCGCCGCAGCGGCGGGCGCCACCGGTGCGGGTTCAGCAGCCGGAGCCGGTTCAGCCGGGGCGGCTTCGGGCGCGGCAGCAGCCTGGGCGGCAGCAGCAGCGGCTGCTTCCTTTTCCCCAACGCGGCGGCGTTCTTCCTCGATGGCGCGCAGGCGTTCTTCCTGCTCGCGGCGGTTGGCCGCTTCCAGCGAAGCGAGGCGGGCTTCCTCGGCCTGGCGCAGCAGGCGGGCCTGCAGTTCCTGGCGCGTCTCGCGCGAGGCGGTGGGGGAAACTGGCGGCGGCGGCGGCGGCACGACCGGCGCACGCGCGGCCGGCGCAGCGGGGCGCGGGGCTGCGGCAGGCGCAGCGGGGGCCGGCGCGGCGGGCTGTCCGCCCGGCACCAGCTTGCGGCGCTTTACCTCGACCACCACCTTGTTGGTGCGACCATGGCTGAAGGTCTGCTTGACCTCTCCGGCCTCCACTGCGGTCTTCAGGCCCAGTGGCCTGCGGCCCAGTGTCGGCTTCTTGTCGCTATCGCTCATCGAACTCATTCGCCCTTCGTATCCAAATCGTCATTCGCCGCATGCGCGGCCGGTGCAGCAGCAGGGGCCGGTTCGCCCGGTGGCGTGCCACCAGGCGGACCTTCCGGTGCCGCAGCCCCGATAAAGTGCATCAAGCGGGCCAATGGCCCGTCAATCCGTTCGGCCGCGCCCGCATCGGTGACGCCCAGGTGAACGACGTTGTCGCGGCCCAATGCCACAGACAACGCCGCCCGGTCCAGCGGCAAGATGCGGCCCATCATTCCCGATCCTTCGGCCTCTTCGCCCACGCGCCAGGCCTGGGCCAGCTTGCCCACGCCATCGGCCTTTGCATCGCTGGCATGGGCCAGCAGCACGACCGCGCCGGAACGCGCGGCCTGGGCGATTTTTTCGGTTCCCAGCACCAGGCTACCGGCACGCAACTCGATACCGAGTCGGTCCAGCGTGGCGCGTTTCAGGCCTTGTTCGATCAGATCGGGCAGGTCGGCGGGAATGGTCAGCGGGGCGCCTTTGAATGCGCGTGCCAACGCTCCCTTAAGTTTGCCATTGGCAAGCGCGATTTCAAGGTCTGCGCGAGAAACACCGATCCAGGCGCCGCGCCCAGGGGCACGCGCCAACGGATCTGGCAGAACCAGACCATCGGGCGAAATCGCCAGGCGCACCAAGGCGCCCCGGCCATCGTGGCGGGCGGTGAGGATACATTTCCGCTCCGGCAAAGCCTTGTCAGGCCTTGCCGGGCGGTCTTGCGGCCCTGGGGCGCTTAGCGTGTCATTGTGAGGATTCCGCATCGGCGGCCTCCTCGGTTGCGGGGGCTTCGTCGGCCATCGGTTCATCGTCGAACCAGTGGGCGCGTGCCGCCATGATGATTTCGTTACCCTGCTCGTCGGTCAGGCCATATTCGCCCAGCACGCCGCCCTTGTCTTCGCTGCGTTCCGAACGATCGCGTTCGCGGCGGTCGTTGCGGCGGCGCTGGTCGTTGTTGCGCTTCTTGGCGATCAGTTCGTCGGTGGCGAGGTCCGCCAGGTCGTCCAGCGTCTTGATCCCTGCCTTGCCCAGCGTAACCAGCATGGCTTCGGTCAGGTGAGGCAGTTCGGCCAGGGCATCGTCCACACCCAGGGCACGGCGTTCTTCACGCTGGCCTTCCTCGCGGCGTTCCAACGCTTCAAGCGCGCGGTTCTGCAGTTCGGCCGCCAGTTCCTCGTCGAAACCTTCGATTCCGGCGAGTTCGCTGATGTCGATATAGGCCACTTCTTCCAGCTCGCTGAAGCCTTCGGCCACCAGCAGCTGCGACAGGGTTTCATCGACGTCGAGTTCTTCCTCGAAGGTCTTGGACCGTTCGGAGAATTCCTTCTGGCGCTTTTCGCTCGCCTCGGCCTCGGTCATGATGTCGATGGCAGAGCCGGTGAGCGAGGATGCCAGGCGCACGTTCTGGCCACGGCGACCGATCGCCAGGCTCAGCTGGTCGTCGGGCACGACCACTTCGATGCGGCTTTCTTCCTCGTCGATCACCACGCGGCTGACCGTCGCGGGCTGCAGCGCGTTGACCACGAACGTCGCGGTGTCTTCGCTCCAGGGGATGATGTCGATCTTTTCGCCCTGCATTTCCTGGACCACCGCCTGAACGCGGCTGCCCTTCATGCCGACGCAGGCGCCGACCGGGTCGATCGAGCTGTCACGGCTGATCACGCCGATCTTGGCGCGGCTGCCCGGATCGCGGGCTGCGGCCTTGATCTCGATGATGCCGTCATAGATTTCGGGCACTTCCTGGGCGAACAGCTTCTTCATGAAGTCGGGGTGCGCACGGCTCAGGAAGATCTGCGGACCGCGGTTCTGGCGCTCCACCTTGAGGATCAGCGCGCGCACGCGCTCACCCACGCGCGGTACTTCGCGCGGGATCTGCTGGTCGCGGCGGATCACGCCTTCGGCGCGGCCCAGGTTGACGATCACGTGGCCGAATTCGACCGACTTGATCACGCCGGTGATGATTTCGCCCGCGCGGTCCTTGAACTCGTCATACTGGCGATCGCGCTCGGCATCGCGCACCTTCTGGAAGATGACCTGCTTGGCCGACTGCGCATCGATGCGGCCGAGGTCCACCGGCGGCAGCGGATCGACGATGAAGTCACCCACCTTGGCGCCGGCCTGGAGCTTTTCGGCCTGCTTGAGGTCAACCTGCTTGAAGTAGTCTTCGACGTGCTCGACCACTTCGACCACGCGCCACAGGCGCAGATCGCCGGTGCGCGGATCGAGCTTGGCGCGAATGTCGTTCTCGGCGCCATAGCGGTTGCGCGCCGACTTCTGGATCGCTTCTTCCATCGCTTCGATCACGATGGACTTGTCGATCATCTTTTCGGCAGCGACCGCGTTGGCAATCGCCAGCAGCTCGGCACGGTTGGCGGAAATCGCACTGGCCATGGCTTAGTCTTCCTGTTCCTCAAGAAATGCGTCGGTTTGCGCCAAAGCGTCTTCGTCTTCGAAATCTTCCTCGTCCACGCCGGAGCTATCCACCGGGCGCGAGGCGGCAATCAGCCGATCGGTCAGGATCAGCTTGGCATTGGTGACAAGGGCAAACGGCACGGCAAACACCTCGCCGTCATCCTCGATCGAGATCGTGCCGGTATCGGCATCGAAACCCTTGAGATCACCACGAAAGCGCTTGCGATTGTCGAGCAGCTCGGACAGCTCGATCCGCGCCTCGTGACCGATCCAGGCGGCAAAGTCCTTGGGGCGGGTCAGCGGGCGGTCGATCCCCGGAGAGCTGACTTCAAGGCGATAGGCCTCTTCGATCAGCATTTCGCCGGCTTCTTCCAGCGCGTCGATCTTGTCGGAAATGCGGTGCGAAAGGCCGGCGCAATCGGCGATGACCAGTTGCCCGGTCTCGGGGCGCTCGGCCATGATCTGGAGCGTGTGCTCCTCGTCGCCAACTTCGCTCTTGCCGTAAAGGCGCACGCGCACGAGATCGAATCCCATGGCTTTCACCTCGGGCTCCACAATCTCGATGATCCGCGCGATATCCGTCATGCCGTCTCCAATACTCCCGAGCACGCCCTTGGCGCGTCAAACCAATTCAGGCCACACCGTTTCAGCAACGAAGTTTCGCGCCGGCCCCGTCTGGCGCCAGCCCGCTCTTGCCTTCACAATGTCGGGATGAATGTGCAGATAAGGGAGGCGGCGGAAAATTGCAAGAACAAAGCCACGCCACTCGGCCTTTGATCGCAAGGGAGGCGGGAACCGCCGGATTGCTCCGGCAACGCCTGATGCATGGCCCGCCCGGCCTGCATCGGCGCCAGCCTTCCAAAGGGGGAAGAAGGCCGGTCCCCGCCCTGACAAAGCTGCGCGGCATGCGAATCGCGTCAGCCAGGAAATCCATCATCCAAATTATCGGTGAATAATCCCAATCCTTGGTATTCATTCTGCGTTCACGGGCAAGACAGGCGAAGAGAAAGCGCAGAAAACCGCCATTTTCTGAATTTGGCACGCCCCATGCAAAGCAAGGGACATCGGCCGGATGCGATCATCCGGCGCCACATTCAGGGAGTAATCACCATGCAGACCTTGCTTTCCATCGCCGGCCGCACCTCGGCCGCCGTCGCCGCCCTCGCCCTCTCGCTCGCCCTAATCGGCCAGACCGTGCAGACGCCGGTCACCACTGCCCAGGGCACCGCTTCCGCCGTGGAGATCGCATGATGACCGACCTGCGCTTTGACGACAGCCCCGTCCGCCCCGCCCGCCGCCGTGGCAGCATTTTCCGCCGCGACCGCGCCAACGGCAAGATCTTCGGCGTTTGCGCCGGCATGGCCGACGCGCTCGATCTCGATGTCACGCTGGTGCGCGTGGCCTGGATCGCCGGCACCCTGCTGGGCTTTGGCTCGCTGCTGTTGATCTACCTGGCCATCGCGCTGATCGCCGATTGATGCGGGCCGCCGACACCACCTCTGGCACCGACCCGCACCCCTTCACACCGAAGCGGTGCGGGCAAACGGCGAGAAATCGGTGTCGGTGTCATAGACGTCCACACCTTCGCGCCGCTTGAGGAAATTGACCACGGCATAGGTAACGGGCGTGAGCACCACTTCCCACAACACCTTCATCGCCCAGTTGGTGATCATCACATGCACCACATCGGCATTGGTCCAGGTGCCCAGGAACGCCACGGGATAGAAGATCAGGCTGTCGATCGCCTGCCCGGCGATGGTCGAGCCCCAGGTGCGGGTGAACAGATACTTGCCGCCCGTCCACACCTTCATTCGCGCCATCACGAAGGAATTGACGAATTCCCCGGCCCAGAATGCCGTGACCGAGGCCAGCACGATGCGCCAGGTGCTGCCGAACACCGAGACATAGGTGGTCTGGCAAACCGCCCCAGCGGAACTTCTGGCCACGAGCCCGGCAAACTGCGGATCGCCGCTCGATGCGCAGCCCCAGTCGGCCGCCGGCGGCATCGCCACCACCACAAAGCTCATCACCGCCATGAACAGCAGCGCGAAAAAGCCCACCCACACACAGCGCCGCGCGTTGGCATAGCCGTAGACCTCGGTGAGCACGTCACCCAGGATGTAGGAAATCGGGAAGAACAGGATGCCCGCGCCAAAGGTGAAGCCGCCCACGCTCGACAGCTTTGACGCGCCGATCAGGTTCGACAGCAGCAGGATCGCCACGAACGCGGCCATCATGTAGTCGAAAAAGCGGAAATGGCGGCGTGCGCCGAGCTTGCCGCCGATCTTTTCAAGCGGCGCCGATGCGGATGCGGGATCGTTCATGGGGATGAACTGCTATCGCCATTTGCACCAAAGGCAAAGCCGTCTTATGGGCACGGCTGTGCGCGCCCTTAGCTCAGCTGGATAGAGCACCAGCCTTCTAAGCCGGTGGCCGCAGGTTCGAATCCTGCAGGGCGCGCCATTCCAGCGATTCTCACCAGCGAACGGTGCGCCCTTCCCGATCGAGATAATGCAGGCCGGGCTTTCCCCGCTGCGCGAGCAGCGTGGTGACGATCTGTGGCACGGTTTCCTCGATGCCGAACGGCGCCTCGGCTCCGCCAAGTCTGGTGCGGATCCAGCCTGGCGCCATAAGCACCTTGGCCCGGCCATCATCGGCATGACGCGCCGCATAGCTGCGCATATACTGGTTCAGCGCAGCCTTCGTGCCCCTGTAGACCTCGTGCCCGCCATTCACATTGTTGGCGATACTGCCCTGGCCCGAAGACATGACACCGATCAGGCCCGCTGGGGCGACGCAATCCTGCAAGCCTTCCACCACCCGTAGCGGGCTGAGCGCGTTGGTGACCATCACGCGAATGAACTCTTCGGTCGAAACCTCCGCGATAGTTTCGTCCTGGTTGTGGTTGGCCGTACCCGCGTTGACGAACAGGATGTCGAACTTCTTCCCCATCAGCCGTTCGCGCAATGCCATAATCTGCGCTGGCTGCGTCATGTCGAGCTGGGCAATGTCGACGCGGCCCGGGTGGGCATCGGCAAGGTCGTGCAACGCAGTGCGGTCAGGGCCGCGCACCGTTCCGACGACATGCCAGCCCCGCGCGATACATTCTGCCGCCATCGCATGGCCAAGGCCACGCGATGCGCCGACAATGAGAATCGTGCCGGCGGTGTCGCCAATGGCTTGGGAAAACATGGTCATTCCTTTCGGTTTTGCCGCTGAAGACCATCATCTTCCGCTTTCGATAGCTGCACCAGACGCACAGGATGCAAACTGTTGTTGCATCATGCGCTATCCCACGTTTGCCAGGCCGCCTATCATTTGGCGATGGACACCATTGACCTTAACCTGTTGTCGGCGCTGGACGCGCTTCTAGCGGAAGGCAGCGTGACGGCTGCGGCGCGTCGCTTGAGCCTCAGCCCATCGGCCATGAGCCGCACGCTCGCACGGTTGCGGGCGGCGACCGGCGATCCCCTGCTGGTGCGGGCAGGCCGTGGGCTGGTGCCAACTCCCCGCGCCATCATGCTGCGCGAGCGTGTTCATGCGTTGGCGCGAGATGTTCGCGATGTTCTCACGCCACACGAAGGGCCGCTCGATCTCGCTACGCTCAAGCGGACTTTCACCATCCGCGCCAACGAAGGCTTCATCCCGCTGTTCTCCGCTTCCCTGGTCAAGACCGTGGTCGCCGCCGCACCGCATGCGCGCCTGCGCTTTGCCCCAAAGCCCATCAAGGAGGCTGGGCCGCTGCGGGACGGAACGATCGACCTTGAAATCGGAGTGCTCGGCGATTTTGCGCCCGAGGTGCGAACACAGCTGCTTTTTCGTGACCGCTTCATCGGCGCGGCAAGAGAGGGGCATCCCCTGTTGTCAGCTGCGGTGACCGCAGATCGCTATGCGGCCGCCAAGCATGTCGTCGTGTCGCGGCGCGGACAATCGACCGGACCCGTCGATGACATGCTGGCAGCGCTCGGGCTGCAGCGCGAGATCGTCGCCGTCGTGCCCGGCTTCCCGGATGCCTTGCGGATTGCCCGCCAGTCCGATCTGGTCGCGCTGGTGCCGCAATCCTGTCTGTCCGACCCATGGTTCTCGGATGGGCTGGTGCGCTTCACGCTGCCGGTTGAAACACCCGACATTGCCGTTGCCGCGCTGTGGCATCCGCGCATGGACGCCGATCCTGCGCATCGCTGGCTGCGCGAGACCGTCATCGCGCAGTGTCGATCTTCAACACGTCTGTCCTGACACGCTCGTGGCGCAATCCAGCCGTGGCGCTTGAGATTCCTTCTGACAGGCCAGATCATGCACGTGATCAATGGCCTCCCAGGCGCGCGCGAACGCGCCATCGTCCAGACCATGGTATTCGTGGTCGCACTCGAGCGAAACGATCGAGCATGTCGGGCCAAGGAAGCGGCCGAACTGCGCGGGATCGCCGCCATAGGCATCGCCGCGGCCCTGGATCACCACCATCGGCTTGACCACCGCGCGCAGGTGCCGCGTGCGATAGGCTTCGCGCCGCCGTTCCGGGTGGCGAAACGGATAGCCAAAGCTGGCGATCGCCTGCACGTGGGGGTGCGCGGCAATCCGCGTGGCAGCCACGCCCCCGGCCGAATGGGTCACGACCACGACTCGTGCGTGCGGCAGGCTTTCGATGAACCGCTGCAATTCCCAGCTGGCGATCAGCCACGGCGGCAGCAGTGCCGCCATGAGAAAGTCGAGGCGGTGCGGGCTGGCGCAGGCCAGCGCGGTCTTGACCGCGTACCAGGCGGCCAGGCGCGGCCACGACAGCGCCTGGCCCGTGCTGCGCGCAATGCCTGGCAGGGCCTGTTCCAGGCGGCGGTTGATCCCCTCCGATGCGGCATGGCGCGGGGATTCAAACACGAAAACCGGTTGCCCGCGCTCGCCAAACTTGCGGGCAACGCGGGTCAGGATATCGGATCGCTTGGCGGTGTTGCTGCGCCCGGCCAGAACGATCGCAAGCGGTGGCATCATGCGGGAAACCATGGTGGCAGAGGTTGCGGTTTCGCCAGCGCTGGCGGCAACCCCCGCCTCCTGTCAAGCTGCCTCAACAGGCTGGCCTTGCCCCGGCAATTCATGCCATGGCTGGGCCGACCGTCAGCCCTTCCCCCAGGAGCCTCAATGCCCAACAAGCCCCCCATCGGCCGCGATACCCGCCTGTGCATGTCGCTGTCGGGCCGCCCCGGCAATGCCGGATCGCGGCTGCACAACTACCTTTATGAGGCACTGGGCCTCGATTTTATCTACAAGTCTTTCTCCACGCGCGATCTGCCGGCGGCCGTTGCCGGCATCCGCGCGCTCGACATTCGCGGCAGCGCGATCTCGATGCCGTTCAAGGAAGCGGTGATCCCTCTGCTCGATACGCTCGAACCCTCCGCACTCGCGATCGACAGCGTCAACACCATCGTCAACGACGACGGCCACCTCACCGGCTACAACACCGATTACACCGCCTGCCGCCAGTTGATCGAGGCCAGCCCCGCCGATCCGGCCAAGCCGTTCATCCTGCGCGGCAGTGGCGGCATGGCCAAGGCCGTGGTTGCGGCGCTACGCGACGCGGGCTTTACCCAGGGCACGATCGTGGCGCGCAATGCCGAGGCCGGCCCGGCGCTTGCCGAGCGCTATGGCTTTGCCTGGGCCAGCGACGTGCCCGCCGCCGGCGCGCCGCTGCTGGTCAACGTGACGCCGCTGGGCATGGAAGGCCCCGATGCCCAGGCGCTGGCCTTCCCGGCCGAAATGATCGCCGCCGCAGACGTGGCGTTCGACGTGGTGGCCCAACCGGCGCAAACGCCGTTCATCGTTGCCGCGCTGGCGGCCGGAAAGCCGGTCGTTTCGGGGGCTGAGGTCATCGTGCTTCAGGCAGTGGAGCAGTTCGTGCTCTATACCGGGGTGCGTCCGTCGGCCGACCTGGTGATCGAGGCCGCACGCTTTGCCCACGGCGATGCCACGGCCGCGCGCCTGGCGGCGACCGGCCTTTAGGCGCCGCGCCGGCATAACGCCGCGCAAACAACTGGCAACATTCCCGCAAGGCCCCCTTCCCGTGGCTGTGGCACATCCTATATGATGCGCCACAGCCACGACGGCCCCTGATCGGCCGGCGGCAAGGCGCAGGAAGGACATGAGGGATATGGGCAAGGCCGAGGTCGAATTTCCCGAGCCGCCGTTTGCCATCGACGATGTTGTCGCGCACCTGCGCCGGGTGCGCGAGGGCTGGCGCGATGCACGCAGCAAGCGCGGCGATTACGGCGCGGTCGGCTTCCCCTCGCGCCACGCGCTGGGCCGCATCATCGATGTACTGGCCGCCGCATTGTTCCCGCTGCGCCTGGGCCCGGCCGAAGTGACCGCCGCCAACGAAGACATCTTCGTTGCCGCCAGCCTGCAATCGGCGCTGCCCCTGCTGGCCGCGCAAGTGCGGATGGAACTGCACTACAGCCATCCCCAGGATTGCAACGCCACTGTCGATGCCGAGGTCAACCGCATCGTCACCGCGCTCGCCGCGCGCCTCCCGGAAATCCGCCGCCTGCTCGACAGCGACGTCGAAGCCGCGTTCGACGGCGATCCCGCAGCGCGCTGCGTCGATGAAGTGCTGCTGTGCTATCCGTTCGTCACCGCCGTGCTGCATCACCGCGTGGCGCACGAGCTTTACAAGCTGGGCGCCCCGCTGGTGGCGCGCATCCTGGCTGAAATCGCCCATTCGCGCACCGGCATCGATATTCACCCTGGCGCCACGATTGGTGAGCGTTTCTTCATCGATCACGGCACTGGCGTGGTGATCGGGCAGACCGCGATCATCGGCAAGCGGGTGCGGATCTATCAGGCCGTAACGCTCGGCGCGCGGAGTTTCAGCACCGACGAGGAAGGCCGCCTGGTCAAGGACGAGGCCCGCCACCCGATCATCGAGGATGACGTGACGATCTACGCCGGCGCCACGATCCTGGGCCGCGTCACCATCGGCCGTTGCTCGGTGATCGGCGGCAATGTCTGGCTTACGCGCTCCGTTCCCCCGGGCAGCCGCGTGCGCCAAACCCAGGCGAGCGTCACTGTGGAAGCGGGCGATCCCTGCGATTGATTGTTTTCGGGCTTGGGGCCCGAAACATGCCCTCCCCTAACCCCTCCCGCCAGCGGGAGGGGGACTTTCAGTGGTGCCCCTAAACTCCCCTCCCGCTGGCGGGAGGGGCTGGGGGAGGGCATGTTTTATTCCCTCAAAGCTTGCCCACCAGTTCCGGCACGGCGGTGAACAGATCAGCCACCAGGCCCACGTCGGCCACCTGGAAGATCGGGGCGTCTTCGTCCTTGTTGATGGCGATGATGGTCTTTGAGTCCTTCATGCCGGCAAGGTGCTGGATCGCCCCGGAAATGCCCACCGCGACATAGACCTGCGGCGCCACGATCTTGCCGGTCTGGCCGACCTGGTAATCGTTGGGCACATAGCCGGCGTCCACCGCAGCGCGGCTCGCGCCGATCGCGGCGCCGAGCTTGTCGGCCAGCGGGGTGATCGTTGCGGCAAAGGTTTCCGCGTCTTTCAGGGCACGACCGCCCGAGACGATGATCTTGGCGCTGGTCAGTTCCGGCCGCTCGCTCTTGGCGATTTCCGCGCCGACGAAGCTGGAGAGGCCAGCGTCGCCCGCGCCGCTCACCGCGTCCACGCTGGCGCTGCCGCCGCTCGCCTCGGCCTTGGCAAAGGCCGTCGCGCGCACCGTCACCACCAGCTTGGCATCGCTCGATTCGACCGTGGCGATGGCGTTGCCGGCATAGATCGGCCGGGTGAAGGTCTTGGGCCCTTCAACCGAGAGAATGTCCGACACCTGCGCCACGTCGAGCAGCGCGGCGACGCGCGGCGCGACGTTCTTGCCGGTGGTCGTGGCCGGCGCCACGAAAGCATCGTGGTCGGCCATCAGGTCGACGATCAGCGGCGCAACATTTTCCGCCAGCGCATGGGCGTAGGCCGCGTCATCGGCCTTGAGCACGGCGGCCACGCCGGCAATCTGCGCGGCGGCCTGGGCCACGCCATCGACGCCTTCGCCCGCGACCAGCGCAACCACGTCGCCCAGCTGGCCCGCTGCCGTCACCGCGCTCAGCGTCGCGTCCTTGATCGCCGCGCCGTCATGCTCGACCCAGAGAAGAACCTTACCCATCACGCGACTCCCAGTTCCTTGAGCTTGGCCACCAGCGCATCGACATCGGCCACCTTGACGCCGGCCGCGCGCACCGGCGGCTCGGCCACTTTCAGCGTCTTGAGGCGCGGCGCCACATCGACACCGAGGTCGGCCGGGGTCTTGGTGGCCAGCGGCTTGGACTTGGCCTTCATGATATTGGGCAGCGAGGCATAGCGCGGTTCGTTCAAGCGCAGGTCGGTGGTCATCACCGCCGGCAGCGCCAGCTTGACCGTTTCCAGGCCGCCATCGATCTCGCGCTTGACGATCAGATGATCGCCTTCGACGCTGACTTCATTGGCAAAGGTGCCCTGCGGCCGGCCGAGCAGCGCGGCCACCATCTGGCCCACCTGGTTGGAATCGTCGTCGATCGCCTGCTTGCCGGTGATGATCAGGCCCGGCTGTTCCTCACCCGCGATCGCCGTCACGATCTTGGCCACGGCCAAGGGCTCGACCTCGTCATCACTCTGCACCAGGATCGCGCGGTCCGCACCCATCGCCAGCGCCGTGCGCAGCGTGTCGCTCGCCTTCGCCGGCCCCACCGACACCGCCACGATCTCGCTCACCACGCCCTTTTCCTTCAGGCGAATGGCTTCCTCGACCGCGATCTCGTCGAACGGGTTCATGCTCATCTTCACGTTCGCCAGCTCGACACCCGTGCCATCCGCCTTCACCCGCGGCTTCACGTTGTAGTCGATCACCCGCTTCACGCAGACCAGGGCTTTCATCGATACATCTCCTCGAACTCGCTCAGCATTCCACCACGTTGACCGCCACGACGTTCACCGCCAGGCCGCCTTGCGAGGTTTCCTTGTACTTGTCACGCATGTCTGCGCCGGTTTGGCGCATGGTTTCGATCACCTTGTCAAGACTCACCATGTGCTGGCCATCGCCCAGCATGGCGAGGCGCGAGGCGTCGATCGCCTTGACCGCGCCCATGGCATTGCGCTCGATACACGGGATCTGCACCAGGCCGCCCACCGGATCGCAGGTCAGGCCCAGATTGTGCTCCATGCCGATTTCGGCGGCGTTTTCGATCTGGGCATTGTTGCCACCCAGCGCCGCCGTGAGGCCCGCCGCCGCCATCGAACAGGCCACGCCCACTTCGCCCTGGCAGCCCACTTCGGCGCCGGAAATGGAAGCGTTGCGCTTGTAAAGCGCGCCGATCGCCGCCGCCGTCAGCAGGAACGTGCGCCGCCCGGCGCGATCGCCGCGATAGCAGCGCTCGTAATAGCGCAGCACTGCCGGAATGATCCCGGCCGCGCCATTGGTGGGTGCCGTCACCACGCGGCCACCAGCGGCGTTCTCCTCGTTCACCGCCATCGCCCACAGGTTGATCCAGTCGAGCACGGCGAGCGGCTCTGACAGCGACATCTGCTGGCGATGCTGCAATTCCTGCGCCAGCGCGGCGGCACGGCGGCGCACTTTCAGGCCGCCAGGCAGGATTCCGCCCTGCGCGCAGCCGCGATCGATGCAGGCGGCCATGGTATCGGCCAGCAGATCGAGCCCGGCGTCCACTTCGGACGGGCTGCGCCACGCCAGTTCGTTGGCCAGCATGATCTGGGCAAAGCTAAGGCCGGTGGCCTCGCCAATCTCGATCAGTTGCGCGGCCGAGGCAAAGGGATAGGGCAATTCCGGCACATCGAGCGCCGGCGCATTGCGGATCACCTCGTCCTCGTCCAGCACGAAGCCGCCGCCCACCGAATAGAACAGCCGCCGGGTCAGCATCTCGCCTGCGTTGTCCCAGGCTGCCAGGGCCATGGCATTGCTGTGATAGGGCTGCCGCTCGCGCTGGAGAAAGCGCATGTCCTGCGCCGGGGCAAACGCAACCTCGTGCTGCCCGAGCAGCACGACGCGGCCCGATTGGTCCACCGCGGCAACGATGCCCGCCACCGCATCGGGATCGACCGTGGCAGGCACTTGCCCCGCCAGGCCCAGGATAATCGCCACGTCGGTGGCGTGGCCCTTGCCGGTCAGGGCCAATGACCCATAGAGATCGACCGATACCCGCGCCGTGCGCGCCAGCAGGCCCGCAGCCTCCAGCGCCTCGGTAAAGCGGCGCGCGGCGACCATCGGCCCCACGGTGTGCGAACTCGATGGCCCGATGCCGATCTTGAACAGGTCAAACGTGCTGACGGTCATGGCCGCTCCGGAATGCCAGACACGATCGCGGAGTGATTCCACCCTTCCAGGGCGCGCAACAAATCGCCACCGGAAAGACCGATCGTTGCTGTGTTGCGCAAGGGATGAACGTGAACCCGTTCTGCGTCAACCAGATCCGCGTCGATCACCACGCGAACTGCGCCATCGGCATCGTTGATCACCGCGAGCGGCGTCACCGCGCCGGGCGTCACGCCCAACAGACGCTCCATGTCTTCCGGCTTGCCAAAGCTGAACTTCTTGGCGCCGACCGCGCCAGCCAGCCCCTTGAGGTCCACCCGCTTGGCATGATCGACCGTTACCAGCCAGAAACTGCCATCGGCGTTCTTGAGGAACAGGTTCTTGGTGTGCGCCCCGGGCAGTGCGGCGTGAATCGCTTCGCTTTCCTCCACGGTGAACACTGCCTCGTGTTCCAGGCTGGACCATACCACGCCCAGCGCGGCCAGATCGGCGTAGAGCCGGGCCTCGCTCACTTGAACACCACGGTGCGGTGGCCATTGAGCATGACGCGATGCTCGCAATGGGCCTTGACCGCGCGGGTCAGCACGCGGCTTTCGGTTTCCTGGCCCTGGGCGATCAGGTCATCGACGGTATCGGCGTGGTCCACCATCGAGACATCCTGCGCGATGATTGGCCCTTCATCCAGATCGGGCGTTACGTAGTGGGCGGTGGCGCCCACCATCTTCACCCCGCGCTCGTAGGCACGGTGATAGGGCATCGCGCCCTTGAACGCCGGCAGCGAGGAATGGTGGATGTTGATCACGCGGCCTTCCAGGGCGCGGCAGGTGGTGTCGGACAGCACCTGCATATACCGCGCCAGGATCACCAGATCGACGTTCTGCTGCGCGATCATGTCCAGCAGCCTTGCTTCCTGCTCCACCTTGTTTTCCGGCGTGATCGGCAGGTGGTGGAAGGGGATGCCCTCGTGCTCCACCCGGCGCTGCCAGGTGGTATGGTTCGAGACCACGCTGGTCACTTCCATCGGCAGATACCGCGTGGCGGTGCGATAGAGCAGGTCATTCAGGCAGTGCCCGCCCTTTGACACCATGACCAGGGCGCGCACCTTGACCGACAGATCGAAGACCTTCCAATCGATGCCATAGGCACTGCCGACCGAGAGGAACGCGGCGTTGAAGCGATCCACCGTCATGCCTTCGGGCGCGGTGAAGGCCACGCGCATGAAGAAGCGGCCGGTGACGGCATCATCGAACTGCGCGCTTTCAACGATGTTGCAATCCTGCGCCGAAATCGACGTGGCGATCGCGGCTACCAGGCCCTTGCGATCCACACACGAGACAAGCAGGACGAAATCGGGTTTCAAAAGCGCCACGTCAGCTCCCTTTCGCTGGTTGCCCGCATCTGTAGGACGGCTTGCCCGCAACAGGAACGGGGCAGCGCAGACAATAAGCAGATATAATCTGGTAGTTCAGGCATCATGATGGCACAAGAGTGCAGCACGGGGGCGCGAGAGGGCGCGCACCCAAAGGATCATGCCTATGCGCCTGCCCGCCGAATTCGATCTGCACGGCTTGGAAGTGTTTGTCCTGACGGTGGAACTGGGCGGGATGACCGCCTGCGCCCAGCAGTTGCGGATCACCCAGTCGGCGGTGTCGCAAACCATCACCCGGCTGGAACAGGGCATCGGCGCGCCGCTGTTCGATCGCTCGCTGCGGCCACTGGGCCTGACGCCATCGGGCCGCGCCCTGCACGAGCGCGCGCGCAAGCTGCTGGCCAGCGCGCGCACTGCCTATGACGAGGTGCGCGAAGGCGCGCAGCAGCCGATCGACCAGTTGACCGTGGGCATGAGCGAGAGCCTCGCCAACCTGCTCACCGCGCCGCTGCTGCGCCGGCACGGCATGCGCGTGGGTTCATGGCGCGTGCGATCGGGCATTTCGCTGCGCCAGCAGCAGGAATTCCTGGCCCGGCGCTGCGACATGCTGGTGACCGGCAGCAATACCCTGGAAAAACACCCGGGCATCGAACACCACGACGTGATCGATGATCCCTTCGTGATGATCTTTCCGGCCGACCACAGCGGCAGCATCGATCCGGCCGACGTGGCCGAACGCATGCCGTTCGTGCGCTATTCACTCGATACCGGCATGGGCCAGCGCATCGAAAGCCAGTTGACCCGCATGAAGCTGCGCCTGCCCAATGTGATCGAGGTGGAGATCATTCACCAGCAATTGACCACGGTGGGCATGGGCATCGGCTGGAGCATAACCTCGCTGCTGTGCCTCGCCGCCCTGCCCCAGCTGATGCCGCAGCTGCGCGTCGAACCCCTGCCGCGCGGCCGCTTTGCCCGCCGCATCCAGGTGGTAGCGCGGATGGGCGAACTCGGCGATCTGCCCAGTCAGACTGCTGCCCTGGCGCGCGAGACCCTGCTGGATCAGGTCCTGCCGCCCCTGATGACCAACCTGCCCTGGGCCGGACCTCTGCTTGGGTGATCCAGCGGCCATGAGAATCGCGGCAACGCCAAAAAGTGCGCTTTTCCGCCATTTTTGCCGGAACCTTTGCATTAACTAAGGATTAGAGCCCCGTCGCGAAGGTGCGCGTGGGGCACGCCTGACCGGGTGTTGGGGAACTCCGGCAGTAATCATGACTAACAACGAACTTTCACGGCAGGTTGCCGGAATCTCGCAACTCTCGCTGGCTGCGGCGCTCGACCAGAGCGTGGATTGCGTCAAGGTTATCGGGCTTGATGGCGCGGTAACTTACGTCAATCCCAATGGCTTGTGCGCCATGGAGATCGATACGCCGTCAGACGTGCTGGGCAAGCGCTGGGACACGCTCTGGCCCGAAGAAGGCCGGCCGCATATCGCCAGCGGCTTTGCCACGGCCCAGGCCGGCGGTGTATCGCGGTTTCGTGCCCATTGCCCCACGGCCAAGGGCAACAGCCGCTGGTGGGACGTGAGTGTTTCGGCGCTGCGCGACGATACCGGCAAGCTGATCAGCTATCTGGCCGTGTCGCGCGACGTGACTGATGCCGAACTCTCCCGCCAGGTGCTGGAAACCGCCACGCGCGAGTTGCACCATCGGCTGCGCAACACCTATACGATGATTTCCAGCCTGATCCGCGGCTTTGCCCGTGGCGACGCGCACAACGATGCCTTTGCCGGGCAGATGGCCGAACGCCTGATTGCGATGGGCCGCGCCCAGGCCCTGTTCACCAGCCTGGAAGTGCCGTGCAGCCTGGTCGAACTGATCGATGCGCTGGTCCTGCCCTTTGGCAGTGCGTTCTGCCCGGTGGCGACCGACAAGGTGCGCGACATGCCGATTGCGCGCGCCCTGGCTGACACGATCGCCCTGGTCGTGGGTGAACTGGCGGTCAATTCCTCGAAGCATGGCGCGATCGCGCATGGCGGCGCTATCACGCTGTCGAGCGAGGATCAGGACGGCGACATCGTGATCACCTGGCACGAGGTTTCGAACCGCCCCGTGCAGGCAACCTCGCGCGATGGCGGCCAGGGGCTGAACCTCATCAACCGCATCGTGCGGCTGCGCGAGGGCGCGATCGACCTGGACTGGCAGCCCGATGGCCTGACCGCGCGCCTGCGCTTCAAGGGCGGTGTGGCGGCCTGAATTTCAGGCCAATTCTGCTTAGCCGCGTTCCGCCGCCTTGAGTGCGTGCCACAGCCACGGGGCAAAGCTGCGCCACACGAACACGCGGAACACGGTCGCGCTTTCGCGCCACAGGATCACTTCCACCGTTTCGAAAACGGTGCGCGTGGCGCGGCCCACGGCAAACCGGTCGAGATCGAGCGGACATCCCGATGACAGGACGGTGGCCGCCCCTGCCCCCTCCACCCGGATGACCACGCCGCGCGCGGAAATGTCCACCACGCTCACCGGTTGCCCGGCGCCATCGGGCAGCGCGGTGCCGGCAGGCAGATCGGCCAGCCATTCGTCTGGCCCGAGGCAGGCGATGCCATCCAGCGTCTCGCCAATGCGCGCCGGTACCGCGCGGCCGATCACGCCTGAAAGCGCATCCGCCGTGCGGGCACGCAGCGACCAGCGGCTGGCCGGCGCTTCCAGCGTCAGCGCCACGCCCGAGGCGGTAACTGCCTGGGCCTCCAGCGCCAGATCGGTGCCGGCCACGGCCAGGGCGGGGATCGCAAGGACATCAGACATCGAGGCGGCTCCCTTGCGGATCATAGAACACGGTGCTGGCGCTCACCCGCGCGCGGATCGTGCGGCCCGGCATCGGCACATGGATCACCTGGCCATCGCGCGCGCGGCCGTCGGCAATCACCGCCATGGCGATGGAGCGGCCCAGCGTGGCGCTGTGATAGGACGAGGTGACGTGGCCCAGCATGGTCATCGGCACCGGCTGATCGGGATCGGCGACGATCTGCGCGCCTTCTTCCAGCACTTCCTGCGGGTCTTCGGTCAGCAGCCCGACCAGTTGCTTGCGCCCCGGCGCGCTCATGTCGGGCCGGACGAGCGAGCGCTTGCCGACGAAATCGGGCTTCTTGGTGCCCACGGCCCAGGCCATACCGGCGTCATCCGGGGTCAGCGTGCCGTCGGTATCCTGCCCGACGATGACATAGCCCTTTTCGGCGCGGAGCACGTGCATCGTCTCGGTGCCATAGGGGGTAATGCCATGCGCCTGACCAGAGGCGTGGATCGCCTCCCACACCATGCGCCCATGCTCGGCCGGCACGTTGACTTCATAGCCAAGCTCGCCGGTAAAGCTCACGCGGAACAGGCGCGTCGGCACGCCGCAGATACGGCCCTCGCGAATAGCCATGTGGGGAAAGGCGCCAGGCGCCAGATCGATGCCTTCGACCAGCGGCGCGATCACGGCGCGGGCGAGCGGCCCCTGCACCGCGATCACCGCCCACTGCTCGGTCGTGCTGGTCAGCCAGACGTCGAGATCGCTCCATTCGGTCTGGAGATAGTCTTCCATCATCGCCAGAACGCGCGCCGCGCCGCCGGTGGTGGTGGTCAGGTGGAAACGATCGGGCGCCAGGCGTGCCGAAACGCCATCGTCGGTGATGAAGCCATCCTCGCGCAGCAGCAGCCCATAGCGGCAGCGGCCGGGTGCCAGCGCCTTCCACGGGTTGGTGTACATGCGGTTGAGGAATTCGGCGGCATCGGGTCCGACCACCTCGATCTTGCCCAGGGTCGATGCATCGAACATGCCCACCTGCTGGCGCACCGCCAAGCACTCGCGCGCGACGGCGGCGTGCATGTCTTCGCCGCCTTGGGGGAAATAGCGCGCACGGCGCCATTGCGCCACGTTCTCGAACACGGCGCCGCGCGCATCGGCCCAACCATCGATCACCGTCTTGCGGATCGGCTGGAACAGCGCATCCTTGTGATGCCCCATCAGCGCGCCGAACGTCTGCGGCGTATAGGGCGGGCGGAACGTGGTGAGGCCGATATCGGTCACCGGCTTGGACAGGCTGCCCGAGGCAATCTGCAAGCCGTTGAGGTTGCTGGTCTTGCCCTGGTCGGTGGCCATGCCATTGGTGGTATAGCGCTTGATATGCTCGATCGAGCGCATGCCCTCGCGCACCGCCAGATCGATATCGCGCGCCTTCACGTCGTTCTGGAAATCGACGAAAGCCTTGGTCTGCCAGATCGGCTTGGGGCCAGGCAGCGTGCCCAGCGCCAGGCCCGCGCCCATGTCCCAGGCGCCCGCCCCGGCGCCCACGGCACGGCAGTTTTCCTGCGCCACGTCGGGCAGATAGGCGCCCCAGGCAGCGTCCCAGCGCAAGCTGCCCTTGGCGTGGCTCCACAAATGCACCGTCGGCGTCCAGCCACCGGCCATCAGCAGCGCATCGACCGCCAGTTGCTGGCCCTGCCCGGTGCCACCGGGGGCAAAGGTCACGCCGCTCACCCCATGGCGGCCCGCCACCTGCGTGACGGCATGGCCAAGATGCACGGCAATCCCCGCGCCGCGCACGGCAGCAACCAGATCGGCCGCCACTTCGCCCCGCAAGTCGATCACCGCCACCACGTTGACGCCCGCCGCCTTGAGCGCCAGCGCATCGCGCCAGCCGCTGTCGTGCACCGCCATCACGGCCACCGCGCGGCCCACCGCCACGCCATAGCGCACCGCCAGCGTGCGCCCGGCGCTCGACAGCATCACGCCCGGCACGTCGTTGCCATCGAACACCAGCGGGCGCTCGATCGCGCCCTGGGCCAGGATGACCTCGCCGGCGCGGATGCGCCACAGCCGCTCGCGCGCGCCGCTCGCCTGCGCCGGGGCCAGATGATCGGTCAGCTGCTCTACCGCGCCCACGAAGTTCTGGTGGTAATAGCCGAACGCGGTGGTGCGGGTCAGCACAGTCACGTTGCCGAGCCGGCGCAGTGCCATGGTCTTGTCGGCCACTTCGCCCCACAGCGTCTGGTCCGACAGGGCACCGCCGCCTAGTTCGTCCTGCTCGTCGATCAGGATCACCCGGCCGCCGTCGGCCGCCGCCGCCAGCGCGGCATCGATCCCGGCCAGGCCGCCGCCGACGACCAGCACCTCGCAATGGGCATAAGTGGCGTCGTAATAATCGGGATCGCGCTCCGTTGGGCTGGCGCCCAGCCCGGCCATGCGCCGGATCGCCGGCTCATAGAGCTTTTCCCAGGCCGAACGCGGCCACATGAATGTCTTGTTGTAGAAACCGGCCGGAAAGAACGCGCCAAGCCGATCGTTGACCGCGCCCAGGTCGAACTTGAGCGAGGGATAGCGGTTCTGGCTTTGCGCGGTAAGGCCCTGATACAGCGGTACGGATGGCGCGCGCAGATTGGGCGTGCGCCGGCCCCAACCCGGCCCGGCCCCACCGCGGTCCACTGTCACCAAGGCATTGGGCTCTTCCGTCCCCATGCCCAGAATGCCGCGCGGGCGGTGATACTTGAACGAGCGGCCGAATAGCATCTGCCCCGATGCCACCAGCGCCGAGGCCAGGCTGTCACCGGTAAAGCCGCGATGGGCGCGCCCGTCAAAGGTGAAATCCAGCGGCGCGGCGCGGTTGACGCGGCCGCCGGCAGGAAGACGATAGCCGCTCATTTACGCGGTTCCCCGGCCTTGTAGGTCTGTTCGAAACGATCGCTCACGGTATCTCGCACGGCATTGAAGAAACGCCCGCAACCGTGGGTATGCCGCCAGCGTTCATGGTGCCGCCCGCGCGGATTGCGGCGGATGTAGAGATAGTGCTCCCATTCCTCGTCGCTCAGCGTTGCAGGATCGAGCGGGCGTGCGATATGCGCCTCGCCACCATAGACGAATTCCACCTCGGGGCGGTCTTCTTCGCAATAGGGGCAATGAATCAACAGCATGGCTTGGTTCCCTGCGCCTTGCTCAGTGGGCCACGGCGGCTGCGGCCGCCTCGTCGATCATCCGCCCGTTGCGGAACCGGTCGAGCGTGAACGGCGCGTTGATCGCGTGCGGGGCATCGTGGGCGATGGTGTGCGCCAGCAGATCCGCCGCGCCCGGCGTCGCCTTGAACCCGCCCGTGCCCCAACCGCAGTTGACATAGAGGCCCTGAACCGGGGTCTTGCCCAGGATCGGCGAGCGATCGGGCGTCACGTCGACGATCCCGCCCCAGGTGCGCAACATGCGCATGCGGGTAAAGATCGGGAAGATCTCGCAGATCGCCGCCAGGGTATGCTCGATGATGTGGAACGCCCCGCGCTGCGAATACGAGGTGTACTGGTCGGTCCCCGCGCCGATCACCAGCTCGCCCTTGTCGGACTGGCTGATATAGGCATGCACGGTGTTGGACATGACCACGCAGGGAAAAATCGGCTTGACCGGCTCTGACACCAGGGCCTGCAGCGGATAGCTTTCCAGCGGAAATTGCAGGCCGGCCATGTTCATGACGACCGAGGTATTGCCGGCCGCCGATACGCCGATCTTTTTCGCGCCGATGAAGCCGCGCTCGGTCTCCACCCCCAGCACGGCACCATCGGGCCCGCGCCGGATGCCGGTGACGGCGCAGTTCTGGATGATGTCCACGCCCAGCGCCGTCGCCTTGCGGGCATAGCCCCAGGCGACGCTATCGTGCCGCGCGGTGCCGCCGCGCCGCTGCAACGCCCCGCCCAGCACCGGATGGCGCGCATTGGGCGAGATATCGAGCGGCGGGCAATAGGCCTGGCATTCTTCCGGGCTCAACCATTCATTGTCCACGCCGTTCAGGCGGTTGGCGTGGATATGGCGCTTGAAGCTCTGGATGTCATGCACGTTGTGCGCGAGCATCAGCACGCCGCGCTTCGAATACATCACGTTGTAGTTGAGCTCCTGGCTCAACCCGTCCCACAGCTTGACCGCATGGTCATAGAGGTGGGCGCTTTCATCGTAGAGGTAGTTCGAGCGGATGATCGTGGTGTTGCGCCCGGTGTTGCCACCGCCCAGCCAGCCTTTTTCGATCACCGCAACATTGGTGATCCCATACTTGGCCGCCAGGTAATAGGCCGCGCCCAGGCCATGCCCGCCCGCGCCCACGATGATCACGTCATAGGCCGCCTTGGGTGCCTTGTCGGGCCATTGTTCCGGCCACGACTGGTGCCCCGAAAAAGCCTGCGCGATGAGATTGAGCCCGGAAAAGCGCATCATCTTATGGCTGTCCTGCCGCTTCCAGCGCGGCCTTGGCGCGCTCGACGTAGAAGGTCTTGAAGGCATCGACGAGGTTTTCCTCGAGCGCGTAAGGCCCGGGGCGATAGCCATCGGTAACGATGCCGGCGTGGTTCATTTCCGCCAAGTGGCGGTCCTGGCGGTTGGTCGCCTTCCACACGTGGGTCAGGTTCTCGACCGTGTAGTCTTCGCCTTCCACCGCGTCTTCGTGCACCAGCCACGAGGTGCGCAGGATCGAACGATCCGGTCCCTGCGGCATCACGCTGAACGTCACCACATGGTCGCAGCAGAAGTGGTGCCAGGAATTGGGCTGGGTCCATACCGAAACGCTGGTCGGCTCGGCGTGCTCGACCGGCCAGATCAGCTTCCTGGAAGCAGGCTGCCCGTCCATGGTCTGCGACAGCGCCCCGTGCGCCAGGCTGAGGCGACCCACGCGATGCCAGCCGCCATCGGGAAATTCGACCAGGTCGCGCCACACGCCCATGGCCTTCCAGCGCTCCACCTGGGCGGTCACATCGTCCTCATCAGCCGCGTCGCCATCTTCCGGGTTGCCCCGGCCAAAGCCCGATCCGCTCAGCGAATTGAGCAACTCGGGATGGTTGGCCTCGCAGTGATAGCACTCGCGGTTGTTTTCCATGACCAGCTTCCAGTTGGCCGTGTCATGCAGGTCTTCGACCGCGGCCACCTTGAGCTTGTCCATGTTATAGATGCCGATCGCGGCCGCGATGTCCTGCTTGGCCGGCTCGATCGGCGGCGGGTTGTCCGCCAGGCAGATGAACAGCAGGCCGCCGCAGTTTTCCAGCGCCACCTGGCGCAGGTTGTGCGCGCCCTTGTCAAAATCGTCGGGCATCCCCCGCGCGGCGATCAGCTTGCCATCAAGCCCGAATGTCCAGAAGTGATAGGGGCACATGATGCGCGGCATCGTGCCGGCCTGAACCTGGCAAATGCGCGATCCGCGATGGGTGCAGGTGTTGTAGAACGCGCGCACCTCGCCATCGCGGCCGCGCACAATGAACACCGAGTTGTTGGCCATTTCAAAGACGTAGAAATCGCCAGGGTTCTTCACGTGGGCCACGGTGCAGGCATAGAGCCACACCGACTTGAGCATCACTTCGGTATCGAAGCGAAAGGCTTCCTCGCTGGTGTAAAGCGCCTGCGGCAAGGTGTAGCCGGGGCGATCCTGGTTCAGCAGTTCGGCAATCGAAGCGAAATTGCGCATGGGAACTAGCTCCGCAATGCAAGGTTTTCGGGGTCGAAGGGCGAGTCTGGGATCACCACGGCCTTGTGCATCGTTCCGAGAATGGAAATCTCGAGTTCGGTGCCAAGGTTTGCGTGTTCGGGTGCGATCATCGCCAGCGCCAGCGACTTGGCCGTGCGCCAACCATAGCCGCCCGAAGTGGCGCGGCCAACCAGTTGTCCATCGCGATAGATCGCTTCGGAGCCGCGGGCATCGGCATCGGTGACGCCCAGCACCTCCAGGGTAACCAGAGTAGAAGAAAGACCGGCTTCCTTCTTCGCCAGCAGCCCGTCACGGCCAACGAAGTCCGGCTTCTTCATGGATATGAAGCGTTCAAGCCCGCTTTCCAGCGCGTTGTATTCCACGGAAAGTTCGCGCGGGATCAGCTTGTAGCTCTTTTCCAGCGCCATCGACGTCATCGCCCGGATGCCAAAGGGCTTGATGTCGAATTCGGCGCCGGCGTCCATCAGCTTGTCGAAGATGTAGTTCTGCATCTCGATCGGGTGGTGGAATTCCCAACCCAGCTCGCCAATGAAATTCACGCGCAGCGCATCGCACGGCGCCGCGCCGATCGAGATGCGCTTGCCCGTCAGCCACGGGAACGCCTCATTAGACAGATCGGTGCGGGTCACCTTGGCCAGCACGTCGCGGGCGCGCGGCCCGGCCAGGACCAGCACACCCATCGCCGTGGTCAGCCGCTCAAACTTGACCGAACCGTCGGCGGGCAGCGCCTTGATCAGGTAATCGTGGTCGTGCTGCTCCAGCGCGCCGGCCGAAACCAGGTAATAGCTTTGCGGCCCGCGCTTGTAGACAGTGAACTCGCTGCGCACGCCGCCAGCCGGTGTCAGCAGATACGACAGCGATACGCGGCCGATCTTCTTGGGCACCGCGTTGGACAACAGATTGCCCAGCCAGTCTTCCGCACCAGGGCCGGAAATCCGGCACTTGGCAAACGCGCTCATGTCCTGAATGCCAACCTTTTCCGTCACATGGCGGCATTCATTGCCAACATGCTCGAAGTAGTTGGAGCGGCGGAACGACCACTTTTCGCGGATCGGCGCGCCCGGCACATCGGGATGGTTGTGGTTGAGGAGGGTTTCGGGCCGATCGAGATCGGCGTCGGTCAGTTCATAGCCTTCGGGCGCGAACCAGTTGGGGCGCTCCCAGCCGAACACGCTGCCGAACACCGCGCCCAGCTTCTTCATGCGGTCATAGCACGGCGTCTGGCGCAGCGGGCGGGCAGCCTCGCGCTCTTCATCGGGATAGTGAACGGTGAACACCTTGGCATAGGCTTCCTCGTTCTTTTCGATGAGATAGCCTTCGTCGGCATAAGTGCCGAAGCGGCGCGGATCGACCCCCATCATGTCGATGGTGGGTTCGCCGTCCACAATCCAGTGGGCCAGCTGCCAACCCGCGCCGCCGGCTGCCGTGATGCCGAAGCTGTGACCTTCATTGAGCCAGAAGTTCTTCAGCCCCGGCGCAGGACCGACGATGGGCGACCCGTCGGGCGTGTAGGCAATGGCGCCGTTGTAAACCTTCTTGATCCCCAGCTCACCAAAGGCGGGCACGCGCTCGATCGCCGAGAGGATATAGGGCTCCAAACGTTCGAGAGCATCGGGAAACAGTTCATATTCGCTGTTGGCGGCCGGCCCCTTCACATAGCAGGCCGGTGCGCCGACTTCATACGGGCCAAGCAGCAGGCCGCCGGCTTCCTCGCGCATGTACCAGCTCGAGTCGCTTTCGCGCAGCACGCCCATTTCGGGCAGGCCCTTGGCGCGGCGCTCCATGATCGCGGGGTGCTGCTCGGTGACGATGTACTGATGCTCAACCGGGATCACCGGCACATCCAGGCCGACCATCGCGCCGGTCTGGCGGGCAAAGCTGCCGGTGGCCGAAACCACATGCTCGCAGGTGATCTCGCCCTGGTCGGTGGCCACCACCCATTCGCCATTGGCCTTCTGGGTGATGCCCGTGACCGTGGTGTTGCGCATGATCGTGGCGCCGCGCTGGCGTGCGCCCTTGGCCAGGGCCTGGGTCAAGTCGGCCGGCTGGATATAGCCATCGGCGGGATGCTGGATGGCGCCGAGCACCCCGTCCATCTGCGCCAAGGGCCAGATTTCATGGACTTGCTCAGGGGTGAGGAAGTTCACATCCACCCCGATGGTCTTGGCCACGCCCGCGTAATAGCGGTATTCGTCCATGCGATCGGGGCTGTTGGCGAGGCGAATGTTCGACACGCGCGAGAAGCCGACGTTGAGGTCGGTTTCCGCTTCCAGGCTGGGATAGAGATCGACCGAATACTGGTGCAGCTTGCCGACCGAGTAGGACAGGTTGAACAGCGGCAGCAGGCCTGCGGCATGCCAGGTAGAGCCGGAGGTCAGTTCCTTGCGTTCGATCAGCACGACATCGGACCAGCCCATCTTGGCCAGGTGATACAACGTGCTGACGCCGACGACGCCGCCACCAATCACCACAACGCGCGCAGTAGTCTTCATGTCATGCCTCGGCTTTGCTTGGCTGCCTATTTGCAGAAGGGCTATTCCAGCGCGGGAACCGGCGCAATCACGGTGCCGCACCATTTTGGAAACTAATGCGAGGGATTAGAAATAATGCTTGCCCCAAGGTCGGGGTGCGCGGCGTTTCGAGTCCCGCCACCGCGCCATTTCGAACCCGCGCACTCGGCCCTGCCGCCACGGCGCCCGGCACGGTAGGGCATTAGGTAAGTTAATGAGAGTAGTAAGTAGGTGTTATTACCAAACGAAACTGGTGCAGTTAATTTTATATGGCAAAATCATATACTTGACCGTTATGATACCTTAATCCCACAAGGCCGGAAGAAAGCTTTTCCAATGTTGCTGAAGGCTTGCTGCGCCTGCGTTCCTGATGCACGATCCCGGTGCAGGTATTGTGCCCCCGAACGAGGGGCCGGCTTGGAGGGAAGCTGTCATGCGTCACCTGGTATTCTCGGGCACTGTCCTGAATCAAAAATCTGTTCTCCAACACTTTGGTGCGCGTGCGCGCCATGGCCGATCGGGCATCCGCATCATGGCGCTGGCCGCCACGGCGCTGATCCCCGGCCTGGCCCAGGCCCAGGCGCCCGCACCGGCCGAAACCGCCGCCGCCCCACAGACCGATAACGGCACGGGCGACATCGTGGTGACGGCACAGCGCCGCGAGCAGAAGCTCAACGACGTGGGCATCGCCGTCTCGGTCATTTCCGCCAAGGACTTGCGCGCGCTCAACATCAACAACGCCACCGATATCGTGCGCGCGATCCCCAACCTGAAATACAACGCCTATGGCTCGAGCCAGGTGGTGTTCAACATTCGCGGGGTGTCGCAGAACGACTATGGCGACCAGCAGGAACCGCCGGTTGCCGTCTATCAGGACGACAGCTACGCCGCCTCGATCACCACGGCCGGCTTCCCGATCTTTGACTTGGCCCGCACCGAGGCGCTGCGCGGGCCGCAGGGCACCCTGTTTGGCCGCAATGCCACCGGCGGCGCGGTGCAGTTCATTTCCAACCAGCCCAGCCACGAGTTCGGCGGCTATCTCTCTGCCACCACCGGCAGCTTCAACCAGTCGATCTTCGAAGGCGCGGTCACCGGCGGGCTGACCCAGACGCTCTCGGCCCGTGTTTCGGGCGTGTATGATCGCGATTCCGGCTATATCAAGAACCTGCTGCCCGGCGGAGCCAATCTGGGCGCCAACAACCATTGGGCCACGCGCGGCATCCTGCAGTGGGACCCGACCAGCGATTTCCGCGCCCGTCTGACGGTGCGCTATACCCAGGCCGATCACGAACGCCAGGCTGGCGTCTATACCCTGACCCCGGCCTGCCCCAATGCCCAGTTCCAGGGCGAATTCCTGGCGGCCAACCAGGTTTGCGACTATTGGAACAACTATGGCGGCACGTCGTACAACGGCGGCGTGCCCGGCTCGGTCGCCAATGGCTATGCCAACCCGGCGATCACCGCCACCCAGGGCGGCAACCCGTGGCAGACCTATAGCGCGGGCGAAAACTATGTGAACCGCAAGCAGTTCGCCGCCACGCTGCGCCTGGAAGCCAAGCTGGGCGCGTTCGACGTCACCTCGATCACCGATTACCAGAACCTCGCCAAGTTCTATATCGAGAGCGATGATGGCGTGCCGGGCCTGCCCTATGTGGAAGGGGCCGCACTGCCGCCGTTCACCACTGGCCCCTGCGCCAGCGCGCCCAGCGTCACCTGCTATGCCTCGGGCACGATCTTCTATCAGCGCGCCCGCACCCAGCAGATCACGCAGGAACTGCGCGCGGCCACCCATTTCGGCAACAACTACCTGACCATGGGCGCGTTCGGCATGCTGCTGACCGGCAACTATGGCGCCAAGTATGCCACGCCGTTCGACCAGTACGATCCCACCGTGCAGTTCTACCAGCGCACCAAGTCCTTCGCGGTCTTTGCGCAGGACGAATACAAGTTCGACGATCACTGGAAGCTGATCCTGGGCGCCCGCTACTGGCGCGACAGCAAGCTGGCCTGGTACCGCGCGGCAGAGGCGATTTCGGGTCTCACCGTCAACTGGGGCCCCAGCGGCATCAACTTCTTCGATCCCACCGGCGCGGCCCAAGCCAGCGGCATCACGGTCACGCCAGCGGCCGCCTCACCCACCTATGACGGGGTCACTGCCCGCGCCGAACTCGATTACAAGCCCGGCCCCGATACCCTGCTCTATGCCAGCTACAACCGTGGCTCCAAGTCCGGCGGGTTTACGTTCTCCACCGGCACGCCGTTCCCCGGCCAGGCCCTGATCGATACGCTCAACAACATCCCCTACCGGCCCGAGACGCTCAACGACTATGAAGTGGGCCTCAAGACCAAGATCGGCCGCAACATCCAGTTCAACCTTGCGGCATTCTACTATGATTACAAGAACTACCAGGCCTATGTTCAGGTCGGTTATACGCAGCTGGTGCGCAACCTGCCGGCCACGATCAAGGGCGTGGAAGCCGAACTGACCGCCCACCCGATCGAAGGGTTCACGCTCCAGGCTTCGGCCGCCGTGCAAGACAGCAAGGTCAAGAACGTGCTGCTGCCTGATGGCGTGACAGTCGTGAACCACGATCTGCCGCAGGCGCCGGGCTTTTCCGGCAACGCCCTGGTCCGCTATGAATTCGGCATGGGCGGCGCGCGCATCTCGCTGCAGGGTGACGCGCTCTACACCGGCAAGTTCTGCTTCTCGGTGCTCTGCGCGCCAGACGAGCGCGAAGGCGCCTATCACGTGGAAAATGCCCGCATCGGCGTGATCCCGGCGGGCGGCAAGCTGGAGCTGGCGTTCTTCGTCAACAACCTGTTCAACCGCGTCTATCGCTCCTACGCCTTCGACGGGTCGCTCTATTGGGGCGATGCGCTGAGCGTCTATGGCAAGCCGCGCACCTGGGGCCTGACCGCCCGCATCAACTTCGGCAACTGACCCATGCCCGGGCCGAACCTGTGACGGGTTCGGCCCAGGTTTTCCGACAAGACATGATGACGGCCATGGCGCATCCGGGCCACGTGGGGCGGCGAGGCGATTGCAGCTGTGGATAGACTGTGATCTATCTTGCCAAGTTCCCTGCCCCACCGGAAAGTGAGGCCCATGAAGACCCTGCGCCAGGCTGTCCTGATCCTGCTTGCCTCTGCCGCCATGGGCGGCGGTACCCTGATGCTCAACGCCTGCACCAGCGCCCGGGCTGATACGCCGAATACGGGGGCAGACCGCGCCGCAGCGCCGATGGCCGGGGCCGAATGGCCGCTGACCGGGGGTGATACGGCGGGCACCTGGTATTCCGCGCTTACCGATATCAACGAAACCAACGCCGCCTCGCTGGGCTATGCCTGGTCTTACGACATGGGCACCGAACGCGGGCAGGAGGCCACGCCCCTGGTGGTCGGCGGGGTGATGTATACCTCTGGGGTGTGGGGCAATGTTTATGCCCTCGACGCCGCCACTGGCGCGCTGCTCTGGCAATACGATCCCGAAGTGGATGGGCAGTGGGGCCGCAATGCCTGCTGCGACGTGGTCAACCGTGGGGTCGCCTATCGCGATGGCACGGTCTTTGTCGCGTCGGAAGACGGGCGGCTGCACGCGATCGATGCCAAGACCGGCAAGGCCCGCTGGATTGCCGATACCATCATCAACCACAAGCAGCCCTATGCATCTACCGGCGCGGTGATCCTGACCAAGGATGCCGTGGTGATCGGCAATGCCGGGGCCGATATCGGCGATGGCGACCTGCGCGGCTATATCTCGGCCTGGGATATCAAGACCGGTGCGTTCAAATGGCGCTTCTTCACCGTGCCGCCCGCACCCGGGCAGCCGTTCGAGCATCCCGAACTGGCCATGGCGGTCAAATCGTGGGGGCCCAACCGCGATGGCCGCACCCAGAACGGCGGCACGGTGTGGGACGGGCTGTCCTACGATCCGGAAACCGACCAGATCGTGTTCGGCACCGGCAACGCCTCGCCCTATCTGCGTTCGGCCGACGGGGTGCGGCATGATGATCTGTTCAACGCCTCGATCATTGCGGTCAGCGCGCAAAGTGGGCGGATGAACTGGTACTACCAGACGACGCCGGGTGACGAATGGGACTATGATGCGGTCCAGAAGTTCGTCTTTGCCAACCTGATCATCGCTGGCCAGCCCCGCCGCGTGGTGATGCAGGCCTGCAAGAACGGCTTTTTCTACACGCTGGACCTGAAAACGGGCAAACTTCTGTCTGCTGATCCGTTCACCTATGTGAACTGGGCCAAGGGCGTGGACCTTGCCACCGGCCGGCCGCTGGTTACCGAGCATGCCGACTATTCGAAAAGCCCGAAGAACGTCTATCCTTCGTGGGCCGGCGGGCACACCTGGAACCCGATGTCATTCAGCCCGCAGACCGGGCTCGTCTATATTCCCGCGATCGATGCCGGCAACGTGCTGCTCAACATGAAGGCCAACGGCGGCTCGCTCACCCATCTCGAAGGCTTCTTCTCGTCAGACGGCATCTTCCCCGACGATCTCTATGACCCCGCCGCGCTCAAGCGCGTGTTCGGGCCGCTGCCGGCCAAGGACGATCTGCAGAAAGAGCGCCCTGGCGTGAAGCTGGTGCGCGAGGTGCTGCGCGCCTGGGATCCGGTAGCCAAGAAGGTGGTGTGGGAACGCGTGACCTCGCAAGGGGTGCGCGGCTATGACGGTGGGGTGCTGAGCACGGCGGGCAACCTGGTGTTCCAGGGGCGCGGCGATGGCAGCTTGTGGATCTACAACGCCCGCACCGGCGCGCCGATCAAGACCATCCAGACCGGCAGCCACATCATGGCCGCGCCAATGACCTACAAGATCGGCGGCGTGCAATATGTGGCGGTCCAGGCCGGCTATGGCGGATCGGGCATCACGTTCTCGATCCCACCATCGAGCGCGGCCTATGCCAACCGCAATGCCAACCGCATCCTGGTGTTCAAGCTGGGCGGTAGCGCGGTGCCGATGCCCGACAAGCGCGAGGTTCCGCCCTATCTGCCGCCGCCGCCGCTCAAGGCCAGCCCGGCGCTGATCGCCCGGGGCGAGGACAAGTTCACCGAGAACTGTTCGCGCTGCCACGTGCTGGGCACGCCCGGTGTCACGCCCGATCTATCGCGCCTGCCGCCCGAAGTGCATGCCAGCTTCAACGATATCGTCCTGAAAGGCGCGCTGGCGCCGATGGGCATGGCCCGGTTCGATGATGTGGTGACAAAGGCCGATGTCGAGGCCATCCATGCCTATCTGATCGACCAGCAGCGCCAGGGCTACCAGGCGCAACAGTCTGCCAAGAAAGCGAGCCACTGACCATGTCTGCATCTCCCCCCGGCGAAGCGCTGGCCCATTCGTTGAAGCCGCGCCATGTCGCCATGATTTCGATCGGGGGCATCATCGGCGCCGGGATCTTCGTGGGATCGAGCGCCGCGATCCACATTGCCGGGCCGGCCGTGCTGCTGACCTATGCGCTATGTGGCATGCTGGTCTTCGTGATCATGCGCATGCTGGGCGAGATGGCCATGGCGCGCCCGGGCGTAGGCTCGTTCACCGGCTATGCCGCGCTGGGCCTCGGCCCCTGGGCCGGGTTCACCACGGCCTGGCTCTATTACTATTTCTGGGTGATCACCATCGCGGTGGAGGCAATCGCCGGCGCCAACATGCTGATGCCGTTCATTCCCCTGCCGATGTGGGCGCTGGCCGCGCTGCTGATCGCCGCGATGACGCTGGTGAACCTGTTCTCGGTCAAGACCTATGGCGAGTTCGAGTTCTGGTTCGCCTCGCTCAAGGTGATCACGATCATCGGGTTCATGGCCCTTGGCCTTGCTTATATCTTCGGCTTCGGGCCAGGACTGGCGCGGCTGACCGCTGGTTTTGCCAGCCATGGCGGCGCATTTCCCATGGGGCTGGGCGCGGCGTTCACCGCCATTCCGGTGGTGATCTTTTCGATGATGGGTTCGGAAGTGGCGACCATCGCTGCCGTGGAAACCGAAGACCCGGCGCGCAACATCGTGCGCGCGGCGCGCACCGTCACCTTGCGCATCATGTTCTTCTACATCGGCTCGATCGCGGTGATCCTGGCGATCTTGCCATGGGATAGCGTGGTTTCGGGCAAGTCACCGTTCGTGGCCGCACTGTCGATCATCAAGGTGCCCGGCGCGGAAGCGGTGATCGGTGCGGTGATCTTTACCGCGATCGTCTCGTGCCTGAATTCGGCGATCTATGTCACCTCGCGCATGCTGTTTGAAATGGCGCAGCGCGGCGATGCCCCGGCAGCGTTCGGGCGGGTTTCGGCACGGCGCGTGCCGGCGCTGGGCATCATCGTTTCGGGCGTGGCCGGCTTTGCTGTGGTGCTGTCTTCGGTATTTTCGCCCGATGCGCTGTTCACCTTCCTGCTGCAATCGTCGGGCGCGACGATCCTGTGCGTCTATCTGCTGATTTCCCTGAGCCAGATCGCCCTGCGCCGCCGGCTTGATGCTGCGGGTGAGCAGTTGACGGTCAAGGTCTGGGCGTTTCCCGTGATTTCGTGGACGGCGGTGGGCGGGATCATCGCCGTGCTGGTGATGATGGCGATGATGCCCGATCAACGCCTGCAGGTGGCGCTGAGCCTGGCGGTCTTTGCCGCCTGCGTCAGCGCCCATTTCCTGCGACGGCAGCGCGCCCGCAACGCCCAGGTCGCCTGATCGCGAGACCCATCGTGGCCGATCGCAACCAGGGCGATATCCCGTTTGCGATCGGCCAACGACATGCTGGGATCGACCAGCGTCTTTGCTTTCAACCGCAACCATCCGCTATCGCGCGAAGGTGGTTGCCATTGCTGTGGCAGCCCTTCCCCCCCGCTGCCGCGCCCGGCGCCCCCCTCAATACGGGCGCGGCAGCCACTTTGTAACGGACTTGCCGATGAACCGCCGCCACATCCTCAAGGCCGGCGCCGCCAGCGCCGGGCTGGCCGCCCTGTCGAGCCTGGGCACTGCCCGCGCCGCAACCACCGCTTCCACCATGCCTGCCAACGATGCGGCTTCCAGTTCAGGCGAAGACCGGCGGCTCAATGCCCTGTTCGACAGCATGCTGGCCGATCAGCTGGCGCATTCGCCCGAAATGGCCACCGGCCTGGGCGTGGACAGCGGGGCGCATGCCGGCGCCAAGGCGCGCCTGGATGATCGCTCGCTCCACGCGTGGGAAGACGCCAAGGCCCGCACCGCGCGCGACCTGGCCGCCCTGCGGAAGATCGATGCCGCCAAGCTCACCGGCAACAACCGCTGGAACTATGCCAGCATCCTCTATTCCACCCAGCTCAACGACACGATGAACCGCACCTTTGCAACGGTCGGTTCGCCCTATGTCGTCACGCAGTTGACCGGCTGCTATCAGCAGATTCCCGATTTCCTCGATAGCCAGCACACCATCGCCAATGCGGCCGATGCCGATGCCTATCTTTCGCGGCTGGACGCCTTTGCCACAGCGATCGACCAGGACAGTGCCGCCGTGCGCCACGACGTGGCCGCCGGCGTGGTGCCGCCCGATTTCATCCTGGCCAAGGCCCTCACCCAGCTCAAGGCGCTGCGCGACGTGCCGGCGGCGCAGTCCAACATGGTGTCATCGATCGTCCACCGCACGGCGGAGCAGCACATCCCCGGCCAGTGGCAGGCCCGCGCCGAAGCGATCGTGGCCAAGCGCGTGCAGCCCGCGCTCGATCGCCAGATCGCGCTGATGGAAAGCCTGCAGCCCAAGGCGGTGCACACCGCCGGGGTTGCCCGCCTGCCCAAGGGCGAGGAACTCTATCGCCTGTCGCTGCAGAGCTATACCACCAGCGACATGGCGCCGGAGGAAATCCACCGCACCGGCCTGGAACTGATCGCGCAGCAAAGCGCGCAGGCCGATGCCATCCTCAAGAGCCAAGGCTATACCCAGGGTACCGTGGGCCAACGCCTGCGCGCGCTCTATGACGATCCCAAGTTCCGCTATCCCAATACCGACGAAGGCAAGGACAAGCTGCTGGCCGACCTCAACCGCCAGGTCGAGGCGATGGAAGCGCGCCTGCCGCAGTATTTCGGCACCCTGCCCAAGACCAAGCTGGACATCCGCCGCGTGCCCAAGGCCACCGAGGCTGGCGCGCCGGGCGGCTATTACCAGAACGGCTCGCTCGATGGTACGCGCCCGGGCGCCTATTACATCAACCTGCGCGATACTGCCGAAGTGCCGAGCTGGACGCTGCCCACGCTGACCTATCACGAAGGCGTGCCGGGCCACCATCTGCAGCTGTCGCTGGCGCAGGAAGCCGGCCTGCCGACGCTGCGCAAGATCCAGTTCTTTTCCGGCTATGGCGAAGGCTGGGCGCTCTATGCCGAACAGCTGGCGGTGGAGATGGGCGTCTATGAAAACGACCCACTCGGCCATGTCGGCCAGCTGCACGACAGCATCTTCCGTGCCGTGCGCCTGGTGGTGGACAGCGGGATGCACGCCAAGGGCTGGAGCCGCGAACAGGCGGTGAAGTTCTATACCGACACGATCGGCGATCCCGAAACCATGGCGATCACCGAAGTGGAACGCTATTGCGTGTGGCCGGGCCAGGCGTGCAGCTACATGCTGGGCAAGCTCGACTGGCTGCGCCTGCGTGCCAAGGCGCGCGCGGCGCTGGGCAGCAAGTTCGATATCCGCACGTTCCACGATGCCGGCCTGCTGCCCGGCGCAATGCCGCTGCCAGTGCTGGACCAGTGCATCGACGGCTATATCGCCGCCGCACAGGCCTGATCAGGCTAAACCGACAGGGTGGCGTGGGACCCCGGATCAAGTCCGGGGTGACGAGAAATGATTGAAGTGAGGACGTCGCCCCGGACTTGATCCGGGGCCCCACACGCCCGTACGAATTACTCATCCCACGGCGGAATTTCCCCTGCGCCCACCTTGCTCGACGTGCCGAGCAGGAACCCGCCATAGACCTCGGTCGCGTCGGGATAGGCCTTGTTCATTGCCGCAGCGATCTCTGCCGACGAATGGCTGGCGGCACGCGCGGCCACGAACGTCTTGATATAGTCGCGCGTCCAGCCGATCGCGCCATTGTCGTTGGCCGCGCCGGGGTGGCGATGCCCGGCAATCACCGTCACCGGATGCAGCGCATCAAGGCGGTCGAGCGTGGCGAGCCAGGCCGCATAGCGCGCCGGCGTATGTTCACCCAGCCACACGTGCACGCCATTGTAGAGCACGTCTCCCGCCACCAGGGTGCGCGCCTGGGCATCCCACACCACGGTCGAATCAACATGATCGCCCTGCATCGGCCCCAGCACCTGCAGGCGATGCCCGTCCAGATCGATGCTGTCGCCGATCATCGCCACCGGTTGCACCGGGCGGCGGGGCGCGTTGGTGCCCAATTGCCCGCTCCAGCGCTTGAACTTGATCGGGATGGACCGCGCCATATCGCGCGCCGCCACCGGATTGGCCACGATCTGCGCATCGGGAAAGGCATCGGCCAGCACATCCAGCCCGAAGAAGTGATCGGGATGATCATGCGTGATCACGATGGTCTGCAGATGCTTGCCGCTATCAAGCACGGCAGCAGCGACGCGATAGGCATCGGATCGGGCAAACGGCACATCGACCAAGACCGCGTTCTTGTCTCCCTTGATCAGGGTGACATTGGCAAACATGCTGATCGGGCCGGTGGGAATGACCTCGTATTGCAGCGGTTTTTCCGCTGATTGGGCCAGGGCCGGTGCCGCGCCCAGCAGCGCTGCGGCCAACATGAACATAGGCATCTTCATGATAGAGGTCTCCTTCCACGCGCGGACGTTTTTCAATGCGCCGTCTGCCCGCCATCGATCACGAACAGCGCGCCGTTGCAGAAGCTGGCGGCATCGGAACACAGGTGCAGCACGGTGCCAGCCACTTCCTCGGGCGCGCCGGCCCGGCCAGACACGTTGTGGGCAAAGAACGACTGCCTGAAATCGTCGCTATCGAGCCAGGCCTGCGTCATCGGTGTGGCGATGAAGCCGGGCGCGATGGCGTTGATACGGATATGGCGCGCCGAATATTCCACCGCCGCCGCCTTGGTCAGGCCCACCACCGCATGCTTGGCGGCAACATAGTGCGCCATGTTGGGATCGGCGACGAGCCCGGCGACCGAGGCGGTGTTGACGATCGCCCCGCCGCCGATGCTGAGGAAATGGCGGATCTGCGCCTGCATGGCATAGAACACGCCCTTGATATCGACATCGAAGATCAGGTCGAGGTTTTCGGGCGGCACTTCATGGAACGGCAGCGGCGGCGGCAGCACGCCTGCGTTGTTGAACGCCATGTCGAGCGAACCATAGGTATCGAGCGCCAAGGCCACGAGATCGGCATGGACACGCGCATCGCGCACGTCGGCCTTGCGGAAGGTGGCGCGGCCCCCAGCATCGACGATGGCTTGCGCGATCCGGGCCGCATCCTCGTTCCAGTCGCCGATCACCACGGCGGCCCCTTCGCGGGCAAAGGCAGCGGCGGTGGCCGCGCCGATGCCGGTGGTGCCGCCGGTAATCACCACGGTCTTTCCGGTAAAACGCATCAGATGATCCCCGATTTGCCAGGCGCGAGAATCCCGTTGGGATCGATCGCGTGCTTGAGCGTTGCGTTGAAGCGGCGGTTCACTTCGCCATATTGCTGCGCCACCAGGTCCATCGAATTGACCCCGGTGCGATAACTGGCCCAGCCCTGTGCGCCAAAGCGCACCACCAATTCCTTGTAGCAGTCATCGGCGCGCTGGTGCTCGGCCGCATCGGCCTTGTCGAACAGCAGGGCGATGATGTGGTGCAGATCGCGCCAGCCGATGGCGTAGGCGGCGGTATAGTCGAAGCCGTGGCGCGACACGATTTCGCGCGCCAGCGCCGTCTGCCGCTGAGCCTCCACCCCGCGCGCGGCGGCCACTGGCGCAAACCAGGCCAGCCCCCCACCCGATCCGCGCCAGCGCAACAGGCCGATCTCGTCGAGGTTGAGGCCACCTTGCATCAGGGTCTGGTGGTGGTGGAACCACGGGTTGTCGCCCATTTCGGCGGCGGTCAGCACTTCGCCGCCGCTGGCGGTGAGGCTGGCGCGGATGATCGGCTCTACCCCCGCAATCGTCTGGTCGGTGCCATAGAGCGCGAAATAGGTGTTCCACATGCCCAGCCCGTTGGCCTTGGCCGCTTTCTTGACGCTGTCATCGTCGAGCGGGGCGCCATCGGGCACGATCTCGTTGCGCCGCTTGAACATGGCGAGCTGGTAGCTTGCGCTCATCATCAGGTTGCAGTTGGCCACCAGGTTCGACACGCGCAGCGGGCGCATCGCCTCGATGATGCGGGGCACGTCGGCCATGTCGCCATGGCGCACCATGAACGGCTTGTAGACCGGCGGCCTGGGCATCAGCCACATGCCCATCTTGGTAACGATGCCAAAGTTGGATTGGGTGAACAGCCCGTCGAGATAGGGGCCATAGCCCCACTTGAACGCCTGCCAGGCCGTGCTGCCCTTGATGCTGCCCATGCCGGTGCGCATCACCTCGCCACTGGGCAACACCACTTCCATGCCGCACTGGAACATGAAGTGTTCGCCATAGGGCGTGTATCCCACCCCGCGATCGAGCGTATTGCCTACCGGCGAGGCGATCGGGCCGACCGTGGGCACATCGATCCACAGCGGGATCTTGTTCTCGTCGAGATAGTCCTTGAGCTGCTGATATGTGACGCCCGGCTCCAGCAGGCAGGTGCCAAGCTCGGCATCAACCTCCAGAATGCGGTTCATCCGCTTGAGATCGAGCACCACCTGCCCCGGGGTGGCCGGCGAGGTCATGCCATAGCCCATGTTCTTGCCGGTCGAGACCGTCCACAGCGGCTGGCGATACTGGTTGGCGATGCGCACGATCGCCTGCACTTCTTCCAGCGATTGCGGGCAGACCGCACCCACCGGTTTGTAGCGGTGGGCCGGATCGGGGATATAGGCCTTTTCATAGGGGGCCACGGCGTCTTCATCGCCGAACACCCATTCCGCCCCGACGACACCGCGAAAGGCCTTCATCGCGCCGGTAAAGTCCGCCATGCTGCGTCCCGGGGCGAGCGGTGCCGGGCTGGCGGCACTGGCCCCGGTGCCCAGGCCGATGCTGGCGGCGCCGACCAGGCCGGCGCCCAGCAGGCCACGGCGATCGAGATCCAGGCTCATTGTCCGTGCTCCTCCTTGCGGGCCGGGCTTTGCGAAACCCATTGCGACAGGGCATCGAGTTCGGCGGGGGTAATTTCGGTGGGGCGGAACGCCGGCATCGCGTTTTGACCGTGGCGCACGATATAGCGGACAGCCTCGGCCGGCAGGCCACGCCCCAGGATGATCGGGCCCACGTTGCGGCCATGGCAATAGCCGCAAACCTTGGCATAGACCTGTTCCGGGCTACGCTGGGGCAAGACTTTACCCAGTGCCTGGCGCACGGGTAGAGCCACAGCCGGAGCACCTCCTTGCTGGGCAAGCGCGGGCGTCGCCGGCAGCGGCAGGGCAGCCGCCAGCATGATCAGCATGGACCTTGTCATCATCCCCTCTTGTCTGCCGGGCCGCGCGTTTGTGCCTGCGCGTGCCCTGCCCTTTAGGGTGTATCCCCCGACCCGCCCGCGCGCCACGGCCAGCGGCAGCCAGCGTTTCACGCGGTGAAAACAGCGCGCACAACGCAGACAGGGCGATCGATCCACGCTATGGATCGATCTTCCCTCAAACTATCGACGAATGGCAGATGCGTTTCAAAGGTCTTGATCTCAACCTTCTGGCCGCCTTCGACGTGCTGCTGGAAAGCCGCAGCGTTTCGGCCGCCGCACGGCAGATGAACCTGAGCCAGCCAGCGATGAGCGCGGCGCTGACCCGCCTGCGCGAATACTTTGCCGACGAGCTGCTGGTGGTTCAGGGCAAGCGCATGTACCCAACCGCCTTTGCCGAGGCGCTGGTGCCACAGGTGCGCGATACCCTGCGCTCGGTCGAGGCGATGCTGGCGGCCTCCAACCGGTTTGATCCGGCGACCACGCAGCGCACGTTCCGCCTTGTGGCGTCGGACTATGTCGTGACCGCCGTGCTTGCCCCCCTGCTGCAGGCCTTGCCGCGCCTGGCGCCGGGCCTGCGCATCGAACTGGTGCTGCCCAGCGACGCTGCCCATACCGAACTGCGCGAAGGACGCGCCGACCTGCTGATCGCACCGGAGCAATTCATCCTGTCGGACCATCCCAGCGAATTGCTGTGCGAGGAACGCCACGTGGTGATCGGCTCCAGCCACAACGCCGCCTTTGCCGATGGCGGCCCCAGCCTGGAGGCATTTCTGACCGCCGGCCATGTCTCGGTGCGGATCGGCGCCTTGCGCGATCATGCCTTTGCCGATCGCCAGCTCAACCAGATGGGACTGGAACGCCGGATCGAGATCGAGGTGCCTTCGTTCAGCACGATCCCGTGGGTGTTGATGGACACGCAGCGCATGGCGGTTATTCAGGAGCGGCTGGCCCGCCGCCTGATCGCGGCCTTTCCGCTGGCGATGGCGCCGCTGCCGTTCGCGTTTCAGCCGATGCGCGAAATGGTGCAATATCACCGCACGCGCAGCAGCGACGAGGGGCTGCGCTGGCTGATGGCCCGCCTGCGCGAAGTGGCCTATCGCAGTTGATCCATTCTATGGATGGATGACGATCAAAACAATCTAGTATCCAAATTCGTATTCACCCCTAGGATGCAGGTCATAACCAGCCCTTGGGGAGAGACCTGACGTGCAAGACTTGCCCGTGCTTGTGGTGGGCGCCGGAATCGGCGGCCTTTCCGCCGCCATCGCGCTGCGCCGCGCCGGCCACCGTGTCACCGTGATTGAAAAAGACCCGACCTGGTCGGTCTATGGCGTGGGCATCATCCAGCAGTCCAACGTGGTGCGCGCGATGGAACAGCTGGGCGTGCTCGATGCCTTCCTCGATGCCGCCTGCGGATTTGACGCGGTGGAAATCTATGTGCCCGATGGCACCCGCGTGGCGCGCGTGCCCACCCCGTCGCTGGTCGAAGGACGCCCGTCGAACGTGGGCATTGGCCGCCGCGCGCTGCAGAAGGTGCTGGGCGACAGCGCCCGCGAACTGGGCGCCGACATCCGCCTGGGCCTGACGGTCACCGCGCTGGACGAAGCCGATGATGGCGTGGACGTGACGCTGTCCGACGGCAGCACCGCGCGCTATGCCGTGGTGATCGGCGCCGACGGCGTCTATTCGCAGACCCGCCAGATGATCCTGCCCGATGCGGAAAAGCCGCAGTTCACGGGCCAGGCGGTGTGGCGCTACAACTTCCCCCGCCCGGCCGATCTCGATGCGCTGCACGTCTACAACGGCCGCATCGGCATTGGCCTGGTGCCGGTATCGCGCGACACGATCTACATGTACGTCACCACGCCCGAGCCGGACAACCCGCGCTATCCGCGCGAGGGGCTGGCCGCTGCGATGCGCGGCAAGCTGGTTGGCGCCGCGCCGCAGATCCAGGCCCTGGCCAGCCAGATCACCGATGATGACGGCGTGGTCTATCGCCCGCTGGAAGGCATGATGATCCATGGCCCCTGGCACAAGGGCCACGTGGTTCTGCTGGGCGATGCCGTCCACGCCACGACCCCGCACCTGGGCCAGGGTGCCGGCATGGCGATCGAGGATGCCCTGGTGCTGGCCGAGGAACTGACCGCGGCCGACAGCGTGGAAGAGGCGTTCAGCGCCTATCGCGCCCGGCGCTATGAACGCTGCCGCTATATCGTCGAAAGCTCGCTCGCCATCTGCATGGGCCAGTTGGGCAAGGGCCCGCCGATCGACAATCACAAGGCCACGGCCGAGATGTTTGCCATGGTCGCCCAACCGATCTGATCTTTTTTGCCTTCTTGCCAAGGATTGCCAAGCGATGAGCCGAGTGACCGAAATCCGCTATGTCGGATATGGCGTCGAAAACTATGACGCCGAACGCGCCTTTTACGCCGATGACTGGGGCCTGGACGAAGTGGCCGCCACCGATGACATGGTGTGGTTCAAGGCCCAGGGCCATGACGAACACCATGTCGTGCGCCTGCACAAGGCCGAGGTGAACCACGTCGAAGTGATCGCCTTTGCCGCCGACACCCCGGCCGATGTCGACGCGCTGCACGACAAGATCATCGCTGCCGGCTGCAAGGTGATCCATGCCCCTGCCACGATGGATGCGCCGGGTGGCGGCTATGGCTTCCGCTTCTTCTCGCCCGATGGCCTGCCGTTCGAGATTTCGGCCGATGTCGCCCGTGGCGACAAGCGCACGCTCGCGCATTGGGAAGGCGTGCCGGTCAAGATCAGCCACATCGTCATGCACTCGCCCGATCACCAGGCGATGGTCAAGTTCTTTACCGATGTGCTGGGCTTCAAGGTCTCTGACTGGCTGGGCGATTTCATGTGCTTCCTGCGCTGCAACGAAGCCCACCACCGCGTTGCCATCCTGCCTGGGCCGCCCTGCCTTAACCACGTGGCCTATGACATGCTCTCGGTGGACGACATGATGCGCGGCGCCAGCCGCCTCAAGAAGCGCGGCACCGATCTGCGCTGGGGCCCGGGCCGCCACACCGCCGGCAACAACACCTTCAGCTATTTCACCACGCCCGCCGGCTTTGCCGTGGAATACACCGCAGACCTGGACCAGGTCGATTTCGAAACGCACGAGGCCCAGGTCCATGTGCCGGCGCCCTCGATCATGGACCAGTGGGGCATTGGCGTGGGCGGCCCGCAGACCATGCCGCATCCGGCGCCCGATGCGCGCCTGTTCCAGCCGGCCGGGGTTTGATCGTCATGGCGCTGTTTGAATACTTTCCGAACTACATCTGGAACCTGTCGGTTGCCATCGCGATGGAATCGGGTGGCCGCATCGGCGAGATCGTCGACATGTGCCAGCCGATCAAGGACGCGGCGGCCAACGGTGCCGACGCCGGCACGCCGCAGTTCATGAAGGCCTGGGTCGCCATGGGCGACAAGCTGCTGGAACTGGCCGGCGAGGACGAGGCCAAGGGTCGCATGCTCTCGGCCTCGAACAAGCTGGAGCGCGCCTCGCTCTATCTGTTCACCGCCGAGCGCATGCAGGGCCATGGCGCGCCGGGGCGCAAGGAAACCTATGCCAAGGCACGCGCGGCGTTCGACAAATCGACCCAGCTGGGCAAGATCAACCGCGAGCGCGTGGAAATCCCGCTGAAAAACGGCACGATGCCGGCCCTGTTCACCCGCGCGCCGGGCGAAGGGGCAAAGCCGGTGGTGGTGTTCTGCAACGGTCTCGATAGCTGCAAGGAACTGCTCTACTGGACCAATCTGCCGACCGAACTGGCACGGCGCGGCATTTCCACGCTGTGCGTCGACCAGCCCGGCTCGGGCGAAACGCTGCGCCTGCAAGACCTGCCGGTCGATCCGCATTCGGAAAGCTGGGCTTCGCGGGCAGTGGACTGGCTGGAGCAGCAGCCCGAAGTCGATCCCAAGGCGATCGGCATGACCGGCATTTCGCTGGGCGGGCACTTTGCCCCGCGCGCGGTTGCCTATGAACCGCGCTTTGCCTCGGGCGCGGTGTGGGGTGCCAACCACAACTGGCGCGAAGTGCAGGACAAGCGCATGGCACGCGAGGGCGAAAACCCCGTGCCGCACTATTGGGCACACGTGCACTGGGCATTCGGCGCCAAGGACCAGGACGATTTCCTCGCCAAGTCCGAAGCGATGAACCTCAACGGCCACATCGATCGCATCACGGTGCCGTTCCTGGTCACCCACGGGGCCAACGATCGCCAGATCAGCGTGGCCTATGCCGATGATCTCTATGACCAGCTGGTCAATTCGCCGCGCCGCGAAAAGGTGATCTTCACCCCGCGCGAAGGTGGCGTGGAGCATGTCGGGGCCGACAACATGTCGTATGGCCGCGATCTGCTGGCCGATTGGTTTGCCGAAACCCTGGGCGGCCATACCGCCTGATACACTACGCCTGACAAGACCAGGATGCCGGCGGCGCATGCACCAGCATGCTCCGCCGGCATCGCAAAGAGAGGATCCCCCCGATGGCCCGCCGCTTCATCGACCTGTCGATCACCCTGTGCAACGACGTGGTCAGCGACCCACCGTTCATGCGCCCCGAGATCACCTATCAGACCCACCCCGACACCGTGGGCGAACTCGGCCATTTCTTTCCCGGCGTGACACAGGAAGACACCATCGATGGCGCCGGCTTTGCCGCGGCGGAGTGGGTCAAGCTCACCACGCACAACGGCACGCATCTCGATGCGCCCTGGCATTTCCACCCCACCATGGACGGCGGCAAGCGCGCCATCACCATCGATGAAGTGCCGCTCGAATGGTGCTTCCAGCCCGGGGTGAAGCTGGACTTCCGGCACTTTCCCGACGGCTATGTGGTCACCGCGCAAGACGTGGAAGACGAACTGGCCCGCATCGGCCACGATCTACAGCCGCTCGACATCGTGCTGGTCAACACGGCCGCCGGTGGCGCCTTGGGGCGCCCGGATTTCGTCAACGTGGGCTGCGGCATGGGCTATGAGGCGACGATGTACCTGACCACGCGCGGCGTGAAGGTGACCGGCACCGACGCCTGGAGCTGGGACGCGCCGTTCAGCTATACGGCGGAAAAGGTCAAGGAAACCGGCGATACCTCGCTGATCTGGGAAGGCCACAAGGCGGGCCGCGACATCGGCTATTGCCACCTGGAAAAGCTGCACAACCTGGAAAGCCTGCCGCCGCACGGGTTCATTGTCAGCTGTTTCCCGCACAAGATCCAGGGCGCATCGGCCGGATGGACCCGCGCCGTCGCGATCATCGAGGAGTGACCGCGATGCGCCTGGCAACCTTGCGCAATGGCACGCCCGATGGGCAGCTGGTGGTCGTATGCGCCGCTGCCGCCCGCTATCTGCCTGCCGGCCCTGCCCTGCCCAACCTGCTGACCGCGATCGAGAACTGGGGCAGCGCGGAAGCCACGCTGGCCGCGCTTTCCAGCGAGCTGGCCGATGGTGCCGGCCTGCCGCTCGATCCCGCGCAACTCGCCGCGCCGCTGCCGCGCAGCTGGCAATGGCTCGATGGTTCGGCCTTTGGCACGCATGGTGACCTGATGCAGGTGGCCTTCAACATGCCGCCGATCGAAACCGATCTGCCGCTGATGTACCAGGGCCTATCCGACCGTTTCTATGGCCCGACCGACCCGGTGCCCTTTGCCGATCCTGCCCAAGGCATCGATTTCGAGGGCGAATTTGGCGTGATCGTCGATGCGGTGCCGATGGGCACCAGCGCACGCGATGCCGCAGCCCACATCAAGCTGGTGGTGCAGATCAACGACTGGTCGTTGCGCACGCTGGCCCCGATCGAGATGAAGACCGGGTTTGGCTGGGTCCAGGCCAAGCCGGCGTGCAGCATGGCGCCCTTTGCCGTGCCGCCGGCCGCGCTGGGTCAAGGCTGGCACGACAATCGCGTCGCGCTGGACCTTGTGGTGGATTGGAACGGTGCGCCGTTCGGCCACGCCAACGGCCGCGCCATGGATTTCAGCTTTGCCGAACTGGTGGCCCATGCCGCCCGGACGCGCGACCTGGTCGCCGGCACGGTGATCGGATCGGGCACGGTATCGAACCCGGAATATGCCACGGTGGGATCGAGCTGCATTTCCGAACGCCGCGCGATCGAGATCATCGCCGCTGGCAAGCCAGCCACCGCCTTCATGGCGATCGGGGATCGCGTGCGGATGGAAGCGCGCGCCGCCGATGGCAGCACCCCGTTTGGCGCGATTGACCAGCAGGTGGTGCAAGCCTCCCTCACCGCCGCAAGCTGAGCGATATCTGAAAAGTTGGCGGGGCGAAGTGCGGCGCCCCGCCAAAAGTTCAGGGAGATCAGGACGGCAGCCAGCCATCCGCAAGCGGGCAGAGGGTCATGCCCGTTGCCCGATCGGTTTATTGATAATGGATATCAATTGCAAGAGCAAAATATGCGCGTTGCCCTGCGCCTGTTTCGATTTGGAATTTGTGGCGCGCCCTGCGCAACCGTTCACACGATTGCCCTGAACCCGCGATTATCCTAGTGTGTTGCGATGCAGCAGAATCAGAATTCCTCGGGAACCCCCGAAACGGCGGATAGCGCGCCCGATATCGAGCAGTCGGTGCACATGCTGGGCTTTGCCATCGCCAACAAGCTGTGCGTTCGCGCGGTCTATAACCGTGGCAACGTGACGCTGGCACCGCATGCCCTGTTCGAACGCCACGGCGCGCCGCACATCGATGCTGTCGTGCATGACCGCGATGGCGTGGCCCCGGCCGAAGAAAAGCTCGGCACGTTCCGCCTCTCGGGCCTGCGCGATGTCATCCTGACGTCCGAGCCGGCCAAGGTCTTTGCCGGTTTCGATCCGGCCGACGAACGCTACGGCGAAAAGCTGCTGGCCGCCATCGCGGTCTGAGCGCCTTCTTCCCTTTTCAACCATAATGGGCGGGCATCCTTGGTGATGGCCGCCCTTTCTTTTTGCGCGCCTTCCGCGCCGCCTGACGCTGCATCCTTGCATGGATCAGTATGCCGCTCTGCCCGGCGCAAGGTGGGCACGGCCTGTCCCTGGCACCGGCCCCATCGTATCGGCCGGGCAGTTGATGACGCAAACCTCTACGCAGGAGAGCGCCATGTCTGACAGCATTGCCACCGATGAAACCGCCCGCCTGATCGCCTCAAACAAGGTGGACGGCACGGCCGTCTATAACCCCGATGGCGAGCGTCTCGGCTCGATCCACAACTTCATGGTCAACAAGCGCACCGGCACCGTCGAGTATGCCGTGCTGCAATTCGGCGGCATTCTTGGCTTTGGCAGCGATTATTACCCGCTGCCCTGGAACACGCTGAACTATGATAGCGGCCAGGGCGGCTATGTCGTCAACCTGAGCCGCGAAACCCTGGAATCCGCCCCGCACTACCAGGCCACCGAAGAACCGGTCCATGACATTGACTATGGCCGCCGGGTCCATTCGCACTACGGCGTGTCCTACCCCTACTGATCGCGTCATACCGCCCAGGTTCGCGCGGGAAGGCCGGCCCTGCCCTTTGGCAAGGCCGGCCTTTTTCATGGGCTCGGCGCGGCGCTGTGGTGGCCGTGCGGCTCAAGATAGGCAGGGTCGAACAGCGCATGCTGTGCCAAGGCCCGCAATTGCAGGATGCGCAGCACGCGGTTTTCCAGATCGATCAGGCCTTGCCGCCGCATGTCGCGCAACACGCGATTGACGTGCACCGGGGTCAACCCGGTCGCCTCGGCCAGTTCCACCTGCGTGACCGGAAAGGCAAAACCGTTGCCCTGGGCCAAACCGATGGCATGCAGGCGGTGATGCAATTCGCAGAACAGGTGGCCGATCCGCTCGAACGCGGCGCGCTGCCCCACGTTGACCAGCCACCGCCGCAAAACCGCCTCTGCCACGCGGTTTTGCAAGGCCAGCGCCGTGGCAATGGCGGGGTGGGCCTTGGCCACCGCCTCCAACGCGCTGGTCGGGATTGGTGCGATGATCGCCGGGGTCAGTGCCAGGATCGAAAAGTCCATGCGCGCCTCACCCAGCGGTTGCCACAGGATATCGCCGGGCAGATGGAATGCGGTGATCTGGCGGCGGCCATCGGGCAGCATCACCTGGTGGCACGCCCACCCTTCCAGCAGCACGTGCACGTGGCCGGGCCGGTCGCCTTCGCGCAGGAACTCGCGGCGCGCCGCCACGCGGCGACGCGGGACGGCGCAGAGCCGTTCCACCGCGCGCACGTCGTTCTCGTCCAGCGGAAAGCAGCATGACAGGCGCCGGGCCAGGGCATTGAACAGCATCGAAGGCAGGCTCAAGGCAGATCAAAGGCGGTGATGCGCGTTCCGGCAGCAGTCACGGCGGCAGTCACGAGAGACATGGCGCAAGCGAAGCAGGGGTACACGCCAGAACGGGCATCGCAGTGGCGCGGCAACATCGCATCCTCAAACCTGGGGCGCGCCTTCCGCGCCGTCGGCAGCCTTATGAAATGACTGTCACATGCCCTTCTTCACATATGTAAAGCCTTGCCACCTTTTCTTGTTTTCGGGGTTTTGAAGGCATCCCGCGTGCGCCTCGCGTGCGCCTTATCCCCCTGCAAGGACCATCTTTCATGACCACGTCGCACCCCGCCAGCCTGGGCAAGCTGGGCGAGACCCCGCCCGAACACGAAGCCAAGGCCGCCGATGCCCAGGCCGGAACCGCCGCCGCGCCCGATCGCCAGGGGCAGGAGCAGGCGCTGAACCGCGAACCGAAATGGCAGCCGGTCTATCCCGGCTCGGGACGCCTGGCTGGCAAGGTGGCGATCGTTACCGGTGGCGACAGCGGCATTGGCCGAGCGGTGGCCGCGCTGTTTGCCCGCGAGGGGGCCAACGTGGCGATCGTCTATCGCCAGGACAGCAAGGACGCGCAGGACACCGCCGCCATCGTCGCCCAGGAAGGCGCAAGGGCGATCACCCTGCAGGGCGACGTGGGCGATCCCGCATTCTGCCAGCAGGCGGTGGACGCGGTCATCGATCGCTTTGGCCGGCTGGACGTGCTGGTCAACAATGCCGGTGAGCAGCACCCGGCAACGGACATTCGCGATATTACCCCGGAACAGCTCGATGCCACGTTCCGCACCAATATCTTTGGCATGTTCCACATGGTCCAGGCCGCAGTGGGCCACCTTGGCGCCGGCAGTGCGATCATCAATTGCACCAGCGTGACGATGTACAAGGGCGCGCCGCAACTGCTGGACTATAGCGCGACCAAGGGTGCGATCACGGCGTTTACCCGCTCGCTCAGCCAGAACCTGGTGGACAAGGGCATTCGCGTGAATGCCGTGGCACCCGGCCCGATCTGGACCCCGCTCAACCCCCAGGGCGGCGCTGATCCGGACAAGGTGCGCCGCTTTGGCGAGGATACGCCGATGGGCCGGCCGGGCGAACCCAACGAAGTGGCGCCGGCGTTCCTGTTCCTGGCCTGTGCCGATGGCAGCTATATGAGCGGGCAGGTGCTTCACCCCAATGGCGGCACCGTGGTCAACGGCTGACCAGCCAGCGTGGCAATGTGCGTGGCCTGGCTGGAACGGCGCCCCCGTGCCAGCCAGGCCATCCGGCTTCAAGCCGCGCGGGGCACGCGCGGTTCGGGGTCGAGCGGCACTTCACCCAGCCGCTTGAGCGCAACCAGATCGCGCACCTGCATCCACCGCCCCTTGAGATCGACCAACCCCTCGCCGCGCAGGGTCTGCAACACGCGGTTCACGTGGACCGGGGAAATACCGACGATATCGGCAAAGTCATACTGGGTCAGCGGCATGGCGCAGCGATCCTGCACCACGCGGTTGCGCGCGGCCAGCCGGCTGTGCAACTCGCACAGCAAGTTGCACAGCCGCTCGGTCGCGGTCATCCGGCCCAGGTTAAAGATCCACTTTTCGCGGTTGCGCAGCAAGGCCAGCATCGCGTCGAGCACGCGGATCATGCTGTCTTCCTCGTGCGGTGCGCGGGCCTGGATGCGGCTGTGCGGCAGCATGCGCGCACGCACCCGCGTCAACGCCACGATCGGCAAGGTGGCGCGGCCTTGCAACAGCCATTGCGGCTCGCAATAGTCGCCGGGAAGAAACAGCGTGATGATCTGGCGCCGGCCATCGGGCAACAGGCGGTATTGCGCCGCCCAGCCTTCCTCGATGCGCAGCACGTAATCCTTGCGTTCGTCCGCGCGGGCCAGAAATTCGTGGCGACGGTATGTGCACACCTGGCTTGGCGCGCGGGTCATATCCTGCGTCATATCCTTTCCCCTGATTTGCGGCGTGATGCCTTTGGCGAATCATGGGAAATTCTAGGTTCCATCCATTTCGGACAATTCACATAGGTTTGCTTTGGCGGTTCCCGTCGACCAGCCGTGGCACCGGGCAGACCAACCGCATCTTGCCCCAAGAGACAGATTGCAAATTGCACACATGGGATAGCCGCGCGGACATTGTGCGCCGCTCGCACGCTTCTCCTTCCGCAACGGGCGCCAGCCGCCCTGCCGGGCTTGCCCTTCGGCACTGCCCCAACCCAACGCGAAGGAGATCGGCCCGATGGCCAGCAACAGCACCCCTTCCCCTGCAACGCAGCCGGCGCAGACCGGGCAGGCCACCCCTGGCCAGGCTGCCGCATCATCGTCCGAAGCAGACAAGACCCACGGTGCCCAGACCGATACGGCAAAGGCAGGGGGCAAGGCGGCAAGCGGACGACGCGGACCGCGCGCCGCATCGCAAGGCAGCGCCGCGACCACCAGCAAGACCGCCAATGCCGACAAGAGCGCCAACAAGGGCTCCGATTCGAGCAGGGCCGATGGCGAGGCGATCCGCATGCTCAAGAACGACCATCGCCAGGTCGAAGATCTGTTCAAGGAGTTCGAGAGCGCCAGCGGCAGCCGCAAGGACGCGATTGTTACCGAGGTGTGCCAGGCGCTTACCCTGCACACCATGCTGGAAGAGGAAGTCTTCTATCCCGCCTGCCGCGCCGCAGCCGATAAAGACGACGATCTCGACGAAGCACAGGTGGAACACGACAGCGCCAAGGTGCTGATCGCCGACCTGGCACGCAGCGCCCGCGGCGATCCGTTCCGCGACGCCAAGTTCACGGTGCTGGCTGAGCAGATCCGGCATCATGTCAAGGAAGAGGAAGGCGACGACGGCATTTTCGCCCAGGCGCGCGAATCCGGCGTCGATACTCCCGAACTTGCAGCGCAGCTGAAAGAACTGCGCAGCGAACTGGAGGCCGAGGATCGGCTTCCGCCCCAGGCACCGGTTTCATTCGGCGCCTTTCCCAGGGCAAATGCCCACAATACCCAGGAGAGAACCATGGCAAGTTATCAAGGACGCGACAACGGCGATTATGGTCGGAGTGGCCGAGACGAGCGTGGCCGGTTCGCAGGTCAGGGCGGCCGCCGCAGCGAAGAAGATGACCGTCGCGGCGGACGCGGCAGCCAGGATCGCCCGCGTGACGACGAAGGCCGCTTTATGAGCGATGATCGCGGCCGCTCGAGCCGGGGCCATGACGATGACGATCGCGACTATCGCAGCCGGGGCGCCAGCAGCCGGGGCCGCGATGACCGCGACGATGATCGGGGCAATGACCGGGCCAATGACCGGGGCGGGCGCGGACACGGCGGCTGGTTTGGCGACTCCCATGGCCATTCGGAGGCTTCGCGCCGGGGCTGGGAACGGTCTGACCATGACGGCAGCGGCTGGTATGGCGATTCCCGTGGCCATTCCGAAGCATCGCGCCGTGGCTGGGAAAATTCCGACCACGAAGGCAGCGGCTGGTATGGCGATCCGCGTGGCCATTCCGAAGCGTCGCGCAAGGGCTGGGACGATCGCGGCAGCGCATCGCGCAGCGGCCGCCACGACGATGACGACGGGCGCCGCAGCAGCCGGGGCCGCGACGACCATGACGACGATCGGGGCCGCTCGCGCCGCATGAGCCACGATGATGATGACCGCGATCGCGGCCACGGCGGCTGGTTCGGCGATTCCCGCGGCCATTCGGAAGCATCGCGCAGGGGGTGGGAAGGCCGCCACTGATGCCCCTTGCTTCCAGACGGACCGGCCCCTTCACGGGGCCGGTCTTGTGCCTGTCAACCAAGCGCCGCGGCTTTCCTGACAAGGCGCGCCGGTGACGCGGATCGAAGCGGTTCGCCGCACCATTTTGCTCGATCTCACCCCATGGCAAAGGCTGTCAGGCATTGCCGTGGCGATCGCCGTGCCTGCTACCTTGCGCTGGGCATTGGGGCAGGCAGGCGAGGCAGTGCCGTTTGCGCCGTTCTTCCCGTTCGTGCTGCTGGCGGCGGTCTTCATGGGCTGGCGCGCCGCGCTGGTCGTGGCGATCATCACCACGCTGCTGGTGGAATGGGTGTTCCGTGGCGGCAGCCCATCCCTGCTCGATCCCCACCGCCTGACGCTGGCGCTGCTGATCGCGCTGGCCAACCTGGCGCTGATTGCCGTGGGCGACACGCTCCGCCGCACGGTGCGCCAGCTCGATGCCCTGGCGCGCGAACAGGATATCGTCGCACGCGAGATGTATCATCGCGTGCAGAACGCGCTTGGCGTGGTCCAGGCGCTGATCCGCGTATCGCACGCCGGCGATGATACCGAACGGTTCCGCCAGGATCTTTTGGCCCGGGTGCAGGCGCTGGCCAATGCCAACCGCCTGCTCGACAACCCACCGGGAAACACCAACGGCGCGCAGCGTCGCAACGTGACCGAGGCGCGGCAACCTGCCGATGGCGCGGGGCTGAACCTGGCGCAGCTGGTGCGCACCGCGATCGCCCCGTTTCACAAGGACGATGCGTTCCACATCGAAGGCCCGCCCTTCCTGATCGAGCGCGAGCCCGCGTATCATCTGCTGCTGGTGCTACATGAATTGTGCACCAATGCGCTCAAGCACGGCGCGCTGTCTGATCCGCGTGGGCGGGTGAGCATCGGCTGGAGCGCCGATGGCGTGCTGCTGTGGCGCGAGAATGGCGGGCCGCCGGTGCTGCCGCCCAGTCGCCAGGGCCTGGGCACGCGGATGTTCGCGCGCCAGCAGCACTGGACACTGGAACGCGATTTCGCGCCCAGCGGCCTGACGTGCCGCATCGCGCTGCGCGCCCGCGCCACAGTGGGGCGCTGATCGGCGACGCCGGCGGCGGCGCAATTGCACTTACCCATGTTGGGGGCGAGCAACATACCATTACGGTCAGGGCTTGTTGGTACATCCTCCCAGGAGTTCCCAGATGACCCAGCCCCAGTCCGCCTGCGCGGTTGCCATGCCCGCCCTGCCCCGCCCGACTACGCGCCGCCCGACCACGCCCGTGCCGCTGCATCCCTGGCATGAACGGCTGCCCGACCCGGATCTGCGGCCGCGCCTTTTGCCCGGCAGCGTCAGCCCGCAAGCCATTCGCGTGCCGCCCTCGCCCAGCCGGCATTGACGGCCGGATCAGCGAGACTGCCCAAAAGGAGAGAGTATCATGCCCAGATTTCCATTCGCGCCGGTGGCTGCCTGTGCCATGCTGCTGCCCTCGCTTGCTACGGCGCAGGGCCTGGCCCCAACCCAGCCGACGGCACCCCCATCGCCTGCCGACACCATGGCGCCGCTTGACGCGCCGACCTACCTTGCCAAGGCCGCCGCAGGCGACCGGTTCGAGATCGAATCCTCCCGCCTGATCCTGGCCAAGTCCCCCAGTGCCAAGGTGGCAAGCTTTGCCCGGATGATGATTGCCGACCATACACACTCCACCGCGCGGCTCACCCAGGCGGCCCGCCAGGATGGCTTGGCCATGCCGGCACCGGCGCTCGATTCCACGCAGGCGGCCGCGCTAGACGGGTTGCGCCAGGCGCAGGGGGAGACGGCGCAGAACGTTTACGTGGCTGCGCAGCGCGATGCCCACACGGCGGCACTGGCGCTGCATCGCGCCTATGCCGACAAGGGCGACAAACCGGCCTTGCGGGCGGCCGCCAACGCCATCGCGCCAGTGGTAGCCCGCCATGCCGACATGCTGGCCCAGATCGGCGGGCAGGAAGCCCAGGCGCCAGACACCTCACGCGGGCGCTGAGCACGAACGATCAGCGTCGGTTGAACGCGGCCTGGGGAAGCCTATCCCCGGGCCGCGTTCAATGCATCGGCCATCATCGCAAGGGCTGCCCCGGCCAGGTGCAGCCGCACCGCATCGCGCGGGCGGGCGCCATAATGGCACTCGCGCAGCAACAGCCCGCCATCACGCCGCAGCACCGCGATATGGGCCAGGCCCGGCTCGTCACGCGGGCCGCCGGTGCCGGCATTGCCAGTAATCGCGGCAACGAGCCCCGCCCGGCTATGAGCCAGTGCCCCGCGTGCCATTGCCTCGGCAATCGCGCGGCTCACGGGATCGTGACGGCGCAGCTCCACCAGATCGATCCCCAGCATCTCGCTCTTGGCCTGGGCCGAATACGTGACAAAGCCACGATCGAACCAGCGGCCATAGCCTTCGATATCGGTCAGCAGCGAAGCCAGCAGCCCACCGGTGCAGCTTTCGGCGGTCGCGATTGCCGCATCGTGCTCGGCCGCAAGCGCGAGCACGCGCTGTGCCGCCACCAGCAGTGGCGCGGCATCGCCAAGGCAGCCGTGCTGCACATCACGCCCCGGTGACGAAGCATGGCTGGGCGAAGCAGGGCCGGGCGAAGCAGGGCTGGGCACTGGGCGCGCCCTCATCCTACCGGCGCAGCGTCGGGCCGGCGTTCTGGCCGGCCTCGGCCCCTGGATTGCGTTCCACCTTGCTTTCCGGCCCGTCGATTCCCTCCTTGCCATGGCTGCCCGGCGGCAGCGGGATGGGATCGGGCACCGGTTCATCGATCGGCACCTCGGTCGGCGGCGGCGCGCCTACCCCGCCGGTGCCGCCGGTAAGCTGACCGGGGTTGTCGCGTTCTTCCTCATGCGAGGATTGCTGGCCGGAACGCTGATCGGAATGGGCAATGGGCGCGCCGCGCACCGTGCGCGGGGGGATGGCGGGCTGGGGTGGAGAACGATCGGCCATGGGTAGATATCCTTTTGCTGGCAGGCCATTTAAACCCCGCAGCACGCCCACAGGGCACGGATCACAACCTGTGATGAGATGGGGAACCACTGGGGCGATGGGGTGTTGCGATGGGCATCGGGGAAGGTGTTCCCCGGCCGATTGCAGAACAGGCCAGCATGAATCCCCTTCAGGCCAAATTCGCGCGCTACGTCGAACTGGACCTTCAGGCCCGGACGCAGATCGACGGCCTGTTGCGCAGCGAAGGGCGGCTGGTTCCGGCGGGGGCCGACCTTATCCGCGAAGGCGAGCCGATCCATTTCGTCAAGCTGGTCATCGATGGCTGGGGCTGTCGCTACAAACTGCTGGAGGATGGCCGGCGCCAGGTCGTGGCGTTCCTGCTGCCGGGAGACTTGTGCAATCCCGATGCCTTGGCGGCCGAGGCGATGGACCATTCGATCGGCGCGCTCAATGACATGCACTGCGCGCTGATTGCGCCCGAAGTGTTCGATCGTGCCTGCCTCCGCTCGCACAGCCTGCGCCAGGCCATGGCGTTTGATGCCTGCGCCATGCTGGGCATGCAGCGCGAATGGACACTCAACCTTGCCGCGCGCCCGGCCCTGGCACGGATCGGCGCCTTGCTATGCGAGTTGCACTATCGGCTGGCAGCCCTGGGCCTGGCAGCCGATGGGCGCTTTGCCACTCCGCTCACCCAGGTGACCCTGGCCGAAGCAACCGGCATGACATCGGTTCACGTCAACCGCGTGGTGCAGGATCTGCGCGGGCGCGGCCTGCTGCATTGGCACGGGCGCCATATCACCCTGCCCGATCCGGATCGGTTGGCGCAGCTTTCCGGCTTTTCTCCGCGTTATTTGCACATGAATCGCTTTGCGCCGGGAACCTCTGCGGGCGATCCCGACTTGGCTGCGAAATCGCCGCGCGTTCCGCCCAGAACCGAAAGTAAGATCGCCGGGGCAATCTGATACAACTTGGGAAACAAGACAGCTTGCACCGCGCGGGGCCATGGCGGAAGAACGCGAGAACTCGATCCGGGACTATCGAGTCGCAGGGCATGCAAGGGTTTGCTAGATGAACGCTGACGAAGCGAGTACACCTGTTTCTCCGGATCACGTAACGTCCGAACATCCCCCCCGCAGCAGCCGCAAGCGCACGCTTCTGATCGCCCTGGCGATCATTGCCGTGTTCGTGGTGGTTGCCCTGGGTGCTCGATGGGTGGCCAAGAGCGGCGGAGACAAGCGCGGCGGGCGTCCGCCGGCGGCGGTGAACATCGCGCCGGCGACCAAGGCAGACATGCCGGTGACGGTGGCCGCGCTGGGCACGGTGCAGCCGCTGGTTACCGCCACGGTACGCACGCAGCTGTCAGGCGTGCTGTTCAAGATCATGTTCCAGGAAGGGCAGATGGTCCGCCAGGGCCAGGTGCTCGCCCAGATTGATCCCCGCCCCTATCGCCTGGCGCTGGAACAGGCCCGCGCCAATCTGGCGCGTGACGAGGCACAGCTGACCTCGGCACGGCTCGATCTCAATCGCTATCAAACCCTGCTCAAGCAAGATTCGATCGCCAGCCAGCAGGTCGATACCCAGCGCGCCACGGTGGGGCAGCTGGCCGGCACCGTGGCAGCCGATCGCGCCGCCATCGGCACGGCCGCGCTCAACCTGGACTATACCGCGATCAAGGCGCCGATTTCGGGCCGCGTCGGCATTCGCCAGGTCGATATCGGCAACTACCTGACGCCGTCGGACACCAACGGTGTGGTGATCATCACCCAGGTCGATCCGATCGACGTGAGCTTTGCCCTGCCCCAGGCGCAGCTTTCCGCCATCGGGCAGACCGCCGGCGCAGGCAGCGGCCTGCCGGTTGACGCCAACGACCAGAACAACGGCAATCGCCTGGCCACCGGCCGCTTCCTGACGTTTGACAACCAGGTCGATGCCACCACCGGCACGGTCAAGGCCAAGGCCCGCTTTGCCAATGCCGGCAATGTTTTGTTCCCCGGCGCCTTCGTCAACGTGTCGATGCTGGTACAGACGCTGCATGACGTGGTGACCGTGCCGGTCAGCGCGGTGCGCCACGGCAGCCAGGGCGATTTCGTCTTCGTGGTAAAGCCCGACAACACGGTGAAGCTGACCGTGGTCAAGACCGGCCCCTCTTCGGGTGACAAGCTGGCGATCCTTTCGGGCCTGACGGCCGGCACCCAGGTGGTGATCGAGGGCGCCGATGGCCTGGAAGACGGCGCCAGCATCAACAAGGGCGGCAAGCGCGGCGGTGGCCAAGGTAATGGCGGCGGAGGCGGCCAAGGTGGCAATGGCCATCACCGCCGCGGCGCCAATGCCGGAAACGCGGGATGAGCACGTCCGATCTGCCTGAGCAGGCCCCTGCCCAACCCGGCGGGCCATCCCGGCTGTTCATCCTGCGCCCGGTGGCGACCACACTGTTGATGGTGGCGATCCTGCTGGCGGGCCTGGTGGCCTATCGCATGCTGCCGCTCTCGGCCCTGCCCGAGGTGGACTATCCGACGATCCAGGTCACCACGCTCTATCCCGGCGCCAGCCCCGATGTGATGGCGCTGACCGTGACGTCACCGCTGGAGCGCCAGTTCGGGCAGATGCCGGGGTTGACGCGGATGACCTCGGCCTCCTCGGCCGGGGCATCGGTGATCACCATGCAGTTCCGCCTCGATCTGTCGCTCGATATTGCCGAGCAGGAAGTGCAGGCGGCGATCAACGCAGCCAATACGCTGCTGCCCACCGATCTTCCCGCGCCGCCGATCTATGCCAAGGTCAACCCGGCCGATGCGCCGATCCTGACGCTGGGCATCACCTCGAAAAGCCGGCCGCTGGGCGAAGTGCAAGGCATTGTCGAGCGCCAGTTCAGCAACAAGATCGCCCAGGTTTCGGGCGTGGGCCTGGTGTCCATGTCGGGCGGGCAGCGCCCCGCCGTGCGCATCCAGGCCAATGTGCCCGCGCTCGCCGCGCGCGGCCTGTCGCTGGAATCGATCCGCAGCGCGATTGCCAATGCCAATGCCAACGCCGCCAAGGGCAGCTTTGACGGCCCGACCAAGAGCTGGACGATCGACGCCAACGACCAGTTGGGCGATGCCGCCAGCTATCGCAACCTGGTCGTCGCCTTTGCCAATGGTGCGCCGGTGCGGCTGTCCGATGTGGCGCAAGTGGTCCAGGCCACGGAAAACACGCGCATCGCTTCGTGGATGAATGGCCAGCCGGCGGTCGTGCTCGATGTGCAGCGCCAGCCCGGCGCCAACGTGATCGGCACGGTCGACGCGATCAAGGCATCCCTGCCCGAGCTTGAGGCCCAGTTGCCGGCCGACGTGCACGTGACCGTGCTGACCGACCGCACCGCTGGCATCCGCGCCTCGGTGTCCGATGTGCGCACGGAACTTGTCCTGGCCGTGGTGCTCGTCACGCTGGTGATCTTCCTGTTCCTGGGTTCGCTGCGCGCCACGGTGGTGGCCAGCATTGCCGTGCCGCTTTCGCTGGTCGGCTCGTTTGCGGCGATGTATTTCCTCGATTTCTCGATCAACAACCTCACGCTGATGTCGCTGACCATCGCCTCGGGGTTCGTGGTCGACGATGCCATCGTCGTGCTGGAAAATATCGCACGCCATATCGAAGATGGGATGCGCCCATTCGAGGCTGCGCTCAAAGGCGCCAGCGAGATCGGCTTTACGATCATCTCGCTGACCGTCTCGCTGATCGCCGTGTTGATCCCGCTGCTGTTCATGGGCGACGTGGTTGGTCGCCTGTTCCGCGAATTTGCCGTGACGCTGGCGGTGACGATCCTGATCTCGGCACTCGTGGCGCTCACGCTCGTGCCGATGCTGTCGGCGCGCTGGCTCAAGCCCGAGCATGAAGAGCGCCAGTATCGCGTGACGCAGGCCACCCGCAACTGGTTCGACCGCCTCGCCGCCCGCTACATGACCGCGCTAGATTGGGTCATGGCGCGCAGCGGGCTGACCATGGCGGTGTTTGCCGGCACGCTTGCGGTGACGGCGCTGCTGTTCTGGATCATCCCCAAGGACCTCTTTCCCGAACAGGACACCGGCCAGATCGCGGTGACGACCGTGGCCGGGCAGGACATCGGCTATACCCGCATGACCCAGCTGCAAAGCCAGGTGGCGCAGGCGCTGCTGGCCGATCCGTCGGTCGACAGCCTCAGTTCCTCGGTCGGCGTCGATGGGCAGAACCCCACGCTTTCGCAGGGGCGCATGGTCGTCAACCTCAAGAGCGAGGGCGATCGCGGCAATCTTGCCCATGTGATCGACAGCCTGACCCAGGCGACCAGCGGGATCGTGGGGATCAAGACCTACTTCCGCCCGGTGCAGGATCTCACCATCGACACCTCCACCGGGGTCAATGCCTATCGCTTCTCGCTGCAAGGCGCGGACGAGGCGGTGGTCAACCAGTGGGGCGAAAAGCTGGCAGCGGCGCTCAAGGACGATGCGCATCTGCAAAACGTCACGTCCAACGTGATGGGCGGCGGCCAGGCAGTAACGGTGAATATCAACCGCGATATCGCCGGGCGTCTGGGCCTCTCGGTGCTGACGATCGACAACGCGCTCTACGATGCCTTTGGCCAGCGCATCGTTTCGACCATCTACACCCAGTCGAGCCAGAACCGCGTGATCCTGGAAGCGCAGCCTGGCTCGGTCACCAGCCCGCAGGCGCTGGGTGACCTGCGCATTCCGCTGCCGGGCGGGACGACCGTGCCGCTTTCGACCATTGCCACGATCACGACCGGGCCCACCGCGCTCGTCGTCTCGCGCGAGGCGCAGTTCCCCTCGGCCACGATCGGGTTCGATCTGGCGCCGGGCGTGTCGCTGGGCAAGGCGGTTTCGGTGATCGAGCATGCCGAGCAGACCATCGGCATGCCCGCCGCGGTCTCGACCAATTTTTCTGGCGCTGCCTCGGCCTTCAAATCGTCGCTCTCGAACGAGCTGTGGCTGATCCTGGCCGCGATCGTGGTGGTCTATATCGTGCTGGGCGTGCTCTATGAAAGCTTCGTCCACCCGATCACAATCCTTTCGACGCTGCCATCGGCCGGGATCGGTGCGCTGCTCGGCCTGTGGCTGACTGGATCGGGGCTGGGCGTGATCGGCATCATCGGCATCGTGCTGCTGATCGGCATCGTCAAGAAGAACGCGATCATGATGATCGACTTCGCGCTCGAGGCCATGCGCGAGGAAGGCGCCGATCCGTCGCACGCCATCCGTCAGGCCGCGCTGCTGCGCTTCCGCCCGATCATGATGACCACGTTCGCCGCGCTGTTTGCCGCATTGCCGCTGATCTTTGGCGGCGGCATGGGGCACGAATTGCGCCAGCCGCTGGGCATCGCCATCGCGGGCGGTCTGATCTTCAGCCAGGTGCTGACGCTGTTCACCACGCCGGTGATTTTCCTGGGCCTTGAACGCTGGCGCGAGCGGCGCGAAACCGCGCGCGGGGCCGCAACGCCCTCCCAGGAACCCGGCGCCCAGGAACCGGGCCGCGCATGAACGTTTCCGCGCCTTTCATCCGGCGCCCGGTCGGCACCCTCCTGCTCACTATCGGGTTGATGCTGGCGGGCGTGGCCGCGTTCTTCAACCTGCCGGTGGCGCCGCTGCCGGCGGTGGATTTCCCCACGATCATGGTCCAGGCCAACTTGCCCGGCGCCAGCCCTTCGACGATGGCGGCAAGCGTCGCCGCCCCGTTAGAGCGGCATCTGGGGACCATCGCCGGGGTCAGCGAAATGACCTCGCGATCGGGCGTGGGGTCAACCCAGATCACCCTGCAGTTCGATCTGTCGCGCAATATCGATGGCGCCGCGCGCGATGTGCAGGCCGCGATCAACGCCTCGCGCGCCGATCTGCCGGCCACGCTCAAAAGCAATCCCAGCTATCGCAAGGCCAACCCGGCCGAAGCGCCGGTGCTGATCCTCGCGCTCACTTCCGATACCCGCAGCCCGTCTGAAATCTATGATGCGGTGTCCAACGTGGTGCAGCAAAAGCTGCTCCAGGTGCAGGGCGTCGGCAATGTCGAGCTGGGCGGCGCGGCGTTGCCCTCGGTGCGGATCGAGGTAAACCCGCTGGCCCTGTCGCGCGCCGGTATCGCGCTCGAAGACGTGCGCACCGCGCTCCAGTCGGAAAGCGCCAACCGTCCGCGTGGCGTGCTCGATACCGGCAACGGCAGTTTCCAGGTCTATTCCAACCAGGCCGGCCGCCACGCCGCCGATTACCGCGATACCGTGATCGCCTGGCGCAATGGCGCCGCCGTGCGCCTGTCTGACATCGCCACTGTCACCGATGGGCCGGAAGACATTCGCACCATCGGCCTGTTCAACGGCAAGCGCGCCGTGCCGATCCTGATCAGCCGCCAGCCCGGCGCCAACATCGTGGAAACGGTCGATGCGCTCAAGGCGCAACTGCCGGCGCTGCAGGCCGCCCTGCCGCCCGATATCCACCTGTCGATCGGATCGGACCGCACCCGCACGATCCGCGCCTCGCTGCACGAGGTGGAAGTGACGCTGCTGATCGCCACGCTGCTGGTGGTGCTGGTGGTCGGCCTGTTCCTGCAATCGTGGCGCGCCACGCTGATCCCGGCCGCGGCGGTGGTGGCCTCGCTGCTCGGCACGCTGGGCGTCATGTATCTGGCGGGGTTTTCGCTCGACAATCTCTCGCTCATGGCCTTGACCGTGGCGACAGGCTTCGTGGTCGACGATGCCATCGTGGTGGTCGAGAATATCAGCCGCCATGTGGAACACGGCATGTCGCCCCTGTCCGCCGCGCTCAAGGGCGCGCGCGAGGTGGGCTTTACCGTGCTGTCGATCTCGGTCAGCCTGGTGGCGGTGTTCGTGCCGCTGATTTTCATGGGTGGCCTGGTCGGCCGCCTGTTCCGCGAATTTGCGCTGACCATGTCGGTTGCCGTGGCGATCAGCCTGGTCGTGTCGCTCACCACCACGCCGATGCTGGCCGCGCGCCTGCTCGATGGCCGCGAAAGCGACAGCCGGGTGATGCGCACGGCCAAGCGCTGCGTCGAATGGTCAGAAGCGCGCTATGCCCGCAACCTGGATTGGGCGCTGGCGCATCGCGGGCTGGTCATGCTGGTCCTGGTGCTGACCGTGGCGCTCAATGTCTGGCTGATCGCCATCGCGCCCAAGGGCTTCTTCCCGCAGCAGGATACCGGCGGCCTGATGGGCGGCGTGCGCGCCGACCAGTCGATCTCGTTCTCAGACCTGCAGGACAAGCTCACGCGCATTACCCGCATCGTCAAATCCGATCCCGCGGTCGATACCGTGGTCTCGTTTGCCGGCGGTTCGCGCGCGGGTGGTGGCTTCCTGTTCGCCACGCTCAAAGACCGCTCGCAACGCCCGCCGGTCAACGAGGTAATCGGACGCCTGCGGCCCAAGCTGGCGCGCGTGCGCGGGGTCAGCCTGTTCCTCAACCCGGTGCAGGATCTCCAGGCTGGCGGGCGGCAGACCAACAGCACCTATCAATACGTGCTCAAGGCCGATCACGCCGCCGTGTTGCAGGCCGCCGGGCAAAAGCTGGTCGATGCGCTCAAGACCCATCCCGACCTCATCACCGACGTCGATATCGACCAGCAGGATGCCGGCGCCGACGCCTTTGTCGAGGTCGACCGCGATGCCGCCGCGCGGCTGGGCATCCCGATGCAGACGGTCGATGCCACGCTCTACGATGCCTTTGGCCAGCGCCAGGTGGCCAATATCTACTCCGGCCTCAACCAGTATCACGTGGTGATGGAGGCCGATCGCCAGTTCAACGGCTCGCCCGAGGCGCTCAACAACATCTATCTGCCGGTAGCCGGCGCGATCAGCTCAGCCAGTTCTGCGGCCAACCTGACGGGATCGGGCGGCGCGGCGGCCGGTGGCGCATTGGTTGCCAGCGGCAGCGCGGTCAGCACCACGGCCCGCACGATGACGCCGCTTTCGGCGATCGCGCGGTGGAGCACAGGATCGACCGATGCGCAGGTCAGCCACTCTGATGGCGAGCCGTCGGCCACGATCTCGTTCAACCTGCCGCAGGGCGTGTCGCTGGGCCAGGCCTCGCAACTCATCGCGCAGGTGCAGGCGAGCCTGGCCTTGCCCGCCACGGTCCACGGCGAATTCGGTGGCACGGCCAAGGTCTTTGCCCAGTCCACCGCCAGCATGCCGCTGCTGATCCTGGCGGCGCTGGTGGCGATCTATATCGTGCTCGGCATCCTCTATGAGAGCGCGATCCACCCGCTCACCGCGCTGTCCACCATCCCCTCGGCCGGGGTTGGCGCGATGATCGCCCTGATCGCCAGCGGCGGCCAGTTCGACATCATCGCCCTGATCGGCATCATCCTGCTGATCGGCATCGTGAAGAAGAACGCGATCATGATCATCGATTTCGCGCTGGAGGCAGAGCGGAACGAAGGTCTTTCCCCGGTAGAGGCCGTGCGCGAGGCCTGCCTCAAGCGCTTCCGCCCAATCCTGATGACCACGATGGCCGCCGCGCTGGGCGCGTTGCCGCTGGCGATCGGCTTTGGCGATGGTGCAGAACTGCGCCGCCCGCTCGGCATCGCCATTTTCGGCGGTCTGGTCGCCAGCCAGGTGCTGACCTTGATGACCACGCCGGTGGTCTATCTCGCGCTCGACCGCTTCCGCCGCCGCCGTCCACGCCGCGCGGCCCCGCCGGCCCCGATCCAAGGAGTACCCGCCTGATGCGCGCGCCCCTCTCCCGCTTTTCCGCGCTCGTCATTCCCGGCATGGCGCTGCCGCTGGTCCTGGCCGGCTGCTCGATGGCGCCAGCCTATCGCCCGCCCGCCACGGTGGCGATCCCGCCACAGTTCAAGGAAGAGCCCGGCTGGGCCGTGGCGACGCCCTCGGATGCGGTGGCGCGCGGGGCGTGGTGGGATCTGTTCCGCGATCCCGTGCTTGATAGCCTGGAACAGAAGGTAGCGGTCACCAACCAGAACGTGGCCAGCTATCGCGCGGCCTATCAAGCCGCGCGCGCACTGGTGCAGGTGCAGCGTTCGGCGCTGTTCCCCTCGCTTACCGCGTCGGCCAGCGGCACCCGCTCGCAGGATTTCGCTGGCCAGAACGTGACTGGTGGCACTGGGGTTTCGACCACCACCACCGGGGCTACCGTCTCGCGCTATTCCCTCTCGATCGGTGCGAGCTGGGAGCCCGATCTGTGGGGCCGGCTGGGCAACACGGTGAACCAGGCCAAGGCCAACGCCCAGGCAAGCGAAGGCGATCTGGCCAATGCCACGCTGTCTGCGCAAGGGGAACTCGCCACCAACTATGTCCAGTTGCGTGGCATCGATGCGCAGCGCGTGCTGCTCGATCGCACCGTGGCCGATTATACCCGCGCCCTGGCCATCACCACCAACAAGTACAAGGCCGGTACCGTTTCCCACGCCGACGTGTTCGAGGCGCAGACCACGCTGAGCAACGCGCAGGCCACCCGCGCCGATCTCGATCGTCAGCGCGCCGTGCTGGAACACGCGATTGCCGTGCTGGTGGGCGAAAACCCGTCAACCTTTGCCCTTTCGGCAGTCGATTGGCAGCCAGTGGTGCCGGAAATCCCAGCCCAGGTACCGGCCGCCCTGCTGCAGCGCCGGCCCGACATTGCCGCCGCCGAACGCCGCGTGGCCGCGGCCAATGCCAATGTCGGCATCCAGAAGGCGGCCTATTTCCCGCAAGTCACGCTGTCGAGCAGCGTGGGCACCAACAGCAGCGTAATCGGCCAGTTGTTCCAGGCCGCCACCAGCCTGTGGTCGCTGGGCTTGAGCGGGGCAATGACGCTGCTGGATTTCGGGGCGCGGCATGGCGCCGTGGTCCAGGCGCGCGCGCAGTATGATCAGACGGTGGCAACCTATCGCCAGACGGTGCTGGCCGCGTTCCAGCAGGTGGAAGACAACCTGGCCGGAACACGCGTGCTGGCGCAAGTAGCGCAGCGCCGGGCAGAAGCGACCGTTTCGGCGAGCCAGGCCGAAACCATTGCCAACAACCAGTATCGCAACGGCATCGTCGATTACACCTCGGTCATCACCGCGCAAACCGCAGCGCTGTCGGCGCGGCAGACCGAAATCCAGTCGGTGATCGATCGCCAGACCGCCGCCATTGCCCTGGCCCAGGCCGTGGGCGGGCGGTGGAGCGATCAGCCCCCCGCTGCCGCCACTGCTCCTGCCACGGGCGCTTCGGCGCAGGAGTAGCTTTCGGCGCGATCGGGATCGCCGCCGTTATAGCGGGCATAGCCCGGCCAAGGGCATAGCGGACGTGCGCCCTTGCCCTGGCTGCGCGTGGCGACCACCGCTGCGGGCGCCTCTCCGCGCTCTACCCAATCGACCACGGCGCCCAGCAGGTCGAAGCGGTCAAACGCATCGCCGCCTTGGCAATGGGCCATGCCCGGCACCATGTAGAACCGGCTGGACTGCGCCCAGGCCGCGCCGTTGGTCTTGCCCGCGCGCTTCCAGTAATCGAGCGTGTCGAGCGCCGAAAACCACGGATCGCTGACTCCGTGATAGAACAGCACTTTGCCCTGGTGGCCCAGGAAAGTGCTAAGATCGGTCCAGCCATCGGTGTCGGTCAGCGCCTGCATCCAATCGGCGCGGATCGCCGCGGCACGGGCATCCAGATCTACCGTGAGATCGCGGTTGGGCGGGCCGAGGATATCGGTGCGGCCATCGGCGATATAGCCCGATACCGGCCCTGACGTATCGACCACGCCGGTGTCAAAGGGCACCGGCGCATAGAGCGCGCGGCCAGCCGCGTCGCGCGGGCCGGCAAAGGCGCGGTCCAGCGCCTCCACCTGCGGCGCGCTAAGGCAGCCATCCTGCTTGTCGGCGTGGCACTGCAACGCGGCCGGGCGAAAATGGCACTGCGCCACGGCCATGATCATGCCATCCACCCGGCCATCCAGGCCATCGCACTGCGCCAGCAGACCGGCGCGGATGGTCTGACGGTCGGCGGCGGAAAAGGCCTTGTCAGGCAGCGGCAGCCCTTGGCCATCGCGCGGCGCGGCCTGGTTGAACATGACCTTGGCATAGGTAGTGCCCAGGTTCGAAAAGCCGGTGCGCATTGCCGGCGCGCCGATCACCAGCCCATCGAACAGCGCGGGATAGCGCTCCATCGCCAACATCGTCTCGCGCCCGCCGGTGGAGCAGCCCGCCATATAGCTGTGCGCCGGCGCGCGGCCATAGAACCGCGTGGCGACCGCCTTGCCCAGTTGCGCCACGGCGGGAACCGCCGCCTGGGCAAAATCAAGCGTCGCGCGCTGGTCGGTGCGGAACGAGGCGTCGAACACCGCGCCCTGGTGCCCGCTATCGTGGCTGGCAACGGCAAAGCCCCGCGCCAGGGCCGGAACCGTGCCTGCTGCAGCGCCGCCCACGGCCGGGCGGACCGAGCCATTGAGGCCGCCGCCGCCCTGCAACAGAAAGCGGCCGTTCCACGCCAGCGGCAGGTTCACTTCAAAGCGGATGCCATAGGCGCGGCCATCGGCGCCTTTGCGCGGATCGATGACTCCGCTCACCTTGCAATAGGCAGGCAACGCCGGCAGCGCCTCTCCCTGCGCACCCTGCCCGGCCGGACTTTGCGGCACGACCTGCGCGGCCGTAATCTGTACCGGGCGCCCGCCATCGGCCGGAGCAAAGCGCATGCCCGCCATCAGCGGGCAGCGCTGCGCCAGGCCCGACCCGGATGCCGGTGGAACCGATGTCGCCCCGCGCGCCTGCGCCAGGCCGGGCACGGCGAGCAAGCCAACCAGCACTGCTCCGGGAATGGCTGCCTGCACCACGCGGCGGCGCTTGCTCTGCTTGACCATCATCGTCCTCTCCCGCCTGCGTCGTGATCATCACAATCGTTAGGGCATCGAACTTGTTCTTTTCACGGAAAGACCAGGTGTTCAAGCCCTTGCGCACCGCCGCTATTATTGTTGCAGCGCAGCGCAATATTACAATTCAAGCCGGGTTTGCGGGACGGCCGATTGCAATATCTGCCGAAATGTCTAAGGTTTGACACGGGACCACAACTTTTGCTGTGCATTTAGTTTCATTTGCACCGCAATAATGGGGGGCGGTCATGACCATCGACTGGACGCAGCGTGCCTGGCTTGAATGGTCTGCCACACACAGTGAGGCCGAGCCCAAGCCCTTCATTAAAGTGGAAAGTGTGCGGCCCGAACCGCTGGCCAAGATCGTCCGCCTGATGCTGCGCTGGAACATCGACACGCGCAAAAGCTTCCGCATCGTTACCGATAGCGGCCTGATCCTCAACGCCAGCGCGCTGGAACAGGTGGTGCAGGACGGGCGCTTTCCGTTTCCGCCGGCCGTGGCCGAGGCACCGGGCGCATCAGCCGCCGATCACGCCTGATCGGCGTCTTCCTGTGCGCAAGGATGCGCCGCGGCAAAGGCGGGCAGCCCGGCACAGCGCGCATCGATCGCCACCAGGCGGGGAAAGGCATCGAGTGACACGCCGAACCGGCGGGCGGAATATAGCTGCGGCACCAGGCAGCATTCGACCAGACCCGGCGCATCGCCATAGGCAAAGCCGGCGCCCCAGCGCGTGACCATGGCCTCCAGCGCGGCGAGGCCATCCCCCATCCAGCGCGCCAGCCAGGCCTGCACCTGGCCTTCGCTAGCGCCGATATCACCCTTGAGAGCCTGCAACACGCGCAAGTTGCCCAGCGGGTGCACGTCGCAGGCAATGATCTGGGCCATCGCCCTCACCCGCGCGCGGCCCAGCGCATCGGCCGGCAACAGCGCGGGCGCCGGGTGGGTTTCCTCCAGCCATTCGATGATCGCCAGCGACTGCGTCAGCGGCGGCACGCCGGCCTCGCCACAATCGAGCGCGGGCACCAGGCCCTGCGGATTGAGCTGCCGATAGCCATCGGCCCGCTGCGCACCGGTGCGCAAGTCGTGCGCGCAGGTGGCATGCTCCAGCCCCTTGAGCGCCAGCGCAAGGCGCGCCCGCCAGGCCGCGCCGGAACGCCAATAGCCGTGAAGCGTCAGGCCCACGGCTGGCGCGCCGGCATGATCTGCCCCTCGCATGGGCCAAACCCGATCGTGGCAAAGCCATCCCGCTCTGCCCGGGCATGGAGCGCCAGTTCGTCGCCGTCTTCCAGGAACGTGCGACTTTCCCCGCCCGGCAGGGGCAGCGGCGCCTTGCCGCCCTGGCTCAGTTCCATCAGGCTGCCCGCGCTTTCGGGCGTGGGGCCAGACAGCGTGCCCGTGCCGAGCAGATCGCCGGCATGCAGATCGCAACCGTTCGAGGCATGGTGCGCCACGATCTGCGCCGGGGTCCAATACATCGCCGCGTGGCTGTTGCCGTGGCTGAGCCGGTGCGGCGGCAGCCCGGCCGCGCGCATGGCTGCGGTGCGCAGCGTGGTTTCCAGCGTGATCGCCAGGGCGCCTTCGCCCTCCTCGCGCAGATAGGGCAAGGGCTGGGGATCGCCTGCCGGCCGCGGCTGTGGCGTGGTGCGGAACGGGGCCAGTGCCTGGGCAGTGATCACCCAGGGCGAGACCGTGGTGGCAAAGTTCTTGGCCAAAAACGGCCCCAGGGGCTGGTATTCCCAGGCCTGGATATCGCGCGCCGACCAATCGTTGAGCAGGCAGACGCCGCCGATCCGCGCCCACGCCGTGCCGATCGGCACCGGCGCGCCCAGATCATTGTCGCCCGCGATCCACAGGCCCAGTTCCAGCTCGTGATCCAGGCGCCGACACGGGGCATGGACCGGCGCATCGGCATCGGGCGCTTTGAGTTGGCCCCATGGCCGCACCACCGGCGTGCCCGAAACCCGCACCGAAGACGCCCGGCCGTGATAGCCGATCGGCACATGCTTGTAGTTGGGCAGCAAGGGATTGTCCGGGCGGAACAGCTTGCCGATGGCCGTGGCGTGATTGATGCCGACATAGAAATCGGTGTAATCGCCAATCGCGAACGGCAGATGCAGCACGACATCGGCCGCCGGATAGAGATGCGGCGTCACTTTCAGGCGGCAACGCTCGCTCGACAGCAGCGCGAACAGCGCATGGCGCAGCGCCACGCGGTCTGTCTCGGCCAGACGGAACAGTGCGTTGAGCGTGGGCTGTGCCAGCGCCGCAGCCAGCCCGGCCGGCAGCGCGCCATCGGCAGCAAGGCCGGCCAGGTCGACGACATGATCACCAATCGCGGTGGCGATGCGCGGGTCCGTGTCGCCCTGCTTGTGCGAGAACACGCCCAGCGGCAGGTTCTGCACCGGGAAATCAGGATGGCTGGCGCCGCCGTCCACCCAGCTTTGCGCGCGGGCATCGTGGGTATGGTCGATCATGCCTCGCTGGCCTCGTCGGGCTGGGCGTGCAGCCAGGCGGCGTGGCGCGGGGCGCGTCGGGTCTGCGCCCATTCCTCCAGCATGGCAGGCGCCACGGCGCGGGCCATGTCCACCTGTTCGGCCGTGCCGATATCGCAGGCCAGTTCCAGGCGGTGGCCATTGGGGTCGAAGAAATAGATCGACTTGAACAGGCCGTGCCAGGTGGGGCCAAGCACGTCGATGCCCTGCGCCTCGATATGGGCCTTGGCGCGCAGCAGCGTGGCTTCGTCAGCCACCTTGAAGGCCAGGTGCTGCACCCAGGCCGGCGTGGCCGGATCGCGGCCCATCTCGGGCTGGTTGGGCAACTCGAAAAAAGCCAGCACATTGCCCGCGCCGGCATCGAGGAACACGTGCATGTAGGGATCGAACGCACCGGTGGATGGCACATGATCCTCGGCAAAGGCCGTGGTATAGGCCATGCCGAGCACGCGGCCGTACCACTCCACCGTTTCCTTGGCATCGCGGCAACGATAGGCAACGTGATGCACCCCGCCGAGCAGTGGGGGCTGCGTGTTCAGCGCCGTGCTGTCAGGCGCAGCGGTTGACATCGCGTCCATCACGCATCCTCCCCCACCTTGAGCACACCTCGGCGCAGCTGGTCGCGCTCCATGCTTTCGAACAGGGCGGTGAAATTGCCCTCACCAAAGCCCTCGTCCTTCTTGCGCTGGATGAATTCAAAGAACACCGGGCCGATCTGCGTTTCCGAAAAGATCTGCAGCAGCAGGCGCGGATCGCCCTGCACGGTCGAACCATCGAGCAGGATGCCACGCTTCTGCAGTTCGGCCACCGGCTCACCATGGCCGGGCAGGCGCTCTTCCAGCATCTCGTAATAGGTGGCGGGGGGCGGCGTCATGAAAGGGGTGCCGCTGGCCTTGAGCGTGTCCCAGCCGGCGATCAGGTCGTCGCAGGCAAAGGCGATGTGCTGGATGCCTTCGCCATTGTAGGCGCGCAGGAACTCTTCGATCTGGCCGCCACCCTTTTGCGATTCCTCGTTGAGGGGGATGCGGATCTTGCCATCGGGCGCGGTCATCGCCCGGCTGGTGAGGCCGGTGTATTCGCCCTTGATATCGAAATAGCGGATCTCGCGGAAACCGAACACGCGCTCGTAGAAGCTGGCCCAGTGCGCCATGCGCCCGCCATAGACATTGTGCGTGAGGTGATCGATCGTGTGGAAACCCGCGCCCACCGGCTGGCGATCCACCCCCGGCAGATAGACGAAATCGATGTCATAGATCGACAGGTCACCGAACTGCCCGCCGTGATAGCGATCGACCAGGTAGATGATCGATCCGCCGATGCCGCGAATGGCGGGAATGCGCAGTTCCATCGGGCCGGTCTTCACGTCGACCGGCTCTGCCCCGCGTTCCAGCGCGGCGGCATAGGCCTTAGCCGCATCGCGCACACGCCAGCCCATGCCGCAGGCCGAGGGGCCATGCTCGGCCGCAAAATAGGCAGCCGGGCTGCGCTTTTCATAGTTGGCGATCAGGTTGATCCCGCCCTGCCGCCACAGTTCCACATCCTTGCTGCGGTGGTTAGCGATGTGGGTAAAGCCCATGGCGGTGAACACCGGGCCCAGGCTGCCGCGATCGGCGCTGGCAAATTCGATGAATTCGAACCCGTCGAGGCCCAGGGGGTTTTCAAACAGATCGGTCGATGCGGCCATGGCGCGTGTCTCTCCACCAGCAGGGGCGTGCCGGCGCGGCAGCCACCGTGTTTGGAGACATTCTAGCCCAAAGGCGATGCACGGTCCGCGCGAAGTTGGACGTAAAACCGCCTATGCCTGCGTGATCAGCGCATAACGGAGCCCTTGAACGCGTCAACCATGCGGCGCAGGCAATGGCAGCGCGGTGGTCCGCTTGATCCGGTCGAGCACGATGGACGAGCGCAAGTTAGCCACATCGCCATGGCCCAGGATCTCTTCGTTGAGCAGGGTCGTGAAGGCGGCCAAATCGTGCGCCACGATGCGCAGCAGATAGTCCGCGTCCCCGGTCAGGGCGCAGCAATCGACCACGGCGGGCAGGCCGGCAATTCGCTCGTGAAAGCCGCCCACCACCTCGCGCGCATAGGACGCCATGGTCACGGTGACATAGGCCTCGACCCCCAGGCCCAGCGCCGCTTCGTCGAGCAGGGCTACCTGCCCCCGGATTACCCCGGTTTCGCGGAGGCGGGCGATGCGGCGCGAACATTGCGAGGGCGAAAGGTGCACCGCCTCTGCCAGATCGGCATGGCTGGCCGAGGCATCGGCCTGAAGATGCGCAAGAATGCGGTGATCGATCCTATCCATGCGCTGATCGTGCAGCATCTGCAGGATCAGCGCAAGATCACGGCTTATCGGGTCGGGCCGAACCGCGCCACGAGTTCATAGGCGCCGGCCACGAATGTCTGACGCACGAACGTGACGCTATCGGCCCCGCGCCAGGTGTGCCGCGCCACCACCAGGCAGGCGGCACCCGCAGCAACGCCCAGGGCGCGCGCCTGGTCGCGGCTGGCCGACACCGCGCCGATGCGGTTTTCCGCCTCGGTCCAGGGAATGTGCCGCAACAGCCAGCCGCCAGGGGGATCGGTGGTGAAATCCACCTCGGCCATGCCGGGAACCAGCGCCAGGTTGATCACGCGCTCTTCCAATGCCAGCGGCGCGCCATCGGCCAGGTGCAGGCCCGACAGCCGCAGGATCGGGCCGACCGGGCCGAGTTCGGCCGCCGCTTCCGCATCGCTGGCGGTATCGCCCAGGCTGCGCGACAGCAGGCGAAAGCCATAGGCCTGCCCGCGCCCCTGCACTTCCTGCGCCAGATCGGGAATATCCAGCACCATGGAAACCGTGCGCGGCCGCGCCACGAATGTGCCGGCACGCTTGCGCCGATCGAGCAACCCGCTTTCCGCCAGACGTGACAGCGCCTTGTTCACCGTCATCCGCGCGCAGCCATAGTGCGCCATCAGTTCCAGTTCCGAGGGGATGCGTTCGCCCGGGCGCAGGTCACCGGCCAGGATGCGGCCCTCGATTTCCTGGCGGATGCGCTCGTGCATCGGCAGGGCGGGCGGCGAAGGATCGGCAGCGGCGGTCATTCCCCCAGCACAGAGAGCGCCCCAGCCACACTGTCAAGGGCGCAGACCATCTCAGGGACAGTGCGGCCGGGCGCGCGCCAGCGGCATGGCCAGGCCCAGCGCCAGCGCGCAACCGGCAAACCCCACCAGCCCAACCCCGGCAAACGATCCCGTGGCATCGGCCAGCAGGCCCGCCCCCAGCGCGCCGACCGATTGCGCCAGCAGCCAGGTGGCCGTCATCATCACCGCCAGCCGGCCATCGGGTTCCTGGTCATAGGCCAGGCCCAGCAACATCGGATAGGCGATGAACCAGCTGGCATTGAACACCACCAGCGCCACGGCAAAGACCCAGGCAATGCCCGCCGTGGTCAACAGCGCGCACGACAGCGCACAGGCAATCAGCCCACCGCCCAATAGCGCGCGGCGCGGCAGGCGGGTGATCGCCACGGCCAGCGCTGCATTGCCCAGGGCGCTGGTGATCGTGGCGAGCGATTGAAACCAGCCAAACGTGGTGGCGGGCAGGCCAATGGCGTGGGCGGCGCGTTCCATGAACGGCCAGATCGACAGGCTGCCCCCGGCAAACAGGCCCATGGCCAGCAACAGGCGCCATCCCGCCGGGCTGATCGGCCGCTGCGCCCTCGCGCCGGCAGGCTTGGGCAGGGCCGTGGCCGGCAGCGCCAGCGTGCCCAGGCCGAGCAGCAAGGACAGACCAGCCAGCGCGCCAAACATCGCCATCAGGCCATGGCGCGCCGCCACTTGCGGCAAGGCAATGTTGACCAGGGCAAACAGCACGGTCTGGCAGGCGATCCCCACCGAAATGGCCCGCGCCGGATGCGCGGTGCGCCCGGCGGCAAGGTTGACCGCCCCGTTCATCACGCCAAAGCCAAAGCCGGTGGCCAGCCGCCCGGCCAGCAGCAGCGGCAGCAATCCGGCCAGCCCGGAAAGCGCCTGGGCCGCCACCACCAGCACCGTGCTGCCCAGCGCCAACCAACGCGGCGCCAGCCGGTTGCCCCAACGCGCCACGCCCAGCATCGCCGCGCCATAGGCCAGCGTTTCCAGCATCGCGAACAGGCCCATCGCCCCGGCGGTAAAGCCATAGGCATCGATCAACCCGCCCACCAGGAAGGTGGTGAAATTGTTGCCGATATGCGCCGCGGCCGTGCCCGCACCAATCGCCGCGAGCGAGAGCGCCGGGCGCGGGCCGCCAGATCCCGCCGCCACAGTGCCGGGGGCCGCATCGGCCGATCCTGCCATCGCTACCCCCATTGCCGCGTCCCCCCGTATGTGCGCGATGCGCTGGCCTGCCAGGCGATCAATCGAAGCGCACGCGCGGGAAGCGCGCAACCGCTTCCAGCAACTCCAGATCCATATGCGCGCGGATATACTCGCGCGAGGCATCGCGCGGCACCTGGTGGTCCCAATGGGTCAAGGCCCCGGCCGCATTGGCCAGCGCCACCAGATGGCGGCGTTTCTGGCTGGCCAGCACCTGCGTTTCGATCAGCGGCAGGTTCCAGCGCTCGGCCACTTCGGCGCGCAGCGCGGCCACGCGCTCGGCCTGGGCCGGCTCTGCTGCCAGGTTGCAGGTCTCGTCAGGATCGTCGGCGAGGTTGTAAAGCTGGTCAGGATCGGCGGGGCAATGCACGAACTTCCAGTCGCCGCGCCGGATCATCACCACTGGCGCGATCGCCCCTTCGCCCAGGTATTCGCCCAGCGCCAGGTCATGCCCGTCTTCGCCGCGCAGATGCGGCACCAGGCTGTGCCCGTCGATCGGGGCCGCGTCGGCGGGCGGCAATCCCGCCAGATCGAGCAGCGTGGGCAGGATATCGAGGGTGGATACCGCCGCCTCTACCCGCCGCGCGGCAAAGCGGGCCGGGGCATGGACCAGCAGCGGCACCCGCGCGGCGTTTTCGAAGAAGTTCATCTTGTACCACAGCCCACGCTCGCCCAGCATCTCGCCGTGATCGCCGCTCACCACCACCACGGTGTTTTCAGCCAGGCCGGTTTCTTCCAGCGTATCGAGAATCAAGCCGAACTGTTCGTCGACAAAGCTGATCGCGCCGAAATAGGCGCGCCGCGCGGCCCGCACCTGTTCCTCGGTCACCGGCATCAGGTCGATGCCGCACACATGGCGCAGCCGCTGCGCATGGGGATCATCAACCACGTCGCCGCGCCCGATGCGCGGCATGGGGATTTCGACGCCGTCATAGAGATCCCAATAGCGGCGCTGGATGGCAAAGGGATCGTGCGGATGGGTGAGCGAGGCGACCAGGAAAAACGGCCGCTTCGCCGGATCACGCGCAATGTCGAACAGCTTGCGCCGCGCGGTGAAAACCACTTCTTCGTCGAAATCGATCTGGTTGGTGCGCACCGTCGGCCCGGCGGTGACGACCGAATCCATCGAGTGATACCAGGTTGGCCGATCATCGGGGCGCGACCAGTCGGGCGTCCAGCCGAAATCGGCGGGATAGATGTCTGTGGTCAGCCGCTCTTCAAACCCGTGCAACTGATCTGGGCCAACGAAATGCATCTTGCCCGCCAGGATCGTGTGCCACCCGCCAGCGCGCAGATAATGCGCCATGGTGGGCGTATCGGCGGCAAATTCGGCGGCATTGTCATAGGCACCGATGCGCGAGGGCAACTGGCTGGCCATCAGCGAAAAGCGCGAGGGCGCACACAGCGGGCTGGGGCAATAGGCATTGGCAAAGACCACGCCACGTTCTGCCAGCGCCGCCAGCCGTGGCGCATGGACCGGCCATTGCCCCATGAACGGCAAGGCATCGGCCATCATCTGGTCGGCCATGAGGAAGAGAAAATTCGGCACCTCGGTCATCCCCATCAATCCCTTCTGGCAAATCGCAAGGCATAAGCTAGAACCAAGGCAGAGCAGCGGTGAAGCCGTTGTCTGCTTAAGGGGGCATAAGTGGAGCTTGCGCCTGGAACCTATGCACGCCTGCCTCTGCGCGGCCTTCTGGTGTTCGAGGCTGCGGCCCGGCGCGGCACCTTTTCGGGCGCGGCACGCGAACTGGCGATGACCCAGGCCGCGATCAGCCAGCATATCGGCCATCTTGAGGCAGAACTGGGCGTGACGCTGTTTGCCCGGCACCACCGCGGCGTGGAACTGACGCAGGCGGGAGAGCGGCTGCTGCCCCGCGTGGAAGAAGGGCTGCAGTCCCTGGCCAGCGGCGTGGCCAGCGCGCGGCGGCACAAGGGCGCCCGCACTGTCACGATCCTCACCGATTTCGGCTTTGCCGCATGGTGGCTGATGCCGCGCATCGGCGAATTGAGCGACCTGATGCCCGAGGTGGAAATCCGCCTGATCACCTGGCAGGGGACCAGCGACGCGCTGGGCACGGAGTTCGACCTTGCCGTGCTGTTCGGCAATGGCCAATGGCCCGGCTGCCGCGCCCATCGCCTGTTTGCCGAAGAGGTCTTCCCGGTCTGCGCGCCGAGTTATCTGGGCACGCGCACGACCCCGCTCCCCCCGGCAGAGCTGGCCGGCATGCGCCTGCTGCATCTGCGCGGCGCGGGGCCAACCCGCTGGTTCGACTGGGCAGACTGGTTTGCCGGCATGGGCGTGCCACCGCCCGCCACCAAGCAGGAACTGGCGTTCAACAACTATCAGATCGTGCTGCAGGCCGTGATGCTTGGCCAGGGCGTGGCACTGGGCTGGTCCCCGCTGATCGACGACCTGGTGCGCGCCGGCAGCCTGGTGCGCCTGACCGAGCGGCCACTATCAAGCCCGCGTGGCTACCATCTGGTAGAGCCACTGTCCCGCCCCCTTCCCGCCGACGTGGCGCGAGTCAACGCGTGGCTGCGCCAGGCCGCCGCGCGGTAGGGGTTCGCCTGACGGGATGCGCCGACAAAACAGCGGGCCGCCGGATCAAGTCCGGGGTGACGAGGAAATGTAGATAATCTATGAACTTACCGTCACCCCGGACTTGATCCGGGGTCCGCTTGAACCTTTTGGATCATAGCTGCAACGTCTCATCCCGCATGCCGCGTGATTTCCTCGGCGATGTGCCCGCGCCACAGGGCGGCAAGCAGGTCGGTTTGGGCAATCAGGCCGAGGAAGCGGCCTTGCCCGTCCACCACCACGGCTTCGCGGTGCAAGCCTGCCGACAGGATCGGCAGCAGTTCATCGATCGCGCGATCCGGGCTGGCCAGGCACGGGGCTGCGTCCATCACAGACGCAACCGTTGCATCCTGCCCAGCGCTGGCGGCGGCCACAGCCAGTTGATCGGCGCGCAACAGGCCGGCAACATGGCCGTCGGCCCGCACCACCGGCAGGCTTTCGCGATGGGCAGCCAGCGTGCGCGCCGCCACATCCAACAGCGCGTCGGGGGCGATCGTGGTGGCGTCAGCCCGCATGATCTGTTCGCAGCGGATCACCCCGTGCAGGCGGCGATAGGCGCGCCCCTCCACCTGGCGGAACAGCGCGTCGAGGTCTTCGCTGCTGACGTCGAGCAGTTCATCGTATTGCGCCAGCACCGCTTCCACGTCCGCCATGGTATAGCCGGCGGCCGGCGCAGTGGCGGGGTCTGCCACGGCGCGAACATGGTGGGGATAATTGCCCCTGGTGCCGAGGTTATAGAGCCAGCCGGCCGCCACCAGCAGCAGGCAGTTGATGGCCACTGGCATCAGCGCGAAATGCCAGCCGGCCACCGCGATCGCCGGGCCACCGATCACCGCCGTCAGCGCCACCGCGCCGCCGGGCGGATGCAGGCAGCGCAGCAGGCTCATCATCACGATGGCGCTGGCCACCGCCAGACCAGCGGCAAGGGTCGGATCGCCCAGAGACCCTGCCCAGAAGATGCCGCACAGCGCCGAAACCGTGTTGCCGCCGATGATCGCCCAGGGCTGCGCCAGCGGGCTGGCCGGCACGCCGAACAGCAGCACGGCCGAGGCGCCCATCGGCGCCACCAGCAGCGGCACCGATACCGCCTGCCCCGCTGCCCAGCGATGCATGACAAAGCCCGTGATGAAAATGCCGAACACGGCACCGATAAAGGCATGAACCAGCCGCCAGGCCGCCGGGCGTGGCTGCACCCCCGCCCAGCCAAAGGCGCCATGCCAACGCGCGCTTGTGCTCACGCCCCGTAGTCTCCCCCGTGCATTGTCCCTTATCCCTCCTGCGCCGCGCCGCCGATGCGGTCAACGCGCGCCAACAGCGCCGTCAGCATGGGGCGCAAGCGCCTGATCTCTTCACGGTGCACCGCCGAAAGCGCCGCCAGCGCCGCATCGGCCTGCTGCGTCAATGCCAGCAGCGCCTGGCGGCGATCGTTTGGAGCCGGCCGCCGCTCTACCAGGCCCAGCGCGACCAGGCGATCGATCAGGCCCGTGGCGCTGTGCGGCTTGAGGATCAGCCGCTCGGCCACATGGCCCACGGTTACCGTGCCTGCCTGCCCGGCGCGAATGGCCAGCAGCGCCTGGTGCTGTTGCGGAGTTAGCCCGGCGGCCTGGGCGTGCGCCTCGCTAAAGGCGTGGAACTGGCGCAGGGCAAAGCGAAAATCGGCCAGCGCGGCATAGTCTTCATCGCCCAGCGGCGCTGGTACAGGATCAGGCTTGGTCATCGGCGGCGCGTCTCTTCAGGCAGGCATGGCGGCAAAGCGGCTGCGGGCGGTTTCGGCCTGCTGCGCGCGGTGCCGTGCCTTGAGCAGATCGTGCCGCGTGACAAGCCCGATTACGCGGCCGCTGCCCGGTTCCACCACCGGCAGGCGGCCCTCGCCGCTTTCCAGGATCAGATCGGCCACCGCACCCGCCGGCGTATCGGCATGCACCACCATCTGCCCGGCGTCAGACACGGCATCGGCCAGGCGCACCTCGGCCAGGGCCAGGTCGCCCTGCCAGCGCAGCGGATCGGCGCGTGACACCATGCCGAGCAGCACCCCGCCATGATCGACCACGGGATAGCTGCGATAGCGCGCCGGGCCCGAAAGGAATTGCGTCGCCTGCGCGATCGTCATCGTGCCGGGCAGGGTATCGACGCCTTGGGCCATGATCTGCCCGGCCTGAACCAGATCGAGCGGATCGACCGTGTATTCCTGCAGGATATGCCGGCCACGCCGCGCGATCTTTTCGGTCAGGATGGAACGCCGCATGATCAGCACGCTGGCGCCATAGGCAGCCCCTGCGGCCAGCAGCGCCGCGGGCAGCAGGTCAAACCGCCCGGTAAGCTCTGCGGCAAACAGCGCGCCGGTTAGCGGTGCGCGCATCGCCCCGCTCATGATCGCGGCCATGCCCAGCAGCGCCCAGGCCGCCGCCCCGCCGGGCAACACCTGCCCCGCCAGGAACCCGGCCGCGCCGCCCAGGATCAGCAATGGCGCCAGAACGCCGCCCGACGTGCCCGATCCCAGCGCCACCAGCCACACCGTCGCTTTGAGCAACAGCAGCGTCAGCACCACCCGCACCGGCAGGGCGCCATCCAGCAGCGCCTGGATCGTGCCATAGCCCGCACCCAGCACGCGCGCATCGGCGAGGCCACCCAGGCCCACGGCCACCGCACCCAGCGCAGGCCACCACATCCAGTGCAGCGGCAGGCGGTGGAACAGGTCTTCCACGCGATAGAGCAGCCACGACAGCGCCGCCGCTTCCAGCCCGACGACCACGCCCAGCGCCAGGGCACCGGCCAGGCCCACCACGCCCGGTACCGGGGCCACGCCAGCCGCCAGGGCAAACATCGGCCCCGCGCCCAGCAGCAGCGGCCGCCAGGCATGGGCCACCAGCGCGGCCATCACCACCGGCACGAAGCTGCGTGGCTTCCATTCGAACAGCAGCACTTCCACCGCCAGCAGCACGGCAGCGAGCGGAGTGGCAAAGATCGCGGTCATCCCGGCTGCGGCGCCCGCCACCAGCAGTGTCTTGCGCTCGGCCGCGCTCAAGTGAAAGCACTGCGCAAACAGCGAACCGATCGCCCCGCCGGTCATGATGATCGGCCCCTCGGCGCCAAACGGGCCGCCGCTGCCGATCGAGATGGCGGACGATAATGGCTTGAGCAACGCGACCTTGAGCGAGAGCCGGCTTTCGCCATAGAGGATCGTCTCGATCGCCTCGGGAATGCCGTGGCCCCTGATCTTGTCAGAGCCATAGCGCGCCATCACGCCCACGATCAGGCTGCCCACCACCGGCACTGCCACGATCAACACGCCCAGATGGGCGTCACCGGGAACGACGGGCGCCGTGGACAGCCGGCCAAACCAGAACAGGTTGGTGGCGATGGCGATCAACCGCATCAGCGCCCAGGCACCCAGCGCGCCGCCGGTGCCCACCACCATGGCCATCGCCGCCAGCACCACCATGCGCATATCGGCGCTGTGATCGGCCTTGCGCCAGCGCGGCGCGGCCCATTCGCGGGATGATGTGTGATCTGCCATGGCGTTCTCCTCGGCGCCGGCAGTTATATCGTAATGCGATATAGGTCAATCCATCTCCGCCAGCAGTGGATCGAGATCGCAACTGACAAAGCTCGCGAAGTTGTCGGCAATGCCATAAGGCACCAGCAGGCGGCGGCCGAGCACCAGGCTGCCGCAGCTATAGACCACATTGGGCACATAGCCGTCGCGCTGTTCCGGGCCGGGGCGCAGCAGCGGCAGCCGCGCCCGGCCCAGCACGCGCGAGGGATCATCACGATCGAGCAGCACCGCGCCGATGGTATAGTTGCGCACCGGGCCCACGCCATGAGTCATCAGCAGCCAGCCCTCGTCGATCTCGATCGGCGGGCCACAATTGCCCATCTGCACGAATTCCCAGACATGGCGCGGGCAGACAATCCGCTCCGCCTCGTCCCAGTGCCACAGGCTGTCTGATCGCATCAGCCAGATGTTCTCGTTGTCCTGCCGCCCGATCATAGCATAGTGCCCGCCCACCTTTCGCGGGAACAGCGCCATGCCCTTGTTCACCGCCACGCGCCCGGTCAAGGTGCGGATGTCGAACCGGCGAAAATCGCTGGTCGAGAGCATCTGCGTGTGCCCGGTCACCCCGTCAAATGCGGTAAACGTGCCATGATGGCACAGGCTGCCATCGTCCTGCCTGAACTGCACCAGGCGCAGGTCTTCCAGCCCGCGCGCCTGCGCCGCCGTCATCGGAAAGAGCACGGCTTCCGACACGTCTTGCGCGCTGTCGAAATGCAGGCGCAGCGCTGTGCCATCCTCGTCCTGCGCGTCGATGCGTGGCGAGGCGGCCAATGGCGCGGGCGGATCGATGGTCACCCCGGCATCGCCATCCCAGCAGCCGGTGCGGAAGGTGATCGAGGATACGTGCCCCTCCCCAATGCCGCGCAGCGCGCAGATAAAGCGCATGCCGCCGGGCGGCGCGTCGCTTTGATCAGGGGCTGGCACGATCGTGGGATTGAACAGCGCCGCCGCCTCGAACGCATATTCCTGCAGGAACATGCCGCCCACCAGCAGGCGCTGGCCGATGCCCAGTTGCGCGGTCTGCGGAGCTATGGCGGTGATTTCGCTCACCCGCCGCTCCAGCGTGGCAAGGACATCGCGATGCCGGGCGTCGAGCAGCTCCTTCATATAGGCCAGCGCCTGGGTCACCGCATCATCGCCAAGCCCGGCAACGCGATCGACAATCGCGCGCACGCGGTCACCCGGCTCTTTGCCAAAGCCTTCGGGATAGGCCAGATCGAACGGGCGCAGCACGGTGCGCGTGGCATCGGGTTTGAGCTGCACATGCGCACGCTGCCAGAACCCGACGATCGGCGGCGGCAGCACCGCCGCATCAACCCGCGCGCGCAAGGCATCTTCATCGCTCAGGCTGTCGTTGGGTCGATCGGCAGGGGGCATTACGGCATCCTTCTTGTCGGCAAGCGCCATGCCGCAACAAACGCCGCAGCGCGGCACAGGCTCCTGCACAAAAAGGCAAAAAACGCAGTTGACCCACCACGCCCGCGAAACCGGGCACGCCCTTGGTCGTTGCTTGCCTCATACCCCGCGCGCCGCAGGCCGCCCTATCGGGAAATCCCTTGATGACAGACAGCGCCCCAACCTTTCACCCCCCGGCGGCCGAGATGCAGTCGCACGACGATCGCCTGGCGATCGACACGATCCGCACCCTGGCGATGGACGCAGTGCAGAAGGCCAATTCCGGCCATCCCGGCACGCCAATGGCGCTGGCTCCCGTCGCCTATGCCCTGTGGCGCGATGTGCTGCGCACCGATCCGGCCTGCCCCGATTGGCCCAACCGTGATCGCTTCGTGCTGTCGGTCGGTCATGCTTCGATGCTGCTCTATGCCGTGCTGCATCTCGCCGGCGTGGAAGAAATCGACGCCGATGGCGCCAAGACCGGCAAGCCCGCCGTCAGCCTGGCCGATATCGAGCAGTTCCGCCAGTTGGACAGCAAAACTCCCGGCCACCCGGAATACCGCATGACCACCGGGGTGGAGACCACCACCGGTCCCCTCGGCCAGGGCGTGGCCAATTCTGTAGGCATGGCGATGGCCGAACAGAGCCTGGCCGCGCATTTCAACCGCGATGAATTCCCGCTGTTCGATCATGATATCTATGCCTTGTGCGGCGATGGCGACATGATGGAAGGCGTCTCGGGCGAGGCCGCATCGCTCGCCGGGCACCTGCGCCTGTCAAACCTGTGCTGGATCTATGACAGCAACACGATATCGATCGAAGGGTCGACGCAGATTGCCTTTACCGAGGATGTCGGCGCCCGCTTTGCCGCCTACGGGTGGCAGGTGCTGCATGTTGAGGATGCCAACGATCTGCCCGCCCTACACGCGGCGTTCGCACGTTTTCGCGAAACCACCGACCGCCCGACGCTGATCATCGTCCGCTCGGTGATCGGTTGGGGCAGCCCCCGTGCGGGCAGCGCCAAGGCCCACGGCGAACCGCTGGGCGAAGACGGCGTGCGCGCCACCAAGGCCGCTTATGGCTGGCCGCAGGACAAGGCGTTCTACGTGCCCGATGGCGTGAAGGAAGCGTTTTCCGGCGCGATCGACGCGCGTGGCCGCCCCTTGCGCGAGGCGTGGGAGGCGATGGTCGAACGCTATCGCGCGGTCTATCCCGCCCTGGCCAAGGAGCTGGACCTGCTGCGCGGCGGACGCCTACCCGAAGGCTGGCAGGATGCGCTGCCCAGCTTCCCCGCCGATGCCAAGGGCATGGCTTCGCGCGAGGCGGGCGGCAAAGTGCTCAATGCCTTGGCGCCGCATGTGCCCGCACTGATCGGCGGCGCGGCGGATTTGTCACCATCGACCAAGACCGAGATCACCGGCGCACCGTCGTTCTCGCCAGACGATCGCGCGGGGCGAAACCTGCATTTCGGCGTGCGCGAACATGCCATGGGCGCGATCGCCAACGGCATGGCGCTGTCATACCTGCGGCCCTACACCGCCACGTTCCTGGTCTTTGCCGACTATATGCGAGCACCCATTCGCCTTGCCGCGATCATGGAAGTGCCCACGGTGTTTGTCTTCACGCACGATTCCATCGGCGTGGGCGAGGATGGCCCCACGCACCAGCCGATCGAGCACCTGGCCACGCTGCGCGCCATTCCCGGCCTCGATACCATTCGCCCGGGCGATGCCAACGAAGTGGCCGTGGCCTGGCGCCTGGCGCTGGAAAGCACGCACACGCCCACTGCGCTGATTCTCTCGCGCCAAGCGATCCCCACGCTCGGTCGCAGCGAGATGGCCAGCGCAGAGGGCGTGGCGCGCGGCGCCTATGTCCTCGCTGATTGCCCCGGTGCCGGCGACGCCGATCCCGAGGTGATCCTGATCGGCACGGGTTCCGAACTGCCGCTGGCGGTAGAGGCCTGGCGCAGCCTGTGCGATGAGGGCGTGCGGGCCCGCGTGGTCTCCATGCCCAGCTGGTATCGCTTTGAAAAACAGGATGCCGCCTGGCGCGAAAGCGTGCTGCCGCGTGCAGTTCGCGCCCGCGTGGTGGTGGAACAAGCCGGCTCCCTGGGGTGGGATCGCTATGTCGGCATGGATGGTGCGATGGTCACCATGTCCACCTTCGGCGCCTCGGCCCCGCTTGCCAAACTTCAGGAAAAGTTCGGCTTCACGCGTGACAACGTCGTCAAGCTGGCGCACGAGGCCATCGCGAAAAGCCGCTGAGCCGTCCAGGAACCGGCGCTGGCTCGCGGCCGGATTGAAAAGTTCGACAGGAGATTGCTTGCATGCGTGTTGCCATCATCGGCTTGGGCCGCATGGGCGCCGGGATTGCCCGCCGCCTGATGCGTGCCGGCCATGAAATCGTTGCGTTCGACGTAGCCAAGGAGGCCGTTGCTGCCCTTGCCGAGCATGGCGCGATTGCCGCTACCTCGCTGGAGGATGCCGCCACCAAGTTCGAGGGCCAGAAGGTGTTCTGGGTCATGCTGCCCGCTGGCGAGATCACCGAAACCACCATCGCCCAACTGGCCGATCTTGCCGCCCCTGGCGACATCCTGATCGACGGCGGCAATTCGTTCTACAAGGACGATATCCGCCGCGCCAAGGCCTTGGCCGACAAGGGCATCGCCTATGTTGACGTGGGCACGTCTGGCGGCGTCTGGGGCTTTGACCGCGGCTTCAGCATGATGGTTGGCGGGCCGGCAGAGGCCGTCGCCGTGATCGACCCGATCCTGGAATCGCTGGCCCCGGGCATGGGTGCGATCGAGCGCACTGCCGGCCGTGGTGACGATGCCGATCCGCGCCCGGAAAAGGGCTACCTCCACGCCGGGCCGGCGGGCGCGGGCCATTTCGTCAAGATGGTCCATAACGGCATCGAATACGGCATGATGGCCGCCTTTGCCGAAGGGTTCGACATCCTCAAGGCCAAGGCATCGGACAAACTGCCCGAAGACGAACGCTTTGACCTCAACCTGCCCGACATTGCCGAAACCTGGCGGCGCGGCAGCGTGGTCGCTTCCTGGCTGCTCGATCTGACAGCAGACGCCCTGGCGCGCGACCATGCGCTCGACCAGTTCTCGGGCAACGTGGCGGATTCGGGCGAGGGCCGCTGGACGGTGGAAGCCGCGATGGAAGAAGCGGTGCCGGCCTACGTGCTCTCGGCCGCGCTGTTTGCCCGCTATCGCAGCCGCATGGAAACCACGTTTGGCGACAAGGTCTTGTCGGCCATGCGTTATGGCTTTGGCGGCCACGTCGAACCGAAATGATCGGGCAGCACCTCCCTTGCAAGGGAGGTGCGCCAAATTTAACGATCGTGCATCTGGATTGCACACCCACGCCAATGCACCGCAATCTTTGCAACCCCCTGCCCTGTTCCCGCTGCTATGCTGCGCCCGGATATAGAGCAGGGGGTTTTTGCAATGCACGCACGGCAGATGGCATCGGTCGGAATGGACACGGCGCCGCGCCGCTGGGCCGATTGGGCCATCGCCCGGATCGAGGCGGACTATGCCCGCAGCGCCGATACCCACCTGATCCCGCTCGATCTGCCCGCGCTGCCCGGCGTTGCCATCTACCTCAAGGATGAAAGCAGCCACCCGACCGGCAGCCTCAAGCACCGGCTGGCGCGCTCGCTGTTCCTGCACGCGCTGTGCAGCGGCTGGATCAGCGAAGGCACGACCGTGGTGGAGGCCTCTTCCGGCTCCACCGCCGTATCCGAAGCCTATTTCGCGCGCATGCTGGGCCTGCCGTTCGTTGCAGTGATCCCCGCCACCACCGCCGCCGAGAAGATCGCCGCGATCGAGGCACTGGGCGGCCAGTGCCACAAGGTGGCCGACCCCACCGCCGTCTATGGCGAGGCGCAGCGCCTGGCCGATGAGCGCTGTGGCCATTACATGGACCAGTTCACCTTTGCCGAACGCGCGACGGACTGGCGCGGCAACAACAACATCGCCGAAAGCATCTTTGCCCAGATGCGCCGCGAGCCCGCGCCGATCCCCACCTGGATCGTCTGCGGCGCGGGCACGGGCGGCACCTCCGCCACATTGGGTCGCTTCGTGCGCTATCACCGCCATGCCACGCGCGTCTGCGTGGCCGATCCGGCCCATTCGGTATTTCACCGCCACTGGCACGATCGCGCGATCGTGCGCAAGGATGGCGCCTGCAGCGTGATCGAGGGGATTGGTCGCCCGCGCGTGGAACCCTCGTTCGTGCCCAATGTGATCGACCGGATGGAAGTGGTCGAAGACACCGCCTCGATCGCGGCGGCGCGTGCCCTGTCGCGCCATCTTGGCCGCCGCGTGGGCGGATCGACCGGCACCAACCTGATCGCCTGCGCGCGGCTGGCAAGCGAGATGGCCCGCGCCGGCCAGCAAGGCTCGATCGTCACGCTGCTGTGCGATTCCGGGGAGCGCTATGCCTCCACCTGCTTCAACGATGCCTGGCTGGCACAGCGCGGCCTGGATATCGCCGATGAAGAGGCACGGATCACGGCCTTTCTCACCCACGGGCAATATTGATGGTAGCGCAACCAAACTGAACACCCTATTTGCCTTGGCCAGACCGCGCGGCCTGCTGCGCACAACGGCAAAGGAACTTGCGCCCATGAACGGTGCCTATCTGATCGGCGGCGAAGACCGCACCAGCAGCGAAACCTTCACCGGCATGGCCGCCGCCACCGGCCAGTCGCTGGACGGCGATTTTGCCGTGACGCCGCTGGCCGACATCGCGCAGGCCTGTGCGCTGGCTGGCGCGGCGTTCGATGCCTATCGCGAAACCACGCCAGCCGCGCGCGCTGCATTCCTGGAAGCGATTGCCACCGCGCTGGAAGCCCGCGCCGAGGCAATCATCGCCCGCGCCATGCTGGAATCCGGGCTGCCGCAGGGCCGCCTGGCGGGTGAACTGGGCCGCACCACGGGCCAGCTGCGCCTGTTTGCCACGGTCGTGCGCGAAGGCACCTGGGCCGGCGCGATGATCGAGCCCGCCCTGCCCGATCGCCAGCCCCTGCCCCGCCCGGCGCTGGCCTCGCGCGCCATTGCGCTTGGCCCCGTGGCGGTGTTCGGCGCATCCAACTTCCCGCTGGCGTTCAGCGTTGCCGGTGGCGACACCGCCTCTGCCCTCGCCGCCGGCTGCCCGGTGGTGGTCAAGGCACACCCGGCCCACCCCGGCACCTCGCGCCTTGCGGGCGAAGCCATTGCCGAGGCGGTCGCCGCGTGCGGCCTGCCCGGTGGCGTGTTCAGCCTGGTCCAGGGGCCGGGCAACGACATCGGCACCGCGCTGGTGGCCGATCCGGCCATCAAGGCGGTGGGCTTTACCGGTTCGCGCCGGGGTGGCCTGGCGCTGATGGCCGTGGCCGCGGCGCGGCCCGAGCCGATCCCGGTCTATGCCGAAATGTCGTCGATCAATCCGGTGCTGCTGTTCCCCGCCGCGCTGGCCGCCCGCGCCGAAGACCTGGGCAAGGCCTATGTCGGCTCGCTCAGCCTGTTTGCCGGGCAGTTCTGCACCAATCCGGGCCTGGTCATCGCGCTCGACAGCGCCGATCTGGATCGCTTCCTCGCCTCGGCCGCGCAGGCCTTGGCCGGCGTTGCGCCGCAGGTCATGCTGACCGGCGCGATCGCGGCGGCCTATGCCAAGGGGATCGCCACGCTTTCCGGCAGCGAGGGCGTGACTGTGGTGGCCGCCGGCAGCGATGGCGACGCGCAACAGGGCGCCGCGCGCCTGCTTACCGTCGATGCTGCCCACCTGCTCGCCAATCCCGTGTTGACCGAGGAAGTGTTCGGCCCCTCCTCGCTGGTGGTCCGCGCGCAGAGCACCGATCAGATCGCCCAGCTGCTCGAAGCGCTGGAAGGTCAGCTGACCGCCACGCTGCACCTGGACGAGGCAGACTATGCCCTCGCCGCCCCGCTGGTGCCGGTGCTAGAACGCAAGGTTGGCCGCATCCTCGCCAATGGCTGGCCCACCGGCGTGGAAGTGAGCCGGACCATGGTCCATGGTGGTCCATTCCCCGCCACCAGCGACGGTCGCACCACCTCGGTTGGCGCCATGGCGATCCACCGCTTCCTGCGGCCCGTCTGCTACCAGGCGCTGCCCGATGCGCTGCTTCCCGCCGCGCTGCAGGCGGCCAACCCGCTGGGCCTGCCGCGCCAGACCTTTAGCTGACCACGTTCCGCGCCTGCCCGCACAGCATGGCGGGCAGGCGCATCTTCCCATGCGCCGCCAATGGCGTATGGACGGGGCATGACGTTTACCGACATTGCCCGGCGCACTTACGATCACAATTTCCGGCTCGATCCGATCGTGCGCAGCCTGCTCGATACCGATTTCTACAAGCTGCTGATGCTGCAGATGATCCGGCATGTGCACCCGGACGTGGCCACAACGTTTTCGCTGATCAACCGCACCACCAGCGTGCGCCTGGCCGATGTGATCGACGAGGCGGAACTGCGCGCGCAACTCGATCACGCGCGCACGGTGCGGTTCACCAAGAAAGAGCTGATCTGGCTGGCCGGCAACAGCTTCTATGGCCGCCAGCAGATGTTCGGCCCCGATTTCCTCGCGTGGCTGGCTGATTTCCGCCTGCCGGAATACGAATTGCGCCGGCACGACGGGCAGTTCGAACTGCATTTCGCCGGCCCTTGGACCCACACCACGATGTGGGAAATCCCGGCGCTGGCGATCATCAACGAACTGCGCTCGCGCGCGGCACTGCGCGACAAGGGCAAGTTCGCGCTCGATGTGACCTATGCCCGCGCCAAGGCCAAGCTGTGGAACAAGGTGGAGCGGCTGCGCACCCTGCCCGATCTGGTCCTTTCCGATTTCGGCACGCGGCGGCGCCATGGTTTCCTGTGGCAACGCTGGTGCGTCGAGGCGCTGAAAGAAGGCCTGGGCGAGCGCTTCATCGGCACGTCCAACGTTCTCCTGGCCATGGACGCCGATCTCGAAGCGATCGGCACCAATGCGCATGAACTGCCGATGGTTGCCGCGGCATTAGCGCAAAGCGACGCCGATCTCGCCCGCGCGCCCTATCGCGTGCTTGAAGAATGGCGCCAGCATTACAACGGCAACCTGCTGATCGCCCTGCCCGACGCCTTTGGCACCACAGCATTCCTGCGCCACGCGCCCGATTGGCTGGCCGGCTGGACCGGCTTTCGCCCCGACAGCGCGCCGCCCATTCCCGCCGGCGAGCAGATCATCGCCTGGTGGCAGGCGCATGGCGTCGATCCGCGCCAGCGCCTGCTGATCTTTTCCGACGGGATGGACGTGGATACGATCGAGCAGACCTATCGCCACTTCCACGGCCGCGTGCGGATGAGCTTTGGCTGGGGCACCAACCTCACCAACGATTTCCGCGGCTGCGCCCCCGATGGCGATACCGCGCTCGAACCAATCTCGTTGGTCTGCAAGGTCACCAGCGCCAATGGCCGCCCCGCGGTCAAACTATCGGACAACCCCGCCAAGGCCACCGGCGATCCAGCCGAAATCGCCCGCTATCTGCGCGTCTTCGGCACCGAAGGCTTCGCGCCGGCGCCGGTGAGCGTCTGAGCGGCGGGATAGGCGAACAGAACAGCTGGACCCCGGATCAAGTCCGGGGTGACGCGCCATATCAATGATTTATGCATTCAACGTCACCCCGGACTTGATCCGGGGTCCCGCTTTCTATCAGCGGCTACCCACCCACTCCTGCCTTGGCCCGCGCGCGCACGGCGTCGAATGTATGCCGCACCAGCATTTCGCCATTGCGCCACACCGGCACCATCAAGTCATCACCGGGCGCCACCTCATCGCGCCGCGCGGCGACCATGGCGCCATCGCGCAGCACCACGGCCTGGCGCCCGGCCTTGCTGGCCTTGCCCGGATCGGTGGCAGGATGCTTGAACACGTCATGCCACACGCCGTGCGCATCAAGCATGGCATTGGCTTTCATGGCAAAGCGCAGCGTATCGCGGTTGACCTTCTGCAACAGGCCGGCGCCCATGCCAAAGGCGATATTGTCGATGGCAAAGCCTGCCGCGATCAGCCGCTCGATCAACCGGCCGATGGTTTCGGCGGTCATGCCGTCGCCCTGGATCACCCGCACATGGGGGTCGAGCACGCGAAAGCCCTTGGCGTTGGTTGTGCCGCCAAAGGCATCCCATAGCTTGGCAATCGTGCGCAGCGGGGTTTCGATCGGATCGCCGCTGTCGGGGCGCACTACCAGCGTACCCTGGCGGGCCAGAACATGGTCGCGCAGCGTGCTGCCCCAGATGTCTTGCACTGCCGCGTCCAGGTCATAGCTGTCTGATACCACGGCAACCAGCCGCCCAGGGCCATCGAACGCATCGAGCATGGTGCGATAGGCGTCTGCCTCGCGCGCCTCGCCCCAGCTGGTCATCGTGCTGTGTTCGGCCGCCGGAATGGAAAATCCGGCCATGTCTGCCCCGTAATAGCGGCGCGCGGCCAGCAGCCCCTCCATCGTGTCGGTGCCCTGGAAGTTGACGAGGTGCGCGAGGCCGCCCAGCCCAGCACTTTCCCCGCTGCTCACCCCGCGCGCGCCAAAATCGTGGAGCTTGAACGGCAGTTGCCCGTCCACGTCCTCGCTCGTTTGCTCCAGCCCGGCGCGGATCACCTGGCGGCATTGCCAGCTCATTGTGGCAACCGTGCTGGGATACCACACCGCGCGCAACAGCGCGGTTTCGACAAAGGTGGTGAGCCACGGCATGCGCGGGTCGGTGTTTTCCACCTGCACCAGCGGCACACCCGCTGGCACCACGCTGCCTTCGGGCAAGGCGCGGATTTCCAGTGGCAGGTGGCCGCCGTGGTCATCCACGATCGCCTGCCAGCCGGCGCGGTTGAATGGCACGCCGTGCGCCATGCACACCGCCTCGGCCTCCTCGATATCCGCCCCGGTCACCGCGCAGCCCAGGTAATCGATCAGATAGGGTTGCAGCCCGAGGAACAGGACCACGTCACTCGCCCCGCCGGGCCGCGCCTCCACATAAGCGCTGATCACCCGCGCTTCGGGCGGATATTGGCGAAAGTGGCTGTGCTTGTAGCTGTCGGTGGCCAGGATCGGATTGGTCATGATGGGTATTTCCCTCACACGCCAGGCCACGCGCGGCAAGCCCTGCGCACGCGGCGGCCGCTGCCCTTTCTGCATGGTGCAGGATCGTTGCCGCCTGTTGCGCGTTCGAACCGCACATTCTCCCCCAAGACGAGGACCGCTTCCGGCCATGGCCCCCACTTTGCCAACCGCGCACGTCAACGGCCAGCCGCAGACGCTGCCCCAAGACCCCCGCCGCACTCTCCTCGATTGGCTGCGCCACGACTTGGGCCTGACCGGCACCAAGAAAGGCTGCGACCATGGCCAGTGCGGCGCCTGCACCGTGCTGGTCGATGGCAAGCGCATCAATTCCTGCCTCTCGCTGGCCGCGCTGCATGATGGCGACAGCATCGAAACGATCGAGGGCATCGGCACGCCCGACGCGCTTGCCCCGCTGCAGAAGGCGTTCGTATCGCATGATGGCTATCAGTGCGGCTATTGCACGCCCGGCCAGATCTGTTCGGCCAAAGCGCTGATGGCCGAACTGGCCCAGGGCTGGCCCAGCGCGGTCAGCGCCGATGTGGCCGCCCACCCCTTGCCCACCGCCGAAGAACTGCGCGAGCGGATGAGCGGCAACCTCTGCCGCTGCGGTGCCTATTCCAACATCATCGCCGCGCTGGAAGAAGTCATCGGGGCGGAGGCGCTGGCATGAAGCCCTTCACTCTCGATCATGCCGCAAACGCAGCGGCCGCGCTCAGCGCCATGGGCCAGGGCGCGACGGCGATTGCCGGCGGCACCAACCTGGTTGATCTGATGAAGCTGCAGGTGGCGACGCCCGAGCGCCTCGTCTCGATCCGCCGCACCGGGCTCGACAGCATTGTGCCCGATGGCACGGGCCTGCGCATCGGCGCGCTGGTCACCAACGCCGATTGTGCGGCAGACATGCGCGTGCGCCAGGATTGGCCACTGCTGGCCCAGGCGATCCTGGCCGGCGCCAGCCCGCAGCTGCGCAACCGCGCCACCACCGGCGGCAACCTGTGCCAGCGTACCCGCTGCGGCTATTTCTATGATAACACGCAGGCCTGCAACAAGCGCGCGCCCGGCAGCGGCTGCACCGCGCGCGACGGGTTCAACCGCATCCATGCCGTGCTCGGCACCAGCGATGCCTGCATCGCCACCTATCCCGGCGACATGGCCGTGGCCTTGCTCGCGCTCGATGCCGTGGTCCTGACCGAAGGTCCGTTCGGCCCGCGCCAGATTCCGCTGGCGATGTTCCACCGCGAGCCGGGCGATGACCCGACGCGCGACAACGTCTTGCAGCCCGGCGAGCTGATCACGGCGGTGCGCCTGCCCGCGCCGACCGGCGGAACCCAAGTCTATCGCAAGGTGCGCGACCGCGCATCCTATGCGTTTGCTCTGGTGTCCGTCGCAGCCGACGTGACCATGGACGAAGGCCGCATCGCGCGCTGTGCGCTGGCCTTTGGCAGCCTCGGAACCGTGCCGTGGCGCGACAGCGCCGTGGAAGCGGCGCTGGTAGGGGAAAAGCCCTCTCCCGCCCTGTTCGACCAGGCGGCCGAAATCCTGCTGCGCCAGGCGCGCGGGTTTGGCGCCAACGATTTCAAGATCCCCCTTGCCGCGCGGGCCCTGGCCGCGACGCTGGCCCAAGCGACGAAGGGTTGAACACCATGCACCTCCCCCTGTCAGACATGTATAACCAGCCCGACGAACGCAACCTGCTCGACCATATGCGTCAAGGCGTGATCGGCCAGCCGCTCGATCGCCCCGAAGGGCCGCTCAAGGTCAGCGGCACGGCGACCTATGCCGCCGAATGGCGCATCGATGGCTGCGTCGAAGGCGTGCTGGTGCTGGCCAGCATTTCCCAGGGCCAGGTCAGCAAGATCGACCGCGACGAGGTGCTGTCGCGCGACGGCGTGATCGCGGTAATCGCCGATCCGGCGATGACGCGGCGCCCGGCGCAGGGCATGGCGGCCAAGGCGCCGCAGCAGGATGCGGCGAAAGTGGAATATTTTGGCCAGCCCGTGGCGCTGGTGGTGGCGCAAACCTTTGAGCAGGCGCGCGACGCTGCCCTGGCCCTGCCGATCGACTATACCGACGCCGACGGCGATCCCGTGCCGTTCGATCCGGCCGCGCCGGGTGTGAAGGTGGAAGCGCCATCCAGCAGCAAGCCGGTTGAGGGCGGTGACCTTGACCAGGCGATGCGCGACGCGGCCTTTTCCGTCGACGTGGAATACGACACCCCCGGCCACGCCAGCGCCGCGATGGAGCCCCACGCCACGATCGCGCAATGGCAGGGCGACAGCCTGATCCTGCACGGCAGCTATCAGATGCTGTCCTACAACGTGAAGGAAATTGCCGACTGCCTGGGCCTCTCGGCCGACAAGGTGCGGATCATCGCACCCTATGTTGGTGGCGGTTTCGGCTCCAAGCTGGGCATCACCCATGAAGCGGTCGCGGCTGCAATCGCCGCGCGTGAATTGGGCCGCCCGGTGCGCGTGGTGATGAGCCGGCAACAGGTGTTCCAGACCGTGATGCGCCGCTCCGAAACGCGGCAGCGTGTGCGCCTGGCGGCCGATCCCGCCGGCCGGTTGATCGGCCTGGGGCATGAAGCACTGGTATCCAACCTGCCCGGGGAAAAGTTTGCCGAGCCGGTCACCCAGGCAACCGAGTTCCTCTACGGCGGCGAAAACCGCCTGCTAAAGGTGGAAGTGGCGCGGATCAGTCGCATGACCGCCGGATCGGTGCGCGCGCCGGGTGAAGCGGTGGGCATGCAAGTGCTCGAAGCGGCGATGGACGAACTGGCCGAGAAGATCGGCATCGATCCGATCGAACTGCGCAAGCGCAATCTGCCGGCCGAAGTTCCGGTGGCCGGCACGCCCTATTCGTCGCGCATGTTGACACAGGCGCTGGAACAGGGGGCTGAAGCGTTCGGGTGGAGCGCGCGCCAGGGACCGTCCCTGCCAGACGCGGGACGGCGATTGGTGGATCGGCATGGGCGTGGCGAGCGCCGCGCGCGTCAACATGATGGTGCCGGCCAAGGCACAAGTCACGCTCAAGGCAGACGGCAGCGCGGTGGTGGAATCCGACCAGACCGATATCGGCACCGGTTCCTATGCCATCCTCGGCCAGATCGCCGGCGAAATGCTGGGCCTGCCGATGGCGCGTGTCGACGTGAAGCTGGGCGACACCGTCCACCCGGCTGGTGCCGGTTCGGGCGGGAGCTTCGGCGCCATCTCCACCGGATCTGCCGTGATGTATGCCTGCGAGGCGATCCGCGCCAAGCTGGCCAAGGCGCTGGGTTGCGACGCCGATGCACTGGTTCTGAAAGACGGCATGGCCAGCGGCGGCAACGCGCCGGCACGCCCGCTGCGCGATCTGCTGAACGGCGAAGACATCGCGGAAACCGGCACGATCAAGCCGGGCAAGACGGCCAAGTCATTCTCGCAGGCCAGCTATGGCGCGTTTTTTGCCGAGGTGGCGGTCCATGCGTTCACCGGCGAGGTACGCGTGCGGCGGATGACCGGCGCGTTTGGCTTTGGCCGCGTGCTCAATGCCAAGACCGCGCGCTCGCAATGCCTGGGTGGCATGGTCTGGGGCATCGGCAGCGCGCTGACAGAGGAGCTGGCGTTCGATACCCGCGACGGGCACCTCGTCAACCATGACCTGGCCGAATATCACGTGCCGGTGCATGCCGACGTGCCGGCGATCGAGGTGATCCTGCTGGAAGAACGCGATGCCGCAGCCAGCCCGCTCCAGGCCAAGGGCGTGGGCGAATTGGGCATTTGCGGCGCAGCCGGCGCCATTGCCAACGCGGTTTACAACGCCTGCGGCGTGCGCGTGCGCAGCTTCCCGCTCACGCTCGACAAGATCCTGCCCGCCCTGCCCGATCCGTTCGCTTCCGGCGCAGACACTGCGCTTTGAAAGGAATACCGTCGATGACCAATCCCCCCATCGCCTACTCTGCTGACCTCGAACAGATCGAAGACAACGAAGCGGAAACCGACGCCTCGTTGGAAAAGTCGTTCGATCATATCCTCGAAACCACGGCGCAGGACTATGGCCGGCCGGTGCGCGCGGTTCATGCCAAGGCGCACGGCCTGTTTGAAGGCACGTTCACCGTCGATGCCAACCTGCCGCCCGAGCTTGCCCAGGGGCTGTTTGCCCAGGCGGGCCGTTATGACGCGGCGCTGCGCATCTCCACCAATCCGGGTGATATCCTGGATGACAATGTCGTGCTGCCCCGTGGGCTTGCATTGAAGGTTACCGGGGCGCCGGGTGAATATCTCGGCACTGCCGAGGATGACGCGCAGGATTTCCTGTTCGTCAACAGCCCGGTATTTGCGACCGCGCGGGCCGATCAGTTTGCCGGCAAGCTCAAGCTGCTGGCCGCCACAACTGATCGCGCGCCTGGTGCCAAGGTGGCGCTGTCAACGGTGCTGGGCTTCATCAACAGTGCGCTGGGCAAGGTTGGCCTGGAATCAAGCGCCCTTGCCGCCATGGGTGGCGCGCCGCAGGTTCATCCGCTGGGCGAAACCTATTTCTCCACCACCCCGTTCCGCTATGGCGATCATGTTGCCAAGTTCCGCCTGCGCCCGCTCTCGCCCGCGCTCACTGCGCTGTCCGGCAAAGTGATCGACACCAGCGGCCGCCCCGATGGGCTGCGCGAAACCATCCGCGAAGACGCCGCGAACCTGATCGGGGAATGGGCGTTCGAAGTGCAGTTGCTGCGCGACCTCGATCGCCAGCCGGTGGAAGATGCCAGCGTGGAATGGCCCGAAGAGGTCTCGCCTTTCGTCCAGGTGGCAACGCTGCGGGTGGAGCCACAAGACAGCTGGAGCGCCGACAAGGTGCAGCGGATCGATGAAACCCTGCACTTTTCGCCGTGGAACGGGTTGGAGGCGCACCGTCCGCTCGGCGGCATCAACCGCGCCCGCCGGCGCGCCTATCGGCATTCGGCCGATTTCCGCGTGGCAGCACAGCAAGGCTGCCCCGTGGCGCATGCTCAGGGGCCGGCATCGCAACCGGCCGCCTGACGGCGGCCGGAATGCGGCCGGTCAGGCCTCGATCCTGACCGGCACGCCCTTGGACGCCGGCGTGTCTGACAGCTTTTCGCGCAGCGACAGCGGCACCAGGGCATTGAGTTCGGGGAAATAGCCGGCCACGGTGCCAGCGGGCAGATCATAAGGCACCACCTTGAGCCCGCCCACCGCACGGCGCGTGGCCGGATCGGCGGCCGTCACCAGGGTGATGCGCTGCCCTTCTGCCAGGCCCAGCCGGGCGATTTCCTGCGGCGCCATCAACGCGATCGTGCGCTCTCCCGAAAGACCGCGCAGCCGGTCGTTCATGCCATAGACCGTGGTGTTGAACTGGTCGTTCGACCGCAGCGTGACCAGGCGCAGCGTATCGTCTGCCTCATCCTGCGGGCCGGCGTTGAGTACGCTGGGGTCGGTAAACTCGGCCCGCCCGCTTTGGGTATGCCAGACCCGGCGGCGGGCATCGTTGCCGCGGAAAAACCCGCCGGGCTGATGCATGCGCCGGTCCATGTCGAAGAACTCCTTGGGATAGGTCTGCGCGATCAGATCGCGAATGCGCGCATAATCGCCGCGCCATGCGTCCCACTGCCAGCGCGGGTTTTCCGGCAGGCTGGCCTTGGCCAGTTCGCAGATGATCGCCGTCTCGCTCAGCAGGTGCTCGCTCGCCGGCTTGCGTTTGCCCATCGAGCTATAGATGTGGCTGAAGCTGTCCTCGATGCTGACGAACTGGTTGCCGCTGTCCTGGATATCCTCTTCCGAGCGGACCAGGCAGGGCAGGATCCAGCTTTCCTTGCCCGGCAACAGATGCGTGTGGTTGAGCCGGGTGGCGATGTGCACCGTCAGGTCCATCTCGCGCCACGCGGCGTGGATCTGGCCGTGGTCCGGCACGGCCATGGCCAGATTGCCGCCCAGCCCCACATAGGCGCGGTTCTTGCCGGTCTGCAGCGCTTCCAGGAACTTGGCCGTGTTGTGCCCATCCTCTGGCGGTGTTTCCAGCCCCAGCACGGTGCGATAGGTTTCCACCGGCGCCAGCGCCACCTTTTCGGTAATGCCCACGGTGCGCTGGCCCTGCACGTTGGAATGGCCGCGAATGGGCGAACAGCCGGCACCGGGACGGCCGATATTGCCGCGCAGCAGCAGCAGGTTGACCAGCATGCCGATCGCTTCGCTGCCGTGCACCTGCTGGGTCAGCCCCATGCCATAGATGCCGATCACCGCCTTGGCATCGGCATAGACATCGCCAGCTGCTTCCATCTCGGCGCGGGTCACGCCGCTCGCCACCTCCAGCGCGTCCCAGCCGGTAGCATCCAGCTTGGCCCGGAAAGCCTCGAAACCATGGCAATGTGCGTCGATAAACCCTTGATCGAGCAAACCCGCTTCCCGCTCGGCACGCGCCAGCACATGCTTGCACACGCCCATCAGCGCGGCGATATCGCCGCCAGGGCGCACCTGCAGGTAAAGATGGCTCAGCCGCGTCGCGTTGCCCGTCAGCATGTCCAGCGGGCTTTGCGGATTGACGAATTCGACCAGCCCCGCTTCCTTGAGCGGGTTGAACGTCACGATCTTGCAGCCGCGTTTCACCGCCTGTTGCAGCGGGTGGAGGATGCGCGGCGAATTGGTCCCCGGGTTCTGGCCCAGATAAAAGATCGCGTCGCACTGCTCCAGGTCTTCCAGCTGGCAGGTGCCAACCGGTGAGCCAATCACCTTCTTGAGGCCGACCGACGTGGTCTCGTGGCACATGTTCGAACTGTCGGGCAGGTTGTTGTGCCCCAGCATGCGCGCGAATGCGGCATAGAGATAGCTCGGCTCAAGCGCCGCCTTGCCGCTGGCGTAGAACGTCATAGCCGCAGGATCGATCTGGCGCAGCCGCGCGCCGATAGCCGCAAAGGCCTCGTCCCAACTGGCGCGCAGGTAGCGGTCGCTCGCAGGGTCATAGCGCAGCGGCTCGGTCAGGCGGCCTTCGCGTTCAAGTTCATTGGCGCTCAGTCCCCACAGCGAACGGACGGTGTGCTGTGCAAAGAATTCTGGCGTGCAGCGCGCGCTGGTCAAGTCCCACAGTGTCGCCTTGGCGCCGTTTTCGCAGAACTCGAACTTGGCCGGCGTCGGTGGCTTGATCCACGCGCACGAGGTGCAGGCCGTGCCATCCGGCTTGTTGAGATGCGCCAGTGTTTCCAGCGCGCCGGGGCCGGCGCGCTGCGACAGTTCGGTGGCGGCAATCCCTTCCAGCGATCCCCATCCCCCGGCCGCTTCGGGCACCTCAATCGCTTGTGCCTTGGCTTCCGGGGTCTGGGGCTCGGTCATGATAGGCTCATCCTGTCTCAAGGGTCGGCGGCACAAAGAAAATTCAATGGATCACAACGGCCATCACCCCGGATTTGATCCGGGGTGATGGTAACGTTTCACTCTTTTACCGCTTACGGGATCACGCCAGGGCGCGGACCTTTGGCTCGCGGGCAAAATGCCGCACCGGGCCAACCGACATCAGGTCGGCATTGGGCACCACGCCATCGTCCTTTTCAACGCCGGCCTTGTCCAGGATCACCTGGGTGCCGGGGCAATGGGCAATCGTCTTGCAATGGCCATAGGCGTCCATGAACCATTGCACCGCTGCGCCTTGGCGGGCCAGTTCGGCTGCCGCTTCGGGCATCAGGACCGAGGCGACCGCATCGAACATGACCGAGGGCGAACCATCAAGCTGCCCATCGGCCTTGAGCGTGCCGCCCTTGACGGCAATGCCACCCACCTTCGGCGCCACCAGGAATACCGATCCGCCGGCACCCTCGATGTCTTTCTTGAGCGTGTCGATCGCCGCCTTGTCCGATCCTTCCGCAAACAGGATGCCCACCTTGCGGCCTTCAAAGGTCTTGCGCGCCTGCTTTTGGATCGACAGCGCGTCTGACGGCTTCATCGCCGTCGGCGCACGCGCGGCGGGTGCCTTTTCCGGCAGGTCCATCGCCAAGCCCTCGGCCACGCGGCTGGCCAGTTCCTCGTCCACATTGCGCAGGCGCGACAGCACACGCGTGCGGATATGCTCCAGGCTTACCTTCGACAGTTCGAACACCAGGGCAGAGGCGATATGCGCCTGCTCGCTTTCGGTCTGCGAATGGAAGAACAGCGCAGCCTGGCTATAGTGATCGGCGAAAAGCTCGGGCCGCACGCGCAGCTTTTCGGTGGGATCGTTGCGCTCGCCGTTTTCCCGGAACGAGGTGAACCCGCTATCGGGATCGGCGCGTGGCCCGCTGGCTTCGCCCGCTTCATTCAGCGAGTTCGGCTCGTAATTGGCGCGGCCGGTGGGCACCAGCGTCTGCATCAGGCCATCGCGCTGCATGTTGTGGAACGGGCATTTGGGCGCGTTGATTGGGATCTGGTGGAAATTGGTCGTGCCCAGGCGCGATTTTTGGGTGTCGAGGTAGGAAAACAGGCGGCCCTGAAGCAGCGGATCGTTGGAAAAATCGATGCCGGGCAAAACGTTGGTGGGTAGGAAGGCCACCTGCTCAGTCTCGGCAAAGAAATTGTCGACATTGCGGTTCAGGGTCATGCGCCCGACGATTTCCACCGGCACGTCTTCCTCGGGCACCAGCTTGGTCGCGTCTAGCACGTCATAGGGCTGCTTGGCCGCCCATTCCTCGTCGAACACCTGCACGCCCAGATCCCAAGCGGGATAGGCGCCGCTGTCGATCGCTTCATAGAGGTCACGGCGGTGGAAATCGGGGTCGGCACCGGCGATCTTCACGGCTTCGTCCCAGATCAGCGACTCCAGGCCCTGCACCGGCTTCCAGTGGAACTTGACGAAGCGGCCCTTGCCCTTGGCATCAACCAGGCGGAAGGTGTGGACGCCGAACCCTTCCATCGTGCGCAGTGTGCGCGGAATGGCGCGATCGCTCATCGCCCACATGATCATGTGCATGGATTCCGGCATCAGGCTGACGAAATCCCAGAACGTGTCATGCGCGCTCGCCGCCTGGGGATAGCCGCGATCGGCCTCCATCTTCACCGAGTGGATCAGGTCGGGAAACTTGATCGCATCCTGGATGAAGAACACCGGGATGTTGTTGCCAACCAGATCCCAGTTGCCTTCGTCGGTGTAGAACTTGACGGCAAAGCCGCGCACGTCGCGCGGGGTATCGACCGAGCCGGCCCCGCCCGCGACGGTCGAAAACCGCACGAACACCGGGCAGGTCTTGCCCTTTTCCTGGAACAGGCCGGCCTTGGTCAATTCGGGGATGGCGCGGGTCACTTCGAACACGCCGTGTGCGCCAGAGCCGCGCGCGTGAACGATCCGCTCGGGGATGCGCTCGTGATCGAAGTGGAAGATCTTTTCGCGCAGGATGAAGTCTTCCAGCAGCGCCGGGCCGCGCGCACCGGCCTTGAGGCTGTTCTGGTTGTCGGCCAGGCGATGGCCGAAATTGTCGGTCAGATAGCCATCGGCCGGGGCACCCGTCGCTGCATCCTGATGGGTTTCCCCGCCGCTGCCGGCGCGGGTTTCGTATCCTGCGTTTCCGGCGCCGGGCTGATGATCATGCAGCGCATTGCTCTGCGCGGGCGAAGACTTGGGGGGCTTGGTCATGGTCATAGTCCTTTTACCGGCGGCAGGCGCGCGCGGTCGCCCGGACAAAGCATCAAAAGGCTTCGCCCGGCAGCATACGCCAAAAATGAAACGGGTGCGTTCAATTAAAGCGAAACCCCCGTTCCGATGCCGGAACGGGGGTTTGTTTGGGTATCACATTAAACGGCGGGAGCGCGGCGCGCCTGGCGCTTGGCCATGTAGCGCTTGGCCAGCAGACCACCGGTTGCTGCCGCCACAAAGCCCACGGGGCCCAGGCGGCGCAGCACGGTAGCGGCAGCCACGCCAATCAGCGCGCCGCTGCCTTCGCTCATCCCGGCGGTGCGCTCTGCAATCTTCTTGCCGACCACGGCGGAAACGATCTTGCCAATCACGGGGCGCCCTTTCGATCTGGGGAAATTCAAGGGCTTTAACGCCTGCGTGCGGCCATCGTTCCACGCCGTGCGCCGGTTGGCAGCAGATCAGACCTTCTGGCCGACACCGGGCGCGGGAACGGCCGGTGCCTCTGCCTTGGCGGGAATCGCCTGGCTATTGGGCTTGACCGCGCTGCAGCTGTCGGACGCCGCCTGGGTTACGCGCGGGGCCGCCTGCGCGCCGCCTTCAGAGCTGTACGATACCGTGCGGGTGCAGCCCGAAGCGTCGGTCGTGCTCGACACATAGGTCATGTGCACACCCTTGGGCAGGTTGGTCATGCCCGCGACCGTCATGCCCGGCATGCCGTCTGCCGGCGCGGCAGTGCCCTGGGCCATGGCAGCGCGCTGCATCAGCGCGGCTTGCTGCATCATCGCGGCGGCCTGCTGATCGAGCATCGCCGAAACCAGCGCCATGTGGGCAAAGGGATCAGCCGCCATCAAGGCCTGCTCGTCGGCCGCCGGATCAACGCCAGCGTCCATCGCGGCCACCGGCTGGATCGCGATGCGCGGCGCGACAGCGCCGTGGTACTGTACCTGCGCCACCGTGCCATCGGGCAGGTTCACCAGCATCGTGTGCAGATCATTGGTTGCAGCCTGGGCCGCGCAGGCGCCAGCTACGCTCAAGGCTGCGGCACCGATCACAAACTTGGGAAATCCTGGCATGGATATCGCTCCTTGTGCTTGTTTGCGCGGGAAATCTCCGCAATCGGGCTGAACGCGCGATGAAGCAGCAAAGGCGATGCGATGGGCTGTGAAGCAGTGGCGCCCCACGCCACGCCAGCAAGCGCGGCATGGGGCGACAGGTGATCATCAGCCGCCCGTGACGGCGATGACATTGTCATCGCTCTTGCGGTCGATGAACGTGTTGTAGGGATCAACCCCGGCATAGGCCGGCTTGCGGCGGCTGGTCAGCACAATCCTGCTGGTGCCGTCGTGCAGGCGATGCCGCTCCATGGTGATGACATCGGCCTTGCCAAAGGCGCCCTCGCCCGGCTGCGCGGTGAACAGGCCAATGTCGACATCCTGATCGAGTGGCACAGGGGTGCTGGTGCCCTTGCCATCGTCGCGTGCCATGCTGGCGCTGAGCGTCAGCGTAGTCTGCCAGGTGCCATCGGCGCGGCGCTGGGTTTTCGCGCTGTCCGCCTTGAAATCCCACACCGTGATGGTTTCCAGAAGATCACGCACCAGCGCATGTTCCTGCGGCGTCCGCGCCAGCGCGTGGAAGCCGCGCACCAGATCCATCGAGGTGGAATAAGGCGGCCCCTGAAAGCGATAGCGCGCCAATATCTGGCGCAGCATGGCATTGACCCGCGCCTCGCCGAGGCGATCCTGCAGCAGGTAGAGCGCGACCGCGCCCTTGCGATAGTGGATATAGGGCTGGTCTTCCACGCGGGCCAGCGGCACTTCCTCCACCGCTTCCCGTCCGCGCGAGGAAAGGTAGCGATCGAGTTCATAGCGCAGGAAGCGGCGGATCTTGTCCGGCCCGTAAAGCTGCTTCATCACCATCAGCGCCGAATATTGCGCCAGCGTTTCGACCATCATCGTGCCGCCCTGCATTTCCGCGCTGATTTCCTGGTGGGCCCAGTACTGATGCGACAACTCGTGCGCGGCGACATAGGTGGCGTAGTCGATCTTGTCGGGATCGCTGAAATCACCCAGGAACCCGATCGATTCCGAAAACGGCATCGTGCCGGCAAAGGCCTGGGCAAAGCTGGCATAGCCGGGGAATTCAACAATGCGGGCATAATCGAACTGATAAGGCCCGAAATTGCGGCGATAATAGCCCAGCGCCACGCGCGCGGCGCGCTGCAGGCGGGCGACGTTGTAGGCGTGGTGCGGGTCATAATAGATCGAGACCTGCACGCCATCGGCGTCGCGCGTATCGATCGCATAGCGGGCCGACTGGATCGACCAGAAGTTGAGGATGGGCACACGCGAGACAAAGCGCGCGGTGCGCTGCCCGCCCGCCACCGCATCGGCCACCTTGTCGCCCGGCGCCAGCGGCACCTGGTCGGCGGCGGTGGTCACGGTGATGTCGCTCGTCACCCAGCTGGCGTTGGCGATGTAGTTGAACCGCCGCGCGCCCTGGTCTTCCAGCTTGGGCATGCGGTGCTCTGCCGGCAGCCCGTGTTCGCGGCGCTTGACCGGATCGCTCAACATGGCCGCGCGCTGGATGCCGATCGTGGGCGCGATCTCGCTGGAATCGAGGAACGTGCCATTGGCCAGCAGGCGCGTGTCATCGCCCAGCGGGTTGATACCCTGCTGCCAGCGCCGCACGCGGAAATGCAGCCGCGTGGTGGCGCCCGGCGCCAGCGGGTGATCGAACGTGAAGAAGCGCACCTGGCGCCGATCATCGTCATGGCTTACCCGCGCGCCATCGATCGTCAGCGCCAGGACATCGCGATCGTGCTGCGGCAGCATCAGGTGCACGGTGGACAGCGGCGCGCCGGTGCTGTTGACCAGGTCATAGGTGCCCTCTGCATCCATCCGCGGCGTGGCCGGATCGATGCGGACCTTGAGCGCGATATGCGTGACGCTCGGCTCGGGCGCATATTCATAGCGGGCATAGAGCTTTTCGAGGTTGGCCGCGTCGATCTCTTGCTGCGCGCCATTCTCGTAATGGTTGCGCACGTCCATCTGATAATAGAGCCAGGCGCCGGTTGCCGCCATGCCGGCCAGCGCGGCCAGGATCAGGCCGCCGGCCGGGCTGCGCAGCCGGCGCAGCGCCTGGCGGCTGCGCGCACCGACGCCATCGTTGGCGCCACGCGGCCACAGCAGATGCGCCGCCGCCATCAGCGCCACCAGCAGCAGCCCCGAATAGAGCCGCAGCCACCAGTTGGTGGCCCAGCCCACCCGCGCGCCGTTGATGTCGGTCAGCGGATTGGGCACGCTCGAGGCATATTGGTAGAGCGGGTGGTCCCAATGCATCGCCGAGGCGACGATGCCGAACACGAACCACACCAGCAGCAAGCCCCAACCGACATACTTGCTGGGCGAAACCACCTGAAGGAACACGGCCAGGCCGGCCAGCAACACCATGTCGGCCGTGGTCGGCACCAAGTACCACCACAGATATTGCCCCAGCGCGATCGCGGTAAAGCCATTGGCCAGTTGCACGCCAATGCCCACCAGCGTGCCCAGCGCCACGGTGATGAACAGCACCAGCACCAGCGCCAGCACCTTGGGTAGCAACAAGGCCCAGCTGGGCAAGGCGCTGGCATCGATGATCGCGCTGATCCGCCGCTCACGATCGCGCCAGACCAGTTCGCCGGCATAGAACCCGGCGATCACGATCGGCCCCAGCGTGAACGCGCTGCGCAGCGCCATGATCTGCAGGAACGTGGCAGGATAGCTCTTGCTGCCATACATGCTGTCGCTGAAGCTCAAGGCCGCCAGCGCGTTGATCGCGCCCACGGCCACGAGCACCAGGAATGCCGGGCTGCGCAGGATCATCCGCGCCTCGAACGTGATGCGCGCGATCAGGCGCGTCCATTGCGCGCGGGCCTGGTCAGGATCGGGCAGCCGGCTGACCCGGCTGGGCGTGGCAGAAGCCAGCTTGCGCGCGCGCCGTGCCTCGCGCCGCAACTGGCGCTTGCTCGCCGCCGGGGTGGCAAAGCTGAACCGCCACCATGCCAGCGCCAGCGCTGCAACGGTGACGGCCAGCCAAATGGCGCGGTTTTCCAGCATGACCGCGGAAAACGGAAAAGGCTGCGCGTTGATTTCCGCCAGCGTCCAATAGCGGGTTTCGAGCGCGATGCCGACAACGCCGAACGGATCGGTGAGCGCCGCCAGCGTACGCAGATCGGGATGGCTGGCCAGGATGCCGCGCGTCACGCCCCAGATCAGCAGGCTGGCCACCACCGCCACATAAGTCGCCATCATCGAGCGGGTAAGCGTAGCCACGGCAAAGAAAAACGCCGCGCTCCACAGCAAGGTGGGCATCGCCACCAGCACGAAGGGGCGCAGATAGGCGTCGAGCCGGTTGGGCCCGATCGTTTCGGGATCGAGCCAGGGCATCAGCGACCCGACGAAGCTGCCCAGCGGCACCGCGGCAAAGACCAGCAGCGAGACGAGATAGGCCCCGGCAAAGCGGCCGAACAGGTAATCGCCCTTGCGCACCGAGGTTGCCCGCACCAGCGGGCCAAAGCCGCTGTCATCATCGCGCACGATCACGTTGGCGACGAATGCCGTGGTGGAAAACAGCGCAAAGATGGTCATCACACCCTGGGTCATCGCCAGGGACAGCGTGCCGTTTTGCCAGGCATTGTCGGGCGTGCCACCGATCGAGATCTGGCTCGAGGCCATGGCGCCAAACGAGAGGAGGAAGAACAGCGCGAACACCACCCAGAATACCGGGCTGCGCAACTGATAGCGGATTTCGAACGCGGCGATGCGGCCAAGCATGTCTGTGCCCCCTTGCCCGCTCAGGCGACGACGGCCGCCGGCGCGGGTGCGCGCGCGGCAAGCAGCGTCGAGAAATAGACATCCTCAAGCCCGCCGGGAACGGCGGTGAAGCCCTCTCCCGGCGCCGTGTCGGCAATCACGTGCACCACGGTGCGGCCACCACGCAGGCGGGTGGAGATGACGCGGTGCGCAGCGCTGATCGCGGGCAGATCGGCGCGATCGATCGCGCGCTCCCACACCTGGCCAGCCAGGGCGCCGATCAGGGCGGTGGGCGCGCCTTCCAGCAGGATCTGCCCCTTCCCCAGAATCGCCATGCGTGGGCACAGGTCGGTCACGTCGTCCACGATGTGAGTGGAGAGGATCACCACCACGTTCTCGCCGATTTCGGCCAGCAGATTGAGGAAGCGGTTGCGCTCTTCGGGATCGAGCCCGGCGGTGGGTTCGTCGACGATGACCAGGCGGGGATTGCCGATCAGGGCCTGGGCAATGCCAAAGCGCTGCCGCATCCCGCCCGAATACCCCGCCACGGCCTTGCGCCGCACGTCCCACAGGTTGACTTGGGCGAGCAGCGTCTCGACCGTGTCGCGCCGCTCGCCCCGCCCGGCGATACCCTTGAGCACGGCCATGTGATCGAGCAGGTCATAGGCACTGACGCGGGGATAGACGCCGAAATCCTGCGGCAGATAGCCAAGCTGGCCACGGATCGCCTGGGGATCGCCGACCACGTCGATGCCGTCGAACATGATCCGCCCGCTGGTCGGGATCTGCAGCGTGGCGATGGTGCGCATCAGGGTGGACTTGCCCGCGCCATTGGGCCCGAGCAGCCCGAACATGCCCTTGGGAATGGTCAGGCTGACGGCATCGAGCGCGCGCGTGCCATTGCCATAGACGTGGGAAACCCCCTGAAGTTCAAGCATGATCTGATGTGCCCTGCTGCCGTGATCGAACCGCGGCAGGCTAGGCAGGGCACCGCCGCTTGGCAAACACCGCTCGACGAACGCCTTGGCCGATCATTTGGGAAAGGTCGCCGCGAGGTGATCGATCAACGCGCGCACCGCCGGCGGCAGCCCCCGCCTCGTGGTGAAGACCAGGTGCACGATGCCGATCTGCGCGCGCCACTGCGGCAGGACATGCACCAATTGCCCCTGGCGCAGCGCCTCTGAACACACGTGATCGGGCAGCAGCGCCACGCCCAGGTTGCGGATCGCGGCGGCGCGCACGGCGGTAAAGTCGCTGCAGGTCATGCGGGGCTCGTGCCGCAGGCGGTGGGTTGCGCCATCAATGTGCTCCAGCTGCCATTCCACCTCGCCAATTTCGTCAGAAGTGCCCAGTGTCGGCATCGTGGCCAGCCCAGCTGGATCCGCGCACATGCTTTCTGCCAGCTGTCGGCCGGCCACGAGGATACGTGCCGAGGTGCCCAACGAACGCATCGTCAGCGCCGCATCGCTGGTCAAGGCCACGCGGACGCGCAAGGCAAGGTCGATACGTTCTTCGATCAGGTCGACGGCGCGGTCGCTGGCGATCACCTGCAGGCGCACGCGGGGATAGCGGGCGAGAAATCCGGGCAGAATATCCGACAGGATCTCGACCAGGCCGGTCGGGCAACTGAAGCGCACGCGGCCATGCGGTTCGGCCTGCGCCTCGGCCACCAGGGCGACGGCCTGCTGCGCCTCTGTCATCATGGCACGGCAGCGTTCGTAAAATGCCTGGCCGACGTCGGTCACGCGAAAGCGGCGGCTCGATCGCTCGATCAGCCTTACGCCCAGCCGCGCTTCGAGAGCAGCGACACGGCGGCTCAACTTTGACTTGGGTTCGCGCAGGGCACGGCCCGCCGCGGCAAAGCCGCCATGCGCCACCACCTCGGCAAAGTAGGCATAGTCGTTGAGGTCTTCGCGCATCAGCGTTCCTTTGATGCAACGATACGTATCAATTTTGCTCACTACAGCCAATATCGTTGCACACTTATGTGCTTTTTCACCGGCGCAGCATGACGCCGCTCCAACCAACAGGAGATGAAAGATGGCACAGGATTTCAACAACAAGGTGGTGGTGGTCACCGGCGGCACATCGGGTATCGGATTGGCCACGGCGCAGGCGTTCGCAGCAGCTGGCGCAGCGGTGTTCATCACCGGACGCCGCCAGGAAGCGCTGGATGCGGCAGTCAAGGCAATCGGCGGGCGGGTTACCGGCGTTCGCGGCGATATGTCGCAACTTGCCGATATCGATCGCCTTTACGATTCCGTTCAACAGCAGCACGCCCAGATCGACGTGCTCTTCGCCAATGCTGGCGGCGGCAGCTTCGCCCCGCTTGGCGCAATCAGCGAGGAACATTATCAGCAGACCTTCGACACCAATGTGAAGGGCGTGCTGTTTACCGTACAAAAAGCGCTACCCTTGCTGCGCGATGGCGCTTCTGTCGTTCTTACCAGTTCGACCGCGGCGATCACCGGCACCGCAGCGTTCAGTGTCTATTCCGCGACCAAGGCGGCGGTGCGCAGTTTCGCACGAAACTGGATGCTCGACCTGAAGGACCGCAAGATCCGCGTCAACGCCGTCAGCCCAGGGCCGGTCGAAACGACGGGACTGGTCGAACTGGCAGGACCAGACGCGGCATCGCAGCAGTGCCTGCTCGATTTCATGGCAGGACAAGTTCCGCTCGGCCGGGTTGGCCAACCCGATGAAATCGCCAAGGCTGTCTTGTTCCTCGCTTCGGACCAGGCAAGCTTCATCAACGGCATCGAACTGTTCGTCGATGGCGGCATGGCCCAGATCTGAACCGCAAATGCGGGGCGCGCTGCAATTGGCGGTGCGCCCCGCGCGGCTTAGGCAAAGGGCAAAGGCTCAATGCACGCGCGTCAGCTTGTCGGGATTGCGGATGACGTAGATGGCCTGGATGTGCCGGCCCTCCACCAACAGGGCCGTGGTCTGCAGCAAGCCATCGGGCTCTCTCGTGATAAAACCCGGCAGGCCGTTGATCGTGGTGAACCGCACCAGTTCGGAAGGGGCGCGGCGCAGCCGTATCAGCGCCGCCTGGGCGCGCAGATATTCGCTGGCGCCTTGCAGGATACGCGCCACTGCGGGGCGCTTGCCGCCGCCATCTGCATGGAACTGCACGTCCTGGGCCAGCAACATGCTCAGTTGCGCCATGTCTCCCTTCTGCGATGCCTCGAAAAAGGCAGCGGCGATGGCCTTGCCGTGTTGGTGATCGATCGGGAACCTTGGCCGGGCATCGCGGACATGCCCCCGCGCGCGGCTGGCAAGCTGGCGGCAGGCGGGCACATCGCGATCCAGCACCAGCGCGATATCCTCGAACCGCTCGCCAAACACGTCATGCAGCAGAAAGGCTGCCCGCTCGAGCGGGGAAAGCCGCTCGAGCGCCAACAGCAGCGGCAGGGTCACATCGTCATCGAGCGCGTCATCCACGGCCGGTTCGGGCAGCCACGGCCCGACATAGATTTCGCGCTGGACCCGCGCCGATTTAAGGTGATCGAGGCACAGCCGCGTGACGATGCGGCGCAGAAACGCGGCCGGCACTGCCACCTCTGCATGATCCACTGCCTGCCAGCGCACGTAGGCATCCTGCACCACGTCTTCGGCATCGGCAATCGTGCCCAGCATGCGATAGGCAACACGCAGCAGGGTGGATCGCTGCGCGTCAAAAATCTCGCCCGCCGTCTGGCTCATTTCCAGCCCAGTTCCGGCGCATAGAAATTGAAACCGACCGCCAGGCGGTTCCATCCGTTGATCACATCGATCGCCAGCGTCAGTTGCACTTGCTCGGCCGGGGTGAACTGCGCAGCCAAAGCGGCATGGACGGCATCGGGCGCGCGACTGGTCGCGATCTGCGTCATGTGTTCGGTCCAATCCAGCGCCGCGCGTTCGCGATCTGTGTAGCACGGCGCATCACGCCATGCAGCCACCAGATGGATGCGCTGCTCGGTTTCGCCAGCCTTGCGCGCATCAGACGTGTGAATATTCAGGCAGTTGGCACAGCCATTGATCTGCGAGGCGCGGATTTTCACCAGTTCGAGCAGTGGCTTTTCCAGGCCGCATTCCGCCACTTTCTGCGAATAGGCAAACCAGGCTTTGAAAATGTCGGGCGCGGCGGTGTAGAGATTGAGGCGCGGGGTCATGGTCAGCATCCTTTCGATAGGGATGCCATCATGACGAACCCGCTCCACGCTTTGTGACATGGACACTGGATTTTACTGCTCCACCTGCAAACACGCAAAGGCTGGCGGCCTTCGTGCGGGACGGACCAGGTGCTGCTTCCGAGCGGAATCGCCATACCCTTAAACTCGCTCGCGATACCGAAGCATTCCGATGGCATCGGCGAAATTACGGCAATATTTCCTATCAATCACAATGCATATTGGCAGAACCTGCCATTTCAGACGATTTAAGGGCAATCCTTTCGCAAGGACATGCCCCGCCAGGCAGCGCTAGAACCTGTCGCTCCACATCAGGACACGCTCATGGACACGACGATTTCCCCTTCCCGGCAGGACACCATCAGCGCGCTGGAGCATCTCGACACGCGCCTGTTGTGGCTTTCGTCGTGGATGATCCACAATGCCAACCATCTGCGTCCCAAGCGCGATGGCCTGAAAGTGGGTGGCCATCAGGCCAGTTGTTCGTCGATCACCGCAATCATGGCGGCGCTCTATTTCCATGCGCTGCGTCCGCAGGATAAAGTGGCGGTAAAGCCGCACGCCGGACCGGTGCTGCACGCCATCCACTATCTGCTGGGCAACCAGACGCGCGAGCGGATGGAGCGGTTTCGCGGCCTGGGCGGCGTGCAGAGCTATCCCAGCCGCACCAAGGACAAGATTCCGGTCGATTTCTCCACCGGCTCGGTCGGCCTGGGCGTGGCAGTGACGGCCTTCAGCAGCCTGGTGCAGGATTATCTCATCGCGCATGGGCAACTGCGCGAGGAAGACGCCGGGCGCATGATCGCGCTGATGGGCGATGCTGAACTCGATGAAGGCAATATCTACGAATGCCTGATCGAGGGCTACAAGCACGACCTGCGCAACTGCTGGTGGATCGTGGACTACAATCGCCAGTCGCTTGACGCCACCACGGCCGATCGCATGTTCCGCCGCTTCGACGATATCTTCGAAACCTGCGGCTGGCGCGTCATCACGCTCAAGTATGGCAAGATGCAACTGGCCGCCTTCGCGCGGCCGGGCGGCAAGGCGCTGGAAGAGTGGATCGACAGCTGCCCCAACGCCGAATTCGCGGCGCTGACCTATCAGGGCGGCACGGCCTGGCGCGAGCGGCTGCTGGCCGACATTGGCCACAAGCCCAACGTGAAGACGCTGCTCGACAGCTATGACGATGTCGAGCTGGCGCGGCTGATGACCAACCTGGGCGGCCATTGTGTCGAAACCCTGATGGATGCCTTCGACGCCGCGCAGGACGATCGCCCCACGCTGTTCATCGCCTATACGGTCAAGGGCCACGGGCTGCCGCTCGCCGGCCACAAGGACAACCATTCGGGGATGATGAACCCGGCGCAGATGGAGCAATTCCGCCTGAGCCTGGGCATTGCCGAGGGCAACGAGTGGGAGCCGTGGGGCGCGCTCGGCGACAATGTCGCCACCGATCTCAAGGCCTTCGTGGCCAATTCGCCAATCGCCCGGACCAAGGCTGAACCGGTTGCGCCTGCCGTTCCCGTTCCGGCAATCCCCGCGCCCGAGGGCGCCGACCAATCGACGCAGGCCGCGTTCGGGCGCATCCTGCTCGAATTGGCGAAATCGGGCGAGGAACTGGCCGATCGCATCGTGACCACGGCCCCCGATGTCACCCAGACGACCAACCTCGGCGCCTTCGTCAACCAGCGTGGGCTGTTCCGGCGGCAGGAACTGGCGGACGTGTTCCACAAGGCCAAGATCCCTTCGGCGCAAAAGTGGGCCCAGCATGCTGCTGGCCAGCACATCGAGCTGGGCATTGCCGAAAACAACTTCTTCCTCATGCTCGCGTCGCTGGGCCTGGCCGCACCGCATTTCGGCACCCGCCTGCTGCCGGTTGGCACGGTCTATGATCCGTTCATTGCGCGCGGCCTCGATGCGCTCAACTATGGCTGCTATTCAGACTCGCGCTTCCTGCTGGTGGGAACGCCATCGGGCCTGACGCTGGCCGCAGAGGGCGGCGCGCACCAATCGATCAACACCCCGCTGATCGGCATGGGGCAACCCAACCTGACCTATTTCGAGCCGGCCTATGCCGATGAACTGGCGGCGATGATGGCGTTCGCGTTCGATCACATGCAGCAGGTCGATGGCAGCTCGGTCTATCTGCGCCTGACCACGCGCGCGATCCCGCAGATCACGCGCACAGATGACAGCTGGCGGGAAGACGCCTTGAAGGGCGGCTACTGGCTGCGCCGCCCCGCCGACGGCGCGGATGCGGCGATCGTGTTTACCGGCGTGGTGGCCACCGAAGCGCTCGCGGCCTGGGAACAGCTGGTCGATGATATCCCGGGCCTGGGCCTGCTCAACGTGACTTCGCCCGACCTGTTGCATCGCGGCTGGTCGGAACGCCACGCGACACGCTGGACCACCGGATCGCCAGCGCCCTGCCATGCCGAAACCCTGCTGGCGCCGCTTGCGCCGGGCGCCGGCCTGGTGACGCTGATCGACGGATCGCCCGGCGCGCTGTCGTGGCTTGGCGGCGTAAAGGGCATGCGCGTCAGCCCGCTCGGCACCGACCGGTTTGGCCAGACCGGCGATCTGCCCGATCTTTACCGCGAATACCGGCTGAACAGCGAAGCCGTCATCGATGCCGCGGCAGAACTGTTTCTGGGGCAATGACGTGGCAAGCGAGGATGCCGTCTAGCCACAGGGTCTAGATTGGCAGCGCGGTCTTGTAGACCACCGGCCGCAGCGCAAAGCTGGTGGTGACCTGCGAGACCCCCTCAATGCGCGTCAGCTTCTGCCGCAGGAAATCCTCGAAGGCGCCCAGTGAATCGAACAAGGCGCGCAACTGGTAATCGCAATCGCCCGACATCAGGTAGCATTCCATGACTTCGGGAAAAGAGGCCACCGCTGCTTCGAACTGGGCCAGATGGCGATCGTCCTGCCGGTCCAGCCGCACGCGAATGAAAGCGGTGACCGGCAGGCCAACCGAGATCGGATCGACCAGCGCGACATAGCGGAAGATCACGCCGTCGCTTTCCAGGGCGCGCAGCCGGCGCAGGCACGGAGAGGGCGAGAGGCCAACCTGTTCGGAAAGATCCTGATTGGTCATCCGCCCGTCGCTTTGCAGGGCGTTCAGAATGCGGCGATCGATCTGGTCCATGATTGTCATTCCATGCTCAGCCCATGATTGAGCATGGATGTTTCAAAAATAGACCTGAACGGCAAGATGCTGCCGCATTTTTGAGATTTTGGGCTATTACCTGGAAGGCCCCCTCCCCCTTTCCGGCCGCGCGTCCTGATGATCGCGACCGGTTCGGGGATGGACTGCGGGCTGGCCAGCCGAGCCGCCTTGCGGCCCGCACTGCATGAAAGCCAGCCACGCAATCCAGGGTGGCACCGGCGCCCGGTATCACCAGGCCGTGATGAAGGGCCCGTAGGTCGGCGTGCGGTCGCCCACCTCTTCAGCGACGATGTGGTTGGTCTGGCGGCCCAGGTAGGTGATCTCGCTTTCCATCACATCGCCGGGCTTGAGCCAGGCATTGCCCCACATCGCGCCGTTCCCCGGCGGCGAACCGGTGATGAGCAGATCGCCCGGCACCAGACGAATGCGTTCCGAGGCATAGGACAGGATCTGTTCCGGCTGGAAAATCATGTCGGAAATCGGCCAATCCTGCCGGATTTCGCCATTCACCTTCAGGCGGATCTGCACCTTCGAGCGATCGACGAACTCTTTGGGGACGGCAAAGGGGCCGAACGGCTTGAAGTTGGGCTGATGCTTGCTGACCCAATCGTACATGAAGCGCACATCGACGCGGCGGAATTCGTCGACCGTGCCCAGGTCGTTGACCATGACATAGGCAGCGATCAGTTCGTGGGCTTCATCCGGGCGGACATAGCGGCCAGTCTTGCCGACGATCGCGCCGAACTCCAGTTCCCAGTCGGGATTTTCGCCGATCAGCGGCAGTGGCACGTCGTCATTCGGGCCGCACAGCGAGGAATGCAGGCCGGTCCAGAAAAACGGCATGCCTTCGCGGCTGCGGCGATCGATTTCGGCCAGATTGCGCTGGAAGAACTGCTCGTCGCTTTCGCCTTCGCCACGCTTGTCCTGGTTGAACTTGTTGAAGGTCATCATCTCGGCCACGTGCTGGCGATAGTTTGATCCGCCACACAGCATGTTGGGATGGGCCAGGACGGGCAGGATGGTCAGCGCGCGATAATCGTGCGCCTTGCGGTCCTGCTTGGCCGCAACATCGTTGGCCAGGTTGGAAGCGCGCGCCCAATCCTCGAACACGGCATGGGTATCGGCATATTCGCCGGCAAGGCTGAACACGCCGCCGCCCGGCACGACGACACCGGGAAACGCGGCGCCATCACCATCACGGAACGTGCCAATTCCGAAAGAACCGGAAACGAGGCCGGTAACATCATCGATGCCCTCGGGCTGGGGTGCGGCGGGCAGCGGCTTCAAGAAGGAATGATCAGACATGGATTTCTCGCTAACGTTTCGTTTGAATATTTTGGGGATCAGGCAAAATAACGGTCGGGCGGGTCCGAGCGCCACACGTCCATCTCGACATCGTGAATATTGTGAATTCGCGTGCCGTCAGACTTCTTCAACCGATCGGTGTCGCTGAACGTCTCGAAGCGGTTGCGGTCAGGGTCGCGCCACACGTCGAACACATGGCTGCCGTGGGGGTGGCGCCCCACGCCCCAGACCAGTTCGTACCCCTGGTTTTCGAGGTAGCGGTGCGCCATGAACTGCGCCTCGAAGTCTTGCGCTTCGAAGCTGATATGATGGCAGTCGATCCGCCCATCCATGCTCTGCATCAGGGCAACGCAGTGGTGATCCACCAGGTCTTCGCCATGGTCGAGGCGCAGGAACCCGACGATCTGGACATGGGGCTGGCCCGGAACGTGATAGACATCGCTGGGGATCAGCCCGAGCACGTCCTTGTACCAGGCCTGGGTAGCCAGGTAGCTCGGCACGAACAGGCCAATATGACCCAGACGAAACAGCTTGGCCGGGGCCAGCGGGCGCTTGGGCTCGAAACGCCCGGCGCGCGGATAGCCCAAGGGCGAGTTCATCTGCCACTCGGGATAGGACTGCAGCGCGGGCTTGCTGGCAATTCCGTGGACCAGTTCCACCCGGAAGCCATTGGGGTCAAACAGCGACACGGACCGACCGCCACCGGGCAGGTCCATCTCGACCACATCGCTGGCGCCATGATCGGCAATGGCCTGGGCAAGATCGGCCTCGTCGGCAACCTCGAACGCAAGTCCGATGAACTTGGGTTCGTCAGATTGGTAGGCGACATAAGAATAGGAATCGCCGCCCTGCGTGGCCATAACAAGTCGTTGGCCAGCTTTTTCTACCGTCAGCAGGCCAAAGTCGTTTGCAAACCGCTCTGTCGCGTCAAGATCACTGACATGAAACGTAACATGGTGCAGCTTTCGCAGCATCATTAGGGTTCTCCCTGGATTTTCTTCTGACGCTCGCGGCGTGCTATAGACGTGACGAAATTTACCAGGGCATCTTCGTCGATCGGGAAATTACCGTCCAATCGAATATCGCGGTTGTCAGCTATAGGTTGCGCTGATAGGTTTCGCGGATGCGATTTGATAGTCTCGATCTCAACCTGCTCGTGGCGTTTGAAGCCTTGTCAGAGGAAAGGAACGTCTCGGCGGCAGCCCGGCGCCTGAATTTGACCCAGCCTGCGGTGACCGGGGCACTCAACCGCCTAAGGGACTATTTCCAGGATGATCTCCTGGTGCTCCACGGGCGCAAGATGCACCCCACGCCCAAGGCAGAGGCGCTTGCCGGCCCGGTGAAACGGGCGTTGCTGCAAATTCGCGGCGAAATTACCAGGGCAGGTAACTTCGATCCTGCGACATCAAACCGCCATTTCCTGCTCGTGGCCTCGGACTATGCCTATGCGATCAGCCTGGCCGATATCATCGCCCATGCCTCGCACATTGCGCCCCTGGTGACTTTTGAAGTCATTCCGCCCAGCGGCATCGCAACCGAACGGCTCGAGCGTGCAGAGGTCGATCTCGTGATCACCGTGCAGCCCTATGCCAACTCGCGCTATCCAACCCGCGAGTTGTGGCGAGACACCGACGTCATCATCAGTTGGCGCGACGCAAATTATGGCACGATCAGTGAAGAGGTGTTCTTTGCCGCGGGTCATGCGGTTGCCACTTTTGGCCCCGACCGGCGCCCTTCCGTCACCGATCAGCATATCTCGAAAATGGCGCATGATCGCCGCGTCGAAGTGCTGCTGCCCAGCTTTGGCGATCTATGCCGCGGCATCGTGGGAACGCGCCGGCTGGCCACCATGCACCGGCGCTATGCCGAGCATTTCGCCAAGCTCTATCCCATTGCCATTCATGAGACCTGGACACCGTTTCCCGACGTGATCCAGATCGCGCAATGGCACAAGGTGCGCGACAGCGATCCGGGCGTGCAATGGATGCTGGAAATGCTCGAGAACGGCTGCTCGGAAAAAACGCAATGACGGGGGAAGCGCGACGCTCCCCCCACCCTCGCGCCATGACGGTCGCGAATTTCTAGAAGCTGTAGGACACGCGCCCACCATAGGTGCGCGGCGGGCGCAGCGTGGTGGCGTAAAAGGCCGTACCAGGCGTTGGATATGATTGCGATTTCAGGGTCTTGTCGAAGATATTGTTGACGTAGACGCCAAACGTCAGCCCATGGATATTGGGGCTGAAGCTGATCTGGGCATCGGCCAGCCAATACGCCGCCTGCTGTTCGACCGGGGCGAATTCCATGCCGGTCATCGTCGCGGTCTGGTAATGCGCTTTAGCGTTCAGCGTGAATTCGCCGACCGACACAGGAACGCGCTGGTCGACACCCAGGTTAAGCGTCCATTTCGGGGCATTAACCGGCCGCATGCCGCTGCAGTTGATGATGTAGGCATTGTTGGCAAATCCGGCCGTCGGGCAGGATGTGCCGTTGAAGACTCCGCCGTTGCTGTTCGGGCTCTGATACGTGAACTGGTCGTATTTCGCATCAAGGTATTGCGCGTCAACATGCAGCGTGGTGAACGCGGTCGCGGCGAATTGCCCCTCGACTTCAAAGCCCTGGAACGTGGCCCGCCCGACGTTTTCGGTCACGAAAGTGGGCACGGTGCCGATCGTCAGCAGATGGCTGATCTGCTGGTCTTTGTATTTCCAGCGGAACACTTCCAGGTTGAGCTGAATCCGGTTGTTCCAGAAACGGTTCTTCGATCCGAACGTCAGCGCGCCCAGCGTCTCGGGTGCGAACTGCCCCCCGGCCCCGTTCGGGCTGTAGAAAAAGCCGCCGGCCTTGAACCCGGTTTCGTACGAGACATACAGCAGGTTGTGCGGCGTCAGATCCCAGTCAGCGCCGACTCGCCAGGTGAATTTGCTGAACGATTTGTTCTCGCTGTTGGAAAAGACCGTGGCGGCCTGGATGACGGCGGGATTGCCGATAACATCGGGCAGGCCACCATAAGGGGCAGCACCCAGTGCTGGCACCACGACCGAGGGGAATGCGCCCAGCGCCGGCGCCGTGGGGCCATAGGGCAGCGAAGGCGCCGTCGGGCACGAGGCGGCGGTGCAAATGCGGGTCAGCGATATGCGCGAGCCGCTGAAATCCTTGTCTTCCCAGGTTTGCCGCCCGCCCACGGTCAGGCGCAGCGCAGGCGTGACCGCATACGTCAGCCGGCCGAACAGCGCCTTGCTGGTGGTGTTGAGCAAGGTGTTCTTGTCATACTGGGCGTTCCAGTTGGACGCGTAATCGCCATAGGGGCTGTCGGTGTGATCATGGTAGTAAAACGCCCCGAACAGCGCCCGAAGCGGCAGGGCATCGGGCGTGGCAAAGCGTGCTTCGACGCTCGTCTGCGCGTTGCGCTCCACCGAATAGACCTGGAAGCCGGGCACGAAGCTGTTGAAGTTGAGATGCCCCTCTCGATAGGAAGGAACAATCGTCAGCGTGCCCAGATCGCTTTGCCATTCCGCCGTCGCTGACACGCCGACGAAGTGGTTGCGCAGGAAAGGCTGGAAATTCGCGGCGAAAGCCTGGAACGGCCGCCCGAGCGTGCCGGCCCACTGGCTGGTGTAAAACGCCTGGCCTTGCGGTGAATAGATGCCGATGCGGCTGTCGGGCGAGATCATCGTGGCGGCAGGGGTTCCCTGCGGCGCCAACAGCGGGGTCATGCCAACGCCGCGCCCGCCCTGGTCGAAATAGTCTGCCACCACGCCGATATGCAGATTGCTGGTCGGCTCGAACCGCAAGGAACCACGCACGCCGACGTCGTCCTGATCGTCAGTGCCGTCGTTCATGTAGCCATCGTGCTTGACGCGCACGACGGCAAAGCGTGCGGCAGCCTTGTCACCCAGCGGGATATTCAGTGCGGCATCGAGCCGCACGGCCGAATAATTGCCCACATCGACCGCGCCAAATCCGCTCCAGACGCCCAGTTCAGGCTTCTTAGGCAAAACGTTGATCGCGCCACCGGTGGCGTTGCGGCCATAGAGCGTGCCTTGCGGCCCCTTGACCACCTCGATCCGGTCAAGATCATAGAAAAAGCCGGTCGTGGCAGACGGGCGCCCGATGTAGACACCGGCGAAATTGAACGCGATGGCGGAATCGGAAAACGCGTTGCCGTTGAAATTACCAACCCCGCGCAAGTAAAACAGGTTATAAGGTCCAGCCGCGGGAGCAACCTGCAGAGAGGGCACCACGCTGGTCAGCCCGGTTGGCTGGGTGATCCCAGACGCGCGCAGTGCATCCCCCGTCACTGCCGACACCGCGATGGCCGCTTTCTGCAGGTTTTCGTTGCGCCGCTGGGCGGTCACAATGATCTCTTCGACGCTGGGCGCAGCAGTTTGTGCGCCATCGCTGCGTACTTCGTCAGCCAGTGCCACGTTTGGAAGCGCAAGCGCAAGCCAACTGGCCGCGATGAGATATCCCGACTTCATCTTCTCCCCTCCGATGTTGCTGCCCTTTTGTGCAAGGGCCGATTATTTCATCTGGAATTTCACGTCAGCAGAACGCCGTCCAATCAATAAATAGCCGGTTTAATATCACTGAAATTTATTGAACTGTGCTAGGTGTGATGGGCGCAGCCGTGGGAGCACGCAGACAAGCCGAGCAGGTCTGCTGCATTCAGCCCGAGCAAGCGCGCCTTGATGTCGTCCGGCAAATGGTCGTGAAAACTCAGCGGGTCCGGCTCGCCCATATCGAACGGATAATCGGTACCCAGGCACAGGCGACTGGCACCATGGGTGCGCACCAGGCTGTCGAGCTGGTCGCGATCAAACACCAGGGTGTCGAGCCAGACGTTGCGCAGATAGGACGATGGCTCTCGCGAAATGAACTGGCGGCAGTCTTCCCTGGCGCGGAAGGCGTGATCCATGCGCCCCCAATAGGCAGGAAGATACCCACCACCATGCGCGACGCACAGCTTCAGGCCGGCATGCGCTTCCAGCACGCCGCCAAAGATCAAGTGGCTTAACGCTATCGTCGATTCCAGGGGATTGCCGATGATGTTGTCAAGGTAATGCTCGGCCAGCCGGGAACCATGGGTAAAGCCCAGCGGATGCAGGAACACCAGCACGTCCAGTTCCTCGGCCGCGGCAAAGAACGGCCGGAATTCTGCGTCAGCCAGTTCCTTGCCCGCCACGTTGGAGCCGATTTCCACGCCGCGCAGGCCCAGTTCGCCCACGCAGCGCCGCAATTCGTCCACCGCCATGCCAACGTTCTGCAACGGAACGGTGCCCATGCCGACCAGCCGGTCGGGATGCTTGGCCGCCGCGTCCGCCATGCCGTCGTTGATCAGCCGCGCAGCCTCGCGGCCGACTTCCGGCGGTACGGCATAGTAATATTGCCCTGGCGATGGACTGATCGCCTGCACGTCGACGCCCAGACGATCCATGTCCTCAAGGCGCTCGTCGATCCCGTTGAGCTTGCGCCCGATCGCACCAAACAGCTTTGCATTGGTTGCCTTCGACGCGTCCGACATGAAGGCGAACGGGTTGGGCAGATCCGGAACCTCGCGGCGCACAAGCGCTTCGGCCGACGCCACGTTCAAATGGCAATGCAGATCGACTACGAGATGCTGGCCGCGCTGCGCTACAGGAATAGGGGCACGTTCCGGCCCACACGCCGTCAGGGTTGTGCCGCTGCTCATGCTTCGGCCTCCATCATGAGGGCAATCTGGCGGCGCACTTTCACCGCCGGCGCATCGGACTTGGCCAGCAATTCCTGCTGCACCCGCGCGGCGGCATCGACATGCGGCTCGATCGCTTCCACCGCATCGATATCCTGTTGCCGGATCTTTTTGTCAGACTCCAACTGGAACGCGTCCAGCGCCGGATCATCGAGCCGGAAATTGCGGTTGGCGAAGCCGAAATAGTGCGTGCTGTTCACTGTTTCCGGGGTGATTCCGTGCAAGATGTGCAAATGCCCAAGCGCCGCCGGCACCTCTTCGTGCCCCGGAATTCGGGTGAATAGCGGCATGTTGGTGCGGATGAACTCGGGCCCATAGAAATCGGTGATCGATTCCCAGTCGGCCAGGCCCTCATAGCGATTTTCCGCGCCCCAGAGCAGATCGTGGAAGCCGCCCCACGGCAGCTTGCCGGTTCGGATCAGGCGATAGCTTTCCTCCCGCTGCTCCTCGCGCATGGGCATGGACTTCATCGCCTCGCCACCGGCGACGTGGTAATGCAGGTAGGGAAGATGTGTCAGATCCATCAGGTTATCGATGATCAGCTGCGCGCGCGCCTTCACGATGAAATGGTTCTGCGAGCTGTAGCGCCACCTCGGCTCACCAAGGCCGAAATCTGCGTAAGGCGGGATCAGCGACAGATCGCACGCGGCGGCGTCGCCCATCCAGATCCAGCACAGCGGGCCGCGCTCCTCGATGCGGTAGGTCGGTTGGCAAAAGCCGGCGCCGGTGCCCTGAGAGGGGATGGCGCTGCACTTGCCGTCCGCCTCGAACACGAAGCCATGATAACCGCACACCAGTGCATCGCCTTCGACCTTGCCTTTCGCCAGCGGGAAATAGCGATGCGGGCATAGGCCATACATAGCCACTACCTTGCCCTGCGTGGTGCGATAAAGAGCGAGCGGTATATCCAGGATCGTGCGCGCGAGCGGCTGGCGGCTCACCTCGTCCGAGAACGCGGCGATATACCAGCGATTCTTCACAAAAGGCCGATCACTTCCAAACGGATACATCCTCGATCGCTCCCATCAGCATTCTTTGCGCGGGACGCTACAGGCAGGCGCTTGGGAAATATAATCGATAATATATTGACATTCTATCAGCCAAAATGATGGATATGCCGCCGACGTGTTCGCCTTTGTCTGGCGCGGCTCGTCGGTGGCAGCGCAGCGCCAGCGACCGTCAAGAATGCGCGCGGATGCTGCGAACTGGCACCGCCGACACACATCGTTGCACGGCACCAATGTATAATTTTTAACGATAGCTAATGCGGCATCTATTGATTTGACGAGAATGCACCGCCTCCGTCATCAACCGCCCCGTACCCCCCTAGGTGCCCCGTGTGACGTGCGCCGACCGAAAGAAGGGGATCTGAGAGGAGGCATTATGAAGCGACTGCTTTTGACCACCACGGCCTTGCATGCGGCGTGCATGTTGGCGACCCCCGCCCTGGCGGATGACGCGCAAGCCGCGCCACAGGCCACCACGAGCGCCGCCCCGATTGCCCAGGCAACGCCGGAAATCATCGTGACGGCGCAAAAGCAGAGCCAACCGCTTCATGGCACGCCCGCGGCAGTGACCGCGCTTTCCCAAGATGCCCTCACCACCGCCGGGATCACCGATATCCGCGGCGTCGCCAGCCTGGTTCCTTCGGCACAGTTCCAGGCCGAACGCGGCGCAACCAAGGTGTACCTGCGCGGCGTTGGCACCTTCCTTGACGTGGACAGCACCGATCCGGCCGTGGCGATGAACATCGATGAAGTCTACGCGCCGCGCGAAATCACCGGTGGCGCACTATTCGACCTCAACGACGTTGAAGTGATCTCTGGCCCGCAGGGCACGCTCTATGGTCGCAACGCCGCGGGCGGCGCGGTCAACATCTCGACAAAAGACCCCACCCATAACTTCGGCATCAACATGATGGCCGAAGGCGGCAATTACAATTTCATCCACACCACGGGGGCCGTCAATGTCCCAGTCGGCGACGATGTCGCGGTGCGCGCTGCCTTTGATTACCAGGATCACGACGGCTACCTCAGCAATGGCTTGAACGATCAGAAGAGCATTGCCGGCCGGCTCAAGGTCAAAATGACGCCGACGGAGCGTTTGACCGTCACCCTTTCGGGCGAATACTATCACAGCGGCGGGCTGGGCTTGACGCCCAAGCCGGTCACGCCCAGCGCGCAGTTTCCGTCTGATGCCAGCCCCTGGCAATTCAATGTTGACCCCACGGCGGCCAATTTCTTCAATAAGTCATGGTATGATCTTGTCCATGCCAAGTTCGAATATGACCTGGGCGGTGGAACCAGCCTGATCTACATCCCGGCCTACCTGCATTACAGCAGCCGCTCGAACTTCTATAACGGGCCGGGCACGCTGGAACTCGATCCCTCGGCCACGCAATACACCCATGAATTGCGGCTGTCGCACCAGGGTGAGCACCTGAACTGGGTTGCCGGTGGCTATGCCTATCTCAACGATGGCCTGACCACCAGCATCCTCACGCTGGCGCCCATCCCCGCCCGGTATCCGCAGGTCACCCAGAAATTCAACGTGCATTCGGTCAGCTATGCCGGGTTCGGACAGGCGACGTACACGCTGCACGACGGCCTGAAGCTGACCGGCGGCATTCGCTATTCATACGACAAGCGCAGCGGCGGCGGGGTCAACGGGTTCGGGCCTGCTCCGGGCGTGAGTTTCCCCACCACGTTTACCACCGCGTTGAGCTCCAGCAACGTTGATTACCGGGTCGGCGTGCAGTATGACATTTCGCGCGACAACATGGTCTATGCCAACTTTGCCACCGGCTATAACGAGGGCGGGTTCGTCCCCACGGTGGACGCGAACGGCAAGGCGCTGACATTCCGGCCGCAAACGCTCAAGGCGGTCACGGTCGGCACGAAAAACCGCTTCTGGGGCGGCCGCCTCGAGATCAATGACGAACTCTATTACTACGCCTTTTCCGATTATCAGGTCAGCGCGTTCAACCAGGCGATCGGCGGCCTGATCATCGTCAATGCCAAGTCGGCGCAGATGGTGGGCAACGACCTGACCGTGCGCTTCAAGGCTACCGTGCACGACACGCTCGGCCTGGGCCTCGGCCTCGAATCCGCGCGCGGACTGGACTTCGATGTTCCGGCCTCGGCGGTTGGCGCCGGCAATGCCTGCGCCTGTAGTGGCCTGGCTCTGCCCCAAGCGCCCACCACCACGCTTAACGCCGATTACACCCACATCTGGGACTTCAGCAATGGCGCAACCCTGGCGCTGGCGGGTGATCTGTATTTCTCAAGCAGCTATTGGGAAGTCTATACGCACAACCCGCAGACGCTTTCGCCTGCCTATACGCGGTCGAACGCCACGCTGACCTATACCACCGCCGACAAGCGCTGGACCGTCGCTGCATGGGTCAAAAACATCGAGAATACTGCCCGCTACAACGCGATTTCGCAGCCTTCCAGCGATGCCACGCCGACCACCGGCATTATCGAGCCGCCTCGCACCTTTGGTCTGCGCTTCGGAGTACACATCTGATGCAACACGCTGACACCGCACGTCCGGCGACCGGACACCCCCTGATGCCGCGGGTGTTCGACCCGCAGGGAACATGGTTTGAAAATGGCATTTCCCTGGCCGGCCGGGCGATCATCGCATGGTTTTTCATCGGTGCGGCGCGCTATCACCTTTCCAGCGCCCACTATGCCGATACCTTGAGCGACATGACTGCCAGGGGCGTGCCCGCCCCTGCCCTTGGCCTGGCCATCGGCATGGCCGTGTCCGTCGTCGCCTCTCTTGCCCTGGTGTTCCGAATGGGCGGCCGCTGGCCCGCCCTGGTCCTGGCGGTCTACAGCATTGCCGTATCGTGGTTGATGCACAACCCGATCTATGGGCACGGACCGGACATGTTCTTTTTCTACAAGGATCTGGCGATTACCGGGGCGCTGCTGCTCGCCGGGTCATGGCCCGGCAATTCGAGGCTCTGACAGGCTTCCACAGGATGCCTGCACCGGGGGGGACGCTCCCGCCTGGTGCAGGCTGTTCTCCTTCGGCGCTATCACCCCATGCCGATGTTTTCCCGCCGCAAGTTCGCGATAAGCTGGCGCGTATGGCGCCCACCCACGTCGCTGGCGATGTCAATCAGCGGTTCGTCGGGACACTCGAGCATCCGGCGCTGCTGCAGTTCCAGGACCTCCTGGTCTTCGCGAAACGTGCGCGCGGTCTGTTCAAACACTTCGTCCGGCACGCCATTGTCGAGAATGTTGGTCGCCATCGACCAGAAGTAATGCGTGGTCGTTTCCGTTTCAGGCGTGATCGCGTGGCAGCCGCGCATGGAAAACCGCGTCGTGCCCAAGGCGCCGTAATCCGGCCCGTCATATGCCCCCGTGCCCGCGTCGCATGCGCCGGTGTGGATGCGAATGAACACGGGTTCAAAGATGACTTCCTGCCAACGGTCGACCTTGCCCTGGAAATTGGCAGCGTCGACATAGGTCGGCGGCGGCTCTGAATCGGGCATGAGCCGGGTGACCCGCACTGTCTGGCCACGCTTCTCGGACTTGGTCTTCGTGCGGAAGTGGAGATCCGGATCGCCGCCGATCGTGCGGGCGTGAATGTATGGCAAGTGTGACAGGTCCATCAGGTTGTCGACCAGCAACTGCCAGTTGCCATTGACCTGCAAGTGCGCGCCACGCCAGGCGTAGCCGGCGTCTTCGTGAATAGGGTAATCGGGAATCAGGCTAGGATCCGCCTGTTCGGCATCGCCCATCCAGATCCACATCAAAGCCTGTCGTTCGACCAGCGGATAGTGCCGCACGCGCGCCGTCTCGGGAATGCGATCCTGCGCCGGAATCCGCACGCAGCGCCCGTCCGCCGCAAATTCCAGGCCATGGTAGGCACAGCGCAGACGCGAGCCGGTGACGACACCGGCCGACAGGGCCATGGCGCGGTGGACACAGCGATCTTCAAGCGCGCTGGCCGTGCCTTCCTCCGATCGCCACAGCACGACCGGCCGGTTCAAAATGGTGCGCGCGATCCGGGCGCCGGGCGCCAGATCTGCACTCCATCCCGCAGCATACCAAACGTTCTTCAGGAATGTGGATTGGCTCACAGCACGCTCTCCCGGATCATGCGCGCGGTTCTAGCAAGGGCAGAGGAAATCCACATCACTGTATAGCGTTATTTCCGATATCCAGATATCTTATAACCCATGAGCGTACGCGATTTTGACCTCAATCTGCTCGTGGTTCTCGATGCGCTGATCGAAGAGCGCAGCGTCAGCGCCGCGGCAAGGCGGCTGGGCGTCAGCCAGCCCAACGTGAGCTTTTCGCTCAACAAGTTGCGGGTGCAGTTCAAGGATCAACTGCTACTCCGCTGCGGCAATACGATGCAGTTGACGCCGCTGGCCGAACGGCTGCAAGAGCCGCTCCGGCGCGTGCTTGACGGTGTGCAAACCGACGTCCTGGCGGAACGGAAATTCGAGCCGGCCAGTTGCCAGCGCCGGTTCGTCATCAGCACGTCCGACATCGGCGAACTGATCTTTCTGCCGCGGCTGATGGCGGCGCTGTCGCGGCTTGCGCCGCAGGCAACGCTACAGTCCCGTTCCATGACGCCGATCGAACTCGAGACCGCAATGGCCGAGGGCAAAGTCGATCTCGCGCTCGGCTATTTTCCCGATCTGAACGGCAGCAACTTCATGACGCAAAAGCTGTTCGATCACGACTTTGCCTGCATCGCGGCGGCTGACCACCCGCATGCCAGACCGGGCTGGACGCTCGATACGTTCCTGAGCCTGGGCCATATCGTGGTGGCGCAGTCGGGGCGAAGCCAGGAACTGGTGGAGCAGGAGATGCGCCGCAAGGGGCTGGAGCGGCACGTGCAACTCCAGTCGCCACACTTCATGAGCGTGCCCCTGCTGGTTGCCGAATCCGAACTGATCAGCACCGTTCCAGCGGCAGTGGCAGGGATATTCGCCACCATGGCCCGGCTGCGGGTGGTCGCGCCGCCGCTCACGCTGCCGCGTATCAACATTCAGCAATTCTGGCACCGCCGCGTCCACGACGAGCCGTCGAACCGGTGGCTGAGAGCGCTGATCGGCGAATTGTTCCTCAATCGCGACCCTTCGCCGGCAACACCTGCGCGCAACAAGCGGTAAGACCGCTGCTGCGCGCAGGCGCAGGGCTATGCCAGTTCTGCCTTCAACAGGGCGCTCACCCGCCGGCGCGCCAGCACGGCTGACTTGTCGATCGGCAGCAGCAGGGGCTTCATGTCGAACAGTTCGCGTCCCTTCATGCGCCCCTGGATATCCGCGATCATCGGTTCGTCCTCGTTCTTGAACGCGCCCTCGACGCCCAGCCGGAATCCTTCGGAAACGGCCGGCACGCCCTGCAGCTGGTTGCGGCCACCCGCCCAGAAATAGTGCGTCGTGGTTTCCGTCTCTGGCGTCAGCAGGTGGCAGAACGGAACCTGCACATGGGCATTGGCCATGTCGGCGTGCTGGGCCACGTCAAAGCAATTGCGTTGCACGAGGTTGGCAGGTGCCTGCCAGCGCATGACGGACAGCAGGCTGATCACCTCGGGCGCGTCGTTCCATAGGCCTGCGACCAGCGGCGTGCGCTTGCACTGGGGGCGGTTGTACTGCGAAACCACCTGCTCTCCCTCTTCATGACAGGTCACTTCCGTGGGGAACGTGTCCGAAGGGTCTGCAAGGAATGGATGCAGGAACTCGACATGGGTCAGGTCCAGCAGGTTGTCGATGACGAGTTGGTAATTGCCTTCGACATGAAGGTAGCCCTCCACCCAGTCGAACTGCGCGTCCTCGCGCGCCGACAGCACGGGGATTTTCGCAGGGTCGGCATTTTCCGCCTGCCCCATCCAGATCCACACCATGCCATGGCGTTCGACCAGGCTGTATGACCGCACGCGGATTGCGCCCGCCGCCGGTCCATGTGGATTGTGCACGCAGCGACCGTCCGGGCCAAACCGCAAGCCATGGTAAGGGCAGGCAATGGCATCACCATGCAGCTTGCCCTTGGCCAGGGCGGCAAGCCGGTGGGGGCAGATATTGGACAAGGCGACTGCCGTGCCCTGGCTATCGCGATAGAGCACCACCTCCTCGCCCAGGAACGTGCGGGCAACCGGCTCTGCCCCAAGCGACGACGACCAGCTTGCCGGATACCAACTCTCGTGGATGAACGGCATTATCCCACTCCCTTGTTGTACGGGCACGGCGTGATCGCGCGCCAGACGATTTTCGTTGCGTGGAGCCTAAATCCTTCGGATGCTGGCCGTGATGGTTACGCGTACGGAAAAACGGCTGCTCCGTCCGGATTTTGCAGCACCCTCGATCACCAGCAGCCTGCTAGCGGATTTCCGGCTGGTGGGCGCCTCGCTTACCCGGTTCACGCTGCGTGCGCGAAAGGGGTTTGTCATGAGCGGCATGCCCTACATGTTCATCGTGGCAGAAGGGCATTGCCGTGTCGGTCTTCCCGATGGGCGAACCATCAAGCTGGAGCCAGGCGATGCCGTGATGGCACTGGGTGGCACCCCCACCCAACTGGCTGTTGGCGGCAGAGTGTCCAGCTACGCGGACATGGGCGAAGTCTGGGACGCCAATGCCGGACCGCCGACCTCGCTTGAGGGCTATGAACGCCCGGTCGATATTGCCTGGGGCGATGGCCCCGTCGGCTGCGTCCTCATCGGCAGCGCGATGACCCTGTCGCACCGCGCGGGAACACCGCCCGTGCAGAAAACGCTCCCCGCGGTGCTGCTCGCGCGCGACAGCGAGACGCGGCTGCGTTTTTGGACCGCGGCGCTTGTGCAGATGCTCGACGCGGAAAGCGCCAAGCCGTCAGACGGATTTGCCGCGATCAGCACGATGACCTCGCAGTTCCTCATGGCGCAGATCCTGCGCACCCACCTTGCCGCCAATGCCCCGGCGTTGAGCGACATCCTCGACAAGGGCCGCTCCCGCGCGCTCGCCAGCCTGATGCGCAGGCTGCAACGCCACCCCGAAAACGCCTGGACCCTGGCCGACATGGCCAAGGCGGCCGGTATGTCTCGCACCGCCTTTGCCGAAGTGTTTGCGCGCGCGACGGGCACGACACCTTTTCGCTATCTCACCGGGTGTCGCATCAATGCTGCGGCCGATTTGTTGCGCAATACCGATCTGCCCATAACCGATGTGGCCGATCGCTGTGGCTATCGTTCGGAACGGGCATTTCGGGACGCGTTCGTCCAGGCTCACAGCATGCGCCCACTCGCCTTTCGCAAGGCACAGCGGGCGAAGGATGATGCGATCGCCAGGGCGTGATGTGGGGCGAGCCCGGCCGGGTGGGCTATCCTGCCGGCGTGCCATCCTCCGTTCAGACTGCCGCCTCGTCCCGGATCAAGCCCGTCAACCATTGCAGGCCCATGTCGCCCCTCCGCGCCGGATGGTGCTGCATCATCACTTGCTGCAGGGGCATGGCAAAGGGTGGCTCCGCCACGGCAAGCGGGGCGATCCGCGCAAAGAAGGCGGCCAGGCGCCCATGCATGAGCGCAAGCCGCGGCGTGCCGACCAGGAACCACGGCAGCGACGCGAACGAACTTGTCGTCACCGCGATGCGACGCTCGATCCCCAGTTTCTCGATCACCTGATCGGCAAACGAAGCCTCGCGGTTGGGTCCGAACGTGGCGACGACATGCCCGGCAGCGGCATAGTCGACCATCGCAATCGGTCCAGAGAACAGCGGGTTGTTCGCGCAGCCGACGATCACGTGCCGCTCTTCGAACAGCAGTTCTGACGGAAACCGCGCCAGCACAAAGGCATCGGGCCCGATCAGTAAGTCCACCTGCCCGTTGTCGAGCGCCAGCCCGGATTGTTGCGAGGGAGGAATGATATCAAGGCAGACATGCGGCGCCACCTCGCCCAATCGCGCCGCCACGCGGGTGAGCAGTACCACGGCCATGTAGTCGGACGCGATGATGCGAAAGGTGCGCTGGCTGCTGGCAGGTTCGAACCGCTGGCCAGCCTGCAGCATGGTCTCGGCATCGCGCAGCAATTGCCGCACCAGGGGCAGCAGTGTCTCGGCGGTTGTGGTGGGCAGGAAGCGCTTGCCATTCAACACCAGCAACGGATCGCCGAAATGATCCCGCAGACGGCCAAGCGCTGCACTGACAGCGGGTTGCGACAAGTTCATCCGCTTTGCCGTCTCGGTGATACTGCGTGTGGTCAGCAGCACTTCGAGGGCCACCAGCAGGTTGAGATCCAGGCCTTTGAAGCGCATGCCATCCTCTGATTTGGTGAGGATTTATCCTCAAACCTTTCGATTTGCTTGAGACATGACGCACACCCAAGATGTCTGCAACAGCAAAACGGGAGAAGATCATGGACGATGCGAGCGCCACCGCACCCGAACCCGTGCGTGACGGCATCAGCACCACCGGACCAGAGCGCAATTGGCCGAACAACAGCTGGTGGGTCGCCGCGCATGGCAGCGAGGTGACGGACAAGCCGATCCTGCGCTGGATCCTCGAAATGCCGGTTGCGCTCTATCGCAGCGAGGCGGGCGTGGTCTCGGCCCTGGACAACCGCTGCCCCCATCGCTGGGCACCGCTGCATCTTGGCCATGTCGAAGGCGCGGATCTTGTCTGCCCCTACCATGGCTTTCAGTTCGCGCCATCCGGGCAGTGCGTCCGCGTACCCAGCCAGGCCACCACCCCACCGGCCATTCGCGTGCGCGCGTTCCCGGCGGTGGAGCGCTATGGCTTTGTGTGGATCTGGACCGGAGAGGTGGAAAAGGCCGATCCCAACCTTATCCCGGCAGACCTTGCCTACCTTTCCGATCCTGCCTGGCACACCGTCTGGGGCTACAAGTCGGTTAACGGCAACTATATGCAGCTCAAGGAAAACGTCCTCGATCTCACCCATTTCGCGTTCCTGCACAAAAACTCGCTGCAGGTCAGCGGGTGGGACCGCGCGCCAGAGGTGGAGATGGGCGACGGCCGCGTCGGCTATGTTCAGGTGCACGACATGGAGCCGCTCGCTCCGGTCTATGCCGTTCCGGCAGGCAAGCCGATTGGCAAGCTGGCCAATCGCACCACGCGCGGCACCCAGCTTTCACCCGGCGCGCACCACGCCGAGGTCGCGATCCACGATCCCGCACCCGAAGACGGCGGGCTGGCGCATTTCTCGCTCCGCATGGTTCACCTTACCACCCCGGTGTCGATCGCCCGCTCGCACTATTACTGGGCGATGGCCCGCGATCATGGCGAGCCGTTCGACGTGGAAGCGACCCGGGGCATGGCCGACATCGTCTTTGGCGAAGACATCGCCATGGTCGAGGCGACCCAGCAGATGGCGCGCTGCGCCATCGATCATGATCAGGCGGTGGAATTCAGCGTATCGGCCGATCAGGCCGCCATCCAGGGGCGCCGGCTGGTGCAGGCCATGGTCAATGCCGAACGCGCAGGCTGAAGCGCGCCGGCCATCGACGCGGTCGATAGCGCGACCTCACGCTTAGTCATTCGACCTCGCATGTGGCGCAGCGTTATGACGCCGCAACAACGAGATCGCGCCGCGCCTACATCACCGGAGCGCTAGCCAAAATACCATCCGATGGGGGAGGCCAAGCATGAAAGAGACCCGCCTTCGCCCTGCGCGGCAGCGGCTGCCCATGGCGCGCACGCTGGCGCTGATCGGGACACCGGCCTGGGCTGCCGCTGGCCTGGTCTTGTTCGGTGCGCCCGGCAACAGCCAGGTTCCCGCGCCCGCTGATCGCGGCGTTCCGGTGGTTTCCGCCCTGGTCCGCGCAGGCGATCCGGTGGGCGTGCAGGTCTATGCGCGCACCTGCGCCTATTGCCACGACCATGGCGTTGGCCCGGCCATCACGCACCGTGGGCTGGATCCCGCCATGGTGCGCCTGATGGTGCGGCATGGCGGGCTTGCCATGCCAGCATTTCGCCCCACCGAAATCAGCGATGCAGAGCTTGCCGCCGTCTCGGCCATGCTGGAGCAAAGCAAGTGACCCTTCCGCTTGGCCGCCGCGCCTTTCTCGCTACCACCGGCGCGGCCATGGCAGCAGCCAGCACTAGCGCACTGGCCATGGCCGCCCCGCCCACACCAGGCTTGTTGCTCCTTACCGACGCACCTGCGGCGCAGGCCTGGCTGCAATCGCTTGCCAGCGCCTTTGCCCAGCAGGCCGGCAGCCCGGCCGAAATCGTGGTGGCAACACAGCCCGAGACCATGATGACGCTGATCGCCGATCGACTGGCGCGGCCGCACGGTGCGTTTCTCAGCCTGCTCGCCAGTTCCTCGCACCTGCTGGTGCAAGTGGCCCTGCGCAATACCGGGGCGCACCAGTACCTGGAACTGGAACGGGCGGCCGATATCTTCCAGGCGCCCCAGGCTGCACTTCCCCTGCACAGGGCGTTGGGTTTCGCGCCGCAACTGCCCTCACCTGCAACGCTCGCCGGCCGCTCGCTGTTGGCAGGCGCAATGGAGATTTCGCGATGACCGTCGATTCCTCCAGGCCGGTCCTTCCACCAGGGCACGATCGCCGCAGCTTCATGGCCGGCATCGCCGAGTTCCGAAAGGCGATCGGCGAGGACAATGTGTTCGTCGAAGAAGAACGCCTGGCGCCCTACACCAAGATCATGATCCCTGGCGAGGATGCAGACCATGCGCCCTCGGCAGCGAGCGCGCCGGCATCGGTTCCCGAAATCCAGGCCATTCTGGCGATCTGCAACCGGCACCGGATTCCAGTCTGGCCGGTCTCCACCGGCAAGAACTTCGGCTATGGCACCGCCGCGCCGGCCATGCGCGGAACGGTTGTGCTCGATCTCAGGCGGTTGAACCGCATCATCGAGGTCGATGGCGAACTGGGCACCGCCTTGGTCGAACCGGGCGTGACCTATCGCGCGCTGCTCGATCATCTCAAGGCGCAAGACCTGCCCTATTGGATCGACGTGCCCGCCCCCGGCCCGATCGTTGGCCCTGTGGGCCAGATCCTGGAACGCGGCATCGGCTATACCCCCTATGGCGATCATTTCGCCCACGCCTGCGGCATGGAAGTCGTCCTTGCCAATGGTGATATCCTGCGGACCGGCATGGGCTCGATCGCGGGCGCCAAAAGCTGGCAGACCAACCGCTATGGCTATGGTCCCTATCTCGACGGGATTTTCAGCCAGTCGAACTTTGGCGTGGTTACCAAGATGGGCCTGGGCCTGATGCCGCGGCCCGAGGTTTACAAGCCGTTCCTGGTCTCGTTCCCCAACCACGGCGATCTGCCCCGCGCGGTAGAGATTGCCCGTGACCTGAGCTTGCGCGGGGTCATCCGCAACACACCAGTCGTGGGTCACGTGCTCTACATGATCGCGATGAAAGCCCGGCGTGCCGACATCTTTCCCGGCGAAGGCTCAGTCACCGACGAATGGATCACGCAATTCACGCGGGATCATCATCTCGGCATCTGGGTGATGCAGGCCGCGCTCTATGGCTCGGCGGCGCAGGTCGCTGCAGACTGGGCGCTGATAGAGCAGGCCTATGCCAAGAGCGGCGCGATGCTGCTGACAGACCGCGAACTGGTCGACGAGCCCACCTGGCAGCATGCCAAGCGGCTGATGGCCGGCGAACTCGATCTCGACGAATTCGGGCTCTACAACTGGCGCGGCGGCGGCGGATCGGCCTGGTTCGCGCCGGTTGCCCGCGCCACCGGTGCCGACGCAACCGCGATCATCACGCTGGGCAAACAGATCCTTGCCGAGTTCGGCTTCGATTACCTTGGCGGCTTCATGGTGCAGCAGCGCAACATGATCGCGGTGATGGACCTGCTGTTCGACAGGTCTTCGCCCGATGAACGGAAGCGCGCCCACGATTGCTTTGCCCGCCTGATGAGCGAGTTCGGCAAGCGCGGCTACGGCATCTATCGCACCAACATCGCCTTCATGGACGCGGCAGCGGCCCTGCAGGGTCCAGTGCGGATGAACGTCAACCGCACGCTGAAGCGCGCGCTCGATCCCAACGGCATCATCGCCCCGGGCAAGTCAGGTATCCATCTCTGAACACATCGACCGTTGCGCTGGGGGGCGTATCGCCCCTCAGCGCAAACCGAATAGCTTGCCACGCAGCTGGAACAGGTGCTCGCGCATCAAGGTCTCGGCGCCAGCGGGGTCGTGCCGGCGGATCGCGTCGACCACTTGGGCGTGCTCGCTGTCGGTATCCGCCTTGGGTCCCGGCTCGGCGCCAAACACCTGGTCGATACGGCTATCGAGCGTGAACTTCATTTGCGTGCGCAGCGTGTCATACAGCGTGAGCAGCAGATTGTTGCGGGTCGCCTGCGCGATGGCGCGGTGCAACCGCTCGTCCAGTCGCTTCCAGTGGAGCATGGATGGGGCGAGCTTCATCTCCGCAAGGCAGGCGTCCATCTCTGCCACGTCCTCCGGGGTGCTGTGAATGGCGGCCAGCGCGGCGAGTTGCGGCTCGAGCGCGGTTCGTGCCTGAAGGATATCATCGACGCTGAACGAGACGGCAACGGGATTGCTGTCGATCAGCTTGCGCGGGCCAACAAAGGTGCCCTTGCCAACATGGCGCCAGATCTCGCCTTCACTTTCCAACCGCTTGAGCAAGGTACGCAACCGCCCGCGCGAGATGCCGAGTTCGTCGCTAAGCTTCGGCTCGGGCGGCAAGCGATCTTCGCCGCGCTCCACCGTCTGGTCGAGAAGGGCCCTGAGACGGACCAGATCGTCCTTGATCACCCTGCACTCCCCATCGCTGTCGCTGCTTTCGCCACGCCTCTCCCATGCGGTATGCGCCCGTGCCGATCAATAGCACGGGCGCGGGAAAGGCGCGGGCGGCAGCTGTCAAATCCCGCCCAGGGCCACGTACTTGGTTTCGAGGTATTCCTCGATACCGACCTGGGAGCCCTCGCGCCCGAGCCCCGATGCCTTGACCCCGCCGAACGGGGCCACCTCGGTAGAGATCAGGCCTTCGTTGACGCCGACCATCCCGAATTCCAGCCCTTCGACCACGCGGAAGATCCGCCCGGCATCGCGCGCACAGACATAGGCGGCAAGACCGAACGGGGTATCGTTGGCGAGGGCAATCGCCTGTTCCTCGGTTTCAAAGCGGAACACCGGCGCTACCGGGCCAAAGGTTTCCTCACCAAAGATCTGCGCATCGTGCGGCACATTCACCAGGACCGTCGGCTCGAAGAAATTGCCGCCCAGCGCGTGGCGCCGGCCACCCGCCGCCACGCTGGCGCCCTTGGCCACCGCATCGGCGATATGCTCCTCCACCTTGGCGAGCGCGGCCGCGTCGATCAGCGGGCCGATCGCCGCATCCGGCTGGGTGCCTTCCGCCACCTTGAGCTTGGTGGTCTCCTCCGCCAGACGCCGGGCGAACGCATCGTGGACGCCGGCCTGGACCAGAAAGCGGTTCGCGCCGATGCACGATTGGCCACTGTTGCGATACTTGGCGACCAGCGCCGCCTTGACCGCCACGTCCAGGTCGGCATCGTCGAACACGATGAACGGCGCATTCCCGCCCAGTTCCATGCTGGTGCGCTTGATGGTCGGCGCGCATTGTTGCAGCAGCAACGCGCCGATCTCGGTCGATCCGGTGAACGACAGCTTGCGCACGGTGGGGTTGGCAGTGATCTCGCCCCCGATTGCCCCGGCAGACCCGGTCACCACGTTGCACACACCCTTGGGCAGTCCCGCGCGCTCGGCCAGCACGGCCAGCGCCAGCGTGGTCAACGGGGTCTGGCTGGCGGGCTTGATCACCCCGGTGCAGCCTGCGGCCCAGCCTGGCCCGGCCTTACGCGTCAACATCGCCGCGGGGAAATTCCACGGCGTGATGGCGGCAAACACGCCCACCGGCGCCTTTTGCACCAGAATGCGCCGGCCCTGCATGTTCTGCGGAATGATCGCGCCGTTGACGCGCTTCGCCTCTTCGGAAAACCACTCGATAAAGCTGGCGGCATAGAGCACCTCGCCGCGCCCCTCGCTCAGCGGTTTGCCTTGCTCGGACGTAATCAGCAGAGCAAGATCATCGATATTCTCGATCATCAGGTCGAACAGGTTGCGCAGGATTGCGCCGCGTTCCTTGGCCAGCAGCCCCCGCCAGGCCGGCAGGGCCGATGCAGCGGCCGCGATGGCACGGCGCGTTTCCTGCGCGCCAGCCTTGGGCACGCGGGCGATGAGCGCGTCGGTCGCCGGATTGCGCACATCGAACGTTGCGCCATCGTCGGCCTGCACCCATTCGCCATCGATCAGCATCGCCTGCCGAAGTAGCGACGGGTCGTTCAGCGCAAGCGGGGTCGGTTGTTCCATGGTTACGCCTTTCAGCAGGGGTTGCGGCCGATGAAGAACAGCTCGTCGGCATCGGTAGTCGGATTGAGGCCAGCGGCTTCCTGCCCACGGCGCAGCGCGGTCATGTCGCGCTGGTAAACCCGCGCCGTGGGATGGCGCAGCGGGCCACCGTTATAGCCCTGCAACCAGGCTTCATACTTCCACATCATGCGGTTGATCAGGCCATTCCCAGCCTGGGGAACCCCGGCAAACGCACGACGCGCAGGATCGACACGGTGAAATTCGGCCGTCGCCTCGTCAAAGCGCTTTTCGCGGATAAGCTGGAACACCTTGGGCAGCCAGGGCCCGAAATAGGCCGAGAAGTTGGTGCCGCAAAACGGCACGTCGATCAGTTGGGCCAGCGGCACGAACTCATGCTCAAGCGGATAGGAGATCACCACTTCGTCGCCGAACGCGCGCTGCGCCTCGATCGCGCCCATGATGAACGGCGCCCCACCCTCGGCCTTGATCGATACCACGTTGGGGCAATCGTCCACCAGGCGGCGCAGCAGTTCGATCGGCATGTCGGTCGGGCTCAGGCGCGAAAAACCCCAGGTCGGGATCGGGAAGAGCATGACCGCCAGATCGGTCGCATCGCAGAACGCCTTGGTATAGGCATAGATATCGTCGAGCGATTTGGGGAAGAAATAGGGCGGATAGCCCAGCAGGATCAGCTCCGCCCCCGCGGCCTGGGCCAGCTTTGCCGCCGCAATGTTGTCCTCCAGCGTGTTGAACACGGCGTGGTGGACCACGAAGATCCGCCCGGCAGACTGCTCTACCATCACTTCGACAAAGCGCTGGTATTCGGCCATGGTCACGGCCACTTCCGAACAGGCCAGCGTGCCGACAAAGCCATGCGCAATGGTCGTCTCGATATCGTGGCGCGCGGCCTTTTCATTCAGGCCGGCAAAGTCGTTGGTCATCGTCGGGATGGTGACGTTGGCAACGCCAAGCATCTTTTCGCGCGCCCAGGCGCGGGCTTCGCTCTTGGTGTAGCTGGGCATGATCTCACTTCCCCTTGTTAACGGGTTGAATAGGAGCCGGAATTTCGGTGCCAAGGCCCAGTGCCCGCGCGCGTTCGACGCACATGGCGGCAACGGTCAGGTCCTGGATCGCCGCGCCGACCGACTTGTAGAGCATGATCTGATCGGGTGACGTGCGCCCGGGGCGGGCGCCCGACACGACGGCCGACAGGCTGGCGAGCTTGTCGGCAAAGGCAACGCCGGCAGCGCTCGCCGCGATCATGTCGCCCGTGTCGTGCGCCACTTCCTCGACCATGTCGGCCACGATCAGATCGGCCCGTTCGATAGCTTCGGGATCGAGTTCGCGCTGTTCCGGCAGGGTCGATCCGATCGACACCACGGTCATCCCCGGACGCAGCCAGGCGCCGCGCAAGGTCGGGCTTTCATCGCGCGAACGCGCCGCGCAGATCACCAGGTCGGCCGATTGCACCGCCGCCTGCGCGCTGTGGGCCGCTGTTACGGCAACGCCCTTGTCTCCCAGGGCCGCGCAAAAGGCAGCGCGGCTGCTTTCGCGCGGACTGAAAACCTCTACTGCCCCGATCGGGCCGGAGTGCGCCAGGGCTTCAAGATGGGTGCGCGCTTCGAAGCCCGATCCGATCACGGCAACCCGGGGCTGCGGCTTATCGAGTAGCTCGCGCGCGGCTAGCGCCGATGTCGCCGCCGTTCGCAGGCCCGTGATCGAGGCAGCGTCCATCAGCGCCTCAAGCGCCATCGTCGCGCCGTCGAACAGCGGGATCAGGTAAGAGGCACAGGAATTGCGCGGTGAGGCGGCGATCATCTTAGCCCCCAGGTACTTCTGCCCCGGCATCACCCCAGAAAGGGTGCGCAGCCACAGGCCCTGTCCACGGGCCATCGAGCGTGGGGGAAACTGCGCATCGGTCACATCCACGCCATAGGCGTCACGCAGCGCCGCAATGGCCGCAGCCCAGTCAAACGCGGCGCCCACGTCCGCATCGGTCAGGATCAAGGTTTTGAGGCTCACACACGACTCCTGCGAAGATGCACCGGGCTGAATTGCCTTTTTGGGTGCTCTAATTATGTCAATGAAACGTGTCAATTTATAAATTGATTCGAAATAGGTAAGCCGAGGTCGTGCGCCGCCGCACACCGCTCCCATGTGGTAATTTTCGCGATATCAGCCCGACGCGGTGCGTCCGGAGCTGCTTGCGGCAAGGTGCGCCTTGGCAGGATCGCGCGATGCCATCAGCCGGATGCGTTCCACCAGCCAGTTCAGTGCCAGGTCGTTGCCGCTGGCGACATGCCATTGCAGCATCTCGCGAATGGGCGGCATCACGAAGGGCAACTCACGCAGCACGATCGCCTCGCTCTGCGCCATCTGCTCGGCCAGCCGGCGCATCACTGTCGCCACCCGCCTGGTGCCGACCACCAGCTTGGGAAGCACCAGAAACGTCGGCGCAACCACCTCCACCCGGCGCGCCAGCTTCATCCGCGACATGAAGCTGTCCTCGAAAGCCGGCACCCGCATGCGCCCGAAGCGGGCGACGGCGTGGCCCACATCAAAGTAGGACTGGCGCGTTATCTCGCTGTGCATGAAGGGATTTTCGTCCCAGCCAATCATCACGTGATCGTCCTCGAACAGCAGGCAACTGGGGTGATCAGGGCTCAGCGCATAGTCGAGCGAGACGAGGAGATCGGCCTGCTGCCGCTCGATCACCTCGTGCGGGGCATCATGCAGGGGGAGAATGTCCACCCGCATGTTGGGTGCCGATGTTTCGAGATCGCACAGCACGTCGGCCAGCAGGACCTGCGTGACATAGTCCGAGCCCACGACCTTTATCTGGCGGTCGCAGGTCAACGGGTTGAATTCAGGAGCGACCGTGATCGTGTTGCGGATCTGCTCAAGCACGGCGCGGACCGGCTCGCGCAGTTCCTCGCCACGCACGGTCAGGGTCATCTGGCGGCCACGCACCACCATGAGCTCGTCGCCGAAATAGTCGCGCAGCCGCGCCAGGGAACTGGAGGCGGCAGACTGGGACAGGCACAGGCGCTCTGCCGCCAGCGTCACGCTGCGTTCAGTGAGCAGGGCATCGAGCGCCACGAGCAGGTTAAGATCGAGCCGCTCGAACCGCATAGAACATCTCCCGGTCGTTTTTCATCATTTTGCGCCAAGCCTACTAACGCGTCGCGCCTTGCCGAACCACCTCCCCTGTTCAGATCGGCTCCGCCAGCGCGGCAACAGCGGCCCCGAACACCTGCGTCTGCTCTGCAGACGGGGCGCGGTCGATCTCCATCTGGCCCAGCCGCACGCTGGTTTGCACCACCAGCCGGCTGCGTTCCCAGCGGCGCTCTGCAAATGCGTGCCACCCGGCCGCAACGCTGTCCGCCGCAAGCATTTCGTACGCCAGAACCAACCCGTCTTCCACCGCCAGACCGGCGCCCGATGCTAGATGGGGCGTGGTCGCGTGCGCAGCATCGCCGATCAGGCCCACCCGGCCCACAGCCCAGGGGCGCGGCAGCAGCATTGCCTCGAGCGGGCGATAGTTGAACGCGCTGTCGGGCCCCAGATCGTCGCGCACGGTGGCGATCACGCCGCCAAAGCCGGCCAGAATCTCGCGCAGCATCGCGATCCCTTCCTCGGCACCCACCCGCGGGTTGCCGGGCATCGGCGTGTTGCAGAACAGGTACATCTTATCGGCCGAGCATGGCGTCACGCCGGCCTTGCGGTCTGGGCCGTAATACATGCGGCCACTGTCCAGCCACGCCGGCCGATCGGCCAGCACGCGCCAGCACCCCTGCCCGGTGAATTGCGGGCGCGGTGCATCGGGAAACAGCAGCCCGCGCATGGCAGAAAACGCGCCATCGGCCCCAACCACCAGGTCATAGCGCCCGGTTGCCCCATCGGTGAACACCACGTCCACGCCATCGGCATCCTGCGTGAACGATGCCACCGTCGCCCCCAGCCGCACATCGGTGCCCACCGCGCGGGTGCGGCTCGACATGATGTTGTGCAGCACCGGGCGCAAGATACCACCGGCGGCGGGAAGGTCGGCGGCCAGCGGCGGCATCGCGTGCTCGGCAATCAAATCACCGGCCTGGGTATAGAGCCCGACCTTCTTGGAAAAGGCCGCAGCCGTGCTCACTTCGTCCAGCAGGTCGAGCGCCTTGAACGCGCGCAGCGTAGGCCCGGTGATGGTGATGCCGGCGCCCAGCACCTTCCACTGCGGATCGATATCCACCAGATCGACCACGATGCCGTGCTGGGCAAAGGCAATCGCGGTGGCCATGCCGCCAACGCCGCCACCGACGACAAGGGTTTTCAATTGCTTGGGCATAGTACGTTCCTTGTCGGGAGGCTGCAGTCTATTCAGAAAGTCTTGATGCCCGGCGTTGCCAAGCATGGTTTGGCCATGCGTGGTATGCCATCCGGGCGCCGGGAAAGGATCGCCCTTCCCCGGCTTTGAGCTTTAGAACTTCGCCGATGCGCGCGCACCATAGGTGCGGGGCGGCGCATAGGACGTGGCGATCACACCGCCGACGTTGTTGTTGTATTGCGTCAGTATGCGGACGTTGTTGTCGGTCAGATTGCGGACCCACGCGGTCAGTTGCCAGCGCTGGTCCTGCGGGCCGAACGCGATCGAGGCATCAGCGGTGAAATCGTCGCCGGAGTTGTGCTGGGCGAGATATTCAAAGCCGATCACCCGGTTGGAGCGATAGCGGCCATCGAGCGACAGTTGCAGGGTGTAATCACCCAGCGGGACATCCTGGCGAATGCCGCCATTCAGCGACCAGCGCGGCGAGTTCAGCCCCGGCTTGCCGCTGCAGTCAATCGTGTAGACCGGCAGGCCACCCTCGGTGCCGGGGGCGTAGGGGCACCCTACCGCCGGCGGTAGCGAGGTACCGCCACGCGGCACGTTGTAGGTGAACTGGTCCAGTGTGTTGTCGACATATTGAACGTCACCCAAAAGCAGCGTGGTCGGCGTCGCCTTGAACTGGAAATCGATGTCCACGCCCTTGATCGTCGACTTGCCGACGTTGGTGGTGAAATAGGTCGTCAGGCCATCGCTGCCGAAGCCGAAGTGTGAAACCTGCTGGTTGCGGTACTTCCACAGGAACGCCTCGACGTTGATTTGCAGGCGATTGCCCATGAGCCGGTTCTTGATGCCAGCGGTGTAGGCATCGATGAATTCCGGCGCATAGGTTTCACGCCCCTTGGCCAGGGCAAAGCCGCCAGAACGATAGCCGGTCTCGTAGCTGAGATAGGCCAGCGATTGCGGCCCGACATCGTATTCTGCGGCCAGGCGATAGGTGAAGCGGTTGTTGTTGAGCGGCTTGTTCACCGCAACCGGGGCATAAGTCAGGATGTTGCCGGCATTGCCGAACGGACGCACATCACCCGGCGCAGTGGGGAAGCCCGCCGGCAATTGCGACGCAGGGATCTGGGCGGCGATATCTGCCAGCGTCAGGCCGGTCGGCACCGATGGGCCGCCAAAGCAGCCATTCCCGGCAGGCGGCGGCGCGTTGGTGCACAGGTCCAGCAGGGTATTGGCCAGGCCATCGATGCGCTTTTCGTCACGCGTATAGCGCCCACCGGCAACCAGGCGGAAATGGTCGGTGGCGTGGAACACCAGCCGCCCAAACCCGGCATAGGACTTGGTGCCGATGGTGTAGCTCTGGATGGAACTCACCAGATACTGGTTGTAGGTGCTATTGCCCTGGACGTTTTCGTCATAGAAAAATCCGCCGATCAGCCATTCGACCGGGCCGATCGGCTTGCCCGCAAGCCGCACTTCGGCGCTGAACTGATGGCTGTTTTCCTTGGTTCGTGCCCCGCGGAAACTGGGCGCCCCGTTGAACAGGTCGTCCAGGGTCGATTTGCGATAGGCCAGCAGTGTTGTCACCTTGCCGATGCTGGTGTCGAGGTTGGCTTCGCCTTCAACGCCCCAGTTGGTATCGTTGATGAACGGCTTGTCGAGCGGTGCAGGAGAGATGAACGACCCGCCGATCACGGTGTTTGCAAAAAATGCGCTGGCCTTGGGAGACAGCAGGCCCGACCATGCCCCCAGATTTGCAGGAACATACGTGTAATTGGCCGGTGCATTGGCCGAAGCCGGTGCACCCGGCGTGAAATTCAGCAGGCCATCATACGTGGCCCCCACGCCCATGCCGCCGTTGTGCGCCCAGTCCGCCGCTAACCTGAGAGACACTGCCGCGCTGGGCTGCGTCAGGATTTGCGCGCGCAGGGCCTGCGACTTGGTATTGCCCGTGCCGTCGGAATAGTAGCCCTTGCTGTCAACGACCTTGCCCGCCAGCCGGACCGCCGTGTTGTCGCCCACCGGCACGTTGATCATGGCATCGCCGTCGATGGCATTGAAGTTGCCATAGCCCAGCGAGGCCGCGCCCATCAGCTTGCCGATCACCGGCTTGGCGGGAAGCACATTGACCGCGCCGCCAGTCGCATTGCGGCCGTACAGCGTGCCTTGCGGGCCCTTGAGCACTTCGATCCGCTCAAGGTCGAAAAATGCGCTGCCGGTCGACGTCGGGCGGCCGATGTAGACACCGTCATAGTTAAAGGCGACAGCCGGATCGCTGTAGGCATTGTTCGTGAAATTGCCCACGCCGCGCACGAAATAGCTGGTGGTCGCGCCGCCACCCTGGGCAACGGTCAGCGAAGGCGCCACGGAATTGAGAGTGGCCGCGCTGTTAACGCCCGCCTTCGTCAACGCTTCTGCCGTAACCACGCTGATCGCGATCGCGGCCTTTTGCGCGCTCTCCGCCTTGCGCTGCGCGGTCACGACGATTTCCTCGAGCCCGACAGTGCCAGATTGCTGGCCCGCCTCATCGGCATGCGAGACCTGCGGCATCGCGGCCATGGCCATCATCGCCAGCGCTGAAGCGCCCGAACGAATGCCCTGCTTCATGTTTTCCTCCCTCTCCGTGACTGTTTTTTGGCTTTTATCGTGCTCGGGCTGCCCCCGATGCGCATGTCATTGTTCCGCCATTTGCAAACGCCTGTCGTTTATGCTGTCGCACGCGGCGCGCCGCGCCCGCTGCGCCAGAGCGGCCCGACCGGCTTCCTGCTCACCCGCGTTTTTCCTGACATTGTGCCGGCAAACCTACTCAGCATCGCAGGCGGCGAAAAACGAAAGATACGCATAGCGCATTATCGATGCCATCAATGTGTGTATAAACACGAACCAATCTTCGCATTGATGGAATAAATATGGACCTATCGCCGCTAGCGGCTTTACTCCCGAGGCCGGCGTGGCAAGGTCGGGCCCGGCGCCAAGCGGCGAAATACCAGTTCAAGGGAGAGTAGGATGCTCAAGATCGTTGCCGCCGTCCGGCGCAAGCCGGGCATGACGCATGCCGAATACCTCGCCTATATCGAGCAGGTCCACGGCAAGCTGGCAACGGACAACCCCTTGCAACTCCACCGCTATGTCCAGAACCATGCGTTCGACGGGGCCTATGGGTCAGGCGATCGGCCCGATCATGTCGGCGTTTTCCATCGCGACAGCGTAACCGAACTCTACTTCACCAGCCCCCAGGCCATGGCGGAAACCTTTTCGGCCGAATACAACCGAACCGTGATTGCGCCGGACGGTGCGCACTTTGCCGAATTGCCGACCAACCAGGCCTTGCTGACCATCGAAACCGTACTGGTCCCGCCGCCGGCTGCCCCGGCCGCGAACATGGTGAAGATCATGATGCTGCTGACTTGCGCCGAAGGCGTGGTCGCGGCCGAAGCCCAAGCAGGATGGCAGGCCGCGCACGAAGCCGGGCTGGCTGCTGCCCCCGCCTTTGCCACGGCGATCTGTGGGCTGACGCGTTCCGACCCGCAGGACAGCGGGCCAGGCGCGGCGATGGCGGCCCATTTTGGCGGGGGAGATCAGCCACCGCTGGCCCTGCTCGTATCGATCTGGGCGCCGGAAGGCGCGCTGGCCAATTTCCGCCGCTACGAACGCAGCGTGCTGGCCAGCGGGCTGTTCCACCGCGATTACAGCTATTTCCTGTTCACCCGCGAGGTGGAAATTCTGGCGCCGCGAATGGATCAATAGGCGCGATCCGATCGGCCACCGGGCAAATGCGGGCGGGAACTTGGCGCGCGAATGCGATCGCCGCCCCCTCCCTGTTTGCCACGGTTGCGTCCACTGCCATTCAACGGCTAGACCAGCGGTCCTATGCCGCCCTCCCCCGCACCAGATGCTCTGCCGCGTTCCGAATTGGTCGCCCTTCTGCTGGCTGCGGCGGAAGGCGACGAGCCGAGCTTCTCGGAACTCTATCGCCGCACCAGCGCGAAACTATTCGGCGTGGTCCTGCGTATCTGCCCTGATCGGGGGATCGCGGAGGACGTATTGGTTGATGTCTACCTGACCATCTGGCGCCGTGCCGGCGCGTTCGATCCGGGCCGGGCCAGCCCGATCACCTGGATGGCGACGATTGCGCGCAACCGGGCGATCGACGCCGTGCGCCGCCAGCCCCGTGTTGCGCCAGTCGCGATCGACATGGTCCCCGAGATGGCCGACTGTGCCACGCTGGCAGAAGCCGCCCTGATCGAAGCGGAAGGCGATGCCCGCCTGCACCTGTGCGTCGAGCGGTTGGGCGAGCCGCAGTCTGGCGCCATCCGCGCGGCCTTTTTCCACGGGCTGACTTATGCGCAACTGGCAACCACCATGGCCGTGCCGCTGGGCACGATGAAAAGCTGGATCCGGCGGAGTCTTGCCCGGCTGAAGGAGTGCCTCCATGCCGAGGACTGATCCCGTACTGTCCGAAGAGGATGTGGTGCTGGCTGGCGAGCTGGCGCTCGGCGTGCTGGAAGGCGATGCCTTGGCCGCCGCCCGGCGCAGGCTGATTGCCGAACCGGCGTTTGCCCGCGAAGTGGAACTGTGGCGCGATCACTTTGCCGCGGTTTCCGTGCGCGGACCTGCTGTGGAGCCTCCAGCCGCCTTGGCCGGCCGCGTGCAGCAGGCCGTTCGCGCGCAGGGCGGCGGCACTCTGGCAAGCATGTCGCAGCGGGCAGTGGCGCGCTGGCGCGCGGCTGCCATCGGGTTTGGCGCGCTGGGCCTTGGCGCGGCGGCTGCGCTGGCCCTGGTATTGCTCCGTCCCGCCACCGTCGACAATACAACCGGCGATAGGGTCCTGGTGGCTGCGCTCGATGTCCCTGCGGCGCATGCCACGCTGCTGGCGCGGATCAAGCCCGGACGGCTGCATGTCACCGGCGCGCTGCCCATTCCCGACCAGCATGACGCGCAGGCGTGGGTGATCGATGCTTCGGGCACGCCGCGTTCGCTCGGCGTGTTGCAGCGAACGGGCGGCCAGGCACTCGAAACGGTGCCACAACGCGCGCTCGCGCCGGGGCAGACGCTGGCGATCAGCATCGAGCCGATGGGCGGCGCGCCTGGTCCACTGCCGACCGGGCCCGTCGTCGCCACCGGCACGATCGAGACAATCTGAGCGCATGACAGAGGCGAGAGCGCACCGACAGTTGCGCGCCCGCTAGCCTGACAGGAGTGAAACGGGCGCGATCCGGTTCGCAGCGTCGCTGCGCGCGCCATCAGCGCAAAATCCGCCCTGCCCGAAAAAATTTTTTACCGGGCGTGCATCCAAGCGTCGGGCCCCTTGCGTAGCTGCGGCATCGGCGGGGGCAGGAAGCCATCCACTATCCCTGCGCCTGCCGAAATGAATGCAGCATTCGTCCGCATTGCCTGTGGTTGTGCGGAAACCCAAAAGGAACAAGATCATGAAGCTTTTCAAGATCCTCACCACCCTTGTTGCTGCCAGCACGCTGCCCATCGGCGCGACCGCTCTCTATGCCGCAGCCGCGCCGGTCACCGTCGGTGGAGCGCCGATGTATCCCACCAAGAACATCATCCAGAACGCGGTCAATTCCAAGGACCACACCACCCTGGTCGCGGCTGTGAAGGCCGCCGGGTTGGTCGATACGCTGCAAGGGCCTGGGCCGTTCACCGTGTTTGCCCCCACCGATGCGGCCTTTGCCAAGCTGCCGGCAGACACCGTGCCCACGTTGCTCAAGCCGGAAAACAAGAACCAGCTGACCGCGGTGCTGACCTACCATGTCGTGCCCGGCAAGCTCAGCGCGATGGCGCTGCGCCGGAAGGTGATGCAAGGCCATGGCAAGGCGATGCTCAAGACCGTACAGGGCGAGGATCTGACCGTGACCGCCATGGGCCGCAAGCTGATGATCACCGACAGCAAGGGCGGCATGGCCACCGTCACCATTCCCGACGTCAACCAAAGCAATGGCGTGATCCACGTCATTGACGCCGTGCTGTTGCCCTGAGGGTCGCACACCAGGCGGGCATCACGGGGCGGGGGAAACGTGCGCGTTTCCCCCAAACCCGACGGCACACCGGGGCCAACAACGCGCGCACCCATCCTACCGAACACAAACACGCACACGCCGTATCTGATGCAACGCGGGACGGATGATCCTGCATTTTCAGTGGAGTAGAACAACATGAGGTTCAACGATATTCCGCGGGTCGCGATGGCGGCTCTGGCGGGAGCGGCTCTCTGCGCGCTCAGCGCCCCCGCGTTTGCCGAGCAAGCACCCGGCGATGCCGAGACCGCCGCACCTGCCGATAGCGGTGGCGGCGATACCCAATCGCCCGGCGACGCGTCGCACGAGCTGGTGCCATTTCGCAATGGCGGGCGCCTGCTGCTGACCGGCGGCGTCTCCACGATCGAGGGTGCCGGCGGCGGCGGCCTGGTGCCCTGGGCGCTGATCGGTGGCTATGGCACGCGCGACGAGTTCGGCATCCAGTCCTACGTCACCGGCGTAAAATCCGAGGATTTCGCGCTGGTCGCCTTCGGCGCCTCGGCCAACATCAAGAACCGGTTGGAGATTTCGCTCGGCCGGCAGAATTTCCATTTGCGCGATGTCGGCAAGGCGCTCGGGTTGGGCAACGATTTCATCATCAGCCAGACGATCATCGGCGCCAAGGTCCGCCTGATCGGCGATGCAGTGCTCGATCAGAACACGCTGGTGCCGCAAATCTCGGTGGGCGTGCAGCACAAGGTCAATGACGACAAGACCGTGGTGGGCGGCGCGCTTGGCCTGCGCCGATCAAGCACCGATTTCTACATCGCCGCCACCAAGCTGTTCCTGGACAAGAACCTGCTCGTCAACACCACCGTGCGGCTGACCAAGGCCAACCAGTACGGCATTCTCGGCTTCGGCGGGCTTGGCGGCAAGGACCAGGCCTACAAGCCGACCTTCGAAGCCTCGGCGGCGTATCTGCTTACCCGCAAGCTGGCCTTCGGCGCCGAAGTGCGCACCAAATCAAACCGCCTGCAAGGCGCGCTGGGCGGGGATTCCTTCCGCGAGGACGCCGCCTACGACATCTTTGGTGCCTATGCCCTGGGCCGCAACCTGTCGCTGACGGCGGCGTACGTCGATCTTGGCCATATTGCGCTCAAGAACCAGCACGCCGCCTATCTTTCGCTGCAAGTCGGCTTCTGACGCTGCCATTCTTCCGGAGACATTCCCGATGATCACCATGCTTCTCGCCGCCGGCCTGATGGCCGCTCAACCTGCTGCTGCCGAACCGCCCGTGGCTGACCCGGCGGTCAAGCCGCACTATCCGACCCTGCCGGTCATCACCCAGAACGAGCACCTCTATGAAACGTTTGGCGGCAAGGAAGGCCTGACCGCGCTGATGGATGATGCCATGAACCGTTGGCTGGCCAATCCGCGCACGCGGCCGTTCTTTGCTAATGCCGATCAGGCCCGGATCAAGGATCTGCTGGTCAAGCAGTTCTGCGTGATCATGCACGGCCCTTGCACCTATGACGGGCGGACCATGGCCGAGGCCCATCGCGGCATGAATGTTTCCGAAGGCAGCTTCTATGCGCTGGTAGAGGAATTGCAGGTGGCGATGAACAAGCGCCACATTCCCTTCAACGCCCAGAACCGGCTGATCGCGGCGCTCGCCCCGATGCACCGCGACATCATAAACAACACCAAGTGATGCAGATGACCATGCGCAAAGCCATCACGGTTGCGCGCATGGCCATTGTGGCGGCGGCATTCTCCCCTGTGGCCGCCGCCACACCCCAGCTACGGCCCGCGCTATTCACACGGCTATGATGACCGCCGGAAGCAGCCGAGTGCATGATCGGACGATACCGACCGCCTGCATCGTCGATGGGTTTGCCCGACTGAGAGTCCGGAAACTGCCGCGTGATAAAGCCCGATTCATCGCTCTACCAAGTTCGTACCATGTTCAATCGCGAATATAGCAGCAGCCTGCTGATCGCGCGGCCGATCGATGCTCGGCGCATCTGGGACAAGACAAAGCGAGACCAGTAAATTTTTGATCTCAAGTCGTATTCCGCGCTGTTCCGGCGGGCTGCAACGCCCGCGCGATGACGAGGTTCGTGTCGAACACCAATCCTCCCGCCGTGCGCACTTGGTAGAGGGCCTCGAACGAATTTGCGCCATGTGTTTCGCGTGACAGCAGATCGAGTTGGCGGGCGTCCGACGCGAGCCTGATCATCTGCGACAAAGCCGAGTCCCCCATGGCCGAGATCACGCTATAAGGAGCGCCAGGCCTAAGCAGAGAACGATCCAGACAAATTTCCACGTTGCCGGCTGCCTGGGCTTACTGGAGGGCGCTTTGGCATCCTCGTCGTCGTTTGGCGCGTTGACCAACTGCAGGCGATATTCGCTCTTGGGGATTTGCAGATACATCCCACTTTTCCCGGCGTGGCAGTCGATCCGATTGAGGAAAGCCAGGCGAAGACTGATGAACGAGAACGATATATCAAATAGCCATGCCATCGTTCACTTGTGCGATTTTTCGGCGACACGAAGATACGCCACTGCTTCGTAACTGGTAAGCCACGCGGATGCGCGTGCTCATACGCTGCAATATCCGCGATCGCGTCCCGTGGCGCACGCTGGCCATTGCGTTGGTCCAGGAGAAAGAGCCTCAACGGGGCGACGGGCCAGAGGGCCCGAAGGCTTCCGGCCCGGCGGGGGGAACGAGACCTGCGGCATCTTCCGGCAAGATGATGCCCGCGGCCGCTGCGGCGCGGGTGGCGGCGGCAAAACGGCGGGCATAGCGCGCGTAGGAGCCGTAGAGCTTGCGCATCAGCGCGGGAGAAAAGGCCCGCTTGCTGTCGTAGACCGTGCCGCAGCCAGTCTCAAAGTCGGTCCAGTATTCGAATGCCGGCACGGTGATCCACGGCGGCCGCATGCCGCCCACGATTGCCTGGGTGCGCGGATCACGTCGCACGCCGTTACTGGTGCGCACCACGCGGGGATAGCGCGGCATCGGCGCGCCGGTACGCACCCAGCGGTCCATCGCATCGAGCAGCGTCGAGAACGGCAACTCGGCCGGCTCGTCATAGATCGCCTGGCAGCGTGGGTCGTTGCCATGGCCGCGCTGGTTGGGCAGCGGCTCCACCTCGCCAGTGCCGAGATCGGCGGCACGCAGGTGCGGCGTCCCCATCACCTCGACATAGCGCAACATCGGCCGGTCGCTGTCCGGCGGCAGTGCAATGTGCTCGATCGCATCGTGTACGGTCTCGGACTGGCTGTAGACAGTCACGAAAGGAACGTCGTCGGGTAATCCGCGCGGGATGCGGCGCGGCGCACCAGCCACTTCGCCATAGGAAAACCGCCCGGTCATGTAGGCATCGATCAGCGGCCCGCCATCGGGTCGGCGCCACTGCTGGTGGCGCCCCTGGTCGAGATAGTCGAACCAGACCTGCGCCTGCACCGCCCAACTGTCGACATAGACACGGCGGACCGCCAATCCCGCCATGGGCCCGGCAGCAGACGGCGTGCGCAGCAGCAGGGCCAGTTCGGCACCGATACCCTGCGCCTGGGGCAGGAACGGATCGGGCGCACCACCACGCAGGAACCGCTGCGGATCATAATAGCTGCCGAGCGGCGCATAGCGTGCATAGTCGAAGCGTCGCATGAACTCGAGGTTCACGATGCCGCCGTACTGCGCCTGATCGGAATTGCCCACCTCGCCCGGCACCGGCGGGAACTTGGGATCGGCAGGCGGGGCATTGATGTCGAGGGTGTAGGCGACGAAGGCATAGCCGCGCCGCATGAGATAGGCGCGGGTCAGTATCCATCCGGCTGCACGCGCGCCGAACCAGCTGAAAGGCTCGATCACCACCGTGCCGTTGAAGCGCGCAGGGTCAGCCGGGCGGCGCACCAGGATGCGCGTAATATAGGGCGCCGCCGCCACGCGCACATGGCCATCGGCGTCGATCGCCGGGGCCTTGCCTACGAGGTAGTATTCCGCCTCTTCATACCCTGCTGCAGCAAGATCGGCATGCTCGGGGCCAGGTCGCCGCGCCGAGGACAGTGGCAGCGCGCCGCTGTCGGGCACCGGGATGGCCTCGGGCAGGGTAATCGCCGCCGCCTCTGGCGCAGTGGCCGATGCGGGGGTGGGCAGCGGCGCAACGGCGGGGGCGGCCCTTGCCGTGGGAGCAAGGGCCGCAAGCGCGCCGCATGCCAGGCTACACATCAGGCCAAGTGCCAGCATAGCCCCGCGCATGTCGCCGCTGCGCCGCCTCATTTGCCTAACGGCACCCGCAGCGTGGCGCCATAAGTCACCGGCGGGCCATAGATCGATGTCACGCCCAAAATGCCAAGGTTGAGCGCATAGGCACGATAGGCCTTGTTGAACACGTTGCGCCCCCAGGCAGTCAGCGAGATGCCGGTGCTCGTGTCGCGCCAGGTCAGCGAGGCATTGGTGATGTTGTACGAAGGCTGCAAAGAGCCAAGGCCGTTGGTCACCTCGAGGAACTGCTTGTCGTACCACACCCCGTCGATCTGCACGGCGAGGTTGCCGCTGCCGATATCGTGGTTGTAGCGCAGCAGGTAATTGAAGCTGAAGCGCGGCGCATTGGGCAGCTTGGCATTCTTGATATCGGCCTGCGGGAAATCGCAGCGGAACACATTGCCCAGGTTCTTGCAATACTGCGAATCCGGCGCACCGGGGAACAGCACCGGGCCAAACTGGGTGCCGGTGCCAGGAATGCTGTCGACCGACGAGGTTTCCCACGTAGCGCCGAACACGCCATCGACATGGCGCGAGGGTGACCAGAACGACTCCAGTTCGGCCCCGGTCGCATGGGCATTGCTGTTGTAAACATGGGGCACGCCGCCAGCCAGCGAGAAGGCCTGATAGTCTTCGTAGAAGTAGTGGTAGACCGTGCCGTTGACGCGCAGCGTGCGGCCGAGCAGGCTGGTCTTGAAGCCGGCTTCGAGGCTGTTGAGCGTCTCGGGACGATGCTGGAAATCTTGCGGGGTGATCGTCGAGGACAGCGACCAGTTGCCACCCTTGATGCCGCGATTCCACGACGCGAACAACAGCGTGTCGGGCGTGGCCTGGTAATTGAGCGAGACGCGGGCAGCCCAGTCGCCATAGTTGATGCGGTTGACGCCCGGCACCACGGCCGCCAGGTCACGATCGGTGAACAACACGCGCGGGTCGGGCTGCGGGGCGTATGTCGGGTCGATCAGGACCGCGGTATAGTCGATCGCCTTGTGGTCCTTGGAATAGCGCCCGCCGATCGTGACCGAAAACTTGTCGGTCAGTTGCAGGTCACCCTGCGCGAACAGCGACCAGTTCTTGGAGCGCAGCACATAGAACTGGTCGACCGTCGGGAACGAAAAGCCGCCGTTGGCTTGCTCGGCCAGTGAAATCATCGGCACCCCTGTAACGCCGTGGACGCCGTCGTATTTCATGTCGAGGTAATAACCGCCCGCCTGCCACTTGAGCAGCCCGGTATGGCCTGAGAAGCGCAATTCCTGCGAGAACTGGTGGAAGCGCACGCGCGTATCGACGTTGACGACATCGAGCGGCGTGGCATCGCCGTCTTCGGCATAGACCTTGTTCATCGTCAGGTAGTTGGTGATCGCGGTGAGACTGACGCCGCCCAGGTCCCAGTCGAGCTGGCCCTGGTAGCTGTTGGTTACGCGGTTGAGATCACCCTTGCGGTTGCCGAAGTGTTCCCACGGCGAGGCCGGGGCCGAGGTGACGCCGTTGATGACCCCATTGCGGCTGTCGCTAAGGCCAGCGGCGTTGGTGTCGCAATAGCCGTTGGCAAGATAGACGCAGTTCTCGAAGACATAACCGCCCGTGGCGACATGATTGTCTTCGGAATGCTTGTACCACAGGCTGAGCGTGGCCTTGGGGGCAAGATCGACCTGCAGGTTGAGGCGTGCGGCCCAGCCGTTCTTGCCGCCGAGGTCCTGCCCGCTGCCCGGCAACACGCCGAGACCCAACGCGGTAGCATCCGTGCTGCGCGACTTGATGTAGCCATCGGCCTTTTCGACCCGACCCGCCGCGCGGAAACGTACGCCCGGCACGATCTGCGCCCCGATGGCGCCTTCGAGCGAGCGATCGTTGAACTTGCCGTATTCGCCCTGGACGTAGCCGTTGAGCGCGTCCTGGCTGGCATCCTCGCTGAGGTAATGGATCAGGCCACCGGTGGCGTTGCGCCCGAACAGCGTCCCCTGGGGGCCGCGCAGCACTTCGACGCGTTTGATGTCGAACAGTTGCCCTGCCACGGCGTTCATCGAGGCGATATAGGCGTTGTCCTGGTAGACCGCGACCGGAGCCTCTAGGTTGTCGGTGAAATTGTTCTGCGAGATGCCGCGCAGACTGAAGATCGTCAGGTTGGGCGACCAGGCGTTGACACGCAGCGCGGGGATCTGCTGGGTGATCTGGGTGGTGTCGGTGATACCGAGGCGCTTGACCTGTTCGCCGGAAAACGCGCTGACCGAGATCGCCACCTTCTGCACACTTTCGCTGCGCTTGTTGGCGGTCACGAGAATTTCAGAAGCAAGCCCCCCGGCGTTGGCTTGCGCTGCCGGCGCAGCGGCGGCCCCTGCGGCTGGGTCGGCGGCCTGCTGGCCAATGGCCAGTGCAGGTGCTGCGGCCATCGTCGACGCAAGAAGATAGGCCACGCGACGCGCGGCATGGTCACGGCGGATCATGGTACTGCTACTCCCCATAGCGATCCACGCCTCCTTTTAGAGTGCGCGCGCAAATGTTGTTCCTGCTGCGACTTTGTGTCTCACGGTTTACAGTATATGGCAATAGCCTATTATTGTTGCGTTCAAGGAACAGTCTATAATGCCCCCTCCACGCATGGGAATCCCCGCAGCGTCGGTAATTTAGCCCCTGCTATGGCCCTGACCGAACGGGAAGGTTGACCTTCATCGCAGATATGCGACATTGTTGCGCAATCGAGAAAATAACCTCGAATCGACAATTATTGTAACTCATAAGTCGAATCAGGCCGGTTCTGGCCCACGACAGCCCCAATGGAGAGAGCGGTCATGAGCGTTACAGTTGCCCCCCATATGGATGCCGCCCGCGAAGCGCATGACCTTGCCGCCATGCTGGTCCAGCGCGCACGCGACATGGTGCCGGTTTTGCGCGAGCGCGAGGTGGAGGCGATTGCGGCCCGCCAAGTTTCGGCCGAAACGATCCGCGATTTCAAGGATGCCGGGTTCTTCAAGGTGCTGCAACCGCGCAAGTACGGCGGCTTCGAACTCTCGCCGGCAGTCTATTGCACGATTGCCAAGACGCTGGCCGAAGGCTGCATGGGCAGTGCGTGGGTCTATGGCGTGGTGGCCGTGCACAACTGGCAGATGGCGCTGTTCGATCCGCAGGCAGCAGACGATGTCTGGGGCAAGGACCCCTCGGTACTGATCAGTTCATCCTATATGCCAACCGGCAAGGCCGTGCCGGTGGAAGGTGGCTACCGCTTCAGCGGGCGCTGGCAGTTCTCCAGCGGATCGCAACACTGCGATTGGGTGATCCTGGGCGCCAACATGGTCGCCCCCGACGGAGACGGCACGCCCGAGCCCTACAACTTTCTGGTGCCGCGCACCGATTATCAGATCGTCGATACCTGGCACACGATGGGCCTGTGCCCCACAGGCAGCAACGACATCGTGATCGAAGATGCATTCGTGCCCGCGCACCGCGTGATCCGTGAGCGAGACATGTTTGCGATGAACTGCCCAGGCCATGCCGCCAACCCCGGCCCGCTCTATCGCATTCCCTTCGCGCAGGTGTTCAACCGCACCGTCTCGACCACGTCGATCGGTTCGCTGCGCCGCGCGCTCGACATCTTCGTGCGGGCCACGCGCGAGAAACGCGCCACCTATTCGGGTGCGCGCCTGGCGGCCGATACCACCATCCAGCAAGCCGTGGCCGAAGTGAAGCTGATCCTCAACGACCTGGAACTGCGCCTCGCCAGCGACCTGGCCGAGCTTGACGCGCGATCGCTCAGCGGCGACTGGCCGATCGAACGGCGCGCCGAACTGGGCCACCACACCACCGCCATGGTCAGCCGCTGCGTTACCGCGATCGACCAGCTCATGCTGTTTTCGGGCGGCAAGGCCATCTACGCTGGCAATCAGGTACAGCGCGCGTTCCTCGACATCCATTGCGCCCGCGCACATGTTGCCAACAATCCCTATCCCTATGCCCGCAACGTTGGCGCGATGGCCTTCGGTTACGACAACGATTGCATGGACCTGTAACCAGGTGGCCCGCGCAGCGGGGCGCCGCGCGCCATTTGCGCGGTGATCGCGCCTGATAGTCGCGGCCGACAGCGCCCTGCCCCCGTTGCTGTGACCGTAACCCAACCGTTTCACGCGCGGCCGTGCTGCACTCCTGCCCTATCGCGGTGACAGGCAATACGCTGCAGGAAGGAATTGAAAGTGATAGACGGGGTGAAACGGGCCGGACGGTTGGGCCAGGGAATGCTGTCAGTTGCGGCGCTGGCGCTGCTCGCCTGTGCCTGCAGCGGGCAGCGGGATGACCAAGCTGCAAGCCACACCGCGAACGGGACGGCAAAGGGCGCGGCGACATTGGGTACGGCCGCGATCCAGCCGGTGGTTTCGATCAAGGAACTGATGGATTCCACCGTCGATCCCGCTGCTGACGGGGTGTGGGACGCGGTAGGCACGATCACCACGGCCAGCGGCGTCGATCACCACCAGCCGCGCAGCGATGAGGAATGGCAGGCGGTGCGCCGCCACGCAGTGACTCTTGCAGAGGCAATGAACCTGGTCATGCTCGATGGGCGCCATGCCGCTCCCACCGGCACCCGCCCCGGACTGGGCGAGCAGGCCCCGGCACAAATCGAGGCGGCAATTCGCGCCAACCCGGCGCAGTTCGACCAGTTCGCGACGGCCACGCGCGATGTTGCGATCGACATGGTCCGGGCGATCGACCGGCACGACGTCGATGCCGTGATGAAGCTGGGCGGCACGCTCGACGATCGCTGCGAGTCCTGCCACGTGACCTATTGGTATCCGAACTCACCGCGCCCCAAGACCTAAGGTTGCGAAGCGCTCTTGGCCACGCGGCCCCAGGGAGTCGCGCGGTCCGATGGGAAGAATCTGAAGAGAGGCGACGCGCACGGAACTTCGCCGTGCGCGTCGCTACGCGCACGGAACTTCGCCGTGCGCGTCGCTATGCCTGCACGCGCAGGCTAGGCGGCGTGGACAGGGTAGCCCCTCATGGCGTGGGCTCGGTTTTCATCTCAAGGCTGCCGTCAGTCCCCACCACCGTGCGATCGCCATCACAGACATATTCTTCGATGCGGTAGCTCGCCGGCTCGCGCTTGTAGAGGAAGGTGAAGCGATAGGGTGCGGTGAGGTACTGTGGGTCGGTAATGGTCACATCGTCGGCGAGGATGCCATCAGCCCGCAGGTGCAGACGTTCCTCCACATGCATCGCGGGCGAATGCGGGATGTCCTCATAGCGGACATCCTCACGCACGCCGGCGGTTTCCACCACGAGCACACCGCCTTCCCAGCGTCCGACCGACCGACCGAAATAGCCGGGGTTGATCGCCTCCACCGGCGGCAACGCTTCGTCAAGGTAGATGCGCCGGACCTGCGACATGAACTCGGCCAGCACGGTCACCTGCCGCAATGCCGGGTTCTGCAGGATCTGCAGCGCATAATGCGCGCCCATGATCCCAGGCACGCCCTCGGGCAGGCACTGCGAACTCGGCGTGGGCAAAGGCTTGCCAGCAGCATCTGCAGCGGCGCGGCGCTGCTCCATCGCCTGCCACTGCGCGAGGTATGGTGCGCGCAGCGGCGGCGGCACGACCTGCAACTCGGCCGGGTCAGGCTGGCCCGAGAACGTGCCGGGATAGGGCGGATAGCGGTTCCACACCCCCGAAATATCGGGCTCTTGCGCAGGTGCAGATGCAATCGCCGGGGCGGCGACGAGCGCCCCGGCGATTGCAAGTATGGCGATGATGCGCCGCTGTGCCGCAGTGAAGGCCATCACTGCCGTGCCGTCAGCGTCAGGCCGATGGTGCGCGGGCGGAAGCTGCCGGCGCGGTACCAGGTCGATATCGGCGAATCATGGTAGAGCCCCAAGATCGGCTGGCTGTCGGTGACATTGTTGACGAAGACACTGAGGTCGATATCAGCCTTGCCCGCCTTGAACCGGCCGCCAGCGCGCAGGTCGAGCTGCGACGTGGCGGGCGGACGCGGCAGTGCGGGATCGACCAGCGGGGAGTTCGTATCGATCGGCGTGTTGTTGTGGCTGCTATAGGAATAGTCGGCACGGGCGTAGCCATCGACCGATCCCACCGGCTCGACCAGCTCGGCATTGAGCTGCAGCGACCACGGGGCCACCGCGAAAGGCTCGCCCGCGCGACGGATCGTGGTGCCGCCGGGGCCCGGGATCGCGGTGGTATAGCGCGCATTGGTATAGGCCACCGAGGCACCCAGCGTCAGAGCCGGGATGGGCTTGGCTGCCAGCGACAGATCGAAGCCGTCGATCTTGGCCTTGCCCAGGTTGAGCGCGGCATAGATCGAGCAGGTCGGCAGCGAGAACAGCGTCTGCACGTTGTTCCAGTCGATGTGATAGGCCGAGGCATCGACCGCCAGCTTGCCGCCGAACAGCCGGTTCTTGGCCCCCGCTTCATAGCTCCAGATCGAGTCGGGCTTGAGCGTCTGCGACGCCAGCGGATCAAAGCCGATCGCTGCGGCGTCGGCAGCGCAGGTCAACCCGACCGGCGGCGAGATCCCTGGTCCGCGCACGCCCTTGGCCGCACTGACATAGAACAGGTTGTTGCGATCGGCCTGGAACGACACGCCCGCGCGCGGCGTGAAGGTGCGGCTGGTCACGCCGAGGCTGTCGGTGTGGCCGGCGGTGGTATAGAGCGGGCCTGCGGTGAAGCCCTCGAACTTGTAGTTGGCGATGGTGTAGCGACCGCCCAGCGTGAGCTTCACCCGCGGCACGATCTCGTAGTCCGCCTGGGCATAGACCGCTGCCTGGCGATCGCGGTGCGTGTTGCGCTGAAACACGCTGTAGCGCCCCTGATAGAGATCGACACCATAAGCATCGGCGAGCGATGCATATTCCGGGTCACCAGCCTGCCGCTGACTATAGTTGACCACGTCGAGCAGCTGCGGATCGCTGCCAGCATACTGGTCGCGCACGAACGAGCGCTGGTAGAAGGCGCCGATGATCCAGTTGAACCGCGCGTTGGCGTTGTCATTCTGCAGACGCAGTTCCTGGGTGAACGCGGTCTGCTTGGTGTTGCTGGCCGTACCCGGGGCGTAGTTGGCAAATTCGGCCGGTATAGTGCCGACGATATTGCCGAACAGCGAGAGGCTGAGCGTGGCGTCGTCGCTCTGGGTGCGCGTGGTACGGTGGAAATACGAGGTATCAGACACCAGTGTCGCCCCGCCCAGCGACAGCTCGACCTTGAGCGCAGGCAGATAGAAACGGTCGGAATGGCTCTCGGGCTTGGTGTTGAGGCTCAGCCGCTGGTCCCCGCGCGAGAGGTCGGACTGCGCAACCTCGAACCGCGACCCGTCGGCGATGTCCTGGTACTGGTAGAAGATCGAGGGCGTGATCGTCAGCGTCTCGGTGGGTTTCGCCCCCACCGCCAGCCGTGCCGAGACCGTATTCGAACTGTTGATGTCCTTCTGCGTCACCTGCTTGGTGGTGCGATCGAGACGATCGATGTAACCGCCGTCGTGACGCATCCAGCCGCTGGCGCGGAAGCCGATCTTGTCGGTAATGATCGGCGCGCCCACCGCCACGCCGCCTTCATAGCTTTCGGCGCCGTTCTTGGTCGTGGCCACTTCGGCACGGTCGTACATCGAGACCGTATCATAGCTGGGCTTGGGCATGATGAAGCGCAGCGCGCCGCCCACCGAGCCGCTGCCGAACAGCGTGCCCTGCGGCCCACGCAGCACTTCCACGCGCTCGAGATCGAAGACCTGCGGATAGGGATTGCTTAGCGAGGGGCTCACGCCAACGCGGGTCTGCACCGGGGTATCGTCGATATAGACGCCGGTGGTGGGAATGCCCGACGAGGAATCCACGCCACGGATCGCAATCGTGGTCTGGCCGGTGCCATAGAGCACCGCGGTCTGGCCGAACGAGACCCCCGGGGTGATCTGGGCGATATCGGCAATCGAACGTACGCCCTGCGCGTCGAGTTCGGCGCTGGTCTTGGCGACCACGCTGGCAGGCACACGGCTCAGCGACTGTGCCTTGCGCGTGGCAGTAACGATGATTTCCCCCACCTGGCTGTTGCTCGGCGTGTCGGTAGGCGGCACCGTCGCGCCCGGCGGCGTGGCAACATCGCCGACCTGCTGTGCCAGCGCGGCCAGCGGGGCGATGATTGTTGAAGACGCAAGAAGGAGGGCCGCGCGACGCGCGGCAACGGAACGATCTGTCATGATAATGCTACTCCCCGATAGCGGAACGCGCCTCCTTGTTGGAGTATCGCGAGTGAGGCTCTTATGAGTGGCCGATAGTGTTACCTAGTTTACATTATATGGCAATATGCTTGTTTTGTTGATTATTTGCAACAAAAGGGGTTTAGCTCGATCTTGCTGATTTATGAGGGCAACTGCCCTTTTTTGCAGTTTCCAGGCGCAGCCCAAAACCGAGGTAGCGCCAACAAATCCACCCAATTGTTGCATAATTTATACAAATATCAGTTTTTCAGATATTTTGTTTTGTTATGATCACCAGTTTGCCTAGCATTGGATACGGCGAGGGCGATTGATTCGCGCCGCCCGCCGAGCTGGCCAGGCGAGAGGCTGGCGCCATCGCCTTGAGGAGCGAGGCTGGGCGCATCATAGACTTTGTTTTAACCTTAAAGTAAATCAAAATTTGGCGTTTTCATCACGATGCAGGTAAAGCAACAGCGATGTCGCGTCGGTCGCCGCGGATGAACCCGGCCATGAGGGAGAGACCGGATCGTGGAGAACCCCGCAAATCCCCCGCCAAAAGCCGGTGACACGGGCGACCATGCGTCAGCACGCCTTGCCGAAGAGATTGCCCGCGTACGCGCGGTTCTCGCCGCCAGCCGCTCAGCCGTGCAGTTGCGCCTGTTCGACTACCTTGCCGCGCGATCGGGCGATGCACGCGCGCCCAAGGAAATCGAGATCGCGCATGCCGTGTTCGGCGGCGACGAATCGACCGACGCAGCCGCCGACTCCGGTGTGCGCGTTTATGTCCACCGCCTGCGCAAGCGCCTTGAAGACCACTATCGCGGGCAGCCCGGTGCGCGTCTCGTCATTCCCAAGGGCGAATATCGCCTCGTGCTTGCCGAGGTCGAGGCCGCGCAGGCCAATGCAGGCTTTACAGCACCGGACCTGGCCAAGACAGCATCGCTCCGCGCGCCCGCCATCGCCCCGCCGCCGGTGCGGTTTCGAAGGATGCCGCCCGGCGCAGTTCCGGCCCTGCTAGGGCTGGCGTTATGCTGTCTTACCATCGCGGCCGGTTTAGCGGTTTACGCCTGGCCATGGTCGCACGGGGCAGGTGGCGAGCCCGACGATGAACGGCTGCGCAACACCGCACTGTGGCGCAATCTCGGCGCAGGCGTCCCCGTGCTGGTCGTGGCCGGCGACGCCTATGCCGCCGCCGAAACCGGCGACCAGCGCAACGTGCAGCGCATGATCCTCGACCCGCGCATCGCCTCGCGCGAGGAACTGGGACAGCACATCCGCAGCCACCCCGACCAGTTCTACCGGCTCTATGACTTCGACCTGCACTTCACGCCGGTGCCGACCGCCCTCGCCGCCTGGAACGTCGAGGCGACGCTCCCCCACGAGTCCACTGGAACGCGCCGAAGTGCCTCGATCGTGCCTGCCTCCGCGCTGACGCCTGCGCTCCAGCAAGGCGCTGACATCGTCTACGTTGGCCACCTTGCCGACATGGGCACGCTCGCTGCGCCGCTCGCGGCCGCCAGCAGCCTGCGTTTCGACCGACCCGGCGCGATCGTCGATCCCGCTGCGGCACGCGTCTGGCAAGCCTCGCTGCCCGCGCCCGACAACACCCCGCGCGTGCGCGATGCCGTGACCACCGACTATGGTTATCTTGCCAGCCTGACCGCCCCCGGCGGGCGAGCGCTGTTGGTGATTGCAGGTTTGGGCGATGTTGCCACGGCCCAGTTGGCCGGGCTGGCCACCAGCGCGCAGGCGCTCGGCCAGATCGCGGTGCATACCGGCAACCGCCCCCATTTCGAGGCGGTCTTTGCCATCGACACACGCGACGGCATCGCCGTTTCGCGCCGCCTGCTATTGGCGCGCGCACTGCGCTGAGCAAGCAGGCAATATACACCCAGCCGGTTGGCACACATGATCCACTTGGCGGCTTGGCCTTTATGCTTTAAGCCTAAAGAAAGAGGAGATCTGATGCCAACCCCTGCCCCGGGCAACGAGCCGCCCGCAGTCACCGCCACCGACAATCTGACCGCCGCCGGCGGCCCCGCGACACGCGCCCCATTGCCCGGCGCCGGATCAGCCACGCTTCGCATGTGGGTGCGCCTGCTCGCCTGCGCCAAGATTGGCGAGAAGCAGTTGCGCCGCAAGTTCGATGAGCAGTTCGATACCACCCTGCCCCGCTTCGACGTGCTCGCCGCCCTCGATCGCGTGCCCGAGGGCCTGAGCATGAGTGCGTTGTCGCGCGCGCTGCTAGTCTCCAACGGCAACGTGACCGCAATCGTGCGCCAGTTGCAGGCCCAGGGCTTGGTCGCCTCGCGCACCGACCCGCACGACGCACGTTCGGCGATCGTCTCGCTCACGCCCGCCGGCCAGCGCCAGTTCGATACCCTCGCCACCGCGCACCACGCCTGGATCGCCGCGATGCTGCGCGATGTCCCGGCCGAGCGGGTAGACCAGCTCGTGCGCAGCCTTGGCGAATTGCGCGCCATCCTGGAAGAGCGGACATGACCCGTTTCACCACCACTGCCCTCGTCCGCTTCGCACATGTCGATGCGGCCGGGATCGTCTTCTACCCACGCTATTTCGAGATGCTCAACGGTGCGGTGGAAGACTGGTGCGCCCAGGGCCTCGGGGCCGATTTTCGTGCACTGCACGACATCCGCGGGATCGGCGTGCCCACCGTCGGTCTCGAGGCCGAATTCCACAGCCCCAGTCGGCTCGGCGACATGCTCGATATCGCGCTGGTCCCGCTCCATGTCGGGCGCAGCAGCTGCCGGCTTGAGCTGACGTTCTCGTGCGGCGGCGAAACGCGCCTCATTGCCCGCGTCACGCTGGTGTGCACCGACCTTGCCGAGATGCGCAGCACGCCGTGGCCTGACGATATCCGCGCGCGCATGACCGGGACAGCCCCGGTTGCTGCCTGATCAGTCCGCGCCCCGCTTTGTACAGGCGGGGCGCGGACTGATGCGGCCATGTCAGGCTGCTATCACCGGGTGGCGCAATGTGCCGATCCCTTCGACGCAGGCAACGATGGTGTCGCCCGGCCAGACCCATTCCTGTGGATCACGGCCCGCCCCCACACCCGCAGGCGTTCCGGTGGCGATGATATCGCCGGGCTCGAGCGTGATGCCCTGGCTGATGTCCGCCACCAGTTCGTCTACCTTGAACAGCATGTAGGCAGTGTTGCTGCGCTGCTTTTCCACACCGTTGACAGTCAGCCACAGGTCGAGCGTCTGCGGATCGGGAATCTCGTCGGCGGTCACGACCACGGGACCCATCGGGCAGTAGGTATCCTGCCCCTTGGAATAGATCCACTGCCCGGCACGGCGGCAGTCGCGCGCGCTCATGTCGATGCACACGGTATAGCCGAACACGTGGGCCAGCGCGTCATCGCGCCGCACGCGGCGGGCGGTGGTGCCAATGATCGCGGCCAGTTCCACTTCCCAGTCGAGTTGACGGGTGATCGCAGCGTCATGGCGGATAGGCTCGTCCGGCCCGATCACGCTGGTAGGCGGCTTGGAGAAGATCACTGGCTGGCGCGGCAGGTCGGCGGAGGTATCAAGCGAGCGCGCGCTTTCGGCGACGTGTTCGGTATAGTTGAGGCCGATGCCGAACACGTTCTTGCGCGGACGGGGGATCGGCGCGAGCAGACGCACATTGGCCAGTGGCAGCGCGGTGCCCAGCGGGAAGAGGTCGCCTTGCTCGGCAATCAGCGCCGTGATCGTAGTGATCGCGCCAGGACCGAGGTCGATCAGATCAAGCATGCGCGAGGGTAGATCCACTCCGCGCGCCGCGCCAAAGCGGGCGAGATCGAGCACCAATGTCGCTTCGGCGCCCACCAGGACGCCAAGGCGCGCTTCGGCTTCCGCCGTAGCGCGGTAGGTAACCAGTCGCATTGCAATTCCTTCCAGGGTTCGGTTCGTATCAGGCGATGAGGGGTTGGTGGCCGCCGTTGTCTCCGAAGGCCTCTTCGCGATAGAGGCCCAGAGCACGCATCACCGGCAGGTCGTGGAATGCGAAGAGGCAGGCGTCCTCACGATCAGAGGCGTTGGCATGTTCGTGGTACATCCAGGCGGGCACCACGAAAATGTCGCGCTCCTTCCAGTCGAACCGTCGGCCGTTGATGATCGACCAGCCGCTGCCTTTGCAGCACTGGTAGACGAAGCTGCCCGTCTGGCGATGCGCGCGCGTGCGCTCGCCGGGACGCAGCATCTGCATGTGCGCACCAATGGTCATCATCACCGGACCACCGGTGTCGGGATTGACGTATTCCATCAGCACCCCGTCAAAAGGAGAACCGTCGGTCACCGCGGCATAGCGCTGCAACGCCTCGTAGGTGGGTGCCCATTCATACTTGAGCAGCGGCGAATAGCGTTTTTCCCAGGTAGATCCCCAGGGCCTGAGCCCGGGGTTGCCCCAGGTATGGACCGAGGCATCGACCGGGTAGCGCATCGCCTGGGACAAGTCGGGGTGCACCTCGTAGAAGTTTGCCTCGAGCGCGTTCATCAGCGGGATGTCGAGCCCATCCTGCCAGATACACACGCTGCCATCCTCGGCCACGCCATGTTCGTGCCAGGTCCCGTTGGGCGTCAGCACGAAGTCGTTTGCGCCCAGCGTCATCTTCTGCCCGTCAACGTTGGTGAACGCGCCAGTGCCTTCCATGATGAAGCGCAGCGCCGAGGCGCTGTGGCGGTGCGACGACGCGCATTCGCCCGGCTTCATGACCTGCAACCCCGAATAGAGCCAACCGACGGCGGCGACCACATCCTGACGCCCGGGATTTTCCAGATATATCACCCGACGCCCCGCCTGCTCAGGAGTAACGAGATCGAGCGCTCGCAGCACGTCGGCGCGCAGATCTTGGTAACGCCACAGCATGGGTTGCGAGGTCGAGGCAGGCTCCCACGGCTCGATCTTGTTGGCCACCGTCCACAGCGCGCCTGTACCCAGCGTCGCGAGCCGGCGGTAGTAGGCCACCAACTCGGGGGTGTCTGCCACGTTGGCGCGGCCGATCCGATCCTCGCGATAGCTGTCGTATGCCTTGGTAGTCACCGCACTCTCCATCGCGCCAACGAGGCCCAGGCCTCGCCCACAAATTTATTATAGGCTTAAAATATCTTGCTTCGGCGGCGCTGGCAAGCCATCAGTTGCAGCGCAATGCCACCTGCCGAGGAGCCCCGCATGACAAAGCCGTTTCGCGCCGCCGTGGTCCAGGCCGCCGCCGTTCCCGATGATTCGCTGGCCTCGGCCGAACGCGCGGCCGCGCGGGTGCGGCAGGCAGCCGCCCAAGGCGCACGGCTGGTCGTCTTTCCCGAGGCATTCATCGGCGGCTATCCCAAAGGGGCCACTTTCGGCGCGCCCGTGGGTCTGCGCCGGCCCGAGGGACGCGAGGATTACCGCCGCTATCACGCCAACGTGATTGCGCTCGATGGCCCCGAGGTCGCACTCCTGGCCGAGGCAGTGCGCGAGACCGGCGCCTTCGTGGTGATCGGCGTGATCGAGCGCGACGGCGGCACCGTCTATTGCACCGCGCTGTTCCTCGACGGCGAACGCGGCTTGGTGGGCAAGCACCGCAAGCTCATGCCGACGGGCGCCGAACGCCTGATCTGGGGCTTTGGCGACGGCTCGACGCTGCCGGTGATCGACACGCCGCTTGGCCGGATCGGCGCAGTCATCTGCTGGGAAAACTACATGCCGATGCTGCGCATGGCGATGTACGGCCAGGGCGTGACGCTCTACTGCGCCCCCACGGCCGATGACCGCGATACCTGGCCAGCCTCGATGCAGCACATCGCGCTGGAGGGCCGCGCTTACGTGCTCTCGGCCTGCCAGCACATTACGCGCGGTGCCTACCCGACCGATTTCGACTGTACGCTGGGCAACGACCCCGAAACCGTGCTGTTGCGCGGCGGCTCGATGATCGTCTCGCCGCTGGGCCGCGTGCTCGCCGGGCCCGACTATACGCCCGATACCATCCTTTATGCCGACATCGACCCCGACGAGGTGATCCGCGGCAAGTTCGATTTCGACGTGGCCGGGCATTACGCCCGCCCCGACGTGTTCTCGCTGCATGTCGATGCAACCGCGCGGCAACCGGTCCACTTCGATACCGGGCCCGCCAACGAGCGCGCCGATTCATCCACTTTGCCAGAGGCATGACGCCGATGCAGTTCGATTTCACCAATCTCGACGCGCCCTCCCGCTACAAGCTGATGGCCGCCACGATCACCCCGCGCCCGATCGCCTGGCTCACCACGCAATCGCAGCACGGCGTGCGCAACGCCGCCCCCTACAGTTTCTTCAACATGATGGGTGCGGCACCGCCTCTGGTCGCTGTCGGCCTGATGCGCCGCCCCGATGGCACGCACAAGGACAGCGCACACAACATCCTCACCACGCGCGAATTCGTGGTCAATCTGGTGGCCGAACACGATGCCGCAGCAATGAACTTCACCTGCATCGACGCCCCGCCCGACTGTGACGAGTTGGCCGCGGCAGGCGTTGCCGTCGCCGCCAGCACCGCGATTGCCCCACCGCGGATCGCCAGCGCACCAGTATCGATGGAATGCCGGCTGTTCCAGGCGATCGAGGCGGGTACATCGACGATCGTGCTGGGCGAAGTGGTGCGCTTTCACGTCCGCGACGACCTCGTTGACCCCACGCGACTCCATGTAAATACACTGGCGATGAACCTTATCGCGCGCATGCATGGCGGCGGCTGGTATGCCCGATCAACCGACCTGCTGCAGCTCGAACGCCCGACCTGGGCGGAATGGCATGGAGCACTACACGCGGATGGCTGAGCCGGGATTTGTCAGAGCGGCGCATCCCACGCCGCGACGGGCCTAATCGCCAGGTCCGTGATGCGATCATCCGCCGTTGTCGCCAGCGTCACATCGACAATTCCGCCGGCAAAGCGCGCGCGATAGCGCCAGACCGGACCGCCGCAGGCACTGGTGTGCGCGAAGGGCGCGAGCGCCTCCAGCCGGCCAAGCGGCGCTACCGCCCCGGCATATTGCCCCACCATCTCCTTGAGATCGAGCGCGGCATAGCGGGCGAAGGCAGCCGGCTCCACGCGGTTTTCCGCAATGGCGCCCAGCACTTTGCGCACCCGCGCGGTCATCGCCGCCACCGGCGCGGTCGCCCGGTCGGGCAGCGGCTCTGCCTTTGGCCGGGCCAGCGCCGGCACGGTCAGCGCGGCGATCTGGCGTGCCAGCGTCTCGGCGTCGGCGCCCTCGCCGTTGGCGAGTACCGCCACGGTCAGTCCTTGCGCACCATAGCGGATGGCAAATGTCTGGAAACCCTGCCAACTGCCGCCATGCCACCAGGTGCGCCCATCGACATACCAGCCCAGGCCATAGCCACAGGTTGCGCCACCGGGCAGGCGTGCGGCCTCGCCCATTTGCGCCCACGACCGCGGCGACAGCACGGCGCCCCGACTCATCGCCCCGGCCCAGGCGGCATAGTCCAACGCCGAAAGGTAAAGCGAGCCATCGGCGGTGGAATTGGCTGCGGCAGAGATCCATTCGGCGTTGCGCAGCTGTCCGTCGCGGCGCTCGTAGCCGGCGGCGCGGCCAGGGATGATCGCCAGTTCGTCGATCCCACGCGCACGCGTCATGCCCGCAGGGGCAAAGACTTCTTGGGCAAGGTAGGCGGCATAGGGCCGCCCGGTGATCCGCCGGATCGCCTGACCCAGCACCACGTAATCGACATAGCCAAACCGCCAGCGCGTGCCGGCGGCGAAGTTGAGATCTTCGTGCGCGATGATGTCGAGCATCTGCGCATCGGTATATTCGACGCGGAAATCACCGTTGGGCGTCGCCGGGAACCCGGAGGTGTGGGACAGCATCTGCCGCACTGTGACAGGCTGCCAGCGCGCGGGCAGTTCGGGCAGGATTGCCCGGATCGATCCGTCAAGATCAAGGCGGCCCTGTTCGGCCAGCCGCAGCACGCCGGCCGCGGTGAACTGCATGCCCAGCGCCCCGGTCTTGAACAGCGTATCGGCATGCACTGGCACGCCATGTTCAAGGTTGGCAATACCGAAGCCCTCGACGCGCAGCGGCACTCCGTCCTTGACGATGGCGATGGCGATGCCGGGCACGTCGGCACGCGCGCGTTCGGCCTCCACCGCGCGCGCCACCGGGTCGTCGGCGGCCAGAGGGGTGGCGAACGTCTCGGCACGGCTTGGCCGGACGATCGCCAACGCCGCAACCGCCGCGACCAGCACCAGCAGCGCCGGGACGGTGGGAGAGTGCGTCTTGAAACGAACGGGCCTTTGCCCGCGAAACAGGGTCCGGTTCATGCTGCCCACGATGCCCGCGGGCCACGGCGGGCCCAATGGCGCAATCGGCCTCGAACGCGGCGAATGCGGCCGCGCCCGATCTGGTGGCCATGCCGTGTCGTTTCAGTGTACCTGGGCCGCAGTGGCCGCGATCGGGTGATACTCGGGCGCAGGGGCGGCGTTGTCCCAGATGCCCTGCGATCGGGTGGGGCGATCGACCACCAGACTCGCGCCCAGGTTAGCATTGCCCAGCGTGCGCACCTGGAACAGCGCCTCGAACCCGCCGCCACACCCGATCCGTCCCCGCCGCAGGCCGCGTAGCCGCCCTGTATCGGTGGCAAGATCCGCCATCTCGCGCAGGCCTGGATCGCGCAGCGCGGCGATCACCAGCACGGTATTACCCGCCGGGCCGGGCAGGCAGGCAAGGTAGCCATAATCGCGCCGCGCGATGCGTTGGTCGCGCAGTTCCAATCCGTCGCTGTGATAGGGCTTGCCGCCCTGCGCATCGACCAAGCTGTCGAGCCCGGCATCGAGGCGAAAGCCCGAGGCCTGCGCCAGCGGATCGCGCAGCAGCGCGCCAATGCCGCTCAACTGCCCGACATAGACCACGTCGGAAACCTTGAGCACGTCGGGCGTCAGCTGCGAGGCAGCGATCAGGCGGATCGGGCGCTGGGCGAAGGCCGGGTCGCGCAGCAACGCCGCACGGATCGTGGCCGCTGCCGTCATCGTAGCGCTGGTAACATAGTGCTGATCGCGGTCTGTCACGGCGCTGGCAGTCTGGGGGTTGAGCATTTGGAAAATGATCAGATCCTCGCGCGTGGGGACGGCGCGATCCCAAACCAAGCGCGCCGGCATGCCCGAAGCGGGGGTTTCGGCGAAGAAGTAATAGTCTCCCATCACCACGGTGATCGGTCGCGATGCCCCGGCCAACGCCGACCATGGCGCGGTGCCGTCGAGCCTGTCACCCGCCCCGCGCTGCCAGCGCACCACCAGCGCGCTGCCCAGCACGAGAGCGACCACGGCCAGGACGGCGACGAGGGCTATCACCCAGGGTCGCGTCGGGCCGGTGCCGGGCGGTACAACCGGCGGCTGTGCGGTGATCGCGCCTTGATGCTGTGCAGGCGTTGCGGCATCGACCAACATCAGGCGATAGGTGCCTACCGGCAGGTGCAGCCTAGGGCCCGGTTCGTGGGCAAACTCGGTCTCGATCAGACGACGCAGGCGGTGGACATAGACCCGCACGTTGGCGTCGGGGCGGTGCGCTGCACTGCGTCCATCGGCAAAGACCTCCGCGGCGATCTGCGCCTCGGACGGAGCGGCGGCATCGCGTGCCCGCGCCGCCAGATGGTCGAACAGCGCAAGCAGCTTGTCCGATCGGCTGCGTTCGAGTGCATCGCGCATCCGTGCCACCGCCACGCCGAAGCCGGTATCGCTGCCGTCACCGACGGCATCTTCACGCCCGCCGTTGGGCAGCGCTGCGGGCGAATCGGGTGGCATATCTGGGGGCGGAATCGCTGGCACAGGCCTCTCAAAAAATGCAACAATGCATGCTTAAATACGCATTTTGTTTCGATTTGGAAATAACTTCGCGCAAATTCTGGAGCCCATTGCGCGCCGGTCATACCGATCCGCCAGCCCCAGAATGCAGTGCTTGTAACGGTTTCACAACAGTAATCCCGTCGCGCGAGCCGTCACTGTCCGCCAGCGTTGCATTACCGGTTGCACGGTTGTCGAAACGCGGGCGGACAAGGACTGAACCAGCCGAATGCACACCGCCGCCCGGCCGCCCCGCCCAGCGCCCAGACGCCACACAAGAGGAGCTTACCCATGATCCGGATCAGCAAGACGGCCGCCGCTCTCGTCGGCATCGTCACCCTGGCCCTCGCCACCCCGGCTGTTGCCCACCATTCCTTCGCGATGTTCGACCAGACCCGGATCGATACCAAGCGCGGCGCCACCGTTGCCGAGTTTCGCTTTACCAACCCGCATTCCTTCGTGGTGGTCAATGTCAACGAGGGCGGCGCCGTCACGCGCTATGCGCTCGAATGCAGCAGCGTGAACATGATGAGCAAGGTCGGCTGGAAGTTCAACACGCTCAAGACTGGCGACAAGGTGGACATCGCCTTCTACCCGCTTCGCAATGGCAAGCCCGGCGGTATGCTCAAGACCATCAAGGTCGCCGACGGGCGCACGCTGAGCGGCTGGTAAGGCCGGCGCGGCTGTCGAGACGACCACAGCGCCCACACCAAAAATGCCAACGACGCGGCGCATGTGATGCGCCGCGCAGGGAGATCACGATGCACCTGCGCCCCTCCATCCTATTGGCCGCCTGCGCCGCCGCGCTGATCGCCGGCAGTGCCACTGCGGCACCGGCCCATGCAAGCCGCCCTGCTCCGGCAAAACCTGCCGCCGCCAACGCGCAGCCCGACATCAGCGGCGTGTGGGAGCTCTATCCCGATCCCTTCGCCGGCGACGAGAACACGTTCCGTGAATTGCCGGTGCCCGGCGACGGGCCGAAACTGCGCGAACCCTATGCCAGCCAATGGAAGGCCCAGCGCGCCAAGCGCGATGCCGCACTCAAGGCGGGCAAGCCGCTGGTCGATCCCAGCACGCAGTGCCTGCCCGAAGGCATGCCGGCAATCATGGGCGCGATCTTTCCGCTCGAAATTCTCCAGACGCCGGGCCGGGTCACCGTGCTCGCCGAATTTCTCACCCAGACCCGGCGCATCTACCTTGGCCGCCAACAGCCCGCGCTCGATGACATCAATCCCTCGTTCTACGGTCTTGCCACCGGCCGCTGGGAGGGTGACACACTTGTCGTGACCACGCGTGGGGTGAAGGAGGACGTGCGGTTCTTCGAAATCCCGCACAGTGCCGAGATGACGATCACCGAGCGCATCCGTCGCACTGGTCCGAATCTCATGGAAGACCAGATCACCATCGATGATCCCAAGATGCTGATCGAGCCCTATCGCTTCACCTATGGGTACAAGCGCAACCCCACCTACGAAATGCAGGAATACTTCTGCGACCGCGAGGACCCGCTGTTCAAGGTGACCAGCGACGGCACGGTCGAGATGAAAGACACCGACGAAATCAAGTAGGCCGTCGCGGGTCTGCACCGCCGGGCCGGTCGCGCGCGGCTGGCCCGGATTTCCATGGCGGAGGAGCCCAAAACGATGAGTGACCGGCGCACGTTCCTGCAAGGATCGCTGGCTAGCCTGGCCACCGGCATGGCCGGCCTGCCCACGCCGGCCAGTGCGAACCCGGCGCACCGCCAGGTCATCGGCGCGGTACGGCGCGAGGACACGATCGTGCGCCTCGGTGGCCTGGGCGACGGCTACAAGATGACGCTGTGTCCTGACGGCACGCAGCTTGTCGTGGTCAATGATGGGCCGGGCTGGAACAACCCGCCCACCACCTTCTACAACACCCGGCTGTGGACCGTTACGGGCAACCCGCCCGCGCCGCGCTTCGCCATGATGCCGGGCTATCCCGATCTCGATCGCGACGCCCGGCCCGACGCGCCACGCTATTATGGCCACGGCGTGATCCAGGTCGGGCAGCGAATCTACCAGTTCGTCGCCACGCACGATGCCGCCCAGGATCGCCCGCAGCGCTGGCGTGGGGCCAAGCTGATCCTGTCGGACGACGGCGGCACAACCTGGCGGAACCGTGACGGCACTACCCCCGTGGTGTGGGAGGACTGGGCCGAGCAGCGACGCGGGCCCTTCACTTTTTTCGACGAGCCCGACGGTGCGCTTTCGCTGCTGACCTTCCTCCAGCAGATGCGCGGGCAGCCCGCCGCTCCCGGTGGTTGGCTCACGCTCTATGGGCTCGATGGCAACACCGATGGGCGGATGAACCATCTGCTATTGCTGCGCGCGCCGGTCGATGCCGTGACCGATCGCGCGGCCTACCGCTTCTTTGCCGGTCGGGACGCCATAGGCCAGCCAATCTGGTCGGCCGACATTGCCGCACGCCGCCCGGTGCACCGCTTTCCGCGCGGCTGGGTCAACCATGCCAACCTCTTCCCCGGCGACCTCGTGGTCGAAAGCTGGCTGCCCAGCGTAGTTTACAACGCCCCACTCGGGGTCTACATGATGGCGAGCGCGGGCATTGGCGTGGGGGCCGACGGAACAGAATTCGGCAGGTCCAGCTATTTCGGGCTGTGGGTGGCGCACGCCCCCTGGGGACCATGGCGCCAGATCCACGAGGAGGCACCCTGGTGCCCAGGCGGAGACCAGCACGCGCGCGCCTATGCCCCGCAGATCGCGCCGGGCTGGATCGCAGCCGATGGGCGCTCTTTCTGGCTGGTTTGGTCAGACCTTCGCGGCATCCGCGCCTTTGGGCATGACGAGGCGCTGCTCGATGCCGCCCTTGCCAAGGCCAGTACACCTGCCGAGCGCGCCACGATCGAGACCCGCTTCCTGCAACAGTACATGCCAGGCTTCTCGTTCAACGCCCAACGCGTGGATCTGCGCCTCGCCCCAGCCTGACGGCGGCGGTTGTACACATCACACCGATTGACCTGCTCTCTATATAAATGTATGCGCATGCATATATATGGAGAGCAGGAATGGCCGAGCGTTCGTTTGCACGTGAAGTGGAGCATCTGCGGCTGGGGGCGGGCGAGGAATTTCGTGGGGAAGCGATCCTCGCGATTACCAAGGGCCTGCTCCAGGCGGGCGTAGCCTATGTTGGCGGCTATCAGGGCTCGCCGATCTCTCACCTCATGGACGTCCTCGCCGATGCGCAGGACATCCTTGGCGAGTTAGGCGTGAACTTCCAAAGCTCGGCCAACGAATCCACCGCTGCGGCCATGCTCTCGGCCTCGGTGATGTACCCCTTGCGCGGCGCGGTGGCGTGGAAATCGACCGTGGGCACCAACGTCGCGTCCGACGCGCTCGCCAACCTGGCCTCAGGCGGCGTCACTGGCGGAGCCATGGTCATCATCGGTGAGGACTACGGCGAAGGTTCCTCGATCATGCAGGAACGCACCCACGCATTCGCGATGAAATCGCAAATGTGGCTGCTCGACCCGCGCCCCGACCATGCCTGCATCGTCGACCTGATCGAGAAGGGCTTCCAACTGTCCGAGGCGTCGAACACCCCGGTCATGCTCGAGGTACGCGTGCGCACGTGCCACATGCATGGTACCTTTGTGTGCAAGGACAACGTGGCCCCCGCCTTCACGCTCGAGGATGCGCTCGCCCATCCCCAGCGCGATCTCGACCGGATCGTGCTGCCTCCGGCGGCCTATGCCCACGAACACGAGAAGATCGCGCAGCGCCTGCCAGCCGCGATCGCGTTTGTGCGCGACAATCGCCTCAACGAGTGGTTCGGCCCTGAGGACGATTCAGACGGGGCGCCGCCGGTGGGGATCGTGCTGCAAGGTGGCATGTACAACAACGTGATCCGCGCATTGCAGTACCTCGGGCTTTCCGATGCCTATGGCAACACGCGGGTGCCGCTCTACGTACTCAACGTCACCTATCCACTGATAGACAGCGAGATCGTTGCCTTTGCCAATGGCAAGAAGGCGATCCTGATGGTCGAGGAAGGGCAGCCCGATTATCTCGAGCAGGCGGTCAACACCATCGCCAATCGCCAAGGCCTGACCACCCGCGTGCGCGGCAAGGACGTGCTGCCGATGGCAGGGGACTATTCGGTGCAGGCGATCCTTGCGGGCATTGACGCATTCCTTGCAACCGAGGCACCACGCCTGCTGGGCAATCGCCCGCCGTTGCCCGATGCACGCCCTGCCCTCGACCTGCCGGTCGTGGCCCGCTTGCGCGAGACGGTGCCGGCGCGTCCGCCAGGATTGTGCACCGGCTGCCCGGAGCGCCCCATCTTCGCCGCAATGAAGCTGGTCGACCAGGAACGCGGCGCGCACCACGTCTCGGCCGACATCGGCTGCCACCTGTTCTCGATCCTGCCGCCATTCAACATCGGCAACACCACGATGGGGTTCGGCCTCGGCGGCGCCTCGGCCGCAGCGTTCGGACGCAAGACCACGGGCAAGCGTTCGATCGCGGTGATGGGAGACGGTGGCTTCTGGCACAACGGCCTGACCAGCGGGATCGGCAACGCGGTGTTCAACAAGCACGACGGCGTGTTCGTGATCGTCGACAATTTCTATTCCTCGGCCACCGGGGGGCAGGACATCCTCTCGTCGCGCGCCAGCAACGCCAGCCGCAAGACCAACAACCCGATCGCCAAAGCCGTCGCGGGCATTGGCGCCACGTGGATACGCGAGGTCGATCGCACCTACGACGTCGGCCGGATGAAGGCAGTACTGACCGAGGCGCTGACCACCCCAGAGGAAGGCCCCAAGGTCATCATCGCCAGTTCCGAATGCATGCTCAACAAGCAGCGCCGGGTGAAACCGCAGGTCGCCAAGGCGATTAGGAGCGGCACGCGTGTGGTCAAGGAGCGCTTCGGCGTCGATGAGGACATATGCACCGGCGACCACGCCTGCATTCGCCTGTCAGGCTGCCCATCGCTGTCGGTCAAACAGCTGGACGATCCGCTGCGCGATGATCCGGTGGTCACGATCGATAACACGTGTGTGGGCTGCGGCAACTGCGGCGAAGTGTCCGAGGCGGCGGTGCTGTGCCCCTCGTTCTATCGCGCCGACGTGATCCACAACCCAACCTGGTGGGACCGCGCCCGCGCGCGTGTCGCCATGGGCCTTATCACCTACCTCCAGGCGCGCAGCGACCGTGCGCGTCCCCTTGCCGGAGCCGCATGATGCCGACCGAAATTCTGCGCCTGCCGCTTGCCCCCGCCGGTGAGGCCACCGAACGCCCCATCTCCATCGCCATCGTTGCCATGGGCGGACAGGGCGGTGGTGTGCTGACAGGCTGGATTGTCGCGCTGGCCGAGGCGGCGGGCTGGGTGGCGCAATCCACCTCGGTGCCCGGTGTGGCGCAGCGCACCGGCGCCACGATCTATTATGTCGAGATGATGCCTATGCGTGGCGGTCGCAAGCCGGTGCTGGCGCAGATGCCCACGCCGGGCGATGTCGACGTGGTGCTGGCGTCGGAATTCATGGAGGCCGGCCGCTCGATCCTGCGCGGCATCGTCACGCCGGGGCGCACCACGCTGATCGCCTCGGACCACCGCGCGCTGTCGATCGGCGAGAAGAGCGCGCCGGGCGACGGCATCGCCGACAGCGGCGTGGTCCACGAGGCGATCGGTGCCACCGCGCGTGCGCGCATCGTCTTCGACATGAACGCGCTCGCCGTCGCCAACGGCAGCGTCATTTCCTCCGCGCTGTTCGGCGCGCTGGCAGGCAGCGGCGTACTGCCCTTCGCGCGCGAGGCCTATCACGCGGTGATTGCCGCCGATGGCAAGGGCGTGGCAGCCTCGATCCGCACGTTCGATGCAGCGTTTGCCCGCGCTGCCGGGGAAGAGGCACCGTCCCCAGCTTTGGCAGTCGCCAGCCCCGAACCCGCGCCCGTTGACGCGCACTGCGGCCCGCTTGCGTCACGGCTGATCGAGCGGCTGCCTCCCGGCGTTCACGCGATGGCGCGCGCCGGCCTCGCCAAGGTGGTGGACTTCCAGGACCCTGCCTATGGACGCGACTATTGCGAGCTGCTCGAGCAGCTCCACACCGTGGACCTTGCCGCCGGAGGAGCAGAGCGCGACCATGCCTTCACCCGCGAGGCGGCCAAATATCTCGCCCAGGCCATGGCCTATGATGACATCGTGCGCGTCGCCGATCTCAAGACACGCAGTGGCCGCCATGCCCGCATCGCCGCCGAAGCGAATGCCGCGCCAGGCACGCTGCTCCACACCACCGAATACATGCACCCGCGGCTGGAAGAGGTCGCCGGCATCCTGCCAGCCCCGCTGGCCGACTGGCTGACGCGCCGCCCCCGGCTCTTCCGCGCGATCGACCGGCGCATCAGCAAGGGCCGGCGCGTGCGCACCTATTCGGTCGGGTGGTTCCTTACGCTCTATGCGGTCGCCGGCCTCAGAGGGCTGCGACGCAGCTCGCTGCGCCACCGTCAGGAAGTGGCGCACCGCGACGCGTGGCTGGCGCTGGCCACGCGGCTGGTGGCAATCGACTATGCACTGGGGGTCGAGGTGCTACGCTGCCGCCGCCTGGTAAAAGGCTATTCCGACACCCACGCGCGCGGACTGTCCAAGTTTGACCGCGTGATCGCCACGATCGAGACGCTCGCCGGGCGCGATGACGCGGCCGACTGGGCCCGCCGCCTGCGTGAGACCGCAGTGCGCGATGGCGAGGACAAGGATCTCGACGGGCTGATCCGCACGATCGCCTCGTTCATGGGAGCTGCCGTAGCGGCATGAGCCGGCTTGCCTGCGCCGCCCGGGTCGCGATAATAACCGGCGACCATGACTGAAGCGCCCGCCCATTCACCCCCTGCCCGATCTTTAGCGCTCGGCCGGATCACTGTGGCGCTGGCATGAGCCTTCCCACCCGCCCCGAAGACCTCGAGGCCAATCTTGGCTATGCGATCAACCGCCTCGCCAACCTGGGCCAGGCCGCACAGACCCGGCGTCTGGCTGCCAGCGGGCTCAGCCTCGTGCTGGTGCGTACGCTCTCGGTGCTGCACATCGAGGACGGCCTCACCATCAACGAAATCGCCGCGCGCACCTTTGCCGACCAGTCCACCGCCAGCCGCACCGTAGAGGCGATGGTAGCGGCGGGCCTGGTCGACCGGCGCACCCCGCCGGGCGACCAGCGCCGGCGCGAGATCGTGCTTACCCCCGCCGGCCGCGCCGCACTCGTGGCGGCTTGGCCGCGCATGGAAGAGCATGCCGCAACCCTGGCGCGAAACATCACCGCGGCCGACCTCGAAACATGCCGCCGCGTGCTCGCTGCGATGACCGCCAACCTGCGCAGCGAGGACTGAGCGGCCAGCAACCGCCCGCGCCTGTCCCTTACCCCTCTTCATCCCGGCGCAGGAAGCGACCCGGTGAAACCCCCGTCCATTCCTTGAACGCGCGCGAGAAAGCGGCGGTATCGGCGTAGCCGAGCTGTTCGGCCGCGACGGTCAACGAGATACCCGACTTGCCCAGCATCGTCTGCGCGCGGGCCTGGCGGGCTTGTTGCAGCAGGTCGCGGAACGAGGTGCCTTCCTCGGCCAGGCGGCGGCGCAGCGAGCGTTCCGACAGCTTCATCTCCGCCGCAACCGACGCGCAATCGACGTGGGTTCGGCCCAGCCAGCGCCCGATGATGTCGCGCGTCAACTCAACGAAACTTTCTGCCGGGGTCGCCTCGGGGCCCATCAAAGCCAGCAAGTGCCATTCGAGGATGGTGCGCAGCTTGCGGTCCTCGGCCGGCACGGCGCTCGGCAGCGGGCGATCAAGGTCTTCGTTGCGCAGCACCAGCGCGTTGGTCACCTGGTTGCCACTCACCGGTGCGCGAAAGGCCTGCGCCAGCGCGGCCTCGCGTCCTGTCACCGCGTGCTCCAGGTGCACCGCAACGGGTGTCCACCGCGCGTGGGTGAGCTGGCGGATGAGAGTCACGTAGCTTGCCAGGGCAAACTCGGCATCCTGCACGCGCGGCCAGATCGCCGAGTCCTCGATGCGGTAGCTATAGGTGGTGGTCTCGGCGTCGCGGCGGCTATCGAACAGCGTGCGCGTCTGCAGGCGCGACTGGAACAACACGAGGTAATCGAGCGCGCCGCGCAACGAGCCGGCCGCGCGCAGCAGCGCGTAGAACGGGCCAAGGTCGGCAAGCCCAAAGGCCGCGCCCATCGCCAGCCCCAGCGCCGGCCGATCGAAGCGCGCGGCCGCCGCCTCGAGCAGGGCAACATAGCGGTGCAAAGGCACGGTTTCGTAGGGTGTCTCAAGCTGGGCGCGGAACATGCCGTGTTCGCGCAGCAGCGGGTCGATACGCTTGCCCACATCTTCCAGCGCGGTGAACAGCGCCGTCAGGAACAGCAGGCGGATGGTGGCCTGGCCAGCGCGGCCGGCGATGTCAGGCGGAAGGCCTGCAGCGGCATGATCGGCCGCAAGGCCGGACGGGGGAAGATCGGGGTCTGCCATCACGGGGCGCATGTGTGTGGCCGATTCTGCAATGCGTCAATCCCCGCCTGCAATTGTTGCAAGGCCCACGCTCGACCAGACCGGCAGCATCCTGGCGCACCACGCCGGCACCCAAGCAAACGATGGGAAATCTGCGTGCCTGACCTGCCCACCGACACTCTCACCGAGGCGGCCGCCCTATCCGCCACGCCAGCTCTGCCGCGTGTCGATTTCCTCTATCTGTCCGAACCCGACATGATCCGCGCCGGGGTGACCGACATGCCCGCCTGCGTCGATGCGATGGAGGAGATGTTCCACCTGCTGCACCATGGCGACTATCGCATGGCCGGTGGCAACAACAACCAGCACGGCGCGGTGATCGTCTTTCCCGAGGATTCGCCCTTTCCCGCGATGCCCAAGCCCACCACCGACCGCCGCTTCATGGCGATGCCGGCCTATCTTGGCGGCCGCTTCGGCACAGCGGGGATGAAATGGTATGGCTCCAACATCGCCAACCGCGACAAGGGCCTGCCGCGCTCGATCCTCACGTTCGTGCTCAATGATGCCGATACCGGCGCCCCGCTGGCCTACATGTCGGCCAACCTGCTCTCGGCCTACCGCACCGGTGCGATCCCCGGCGTCGGCGCGCGCCACCTCGCCCGGCCGGATTCGCGCGTGGTCGGCATCGTCGGGCCCGGCGTGATGGCACGCACTTCGCTCGAGGCGTTCATGGCCACCTGCCCGGCAATCGACACGGTCAAGATCAAGGGGCGCGGCGAGGCCAATCTGGCGGCATTCCGCACCTGGGCCGAGGCGCGCTTCCCGCAGCTTTCGGTGCGTGTGGTCGCCACCGATGAAGAAGTCGTGCGAGAGTCCGACATCGCGACGTTCTGCGCCTCGGTGCCGACCGGCGATCCCGCCCGCTATCCCACAGTGCGGCGCGAATGGGTCAGCCCGGGCACGTTCCTGTCGATGCCCGCGCCGTGCAGCATCGATGCCGGCATGGAAGCGCCCGATATCCGCAAGGTGCTCGATTTCACCGGGCTTTACGAGGCCTATCGCGAGGAACTGCCGCGCCCGATGCACCGCATCATCCCGGCGGTAGGCGTGCGCTGGTTCGACCTCGTCGATGAAGGCCGGGTCGCGGCCACGTCGCTCGAAGACCTCAGCGCGATCGTAGCAGGCGCAGCGCCCGGCCGGCGCGATGCCGGCGAAATCATCATGCTCTCCATCGGCGGCATGGCGGTGGAGGACGTGGCCTGGGGAACGCACGTCTATCGCCGCGCGCTGGCCCAGGGAATCGGCACGCGCCTGACCCTGTGGGACGAACCCGTCCTGCGCTGAGACCAGGCAGCGCTGAAAACCGCCGCCCCCCCCCTGAAATCCTCCTCCCGCGAAAGACATTCCATGCCCGACGTCATCAAGCTCAAGACCGGCAACAAGTTCGAGGAGCATGGCAGCTATTCCCGCCTCGTGGCCGTAGGCGATCTGATTTTCGTGTCCAACACCGCCGGACGCAACCCGCAGACCAAGGAAATCCCCGCGAACCTGGCCGATCAGACCAACCAGGTGCTCGACAACATCGCCGCCGCGCTCGCTGCGGTCGATGCCTGCCTCGAGGACGTGGTCGCCGCGCGGGTCTTCGTGCAGTTTCCCAAGGACGTGCTGGCAGTGATGACCGCCTATGGCGCGCGCATGCGCGGCATCAACCCTACGCTGACGATGACCTGCCCGCCGCTTGGCGCGGCTGAATACAAGGTGGAGATCGAGGTCACCGCCTGGCGCGGCGCGTCGAAGGGCGCGGTGCGCGAACTGCAGATCAGTCTCTGAACGGACCAACAGCGATGGGCCCCGCAATAACCCCCGTGACGACCTCGGAGCGCTTTCCCGGCAGCACATCGGTCGTGGTGATCGGCGGCGGTATCGTCGGCCTGTCCACCGCGCTGACTCTGGCCGAGCGCGGCGTGCCGGTGGTGGTGCTGGAGAAGGGCAGCATCGCCGGCGAGCAGTCGTCGCGCAACCTTGGTTGGGTGCGCAAGGTCATGCGCGCGGTGCCCGATCTGCCGATGGCCATCGCCGCCGAGCGGATGTGGCAGCAGATGCCCGCGCGCATCGGCGAGGATTGTGGCTTTCGTCAGGCCGGGATCACTTATGTCGCGCGGACCGATGCGGAATTGGCCGCCTACGAGGGCTGGCTCAAAGCCGTGCGCGGCGCGGGTCTGGACAGCCGGATGCTGACCGGGGCCGAAGTAGCGCAGGCGATCCCCGGCAGTACCGGGCGCTGGGCCGGCGGCATCGCGACCCCGTCCGACGCCCGCGCCGAACCGACGCTCGCATCCAGCGCGATCGCGCGCGCAGCCCTGGCGCACGGGGCCGTGATCGTGGAAAACTGCGCCGTGCGCACGCTGGAGACCAGTGCCGGCGCGGTGCGCGGCGTGGTGACCGAGCGTGGCGCGATTGCCTGCGACCATGTCGTGCTGGCAGGCGGCGTGTGGTCGCGCCGTTTCCTCGCCAATCATGGTGTGCGCCTGCTGACCTTGCCGCTGGTGGCGTCGGTGTTGCGCACCGCGCCGATGGACGGGCCGACCGACAGCGCGGTCGGCGCGGCTGACTTCTCGTTCCGCAAGCGGCTCGACGGGGGCTATACCATCACGCAGCGCGGCGCGCTGTTCGCACCGCTGACGCTCGACCACCTGCTGATCGGCATGAAGTACCTGCCCACGCTGATCGCGCAGTGGAAAAACCTGCGCCTATCGTTCGGGCGAGACTTCTTCGCCGATCTCGCCCTGCCCCGGCGCTGGCGCGCCGACGCCGTCTCGCCGTTCGAGCGGCTGCGCACGATCGATCCGCCGGTGAACCAGGCGCTCAACGCAGAAGCCATGCGCAACCTTGTTGCGGCATGGCCTGTCTTTGCCAACGCACGCGTGGCGCAGGCGTGGGGCGGGATGATCGATGTGACGCCGGACTCGCTGCCGGTGATCGACAATGTCGCGCAACTGCCCGGCCTGATACTGGCCACCGGCTTTTCAGGGCACGGCTTCGGCACCGGCCCAGCGGCGGGCCGCCTCGCCGCAGACCTCGCCATGGGCGAGACGCCGTTCCTCGATCCCACCCCCTACCGTCTCGAGCGATTCTGATGGCCAGCCCGCAACCCCGCACTCCGCACAGGACAACGCCGTGAGCAAAGAGACCGTATTTTCGCGCTTTTCCGCCGCGGCGACGCGCTGGTTCGACAAACCCTTTCTCAACGTGCTGCCCGAAACGGCGCATATCTACGGCATCGCGGCTGGCGAGATCACCTACGCGACGATGCTCGATCGCGTGCTGCGCCGCCAGGTCGCGCTGGCCGCCGCCGGCTTCGGCACGAGCACGCGCGTGGGGCTGCTGCTCGACAACCGGCCCGACTTTATCGAGCTGTTCCTCGCAGCCAACAGCCTTGGCGCGTCGATCGTGCCGATCAACCCCGACTTGCGCCAGGCCGAACTCGAATATCTTATCGCACACTCGGGCATGAGCGCCGCGTTCGTCGTCCCCGGCCGCCATGCCGACGTTGCGCGCGCCGCGCTGGCGGTGGGCAGCGCGATGGTCCCCGTCACCCCCGACGCGCCCGTCCGTCCATTGCTGCCACTGGTGCAACTGCCGGCCGATCCCGATTCCGCGCGCGAGGCGGCGCTGCTCTATACCTCTGGCACGACCGGGCAACCCAAGGGCTGCGTTCTGCCCAACAGCTACTTCCTGCATTCGGGCGACTGGTATCGGGACACTGGCGGCCTCATCGCGCTGCACGCCGGCGCAGAGCGGATGCTTACACCGCTGCCCATGTTCCACATGAACGCCTTGGCCGTCTCGCTGATGGCGATGATCACGCTGGGCGGCTGCCTCACCGTGCTCGACCGCTTCCATCCCTCGACCTGGTGGGATTCGGTGCGGCGCAGCCGCGCCACCTGCCTGCACTACCTGGGCGTGATGCCGGCGATGCTGATGAAGGCACCCGATAGCCCGGCCGACCGCGAGCACAGTGTGCGCTTCGGCTTCGGTGCCGGAGCTCCGGCGGCCCTGCACGGCGCGTTCGAGCAGCGCTTCGGCTTCCCGCTGATCGAGGCCTGGGCGATGACCGAGACGGGCAGCGGCGGCGTGATCAGCGCGCACCGCGAGCCGCGCAAGGTGGGCACCGCGTGCTTCGGCCGGCCCGATTCCAGCCTCGAGATCCGCATCGTCGACGACGCCGGCGACGATGTCGATATCGACGTACCAGGCGAACTGCTGGTGCGCCGCGCCGGGCCCGATCCCGCTTATGGGTTCTTCCGCGAATACCTCGGCAACCCTGCGGCCACTGCCGAGGCCTGGGCCGGGGGGTGGTTCCACACCGGCGATATCGTCGCGCGCGACGCCGACGGTGACCTGCATTTCGTCGATCGCAAGAAAAACGTGATCCGCCGCTCGGGGGAGAACATCGCGGCGGTGGAGGTCGAGACGATCCTTGCGCGCCATCCCCACGTGCGCCAGGTGGCGGTGGCCGCCACGCCCGACCCGGTGCGCGGCGACGAGGTGGCCGCGCTGATCGTGCTCGATGCCCCTGCCCGCGCCGGGACAGACAAGACCGAGCAACTGCCCACCGAGCACCTTGCACGCGATATTGCCGCCTGGGCACTGGGTCAGATGGCCTACTACAAGGTGCCGGGCTGGATCGGCTTCGTCGATGCGCTGCCGCGCACGCCGACCGAAAAGATCCTGCGTGCCGCCCTCAAGGAGGAAGTGGGGGCGCACATGGCGCGTGGCGCGTTCTTCGATACCCGCGCGCTCAAGAGGCGGCAGGGATGAGCAGCTCCACCAAACGCTCGCGCATGGCCTACGACGGCGTGGTGGTGGCCGCCCCCATCACCGTGCCCTATCAGCGCTTTTCGAGCGAGCCGGCTCACGGCTGGGCCGGCGCGGCGCTGCGCGCGCTGGCGCGGGAAACAGCGCTCGGCCCGCGTGATCTCGACGGTTTCAGTTTCTCGAGTTTCTCGGCCGGCCCGGATACCGCCGTCGGCCTCGTCCAGCATCTCGGCCTCATGCCACGCTGGCTCGACCATGTACCCACCGGCGGGGCGAGCGGGGTCATGGCACTGCGCCGCGCCGCGCGCGCGGTGCAGTGCGGCGATGCCGCCATCGTCGCCTGCGTCGCGGCTGATACCAACCAGATCGACAGCTTCCGCCACACCCTCGCCACGTTTTCGCGCTTTTCGCAGGATGCTGTGTATCCCTATGGCTTTGGCGGCCCGAACGCGACGTTCGCGCTGATCACGCAGGCCTACATGCACGAACACGGCGTTACGCGCGCCGATTTCGGCCGCATCTGCCTCGCCCAGCGCGCCAATGCCGGCTCGAACCCACTGGCGTTGCAACGCAACCCGCTCGACCTTGAAACCTACCTCGCCGCGCGCCCGATCGCCGATCCGGTGCACCTGTTCGATTGCGTGATGCCCTGCGCCGGCGCCGAAGCCTTCGTCGTCACCACCCCAGAAATCGCTGCCGCGCGCGGCTGGCCGGCGGCGCGGATCATGGCCACGATCGAGCGCCACAATGCCTATCCCGACGATCTGGTGCAGCGGCGTGGCGGCTGGGCGATGGATGTCGACGAGTTGTGGGCGATGGCCGGGATCGGGCCCGGGGATATCGACTGCCTTCAGGCTTATGACGACTATCCGGTGATCGTGGCGATGCAACTGGAGGACCTCGGTTTCTGCCCGCCGGGCACGATTGCGCGCTTCCTGCGCGAGACGCACTTCGGCATCGACGGCACGCTGCCACTCAACACCAACGGCGGGCAGCTTTCCGCAGGGCAGGCGGGCGCTGCGGGCGGGTACCAGAACCTGACCGAGGGCCTGCGCCAGATCCTGCACTGCCCGCTCGGCGCGCAGGTGCCCGGTGCCCGGCGTGCGGCAATATCGGGCTTTGGGCTGGTCAATTATGATCGCGGCGTGTGCACCGCCGCTGCCGTGATCGAGGCGCTATGACGACGCCGCGCAATCCGCTGCCGCCGCCCGCACCGCGCGATCCGCTGGCGCGGCCGCAATTGCATCCCGTAGCGCCGGGCGCGCGCAGCCGCGCGATGCAGGCGATGGCCGCACGGGCCGCGCAGGGCCGCTTCGTGCTTCAGGCCTGCACCGTATGCGGTACAGCGACCTATCCCCCACGCGACGCCTGCCCACGGTGCTGGGGCACACTGGCCTGGCATGACCAGCCGACCGGCGGACGCGTGCTTGCCAACACCGTGATCCGCGTTTCGACCGATCCCTATTTCCGCGATCGCCTGCCTTGGCACATGGGCTCGATCCTGCTCGATGCCGGCCCAGTCGTGTTCGCGCACCTTGCACGGGGGCTGGAGCCCGGCGCGCGCGTCACGATGCGACTGATGCTCGATCGTGGCGGCAATGCTGCGCTGTTCGCCCTTCCCAGCGATGCCGCACACCCGCCACAGCCGGAACAAGGAGCCACCAGCATGTCCGCCGATCCCCAGGGACGCACCTTCGTGGTGCCGGTGGCAGGGGCAACTGTCCTTGTCAGCGATGCCCGCCAGCCGGTTGGCCGCGCGCTGGTCGGCGCACTTGCCGCCGCTGGCGCGCGCCTGGTGGTTGCCGGCCTGCCCGGCCCCGCGCCGATGCGTGATGCGCACGATCCCGTCCTGGGCCTGCCCGGGGTCCAGCCGCTTCCACTCGATGTGACCGATCCTGTCTCGGTTGCCGAGACGATAAGCCGGATCGGCGGTCCGCTCGACATCGTCATCAACACCGCGCGCCATGTGCGCGCCGGGGGGTTGAGCCACGATGGCAATCTCCTGGCCCACCACCGCGCGCTCGAGGTTTCGGCAATGGGGCTCGCGCGCCTGGCGCAAGCGACGGCGCCAATCCTTGCCGGCCGGCCCAGCGGCGCGTTTCTCGATGTGCTGTCGGTCAAGGCGCTGGCGGGCGATGCCGGCCATGCTGGTTTTGCCGCGGCGGAGGCTGCGCGCCTCTCGCTGCTGCAAAGTTTCCGCCACGAGATGCGCAGCACCGGCGTGCGCGTCCTGGAAGTGTTCACCGGGCCGACCGACGATGCCGACCACCAAGCACTGCCCCCGCCCAAGGTAGCGCCCGCGCGCCTTGCCGCCGCCGTGCTCGACGCGCTGGCGCAGGGACGCGAACAAACCTGCGTGGGCGAGGTGGCGCGCGAGGCGATGCGCCGCTGGCTCGACGATCCGGCCCTCTTTGCCAGGGAGACCCAACCATGACGTCGCTGCTTACCGATCTTGTCGCACAGCTTGCCAGCGGGGCGATCCGCGTGGTCGATCTGGCCAATACCCTGTCGTCCGATTTCCCGGTGATCGTTTTGCCGTCCGAGTTCGGGCAATGTGAACCGTTCCGGATGGAGACCGTCTCCCGCTACGATGCCGATGGGCCCGCATGGTATTGGAACCGGATCACCATGAACGAGCACACTGGCACGCATTTCGATGCGCCGGCGCACTGGATCACCGGGCGCGACGTACCGCATGGCACGGTCGACGCAGTCGCGGCGCGCGATTTCGTCTATCCCGCCGTGGTGATCGATATCAGCGCCGCGGCCGCCGCCGACGCCGACTTCGTGGTGACACGCGCCTTCCTCGAGCATTGGGAGTCTCGACACGGCGCTATCCCGCCGCGCCATTGGATCCTGCTGCGCAGCGACTGGTCCAAGCGTGTGGGCACCCTCGCCTATCTCAACCTGCAGGATGATGGCGCGCATTCGCCTGGCCCCGATGCCGATGCGATGCGCTTCCTCGTCCACGCGCGCGACTGCGTGGGCCTGGGCGTGGAGACGGTCGGCACCGATGCCGGGCAGGCCAGCCACTTTGCCGAACCGCTGCCCGCCCATTCGATCCTCCACGGCAATGGCCGTTTCGGGCTACAGTGCCTGACCAACCTCGACCAGTTGCCGACCTTCGGCAGCGTGATCGTGGCCGCCCCGCTCAAGATCAAGGGCGGCTCGGGCAGCCCGCTGCGCGTCATCGCGCTGATGCCGGAGGCATGAGCGGGAGGCGAACCCGCCCGCTGCCTTCAATAGTCGAAGTCGAACTCGGGGCGAGACCAGGCCCAGCCGGTGATGCGCCAGCCAGCGGCTTCCTTGTGCAGCGCCACGGTGAACGTGGCGTCGACCTCGGCACCTTGCTGGCCGCCGAGGGTATACCGGAAGTCGGCCGGGACGACGACGTAGGCGCGATCCCCCGTCACGTCGACACGGCGGGGCTTGCGCAGCGTGTTGACGCCCTTGGTCAGCCCGATGGCGGCATTGTGCGCGGTGAGCGCAGCCAGCCAGTGGGCGCAGGTATCGGCGCCGTGCCACTCGTACGGTGCAAACTCGTCGACAATAGCGGCTTCGCGTGCGCAGCTGGCGATGACGCCGGCGTTGTCGCCTCGGTTAAGGCTGTCGACATAGTGGTGCACGGTCTGCATCACGGCGGCGGCGACAGCCGGATCAGGCGCCTTTTCCGCGGCAGGGGGTGATGCCGCAACGGTGGTATCTGCTGCCTGCGCGGGCACGGCGGCCAGCACGAGCGCGAGTGCTGCAAGCGCGGCGGCCCGGGCTGATTTCCGGCGCGTGAACGTCGGCGTCATGGTCGTCATCGGCGGGGCTTCCCTGATCATGGTCGTGATCGGCACAGGCTTGCCCAATGCTGCCTTGCTGGCAAGCAGGCAGGCCCTGTGCACCGGGGGCCTGGCCGAAAATACAAGGTATCCCGGCGCAAGTGCAATACCGTGTGGTGGCAAACCTGCCAGTGTTGCATCATCGGGTGCTGGCGATGCACCCCGCCCCCCACAATCGAGCATTCATGCATAGATCCGACCAAGACGCCGCCGCCGAGCCCGGCCTGTTCTCCGGCATGTTGGGGACCGGCGACATCATTTTCATGATCCTCGCCTGCGCCGCACCGATGGGTGTGCTGGCCGGAATTATCCCCCTCGCCTTCGCCTTCGGCAACGGCGCCGGGATGCCCGGCGCGCAACTCGCGATGTGCGCGGTCATGCTGCTGTTCGCGGTGGGTTATGTGCGGATCATCCCGCACGTGCGCAATGCCGGCGCGTTCTATGCCTATATTGCCGCCAGCCTCAACAAGGAGGCCGGCATCGCTGCGGCCTATACGGCCGTAGTCGCCTACACCTGTGCCGCCGCGTCGGTGCTGGGAGCGATGAGCTATTTCGCTGCCGATCTGTTCGCTACACTGACCGGCATCGCCACCTCGTGGGTGCTATGGGCGGCCGCCAGCATCGCAGCGATCGCCTGGCTCGGGTATCACAGGATCACGATGGCGGCCAAGGTGCTGACCGCGGCACTGCTGCTCGAGGTAGGGCTCATCGCCGTGATCGACGCGCTGATCCTGTGGCAACGCGGCTGGGCCGGGCTCGATTTCGGCAGCTTTGCCCCCGCGACGATCTTTGCGCCCGGCCTTGGCATCGCCGTCATCTATGCCATCAACGGCTGCATCGGTTTTGAAGCAACGGCGATCTATCAGGAAGAAGCGCGCAACCGCGCCGTGACCATCCCGCGCGCTACCTATGGCGCAGTGCTGGTACTGGGCACCTTCTACGTGCTGTCGTCGTGGTGCCTGGTGCTGGCGGTCGGCCCGGCACAGATCAAGGCAGTGGCAGCTGCCGATCCCGGCCACCTCGTCTCGGGCATCGCGTTTCGCACGCTCGGCCAATTCGGGCGTGACGCGCTCAGCCTCTTGACGATCACCAGCCTGTTCGCCGCCGCACTGGGCTTCTTCAACAACATCGCGCGCTATTTTTTCGCCCTCTCGCGCGATGGGCTGATCCCCGCCGTGCTCGGCCGCGTCCACCCGCGCCACGGCTCACCCTACATGGCCTGCCTCGCGCTCGCCGGGATACTCGCGCTGGTGATCGCGCTGTTCGCCCTGGCCGGGCTCGATCCGCTGCTCTCGCTCGCCACCAGCCTGTCGTCGATGGGTGCAGTGGGTCTCGAGATCCTGCTCACCGCCACCTCGCTGGCGATCCCGCTGTTCTTCGCGCGGCGCGGCGAATATTCGGCGGGCAAGACCCTGGCGCCGCTACTGAGCGGGGTGATAATCGCGGTGGCGACGTGGCTGTCGCTGGCCAACTACGCCACGCTGACCGGCACCACGTTGCCGGTGATCAACCGCCTGCCGCTGCTGTTCATCGCCATCGCCGCCGCAGGCCTCGCCCATGGCACCTACCTCCGGCGCTGCCGCCCGGCGATTTACGCCGGCGTCGGGTCCACCCACGTCGAAGGCCCGGTCGGCGAATGACCGTGCCCCTCTTCTCCGTTCGGAGCCACCGATGACCGCACCCTTCTCCCCCACTCTCCCGACCGGTCGACTGCTGATCGACGGGGCACTGGTCGAGCCGCTCGGCACTTTCGCCCCATTCGATGCGATCGATCCGGCCACCGGGCGGGTGATCATGCAGGTACCGGCCTGCGACATCGCCGACGTGGATCGTGCGGTCGGCGCCGCGCATCGCTGCTTCGAAAGCGCAGCCTGGCAGTCGATGCGCCCGCTCGACCGCGGCCGCCTGCTCGAGCGGCTGGCCCTGCTGGTCGAGCGCGAGCGGGACGATCTCGCCGCGCTCGAAACGCTCGACAGCGGCAAGCTGCTCGCGGTGACGCAGGCAATCGACCTGCAGTTCACCATCGATGGGCTGCGCTATTTCGCCGGTTGGGCTTCGAAGATCGCGGGGGAGACCGTCACGCATTCGCCCTTGGTCGAGGAGGCGGCGCTCTACCGCGCGTTCACCCAACGCCGCCCCGTCGGCGTGGTAGCGGGCATCACGCCGTGGAACTTCCCGATCGGCCAGGCAATCCAGAAGATCGCGCCGGCCATCGCGTTCGGCTGCACGGTGGTGCTCAAGCCGTCAGAGGAAACCTCGCTCACCGCAATGCGGCTGGGTGAGCTGATTCTCGAGGCGGGCTTTCCGGCCGGGGCGGTGAACATCGTCACCGGCACCGGCGCCGCCGTCGGCGTCCCGCTGGTGGCGCATCCCCTGGTGCGCAAGATCGCGTTCACCGGCTCAAACGCCACCGGGCAGGCGATCCTGACCCAGGCGGCCCGCACGATGAAGCGCGTCACGCTCGAACTGGGGGGCAAGTCTCCCACGATCGTGCTGGCCGATGCCGATCTCGACCGCGCGATCCCGGGCGCGGCAGCCGCAATCTTTGCCAATTCGGGGCAGATCTGCACCGCTGGCTCGCGCCTGCTGGTCGAGGCGCCAGTCCATGACGCGGTGATCGACGGGGTCTGCCGCATCGCACGCGACCTACGCCTGGGCTCGCCATTTTCTGCCGAGACGCAGATGGGACCGCTGATTTCCGCCCGCCAGCGCGATCGCGTGGCCGCGCTGGTCGAAGCGGGGCTTGCCGAAGGCGCGCATCCGCTGGAAGGCGCTGCCATACCCAGCGGTCCGGGCTGGTTCTATCGGCCGACCGTGCTCGCCGGGGTGGAGGCCGGGATGAGCGTGATGCGCGAGGAAATCTTCGGGCCAGTGGTGTGCGCGGTGAAAATCACCGATCGCGCCGACATCGTCCGCATTGCCAACGACACGCCCTATGGTCTGGCCGCCAGCGTGTGGACGCAGGACATCGATACGGCCCACCTCCTGGCTGAGCGGATCGACGCGGGAACGGTGTGGATCAACACGCACAACGTTCTCGACCTGGCGATGCCGTTCGGCGGCAGCAAGCTGTCAGGCGTAGGGCGCGAGTTCGGCAGCGAGGCGCTGCAGGCCTTCACCGAACCGCGCGCGGTATGCCTTCGGCTGGATCGAGCCAGGGCGGGATTCTAAAATCGCCCGCCCGCAACCCCGCCACCCTGAGGGCAGGCTGGGTTGCGGGCTGCGCTTACCAACCGCTCAACACTTTGCCGCCCGGCAGCTTGACGGTCTTGAGCATGCCCCCCGGCTTGCCGTTGCGCAGCGGGTAGAACACGATATCAACCTGGTCACCCGCCTTGAGCGTCGAAAAGCTCCAGCCAGCATGCGTCATCAGGTTGGGGCTGCTGCACTCGAGTGCATAGGTCGTCCCGCCCGACTGCGCGACGACGAAAGCATGGGGGTTGGTCCAGGTGAACTTGCTCACCATGACACCGCGCAGTTCAACCTGCTTGGTCTGGTCGAACATCGCGAACGAATGGTGGGCCAGGGCCGATCCGGCCGGAGCCAGCGCTGTCACAGCGGCCGAGGCGGCAAGCATGATCGTACGAAGAGTTGGGGTCACGGGCAGACGCTCCTGGGAGTGGGTTTCAGAACAGCACATCAAGGGTGAAGCCAATCCAGCGGCCAAGGAAGATCACCAGCGTCCACAGCACCAGCGACAAAACGCCGGCGGCACGCGCGGCAAAGGGCGGCGCGGCGGTCTCGTCCCACTGCGCGATCGTGCGCTGGGTGGTGGCGTGGAAAATCGCCATGTTGATGCCGGCCGCCACGATCGCCAGCAGCTTGAGCCGGAACTCGGTATTGGCGGCATAGGCCACCGCGTTGGAGGCAAAGAGCAGGCTGCCGGTGATGATCGCGACGACGAACGCGCCCCATGTGAAAGGCAGCAGTTCAGTGATCAGGCGATTGGCGCTGCGCCGGTGCGCGGCATAGCCGACGAGCCGCAGGTCAACGATCAGGATCGTGCCGAAGACGAGCGTGATCGCCAGCACATGCAGCGATTCGAGCACCGGGAAGGCGTTGGCGTTCTCGCGAATGGCGTTAGAAAGCGGCAGGTCATAGATGCTTTGCAGCGTGGTTTGCAGGGTCATGGGTTGGGCTCCCCCGGTTGTGCTGTTTGGTCGTGACGGTGACGGGGCGCCGTTCAGGTGTAGGCGATGAAACGGCCACAGAAGATGACCGCGCTCCACACCACCAGCAGCAGCCATGCCACCGTCTTGGCCGCAGGCCGCGCATCGTCGCGCAACAGCGGGCGGCGCAGCAGCAGCGTGGCCAGGAAGGCCAGCAGCACCAGCGCCATCTTGGCCCAGAACACCGTATTGCCCAGGGTACGCGCCGGCTCGGCCACGATCAGCAGCGTGCCACTGGCCAGCAGCACGACCAGCGCCGACCATATCCACGGCAGATAGCGCCGAACCACGCGCGCGGGGCTCTCGTCAGTAGCGAGCACGCCGGCGAGGCGCAGTTCCGAGACCAGGGCCGAGCCCACGACCACCGCGATCGCCAGGATATGCACGCTCTGCACCGTGGGGATGATCCACGTCGTGTCACGGAACGTGGTCGAGATCGGCGTGGCATAGAGCCAATCGCCGAAGGTTTGGATGGACATGGCGCAAGGTCTCCCCTCGATGCGTGGACGTTCAGGTCTGTTTATTCCCCCGCCCTAGCCGTCAGGCTGGGCGCCGGGACGTTCGAAACCGTTGCAATACCGGAACAGAGCGCGCGCAACGCCGTCACAGCGTGGCCGAAAGCGTCACGCGCAGCGAACGCGGTTCCAGCGGATGGGCGTTGATTCCGGCCACGCCGGCGGCAGGCTCGCCGGGCAGCCGGCTGACGTAGTAGTAGTCTGCCGCATCGTCGCGGCTGCCGAGCAGGTTATAGATATCGGCACGCAGGTTGACGCGCGGCGTCAGTTGATAGCCCGCCGAAAGGTTGATCTCGCCATAGCCAGGCGAGCGTTGGCTGTTGTCCTCGGTCAGCGGATGCGGGCCGAGCCGCCGCCAGGTGAGCGCGCCCGACCAAGGCCCGAGATTGTCGACCAGCACGCCAGCGGCACCGATGAATCCGGGCGCATCCTCGATAAAGCGGGTGGCCGGGGCACCATCGCGATAGCGCGCATGGCTGAATGCGAGGTTGGAATTGAGTTCGAGCCAGGGCAGCGGGCGGTACTGGGCGCTCAGTTCCAGGCCGCGACGCCGGCTGGGCCGCCCCGCCTCGGTCTGCCCGGCATCGGCCGAATAGGTCAGTTCGGAGGCGAAATCGATCTGGAACACGGTGGCCGCAAGCGTCAGCTGGCGCATGAGATTGCTGCGCAGCCCCGCCTCCATGCTGGTGGCGCCGACCAGCAGCGGTGGGCGCACCAGGCTTGTACTGCCATCGTCCGCGGTGACGAGGCCGGCGCGGCCATCGTTGGAATGAAAGCCGCGCCCCGCCGAGACGTAGAACTCGGTCCGCGCCCAAGGGCCGAGGATTACGCTGCCCTTGGGCTGCCACAGCGCGGCATGCTCATGCCCGCGCTCAGCACGCACCAGGTCGTGGTCGGCCACGTGGAAGCGATCGACGCGCAGGCCAAGCACGGTGCGCAGCCAAGAAAGCCATTGCGCCTTGTGTTCCGCATAAGCGCCAAGGCTTGCCTCCTCGACTTGGTCGTCGCGATCGGTGCTCAGCACCGCGCGGCGGCGGGTGTGCGCCAGATCGACGCGGATCGCATCAAAGCGTCCATCGATCCCGAGGGTCAGGGTCTGCTCGATCCCGACGGTGGCGAAGCGGTGCGCCAGTGCCAGGCTGCCGCCCGCGATCCAGCGACGATCGTTCTGCGCGTGCTGGTCTCCGTTGACCGGGTCATCGAGGTAATGGGTGAAGTTGCTCCACAGCGTCAGATGCTGGCGCACGCCATAGATCTCCGTGGTGAGCTGGTCGGCGCTGGACAAGGGCCGGGCGTAGCGCAGCGACAGCGACATGCGCTGCGATATCCCCCCATCGCTGGGATCGAGCGAACCAAAGCGCCCAATCAAGCCCTGCTCCACCGCGCGCAGGGGCTGGTCGGTGGTGGCGTTCCAGCGTCCAGAATAGGCCATTGCCGTGGCTGACCACCCATCCTCGGCAGTGCCATGCGAGAGGCGCACCACCCCGTTGAAGCGGCGCAGGTTATCGGGGTTGTCCCATGGGCCATCAAGGTGGAAGTATTCCCCCGCCCCAAGCAGTGTGGTGCCCCCGCGCAGGGCCACCGATCCGCCCGCGAATACGCGGCGATCGCCGACCGTGCCGGCGGAGAGCGAGAGTGTGGGCGGCAAGCTGTCGACCAGGCTCAGCCGCGCTGAGCCCACGGCGGCAAAGTCCCCGGCAGCGGCGAAATAGGGCCCCTTGGTAAAGGCGATCCCGCCAAACAGTTCGGGCATGAGGAAGTTGAGATCGGTATAACCCTGGCCGTGCGCGTGGGTGCGCTGGTTGACCGGCATGCCGTCGACGAAGGTGGCAAAGTCAGTGCCGTGGTCGAGGTTGAACCCGCGCAGGAGGTACTGGTTGGCCTTGCCCTCGCCGCTGTGCGAGGTGACCGACAAGCCGGGGATCGCCTCCAGGTACTGCCCGACGCGATAGGCCGGCCGGCGTTGGATTTCCTGGCGGGTGATCGCGCCCTCACTCGATGTGGTGGCGGTGCCAAGCACGTCCTGCGTCGAGGCGGTAACCACGATTTGCGGCGGTGCATCGGGCGAAGCGGCGGCAGGTTCGGCGGCGCGGACCGTGCCAGTGGCAAGCGCCAGTGCGCTGATGGCGGCAAGCATGATCGATGTGCGGCGCATGGCGCTTCCTCCCTCGTCTGTTCTTCGACAAAGGAGGAAGCGCAGCGGCCCGGCCCGCACAAGTTACGCGACGGTTAGCGCAGCGCCCCGCAACGGCTGCGCGCAACGGTTACCCAAGGTGCCGTTACCCGGGGTCAAAAGCCGACCCTATTGCGCGGCAGCGGTGGTGACCTCGGCGTCATATTCGGCGATGGCTTCGCGCGCGATACGGGTGGCATCGATGCCAGCGGGCACGCCGCAATAGACAGCCACCTGGAGCAGGGCCTCGCGAATCTCCTCGCGCGTCAGGCCGTTGCGCAGTGCCGCCTTGACGTGGAGCCGCAGCTCGTGCGGGCGATTGAGTGCGCTGATCATGCCGAGGTTGAGCAGGCTGCGCTCGCGGCGGGTAAGCCCTGGGCGCGACCAGGTCTCCCCCCAGCACCAGCGCGTCGACAATGCCTGCATCGGGCGCGAGAAATCGTCCGCGCCGGCCATGGCCTGCTCGACATAGGCCGCACCGAGCACTTCCTTGCGCAGTGCCAGACCGCGCACGAAGGCCGGATCGTCGGTGCCGTCGGCCAGAGGGTCGGGGGAGTTCTGCTCCATGTTACAGCCCGCCGACGAGGCAGTACTTGATGGACATGTAATCAGCGAGGCCGTGGCTCGATCCTTCGCGGCCGAAGCCTGATTCCTTCACCCCGCCGAACGGTGCCACCTCGCTCGAGATCAACCCGTCGTTCACCCCGACCATGCCGTATTCGAGGCCCTCCATCATGCGCCACTGGCGTGCAACATCGGCGGTATAGACATAGGCGGCAAGGCCGAACGGCGTATCGTTGGCGATGCGCAGCGCGTCAGCCTCGTCGGTGAAGCGGATGACCGGCGCTACCGGGCCGAATATTTCCTCGTGCGCGATGGCCATGGCCGGGGTCACCCCCGCCAGCACCACTGGACGATGAAAGGCACCGCGCGCAGGGCCATCGTGCCCGTGGCTGACCTCGCGCGCGCCCTCGCCCACTGCGGCCTCGACCAACCCGGCTACGCGGGTGACCGCCTTGCCATCGATCAGGGAACCCATCGCACCCGGCACAGCCTGCCCATCGGCCACGCGCAAGGCATCGACCCGCGCGGTGAGCGCAGCGACAAAGGCATCATGCACGCCATCCTGCACCAGGAAGCGGTTGGCACAGACGCAGGTCTGCCCGGCGTTGCGGAAGCGCGAGGCCATGGCACCGTCAACCGCGCGCCCAATGTCGGCATCGTCGAACACCACGAAGGGCGCATTGCCGCCCAACTCAAGGCTGAGCCGCTTCACCTGGGCAGCAGCCTTGGCCATGATGACCTTGCCCACCTCGGTCGAGCCGGTGAAGCTGATCTTGCGCACCAGCGGATGGCTGCAGAACAGGTCCCCCGCCTCTGACGAACGTACGGCCGGGGCCACGCGAAACAGGTCGCGCGGCACCCCGGCGCGGTGGGGCAGCGCCTCCAGCGCGAGCGCGGACAGCGGTGTAGCCTCAGCCGGCTTGACCACGATCGAGCAGCCTGCTGCCAGTGCCGGCGCGACCTTGCGGGTTATCATCGCCAGCGGGAAGTTCCACGGGGTGATCGCCGCGCACGTCCCCACCGGCTGGCGCAGCGTCAGCACGCGTTTGCCCGGCGCAAAACTGGGGATCACCTCGCCATAGGCGCGACGCGCCTCTTCGGAGAACCATTCGATGTAACCCGCACCATAGCGCACCTCGCCACGCGACTCCTCGAGCGGCTTGCCGCTTTCAAGCGTCATCAACAGCGCCAGCGCCTCGGCGTTTTCCACCATCGCGTTGAACCAGGCGCGCAGCACGTCGCTGCGTTCCTTGGCGGTGCGCGCCGCCCAGGCATGGCGCGCGGCGTCAGCGGCCTCGACGATCGCGGTGAGTGCAGCCACGTCATAGCGGCGCACCGTGGCGACGATGCTGCCATCGGCCGGATTGGTCACGGCCAGGCCCGCCGCATCGAAGGCGTCGGGATGCAGCAGGTGGTGGACAGGGTTGGTCATGGCAGGATCTTTCGTTGAAGGGGCGATCACACCATCCGTGCGAGCACGTCGGTATCGCCGCCGCGATCGTGCAGCCGGTGCTTGAGCGCGCCAGCCACGTGAAGCACCACGAGCACGGCGAGCGTATAGGCACTCCACCCGTGCAGCGTGTCGAACAGCGCGAAGGCCTTGTCGTTCTTGGGCAACAGTTCAGGTACCTGACCCAGCCCGAAGAAGGGCACGCCATCACTCTGGGTAAAGCTGGCCGACATCGCATAGCCCAGCAGCGGGGTCAGCAACGTCAGCACCATGATCGCACGGTGGACCAGATGCGAAAGCACCCGCTCCCAGGGCCTGAGCCCCACCGGCGGGTGCGGCAGGTGGCGGCGGTGCTGGTAGCGCAGGCCCAGGTGGACCAGCGCGAGCAGCCAGACCAGGACGCCGAACTGCTTGTGATTGGGATAGAACACCGCGAACTTGGCCGTCGCCTCGTCAGGCAGGCCGGTCATGAACCAGCCCGACCAGATCATGCCGATGATCAATATGGCGCGCAGCCAGTGCAGCAGGCGCATCGACAGCGGATAGCGGGTACGCGCCCCGCCGGTTTCATCGCGCATCGCCCTCTCCTTGCCCGCACGCGCGCTCACAGGAAGATACCGCGCGAATAGCCGCCATCGATGGTCAGCGACTGGCCGGTAATGGTCGGCCGCGCGGCAACCGCCAGCATCGCCACCAGCCCGCCGACATCGTCGGGCGTCAGGATCGTGCGCGTGGGTATCTCGGCAACGAAGCGCGCCTCGATCGCGGCGGGCGTGGTGTTTTCGGTGTGGGCCATTTCGGCAAACAGCTCGGCCAGGTGCGGGGTGCGGACAATGCCGGGGTGCACCGCATTGACGGTGATACCACCCGGGCCAAGCTCGTCGGACAAGACCTTGGTCAGGTGCGAGACCGCCGCGTTGCGCAGGCCGCTCAAGGTGTCGCTCGACCGGCCGGTCAGCCCGCCGATATTGACGATATGGCCCCGCCCCTGCCGCTTCATGGCTGGCACGACCGCCTGAGCATAGCGGAGATAGCCGCCCACCTTGACGTCAAGATCGGCAATCAGCGCGGCCACATCGACGTTCTCGATCGCCCCACCGATCGGGGTGGAACTGGCGGCGGCATTGACCAGCACATCGATCCGACCATGCCGTGCAAGGACGGCGGCGGCGAGGCCTTCGATGGAGGCCGGATCGCGCGCGTCCGACGCAAGTGCGAGGCAATCGCCACCGATCGCTTCGGCCGCAGCCGCAAGCCGCCCCGCATCGCGCGCCGTAATGACCACGGCAAACCCGGCGCCCTGCAGGCCGCGCACGATCCCCGGTGCCATTCCGCCGCTGCCGCCGGTGACAATCGCCACGGGCGGCCCGGAACTCACTGCCGCAGCGCTCATGGCAACTCAGCCTGGATCAGCATCGGCCCGTCGAGCGCGAGCCCCTGCGCCAGTGCCTCGGCCAGTTCGCCGCAGGTGGTGACGCGCACCGCCTCCACGCCATAGCCACGCGCCAGCGAAACCCAATCCACCTTCGGCTTGTCCAGCAGCGTCAGCGCCTCGATCATGGCATCGCCCAGCGGCGCGTTGGCGCGCACCAGTTCGGTCTGGAGAATGGCGTAGCGGTGGTTGGCCGCGAGGATCACCGTCACCGGCAGCTTCTCGCGCGCCATCGTCCACAGGGCCTGGAGCGTATATTGTGCGCTACCGTCCGACTGGAGCGAAACCACGCGCGCTTCTGGCGCAGCGAGCGCCGCCCCCACCGCACAGGGCAGCCCCTGGCCGATCGCGCCGCCCGTGTTGGTCATCACACGATGCCGGCACGCACGATGCGCATTGCGCAGCCAGGGCCCACCCAAGGTCGAGCCCTCGAGCGAGATGATCGCATGTTCGGGCAGTTGCACCAGCAATTCCTCGACCACGCCCGCCGGCGTCAGCGCAGCAGTGGGGTCATTGGCACTGGCAGTGGCCGGCGTGAACGGCTGGGCGCCAGCCGGACCCGTTACGCCCAGCGCCGAACCCAGGCGCACCAGCGCGTCGATCGCATCGTGCTCCGGCCCAGCCAGGCGCACCAGACTGGCCTCTGCAACCAGCTGGCTGGGCCAGCCCTCGTAGCCGAAATAGCTGATCGGCATGCGCGCGCCGGCCAGCACGACGCGGGCCGTGCCCATTTGCGCGATCACGTCGTCGGGGAAATAGGCCTGCCGCTCTACCGCAGGCAGATCACCGCCCAAGGTCACGATGCCCGGATAGGGTTCCATCAGCAGGCGGCCGCCAAGCCGCGCGGCGAGTGCGGCACCTGCGCGCACGCCCGCCTCGGTCAAGGCATTCCCGCCCAGCAGCACGATGGCGCCCTGATCGCTTTCCAGTGCGGCAGCGGCGGCGGCAACCGCCGCGTCATCTACCCGCGCGCCCTGCCATGGGGCAACCGTGGCGCTGCCAGGCAGCGCATCCTGGTGTTCCTCGCGCGCGTCGATCACGTCGGTCGGCACGATCAGCGTCGCCGCACCGCCCTCGGCCACCCGCGTCGCGGCAAAGGCAGTGGCGACATCGTGCGCGATGGCACCAGGCTCGGCCATGCGGATTACCTGGCGCGAGACCGGCGATGCCAGCGATGTGATGTCCGAGGTCAGCGGCGCGTCATAAGGCAGGTGCCAGGTGGCATGATCACCGATGATGTTGACGATGCGCGAACCGGCACGCCGGGCGTTGTGCAGGTTGGCGATGCCGTTGGCAAATCCGGGGCCAAGATGCAGCAGCGTTAGCGGCACCTGCCCCGATACGCGCGCATAGCCGTCCGCCGCGCCGGTGCACACGCCCTCGAACAGGCTGAGTACCGGGCGGATGCCACCATGGCGGGCCAGCGCGGTGACCATGGTCATCTCGGTGGTGCCGGGATTGGCAAAGCAGATACGCGCACCGCCAGCGTGGAGCGCGTCGAACAGCGTATCCGCCCCCGTGCGGATCACCGCATCGTCGGATGGTGCAGGTGCGGCAGGCATGTCATTGGCCATCATCGTGGTCCTCGTGCGCGCGCACCGTAACGCCGGCGAGGAAACCCTCGACCAGACGACGGAACGCCTCGGGGGCATCGTCGTGGACGTAGTGCGAGGCACCGTCCACGCTGGCATGGGCCAGATGCGAGTTTTGCGCTTCGAGCCGGCGCACCGCCTCAAGGCTGCAAAAGTCTGAACGTCCGCCGCGGATCACCAGCGTGGGCAAGCGGATCGCGGCGATCACCGGCCAAAGGTCGATCACGCGGGCGGGATCGGGCGCGATGCGCGTGGCGGCGATGCCTTCGGCATCATAACGCCAGCGCACCCCGCCTGCCGGGTCGGCAGTCATGCTTTCCCACAACCGTTCCTCGATCGCCGCCTCGCCCACGTTGGGCCGCAACCGGCGCCAATAGGCGCGCGCCTCGGCCCAGTCGGCAAAGCGCACGGGCAGTGCCTTCATTTCCGCGACGATGCGCTCGAACCCGGCACCACCGACAGACGAGCCGGCGGTAATGTCTTCGACCACCAGCGCGTGAAGGCGTGCCGGGTGCCGCGCGGCATAGGCATAGGCGGTGGTGCCGCCCATCGAATGCCCGACCAGCACGAAACGATCGAGACCGGCTTCGGCCACGACCGCCTCGAGATCGGCGAGGTAGGCATCGGTGTAGTAGTTGCGGCCCTCGTCCCAGTCGCTTTCACCACGCCCGCGCGCGTCAAAAGCGATCAGGCGATAGCGGTCAGCCAGCGCCGCGGCGAGCGGGCGCCAGGTTCCCGAATAGCCGCGCAGACCGTGCAGCAGCACGATCGCGGGGGCCTGGGCATCGCCCCATTCGCGCACGCACAGCGACACGCCACCGCGCGCGACGCGCCGCATGCGCTCGCCAGGCAGCAGCGCCACCGGCGCGGGCGGCGCATCGTCCAGGATGAGATCCGCCGTCATGGTCAGGTCAGCCCGTTGCCTTCGGCGTCTTCGGCACGCAGCCCGCCGAGCCGCGCGTTGAGGCGGCCGCGCGTGGCGAAGACCCAGCACACGATCACTTCGTCACGGTTGGGCGCATCGTCGAACGAGACGCTCATCGTGTCGTAGTGCGAACGCACATAGAGCGCGTCCTTGTGGCCGAACGGTACGTCAAGAATGGTTCCGGGAACCCCACGCTTGCCGGTAGAGGGCACCCACGAGGCCCCGCCGCCCAGCGCATCGCGGATCGGGTTCGCCGCCGGATTAGTGAGCAGCGCGTTGCCGTGCTCGTATTCGCCATCGATACCCACGAGGATCGCCTTGCCATAGCTTTCGATTGGCGCCCCGCCGGTCAGCGCATTGATACGCCGCCCGAATTCCACGCCGAGCACCGGGGAAGCCTCGATCCACGCCGAGAGATCCTCGACATAGTTGCCGGCATAGGGGTTCTTGATGCACGCACCGATCATGTACTTGATCAGCGGCGCGCCGTCGGCGGCGGCACCAGTCTCACCTGCAAGGATTTCCTCGACCTGGGTGAACCACTTGCGAATGTGGAAGGCGCCAAAGTTGGCGGCGTATCTGGTCATGACAACTCCCCTGGATTTTTGTGTCTGCGGGCATCGCCCGGTTCAGGTCTCGGCCGCTGCGGTCACAGTGTGATCGGGTTCGCCTGGCCTTCGTTACGGTTGAGCTCGGCCTGCGACGCGCCGCCCTCGAGCGGGACGTTCTGGCAAAACACCTCGAGCATGTGGCCATCGGGATCATAGAAATAGATGCCCACCGAAACGCCATGATCGAGGATTTCGGCAATCTCGACGCCGCGCTCGCGGAAGAAGGCGTAGTTGGCGCGCAGGTCTTCCATGTTGCACCCGGCCATGGCCAGGCCGATGTGCTCGAACTCGCGGCCCTTGGCCTCCTTGCCGATGGCGGTATCGGCCGCCGCCGGGAACAGCGCGATGTCGTGATCGCTCAGGCCAAAGCTGAGGAACACCCCACCCTTGTACGGCCCATCGCCGGCGCGCGCCGTGATCTTCATGTTGAGGATCTCGGCATACCAGCGGGCAGAGGCCTCGGGATCCTTTACGAACAAAACGATATGCGCGATCCGCGCGACGTTAATGGGTGACATGCGGCAACCCCAGGTCGGAGGGAACGGACGGCAGCCAGGCGAGGCCGGTAATCTCGTTGAACTCGCGCCATTCCTTGGCCCAGGTGCGGCCGCCGTCAACGCTGCGGTACAGATAGCCGAACTTGCTCGCGGCGAGTTGGAAATCGGGATCGCTGGGATGGGAGCCAAACGCCCACATGCACGAGTTCGACGGATGATCGAGCGCGGCCCTGGTCCAGGTTTCGCCGGCATCGTCAGACAGCAGGATCGCCGCCGTCGTGCCCGGGGTGCCATCGCCGATTCCCACGGCCAGTTGGCGGTTGCTGCCTGGACGGCGCAACAGCACACGCGAATAGCGCAGGCCCCAGGTCTCCTTGGCCGGCTGACGCGTCCAGGTCTGGCCGCCGTCGGTCGAGCGGTAGAGGGCGATGACCGTCAGCGCGAGGTGGACGGTGCTGCCGTCGTCCTGCGGCAGGATCATGATGTCGTGCAGGTCTGAGTTGCCACCGAATTCGGACCACGTGCTATCAATGCGCGTCCAGCTGTCGCCGCCGTCGCGACTGCGATAGAGGCCACCCTCCTCGATACCCGCCCAGACGTCGTCGGCATCGCGCGGATCGACCGCCAGCGCCAGCATGCGTGGGCGGTTAACCCCGGCGCAGAACTCGGGCATTTCCAGGCTGGTGCGCTCCCAGGTCTGCCCGCCATCGCGCGAACGGAAGAAGATCGCCAGCGACGGGGCGCCGGTGCCGGCATACATCACCAGTGGATTGCTCTCGCTGACCACCAGCTTCCACACGGCAAGACTGTTCAGCGCGCAGTCGATGCGGCTCCAGTGCACGCCGCAGTCGGCGCTGTAGAACAGCCCCTTTTCCGCTCCGGCAAAAATACCGTCGGGATTGCGCGCGTCGACCAAGAGGCAGCGTACGCGATCGTCGTATTCCAGATCCTGGCCAATGTTGATGCGATACCACGACTTGCCGTTGTCGTGGCTGCGCATGACGGCCTGGCCGTCGGTGCTCACGATGAGAGTCTTGCCCATGGTCGGTTCCCTGATTGAAGACGTGAAATTGACGCAGCGTGCGGGTGGAGCTGAACCTCTGCTCAGCTGAGGTTGACCCACACGCTCTTGGTCTCGCTGTAGAGCTCCATGGCCTGGCGCCCGTGCTCGCGGCCCCAGCCCGACTGCTTGAAGCCGCCGAACGGGGTGGCGTTATCGACCATGTTGAAGCAGTTGACCCAGACAGTGCCGGCCTTGACGGCCGCGGCAAGGCGGTGGCCCTGGCGGATGTCGTTGGTCCAGATGCCCGCCGAAAGGCCGAAGTCGGAATCGTTGGCCTGTGCCACCAAGTCGTCGGCATCGCTCCATGACAGCGCGCTCAGCACCGGGCCGAAGATTTCCTCGCGGACCACGCGCATGTCGCGCCCGGCGCCGCGCAGGATTGTCGGTTCGAAGAAGAAGCCCTCGCCATGGGCCGCAGGCCGGCCGCCGCCGATCATCACCTCGGCGCCCTCTGCCTGGCCGATCTCGACATAGGAGGCCACGCGGTCCCACTGCTCCTGGGAGACCAGCGGCCCGAAGTTCACGCCCGCATCAAGGCCGTTGCCGATCGTCAGCTTGGCGGCCTCGGCAGCGACGCGATCGAGCAGTTCGTCGTGGATCGCGGCGTGGGCATAGAGGCGCGAGCCGGCAGTACAGGTCTGGCCCTGGTTGAAGAAGATGCCTGCCGCGATTGAGGCTGCGGCGGCGCCAAGATCGGCATCGGGCAACACGATCTGCGGCGACTTGCCGCCCAGTTCAAGGCTGACCTTCTTGAGATTGCCGGTGGCGCCGCGCACGATCGCCTTGCCCACCTCAGTCGATCCGGTGAAGGCCACCTTGTCCACGCCGGGATGCGCGACCAGCGCCGCACCGGCTTCGCCAAAGCCGGTGATGACGTTGAACACGCCCGCCGGAATGCCCGCTTCGAGCGCCAGCTCGGCCAGGCGCAACGCGGTCAGTGGCGTCTGCTCGGCGGGCTTGAGGATGACTGTGCAGCCCGCCGCAAGCGCGGGCGCCACCTTCCATGCCGCCATCGACATCGGATAGTTCCACGGCACGATCAGACCGCACACGCCGACCGGCTCGCGCGTGGTGTAATTGAGGATGCGCGCCCCGCTGCGCGGCGAAACCGGCAGCGTCTCTCCGCCGAACTTGGTGGTCCAACCCGCAAAATAGCGGAATGTCTTGATCGAACCCTCGATCTCGACCCAGCGCGTCAGCGAGGCGGGCTTGCCGTTGTCGATGCATTCCAGCACCGCCAGTTCGTCGGCCTCGCGCTCGATCAGGTCGGCCAGGCGATAGAGCAACTGCCCGCGATCGTAGGCGCTCATCCCCGCCCACGCAGGATTGACCAGCGCGCGGCGCGCAGCCGCGACAGCGACATCGACGTCGGCCGCCCCGCCCTCAGCAACCTGGCAGATCGTCTCGCCTGTCGCGGGATTCTCGGTGGCAAAGGTCTTGCCGGAAAGCGCAGGCACTGCGCGCCCATCGATGATGAGGCCGCGCGGAGCGGGCGCGAGGGCGGCGGCCAGGCGGTCTGCCGTCTGGCGTGCGGTCTCGGCGATGGGGGCGGTGGGCTGGCTGGACATGATACTCCCCTCGGTCTCGCCTCTCGCGGCGATAGTGTGATGCAGCAGACCCGCAGCGGCGTGGTGACCAACCAGGCGAATCCGGCTTGGACGTGAGCTAACCCAACTTCATTGCGTAAACAATACTAGATTTTCAAAGTTTGTTGTTGCATATGCGCGACAATGAAGCGGCGGCGGCAAAACGAGTCCGACCGCCCCGGGAGAACTCCATGCCGATAGGCGACCTTTCGCTGGCGCAGGCCCTGCTTGCCGCGCGCCGCTCCACCAGCCCTGCCGCAGTGCCTGCCGATGACGTGCCGGTGGCCCAGGCCTATGCCGCGCAGCGCGCCGTCCATGTGGCGCTGATGCTGCCGGTGATGGTGTGGAAGCTGGGGCTGACCAGCGAGGGTGCCCGCATGGCCCATGGCGCACACGAACCGGCAGTGGGCCGGCTGCGCGCCAGCGACATCTTCTGCAACCACGGCACCATCGATTTTTGCGGCGACGAGATGTTCGCCGAGGCCGAGCTGGTATTCGAACTGGGCGAGGATTTGCCCCCGCGCGCAAAGGCCTACACGCGCGCAGAGGTTGCCGCCGCGCTCAAGGGCGTGTGGGCCGGCATCGAGATCGTGCGCACCCGCTTCGAACACAGTGACCTGCCGCTCGGCCTGCTGATCGCAGACAACGTCATGGGCTATGGCCTGGTACTGGGCGATCGTCTCGCGACGGGCTGGGAAGCGCGCTTTGCCGCCATGCCGGTTACGCTCACGATCGACGCGGATGCACCGGTGGCGGGATCGACCGATCGCGTCATGGGCGATCCGCTCGATGCGCTGGTTTGGCTCGCCAACTGGCTCTGTGCCCATGGCGAGGGCGGGCTGCGCGCCGAGCAACTCGTGGCGGCCGGTAGCTGTACCGGGGTCACGGAAATCCATCGCGGCGACACGATCGTCGCCGCATTCGACCAAGCCGGGATCGCCAGGGTGGTCTTGTCCGCCTGATCCCATCATCATGCATTTCACGAGGAGATTGAACATGAACCTGGAACTGGGCCTTGCAGGCAAGGTCGCCGTCATCACCGGCGGCGGCGTGGGTATCGGCAAGGAAACCGCGCGAAAGCTGGCGCTGGCCGGCGCCAAAGTGGTGATCGCGGCGCGTACTGCAGCCAAGCTCGAAGCGGCCGCAGCCGAACTGCGCGAATCGACCGGCGGCGAGATCATTGCCGTGCCCACCGACACAACCTCGTGGGAGTCGGTCCAGGCCCTCGTCGCGGCCGCCGTGGCGCGCTTTGGCGGTGTGCATATCCTTGTCAACTGCGCCGCAGCACCAGGCGGCTTGGTGCGCAACGCGATCGAGCTGGCCGACGAGAACGCGCTGATGCTCGATCTCAACACCAAGCTGTTCGGCTATTTCCGTGCGGCAAAAGCCTGCGTGCCACATATGCGCAAGGCCGGGTGGGGCCGCATCGTCAACGTCGGCGGTCTGACGGCGCGCTGCACCGAGGCGCTGTCGGGCATGCGCAACACGGCGCTGGTCCACTTCACCAAGACGCTCTCTGACGAGGTGGGACGCGACGGCATCACCGTCAACATCATCCATCCGGGCGTTACCCGCACCGAACATATCGAGGAATGGTTTGCCGAGATGGCGGCCGAGGAAGGCACCACGTTCGAGGCCATCGTCGAGCGCGAGGCCGCCGGCCCCGCCGCGGTAAAGCGTATGCTCGAAGTTGCCGAAGTGGCCGACCCGATCGTGTTCCTGTGCTCGCAGTTGGGCAGCGGCATCACCGGCGAATCGATCGCGGTGGACGGCGGCCTATCGCGCGCGGTGTTCCTCTGATGCAGCTGCGATAAGGATGCGGGGTGCGGCCTGTCGCCGCCCCCCCACCCAGCTTCACCCGATTATGTCGCCGAAATAAAGCCGCGCGGCCGAGCCACCGATTGCCCAGCAGGCCCATGGCTCATCAAGCAGGGCGCCGCCGCCGCTCAGCGCGAATGGTCAGCACGGTAACGGCAATGCTCGCCGCCAGAATCGCGCTGTTGGCATAGATCATCGGTGCGAACGAGCCGCTGGCCAGCGTGGCGGCGGCCGCTGCAGGGCCAAGGCCAGTGCCGAATGTCTGGATAGAGCCCATTGCGCATACCACCCGCCCGCGCAGGCACGCCTCGGCACAGATGCCCGACAGCAATGGCTGCGCAAAGTTCCAGCAGAACTGCAACAGTACGACTGCCACCACGAAGCCGGTCGCCTCGACCCGCCCGTCAAACATCAGGAAGCTGATGACACCCGCCGCGCCACTCAGCAGCAACGGCCACACCCGGCCCCACCGGCGCGGCAGCATGCCGGCAAGTGCAGCGCCGGCAACGCCCGCCATCGTGCCGATCGAAAGACCAGTGGCGATCACTCCAGGCGCAATGGCGTGGGCCATGCCGATCCGCTCGGAATAGCTCCACATCGCCCCCAGCGCGAAGAAGAACAGAAAGACCCCAAGCAGGGCCCCGCTCGCCAGCCGCATGTCGAGCCGGCCGGCCCCGGCAAAGATGTCGGTTTCGTCGATGCTGCCTTCGGGGAACCAGCGTACGCCCAACGCCACTGGCACCACGACCAGCGCATTGGCGAGGAACAACGTCGCGGGTGAGACCGCCGCCTGCAGGGCGGGCAGGCTGTAGAGCAGCGCCGAGCTACACAGCGCGCCAACCACGAGATAGATCGAGAATGCGCGGTCCGGGTTGGCGGCGCGGCCAAGCGCGGCAAAGGCAAAGCCCACCGCAATCCCCTCGCCCGCTCCCGCCACCACACGCGCTGCGGCCATCCCGGCAAAACCCGTGGCCAGCGCGGTCAGGATATTGCCGGCGATCACCAGCGCCAGGCCGATGCTCACGGCAAGACGCCAGGGCACCCGCGCCAAAAGGAACGTACTGAGGCCGATGGTCACGCCCATCGCGTTGATGTCGAACGCAGCGAGATAGCCGAGCTGGTCGTTGTCGAACCCGGTCTTTTGCGCGATTACCGCCAGAAAGCCGGGCGTCACGAAAATCACGAAGGCGCCGATCAGCCCGACCAGCACCGCGCTGATCTGCCCCGCCGGGGTCAACCGGCGCGTGCCGCGTTCGGCCTGCGCCATGCCCTCGATTGCGGTGTTGAATTCCATCTGCCCCTCCCTGGACGACGTGGAACTGCGCCGCGAGCGGCAATGCATCAAACCATGCACCACCGCCCGCGCCGGGTTGGTCTTTGGGTTCAGCCGGGCAACACGTCCTCCACCGCAGCACCGAAGCGATCGACGATAGCATCGGCATCGGCGCGGGTGATCACCAATGGCGGGGCAAAGACCAGGGTATCACCCAGCGCGCGGGTGATCAGCCCGCGATTGGCTGCAGCCTTGAGCACCTGGCGACCGGTGCGGTTGGCCATGGGCAGCGCTTCCTTGGTGCCGCGATCGTGCACCAGTTCGATTCCCAGCATCAGTCCCTTGCCGCGAATATCGCCAACATGGGCGTGCTGACCAAGCCGGTCGCGCAACGCCTGGAGCATGTAGGGCCCAACGTCGGCGACGTTGTCCACCACCTTGAGCTCATCGATCAGCTTGAGCGCGGCGAGCGCGGCGGCCGCGCCGACCGGGTGCGCCGAATAGGTATAGCCGTGGCCGAAAAGCCCGGCCTTGCCTGCCTCGCTCTCGATCACGTCCCAGACCTTTGGCGAGATGTAGCAGACCGACATCGGAAAGTAGCCCGAGGTCACACCCTTGGCCGAGGTGATGAGGTCGGGCTCGTAGCCATAGGTCTGGCTGCCCCAGTAGGTGCCGAGACGACCAAAGCCAGATACCACTTCGTCGGCGACGAGCAGGATGTCGTGCTTCTTGAGGATAGGGCAGATCGCCTCGAAATAGCCTTCGGGCGGCGGAATCAACCCACCAGCGCCCATCACTGCCTCGGCAAAGAACGCGGCAATGGTGTCGGCGCCTTCACGCTCGATCAGATCCTCGAGTTCCTGGGCAAGCTGCTGCGAGAACGCGCGCTCGGTCATGCCCTCGGGCGCCTTGCGATAGTAGTAGGGCGCGCTGACGTGCAGGATCGGGCCCTTGGGCAGGTCAAACAGCGTGTGCATGCCCGGCAGCCCGGTGAGACTTGCCGTGGCCACACCGGAACCGTGGTAGGCGTTCCAGCGCGCGATGATCTTCTTCTTCTCGGGCTTGCCGCGCAGGTTGTTGTAATACCACACGAGCTTGAGCTGGGTTTCGTTGGCATCGCTGCCCGAGGCACCGAAGAACACCCGCGACATCGGCACCGGCGCGCGTTGCAGCAGGGCCTCGGCGCATTCGGCGACGACGTCGCTGCTCATGCCGTTGAACGTGTGGAAGAATGACAGGCGCTCGCTCTGCCGGGCGATCGCCTCGGTGATTTCGCGGCGCCCATAGCCCAGGTTGACGCACCACAGGCCGGCCATCCCGTCGATGTATTCGCGTCCATCAACGTCACGCACGTGGATGCCGGAACCACTTTCCATGACCGTGGGCCCTTCGGCCATAAGATCGGTGATCGCGGTGAACGGGTGGAATTGGCTGCGCTGGTCGCGCAGGGCCGCTTGGGAAAGCTGGCTGACCATCGAATTTCTCCCTTGTCTGCGTCTTGCGCGGTCCGCGCCGCGAATCAAGCGCCCATGTGGCGTAGCACGTCCTCGCCGAAAGGCTTCATAAACGCAACAGTAATACTGAATTTGAGATATCTTTTTCGTTTAAACAACAATTGCACGCAGCAGGTGCAGACAGGCCGCGCCGGGATCGCTATGGTGGGCCAACGTGCCCGTGACGGTGACGGGATACATTGACCCGGGCACGCGTGTGGCAGAGGGAGCAGGCATGGACGACAGACCCGATCTTGGAAACGTGATGGCGATGATGTCGTTCGCTGCGGTGGTCAGCACGGGGGGCTTTTCCAGCGCTGCCACGATGCTGGGGTATTCCAAGGCCGCAGTCAGCCGCCAGATTGCCAAGCTTGAGCAGAGCATCGGCGTGCGCCTGCTCGACCGCACCACACGCTCGGTGACACTGACACCGGCGGGACGCGAGATGTATGCGCGCTGCGCCCGCATCGTCGAGGAAGTCAACGAAGCCAACCAGGTGATGACCGGGATGCTCTCCAAGCCGCGTGGCGAGCTCAAGGTCAACGCACCGGTGGTATCCTCGCTGTTCGATCTCACCACGATCCTGCCGCGCTTCCTCCAGACCTATCCTGACGTGCGGCTGTTCGTGAACCTGTCGGACAGCAAGGTGGACCTGCTCAAGGGCCGCTTCGACGTGGTGTTCTGGATGGGTGACACCTTTGATTCCAGCCTGGAATCGGTGCAGTTGCGCAGCTATCCTATGGCACTCGTCGCCGCGCGCTCGTACCTCGACCGCGCCGGGCGCCCCTCGGCCGCCAACGACCTCAAGGTGCACACCTGCATCGTCGAAACGCATATCTCCAAGGTTGGCGAGTGGCGCCTGTCGGAAGACACCACCGTTGCCGTCAACCGCGGACCGCTCACCAGCAACTCGGTACGAATGGCACGCGAGGCCACGCTCCAGGGCCTGGGCATCAGCTACCTGCCGCGCTTCCTCGTCGAGGACGACATCGCCGCCCGCCGCCTCGAGGTCTTGCTGCCCGACCTCGTGAACGAGCGGATTCCACTGCATGTGGTATTCCCACGCGGCAACTACGCGTTGTCCAAGGTGCGCGCTTTCGTCGATTTCGTGCGCGCAGAGATGGCCGATCAGGAAGAGGGCGCCGCCGCGCCGATGTTGGGGCTGGCGACTGCGATCTGATCACCGCGCCGATCGGCGGCCGCGAGGAAGACACCACTCTATCGCAGGCCGAGCGACACCTGACAAAGCGGCCTGATCTGGCGTATCTGCGTTTCCGCCAGCGCATGGAGTTCAGTGCGGCAACAGCTCCTCGCTCCGCCAGGGCATTGAGCGATCATCGTTTCGCAATTGCGTCGAGGGAGCCATTTGGTGAAGGCCGTGACCTGCCCCGCCAAAAGTCCCTCGTGCGCAAGGCAAAGTGCGACGCCACGGAGGTTTCCGATGTCCGTCGGTTAGGCAATTGCAGGACGAGAACGGAAAGCTGAACTGGCCTCTGGCTGATACCACGTTACACAACGCGGTCCTGGATGACCTGCTGAGAAAAGGCTGACGACACTAGGCCAGCACTTTCGAGCGAATTGTCCCGTCGCGTTCGGCTTCCTGCAAGCGCGCTATCGGGGACGGCTATGGAAAGCGAGGACCGCGCTTGAATCGTATCAAGCAAAATCAGGGAACGCTGGCGGAGCGGCGAGCGGACGCCCCTGCGCATCGAGCTTGCGCGGAAACCGCGCGAGATCGGCCCTGACCCAGACCGGCGTATAACCCGGCCCGCCGTTCTTGAACGCGCCGAACCACAGCAGCACCAGGCGCACGCGGTGCTGGCGCGCCTGGGCCAGCAGCGTATCGACAAAGGCGAAATCGAACTGCCCCTCGCGCGGCTCGGCCCGGGCTCAGGCCACCGGCATTTCCAGGGTGTTGGCGCCCAATTGCTCCACCGTCTGCCACACTTGCGGCAAGACGCTGGCATGGTTGGAGGAATTGTTGGCCTGCGCCCCCAGCACAAGGAACGGCGCGCCGTCGACGAACAGCGCCGGGCGGCCATGCGGCGCCGCGATCCGTGGCAAGGCGGGCGCTTGCCGGCCGGGCGGCTGGGCCCTGATCGTCTGGGCACTGGCCGCTGTGGTGAGCAGCAGCGCCAAGGCGCTAAGGCAAGTGCGGGCGCGCATCGCCTCAGGCCAGTGCCAGGCCGAATTCGGCGGCGATGGCGGCGCTGTGCTCGCCCACGCGCGGGGCACCGCGCGCCGAAGCCGGCCTTTGCCCATCGATTCGCATCGGGCTGGCGGTGGTGAGAATGCTGCGGCCCCGGCCGCCGATCGATTGCAGCATGTCGAGCGCGCGGAAGCTTTCGGCCTCCAACAATTGTTCCCAATCGAGCACGGCCGCGGTCCAGATGCCGGCCGGCTCCAGCACGGCCAGCCATTCCTGCGTGGTGCGCGTGGCCAGGCGCTGCGCGATGCGGTCAAGCAGCGCGTCGCGCCCGTCAAAGCCGTTACCGCTCTCGCTCAGGCCCGGCAGATCAAGCAATTCGCCGATCCGGGCCAGCGGCGTCATCGCCAGGGCAAGATGCCCATCTGCTGTGCGATAGACGCCATAGGGCGCAGCAAGATAGGCATTGGCGCCATGGGCGGCGGCGCGCGTCGGGGGGCGGCGGCCATCGTTGAGATAAGTGGTCAGCAGCTCGAACTGGAAATCGACCAGCACTTCGAGCAGGCTGGTTTCCACCCGCCCCCCCAGCCCGGTGCGCGCGCGGCGGACCAGCAAGGCCAGGATGCCCTTGGCCAGAACATGGCCGGCCAGCATGTCTGCCACCGAAAGCCCGATCGGCATCGGCCCATGGTCGGCACTGCCGGTCAGCCACATCACGCCCGAGCGCGCCTGGGCGAGCAGATCCTGGCCCGGCAGCTTGGCCCAGGGGCCGGCACTGCCAAAGCCCGAGACGCTGGCATAGACCAGGCCGGGATTGATCGCCTTGACGTCTTCATAGCCCAGCCCCAGCCGCTCGATCACGCCGGGGCGGAAGTTCTGGATGATCACGTCGGCCCGCGCGACCAGGCGGCGCAGTTCCGCAAGCTGGCCCGCGTCCTTGAGATCGACCGCCAGGCTTTCCTTGTTGCGGTTGATCGCGTGGAACAGCGTGGAATCGCCGGCGATGTCGGTATCGCTCAGATAAAGATCGCGGCACAGGTCACCGCTCTGCGGCCGCTCGATCTTGATCACGCGCGCACCCAGATCGGCCAGTTGCAGCGCGGCCGAAGGACCGGCGAGGAACTGGGCCATGTCGAGCACCAGCAGATCGGACAGGGGGCCGGGACTGGCCGCAGACGACGCTGTGTCCGTTGCCGAATCCGTGCGGATAAGCCGCTGTTCCAATCCCGTCCTCCACATCACTCATTGTTTACAGGCTAACATACATTCTCTATATAAACAATCAATGCAAATTCCACGCGCCTCTTCCGCTATCACCCCGGCCAGCCCGGCGCGCGCCCGTGCTGGCGGGCAAAGCGGCAGGCGATGATGGCACTTCGCGCCGCCATGGGTTACGCAAGCCGCCCGATCGCCAGACCAGCCGCGGAAGGACAGAACATGGATGCGCGCCCCGAATCAGCCACCCAGGCAGACAGCCCTGCGCCGGACATGCCGGACCTGGGCGACGGCCCGCTCGACGGGCGGTCAGAGGGCATGCTGGCGGAAAGCATCCTGTCGAGCGACGAGCGCCGCCGGAAGTATGCCGTGCCGGCGCTGGAAAAGGGCCTCGATATCGTCGAGTACCTGGCCGACCAGGCCGTGCCGATGACGCAATCGCAACTGGCGCGCGCGCTCAACCGCCAGCCGGGCGAGCTGTTCCGCATGCTCGCCTGCCTGGAAGGGCGCGGCTATGTGCGGCGCGACCCGACCAACGGCGGCTATGCGCTGACGCTCAAGCTGTTCCAGCTCGCTCGCATTCACTCGCCCTATGAAACGCTGATCGCGGCGGCGCGCCCGCTGATGCGCGCGCTGTCCGACGACGTGCGCGAAAGCTGCCACCTGACCGTGTTGCAAGGCAACCAGGTGCTCGTGCTCACCCAGGAAGAGAGCCCCAACCCGTTCCGCCTGTCGGTGGAAGTCGGCTCCACCCATTCGCCGCTGCGCACCAATTCGGGGCGCCTGCTGCTCGCCGGCCTGGCGCCCGCCGCATTTGATGCCTGGCTGGGCCATTCGCGCGAATGGCAGGCGATGGCGCCGGCCGCACGGCAGGATCTGCTCGCCCGCATCGACGACGTGCGCGCGCGCGGCCATGCCCGCTCGCTGGGCGAACGCTTCCTGGGCGGGGCGGATATCGGCGTGCTGGTGGGCACGCCGGGCGCGCCGCTCAACGCCGCGCTGACCATCGCCACGCTGATTGACGCCAATGGCGACGCGCGGCTCGATCCGCTGCTCGAACCGCTGCAACGCACGGCCGCCGCCATCAGCCAGGCCGCCGGCCTGGGGCTGGACAGTGGGCCGCTGGGTAGCGCGGTGGACACCCCTGCCCCGGCCAAGCCGGCAAGAACCCGCAAGACCACAAAATAGGAGAGATCATGATTGCCAGGCCCATCGCCGCGCTCGCCCTGCTTGGGGCACCCCTACTGATGGCGGCCAGTCCGCCTGCGGCTGGCGACGGGAATGGCAACTGGGCGGCCGGCTGGTTCAGCGCGCCGTTCGCGCCGATTGCCGGCCAGCCGGGCGGCACCCCGGCGATCTTTGCCAACCAGACGGTGCGCCAGATCCTGCGCGTGGACACCGCTGGCAATGCCATCCGCCTCAAGCTGACCAACGAGCTGGGCATCGCCCCGGTGCGGATCGCCGGGGTGCACGTGGCGCTGGTCGATGCAGACGGACGCCTGGTGCCGGGCAGCGACCGCGCGGTAACCTTTGCCGGCGGCGCGGAAGCCTGGATTCCAACCGGCGCGCCGCTGCTCAGCGATGCCGTGCCGCTGCCAATCGAGGCGCTGCAACACCTGGCGATCTCGGTCTATTACAAGGACAGCGCGATGCCCGCCGCGCATCATGGCGATCTGGTGGTGGCGCCCGGCGAGCAACTGGCGGCTGCGTCCATGGCCGGCGCTCGCCCGCTGCGCGGCCCGGCGGTGGTGTCGCAAGTGGAAGTGGCGCGGCCCCAGCGCGGCCCGGTGATCGTGGCGTTCGGGGATTCGATCACCGAAGGCGCCGCCTCCACCCCCGGCAAGGACATGAGCTGGCCCCAACAGTTCGCCAAGCGGCTTGCCGCCGATACGCGCTATCGCGGATGGAGCGTGGTCAATGCGGGGATGAGTGGCAACCGCCTGTTGCACGAAGGCTTTGGCCTGCCCGCCCTGGCGCGGCTGGACCGCGACGCCCTGGCGGTCAGCGGGGTCACGCATATCGTGCTGCTGGAAGGCATCAACGACATCGGATGGTGGAACAAGCCCGACAGCGACGTGACCGCCGCGCAGGTGATCGAGGCCTATCGCCAGATCGTGACCCGCGCCCATGCGCGCGGGGTGAAAGTGATCGGCGCGACGATCCTGCCCTACAAGGGCGCGGTCTATTTCACGCCGGAGGGCGAGGCGATGCGCCAGGCGGTGAACGCCTTCATCCGCACCGGCGGGCTGTTCGATGGAGTGATCGATTTCGAGAAGGCGGCGGCCGATCCCGCCGACCCGGCGCGGATCAATCCCCGTCTGGAGCCGGGCGACCATCTCCACCCCAACGATGCCGGCTATGCCGCCCTGGCGGCCGCCGTTTCGCCCAGCCTGTTCGAAGCGCCCCGTCGCTGATGCCGCGAACCGCCCGCGTACTCAACCAGGGTCGTGGGCGGTCCAGCGATAGCGGCCGGAGCCGAGCGTGATGGCCTGGCCGGCCTCCTCGCTCGCGAAACCGAGCACGCCCGGCACGCGCGCCGGGGCCAGGCCCTGTTCGCGCCAGTCGCTGGCGGGCAGCCCCGGCAAGACCAGCCGCGCCTGGCGCCCCGGCGGCACGGAGACGGTCACGGCGAGGTGGCCTGCCTCGCGTCGCCAGGCGCAGGACAGAACGCCCTCGCGCAGGCGATAGCTGGCCTCGGCCGCCGGGATATCGGCCGGCATCTGCGGCGCGAGGCGCAAGGCCGCGTCCCCGCCTCGCGCGTGATCGATGTCCAGCCCGCCCAGGCGCCGATAGAACCAGTCCTCGGCATGGCCGAGCATGAAATGGTTGAGCGACTTGGTGGGATTGGCGTCCCACGCCTCGGTCAGCGCGGTGGCCCCGCGCGCCAGTTGCAGGGCATAGCCGGGGCGATCGCGCACCCGCAGCATGGCCAGGATCACATCGTCACGCCCGGCCGCAGCCAGCGCCTCCAGCACGTAGCGATAGCCGATGTCCCCGGCGGTAACGCCATTGCCTTCGCGCCGAATCGCCGCGATCAGCCGGTCGAGCGCCGCGGCACGCTGCGCCTGGGGCACCAGGCCGAGCGCCAGCGGCATGGCTTGCGCCGTCTGGCTGCCCCGTTCGTAGCGGCCGGTGGCGGGATCGAGAAAGCGCGCGTTGAAATGCTGCGTAACCTGCACCGCCAGTGCGGCGTAATCCGCAACCGCCCCGATCCGCGCGGCGATCTTGGCCATCGTCTGCAAGCAGGCAATATAAGTGGCCGTGCCGACCAGCGCGCGCGAGGTCAGTTGCGCCTCGCCCGGATCGTTGGGGCCGACATCGTACCAATCGCCCATGCCGAAATCGACGATGCCATCCCGCGCCCGCTGCGCGAGATAGGCGCAATAGCGTTGCGCCGCCGGCCAGGCCGCCACCAGCACGGTGGCGTCGCCGCAAAAGCGATAGGCCGCCCAGGGTGCCAGCACCGCCGCCGCGCCCCATTCGGGGGAATTGCGCCAGACCTGGTCCTGCCCCTGCTCGTCCTGGAAGGCGACATATTCCGGCGCGATGCCCGGCACCATGCCATCGGCCTGCTGCGCCTCGGCGATGTCGTGCACCAGCTTGTCATAAAGCGGCGCGGCATCGCGGTTGTAGAGCACCGTGGGCGCGTTGAGATAGGTCTGTTCCAGCCAGCCCAGCTTTTCGCGGTGCGGGCAATCGGTGAGGACCGAAACCATGTTGCTGGTCACGGCCTGGTCGATCAGCCCATGGATGGCGTTGAGCAAGGGATCATCGGCCTGGAACCGGCCGACGCGCGCAAGATCGGCGTGGAGCACCACGCCTTCGACCGCATGGATCGCGGCGCGCAGCAGGCCGCGCAATTCCAGCCAGCGAAAGCCGTGATAGCTGAACAGCGGCTCGAACGCTTCGACCCCGCGCCCGGTGCTGACATGGGTGAACGCCACGCGGTTGCCCGGCCCGGCGTTGAAGCTGCGCTGGCTGACCCGGCCCTGTTCGTCCAGCGTCTCGCCGGGCAGGATGGTCAGCGTGGCACCGGCCGGCGCCTCGATCATCAGGCGGGGCCGACCGGCGAAGTTGACGCCGAAATCGACCAGCAGCACATCGGGCGCCACGGCCGTGATCGCCACCGGCGCCAGAGTGCGCGCGGCGACCACCGGCGGCACCAGCCCGGCGCGGAGCATCCCGCCCGGCCCCGGCACGGCCACTACCGGCTGCCAGTCGCGATCGTCGTAGCCAGGTTCCATCCAAGCGGGCGGCACCAGGCGCGCGTCCCAGTCCTCGCCGCCATAGATCGAGGAAAAGCGGATCGGCCCTTCCCGCCAACGCCATTGCCCATCGCTGGCAATGTGCTCGATCCGGCCATCGGCATGCTCGATGGTCATCGCCAGAATCGCCTTGGGCCGGCCGAAGCTGTCGAGGAACTTGGTGTAGCGGCCCTCCTTGGCCTCTACATTGTACATGCCGTTGCCCAGCATCAGCGCCAGGACATTGTCGCCAGCGTGCAGCAGGGCCGTGACATCGTGCGTGTCATAAAGCGCGCGGCGGCGGTAGTTGGTCCACCCCGGCGTCAGCGCCGCATGCACCACGGCCTGCCCGTTGATCGCCAGGCGATATTGGCCCAAGCCGCAGACCGACAACACGGCCCGGCGCGGCGGCGACGCCAGGCGCAAGGGCCGACGCAGGATCGGCAGCGGCCGGGCGGGCACCATGGCTGGGCTCGCCTGCCCCTGGCGGTGCGGCGGCAGAACCGGGTCGGGCTCCGCCGCGATCCAGCGGTCGGGCCAGCGCGCCAGCTCGAGCACCCCGGTGAGGAACGCGGCGGGCGCGCTCCAGGCGCCCGGCCGCCCCGCCGCATCGAATACGCGGACCGCCCACCAATAGCGGCGGTGGCTGTCGAGCGCCAAGTCCGCTGTCGGCACCACCAGAGTCTGCCCGCCGGCGGCGGGCGATCCGGCCCAGCGGGCGCCCTGGCCAGCAGCCACGCGGGCGCGATCGGTGCCGCCGATCAGTTCGAACCCGCGCTGCACCAGGCCGCGCGCGCTTGGATCGCGCGCGGCAAGGCCCCAGGAAAAGCGCGGACGCAGCAGGTCGAGCCCCGCGGGCTCGGCCACCCCTTCCACGCGCAAGTCTTGCGCCAGCAGATCACCCGGTGGCAGAGAATGCGCCCTGCCGGCGCCGGCCACCAGCGGCGTCGCGCCGATCGCGGCCAGCGCGGTGCGACGGTCCAGCCTCATTAGACCGGAATGTCCACAAGTGGCTCAGCCACGATCCGGACCGGACCGGCCAGGCCCGCCGGCAGCAGCGGCGCATCGCGGGCCGGCAGCCAGTCCTTGGTGCCGCGCAGCTTGGGATAGACCCAGGCAACCCGCTCCGCTTCGGGCAAGACGCGATCGCCCACCAGGCGGTTGTGCCAGGTGTTGGTGACGGTGATGGCGATCGTGTTACGTCCCGGCCGCAAGAATGCGGTGATGTCCAGCCGGAAGGGTGCGATCCAGCGCCGGCCGGCCAAGCGCCCGTTGACCGTGACTTCGACCATGGCATGCACTGCGCCCAGATCGAGCATCAGGCGGATATCGCGCACCAGTAGGTGGCGCGGCAGGTCGATCTGCGTGGCATAGGTGCCCGATCCGGCATGGAAGCGCACGCGATCGGGGGCAAGGTCGCTCCACAGCGCGGGCTGCTTCAGCGTCAGCCGCTCGGGCGGGGCGCGCCAACCGGCAAAGCTGAGCGTCCAGGGCTGGTCGAGTTCGATTGCCGGGGGCATGGCCAGCGCCACCGGTGCCAGGCGGCGCCCGTCGCTGCGCAGCAGCCGAGCTTCTCCAGCCCCGGCCATGACCAGCCGCTCACCGCGCCATTCCAGGCTTTGCCCGGCCGCGAGATGGGCCTGTGCGAGATGCGGTGCCACGCCGCCGTCGCTCAGAACGATGAACCGGCTTTCCCCCGGCGCCAGGCGCAGCGGCAGGACCGTGCGCCCGGCGACATTCCGCCAGGCGGGTGCCGGCAGGCGCTGCCCTTCCAGCGCATCCCACAGCGCCACGGCGCGCGCGGTCACGCGCAAGGATACTTCGGTATCGAGCGCGGCACCGCCGGTGTTGGCCAGGAAATAGACATCGACCCCCGCCTCGCGGCGATGAGTCCATTCGAGCCCCGCCGCATCGTTCGCCAGAAGATCGCCCGCGATCCCCAGGCTGGCCAGGACATGCGCAGGGCTTTGCCCCCAGACCACGCGCCCAGCGCCCAGCCGGGTTTCGCCCTGACGTCCGGCATCCAGCCAGAGCCGGCGGCACTGCGCAACGAACGCCGCGGGATCGGCTTCTCGCCCGACGGCACCAAGCGGCGGCGGTGCCAGCACCGTGGCGCCCGCCCGCACCAGGCGTTCGAGTGCGGCGAGGAAGCCGCTGGAATAGCGCGCTCCCGCGCGCAGCACGAGCAGGCGATAGCGCATGCCGCCGGGCAGTACGATCGCGCCCTGCTCCACCCGCGCCAGGCGCACCAGCGCATCGCGGTTGATCGAGTCATAGGCCACGCCGGCCGGCAATGGCGCGTCCAACTGGTGCGGCAAGAGCGCGCGGTTGGGAATGTCTTCCCCGGTGAACACGGCCACGTCGCTTACCGGCAGGCCGCGTTGCAACACTGCCTGGCAGCGGCGCAGGTAATCGAACCAGCCGCGCGCCTGGCTCCACCAGGTCTGGGTGCGGCTGAACATCGTGCCGATACCGTTGAGCGTCAGCCCCGGCGAGCGATCGAGAAACGGCTGCGCGGTATAGACGTGCAGCATGAAGCGGTTGATGCCCCGGCAATAGTGCCGATCGCCCAAGGGCTTGAGCATCGCGGGGTGCTCGTCCCAGAGAATGTCGTTCTCGGTGAAGCTTTCCGTGGCAATGATCCGCTTGCCATAGATGCGCCCGCCCGAAACCGCATCGGCCACATCGGTCGGCTTGTCGTTGCGCGGCGTGCGCAGCCAGAATTCGCCCATCGGCACATCGGTCGCCTCTGCCCAGCGCAAGCCGTCCACGGCATAGGTCGGGCTGGCCGGCTCCCCGCTGAAGCGGCAGCCGCGTGCATGGGCCAGGCGCGCGATGGTTTCGAAGAACGCGCTTTGCGTAAGATCGGCCACGGTCTGCCGGAAATCGTGCAGTACCGCCTCGCTCTGCTCTGCGCTGCCGACCGGCACGCCGGCCAGCACCGGCAGCCAGACGCGCAGGGCATAGCCGCGCAAGGCCTGGAACCGGGCAGGAAAATCCGCCGTCCAGTTTTGCCCGCTGGCTTCCCAGCTATCGACATGCACCGTGTTCAACACTTTGCCCGCGCGCGCCGGGCCGATGCGATCGAGCGCGGCGCCGAACCAGCGATCGAACTGCATGGTCACTGCCGCCGCGTTGAAGCGATCGACTTCCAGCCCCTGCGCACCCCCGGCGGCGGAGTTCTCGCGGCCATTGCTGGTGTGGCCCAGGCGCAGGATGCGCCAGCGGCCGGGCGGTGGAGTCCAGTCGAGCGTGCCATCGGCCGCCAGCCTGTCGGTCAGGTCGAGCACCTTGGCCGGATCGACGCAGACCGCATCGGGCACGTCGCGCGCATCGGTGCGGCGGCTGATCGACCATTGCGCCGCCGTCTTGCCCACGATCTGGTGGATTTCCGGCCGGGACGAAAGCTCCAGGCTGAACAGGCGCAGGCGCACGTCCTGCCCGAAATCGTAATTCTCGAAATAGGGGCCGGGCGCCTGCGGCTCGTGCACGAAGCGGAACACGCGCGCGGTGGTTTCGGGCAAGGCGTGGGTCAGCGTGGTCAGGTCGGTCTGCCAGCCATGCTGGGGATATTCCAGCCGGCCAACGGGACGGAACGTGACGCCATCCTCGCTTGCTTCCACGCGCAGCGCATTGGCCGCGCGATAGACGCCGGGGGAATAGCCCCAGGGCGACGGCGTGCGCACGGTGACCGAGCGCAGCGTGAACGGCTGGTCGAAAGCCACGTCGATCTGGCCGGCCTGGGTGGTGTCGAACACGTCCTCGTCGTTGCCGGGATCGAGCAGGCGCGCGAGCGGTGGCCCGGCCAGCGGCAAGGTGGTGGAAACGCGCGGATGGCGCCGTGCGCTCGTCTCGTCCAGCGCTTCCGGCCAGGGAAATGCCAGCACCGCCACGTCGCGATACCAGTTGCGCCGCATCGGCGGGGTGGCCAGGCGGATCGCGCCCTGCCCGGCCGTGGCGCGCGTGTCGGACCAGGTCAGCACCTGCATCGACAGGTCGGGCGTGACCCAGGGGCCGCTCGCCGTAGCCCAGCCATCGCAGATGTTGAGCGACAGCGTAATCCCCAGCCGCTCCGCCTCGGCCACGGCGTGATCGATCAGGCCCCACCATTGCGGCGTGAGTGCATCGGCCGGCGGATCGACCAGCGGCGGCTTGGCCGAGGCGCCAATGGCAAAGACCATCGCCGTGGTGATGCCGTTGGCGTGCATGCCTTCAAGATCGGCCGTGATCCCGGCCGCGCTGACTGCGCCATCGAGCCAGTACCAGTAGACACCCGGTCCGGCCTCGGGCGGAGGGCGGTCGAATGCCTCGCCCCAGGCGCTCGCTTGCGGATCGACCGTCGCGGCGTGGCCGGTGCCAGGCGCGGTGCCCGTGCACAACAGTGCCGCCGATCCGCCCAGCAGGGCCGAGCGGCGATCCACCATCAGGCCCGGAAATACAGCATCGAAGTCACGCTTGGACGGCATGGCAGGCCTTTGTCTGGGCCGCGCATCGGGCCGGCCGGATGCCAGCCTGCCCGATGCGCGGAGGCATCACAACTTGAAGCGAACCCCGAAGATGATCTGGCGATCGTCGATTTGGGTTTCGTGCGGCCGGGTATCCATGTTGTTGTAATAGGACCGGCGGATCACGCGCGTCAGGTTGTTGCCTTCCAGGCTGATCGTGACGTTGGGCGTCACGTCATAGCTGAGCGAAGCGGCCAGCCAGCCATAGCCGCGGCGGAAGCTCGGCTGCCCCACCCCGTTGAACAGATAGGTGCTGTCGAAGTAGGTGCTGCGCCAGTTGTAGGCGACGCGGGCCGAAACGCCGTACTTCTCGTACATCCCCACCAGGTTGTAGGTGTGCTTCGACAAGCCCTGGAGCGGGGTCGTCTGGCCGACGATCGAAGAGGTCGTCTTGCTGTCCACGTAGGTATAGTTCGCCTGGATCCCCAGGCCCGACAGCGCGCCGGGCAGGAAATCGAAGAACTGCTGATACCCCACTTCGGCGCCCTTGATCTCCCCGCCCTGGTTGTTGTCCGGGCGGCTGATCGTATAGGTGATGCCGTCGTAGACCTCGACCGAGGGATTGACCGAGATGAAGTTGCGCACCTTCTTGTAGAACAGCGCACCATAGATCGAGCTGCCGCGCGCGAAGTAGTATTCCAGCGACGCGTCGAGCTGGTCGGCCTTGAGCGGCTTGAGGTAGGGATTGCCGGCCGACCCGTTCTGCTGCACCGAATTGAGCGTCAGCGACGGCGAAAGATCGCTGAAGTTCGGGCGGGTGACGACCTTGGACGCGGCCAGACGCAGCTTGAGCTTGTCGGTCAGGTTGAAGCGGATGTTGGCCGAAGGCAGGAAGTCGTCATAGCTGGAATTGACCTGGATCGGCCCGACGCCGCCGCCCGACAGCGTGCGGTTGCCGTTGAGCGCGGTCTGGGTATGGACATAGCGCAACCCGACATTGCCATCGACCAGCCCGCTGGGCGAGCCGAAGCGCGCCATGGCATAGAGCGCGGTGGTCTTTTCGCTGACGCGATAGAACGCCAGCGGCCCGTTCACCGGATCGGTGGCGTCAAAGCCCAGCGCGGTCTGCACTTCGCTCAGATGATCGCGCAGCAGCGGCACGGGAATGACCAGGTAGTTGGACAGCAGCGGCGTACCGCGCGAAGACTTGCTGAAGAAATCGCCGGCCGGGTTGGCAGCCAGGATCGAGGGCGCAGCGGTGCCGGGCGCGCCGCTGAACAGGAAGAAGCTGGTCTGGTTGGATTGCGCCGTGCGGTTGCCGTAGCGGAAGCCGACGTCGATCGACTTGAGGAAGCCGCTGTCCACCGCATAGGACGCATCCAGCGTGCCGGCGAACTGGTCCGCCTTGTTCTGCGTGCCCTGGTAGAGCAGGAACTGGAAGTTGGTGTTCGACTGGCTCAGCAGGTCATAGCCATTAGCGCTCGAACCCGGCACGAACGCGGTGTTGTCCACCGAGAAGCGCGGGATCGTGGCGCCGGTGAAGCCGCTGTTGAACACCACGCTGCCGGTGGCTTTGGTATAGCTGATGTCAGTGGACACGGTCAGCTTGTCGTTGGTCCACTTGCCGCCCCCGGCAAACTGGGTCATCCGGTCGCGCGTGTCATAGGCATAAGACAGTACGGTGAGCGGGGCGTTGAGATAGGTCGCCTTGGTCACGTCGCCATTGGCGGCCACCGTCGCGCCCGGCTCTGCGGTCAAGCCACCAAGGCCAACTGAAGCGCCGTAGTTGTCGTTGAGGTTGTTGAAGCGCGCGTACTGGCCTTCGAAATAGATTTCGAGGTTGGGCGTGGGCTTCCACTGCAAGGTGCCGCTGATGCCCAGGCGGCGGCGATCGCCATAGGGCGTCACGTCATAGGCGCCGTTGGGAGCGACCACCGTCTGGCCGGGCACGATCGTGGTGCTGCTGGCCGGGGTGCCGGTGGAAATCAGGTCTGAGCGGAACTTGCGCTCCTGGTACGACACGCTGACCAGCGCGCCGATCTCACCCGCGCCGGTGTCCCAGCGATCGGCGATCAGGCCCGAGACGGCCGGGGTCAGTTCCTTGGCCAGGTCGGAATAGATGCCGCGGATGTTGCCGGCCACGGTCAGGCCCTTGAAATCGAGCGGCCGGCGCGTGCGCAAGTCGATCAGGCCACCCAGGCCACCTTCGATCTGGTTGGCCGAGGGCGACTTGTAGACATCCAGCCCGGCGAGCAGTTCGGCCGGAATATCCTGGAGGTTGAGGCCACGGGCGCCTTGCGCGGTGAAGATCTCGCGGCCGTTGAGCGTGGTGTTCACTTGGGCCAGGCCGCGCACGTAGACGGTCGACCCTTCGCCATAGTCGCGCTCGATCTGCACGCCCGTCACGCGCTGCAGCGCATCGGTGGTGTTCTGGTCGGGCAGCTTGCCGATATCCTCGGCCACGATCGAATCCACGATCTGGCTGGCATTTGCCTTGCGATCCTGCGCGCTGCGCAAGCTGGCGCGGACCCCGCTGACAACGATGGCGTCGGCAACGGTTTCATCCTTGGCGTCAGTCGTCGCCTTGGCCGCTGCCGGCGCGGTCTGCGCCAGGGCGGAGCCCGCCGGCATGACCAGGGCACCGAGCGCGGCGGTGCAGAGATAGGCTCCCACGTTCTTCATTGCTAAACCTCCCCATTATCCCAAACTTGTGTCAGCTTGTGGTGTGCAAGTGCCCCGTCACGTCTTGTTCGGGGGCGAAAACTCGATGCGCAGCGCATAGGGCATGTCGGCCTTGGCGCCGGTGGCCGGCAGCGTGACATGCAGGCCATCCTTCTCCTGGCGCCAGGCGAGCGGCGCAGTGCTGCCGAGCAGATGCACGGCCTTGACCGGCGGCGCATAGGGATTGCCGGCATAGAGCACGCCGATGCGCACCGCGCCGTCGGCCGGATGGGCCAGACCCAGCGCGTAGAGCCGCCCGTCACGCGTGGTGAAGCGGATGTCGGCCGGGGTATAGGTGGGATCGCCCCCTTCCTTGAGCGAGCCGACCGCGTTGCGCGTGGGTCCTTCCCCGAACATCACCCACGGCCGCGTGCCGTAGACCGCCTCGCCATTGACCGACAGCCAGCCGCCGATTTCGTCGAGCACCCTGGCCGCTTCGGCCGGGATCGTGCCATCGGCCTTGGGCCCGACATTGAGCAGCAGGTTGCCGTTCTTCGAAACGACATCGGCCAGCGTCGCCACCAGGCTGGCAGCGGTGCGATACTTGTCGTTCTCGACATAGCCCCAACTGTTGATGCTGACCGAGGTATCGGTCTGCCAGGGCAGCAGGCGCAGCGCATCGAGCCGGCCGCGCTCGATATCGAACAGCGCCGAACCAGCGGGAAACGCCTCTTCCTTATAGGCCAGCACCGGGCCGACCCCGCGCCGTGCCGCGCTGTCATAGTAATAGGCGGCAAGACGCTGCAAGTAAGGCGCGAAGGCGGGCTGGTTGATCCACCAGTCGAGATAGACGAATTCAGGATTGTACTTCTCGATCACTTCACCCGTGCGCGCGAGCCAATCGTCAAGAAAGGCCTTGGACGGCGGGTTCCACTGTTCGAGATGGTTGGGATCGGGCTCCGCGCTGGCATCGCTGCCCGGCAGGGTGCGCGGCGAGGCCGGACCATAGAGATCGGCATAGGCCGGGTTCCACACGTCGCTGCCGGCAGGCGCCTGGCCATACCACCACCAGTGTTCGGCGCGGTGTGAAGACAGGCCAAAGTGCAGGTTGGCGGCGCGGGCGGCCTTGGCAATCTCGCCCACCACGTCGCGCTGCGGCCCCATCGCCACGGCATTCCAGCGGTTGATCGCCGAGCCATACATCGAGAAGCCGTCGCAATGCTCGGCCACCGGCACGACGTAGCGCGCGCCGGCATGCTTGAACAAGGCCATCCACGCCGCCGGATCGAAGCGCTGGCCGCGGAACTGGGGAATGAAGTCCTTGTAACCGGCGACGGATTGATCGCCATAGGTCGCGCGCTGGTGCACGAAATCGGCGTGGCCCGGCACATACATGTTGCGCGAGTACCATTCGCTGCCCGAGGCCGGCACCGCATACACGCCCCAATGGACGAATATCCCGAACTTGGCGTCGCGGTACCATTCCGGCACGCGATAGTTGGCCAGAGACGACCAGTCCGCCTTGAACCGCCCCCCGGCGACCTCACGATCCATCCGGGCGATCTGCGCGGCGGCAGCCTTGGGATCGGACGAGATGCCGGGCTGCGCACCGGCGGGTGCGGCCAGGCCTGTCCCTCCGGCAAGAGCGCAGGCAAGCATGATGCAAGACAGGCTTTTCATGGCCGCAGCCATATCCTCAATCCTTTCGTCGCCCCTCTGCGAGGGCTGTGGACTATGTGGCAGATTGTTCGTATATGAACAAGATGTTTTTTAACAAACACACTTTGGTGCGTTGCCAATCGTTACGGAACGCTCGCGGCAAAGGCCCGGTTGAGCGTGGAAACCAGCGATTCCGCAGGCATTTGGCGCGCAATGGCGGCCAGGATCAGGCCCGAGGCCTCGTCCTGGAACGGCATGTAGCCGGCGTGGCGCGGGCGAATCCACGCGTGGTCCAGCGTGGCACGAGTCGCGCGGTAGAAGTCGCCGGTGGCGGCATTGGTCGGTATGTCGGCCCAGGCCTGGGCGTGGGCCGGTTGCCCGCCATTTGCCGCAACGATACCGGTCTGCACTGGGCCACTGGCGAGCCAGCGGGCAAAGGCCATGGCGCCCTCCGGATCGCGGCCGAGGCGCGAGACGGCAATGCCGGTGCCGCCCAGCACCGAACCGCGCGGAGCGCTGCCCTGCCATGGAGCCAGGTCGGCGAACGCCAGCCGCACTGGCCGAAACCCGTCCTGCGCATAACTGACATAGCCATAGATCAAAGGCGCGGCGACCAGCGGCGAATCCGCGCGGGCCATCGCTTCGAGCACGGCGATCGGATCGCTTTCGGCCGCGCCTGGGGCAGCGCGTTCGGCCAAGGCGTAAAGCCGCTTCACCGCGACGGCCGCCGCATCGGGAAACAGCACGCGCGGCGCCGGGCACAGCTCCAGGCCCATCAGGCCGCACAGGGTCATCAGGCTCATCAGGCTGTGCGGCGCGCGCAGCGGCAGGCCGATGCCGCCAGCCTCCGCGTGGCGCAGCACGCTGCCCCAATCGCGCAGCGGCGTGGGCAGGCGACCAGGCACCCAGGCCTGGACCTGTGCCGCCGCGTCGATCGGCAGCGCCCATTGCCGGCCATCCCAGGCATAGCTTTCATACGATCCGCCAACGCTGCCGGCCGCAGCATCGGCATCGCCGCCCGCGAACGGCAGCAGCGCACCCGACTGCGCGGCAATGCCAACGTGGGGATGATCGATCACCACCAGGTCATAGGCGCGGGCAAGGTCTTCCACCGGATGGGTTTCGAACGCCTGGAGCGAGCGCCGCTCCCACTCGATCGCCGTTCCGGTGAGCCGCGCCCACTCGCGCGAAGCGGCCACCAGCGGCTCGTGACCGCGCGGGTGATCCCACGTCATGCCCTTCAAGGTCGTCTCGCTCATCCCATCCTCCTTCTTGCCTGCGCGGCGAACAACACCGGTTGACTCCGGGATCATCACAGCTTAGCAATAATATAAATCATATAAAAATACTATTGCAGATTTTTCGGAGAGGTATCTGCGATGATCATCGAACAGTTTTTCGAAGACTATGTTCTTGGATCGGAACGGCGAAGTTTTGGCCGAACTATTACCGAGACCGATTTCGTCGTGCATGCAGGCCACACCGGAGACTTTTTTCCGCATCACATGGATGCGGATTGGTGCGCCACGCAGGAGATTGGCCAGCGCATCGCCCACGGCACGCTGGTGTTCAGCATCGGCATCGGCCTCACCGCAACGGTGATCAACCCGCGCGCCATGTCCTATGGCTATGATCGCCTGCGCTTCATCCGCCCGGTGCACATCGGCGACACGATCACCACGATCACCCGCATTGCCGACAAGCGCGACCATCCCAAGCGGACCGCCCAGGGCGTGGTGACCGAGACGGTGGACATCCGCAACCAGCGCGAGGAAACCGTGCTCGCCTGCGAGCATCTCTACCTGGTCGATCGCCGTTCGGCGGCGGCCTGACGCAATGCGCCCGATCCGCCCCCTTCCCCTGCTGGCCGCCACCCTGGTCGTGGCCGTGGGCAGCCTCTCGCTCGTTGCGCTGGCGCGCCACGGCAGCGATGGGGCTGCCGCCGCCGCCGGCGCCCCGCTGCCACCCGGCGCGCCGCGCTATGCGCTATCGACCGTGGGCCTGAGCTTTCCCTTTGCCGCCGCGATCGCCAAGGGCTTTCGCCAGGCCGCGCGCGAAGCCGGTGCCGAAGGCCTGGTGGTGGACGGCAAGGCCAATATCCAGAAGCAGGCCAACGACATCGATGACCTGATCGCGCAGCACCCGCGCGGCGTGGCGATCATGCCGCTGGATTCGATCGTGGCACAAGGCTGGGTCAAGCGCGCCCAGGCCGCCGGCGTGCCGGTGGTGGCGGTGGCCGCGCTGGTGGGCGACCCGCGCACGCGCGCGGTGCAGGATGTCTATCCCGGCTTGGCCGCGCTGGTTTCGCAAGACGAAGTCGCCGCCGGCCGCGCCGCCGGCACACTCGCCGCGCAACTGCTGCCCGCCGACCGTCCCGCGCGGATCGCAATTGTCGAAGGGGCCGCCGGATTTCCCGAAGTGGATCAGCGCACGCGTGGCTTTCTCGCCAGCCTTGCCGCCAGCGGCCGGCGCGACACCATCGTGGCCGCACAGCCCGGCAACTGGACACCGGACGGGGGCGAGGCCGCCTGCCAGAACATGCTGGCAGCCGACCCGCGCATCGACCTGTTCTTCAACCAGGCGGACGACATGGTGATCGGCTGCGCCCGCGCCGTGCGCGCGGCCGGATCGCATGCCCGGCTGATCGGCGTGGGCGGTTCGCGCCTGGCCATGGCCTCGCTCAAGGCCGGGGCGATCGACGGCACCGTCTGCTTCCAGCCCGAAGCGCTCGGCGCGCTGGCTTTCCGCGCGCTGGCCCATCCGCCCGCACCGGGCACGCCGCGCTTCCTCACCTACCCGATCCCGGCAGTGACGCGCGCCAGCGCGCAACGGTGCACTGGCCAATGGTGACCGTCCCGCCCCTGCTCGCGCTGCGGCACATCGCCAAGCGCTATCCCAACGGCACGCAGGCGCTGGTAGACGCCTCGCTGGAAATCCGCGCCGGTGAAGTGCATGGCCTGCTCGGCGCCAACGGCGCGGGCAAGTCCACCCTGATCGGCATTCTCTCGGGCGCGACCACGGCCACCGAAGGCGCGATCCTGTGGCGCGGCGCCCCGGTGCGCTGGCGGCGGCCGGCCGACGCACGGCGCGGCGGGGTTTCCACGCTGTACCAGCACATCCCGCTGGTGCCGACGCTGTCGGCGCTGGACAACCTCCTGCTCGGCGCGCCGGGCTGGCAGCGCCGCGATGGCCAACAGCGCGCACGCGCCGAAGCGGTCGTGGCGCAACTGGGCAATCCCTTCCCGCTCGATGCCCTGGTGGCCAACCTGCCGATCGGCGCGCGGCAGATGGTCAGCCTGGCACAGGCGCTGCTCGATGGCGCACAAGTGCTGGTGATGGACGAGCCGACCGCCTCGCTCGCCGCGCAGGACCGCCAGGCGGTCTATGACGTGGTGCGCCGCCTGGCCCACCAGGAAGGCAAGGCGATCGTGTTCGTCTCTCACTTTCTCGACGAGATCCTGGCACTGACCGACCGCGTGACGATCCTGCGCGACGGGCGTGACGTGCTTCACCGCCGCACCGAAGACCTCGACGAAGCCGCTCTGGCCGCCGCGATCAGCGGACGCGCGGTGGCGCGGCTGACCCGCCGGGCGCGCCGCATCGGCGAAACCGTCCGCCTGGCGGTGCGCGATCTGGCATCCCCGGCTGGCCTGGCGCCAATCTCGTTCGATCTGCGCGCCGGCGAAATCCTGGGCCTGGCGGGCATGCTCGGCGCCGGGCGCAGCGAGCTGCTGCACGCCCTGTTCGGCGCCGATCCCTGCGCGCGCGGCGCGGTGCTGGTCGATGGCACGCCGGTGCTGGGGCCGGGCGTGGTGACCAATACCGGCAGCGCCGTCGCCGCCGGGCTGGCGCTGGTGCCCGAAGATCGCAAGCGCCAGGGCTTTGTGGCCGGATTCAGCGTGGCCGAAAACATCGCCCTGCCCCGCCGGGGCTGGCTGATCGATCACGCCACCGAACGGCAACAGGCCGAGGCCGCGATTGCCGCCCTGGCGATCAAGACCGAAGACGCGCAGCGCCCGGTCGGCACCCTTTCGGGCGGCAATGCGCAGAAAGTGGTGCTGGCCAAGTGGCTCACCGACCAGACCCGCGTCCTCCTGCTGGACGAACCGACCGCCGGCATCGACATCGGCGCGCGGGTCGACATTCTCGAACAGGTGCGGCGCCTGGCCGACGAAGGGCTGGCGATCGTGCTGGTCTCTTCGGATTTCGCCGAACTGCTGGCGCTGAGCGACCGCATCCTGGTGCTGCGCGAAGGCGCCGTGGTGGCCGACGTGGACCCGGCCACCAGCAGCGAGATCGACCTTACCCTTTTGGCCAGCGGCAGCGCACCGGCTTGCGATGGAGTTCCTGCATGATCGCCTCAATCCCCTGGCGGCAAAGCCTGGGCCTGCGCCAGGCCGGCGTATTCTATGCGCTGCTGGCGCTGCTCGGCATTCTGGCGGCGCTCGCTGCCAGCCGCGGCCTGCCGCCCTATCTGGCGCCGGCGAACCTGGGTAACATCGCCTATCAAGCCTCGCTCGTCGGGATCATGGCCGTGGCGATGACGATCATGCTGATCACCGGCGCGTTTGATCTCAGCGTGGCATCGGTTGCGGCCCTTGCGGCGGCAGTGCTGGTCGGGCTGGCCGGGCAGATCGGCTTCGTTCCCGCGCTGCTCTGCGCGCTGTGCACGGCGGCGATGATCGGCATTCTCAATGGCGTGATCGTCGAATTCGTCGGGATCAACGCTTTCATCGTCACGCTCGGCACGCTTACGGCGGTGCGCGGGCTGGTCCTGGTGGTCACCGACGGGCGCTCGCTGATGGTCGAAGACCCGCAGGTGCTGGCGCAAATGCTGGCGTTCGAAAGCGCGCGGGTGCCGCTGTTCTGGCCGCTCTTCGCACTCGGTGCCGTGGCGCTGGCGATCGCGACGCTACGCCGGGCGCCTGCTCCGGCGCTGGGCGGCCTGGGGCTGCTGGCGCTGGCCGGCCTGGTCGGCCCGCGCTTCACCGTGGCGGCCCCTGTCGTCTATCTGCTGCTGTTCACGACCGCCGCCTGGTTCGTGATGGAGCGGACCGTGCTCGGCCGGCGTATCCAGGCGGTAGGCGGCAATGCCGAGGCGGCGCGCCTTTCGGGCATCAACGTGCGCGCCTATCGGCTCGGCGCGTTCATCCTCTCCAGCCTGGCGGCGGGCTTTGCCGGGGCGCTGTTCGGCTCGCGCCTGGGCGCGATCAACCCCACGGCCATGCAGGGCGCGGAACTGACCGTGATCGCCGCGGCGATCCTGGGCGGCACGTCGCTCTATGGCGGAGCAGGCAGCGTGATCAAGACCGTTGCCGGGGCGCTGATCCTGTTTACGCTGACCAACGGGTTCAACATCCTGAACCTGGGAGCCAACTACCAGGGCATCATCGAAGGCGCGGTGATCATCGTTGCCGCCGCGATCTACACCCTGGGCAACCGCAAGCGCGGGGAAACACGATGACCGAAACCGTCCTGCGCATCGCGGTGCGCGAATTCGCACCATTCGAAAGCGCCATTGCCGCCCAGTTCGCCGATTTCGTGCGGCACACCGGCGTTTCTGCCCGGATCGAGCTGGACGTGCTCGATCTCAACACGCTGCACCACAAGGCGATTGCGCAAGGCGGCCTGGCGCGCGGCGACTATGACATCGCGTTCCTGTGCACCGACTGGCTGGCGCAGGCCCAGGCCATGGGGCAACTGGCCGATCTGGCGCCTCTGCTCGCGCAGCGGCCGGCCAGCGACTATCCCCATGGCTGGAGCCCTTCGCTGACCACCATGCAGGCCTTCGCCGGCGGCGTCTGGGGCCTGCCCTATCACGATGGCCCGGAATGCCTGGTCTATCGCAAGGATCTGCTGGCCGCCGCCGGCCTGGCCGTGCCCGGCACCTGGGAGGAATACCACGCCGCCGCCCGCCGCCTGCACGATCCGGCCAGCGGCGTCAGCGGCACGGTGCTGGCGCTGTTTCCCGATGGCCACAACGGGTTCTACGATTTCTGCATCCACATCTGGTCGCGCGGCGGAGAGCCTTTCACGCCCGCCGGCTGGCCCGATTTCGCCTCGCCGCAGGCCCATGCGGCGCTCGATTTCCTGCGCACGCTGGCGCGCGACACACAGGCCATCGCGCCGGGCGCGCGCGAGACCGACAGCGTGCAATCGGGCATGCTGTTCGCCGCCGGACGTGTGGCCATGATGGCCAACTGGTTCGGCTTTGCCGCCTATGCCGATACCGCGCCCGACAGCGCCGTGCGCGGATTGGTGGACGTGGCGCCGCTGCCCGCTGGCGAGGGCGGTGGCACGGTATCGCTCAACGTGTTCTGGGTGCTGGGCATCGGCAGTGGCAGCAGGCACCGCGATCTCGCCTGGGACTTCCTGCGCCATTGCACCCGGCCCGAGATGGACCGCCTGACCACCACCCATGGTGCCATCGGCACGCGCCGCTCGACTTGGGCGGATCCGGCGGTCAATGCCGCCATCCCCTATTACCACCGCCTCGACTGGCTGCACCAGTCCGCGCGCGCGCTGCCGCACACCACGCGCCTGGCCGATTTTTCGCACATCATCGACGATGTGCTGGGCCAGGCGGTGACCGGCGAGCAGACCACGGCGGACCTGCTGGCGCAAGCCCAGCGCCAGGCGGAGGCACTGGCATGACCGCCCCGCTGCGCCAGGCCTGGGACCACCCCGCCCAGCCCCGTCCGATCGTGCTGATCGGCACCGGCGGCATTGCCCACGACGCGCATCTGCCCGCCTATCGCAAGGCCGACCTGCCGGTCTACGGCGTCTACGATCCCGATCAGGACCGCGCCCGCGCCCTGGCCGATGCGTTCGGCATTGGCACCGTCTTCCCCACGCTGGCCGATGCGGCAAAAGCCGATGCGGTGTTCGACGTGGCCGCGCCGCCGGTGGCGCATCTTGCCATCCTGGAAGCATTGCCACGCGGCGCCAGCGTGCTGCTGCAAAAGCCGATGGGCCTTGATCTCGATGCCGCGCGCGCCATCCGCAACGCGGTGCATGCGCGCGGACAGACCGCAGCGGTCAATTTCCAGTTGCGCTATTCGCCGATGATGCTGGCGCTGGCCGATTGCCTGGCGCGCGGCGATCTCGGCACGCTGCTGGAGATCGAGGTGCATCTCAACCTGGCCACGCCTTGGCACCTCTTTCCGCACCTGATCCCCAATCCGCGCGTGGAGATCGTGTCCCACTCGATCCATTATCTCGACACGATCCGCGCCCTGGCCGGCAACCCGAGCGGCGTCTTTGCACGCAGCTTCGGCTATCCCGGCAGCCCGCTGGCCGATACCCGCACCACGATCCTGCTCGATTACCCGGCGCCCTTGCGCGTCACGCTGTCGATCAACCACCACCACGATTTCGCGCGCCAGTTCCAGGATGCCAGCTTTCGCTTAGAAGGCACCGAAGGCGCCGCGCTGGTCAAGCTTGGCCTGTTGCTCGACTATCCGGTGGGTGAGCCGGACGAGCTGTGGATCGTGCGGCGCGGCAGCGAGTGGCAGCAGGTGCCGCTGCAAGGGCACTGGTTTCCCGACGCGTTCCTCGGCCCGATGTGCAATCTCCAGCGCTTCGCCAGCGGCGAGGACACCCATCTCGCCACGCACGTGGACGATGCCTGGCAGACCATGGCGCTGGTCGAGGCCTGCTATGCCGCCGCGCGCGCGCGCGCCTTTCCCATCCCGCAAGACTGATCGGCGGCTTCCGCCTGCAAGGGGACTTTCCATGATGCGCTTTTCCCGCCGCGCCCTGGCGCTTTGCCTCTGCCTTTCGGCCAGCGCCACGGCCCTGCCGGCCCTGGCCGCTTCGGCACCGACACCGATGCAGGCGACGGCCGCGCCGGGCATTGCCTTTGGCACCGCCTGGTATCCCGAACAATGGCCCGAAGCGCGCTGGGACACCGACCTGGCGCTGATGCAGCAGGCCCATATCAACACCGTGCGCATCGCCGAATTCGCCTGGAGCCGGATGGAGCCGGAGGAAGGCCGGTTCGATTTCGCCTGGCTCGATCGCGCGATCGCCGCTGCCGCGCGGCGCGGCATGCGCGTGGTGCTGGGCACGCCCACCGCCGCCCCGCCGATCTGGATGAGCGAGCGCTATCCCGAAATCCTGCGCGTGGACGAAGACGGCAGCCGCGCCGGCCATGGCGGGCGCCGCCACTTCTCGTTCGCCAGCGCCCGCTACCGCCAGTTTGCCCGGCGCATCGCCACGGAAATGGCCCGCCGCTATGGCCACAACCCCGCCGTGATCGGCTGGCAGATCGACAACGAGATCGGCCTGCCCTCGTTCGATGCCGAAGCCGCGCGGCTGTGGCATGCGTTCCTCGCGCAGCGCTATGGCACGATCGACACGCTCAACCATCGCTGGGCCACCGCCTATTGGAGCCAGACCTACCAGCGTTTCGACCAGGTGCCGATGCACCTGGGTGGGCAGCAGAATCCTGGCCTGCTGCTCGATTACCGCCATTTCCTCACCAGCACCTGGACCAGCTATGTGATGAACCAGGCCGACGCGATCCGCGCGTTGGCCAATCCGCACCAGTTCATCACCACCAACACGATGTTCTGGAACGACGGGTTCGATCATTTCGCGCTGCACCAGGGGCTCGATATCGCCGCCTGGGACAATTATATCCAGGATGCCGAGCCGGACTGGATCGCCAATGGTGCCGATCACGATCTCGTGCGCGGCTACAAGCAGAAGAATTTCTGGCTGATGGAAACCCAGGCCGGGCGGATCGACTGGGCGCCGGTCAACCGCGCGATGCGCCCGGGCCAAGTGCGCGAAATGGGCTGGCAGGCCGTGCAGCACGGCGCCGATGCCATTCTCTATTGGGAATTCCGCCCCGCGCCCAATGGCCAGGAAACCAACTATGGCACGCTACTGGCCGCAGACGGTGCGCCCGCGCCGATCTTTGCCGAAATTGCCGGACTGGGCGGCGAACTGGCCAAGGCCTCGGCCGCGCTGGCCGGCACGGAGCCGGTGGCAGACATGGCCTTCCTGTTTTCCTACGACAGTCGCTGGGCGATCGACCTGCAACGGATGCACAAGGATTTCGACCCGGTGCGCCAGTTCACCGACTTCTACCGCCCGTTCCGCCTCGCCGCGCAAGGCGCCGCCGTGGTCGCGCCCGAAGCGGACCTGGCGCGCTACAAGCTGGTGGTTGCCCCCAGTCTCAACGTCTTGACCGCTGCCCAGGCGCAGCACCTGACCGCCTATGTGCAGAACGGCGGCACGCTCGTACTCGGCCCGCGCACCGGGCAGAAGGACGATGCCAACGCGCTGTGGGCCGCGCGCCAGCCTGGGCCGCTGCGCACGCCGCTGGGCGCGCATGTCGAGCAATTCTATGTGCAGGACGGCACCGTGGCGATCACCGGCCCGCTGGGCGAGGGCAAGGCCGCCATCTGGGCCGAGGCGCTGGTGCCCGATGCACCGGAAACCGAGATCCTGGCGCGCTATCGCCAGCCCGGCGGCTGGCTCGATGGCAAGGCGGCGGTCGTCTCCCGCCAGGTCGGGCGCGGGCGGATCGTCTATGTCGGCGCCTGGCTGGAGCCGGAGGCGCTGTCACGCCTCGCTGCGCGCCTGGTGCCCCAGGCCGGGGTTACCCCGGTGTTGCCGGGCACAGCGGCGGACGTGGAAATCGGGCTGCGACGCGGCCAGGGCCGCACCCTGCTGATCGCGATCAACCATGGCGATGAAGCGCGCGCCCTGGCCCTGCCGGCCGGCGCCCGGCCGCTGATCGGCGCGGCACCGGGCGGACAGATCGGCGGGCATGGCGTGCTGGTGGCGGAGTTGCCTTGAGGGCTGCGCCGCCACCCCGTTCGATCAGCTCCAGGGGCGCGACCGGCAGACCGAAATCCCCCGCACATCATTGGGATAGGGGCCGCTGACCGCCGTGTAGAAGTGGTAGAGGTCCCCCTTCCAGAAAATCACCGAGGGCTTGTGGGCATATCCATCGTCGACCGAGCCGGGCTTGCCGACATCGATCATCACTTCGTCCACCTTGTGGAACGTGAACGGATCGCGGCCCAGCGCGAGCAGGTCGCGCGCCTTGTAGTCAGTGCCCGACAGGCCGAAGTAGAACATCGCCCAGCGCCCCTGATGCGTCATCACCACCGGATCGCTGGCAAAGCGGGAGTCCGGCGCGGGCGGTGCGCCGTTGCGCAGGATCGGGTTGCCCGGATGGCGGCGCCAGGTCTTGAGATCGGTGGACACCGCCACGCCGGTCTGCTCGTGCCAGTCCTTCTCGGCGGTCTTGGCGTTGTAATAGAGCAGGAACTGGTTGCCGTGCTTGACGAGGTAGGGCTTGTACAGCCCGCCCCGCTCCCACGCCGCGCCATCTTGCGCGCGCAGGATCGGCGGCCCGCGCCGCCAGGTGCGCAGATCGCGGCTGAACGCCAGGCCGATCACCGCCGGTCCTTCCTCGTATCCCGGACTGGGATAAGCGTGCCAGGCGCAGACATATTCGCCGTTCACCCGGATCAGTTCGCCGGGCGCATGCATCTCGGTTTCCCGCAGGATCGAGGCCGAGGCGACGTTGAAGCGGGTGACCGGATCGCTGGGATCGCGCGCCAGGATCACGCCCTGCCGCTGCCAGTTCACCAGATCGTCGGACACGGCGATGCCCGTCTGGTAGCCGGTGCCGTCAAAGCCCACGTACGTCAGGTAGAAGCGGCCCTCGTGGCGGAACACGAACGGGCAATCGACGGCCTTTTCGTCAAAACTGCCCGCCACCTTCGAGCCGCCGAGGATCAGCCGACCGAGCTTGTAGGGCGTGCGGAACGGCGCGACCGGATCGCTCGCGCCATGCCCATTGGCCAGGGCGTTGCCGGGCAACAGCAAAGTGCCGGCCGCAGCCGACGAACCCGCCAGCATGGCCCGGCGGGAAAGACTATCCTTCATGGTTCCTGATCTCCCCTTCGCGCTGTTCGACAGCGTCGATTCTCTGTTGGCCGTGGCGGATCACGCCACACACCGCCTCTGCGGCGGCAACGCCGTCGCGCGCGGCAATCGCTTCGACGATGGCCGCATGGCCGCGCAGGCTGGCCTGGTGCTCTGCCGCATCGTCTACCGGCGAACTCAGGGTGAACGCGGCGAACAGCGCCGTTTCGATCACCGCTTCGGTCCCGGCCATCAGGCGATTGCCCGAAGCCTGGCCGATCAGCTTATGCAGGGCGAGGTCCGCCCTTGCGAAATCCAGCCGAGACAGGCCCGGCTCACCCATCGCGGCGATCAGCCCGCACATCTGCGCGATCTGCGCGGGCGTGGCATGGCGCGCTGCCAGGGCGGCGGCGGCCGGCTCCATCGCCAGGCGGAAATCGGCCAGTTCCTCGCGCAGGCGGCTTTCAACGCCTTCGCCCACGTGCCAGGCCAGCACGTCGGCATCGAACAGGTTCCACTGCTGACGCGGACAGACCCGCATGCCCACGCGCGTGCGCGCCACGACCAGGCCCTTGGCCGCCAGCGTCTTGAACGCTTCGCGCAGCACCGTGCGAGACACCGCGAAGCGCTCCAGCAGCAATTCTTCGCTCGGCAGCGTGCCTCCTTGCGCAAACGCGCCGGCGACGATCGCGCTGCCGATGCCATGGACCACGCGATCATGGCTGTTGCGCAAGCCCGGCTGCCGCACGCCACCGGCCATGGCGGATCGGCCATGAGCGGACAGAAGCGGGCCGGATGGGGCCGAGGCAGACAGGAAACCGGGAATCGCCATGGCGATAGTTTTACGCAGAACGCGCAAACCTGAATAGTCATTTTATATTATTATATGATTTTATGCCAAACCTCACCCAACAGACGAAATTGCCAATCCTCCTGCTAATGCGATTGCCTCTCATTACTGTTTAAGCCAGTTGCCGTCCCGTAACAGGGAGGCTCCGCATTTGACCCGATTTCACGCCTTGCTCGCCGGAAGTGCCCTCGCCGCGCTCCTCGCTTCTCCTGGCCTGCACGCCGAAGACGCCGAGTCGCCGCGGACGATTGCGCCGGGCGAGATCGTCGTGACCGGCGAAAAGGCCGCGCGCACGCTTCAGCACACGCCCACCAGCATCGCCGTGACGTCGCCGGAAAAGATCACCCGCGAAACCCTGCTGTCGATCCAGGATGTCTATGCCCTCACCGCGAACCTGAGCGACACGTATGGTTCGGCCGGGTTCACCATTCGCGGCATCACCAATTCGGGCGTGGGCGGCGGCTAGGCGGATACCGCCAGTGTCTATATCGATGGCGCGCCGATCCTGCGCCAGGCGCTCTATGGCGGCCCTACCGACTTGTGGGACGTGCAGCAGGTGGAAGTGCTGCGCGGGCCGCAATCGACCATCCAGGGCCTCAACGCGCTGGCCGGCGGCATTGTCATCACCACGCGCGATCCCTCGCTCGATCGCTGGACCGGCGACGCGCGCGTGCTGTGGACCGATCGCAACGACCGCACCTTTTCCGCCGCGCTCGGTGGCCCACTCATCGCCGACGAACTCGGCCTGCGCCTGTCGGCCGAGCGCCGCGCCAACCGCTGCGTGATCCGCAACGTCACGCGCGGCGGCTATGACGACGCGATGGAGTCGCTCAACCTTCGCGGCAAGCTGAAATGGACGCCCAGCGCCATGCCCGGCGTGGAGGCCGTGGCCAGCTACAACCGCGTGCGTCGCGAAGGGGGCTATCTCTACCACTATGCCCGCACCGACGTGCCCGACTACTATGACAACCGCACCTCCACCGCTGACCAGCCCAATCGCGGCTGGGTGGCCAGCGACATCGCCCTGTTCCGGCTGAGCGTACCGCTGGCCGACGGCCTCAAGCTGTCTAGCGCGACGTCGTGGAACCGCTCCCGCGTGAAATCGGTGGCCCACTCCGACAACACGGCGGCCAATCTCTCGACGATCAACAATTTCTATCGCTTCAAGACCGTGACGCAGGAACTTCGCATCAATTACGAAGGCGACCGGCTCAGCGCCCTGCTCGGCGCATGGTACTATCGCCGCACCGGCGGGCTGACCGCGCGCAGCCAGATCAACGTGACCACGCCCACCGGCACGATCACCAACCTGCTCACGCCCTACGTGGGGGCGACGAGCGCCGCCACGATCGCCACTGCCTATGCCCAGGTGTGCCGGTCATCCCGGTTGCCTATGCCGCTTCGCAGCCGGAGCGGGTCGAGACCATGGCGCTGTTTGGCGACGCGCGCTGGCGCGTGGCCGACCGCCTGACCCTGATCGGCGGCTTCGGCCTCGATCGCGAGCGCAATCGCTATGCTTCGGCCCGCACCGACCATGTCCCACCCAGACTGTAATCCACCCGGCCCAGCGCATTGGTAACCCAGGTGCGGTAGGGCGCATTGACCGGGGCATAGCGATTGTGCGGATCGGGAATCGCGGGCAAGGTGATCAAACCGTTGATTGCGGCGGGCAGCGTGATGCCGCCCGGCTCGTCGGTGGCACGGCGGTGATGTTCAGCGTCGATCTTGAAAGAGAGCTTTTCGCTGGCCTGCCAGTCGAAGGCCCCGCTCGCCAGATAGCGATAGCCGTTGACGCCATTGATCGGCATTTCCACATGCGAGCCATAGGCGTTGAGCCGCAGGCCGATGTTTCGCGCCGCCCCCAGCTTGCGCCCGTGCCGCCACTGCACGGCCCGACCAGGCCATCGTCCGCTTTCAGATCGACGCGGACCCGGCCATCCCCGCACGCATCGGCTTCCGCGACCCGGGGGCGAAGGCTAAGGGGCGCGAGACCTGGCTGTATGACCGGCGCGATGGGCATCTGATCGGCCCGGTGCCCGGTGCAAGGTTCTTCGATACGATCGAACGCCTGCACCGCTGGCTGGCTTTGCCGGGGGGCAGCAAGGGGCCCGGGCGCCTGATCACGGGCAACTGCGCAATACTGCTGATCGCGCTGGCACAGGGCGGGCTCTATTTGCGCTGGCCCTCCAAACCCCTGAACTGGCGAGCATGGCTGACCATTCCGCGCGGCCGAAAGGGCCGCTGGTGGTGGCGTGAACTGCACTTGCTGTTGGGCGGACTGATGATGGGGGCCTACCTGCTGAGTGCGCTGACCGGCTTGTGGTGGTCGTTCGCATGGTATCGCGGCCGCGTGGAGGCACTGCTGGACGCGGAACAGTCGAAAATGGCCAAGGCCAGCGGCAAGGTCGATTTCGCGCTGGGCTGGCAGGTGTTCGAGGCGACCACCGCCGGCCATGCCTATCGCAGGATCACCCTGATTGTGCCGGACAAGGGCGCCGCCTTGCGTTTTCGCGCCATCCCGGTCGATGCCCGGCACAACCGGGCCGACGATGCGGTGGTGATCGACGGCGCCTCGGGCAAGGTGCTTTTGACCGACTTCATCGCCACGCGCAAGCCGGGCCGGCAGATCCTGGCGAGCATGTTCGAGATTCATCGCGGCGCCTTTTTTGGCAGGGCGGGACAGATCGTGCTGTTCGTCACCAGCCTTGGCCTGCCCTTCTTCGCGATCACCGGCGTGTGGTTCTGGTAGGCACGCCAACGCGCCAAACGCAAGGCGCGTTCCCGGCGGCAGGCCGGCACCGCGGCCGGTTGGGCTTAGCCGCTGGCGCCGCAACCAGGACCTGCCGCCTTATGCCCCCTCAGGACGGGTATCCAATCAAGCGCTCTCGCGGGCAATGATGCGAAATCCTACGTTCACCGAACGCTGTTTCGGCGCCACGCCCGAGACATGGCTCCGCACCGCGGCATTGACCTCGCGCGCAATCTGCGCCCCGTCGATTTCGACGGTCGTGATTGTCGGGCGCATGTCACTGGCAACACTGGCATTGCCGAAACCGACGACAGCAAGCTGATCAGGAACCTTCAGGCCTGCGGCATTGGCTTCCACGATGATGCCCTGGGCCAGCGAGTCCGAGCCACAGACGACCACATCGGGGCGTTCCGGCTGCCGGCGCAATTCTGCAAAGACACGTCTGGCGTGGCCAAAGCGGGAAGGACTGTCGACCGCGATTTCCTTGACGGGCGTGTCGCTGTGCGCTTCCCATCCTTGTACGAAGCCATCGCGGCGCAGGCGGGCCCGGCCCAGTTCTGCCGAGACCAGCGCCGGCCGGCGATAACCGCGTTCATAGATGAAGCGCGCAAGGTCATGCCCGATCTCGACGTGGGAAAAACCGACCGCGATGCCCGGTGGTTCCGCCGGAAGATCCCAGATCTGGACAAAGAGGCCCGGAAAATGCTGTATGAGCGCCGTGGTTTCGGCGCTGAGGGGCGCAGTCGAGACGATCGCGTCCACCTGGCGGCCCATGGCGGCCCGGATCATCGCTTCGGTGCGGCCCGCCGCTGTCCCGGTCAAGGCTAGCATGACCATGGTGCCGCCAGCGTTCAATTCCTCCACCATGGTCTCAATCGTGCGGTCGAACAACGAGTCCACCAAATGGGGGATCAGCACCGCAACCATCTTGGAGCGCGACGACGCCAATCCTCCCGCCAGAAGATTGGGTACGTATTGCATTTCCTCGATCGCGGCACGGATTCGCACCGCAGTGCCGGCGGCCACGATGTCCGGGTTGTTGAGGAAGCGGCTGACCGTGGCCGTTGATACTCCGGCCCGCGCGGCGACATCATCGAGTTTGGGATTGCGCGTGGAAGGACGGACCATGGTTGCCACCCTTTCCGAATTTGCCGGAAAGATGCAAGCGTTCTCATCCAAACCGCAACGGCACAGTCAGTGGCCCGATTTCTGGCCAGCGGCTCAACGTGATCGGCCCGTCGAGCGTAAAACCACCCGGCGTGGCAGCCAGCAGTTCGCCCAGCGCCACGCACAGTTCCATGCGCCCCAGGTGCAGCCCCGGACAGTTGTGAGGTCCACGGCCAAATGCAAGATGCTCGGCAATGTTGGGGCGATCAAGCACGAAGCGGTCGCCATCGGGGAAGATCGCCTCGTCGCGATTGGCGGAGCAGTATAGCAGCGCGATGGCATCGTTGGCCTTGATCGCGCGCGCACCCACCACCGTGTCGTTGACGGCGGTACGGGCAAACCCGCGATAGGGTGTGTAGAGCCGCAGGAATTCCTCGACGGCGGCGGGGACCAGCGCCGGGTCTGCGCGCAACTGCGCCTGCAATTCCTGGTCGCGTGCCAGGTGCACCGCCATGCTTCCGACCAGCACCATCGGGGCTACGATGCCGACCACCAAGACCTGGCGCACGGCCCCGATCAGCAGGTCTTCTGGCAAGGATTGCCCGCCGTGGACAGCGGCAAGCAGGGCGCTCGTCGGGTCGATCGCAGGGTCTTCGGGCGCCTCGCGCCGCAGCCGCACCAGATCACGCGCCATGTCGTAAAGGCGCAGGCTGGTGGCCTTCATCAGTTCCGGCTCGTTGCGATGTACGGCCAGAACGAAAGCACGCCCGTCATCATGCAGCGTATCGAGCCATTGGGGCGGCATGCGCATCCACAGGCCGAACACCCGCACCGGCAAGAACGAGGAAAAATCGGTGCAGATGTCGCCACCACCGCGCTCCACCATCGGCGCCAGCATTTCGCGTGCAAAGCGCCGGGTATCGGCTTCGAGGCGACGCACCTTGTCCTGCGACAGCAAGGGATTGAGCGCCTGGCGGAAAGGCGTGTGTTCGGGCGGATCGAGGTGCAATGGCGGGCGCCGGCCGGTGAACGCCACCTTCGGGATCACGTTCTGCGTTTCGGTGGAGAACGAAGCCCAATCACTGGCAACGCGGCGCACATCCTCATAGCGGCTGAGCGCCCAGAAACCTCCAAGCCCGTCCGTATGGGCCACCGGACATTCCCGGCGCAGCCGGGCATATTCGCGATGGGCGCTGTCGAAATCCTCGGGCGCCTCGGGATCGAAGTCCGACGGGATTGCGGTCATCTCAGTGGTCCTTGTCAGGGCTGGCCATGGCGCGCGCAGGCATGACGCCGTGCGCGGCACGGGCGGAAAGGCGGGGGGCGAGCGAAAGCAGGGCGATCGCGGCAATCAGGATCGCCGCACCGGCCAATTCTGCAGGGCGTGGCACCGGCATGCCCCAGATCCAGGCGAGCAGCAGCGCCGCCACGACACCCGCGATCAGGCTGGCCGCCCGCTCCAGCGGGACGCAGTAGGAATTCTCGCGTGGGTCCAGTAGGATGAGAATCGACAGGATGGACACGGCGGTGAGCGTCACGCCCATGCCCACCAGCGGCCAGATCACGCCCAGGCGCCAGATGCCGATGAACCCACGCGCCAGTTCATCGGCCTGTCCACCCAGGCCGAGCGTGGAAATGGCCGCCAGGGCCACCAGTGACATGGGCAGCGCGATGATCTTTTCTTCGACGAAATAGGCCCTGACCGTTTGTGGATCGCCGGTCTTGCCCACCCGCGTCATCACCACCAGGCGCAGGAAATAGCCAAGCGTGTAAAGCACCACGGTCAGCACCGCGAGAGGAGGCAGCCGCAGCCCACCCCGATCGGTCAGGGTGATCACCAGGGCGAATGCAACCATGGCCAGGGCCAGCCAGCTCCACCACCGCACGCGGCGCCCGAACAGCACGTCGACCAGCGGGGCCAGGATCAGAATGTCACCGCGCATGATCAGCTGGATGAACGGGATGCTGACGCCCTTGAACGTCAGCGACAACGGCACGGTAAACAGCACCAGCGAGGTCGCCAGCCCCGAAAGGAACGTCGCACGGCGGGGAAACGGCACGCTCCAACGACCGATTGCCAGGCGGTTGGCCTGCCGATGCCAGCCAGACAGCCAGATGAAGGCATAAGTCATCACCAGGTTGAGAATCAGCGAGCCGGGCAGGAGTTCGAGGCCGGTGAGCGGACGTCCCAGGGCCACGATCGACGTTGTCGCGAGATACCGCGTCAGCATGATGCTGGGCAGATAGGACAGGAGATAGCCCAGCAGCAGCAGTTCCATCGGCATGCCGCCGGTCGCGGAGGTGGGCGCGGATTGAGCAGGCCTGGTCATCGGCAGGGTTTTCCTCGCAGGCACGGGCGGAGCATCGGTGCCGGGCGATGGGCAACGAACGGGCCTTTCGGCACAACCCAGCGCGCGCGGTCGAGCCGCGCCTCCAAGGTCGACAGCGCGCCCAGCAGCGCCTCGGGCGGGAACCGGCAATGGCCGGCACCGCGATACCACAGGCCCTTGACCATCGCAGGCCTGGCCGCGTCGACATAGGCCTGCTGCAAGGACGGCGACGTGATGCCGTCCCCCTCGGCCTGGAGCGAGACGACCGGCACGCGTGGGCGCGCGTCGGGTGTGTAGTGCTGCATCATGTAAGCCACCGCTGCCGGCTTGGCCGGGATGCGCGGCACCGCATCGAGGCGGGCCAGATCCGCATTGAGGTTCAAGCCGGCCTGCGCGTAGAGCTTGGCCACGAATGCACGGCGCCCCGAAAGCGCCAGTTGACGGGGATAGGACACCTGCGTGTTCCAGGAAAACGCCCCACCGGCGCGGGTTTCCTGGTCGTGGCGCGGCGGGAACACCGCCATCGCAAAGGTCGCCGCGATGTTGGCAGCCTGGGCATCGGCATCGTCGGCGCGCGGTTCCGGCTGATCGGGCGCGGTCCATCCGGGCATGCCGCCCAGCACACCGGCCAGCGCCAGCCGCGCCCGCCCCTGCGGTGTCGCCATGGCGGCCTTGACCGCATCGCGCACCCGCATGCTGTTGGCCGCATCGTCGGCAACGCCCGTCAACACGATGCCGTCGCCCGGCGCCTGCAAGGTGCGAAAGGCAAAGGCGCCATCCAGAGCCATGTTCATCATGCCGACAGCGCCGCCGATGGACGGGCACAGCGCCACCGCGCCATCGATACGATCGGGTCCGCCGCGGGTCTGCTCGGCCAAGGCAATGGTGACGAGGCTGCCCATCGAAGCCCCCCAGGCGATGGTGCGACGCGGGGCCCCATGCTGGGCGGCAAAGGCAGCAATGGCAGCGCGCTGCGCCGGTACGGCCTGCGCCAGCGACCATCCGCCCGACGCATAATCCGATGCCAAAAGCGCGTATCCCCGCGCCAGCAGCGTGTCACGCAACCCGGCGGGCGCCGGATCCGGCAACACCGCCTGCGGTTCGTACCCCCGCCCCCAGACGAGCAACGTACCGTTCCAATGCCCGGAAACCATCGCGTGCCACCGCCCGCCGCCAGGCAGCGTGCCCGAAAGCACCTGCACGTCGGCAGGAACCGGGTCGGTGGACGGTACCGGTTGGGCCGGGGCGACACCGGAGGTCGGCGCCATGACCATGGCCATGGCAAGGGTGGCGATGGCTTTCATGGCGCCACCACCCGGAGGTTGCGGCGAACGGTCCAGTCGGGATCGCGGCACAGCCGACAATCCGCGCCGACAAACGCCGCGCTGGCGGCACGCTCGCCCTTGAGCTGCCAATCGAGCCAGTGCCGGGCAACGATGGCCCAAAGCCCGCCGCGCGGTTCGAAGAACGTGCCCGAATGCCCGACGTCGCGGCTCACCAGCACCGCGGGAACCGAACGGATCCGGGCGAAATCATCGGTGCCATTGGTATAGGCCACGTCGGTCATGCCACCCAACATGTACAATATCGGCGCATGCAACCGGTCGAGCAGGCTCTTGTCCACCGCCAGGCCCGGCATGCCGGCACCACCCGCCGGGAAAAGCCCGGAATCGAACACGATCGTGGCGCGGATGCGCGGATCGGTCGAGAGGCTCAGCGCAAGCAAGCCGCCGCACGACCAACCGGCAACCCCGATCCGTGCCTTGTCGATATAGCGGGCCCAGCCGCCATTGCCGGCGGCATCGGCGCTGGCCCAATCGAGGGCGCGGGTCATGTCTGCCGGGCTTACGCCTTGGCCGGGGCGATCGGGCGCCAGGACGGCGCCTTGCGGATAGTTGCGCAAGCCGCCCGGGCCCTCCAGCATGGCACCGGGCACGATAACGACATAGCCGTGCGAGGCAATTTCGGTCAGCAGCCGGCGCGCGTTGCTGGCATCGGCCATGCAGCCGCCGTTGCCGAAGATCAGCACCGGCAGCTTGGCCTGCTCGAAAAGAGCCAGATTTGCCGGGCGGTAGAGCACGGCGCCGGGCAAGGCGGGCTCGATCGCGCGGATCGCGGGATAAGGGCCGCTGCCTGGCTCGTCGGGCAGGCCGTTGAGGTGTTCGCGTTCACGCTGAAGGACGGCCTCGTCGCTCAACCCGGGCACCGCGCGAAACGCCGCGTCGAGCGCGCCGCGCACGGTGTTGCTGACCAGCGCGAGCCGTGCCGGCGAATCCACCTTGATCTCGGGATGGAAATCGATGTGGTTGTAATCCGCATAGCGATACCCGCGTGCCAGGGCGGCATCCTGCATCCACTGCGCCAACGCCTCGTCATCGCGCGACGCGCCGGCCGCAAGGCCGAGCGGCCGTGCAAGGACCACCTTCAGCCCCGCCCCCTGCGCCGCCCGGGCCAGCCGATCCGCGGCGTTGCGCGTGGCTTCCAGTTGGCCCTTGCCGTCCAGTAGGTGATCCGGTTGAAGGTGCAAGACCTGGTACCGGCCGCTTTCGATCTGCGCGCGCACGGCGGCTTCCCCTGCGGCAAGACCGCCCTTTCCGGTCAGGACCGTGCCAAGGCCGGGGAAGTCGAACAGCGCGGGATCGATCCGCATCCAACTTTGCAGCGTGGTGCCCCCCACGAACAGCGGCAAGCGCCGCACGACCGCGGTTGAATTGGCGGCCGCAGCCGCACCCGGCACCGCCGACTGCGCCAGCACCGCGTCGTTCGCTCCCGCAAGCAGCAGGCCCGCCGCGAGGAGACGAAGCAGACCGGGTTTGCGCAAAACGCTGTTCATGGAGGGGACTTTCACGATCAGAACCGGAACGACAGTGTTGCGCCAAACTCGCGCGGTTGCCCCAGGATATAGGACCCGATGCCGTCGGTAACCTGGTCGACACTGGCAATGTAATTGTTGTCCAGCAGGTTATCGACATAGGCTGCCAGCGACCAGTTGTCGGACGCCTTGTAGGTGAGGCGCGCGCCAACCAGCGTCCGGGCGGGGAGACGGTTATAGGGCGCCTGGAAGAAGTTGACCCATTGTGCGCCCTGGTAGCTGATGCGGGCCGACGGGGTCAGCGAGCCCTTGCCCAGGGCGAAGACGTAGGACACGCCCGCCGCGCCCGAAAACTTGGCAGCAAAGGGAATGGTGCGCCCGGCAAGGTTGATCAGTTCGGGCTGTGCCGGCAGCCCATTGCCGAACAGGCCCGCAGGCTGGACAATCTCGAACTGGCCATATTTTGCATCCAGCACCGAGAAGGACGCATCCGCCGCAAAGCCCCCCACCTTCAGGTCGAACTGCCCTTCGACACCCTTGATCCTGGTGCCGTTGACGTTGCGGGTGATCGCGGTCGCGGGATTGTTGATGTCGGCCGCGTAGGTCGCCTGGAAATTCTGGTATGTCATGTAGAAGCCGCTGACCGAAGCGGTCAGGTGATCATCGAACAGGCGTCCCTTGACGCCGGTTTCATAGTTGATGACGCGCTCGGCATCGTAGTTGATGCCAAACGGCGTCGTCCCTCCCGGCTTGTAGCCCTTGCTGATCGTGCCATAGATGAACAGCCTGGGATCGATCTGCCAGTTGAGCGCGACGCGGCCGGTGAACTCGGAAAAGTCGCGAATGCCGGGATTGAGGGGGATGCGGAAGCCCGAAGGGCCGGCCGGGGCAATGTAGCTGTCGATGAAGCCCACGTGGTCCCAGCTGTAGCGGCCGCCGGCCTTCATTTCCAAGCCATTGCCCAGCTTGTAGCCGACTTCGGCAAAGACGGCCTCGTTGCGCCGCCGTGCATCGGTGAAGATAGTCAGGCTCTGCTCGTATGGCGCGCCCTTGGCGATGTTCGGCACGGTAAAGGCCGGCTGGCGATAATTGAGCATGGTCGCGCCGGCCGTCCAGGTGAACGGGCGATTGTCAGGAGAGATCAGATCGATTTCGCCTGTGTAATAGCGATCGTGAATGGTGATCTTGCTCGACGTTCCGGTGGCAGCGGTGGAATAATCGTTGTCGCGCACCGAGAGCTGGTCGGTCGTTTGATAGGTGCCCAGCACGCGCACCTTGAACGCATCGATGCCGCTGTAGTTGAGCACCGCCGTGGTGCGGTTGTACATGGTGTTGAGCGCCTGGTCGGTGTCATAGGCGATCGTGCGATTGCCCACCGGGGCCTGGGCAAAGCTCTGCGTGGGCAGGCCATCGGTCCGCCGGTCGCTGTATTGGTGGATCAGCAGCAGGTCCAGGTCATCGGTCGGCTTGTAGAGCAGTTGGGCGCGGCCCAGGAAACGGCTGAGGTTGCCCGGCTGGTTGCCATAGCGCACGGGCTGCGCCGCCCCGGTCGGCCCCAGGTTGGTGAACGCCGAACCGCGCCGCTCGACCTGGCCCGACAGGCGGACGGCCAGCTTGTCGCTCAACTGCGTGGTGACGCCTGCCTCGACCTGCTTGCGGCCGATATTGCCCAACGTGACGCTACCAAAGCCGCTGGTTCCGTTGAAATCGGGCCGCACCGAACTGATGTAGATCGCGCCGCCGCTGGCATTCTGGCCCGTGTAAGTGCCCTGCGGGCCGCGCAACACTTCCACGCTGGCAACATCGAAGAACGAGTCCCCGTAGACGAATTCGCGGGCGACATAGGTGCCATCCCAATGGATCGCCACGCCAACCGACTGGTTCGGCGCCCCTTCGGAAATGCCGACACCCCGAATGTTGACGAACTTGACGTTGCCGTAGTCAGCAAAGCTCAGCGACGGAACCTGCGATTGCAAGCTGTTGATATCGCTCACGCCACGGGCCTTCAGCATGTCGGCATTGAGCGCCACGACGGAAATCGGCGTGGAAAGCGCGCTCTGGCTGCGGCGCTCGGCGGTCACCACGATGCCGGGGGCCGCCGCGCCTTCGTCGGCGGCCGCACCACTGCCTTCGGCCTGCGCAAATGCAGGAGCCGACGTTCCAGCAAGCAACACGCCTGCGATCCAGTGCTTATACCTCATATTGGATACCCCTCTCCCGATATCGGACACTGCCCGCCGCATGAAGCTGGCCCGCATTCTGATTTTGCATCTGGGTCCGCACAGGCCTTGCGCGCCTTGAAGCACCGCATAGCCCCGTTCCCGCTCTTTATGCAAGCGCTTTCATTGACGGAAGACCGTTCGGACCCGACCCCATCAAGATCGGCATGTCCGCTCGAAATGGGGCAACCAGCGTATCACGCCAGCCAAATTGCTAACGTAACCAACATCAACCCCAGCCGACACCGTCCGTGGATTGAATGACGTCGCACTCGGCAAATTCCGGAGTAAGCGTTTACATGAGGAAAGGCTGAAGGGACGACCCCGTCACGCCGGATCTTGCCGATGGGCCTCACGCAAAGGGAATAACTGATGCGCAATCAGGGCTGCTCCCAGTAGGGCGGATCGCCAAAGCTACGGCGCAGACTGTCCCCGAACGCGCGTATCTTGCTCGCGGCACCATGATCGCGCGGATATGTCAGGAAAAGTTCCGCGCCTTCCGCAGGCCAGCCTATGTCCACTTCGATCAGGGCCCCGGTCTTGATTTCCTGGTGCAGGAAGAATGTCGGCAACATGGCAAGCCCAAGGCCGGCCAAGACGGCATCGCGCATCACGATCCCGTTGTTGACCCGCAGCGCCGCTCGCGGCCGCACGACAGTCCAGCCAGACCCCGCAGCGAAGCGCCAGCCACCTGACCTGTTGGCGTAAAGAATGGCCGTGTGACCTTCCAGCTCCGTCAGCGAAGTGGGCTTGCCATGCTCCGCAAGATAGGAAGGCGCAGCCACCAGAAGGCGTCGACTGGTCGCCAGCCGTCGCGCGATCAGGCGGCCATCGCCGATGGCGCCGTGTCGCAGGACGGCATCGAACCCGCCGGTCGCCGCGTCGACAAAGCGATCGTCCAGGTCGAGAGACATCTCGATCCCCGGGTGCTCCTGCAGGAAGCGGGCAATCGCCGGCCCCAGGTGAAGAATGCCAAAGCCCACGGGCGCCGATATGCGCAGCGGCCCAGCCAGCTTGCCGCTCCTCGCGTCGATCTCTGCTGCGGCTTCCTCCATTTCGCGCAGGATGCGTTGCGCACGCGGCAAGAACGCTTCGCCCGCGCTGGTCAATGTCAGGCGCCGGGTGGAACGCTGGAGCAACGTTGCCCCCAGCGCCCTCTCCAACTCTGCCAGCCTCTCGCTGACCACCGATTTTGCCAGTCCAAGGCGTCGCGCTGCGGCACTGATCGAGGTTTGGTCAACCGTGGCGACGAAGGCTGTAATGCCGTCGAGCTTCATCATTGTTCGGATTTCCCGTCGATCAAAACCAGAATTGGATAGCTGGTGCGAACGCTGCCTGATCGGCATCTTCCCGTCCAGACAGCGCGACGGCCTGCCTCTTCTGGGCCGGTCCCGCTGCTCCCATCCAGAGGAGACTGACATGAACGACTTTATCGGAAAGAATGTTCTCGTGCTTGGCGGCTGCCGTGGCATCGGTGCCGCCATCGTCCGCCGGTTCAGCGAGGGTGCGGCCTCAGTGGCTTTCACCTATGCCGGATCACGCGATGCCGCCGCCAAGCTTGCCGAAGACACGGGCGCCACGGCCATCCAGGCAAACAGCGCGGACCGCGATGCCCTGGCTCCCGGGGGGCTTCAGCCCCCCAAATCCCCCTTCCCTCTCCCAGCAATTCACCACCGCAGACACGGCGCCGCCCACCAACCACCACTCTCGACCGCATCCGGCGATGGCAGATCCGACACAGCGTCAACGATAGGCATGCCGCCGCAATGGTGGGAGCGTCGCCGCATTGCGGACAGGCACGGGCGTCTGCTGGATCGTCGCGACAGGCTGCGCCGGCATGGCCACGATACGGGCCGGCGGCAGGCAGTGGTCCGCCCAGAGTTGCATCACCGCGCGCCGCTTGCGGAAGAAGTCCGTGCGCAGGTAGGCTGCCTTGGTCTTGTTGCCGACGGAATGCGCAAGGCAAGATTCGGCCACTTCATCGGCCGTGTCGGTTTCGTCGGCGACCCAGTCGCGAAAGCTCGAGCGAAAGCCATGGACCGTCACAGGCACGTCCATGCCGCGCACCAGTTCGAGCAACGCCATATCCGTCAGGGCCGCGCCCGAAATCGGGCCAGGAAAGATGTATGGATTGTCATCGATCGACAATTGCCTGGCACGCCGCAGCACATCGGCTGCCTGGCGGGATAGCGGGACGATATGCTCGACCCCCATCTTCATGCGCTCGGCCGGTATGGTCCAGATCGTCAGGTCATCATCCACTTCCGACCACAGCGCATGCCGGACCTCGCCCGAACGGACCGCAGTGATGATCAACAGTTCCAGTGCCAGCGTGCCGGCACTCATCGGCTTGGCGCGCAGGGTATCCAGAAAGGCCGGGACCTCGAAATGGGGGAGCGCGGCAAAATGCCCCTTGCGCTTGGGTTGGCGGGGCAAGCCGCGCGCGAGCGAGCGCATCGGCGCTTCGCTGTCGCGCAGACCCTTGGCACAGCACCAGTCCAGCACCGCACCGATCCGCTGCCGCACGCGGCGCGCGGTTTCGGGAATATCCAGCCAGATTTCAGCCAGGACATCGCGGATCATCGGCCCATCGATCTTGTCGACTGTGCGCTTGCCCAGCTTGGGAAAGGCATAGAGTTCCAAGGTCTCGATCCACTGTTGCTGGTGCTTGCCGTTTTTCCAGCCCTTGCACATCTCGGCATGGGCCCGCCGGGCTGCCTCCTCGAACCGAGGGACCTTTTTCTTGGCCTTGCGCCGCTCCTCAGCGGGATCGCCGCCCTTTGCAACTTGTGCACGCAGAGCGGCCGCTTCGAGGCGCGCGTTCTTCAGTGAAATGTGCCGAGCGTCGCCGATGGTAATGTCGTTGCGTGTGTGATGGATCTGAATCCGCAGCACCCATCTCCTGCCACCGGCAGGCGAGATGCGCAGATACAACCCTTCGCCATCAGCATAGCGACCAGGTTCGGTCAACGCGTTGACCATGGAGTTGGTGAGCTTTCCCATGCCCGGAATCTATCACCGGAGGGCCCGGTTTCAAACCGGCCGTCCCTGCGCTAGCCCACACTCTAGCCCACACTTCGCGCTTTAACGGATCGCCCAGCAAAAATATGGGGTTCGGAAAAAACGCTTCTTTTTCCGCACTTTGGATCGTATTTTAGGGTAGCCCAGCGTGCTGCCGGAGGGGGCATATGGCGGAGCGGGAGGGATTCGAACCCTCGATACGCTTTTGACGTATACTCACTTTCCAGGCGAGCGCCTTCGACCACTCGGCCACCGCTCCGCATGCACTGGAAGGCGCCCCCTAGCCGCCTGTGTGGGGTTGCGCAAGGGCGGTTTGGTGATCACAACGGCAAAATGTTGATCCGCCCCGCCGCTTCGCTGATCCTGGCCATTACGGCTGCAAGTTATGCACAGGCGCAGCCGCCTGCGCCCCCGGTTCCGCCCACTCCGACGGAGATCGTGGGCGCGGCGCCGGCGGCCGATTGGGTGGCGATCGCGCCCGAGAATCTGCTGGTGATGGACCTGGCGCCGGCGGCGGATGGCGCCGCGCGGCAGGTGGTGATCCAGTTGCTGCCGGCGCCCTGGTCGCAAGGTTGGGTGGGTAATATCCGCAAGCTGGCCACGGCGCACTGGTGGGATGGCACGGCGATCACCCGCGTGCAGGATGGCTACGTCGTGCAATGGGGCGATCCCGACGCGGAGGACAAGGCCAAGGCGCGGCCCCTGCCCCCGTCGCTGCTGAGCGTGTCGCAGGGCGCCTATACCCTTACCGCCGGGGCCGCGCCGGCGCTGGAGGGGCCGCGTATTGCCGATGGCATCTATGCCGCCCAGGCCCGGTTCTATCACGGCTGGCCGATCGCCACGGGCCCGGGCGAGGCGCCAGAAACCTGGCCGGTGCACTGCTATGGCACGGTGGGCGTGGGGCGCGACATGCCGCCCGACGCCGGCAGCGGGGCCGAGCTTTATGCTGTGATCGGCGATGCGCCGCGCCAGCTTGATCGCAACATCGCGGTGGTCGGCCGGGTGATTGCCGGGATGGAATGGCTATCCAGCCTGCCGCGCGGCAAAGGTGAGATGGGCTTCTATCGCCAGACTGCCGAGCGCACGCCGATCCAGCGCGTGCGATTGGGCGATGCGGTGCCGGGCCTGCCGACGTGGCAGTATCTGTCCACCGCCAGCGCCAGCTTTGCCCGCTATGCCGATGCCCGCGCCAACCGGCGCGATCCGTTCTACGTGCGCCCGGCCGGCGGGGTGGACATCTGCAACGTGCCGGTGCCCATCCGCCAGAAGCCGTGACGGCACCCTAGATGCGGTCGGCCTGGGCCACCGCGTCGCTGGCGCGTAGCGCGCTGACGATGCGGGTGAGGTGCGCCAGATCGCGCACTTCCAGATCGACCAGATAGGTGTGGAACGGGTTTTCGCGCTGGGTCATTTCCAGGTTGACCACGTTGGCGTGGTTCTTGGCAAAGATACCCGCCATTTCGGCCAGTGTACCAGGGCGGTTATACAGCTCGGCGCGCAAGCGGCCTACCGCACCATCGGTGCGCTTGTCCCACGACAGGTCGATCCAGTCGGCGTCCACACCATCGGCCAGCTTCTCGCAATCGATCGCGTGCACTTCCACGCCCTTGCCCGGGCGGCGCAGGCCGACAATGCGATCGCCAGGCACCGGGTGGCAGCATTCGGCCAGCTTGAAGGCCATGCCCGGCGTCAGACCGCGCACGGCGATGGCGCGCTGCTGGCGCGGCCAATCCTCCGGGTTGGGCAGGTTGGCGGTGCTGCCGGGCACCAGCGCCTCCATCACCTGGCGATCGTCCAGCTTGGCCGAACCGATCGCCACCATGAGGTCTTCTTCACTGTTGAATTTCAGGCGTTTGATCGCATCGGCCAGGGCTTTCTTGCCCACTTGGGTCGGCAGCCGCTCGGTGATTTCCTCATAGAGCTTGCGGCCGATCAGGGCCACTTCGGCGCGTTCCTTTTGCCGCACGGCGCGGCGGATGGCGGCGCGCGCCTTGCCCGTCACGGCAAAGCCCAGCCACGACAGTTGCGGCTCGGAATTGCGGCTCTTGATGATTTCCACCACGTCACCATTGCCCAGCGGCGTGCGCAGCGGCACATGGCGGCCGTTGATCTTGGCGCCCACCGCCGCCCCGCCCAGGTTGGTGTGCACGGCAAAGGCAAAGTCGATCGGCGTGGCGCCCTTGGGCAGCTGGAACAGCGCGCCCTTGGGAGTGAAGGCAAAAATGCGATCCTGATAGATCGCCATCTTGGTGTTTTCCAGAAGCTCGTCAGGATCGTGGCTGGCGTCAAGAATTTCGACAAGGTCGCGCAGCCAGCCGACCTGGCCATCGGGCTCCCCACCCTGCTTGTAGGCCCAGTGCGCGGCCAGACCATATTCGTTGCGGTGGTGCATCTCGCGCGTCTTGAGCTGCACCTCGACCCGGCGCGCATTGTTGTAGATCAGCGAGGTATGCAGGCTTTTATAGCCGTTGATCTTGGGCGTGGAGATATAGTCCTTGAACCGCCCGGGGATCATTTGCCAGGTCTGGTGCAGCACACCCAGCGCCTTGTAGCAATCGCCCACATCGTCAACCAGCACGCGAAATGCCATGATGTCGGAAATCTGTTCGAACGACACGTGCCGCTCGGCCATCTTCTTCCAGATCGAATAGGGATGCTTTTCGCGGCCGGCCACTTCCACGCGCAGGCCTGCCTCGGCCAGGGCCTGCTTGATCGACAGGGCAATGTCCCCCACCTCGCCCCCACCCTCGCTGCGGATGGCAGCCAGGCGGCCGGTGATCGTGGCATAGGCCTCGGGCTCCAGCTGCTCGAACGCCAGCAGCTGCATTTCCCGCATATATTCATACATGCCCACGCGCTGGGCGAGCGGGGCATAGATTTCCATCGTCTCGCGCGCGATGCGGCGGCGCTTGTCCTCGCTCTTGATGAAATGCAAGGTGCGCATATTGTGCAGCCGGTCTGCCAGCTTGACCAGCAGCACGCGCAAATCCTCGCTCATGGCGAGGAGGAACTTGCGCAGGTTTTCGGCCGCGCGCTCGCTTTCCGTCATCGTCTCGATCTTGGAAAGCTTGGTCACTCCATCGACCAGCCGCGCCACATCGGGCCCGAACAGCCGCTCGATCTCGTCCACCGTGGCGAGCGTATCCTCCACCGTATCGTGGAGCAGCGCGGTAACGATGGTTTCCTGATCGAGCTTGAGCTCGGTCATCAGGCCCGCCACCTCCACCGGGTGGGAGAAATAGGGATCCCCGCTGGCACGCTTCTGCGTCCCGTGCTTCTGCACGGTATAGACATAGGCACGGTTGAGCATGGCCTCGTCCGCCTGGGGAGCATAGGCCAGCACACGTTCGACAAGTTCATATTGGCGGAGCATTACCCGCCCTAAATGGGGGAAAAATGCGGCCTAGGGCAAGGGGAAAGGCTGGGGAATTTTAGGGGTTGGGGTGATTGGGGGTGTAGGGGAGCGACCTGCCATAGCGCTATGAGGTTGTATGCGCGTCCCGTCACAAGCGCAGCTTTGACCGGCATGGATTGGGATTTTGCTGCGCTTACGGGGTGACGAGTTGAACAGTGGGTCTCGCCATTAGCAGACATCTAGGATTGCGTTGTGTGCGGCCCAACCTTACCATTGTCGCATGATCACTCGACTGGAAATCAGCGGCTTCAAGACCTTTGAAAACTTTGAAGTTGACCTTCAGCCTTTCGCCGCGCTCGTGGGGCCGAATGCGAGCGGAAAATCCAATCTGTTTGACGCCCTCCGTTTCGTGTCTCTCCTGGCGAAGCACGACATCCGACACGCAATGCAGGGCTTGAGGGGTGAGCCGGAAGAATTGTTCCGGCGAACGCCTGAAGGCGCGGCCGACAGAATGACCTTCGCCGTCGAGGTTCTTGTCCCTAGAAGGGGGTCAGATGCATTCGGCACGGAATACGAAGTCCCCGCCCAACGACTGCGTTATGAGCTTGAACTCGGTATCCTTATGGGCAGCGACGGAACACCGAGGCGGGTTCAGGTGGTTCGAGAGTTTTGTAGGCCAATCGCGAAGAGCGAGGATAGAGCCCGAGCTTTCCTTAGATCTATCAAGATCAACTATACTCGAGTATCACCATTCATTAGAATGAATGAGGAAAAGAACGCAATTGAGGTGAAGCAAGACGGACGGCAAAAGCACGGCCGCCCTGTCACTCTTTCACTGAAAGAGGCGTCTCGCACCGCACTTTCTACCATCACGACCGCAGAATTTCCGCACCTTTATGCGGTGCGCGAAGCGCTTTCCAATATCAGTTTCCTGGAAATTAATCCGCAAGCCGCAAGGCTAGACAACGATAGGTTTGATGAGCCTCGCCTTAAGCCAGACGCTTCGAACTTAGCGGCTGTTCTTGCACGTTTAAAAGACGAGACCGGTAGTCACGACCGTCCCGATGGAGTTTTGGCCGACATTGCTGCTGATTTGGCTTCACTGATCCCGTCGGTCTCGCGTCTGGAGAGTCTCAGCAACGTTGCACAGCGTCAGTACGCGTACAACATTTGCTTCACTGACGATTTGTCATTCAGTTCGCGCGTTATTTCCGATGGGACGCTTCGCTTGCTAGCTTTGCTGACCCTCCTCAATGATCCTGAGCGACAAGGGACCCTTTGCTTCGAAGAGCCAGAAAATGGTGTCCACGAGGGACGCATTCCGGCGCTGGTCCAGTTCTTACGGCAATCTGCGACCGTTTCAGGAAATCCTGAAACACCATCGTTTCAGGTGTTGATAGCCACTCATTCCCCAAAAGTTATGACCTACCTAAAAGATAATGAAATTGTTGCAGCTGACGTCGTATCAATCGTCGCACCAAAAACAAATAAGAGAATGGTACGAACGCGTATGCGTACAGGCGTACAACCGTCAGGAGACCTTTACGATCCTGAGCGCCATTTGGTACGCGCAGAGATTGAAACACTCCTGCAACGCTCAGTTGATGCAGCATGACTTATCTCAGTTGGGCAGCCATGCATGAGGGGGCAACTGATAAGGCTTACTTTGACATTGTCATTCCACTGCTGATGGAAGACCTTGTACGCACGCGGGGAGTTCGTAACGTTACAGTGCCTCTTGCTTCAGCAATTGACCTTGGAAAGTCCGGTAGAGCGGTATCAGAGGTCGCCGATCAACTGTGCCGCGAGCGCGCTGCTTTCCACATCGCCTTCATACACGCTGACACCGGCGGCCGGGCTTTGGAGGCCAATATAGAGCATCGTTCTGAAGCATACCGGCAGGCCGCATTTGCTTTGTGCGGGTTTCCCCTAGAGCGTTGCGTAATCATCGCTCCGCGTCATGAAACTGAAGCATGGATGCTTGCGGACCGGGAAGCAGTCGGTGCAGCATTGGGATACAACGGTGACTTGGGTGCGCTGGGTTTGCCTGCCAATGCGCGCGAGGCTGAACGACTTGCTGACCCAAAAGCAACGCTTGACCGGGCCATCCGCGACGTGCGTGGGAGGAGGTCTCCGCCAAACGTGCATCAAATAATTCCCGCTATCGCTCAGCGGCAAAGACTGGATAGGTTGAGAGCTTCCCTGTCCTTTAGGCAATTCGAAGACGAACTCGCGCGAGCGATGATAGGGCTAGGCTGCATTCATTGTAACTGCTCAGGTGGTTGGCAAAAAGGGCTTGCGCGTGGGGGCAGGCGATGATTCAAACTACCCATGGCACCGCCCCCGCTTCATGTCCTGACC